>JBDWVP010000018.1:0-267517 GCA_039983935.1 Roseobacter sp. | reverse complement strand
GTCTTCATTCGCTGTGCCGGAACTGGCGCGATACACAAAAGTCACCGGCGTCAAAGACGGCTCGGACAACATCGCCGTATAGACAATCAGATTGTCAAAATTGCTGGTGCCTTCAATAATCTCACCACCTGTAATGCTCAGCATCAGTTTTCTCCCTTTAGCGCTTAAATTAATCTTTTGTTAACCTGAGTTAATAAGAAACTAACTGCCCTTAAGGATGTAAAGGTAATTTTCTTTTGCCGGTTGAATTTTGCATGAGTGGTTCATGTTTCGTCGTTCTGGAAGGTAAAAAATGAAAAATTTAATAATGTAAGGTATTGTAAAAAAGTAACTAAATTATCACGAAAATGTTACTATCTTTAAACTGGTATTCACATAATCAGGAGCCGTTCCTCAGATTGTTGCTCAAAAAATGTGCAGAAATATGACAATCACGGCGTCGAAAATAAGAATTTGATTGGGAAAGTCACCTCATACGTTAGCGTGGCGGTAGTAACCCGTTGTTGGAGCACGAGAGCGTTTTACCTGATTGGGGTGAAACCTTTTGGGTAAAAGCCGCTTTAATATCGGGGCAGCAGAGCTAACCTAACGCATCACAAACGGGTCGGGGATGGGCTCATCGCTAATACGCAACCAAACGGTTTTTACCTTTGTGTAGTCTAGCGCAGCCTGCAATCCACCCTCGCGTCCGTGGCCGGAGAGGCCGTGACCGCCGAAGGGCGCAATTGGGCTTACGGCTCGGTAGGTGTTTACCCAGACAATGCCAGCGCGAATGCCACGGATCATCCGATGTGCGCGGGTCAAATCCTTTGTGAAGACACCTGAGGCAAGTCCGAAAGTTGTGCTGTTGGCCAGTTCCAGAGCCTCGGCCTCGGTGTCAAAACCGATTACTGACAGAACCGGGCCAAAGAATTCGTTTGTCAGACAAGGCGCGTTCTGCGCATCCGTGCAATCTAGAATAGTTGGGGGAAAATAATTACCGGCGCGTTCCAGCGGTTTGCCGCCAATGAGAATCTTAGCGCCAACGGCGCAGGAGTGCTCAATTAAATCAGTCGCTGTTGCCAGTTGGGCCTGCGTGCAGAGCGGGCCGACTTCTGTCGTTTGAATGCCAGGGGCATCAATCACGATTGCTCGAGTTTTTTCAATGAGGCGGGCAAGAAACGCATCTTTGATATCGTTGGAGATCAACAAGCGAGAGCCCGCGACACAACTTTGTCCCGTTGCGGCAAAGATACCGGAAATTTGCGCGTTTACAGCGCTGTCGAGATCGGCGTCCTCAAATACGATAAACGGAGATTTCCCACCCAGTTCGAGCGAGATTGACGCAAGATTTTCCGCAGAATTGCGGACAACATGGCGCGCGGTTTCGGGCCCTCCGGTAAAAGCGATATGGTCAATTTTAGGATGGCTTGTCAGAACCGCACCGCATTCAGATCCAAAGCCGGTGATGATATTCAACACGCCGGGCGGAAAACCCGCCTTGTCAAAAATTTTGGCGAATTCCAACATTGGGGCCGGGGCGTCTTCTGATGCTTTCAAAACAACCGTGCACCCGGCAGCAAGAGCGGGGCCGATTTTGACCGCCGACAAAAACAGTTGTGAATTCCACGGAACAACGGCAGCAACGACGCCCAATGGTTCACGTCTTAACCAGACCTCCATGTCAGGTTTGTCGATCGGCAGATGCGCCCCTTCGATTTTGTCAGCGAGACCCGCGTAATAACGATAATATTCTGCGACATAGGCAATTTGGGCAGAGGTTTCGCGGATGATTTTCCCAGTATCGCGGGTTTCTATTTCTGCGAGTGTCTGAGCGTGTTCAGTGATAAGGTCTGCAAGTTTTAGCAACAGTCGCCCGCGTGCTGAGGCTGTCATATCAGCCCATTCAGGGGCGAAAAACGCCTCTTGGGCTGCGTCAACAGCTGCATTCACATCTGCGATGCGCGCTTCGGGCATATAGGCCCATGGTGTTCCTGTCGCGGGATCGAGGCTTTCAAATTGAGCGGAGCCATCTGAAAATTTGCCGCCAATGTATTGTTGAAAATGCTGCATGTTTTTCCCTCAGGTAAAGGCTGGCATCACGTCCTTGATGAAACGTTTCAAGGATGCTTTTTTGCGTTCAAAGCTCATACCACTGTCTATCCAGAACGAGTATTCATCATATCCTAGATCTTCGTACACTTTAAGACGTTTGATCGCGTCATTCGGGGTGGCAATTACGTTATCTCGCAACATTGTTTCGGCGGAATAGAAAGGGTGGGATGCAATTTCATCCTCCGACAACGGCTTGATGAGCCCTTGAGATACCGGGCGCTCATTTTTAAACCAAGCGCCAAAGTAGCAATAGAACCTATTGATTTCTTCCGCAGCGATCTGTGCGTCCTTGGCATCTTCGGCGATGTAAGTATGGTTCAAGAGCATTATTTCGGGCCGCGGAATATTTGAAAATTTCGCACAGGCCGCATCGAAGGTTTCCATCAATTTCGTGATTTCTGCATCGCCTTGCCAGAGCGGTGTGACCTGCACATGACACCCATTGGAAACGGCAAATTCATGACTGTTGGGATCACGGGCTGCAACCCAGATTGGCGGCCCGTCTTTTTGCATGGGTTTGGGCGAAGATGTTGTCGCAGGAAACGAATGATATTGTCCGTTTTGGGCATAATCACCCCGCCATAACTTCTGCAAAGCTGGAATGATCTCGCGCATCCGCATCCCTGCATCCCAAGCATCCATCCCCGGTCTCATGCGTTCGTATTCATAATTGTAAGCGCCACGGGCGATCCCCAGTTCCAGACGTCCATCGACAATCATATCTGTCATCGCCGCTTCTCCCGCTAAACGGATCGGGTGCCAGAAAGGAGCGATGATCGTGCCAGTCCCTAACCGCACGTTTTTGGTTTGCCGGGCAAGATCAACAAGGTTCAAAAACGGGTTCGGTGCGATGGTGAAATCCATGCCGTGATGTTCGCCTGTCCAGACAGCGTGCATGCCCCCTTCATCGGCAATTTTGGCCAATGCGATAAAGTTGTCGTAGAGTTCCCGCTGGTCCTGTTCGGGGGCGGTGCGTTCCATATGAACAAAGAGCGAAAAGCGCATGTGTGATCCCCTTTATGTGATTTTGCGGACTTGGCCGCTGTTTTGGCTGCCGTAGTAGATGCCGAAATCGCCGATGGTAGACTCTTGTTCAAAGCGTTCCAGCATGCTTCGCATCGCGAGGTCAGAGACGTTCTCCAGTGCTGCGAAGGTTAAGGGAGTAAAGCGCCCTTTGGTCGGCATGCCCTCACCCGAATGACATAAAAAAGAAATATGTTGGTGGTGTCGGTCTGCGTCTTCATACACTGAATATACAAACCCGGGGGCTGCCGTCAGGCCAGTTTGTGCGATCAGGTTTTTTACCGTGGCAGTGGCACCGTCCTGTGCCGCGGGTGCTTCGGGCAAAGCCAGACCGCCCAACCCATCGTCTAAGAGGAGCACTTCTCCATTGCGTTCCATTAAAGCGGAGACAATCAATTTGGTGTTGTGTGTCAATCCAGCCGCCATTGTTGACGGTGTGAAATACGCGCCGCGCGCATAACCGAGGCCCGCGTTCATTGTGCTGTCAAAGGCTTTGACTTCTCCGATCAAAATCACATGATCCCCGGCGTCTATGGTTTTGTGCATACTGCAATCAAACCACGCCGATACCCCCTCAATCAAAGGGGAGCCGAATGGGCCTTTTTGCCAATTGATGGAGGCAAATCGGTCGCTAGCAGGGCGTGCAAAGGTGTTCGATATATCAATTTGCGTTTCAGACAGGATGTTGACCGCAAACCCATCCGCTTTCACTAGGGTTTCGTAGTTTCGCGATGTATTAGCCAAACAAACCAAAACCATAGGTGGCTCAAGGGAAACCGAGGTGAAGGAATTTGCCGTAAAGCCGAGCGGTGTGCCGTCCGTGTGATGCGCGGTTACAACTGTGACGCCGGTCATAAAGGTGCCAAAGGCGTTGCGCAGCGCGCGCGGATCGCGCGGCATCATGGTGCCACCTTTTGTGCGGCTGTGTCGTTGAGCCAAGCGGCAAGATGCGCGGTCACGATGCTCGGTGCGGTTAAATTTACCATATGACGGTGACCGTTGATGGTTACGGCGTGCCCGTTTTGAACTACCGACGCCATTTTCTGGGACATATCAGGCGTTGAATTCAAATCCCCATCCCCGGTAATCGCCAGGAAGGGACAGGAAATTTCCGCGAACCGATCTGCATAGACCGTGTCGCCCTTGGCAAATGCTGAGTAGGCTGTCGCATAGCCGCTGGGTTCAACTTTGCTGAGCCACTGTGCGACTTGTTGTTTGGCAATGGCATGACGTGGCCCGTCTTCGAACCAGCGATCAATTGGGGTCTGAAGATCAATTTTGCCTGCTGAAATTTCGGCGGCGCGGGCAATGACGGCGGCGCGTGCTTGGGCATTGCGGCGATAGACCCCACTCAACAGCGCCACTCTTTCCGTTTGATCAGGATGCTCGATGGCATAGCCTCCGGCAATCAAGGCTCCCATGGAGTGACCTGCAATGGAAAAGGGTCCAATACCGAGGGTTTTGGTAAAATCATGGAGCCATGCGACATAATCAGGTAATCGACCATCGGTCGGCAGGCGCGCGCTGCCCCCATGTCCGGGCATGTCAACAGCGATCACCCGATGGGTTTCGCCCAGAGCAGTTAATTGCGGCCCCCAGGCTGCAGATTGCATGCCAACACCGTGGATCAGCAGTAAAGGTGCGCCTTGCCCAACGTCGCGATAGGCAACGGTTTGACCCGCGCTAGACAGACGCAGGGTTGTCAACGTCATGACCCAGCTCCTTTAGATCCTGATACCTGTCACCGATACGGTGATGCGGGCGTCCGCCGATCGATGCCCCCAATGCGATAACAATTTCATCCGCTGCCGGGGCATCCGCAACCGCAGTTTGAATGGTCAGGTAATGAGAACGTTTCCCGCCATCGTTCTTGTCCATCAATGGGATCATCAAGGGCGCATTCGCAGGCCCGCGTGTGTTGCAAAAGGAGAGGTAAGATTTTGCGCCAACAGCGTTTCTGTAATGATTGCCGAAATGCAAGGTGTGGATTAACGCTGATGCGTGTTCCACTTCGCCATTCAGGCCAACGATGGCCGATTTGCCGTATCCTTCGACTTTGTCGCCACCACCGGCCGCCTCCAAAACCATTTTTGTCAGCAGCGCGCCGAGGCCGGACGCACAATCCCTAATTGCCGGTGACAGGTCTTCAACAAACCCCATGTCCGCCCACGGATTGCGAATGACTGCCATGGCCGCAATCAGTTTCAACGGGGTTTGTGCGGCTTTGCCACCTTCGGTCAAGGTGTCTTCGACGTGCAAAAGTGTTTTGCGAATTTCAGCAGGCATGCGGTTTTCCTTGGATGATCGAGTCGCTTAATCTTATGGTATACCATAGTACGGTATGTCAATAATTCTTGTTGTAGTGCGTGAATCCTGATAGGAAAATGAGCATGGAAACATCACATACGACTTTGCTGAAAATCGAAAAAACACCGCAGACCCTGCGAGACATCGTTCAGGGCCGGATGCGCGAAGCGATCATTGATGGCCATTTTAGCCCTGGAGAGCGCCTCGTGGAGCGGCCACTGTGCGACCAACTCGGGGTTAGTCGGACGGTCATTCGTGAAACAATTCGGTATCTGGAAGCGGAGGGATTGGTCGAGATCATTCCGAACCGTGGACCGATTGTCGCTCGGTTGAATTGGGACCAAGCAAAACAAATTTATGATGTGCGTCGACAGTTGGAAGGGGCCGCTGCCGCGGCATGTGCGGAGACCCAGGGGCAAGATTTTAAAGACAAGCTAACGCCGGCGCTTGGCCGTATGACGGGGTTGATGAACGATACTGAATGGGGGAAGCTTCTTCGAGCAACCTCGGCGTTCTATGAACTTATTTTCATTGAAGCAGGTCATTCCATCGCTTGGGAAATTGTGCAGCGGTTGAATGGTAGGATTAGTCGTTTGCGTGCCATGACGATTGCCGCGCGTGACCGGCAAAGATCAGGGATCAGCCATATGACAGCAATTCATGACGCGATCCTCAGCGGCGACCCCATTGCGGCGCGGCAGGCGGTCGAGGCGCATATTTTCGACGCGTCGGTCATCGCTCAACGTTTTCTGGAGCCCGAGCAGGGGGATGTTGAAAATGCCTAAGGCGTATTGGATTGCCTTTGTGACGGTTACTGATGGGACGCGATACAAGGGGTACAGAGAAAGTGCCCCTGCTGCATTCGCTAAATACGGCGCGCGCTTTTTGGTTCAGGGAGGGGTTTGCGAAACGCTGGAAGGACGGCCGTTTGAACGTCACATCGTCATCGAGTTTGCTAGTAAGGAGCAAGCTTTAGCCTGTTACAATTCAGTCGAATACCAAACGGCAAAACTACATCGGGATGATGCCTGCAACGCGCAAATCGCCATCGTGGATGGGCTGCCCTGCGATCGCGGTTAACCGTCGTTCTTGTCTCTAGGTGTCGCTCAATTAGCTAAACCATTTGGAGAGCCCTCTGATGGTCAGCAGAGGGTTGTCTCGCGCAGCTGTCGTGTTTGGGGGCGTGTGCTTTCGGAATGAAGCGGGCCACCTGGGGAAAGTTATTTGTTGACATAAAATGGAACGTTCCAATAGCATGATGGAACGTTCCATTTTATGTCTGATACTTCTGTAAGCAAAAATATCAGCCCTAAACATGGAGACTTGGGAAGGGTCATGCGGAGTATGGTTTCGCGACAAGCCTTGGGTGGGGAGATGCGGATGTACAGATGGTTAGAAATTCTTGGGTGTTTGCAGAGCGCAAAACCTAGCCCTGCCGCGCAAAGTCAAAAAGATCATTCGGGGTGGTCCCGTGGGTAAAGTCGTTAGTGCCGCGCAGGCCGTTGGTCAGATTCCCGATGGCGTGGTCCTAACAGTGTCTTCCTCATCCGCGCTGGGGTGTCCTGACTTGGTGTTGAAGGCAATTGGAGAACGGTTCGATCAAGAAGGACATCCAAAAAACGTTACATCAATTCATCCAATCGCAGCCGGTGACATGTATGGCGTAAAAGGCGTTGATCATATTGCAAAGGACGGGCTGTTAACCTGTATTTTAGGTGGTTCTTATCCGTCCGGGCCGTCTTCTGAACCTATGCCCGAAATTTGGAAGATGGTGGTTGAGAATCGTATTGCCGCCTACAATGTCCCGTCTGGCATTCTGTTTGATATGACGCGCGAAGCTGCAGCCAATCGGCCCGGTGTGCTCACTAAAGTGGGTCTGGAGACTTTTGTCGATCCCATGCGGGAAGGCTGTGCAATGAACGCTAAGGGTGCGGAAAAACCCATCGTAAAACGCGTCGAATTTGCCAATGAGACATGGCTCCATTTCCCAAACATTGTGCCTACTGTCGCAATTTTGCGCGCCACAACTGCTGATGAACATGGAAATCTGACATTTGAGCACGAAGGTGCATATCTTGGCGGGTTAGAACAGGCGATTTGCGTGCGCAACCATGGTGGATTGGTGATTGCCCAAGTCAGCCGTGTTACAAAACGTGGGTCGTTGCGCCCGCACGACGTGCGCGTGCCGGGGCATCTGGTGGATTTAATCGTCCTCGATCCAGAACAGAAACAAACCTGCGAAACCCTGTATGATCCGGCGATTTCTGGACAGGTCATGCGCCCTTGGGATAGCTTTTCACGGATGGACCAAAGTGTCGAGAAGATCATCGCGCGCCGCGCGGCGTTCGAGCTTGAACCGGGCATGACTGCGAATTTAGGGTTCGGCATTAGTGCTATGGTGCCGCGGATTCTTTTGGAGGAAGGCCATCCTGAAGCAGTGACATGGGCGGTGGAACAAGGCGCGGTTGGCGGCGTGCCATTGACGGGGTTTGCTTTTGGTTGTGCTTCAAATGCTGATGCCTTCGTGCCCTCGCCACAACAATTCATTTACTTTCAAGGAGGAGGTTTTGATGTCACGTTCTTGTCCTTCTTAGAGGTCGACATAGAAGGCAATGTAAATGTCTCCAAATTGGGCAAAAAGCCCTATCTGACTGCCGGGTGCGGTGGTTTCGTCGATATCACGTCTGGTGCAAAAAAAATCGTCTTTTCAGGCTGGTTCGAAGCCGGTGCGCAAATCGATGTGACAGCAGCGGGTATCAATGTCACAGCGCCAGGCAAATTCACCAAAATGGTGGACGCGGTAGAACATGTGACGTTTTCGGGTCAACGCGCGCGCGCACTTGGGCAGGACGTCTTATACATTACGGAACGTTGCGTGATGCGCTTGTCAGATGCTGGGCTTGTCGCAACGGAAATTATGCCGGGTATTGATCCAGAGCGCGACATCATCGCTGCCTCCGCAGGACGGGTCACCGTCGCAAAAGACGCAATCACTCTGCCGCTTTCGCTGTGTGCCGATGCGCCTATGGGGTGGAGCACATGAGTTCAATCAATCTGTCACGCCAAGGAAAGATAGCAGAGCTGCAGTTGGATAACCCGGCAAAGCTGAATGCCTTTACCGTCGACATGTTGGATCAGCTCGCAACACATTTAGTCGACATCGAACGTGATGCTTCAATTGCTGTTGTGATGCTCACAGCCAGCGGGGATCGGGCATTTTGCGCCGGTGCGGATATCAATGCTTGGGGGGATCTGAGCCCGGCAGAATTCGCCCGTCACTGGGTTCGAGAAGGGCATCGGGTATTCGACCGGCTGGCGCGGCTGTCAAAGCCGACGGTCGCTGTTTTGCAAGGGCATGCCTTTGGGGGAGGTCTAGAGTTGGCCGCAGCCTGCGATATCCGCGTAATGGCGCCAAAAGCGTCTTTAGCTTTGCCCGAAGCAAGCGTTGGTATTGTCCCGGGCTGGAGCGGCACGCAACGATTGGCCCGATTGTTGCCGGAACCAATTCTCAAGGAAATGGCATTGTTCGGCCATCGCTTAAAAGCGGACCGCGCGCTGGCCTGTGGTTTTGTGGCTGCCGTGGATGAGGATCCGTATTCTGTGGCACTGGAACTGGTCGGTCGTGCGTTCACGCTGTCACCGCGCGCGGTCGAAATTTCCAAATCGATGATCCATGCAACCCAGGGCGAAGACAGGGCCGCAATGATCGAAGCGCTTGGCAGTGCGGCGATTGCAGCATCTGAGGATAGAGCCGAAGGAGTGGGTGCCTTTCGCGAAAAACGCACACCTTACTTCTCAGGAAAGTAGATATGCAGGATTTAAATATTCGAGTGTCACAGGGCGTCGACACACCTGCAGTCCCTTACCAGGCCAGGCATTTCATCAACGGCGTGTTTCTTGACAGCGAAGATGGTCAAACATCGAACCGCATCTCGCCGTCTCATGGCACTGTCGCCAGTCAGGCAGCCCTTGGATCAGGTATAGAAACTCGAGCAGCCATAAAAGCAGCACGGGTTGCGTTTGATGATCGGCGATGGCGGGGTCTGAGCGGCAAAGCGCGTGCTGTCGTGCTAAACAATGTGGCAGATTTGATCGAGCATAACCAAGAGCGTTTAGCCCTGATCGAAACACTGGAGACCGGTAAACCGATAAGTCAGTCGCGAAACGAATGCGGCGGTGCTGCGGATTTGTGGCGCTATGCTGCCATGCTCGCGCGGACGGCGCACGGCGATAGTCATAATGCGCTTGGTGATGACATTCTGGGCGTCGTTGTCAAAGAACCGATCGGCGTTGTTTCGATCATCACGCCGTGGAATTTCCCGTTTTGGATACTGAGCCAAAAACTTCCCTTCGCATTGGCCGCGGGGTGCACATGCGTGGTTAAACCATCTGAATTTACACCATCAACCACAGCGATGTTGGGCGATTTGCTGATGCAAGCTGGACTGCCTGCCGGTGTCTGTAACATCGTATTAGGATATGGTGACCCTGTCGGCAGTCTCATGAGCACACATGAAGATATCGACATGGTATCCTTCACCGGCTCAACGGCTGTTGGAAAAACGATCACGAAATCTTCTGGAGATACATTAAAAAAGGTGGCGTTGGAGCTTGGCGGTAAAAACCCCCAGGTCATTTTCCCGGATGCGGATTTGGCAAGCGCCTCTGATGCTGTTGTTTTTGGCGTCTATTTCAACGCTGGGCAATGCTGTAATTCTTCCAGCCGGATCCTTGTGCATGAAGATATTGCCGATGATTTTGTTAGTAAGGTCGTCGCGCTGTCGCGCAAAGTGGTTTTTGGAAATCCGCTACATCCAGACACGCAAGTTGGCGCAATCGTGACGGAAGAGCATAAAACCAAAATCGACAATTTTGTGAAGGCGGCCATGATCGAGGGGGCCGAAGTTTGTCTTGGGGGGGACGTGTTAAACATAGAAGGGTTGTCCGATCAGTTCTACCAGCCAACAATCTTGCGTGGCGTGACGTCAGACATGGCAATTGCACGCGAAGAGGTGTTTGGTCCCGTCCTGACCGTGCAAACGTTCAAAACCTTTGATCAAGCAATCGCACTTGCCAATGACACAATTTACGGGCTTTCTGCAGGGGTCTGGAGTGAGAGCACGCATATTTGCCTGGATTTTTGCCGCCGCGTGGAAGCGGGAACCGTTTGGACCAACACTTGGATGGATGGCTACCCGGAATTGAGCTTTGGGGGAATGAAGCAATCAGGGCAGGGGCGGGAGATCGGGCGATACGGGTTTGAAGAATTTCTCGAGGTGAAATCAATGGTTATGCGCATCGGACGCACCCGGACCCCTTGGGTAAATACGGCCTGACCGAGCTAAAAGGTTCGTCAGGATACTAACGCAATCTATGGGAGGAGACCTAAATGCGTGGTTATTTTGGAAGGAAAGCTGCCGCTGCCTTAGTACTTGCAGCAACAGCAGGTATGGCACATGCGGATGATGTAGAAGTTCTGCATTGGTGGACGTCGGGCGGGGAGGCCGCGGCGTTGAACGTGCTCAAGGATGATCTGGCGGGGCAAAGTATCGGATGGCAGGATATGCCGGTTGCGGGGGGAGGTGGCACGCAGGCGATGACAGTCCTGCGCGCACGTGTGACGTCGGGCAATCCACCAACTGCCGTTCAGATGCTAGGTTTTGATATCACGGACTGGGCTAAGGAAGGCGCGCTGGCGGATCTGAATGCCATCGCTGAGGGCGACAACTGGAACGAGGTTGTTCCGGCTGCGTTGCAAAAATTTTCGACCAACGATGGTGCCTGGGTTTCTGCACCGGTAAACGTGCACTCGACCAATTGGGTTTGGGCGAACAAGGAAATCATGGACGAGCTAGGGCTCGCTGAACCACAATCCTGGGATGATTTTGTCGCAGCGTTGCAGGCCGCCAAGGATGCTGGCTACGTCGGCCTTGCCCATGGTGGACAGGCTTGGCAGGAAGCGACCTTCTTTGATGGTGTCGCCATGTCCGTCGGAGGCCCAGAGTTTTATCAGGCAGCATTTGTTGATTTGGACGAAGAAACGCTTGGCTCCGATACAATGAAAGAGGTTTTTGATCGCATGGGCACCTTACGGGGGTTTGTCGATGATAACTTTTCTGGACGTGACTGGAACCTTGCAACGGCCATGGTTATCAACAAAGAGGCCGCATTCCAACTTATGGGCGATTGGGCCAAAGGGGAATTTCTGAACGCAGGCAAAGTCCCTGGTGAAGATTTCTTATGTTTCCGCTTTCCCGGCAGTCAGGATCAGGTAACGTTTAACTCTGATCAATTTGCGATGTTCGCACAGGGGGATGCTGTCTCGCCAGAGCAGGCGGCACTTGCAACTGCGATCATGTCACCGGGGTTCCAGATTGCCTTTAACAAGGTCAAAGGTTCCGTGCCTGCACGCACCGATTTGGACGCCAGTGAATTGGATGCTTGTGGTCAACGCGCCTATGAGGATTTCAAGGCGGCGGATGCAAGCGGCAATCTTTTTGGCTCCATGGCACATGGTCACACGAACCCAGCAGCTGTAAAAAACGCGATGTATGATGTGATTACCGCACATTTTAATGGCGAATATGACTCGGCGACGGCGGTCGAAGAGTTGGTGACAGCGGTTGATATCGCCAAGTAATCGTTTGGATCATCGAGAAAGCGTTGCGGCGCTTTCTCATCCTTTCCGATAGGAGACGTGCCATGTCACAGGTTTCTCGGGGCCGTCGCGGCGACCACGATTGGGTGCGCGATGCGTTGCCAAAACTCGTCCTAAGTCCAAGCCTCGCGATGGTACTGGTCTTCGTCTACGGCTTTATCATTTTTACCGTCTACCTGTCGTTCACAGACAGTCGTATTTTGCCCTCTTTCAACTTGGTGGGCTGGGACAATTACTCCAAACTGTTCCGCATCCGTGCATGGGATACTGCGGTCACGAATTTGCTGATTTTTGGGGCCCTCTACATCGCGGTGTGCTGCGCGCTCGGGTTGCTGCTGGCGATCTTGTTGGATCAGAAAATCCGCGCCGAAGGTTTTATTCGCACGGTGTACCTCTACCCAATGGCGTTGAGCTTCATTGTCACGGGTACAGCCTGGAAATGGTTCCTCGATCCCGGTATTGGCTTGCAAGCCGTCGTTCAAAGTTGGGGCTGGGAGAGTTTTACCTTTACTTGGATCAAAGACAGCGACATGGCGATCTATACGATCGTGATTGCAGCAGTCTGGCAGACCAGCGGATTTGTCATGGCCATGTTTCTGGCCGGGCTGCGCGGCATCGACAATGAAGTATTGAAGGCGGCTCAAATTGATGGAGCTTCGAATTTTGCATTGTATCGGCGGATCGTCATCCCACAATTGCGCCCAGCTTTTATGTCCGCCTTTGTTGTATTGGCGCATATGGCCATCAAATCCTACGATCTTGTCATTGCCCTGACGGGTGGCGGCCCCGGTACATCCACTGAACTGCCTGCCACCTTTATGTATTCCTATACCTTTACCCGCAATCAAATGGGGATTGGTGCCGCATCGGCAACGATTATGTTGATGGCGATCGCCGCAATCATGGTGCCCTACATCTATTCCGAACTTCGGGAGAAAAGCTGATGTCGAGCACTGCGACGGATACTGTTGTGCGTACCGGATCTGGATCCCGATTTGTTATTTACACTTTGCTGGCGATTTTTTGTCTGTACTACTTATTGCCGCTTTACGTGATGGTTGTTAACTCATTGAAGCCATTAAGTGAAATTCAATCTGGTGGCATGATGTCTTTGCCCGAGGTGTGGACAGCGGCACCTTGGAAAAGCGCGTGGTCAACTGCCCAAATTGGGGTTGAAGCAACAGGGTTGCGACCCTTTTTCTGGAATTCAATTGTTATGGTCGTCCCGGCCGTTGCGATTTCCACCATCTTGGGCGCATTAAATGGTTATGTTCTGACCAAATGGCGGTTCCGTGGGGATACCATCATCTTTGGTTTGCTGCTGTTTGGCTGTTTCATCCCCTTTCAGATGGTGCTGATCCCCATGGCGCGGATGTTGGGGTTGTTGGGGGTCGCAGGAACCGTTCCAGGGCTCGTCTTTGTGCATCTGGTCTATGGGATCGGTTTTTCGACACTCTATTTCCGCAACTATTACCAACAATTCCCAACCGAATTGGTGCGTGCTGCGATGATTGACGGTGCTGGATTTTTCACAATTTTTCGACGCATCATGTTGCCGTCTTCAGGGCCGATTGCCGTTGTCTGTGTCATTTGGCAGTTCACCAATATCTGGAACGATTTCTTATTTGGCGCTTCCTTTTCAGATTTTGACAGCCAACCGATGACTGTCGCTTTGAACAATCTGGTTCAATCCTCAACAGGGGTAAAAGAATACAACGTCCATTTCGCAGGGGCAATCATGGCCGCCTTGCCGACTCTCTTCGTCTATGTTGTCGCTGGGCGCTATTTTGTGCGCGGGCTGATGGCCGGCTCAGTAAAAGGATAATCCGATGGGATTTCTCGACATCAAAAACGCGACAAAATCCTACGGGGCGGTCAAAGTTCTCCATGAAACGAATATCGCTATCGAAGAAGGCGAGTTTCTAGTGCTGGTCGGCCCATCAGGTTGTGGCAAATCTACCTTGCTCAACATGATTGCGGGCCTCGAAGAGATCACCTCTGGGGACATCGCCATCAAGGGCAAATCCATGGCGGGCGTGCGCCCGGCTGATCGCAATATCGCGATGGTTTTCCAATCTTATGCGCTCTACCCGAATATGAACGTTGGTCAGAACATTGTGTTTGGGCTCGAAATGCATGGGGTGCCAAAGGCAGAACGTGATAAGGCGATGCATGATGTTGCAGACCTGTTGCAGATCAAACCCCTGTTGGATCGAAAACCAGGGCAGCTTTCGGGGGGGCAACGTCAAAGGGTGGCCATGGGGCGCGCGTTGGTGCGCGATCCTGATGTATTCTTGTTCGACGAACCGCTTTCTAACCTTGATGCCAAGTTGCGCGTGGACATGCGCACTGAGATCAAAAAGCTTCATCAAAAACTAAAAACAACCATTGTCTACGTGACACATGACCAGATTGAGGCGCTGACTCTTTCGACGCGTATTGCGGTCATGTTTGGCGGTCACGTACAGCAATTGGGAACGCCCAAGGAAATTTACGACAACCCTGCCAATATGTTTGTTGCCGGGTTCATGGGATCACCTTCAATGAATTTGTTTGCAGCGCGTATTGCTGTCGAAGACGGGCACGCTGTCGCCCAAGCAACCCTTGCCGATGGCAAAACAGCAATTCTGCCATTCCCAGCGGCGCGTGGTTTTGAAAAATACGACGGGCGCGATGTTGTATTGGGTTTGCGTCCCGAAGCCATCACGGATCAGGATGGCGCCGATAGAAACAGCAACGCCGTGCAGATGATTGATGCACAGGTCGAGATTACGGAGCCTGCTGGATCAGACACTTTTGTCGTCACGCATCTTGGTGGCAAAGAGGTGACAGGTCGGTTCCGCGCAGATGTTGACGTGCAAGCAGGTCAGGTTTTTTCCTTTGCCATCAATATGGAAAAGGCTGTGGTGTTTGATCCTGTCACAGAAGAAAGGATCCCCTGAGTGGATCAAGAACCGGATATCTTGATCATCGGTTCCGGTATGGGGGGCGCGACACTGGCCTCGGCGTTGGCCGACAGTGGTTGTCGTATATTGATCCTGGAGCGTGGGGAACGGCTGCGACCTTCCGACAATGATCGCGATGAAAAAGCGATTTTCGGGGATGGTGTCTATCGCTCTAAGGAAGAATGGTTTGGTGCGGATGGTCAGCCGTTTAATCCAGGAAACTATTATAATGTCGGGGGGAATTCAAAATTCTATGGAGCTGTATTGCTGCGATATAGGGCGCAGGATTTTGAACCAATACGCCATATGGCGGGGGAGACGCCTGGGTGGCCGATCCGCTATGATGAACTTGAACCCTATTACAGCAAAGCCGAACAGCTGTACGGCGTTCGTGGGCAAATTGGCGAAGACCCGAGTGAGCCTGCGCATTCCTCACCATACCCGCTCCCCCCTGTGCCGGATGAACCTGTCATCGCAGATCTGCGAACACGGATGCTGTCGGCTGGGCTGCATCCATCGTCCCTTCCATTAGGGGTTGATCTTGATCGTTGGATGGCGCGGGCGCAAACTCCTTGGGACGCTTTCCCGGATACGACTGGTGGCAAAATGGACGCTGAAACCTGCGGACTGAGCACGGCGTTAAAACATGACAATGTGACCTTGCGCACAGGGTGTCGGGTTATGCGTTTGACCCTCGGCCAGAACGAAAACATCCAAGGGGTTGAGTTGGAAACCGGTGAATGCATTGCGGCCAAAATTGTCGTTCTGGCGGCCGGAGCCGTTCAGAGTGCTGCGCTGTTGCTTGCTTCCGCAAATGAGAGATACCCCAGCGGTCTCGCCAATCATTCTGATCAGGTTGGGCGCAATTTCATGAACCATAATTCTTCCGCGGTATTGGCTCTGCACCCCCTGCGCAAGAACCCGTCAATCTATCAAAAGACGTTGATGGCCAACGATTTCTACCTGACAGGTGGTCCGAAGGGCGCGCCACTGGGCAATATTCAATTGCTAGGTAAAATATCAGGTCTTATCATGAGTGCGTCGTCAAATTTACCGCGTTTTGCGGCCAATTGGATTGCCGCCAGATCCATCGATTTTTATGCGATGTCAGAGGATTTACCGGACCCAGACAGCCGTGTGACGTTAAAGGATGGAAAGATCGTTTTGGACTGGAAGCGATCCAATGAGCGCGCTCATTTATTGCTTGTGGCCAAGCTAAAACAAATCCTGCGCAAAGCAGGGTACCCGATAGTGATTTCCCGCGCTTTTGATCGGCGAACACCGTCGCATCAATGCGGCACGGCGCGCATGGGACGCGACCCTAATCGCAGTGTGGTTGATCCTTTTGGGCGCAGCCATGACCATCCCAATTTATTCATCATTGATGCATCAATTCTGCCGACTTCCGCTGCCGTCAATCCCGCACTGACGGTTGCAGCACTTGCACTGCGTGCGGCCCCTCAGGTCATCGAACAGGAAAGGATCGCCTGATGACAAAGGGGTATGATTTTATCATCATTGGCGGTGGATCTGCCGGATCTGTTTTGGCTGCGCGTTTGACGGAAAACCCCTCTGCAAAAGTTCTATTGCTGGAGGCAGGCGGACATGACCGTCATCCCTTTTATCATCTCCCGGCGGGGTTTGCGAAGATGACAAAAGGGATTGGCAGTTGGGGCTGGGAAACGGTTCCACAACGCCACATGCAAAACAAGGTTTTTCGCTATACACAGGCCAAAGTGCTTGGGGGTGGATCAGCGATAAATGCGCAGGTCTACACGCGAGGAAATGCACAGGACTATGACGACTGGCGCCAGATGGGATGCGAAGGCTGGGGATATGCAGATGTTTTGCCGTACTTCAAGAAAGCAGAAGATAACGCAAGTTTGCAAAACAGATATCATGCAAAAGGTGGCCCGCTGGGGATAGACGATCCACGCGCTGCGTTGCCAATTTGCGAGGCGTATTTTGAAGCGGCCGCCAAGCTGGGGATTCCACGCAATTATGATGTGAATGGCGAAAAACAAGATGGTGTTTGTTTTTACCAACTAAACCAGCGCAATGCGCGTCGCTCCTCCGCCGCGATGGCCTATTTGACACCGCAAAAACATCGAAGAAATCTGACGGTGCAATTGGGCGCGCAAGTGCGAAAAATCGTCATCGAAAATGGACGAGCCAAGGGCGTTAAGTTGGTGGACGGCACGTTTTTAACAGCAACCACAGAAGTCATTCTCGCGTGTGGGGCGATTGGATCACCGCGGGTTTTGCAGTTGTCAGGTATTGGGCCTGCGGATTACTTACGCTCAATAGGAATTGACGTTTTTTATGATCAGCCAGAAATTGGATTAAACCTCCAGGATCATCTGGATTTGTATTGCATTAGCGAATTAAAGGGTCCTTTTAGCTATGATCGCTATGCAAAACCGCATTGGGCGGCGTTGGCTGGGGTGCAGTATATTTTTGCGCGCAAGGGACCTGTGGCGTCTTCGCTGTTTGAAACAGGCGGTTTTTGGTATGCGGATCCTCAAGCAAGGTCGCCGGATATCCAATTCCATCTTGGTCTAGGAACAGGGATCGAACATGGGGTTGCCAAGATGCCCCAGGGTGGAGTGACGCTTAACTCTTGCTATTTGCGACCGCGATCACGCGGCACCGTGCGTTTGCAAAGTTCTGATCCGTCACAAGCACCGTTCATTGACCCAAATTACTTGCAGGACCCATTGGACCGAGAGATGACGATCCGGGGGTTAAAGTTGACTCAACAGATCGTCGCCCAAGATCCACTTTCGCCTTTTATAATGGCGGAACGTTTGCCCGGGCCTGATGTGAAAACGGATGAGGAGTATTTCAATTTCATTTGCGAACATTCGAAAACCTCTCATCACTGTGCAGGCACGTGTCGCATGGGCGCAGATGACGGCGCAGTTGTTGACCCTCAGCTTCGTTTTAATGGTTTAGAGGGGCTACGTGTGGTCGATAATTCGATCATGCCAACGGTCATTTCTTCAAACACAAACGCCGCAGCGGTCATGATTGCCGAGAAAGCCGCTGACATGATCAAAGCCAGCTATTAAAGGGAATAAAATATGATCCGCCACATCGTGCTTATCAAATTTAAACCGACGTTGAATGATGTTGAAATTTCAACTTTGTTCGATGAGCTTTATGAAATCAAAAAGAAACTGCCGGGTGTGTTAGGGATCACATCAGGTAAAAGCGAAAGCCCTGAGATGATGGAACGGGGCTATATGCATGGCTTTGTTGTAGATTTTGTGGACTGGGATGGGCTTCAGGCGTATCAGGAACATCCTGATCACAAGGCGCTCGGGGCGAAACTCGTGTCCAATGCGGTTGCAGGAATTGATGATATTTTGGTGTTTGATCTTCCGGTGACATAGTGTGCGAATAGTGTGCCGGGTCAGGTGTTTTTGACGTAAACAGCGTCTTTCACGATGGGTTTAAGCACCTTATAGATTGACGTCACGCTCGATTAAGGGTGAGTGTATTTCGGTTAAATACATGAATATGGAGCAGGGATGAGCGGCCGCCGACCTACAATTATTGATGTCGCAAAGAAAGCCGGAGTTTCCAAATCAACGGTCAGCTTGGTTTTGCAAAATAGCCCCTCGGTGCGAGACGAAACCCGACGCCAAGTTCGTGAAGCCATGGCAGAAATTGGGTATGTCTATAACCGTTCTGCGGCGAAAATGCGCGGGTCAAATGCGGGTTTGATTGGACTTGTTATCAATGATTTGCGAAATCCATTCTTCACTGAATTTGCGACGTCCCTTCAAATGGCATTATCGGAAAGCGGATATGCCACTGTGATTGCAAACACGGATGAAAACCCCGAACTGCAAGACCAAGTCGTTAATTCAATGATTGAACACGCAGTGTCTGCACTGATACTTTGCCCGGCTTATGGTGATACGACCGCGACGTTTGACGCCATTGCGCGTGCCGGTCTTCCAGCGATGCAAGTGCTCCGGTGCGTAGATGATCGCGTGGAAATGTTTCCTTTTACAGCACCGGATTACCTCTCTGGCAGCCGTGCCGCTGTCCAGCATTTAATTGAACAAGGTGCGCAGGAAATAGCTTTTGTTGGCGGGTTAGACGGGCGGGCCGTTACAGAGGAA
This sequence comes from Roseobacter sp., assembly GCA_039983935.1. Lineage (GTDB taxonomy): Bacteria > Pseudomonadota > Alphaproteobacteria > Rhodobacterales > Rhodobacteraceae > Roseobacter. Next base: position 248,357 of record JBDWVP010000018.1, on the reverse strand, counting down.
CGCAAAGCCGGCTATCTGGAAATTTTGCAAGAAAATGAGATGACGCCCATTGTTTTTTCTGGACGCTCTAGCCGTGAATTTGGCCGTGATGTTGCGAAAACGTTATATCTTGATTACCCAGACGTAGATTGCGCGGTTTGCTTTAATGATCTGGTTGCATTGGGGATGCTTTCTGGCTGTCACGAACAAGGGAAAGTTGTTGGGCAGGATTTTAAAATTGTCGGCTTTGATGACATCCAGGAGGTGGCTCAGAGTTTTCCGACGCTCTCATCTGTGCGATGCGATATTGAGAAAATCGGCAAACAGGCAGCGGGAACGATTGTTGCTTGGATTGAGAAAGACATGATGCCTGCTCCCCAAACCCGAACCCCGATCCAATTGGTCGTTCGGGAGTCAAGTGACAACGCCGGCGCATGCTCTTAAGGCTTGGGCTTGCACAGTACGCTGACTTTAGGTCGGTGAAGGTCTTGTCATTGCTCGTGTTAACGCGCCTTTAGAGTGTTTCGTCTAGCAACCGTCCATGTCTTATCCTTCGCACGCTCAACTGGCGGCTTCCGGACGGGAAACCGTGATATCAGTATTTTTCCGATCCACCATCGTCGCTTGCATGATGGGGCTACCTCTAACGTTGATAAATCAATATGTCGCGATAACGGGGGGGGAGGCTTTTGATTGGATCTCTGCTGCTCTGGCATTAATCATACCCTTTATCATTTGTCTTTTGTCCTACCTTTTCATTCACCGGAGGTTTGAAAAATGTATGGTAGAAGCTTTTGATGCACAGGAAGTAGAATTTACACGCCGCGAGGCCACTTTTGAAGCTAATTTGACTTCACTAAAACAACAGCACTCGGCTGAAGTTATCGCGCTGCAAGAATTGCTAAGTACTGAAATCGCTGACCGGACCCCTTTCATTGAGACGCAATCGGCAGATGATTCCCCGACACCTGCAGACTCCGAAGCTCTGGGGAAACAACAAGCTGACGTAGGTGCTCCAAATGATATTGTTTTAGCGCGAACTGTTGAGCCTGCCGAAATGGACAGGGCGCTCGAAGCGATTGCGATGGTTCGTCAGAATGCAACCAACGTAAATACCAGTTCGCTCGAAAGAGTAGGTTTCATTTCAGATCTCATTGATCGGTTTGAAAAAATCCAAACGAATGTGGCTCGCCTTGGGACCGTTGCAACAGAAACGAGTTCAGCGGTGGACGGAATAGACACCAGCACTCAAAAAATCACGGGAAGCATTGGCGTCTTGCACGAGGGAACAGAAGGTATCGCCGATCATGTAACACGTTTTAACACCGTCGCAGCAGACTTTGGAACGCATTTTTCTGCAGTGCAAAATGCGACTTCGGCAATCAGTCGACTGGCGTTACAAACCCGGTTGCTGGCGTTGAACGCGACGATCGAAGCAACACGCGCTGGGGATGCTGGCCTAAGTTTTGGCGTTGTAGCTCTGGAAGTCAGAAAACTTGCAGATCAGTCCCGCGAGGATGTGCAAAATATAGACAAGGCAATGGGGCATCTTCAATCTGCCTTGGAGCACCTTTCGACTGAAATCACGACCGTTTCTGAAATGTTGAAAGACTCTCGAACGAAGACGGCAGAATGTCTGAGTTTATCGGATCGAACCCGTCTGGAGATTAATAATCTTGGGGGGAGAATACGTGATTTCAGCAGCGATATTACAACACAGGTGCCGTTGGTTTTGAATTTAATCAATGATGTGCGTCAAATTAAGGAAAATACTGAAGCTGCAGTCACCGGCTCCGCTCGAAATATTTTATTGTGCGAAGAGGTACTAGATGTGCTGGAACGCCCCAAGATCGCATCAAGTGGGCACCATCCTAGCTAGGGCGAGAGTTTTCTTAATGTCTGATTACGCTTTCGTTGGAGCTTCCTGACAAATTCACACTCTGCGCGGCTTCCGAGTGGCAGTTCCCGTCTTTTATTCTTAGAGATGTTATCATTTCCGTACTCGGTTTAGAGGGTGTTTATGTCTCAATTCATCGAAGGTTTAGATCGCCAACAGACGGTATTGCTGCCTGAACCGCTTGGCGAATACGTCGATGAACACAGGCCCGTTCGTGGCACTGATGTCTTTGTTAACATGCTGGATCTCGTTGTTCTTGGCGTCTATGCGCCGCCCGCCGCCACTGGTCGGCCTGACTATCACCCAGAGCTGATGCTGCGGGGGTGTCCCTATGGGATATCTCAAGCAGGTCCAATCCTCGCGTCGTTTGGAACGGGAATGCGGACGTAACCTGGAACCGATTTGGCTGACGGGTCGGTCGAAGCCGGACTTTAAGACGATTGCTGGTATTCGCAAAGATAACGGCAATGCAATCCGCAAAATGTGCCAGCAGTTCGTATCCCGTGTCCTAATATGGACCTGCTGGACGGTGACGTCGTCGCTATCGAAGCTGGCCAGTTTAAGGCGGTCAATTCTGCGGTCAAGAATTCTACGCGTGGCAAGATGTGCCAGAAGTTGGGAGGAGCGGTTCCTGAACAAGTTGAGGCGTGCCGATGAGGTGTTTGAGCAGACTGGCACAGCACTTCCAAAAGCTCGGATGGAACGGACCTTGAGAAAGCTGGCACATCTGCAACAAGAAGCCCTGCGTTACAGATCGATTGAACAACGCATGAATGAGACCAGAGAAGCACAGGTCTCATTCAGCGATCCAGCCGTCAGATGGATGACAACAACGGCGTGCATGCCGCGTATTGTTGGCCCTAACGTCCAAACTGCTGTCGCGGCGGATCACCATCTGATGGTTGCACACGATGTCACGATGCTTGGGGGTTGATCATGATGCATTGCCCCCTGCCTGGCAGGATCGCGGTGCATGATCCCGAGAGGGGATGATGGCAGCGGCAGCACGTGATGCGATGACAAAAATAACTCACGGCATTTGCGCATGAGAGCTGTTATAAAGACGAGGAGATCGTCACCAGCGAGGAGGTTGGTATCTCGGTCGTCGCCCCAAAGCCGATGACATCAAATGCGGCGGCGCGTGTATCGGTGGGTCAAGGAGGATGTTCTGGATCGCGTCCTATAACGCTTGGACCAAGATCCAGCGCAATTGGCGGTCCACAGCATGACCGTCGAGCATCCCTAGGGTACCATCAAATCTTGGATGGGCGCGCCGCACGTCAAGGTGCGCACTCTGAAAAAGGGGGCGACGGAGATGGCGCTTCGAGTCCTCGCCTACAACATGACCTGCGTCATGAACACCATGGGCATTCCGGCGATGATCGCCGCGATGAGCCGCTAAACTCTACTGAAGTGCACAATGAAGTACGGTTGTTCAAAACCTCTTATGAGACCTGAGTGTTCCACAAGGCGACCTCTCATGTCTTTAGGGCGATCGCCGTGCCTTGTGCGTCGAATGCATGGCGGTGTTCTGGCAGGAATTTCAAACCTGCAGTGTCACCCGGCACCAAATGTGTATTTCCATTGACCCGAACCGTAATCTGCCCAGCGTCCCCGCATGACATAATGATAAACGTATCCGCGCCAAGATATTCAAGAACGTCGACTGTTCCATCCAAATCTCCGGCGCCCTCGGTGACCAATTCAATATGTTCAGGGCGAATGCCCAGGGATACAGATTGCTGGGGCAGTGAAATTCCGGAAACGGAGGTGGCTGGCATGACGTTCATGCGCGGAGAACCGATAAATTGAGCAACAAATAAATTGGCAGGTTTCTCGTATAAGGTCCGAGGGCTGCCCACTTGCGCGATTTTACCAAATTCGAGAACGACGATCCTGTCCGCTAGGGTCATAGCTTCAACCTGATCATGTGTCACATAGATCATGGTCGCCTTTAGCGTTTGGTGTAACTTGGCGATTTCATACCGCATCTCAACCCGCAACGCCGCATCTAGATTGGACAAGGGTTCGTCAAATAGAAATGCAGTCGGGTCACGGACAATCGAACGCCCGATTGCCACCCGTTGTCGTTGACCTCCCGACAGGTCCTTAGGGCGGCGATCCATGTAGTCATTGAGTTTCAGAACCCGGGCGGCTTCGTCTACTTTCGCATCGACCTCCACTTTTGGCAGACCTGCACTTTTTAGTGGAAAACCGACATTATCGCGCACGGACATATGCGGATAAAGCGCATAAGATTGGAACACCATGGCAAGGCCACGTTTGTTCGGGGGTTCGGCCGTGGCATCTCGCTCGCCAATTCTGATCTCTCCACGTGAAGTTTCCTCTAACCCCGCAATCATGCGCAATAATGTAGATTTGCCACAGCCCGATGGCCCCACAAAAATGACAAATTCACCCTCTTCAATGGTCAGATCGACGCCCTTGATGACTTGAACGTCGTCAAACCACTTTTCCACGGCCTTTAGCTCAATTGATGACATCAGGCAGCCCCCCTTGTGATGTCTAAATCCTGTCCGGCCCACGTCAGCCAAATGGCTGCTGTCCATGTGAAGTCATTGCCACCGCAAGGTGTGGCATCCAGAGGATCGAAATATTCATAAAACCCATGTTTCTGAATCAATTGCGCGGTCTCGCGGCGTAAACGCATCTCCAGATCCAGATGACCGGCCGTTTTTAGGCCCAGGGCCATCAGTGCATTGACCACAGGCCAAGTCGGGCCACGCCAATATCGCCGCGGATCGAAAATATCGGCTTCAGGGTCAGCTGACGGGATACCATAGGTGACTGCGTCCCACACTCTTTTGAGCTGAGCGTCCAAAATAGGCGTGCCCGCATCCGCAAGATAGGCCAGAAAGGCCCCTGATCCAAGTACACCGGAAAATTGCCCATCTTTCAGGTTTTTGGCATCATACGCGTTTAAATCTGAGTTCCAAAGCAATGGGAGCGCATCACGCAAGGTCTGCGCCCAGCCTTCAATTTCGCTGACATCTTCCCCGAGCTCACGACCAATCGCGATCAGGTCATCATGCGCACGAAGCAGGATAAATGTAATGCCGGGATCGGCCATCAGAAATGGGCCATCTTCGACGATTTTCTTTTGATCCCAGCTGACGGATACGCCAAACTGCACCATCGCGATGTAGCGGTCATATTCATCTTTTTTCGGGCGCATCGACGGATCTACATGACCCGTGTCACGTCTATTATAGGGGCCAACGTTGGAGCCATCGACCTGTGCCATTCCGTTGTCCCAGTCTGGGCAGTTGTCGCGCCCACTTTCCCACGGATGGGTGATTGCAGCAGGACCATGCGTGCAGCGCACCTCGTGCCACCAGCGATGCCATTTCAATAATTTTGGATAGAGAGAGACCATACGATCATGGCTGGCTGGCTTGTCCATTTCCCAGACCAGTCGCGCCAAAATAGCGGCGACAGGGGGTTGCGAGATCCCAGATGTTGGTGGGGTTTGCCCTGCCATCCAGACATCCGGGCCGGGAAAATAACCAGAATCTGACTGGTGAAAGATGATGTGAGGCACCATGCCGGTATCCCATTGGCTTGCCATCAACGTGTCGAATTCATCCCACGCACGGGGTAAATCGAATGTAGAAAATCCCCATGCTGCAAATGCGCTGTCCCAATTCCATTGATAGGGATAAAGCCCATGTGTTGGCAGAGTATAACCGCCTTTGTCATTCTGTATCAATATGTTGCGGGCTTGTTCGGTCAGGTTCATCGTTATCCCTTTACTGACCCGGCGGTCAGTCCTTTTGTCATAAATCGTTCTAGGCCCAGAAACAGCGCCATAATGGGGACAGTGGCGATCACGGAGCCAGCCATAAGGTGTTGTCTTGGAATTTCAGAAGAGTTCAACGAGGCGATCCCACGCGTCAGTGTAAATTTTGATGGATCATCCAACAGCATGAAGGCGAGCAGGAATTCGTTCCAGGCTATCATAAAAACATACAAGGACACGGAAGCGAGCGCAGGCAGTGATAGGGGGAGAGTGATTTTCCAGATCACCGCCAGCCGTGATAAACCATCCATCAGTCCCGCTTCTTCGACTTCGGCGGGCAAGCCACGGAAATACCCCTGTAACATGTAGAGCGCGACGGGAATGGTCGTCACTGGATAAATCATCACGATGCCCCAAAACGAATTCCGCAATCCGGTTATGGAGAAGGCAATATAGATGGGCAGCGCCAGTACGATCATCGGCACCATGTAAATCAGCAGAATGGACCGTGAAAAGGAGGCCCGCCCCCTGAAACGCAAACGTGCGACCGCATAGGCACCGGGGATCGCAAAGGCCAAGGTGATGAACACGGTGAGCACTGAAATAAAGAACGAGTTGAACAGATAGGTGCCAAAATTAAATTGGGTAAAGAGCTCGTTGTAAGAGCGAAAAAGCGCGACCCCTTTGGACAGATCGATGGAGAAATCCAACGGGTTCTGGATCAGTTCGGATTGGTTTTTCAAGCTGGTCATCACCATCACGTAAAACGGGATCAAAACGATGGCGGAAAAGAAGATATACCCGAAACCGGTTAGAAAGCGGATCACTGCGTCTTCAAATTCGTGGCGTGTCAACAGGCCTGGCGAGATCTCACGCAGAATAATTGGTAGGGATATTGCAAAGGTCAAACCAAGCGCTGTGGCCCCAATGACCCGCGCCAAAATACTGGTGGCGGGACCAAGCTGCATGGGGCCGGCGCCCAAGAGGATGAGAATACTGATGGTGAGCACGATGGCGGGTTGCAACCATCGTTGATGTGCAAAAAGAACGATGCCCACGCCAGTCAATCCGCCCCAAAGCAATGACAAGATGAGGTGTGGGCGAAAGGCGGCACCTGTTGCAAAGGACATCGCTACAGCAACTGTGATGGTGAGGGTAAACATCCAAAGCGCTCCGAGAACGGGCCCGGTGATATAGCCGTTTCGCATCACAAGCCCTCTTCTTTGCTGATGTATTTTAGAAAGAAAATCGAAAAGGTCAGCAGGCATCCAAAGATCACAACCGCAACGGCGGCACCTGCACCAATATTGCTAATTGCAAAGGCTTGTTCGTAGACATTTACCGTCAATGTACGCGTGCCTGCGTTGCCCCCGGTGAGCAGGAAAATGTCGTCGAACTTGTTGAAAGTCCAAATGAAACGCAGCAGGAACAGGACGCTTAGTATGCCCAATAACTGTGGGACACTAAGATACCAGAATTGTTGGAACGGGCTGGCGCCGTCCATGTCTGCTGCCTCATACATGTCGGTGTCGATGCTTTGCATGCGTGCAAGAATGAACAAAAAGGACAGCGGGAAGTAACGCCAGATTTCAAACACGGTGACCATGATCAAGGCCAAGGGTCGTTCGCCAAAAAAGTTGATCGCTTGCGGGGTAACGCCCATCTGGATGAGCAACGCATTCGCGGAGCCTGAAAACGGATCAAATAGGATGAGCCACGCAAAGGCGACCGCAATGACGGGCGCGACATACGGGAACAGGTATAATCCACGCAAGATACCTTGTCCCTTGAAGGATTTGTTGAGCAACAAGGCTGCAAACAAGCCTACCAACAAAGCACCAACCGTGCCGAAAACCGTATAAAACAACGTCACCCAAAGAACTTCGAAAAACTCGTCACCTTGGAAAATTCTAGTGAAGTTTTCCAGCGTAAAGGTGGCATTGGTCAAGATGTTGGAAGAGACTCCAGTGGTCGTGGCGGGGCTGTCTTGGGGGCGCAGGCCGTTATCGAGGTAGGATTGTTCAATCAAAACAGGAATGGTCAGCGTGTCGCGTGTTTTTGGTTCCCAATCGCCCAGATCGCAGTTTAGCGCGCGACCTTGTAATGTGCACCGTGCGTCTAGTTCTAAAACCTGTAATCCTTCGGGCAGCACATCTGAAAAAGTGACGCCTGTGATCGGTTGCTCTTGGGAGGAATTGCGCAAACGATACCGAATTGTGGCTTCGTCTCCTACGGCGTTCGACGCCCCCCGCAAGTCTTCACGCAGCACAACTTCGGGGGCACGTAAATCCGCGAGTTCAACGGGTTTGAACGAAATCCAAAAGATCGCCAAAAGAGGCAAAACGACAACAAGCGCAACGGCACAGATCGTTGGGAATAAGAGACCCCACGCCAAACGCGCTTCGCGTTTTGCCAATGCACCAGTGCCGACAGGAGGATGTATCTCCGCCACAGCTGCGACTCCCTTTTTGAGATTTTAAAGAGGATGTAGGGCAGGGCGCTTGGAAAAACGCCCTGCTTTTAGGTCAGCAATTACTGAACAGCAGCAATGGCTTCGTTCATAGCCGCCACAGTCGCGGCCGCGTCTCTTTCACCATCGATGAACTCGCGGACATACCGGTTGATCACTTGGCTGTTGATGATAGTAGATGCTGCGGAAAGTTGACCATCCGCGACGCCCCAACGCTGGGCAACATCCAGACCGCCGACGATTTCCTCAATCATGGACGCTTCATAGAGATCACCTAAAGGGGCTTTGCGATCAACGCCCACATCCAAGGTCGCCCAAAGATCGGCATAGGCCGTTGGGTTATCAGATGTCCCGCGACGCACTGGGAACTTGCCTTCTGGCGCGATTGCCAGTGTTTCGCCATAACCTTCGCTCATGGAATATTGAACGAACTCCATCGCGGCATCGGTTGATGCGTCGGAAGTTATGCCGAAGTAACGCACATCGCCCCACGCAGCGCCCGCTGGATTGGATGGCCCGGAAAAGTTGGTGACAATGCCAGTTGCTGCCGCAAGATCACGTGACATTGGATCGTCATTGATTGTGGGCGGGGCGCTGTCACGCAGACCTGCGAGCTCATCCAAAATAAACGGTGACCAGATAATCATCGCGGCATTTCCACTGAAATAGAGCGAACGAGATTGATCCCAATATAGATCTCCTGGAGGGGAGGCTTCAGCGAGGCTCTTGTAGAATTCAAGCACTTCGATTGTCGCCGCTTCATCCAACGCCTGGACCCCGTCTGGACCAACTGGTGATACGCCATTTGCGAGGAAAACATGTTCGAGAACCTGGCTCATGAAATTCTCGTCAATCTTGGTCGCTGCGACAAAACCGTACACTTCAGGTGGGTTGTGCAGGGCCTCCAGCGCAGTCAAAACATTGGCATAAGAATTTGGTGGCTCAAGACCTGCGGCCTCAAACAAATCGGCGCGATACACCAGCATCTGCGTCCAGCCATCAACAGGAACCGAGGCATACCCTTCTTCGACGGCTGCCATAGCCAAGGCGCCGGGGGCGAAGGTTTTAGCATCAAGGTTTTCGATGATGTCGGTTGCAGCGTCGGTATCCAGAATCCCGGCATCGGCCCACGGGGCGGCATATTGTAGGGGATGATAGATCACATCGGGCAAGTCACCAGCCGCAAAAGCTGCGGTTGCGCGCGTGCCGAGATCATTTTCCGTGACCGGAATAACTTCAACGGTGTGCCCGCTTGCTTCAGAAAAAGCTTTTGCCATGGCTTCTTGGCGGGCAAGTCTCTCTGGTTGTTCCTCGGTCGTCCAAAACCGAAGTTCATCCGCACTTGCGGACAATGCTGACACGGCCATCAGTATGGCTGTGCCGGTGCGCAACATGGTTTTTGATTTAGATATCATAGTCTTCCTCCCTGTGAGACTGGAAAATTAGTTAGGTTCTGTGGTGTGGTGGTTGCGTGGACCCTCTTTGCAAAAAGGACGCAGGCGCGGTGATCCGCAGGTTTTCCAGAGGTTCCCCTGTAATGCGCTGAACCAGCAACGTGGACAACTGCACCCCTGCGGCGCGGTTATCTACGGCAAATGTCGTCAGGGACGGGTGCACATGCGCGCCTTCTTGGATGCCGTCATACCCGATGACCGAAAGGTCCTCGCCAATTTTCAAACCTTGTTCGGCGGCCGCGTGGTAAACGCCCAAAGCGGCCACGTCTGTTGCACAGACAATTGCAGTTACCGGGTGTCCGGAATTCAGAAACTGCTTGGCGGATTCTTGACCTTCCTGCAGTGTAACGGCGTTTTGTGAGATAAGATCAGGATGGGTTGTCAGGTTTGCCGCACGCATGCCTTGCATGTAGCCTTGCAATCGAATGTCGGCATAAGAATACTGCGTGCCGCCGTTGATAAACCCAATGTGACGATGTCCCAATCCTGCCAAATGCAAAACCGCATCCCGCATCGCGTCTTCGCCCCGGATGTCATACCAACAACACCCATCTGCATTTTTAATACGTCCGTATAGGACAAATGGAACATCGGCATGTCGCAACAATTCGACACGCGGATCCTCAGACATGACGCGCGGCAATACAAACCCATCCGCCTTTCCATCGCGCAAAAGCGCGCGAAAGGTTTCTATCAAATGTTCATGGTTGTCAGCAGACGCCACGGTTAACGTGTAACCCTTCGCGCTGGCTCCTGCTGAAATGCCTGCCAGAAATTCGGCCAGGAATGGACGGTGCGCGTCGTGATCGGACAGCTGCAGAACCAATCCCAACGAACGTGTTCGCCCGGTTTTAATTGCCTGAGCGTGGCTGAGTGGCTGGTAGTTCATTTTTTCAGCCATGCGTTCGACACGCAGCTTGGTTGAGGATGAAATATCTGGGTATCCGTTCAAGGCACGCGATACTGTCGACTTGGTCAACCCAAGCGCCTGAGCCATATCCGCGATTGTAACGCGCATGATTGCTCTGTTGTTTGACAATTGCGTCGTTACCGAAGCCATTTGAATCCCCCCAAGGCTCAGACTGATCGCCGAAACCGGTTTCGGCAAGGGATAAATCTGGGTAAAATGACCGGCGGGCGGATAAAATAAATCCGCATCCGATGTGCGGTCAATGTCGCAGTTGTTAAAAAACACTAATTTTCACGTTTTCGTTGAGTGATTGCAATGTTATGCCAAATGCGAACCAATCAGGAATTTACCATGCGACCTAATTTTTTGCGCGTTTTTACAGCCTTTCTCTTGTCAATTTTCATGACAGTGTCTGCCTCGGGCCAAGTTTTGACGACATCGGGTGAGTCAAGCAGTGATGCGTCTGTGGCATTGCCAGACCCACTGTCCCAAGAAGCGGTACGCGAAATGGTTGCACGGATGTCGGATGATCAAGTGCGATCGATGCTGTTGGATCGTTTGGATGCGGTTGCCGATGGTCAAGCCGGCAGTGGAGCCCAAGGCCCGTTGATGACGGAAGTCATTTCTGGAGCCTGGGTGGCGTTTTACACGCCCATCGTTGGCGCGGTTACGCGGTTGCCGACACTTGTTGTAAAACAATTCGAAGCGCTTTCAAATTTTGCGACGATGTTGGGCGGAGCTGGAATACTTACGCTCCTTGCGTTTACATCACTGGCGTTGGCGGCTGGTTTTGCAGCTGAAAAACTGTTCCTCAAAGGTTGCTCGCGGTTTCTTCCTGCGTTGACCCCGCCATCAGGAGAGTCACTCAAGGGAACTCTCGGCTTTCTGTTGCGCCGGTTCTGGCGCGAATTTGTGGGTCTGATTGTCTTTTATGTCGTCGTGAGAACTGTTGGTCGTTTTTTGTTGACGCCTGAACAACTGTCAATTGCTGCGCCATTTGTCTGGATGCTTGTGTTCTTCCCACGGGTTTCTGCTGCGATGGCGCGGGTCGTCTTTGCCCCAAATCAACCTGCTTTGCGAATGCTGAGCGTTAGTGATCACTGGGCACGTTACTTCCAACGGCACATCGTCGGGCTTGTTCTTTTGGGCGGGCTTACGTTTTTCGTGATGGGGTTCAACGTGCGTTTTGGTGTGCCACTCGAAGAAACTCGGATTGGTATGTGGTTCAATCTCGCGATTCACATCTACATCATATCTATCGTTTGGCACGGCAAGCAGGGCTTGACCGATATGATGCTCGGCAACGACCCTGAACGTACAATGACTGACATCAAGATATCGCACTATTACCCTTATTTTGCGGTTGGGGTGACGGCGATTGTTTGGATCGTGTCGATGCTGATCTTGGGCTATGGACATCCGCAATTGCTGGCAAAAGCACCGCATTTCACAACGATGTTCTGGTTGTTGATTGCTCCGTTGATTGATACGGCCATCCGGGGTTTGGTCTGGCATTTGCAACCCCCGATGATTGGCACGGGCCCCGTTGCAGAAACGGCGTATCGCTCCAACAAACGCAGTTTGATCCGAATAGGCAGGGTCGTTGCGCTTGGCGCGATCGTTATGATTATCGCCAGCGCTTGGGATATTGATCTGATTTCTGTGGCCTCTGATAATGGCAATGAGCAGTTCATCAGCAAAATTTTCGAATTCATTCTGGTCTGTGCGATTGGTTACATCGTCTACGAATTGATGTCGTTGCTGATCAATCGCAAACTGACCAGTGAAACAGTGTCCGAGGCCACCGCGGATCAAGAGGCCGGGGAAGGTGGAGGAGCAGGCGGATCACGACTTGCAACTGTTTTGCCAATGATTCTGGCAGCGGCGCAAATCGCCATCGCGACGATCTTTGGATTGTTGGCTGTCGGGAGCTTGGGCATTGATACAACGCCTCTGTTGGCGGGGGCAGGTATCCTGGGTCTGGCGATAGGTTTTGGTGCACAAAAATTGGTAACGGATATTGTTTCCGGGGTCTTTTTCCTGATCGATGATGCGTTTCGTGTTGGCGAATATCTGGACGTTGGCGGCACGATGGGCTCGGTCGAAAAGATTTCGATCCGCTCCATGCAGTTGCGGCACCACCGTGGGAACGTTCATACAATTCCTTATGGCAGCATCGAAAAGGTCACAAACTTTAGCCGTGACTGGGTCATCATGAAACTGATGTTCACCGTGCCGTTTGATACGGATCCAAACAAAGTCAAAAAGATCTTCAAGAGGATCGGGGCTGATATGATCCAGGATCCATTGTTCAAGGATGATTTCCTCGAGCCGTTTAAAAGTCAGGGTGTCTTCCAGTTTGACGATGTTGGTATCGTCATGCGGGGTAAATTTATGGCCAAGCCGGGAACGCAATTTACCATCCGCAAAGAGATCTACAATCGGGTGCGCAACGAGTTCAAAGCGAATGACATTGAATTTGCCCGCCGCGAAGTTCGGGTTGCGATCCCGGGAATGGACGATCATGACGATCTAAGCCAAGAGCAGCGCATTGCAGTGGAAGGCGCTGCAAGTGGTGCCGTTCAGGCTCAAGTACAGCAAGAAGCGGAAGCGTCCAAAAAATAAACAGGTCCCAACGTCATGTGGGTGGTCGCACTGCTCGCCGTCGCGCGCAAGACGTTGTGCTTACCAGCGGGTTTCTTCCAAAGAGAGGCCTGCTGGTAAAATTGAAATATACCGTTTTCTCGAACATGCCGACCCGTGTAATATAATCTAGGGATAACCTTTCCCCAAACACGGCGTGGCTGGTAGTGCTAAAGAACGCTGCTGTACGTGGGCCAACACCGACGAAAACACATCTGTCCAAATGCGTGAATATTGCGATTTAGGTCAATGTTGCCGCTGCGGCTTTGACAAGGGCAAAACCCACTTCAGGCACTTGGATATCCGAATGCCCTTTTATGAATCTATCCGCTTGCAGATTGTAAATTTTGCCTGTTGCAAAAGCATAGCCCGAAGCTCCTGTTTTCAACAGCTTTCCATCTATCGCTTCTGATCCCATATGCTGTGCGCCATTTGCGCCAAGGCCGCCATACTGGCTGGGGGTATCATTCGCAAAAGACGCGTTGTCGCCAGACAGTGCCGACGCAATGGAGTATGCGACCCTGACGGGAACGTCGTTAAAGGTATGGGTGACAAGAATAGGCCCCTTCACGCATTGATTGGCAATGATGTTTCTAAAAGCACCGGATTTGTTTTTTGGGGGGAAACTGGCCGAAAAACTGTTGTGCGAAAAGGCAGCTTGCAACAGTGTCATACTGTCGGGGGCAGCCGATTTTTTAGCGTTGATCATGTTGGCGGCCATGGTCACGACCCGCGCGCCAAAACTGTGACCAACGAAATGAACACGCAAATTGCCGTTTTGGGTGCGAATATCTTGCAGGCTGCGCGCGATCCCACGTTTGCCGACCATCCCGGCCCTGCGTTTCATAGCGTAAAACGTCGCAAAGTTCAGCACGCTTCCCACAGCACCAGCAGCACCCGAGAAGAACCCGCTAGCCGCCCCGCCAGATTGAAAGTCGTCTTCACTTTCAACCTCGATAAAGTCGAATTGCTCCAGTGCTTTCTGTGGGTCTTTTATACCGTCAAACAACAAATTGTCGGCTTCATCTCCGGCCGCGTCATCGTGGGGGATCAGCCTTTCAAGGGTCTCCAAAAAGGCGGGCCAGTGACTGGCATCTTTAATCGCGGCCTGCGCTGCATCGATAATTGACTGGGCCTCTTGCGGTGCCAGATCATCTTCGAGGGCATCGATCAGAGCTTGCGCATCCAGCATTGGATCATCGATTGTTGGCTCAGCAGACGCTGCACCGCCTGCTTGATCCTCGTTCTCAAACGCCTTGAAGCGTTTCGAGGGCCAGATCACGGCCATCACGCCGATTTTGCGCGCGGCCAGACCCGGTTCCTCAGGTAGGCTGGCCCGAAAGTGTTTCATCAATCCTTTGTAGAGACTTTGGGCTTGGCTGGCCGAGTTGTTCCAACCATGGGACAAGACTAAGAGCTCATCCAAACCTTGATCTGTCACAAAATCCTGCACATTTTTCGCATGAGCGTCATCTACGGCTTTGCCTGATTTACCATAGGTAATTGTAATTAATGGGAATCCTTCAACTTTGTCCACGAAACGTACCTCCTTGTTAAACAGATTGGATAGCGCGCATCAAATCCAAAACACCGGAGCCTTGCATGTTACGATCCCGGCCGAGATCTGTGGCGGATTCGATAAAAATCTTTTTGATCTGCTCCGGCCTGCCGATAAATTCGCGGCGGATCGACATGAATGCGGCGATGGCACCGGACACATGTGGAGCAGCCATGCTTGTCCCGGATGCATCCAAATACAGGCGATTTCGGTCTTGGGGTCGACCCTGACCGAGGCTCTTGGAACCCGCACCGCAGGAAATGATCCGCTCGCCGGGTGCCAGTAAATCAGGTTTTGCTCGCCCATCGCCTGTGGGGCCTTTTGACGAAAAATAGGAAGGGCCAAATTCATAGGGTTTTTCGCTATGTGTTGCGCCCACGGTAATCGCGAGCCGCGCATTTCCCGGATCGTTGATGGTCATCAACATGCCGGCGCGGACTTTTTTGGTCATCAGTGTCTGCTTGGTTCCGTATCCGGAATTGCCGGCCGAAACGACAACAACCACCCCTGAGCGCACCAAACGATCAACCTCGACACAGACCGGGCTTTGACCACAGGCGAACCATTCGGGGTTAAAGGGATACCCAACACTGAGATTGACGCCATGAATGCGTAAATAGCGCCCATGTTCATTGATTGCCTGTATCTGCGCCAAGGCCGCAATGACGTTTGAAACATCTCCCTGACCTCTGTCATCCAACACCTTAAAACTGAGCAGCTTGGCACAGGGGGCCATGCCCGAAAGTTGACCTTGGCGGGCTTGGGTGAAGTCCTGTGCGTCTTCTTCTGTGCGTCGTTTATAATAAACAAAGGCATCGTTTTTAAAGGTGACATTCTCCTCAGGCGGATGACCTTTGCCGGACCACCCGTCACTTGGATCGGTAATGTATTCTCCGGCGATAATGCCAGCGACATGGCTGCCATGACCAAAGCTGTCCGTTAATGCGGCTGCGGTTTCTGCCTTAATTGCAGTGTCTCGCTGGGCATCATCCATGTCTTCTGGATCGTCCCAATCTTGGGTGAAATCCATGTGCCGCAGCGATGTGTCAAAACCCGAGAGATCGAGGTTTTTGTGACGTTTGAAATGCCAGTGATCACCAGAAATGCCGGAATCTACGACGGCCCAAACGATGCCTTTTCCTTCTGCACTAAAGGACTTGCGCGCTGCGTCTGCTTTGATGGTTGCGACCGTGCGATGCATGTGACGTTCTAGTTTGAAATCGGGCCAAATCATGAAAATTTCGGATTGCTGAAAGGATTTCGGGCCCTCGGTTTCGTCCTTGCGCATGTGGGACGCTAAAAAACGAATGGTCTCTGGGGAGAGCCTTGCAAAAACATATTGCAGGGACAGGCGCGTTTTACGTTTTTGAATACTCTCGCAAGATTTGCCAACCCCTACACCACATTGATCTGTCAGCAGGGTCAAAACGTTCTTCTTGGCCTGTGCAAGCCCGCGGTGGAATGTAAAATTCAGGTCGATTACGACGGGGATCGCCTCTGGGACAGGTTCTTCATTGTTTAGGTTTTCGGGGGAGGCGAGGTGCTTGCTTTGCAGCGCCATTTGTTCCAACAGTGGCCGGGCGACCATCAGGCTTTCAAGATTTGCGGGGTCAAAATCGTCCTGTTCAGTATCTGTCATTCAAAATCCGGGCTCTAAATTTGAGTGGTCATTTGATTGGGCCGATATGATTGTTGGAAATCCTAATACCAACTTCACGTCAGCTGTGCCTCTATGCTGGCAGGCCCCAACCGCAGTCGCATTCAAAAGAGTTTTTCAATAAATAATACGCGGGACCATACATGCTTTTCCCCAAATTTGATAGCAATTCGTTAACCAAGCTTGGGTAGGGGCGGTATTTCTGGGCGGCACACACCACATTTAATTGGGGTTTGCCCGCTGTAAAAACAGGGTCATTCCCTTGGAAAACAATCCAGGTTTTCTGGCCGGTATTTCGCACCGGGTCTGCTCGAAAACTACTGTTTTCGTTGCACGAGTTGTCTTTAGAAGGTGCTTTCGACTTCGTTTACCAGTTCGAAAACTTCTGTTGTCGCAGGGCTTTTCTTGCGGGCTTCAACCGCACCCATTCCATTGCCCAAAGCTTCTGCAAAAACGATGCGATTGCCCAGGCCAGTTTGCATGACTTCGGCATCTAATTCATGTACTGCGGCTAAAACTTCGGCCCCCAATTTTGTTCCTGAACGACATCGGTTCATCACAATAAAGGCGCGTTTTCCAGCACGATCTGCAAGATCCAACACATCTTGCGTCGCCCATATATCGACATGACTGGAGGACAGTGGCACGAGCACCAGATCAGCGGCGCGAAGGGCTGGGCGCAAATCACTGTCGGCTTTTGGCGGCGTATCAACGATGACGACATCGACCTTGTCACTCAGGGAGCGCAATTCGTAGGAAATGCCCCAGGCCGTGGCCGTAGAGAATTGTAAATTCGGATCTTCCCCCTGCGTTTCGATGCGTTTCATGAACCATTTCCCAAGACTGCCTTGGGGATCAGTGTCCAGAATCCCAACAGATTTCCCTTTTGCAAGAAAACCTGTCGCAAGGTTCACAGCAAGGGTCGTTTTCCCGGAACCACCCTTCTGCTGTGCAATCGTGATGATGCGACCGGACATATCAATTCCCCCAAGAATCTGTTCCTGCGATGCAGCATACAACATTTCTGCGCTGCAGCAAAATAGGCAAATTGTGCGACCCTTTAGCCGACTGGCCTAATTGGAATGCTCAAGTGTATTTGGAGACAAGGTTCTCTAATCGTTCTTGACGACCTGATTTTGGCGATGGGTTTACGTTTTCACGGATGACACGATCTGCAATACTGCCCAGATCGGATGATAACATATTTTGGGCGACCTCGGTGTCCCAACCTGCGTATCTATGTGAGCGTGCTTGTTCCAAATGCCCTTCTGAGAACATGGCAGCTGCAGCTTTCAGACCGGCAGCACAGACATCCATGCCGCCAACATGCGCAAGGATCAGATCTTCGGGGTCCAATGATTGACGGCGCAGTTTGGAATCAAAATTGGTACCACCTGTCGTGAAACCACCGGCTCTAAGGACTTCGTAATAGGCCAGCGCGACTTCGGGAACATTGTTTGGAAACTGATCCGTGTCCCATCCAGATTGGTAATCGTTACGGTTCATGTCGATCGATCCAAAGATGCCCAAGGTCCGCGCGAGCGCCAATTCATGTTCAAATGAATGCCCTGCGAGGATCGCGTGGCCCTGCTCGATGTTGACCTGAACTTCGTTTTCCAGCCCGAAATCTTTCAAAAACCCATACACTGTTGCGACATCGTAATCGTATTGATGTTTGGTAGGTTCTTGCGGTTTTGGTTCAATGAGGATGGCCCCGTCAAACCCAATTTTGTGTTTATACTCAACGGCCATTTGCAGCATGCGCCCCGCGTGCGCGCGTTCCCGGCCCATGTCTGTGTTCAATAGGGTTTCATATCCTTCACGCCCGCCCCATAACACATAGTTTTCGCCCCCAAGTTTGAGTGTCGCATCCATGCAGCTTTTGATCGTGGCGGCGGCGTAGGCGAAAACATCCGGATCCGGGTTTGTTGCCGCGCCTGCCATAAACCTGCGGTGAGAAAAGAGATTTGCCGTCCCCCACAACAGCTTAACACCTGTGGTTTCCATCTTTTCAGCAAAGTACTCGGTTATCTCCTCGAGGTTACGGGTGTTTTGGGCGAAATCGTCGCCCTCCGGACGCACATCTGCGTCGTGAAAACAAAAATATGGAACGCCCAAAATTTGAAACATTTCGAAGGCCACATCCGCCTTAAGGCGGGCCAGTTTCATGGTGTCCCCGAACCAGGGGCGTTCAAATGTTTGCCCTCCAAAAGGGTCACCGCCCGGCCAAGCTAAGCTATGCCAATAGGCGCAAGCAAAGCGGAGATGCTCTTTCATCGGTTTGCCCAGGATGACTTCGTCAGGGTTATAATGCCGAAACGCAAACTCGTTTTCGCAAGTAGGACCTTCATAGCGAATAGCAGGGATGTCTTTGAAAAAATCGGTCATCACTCAGAGGTCCTTTAGGATAGAATATGCTGATTTATAACGGTCATGTGCATCTGCCATTGCAGCAGCCAGGGTTTTGTTTGGCGCGACGCTGTGATCAAGGGGCGGCTGATATGCGACTTCTGTACCTGCACCGGCACCTGCCATCATTCCAAGCCGCGCCGCACCAAGGGCTGCTCCAAAATCCCCTGCGCGCGGCACATCCAGTGTTATGTTCAAGGTGGATGCAAGCATGCTGACCCAGTGGCTTGATTTTGTTCCGCCTCCCAAGGCCAATGCACGTTCCAGCTTTGTGCCGGTGGCTGATAGGGCGTCTTTGCAGTCGGCAAATGCAAAACTCACGCCCTGCAACACTGCGCGGGTGGCTTGGTTTGCATCGCTTGCGTGGTCTAAATGCAAAAACTGACCACGAATGGCTGCGTCATTGTGTGGCGTGCGTTCTCCACCGAGATAGGGGAGGAACAACGTTTTGCCGGGGGCCTGAACATCGCCAAGGTTGCCGGTTAATTGCGCAGCTGATTTGCCAGTCAGGCGGCACAACCATTCTAGTGCATCGGTTGCCGCGAGGATCACACCCATCTGATGCCATGTCTTGGGTAAAGCGTGACAAAAGCTGTGCACGGCAGAGGCAGCGTCAGGTCGATACCCATCATTGGCGGCAAAAAGCACGCCGGACGTGCCAAGCGATAAAAACGCTGTGCCGTCTTTTACCACACCTGCGCCAATGGCTGCGGCGGCATTGTCCCCTGCACCCCCTGCAACGCTGCACACTGGCAGGCCCAGTTCGGTGGCGAGTGATTTGCGCAGACTGCCTGAATTGTCGGATCCTTCGACCAGTCTGGGCATGTGGGATCGGCTGAGATGGCACTTGGACAGCAATTGATCAGACCAGTCACGCTGGCCTGTGTCCAACCAAGCGGTCCCGGCGGCGTCCGACATTTCGGAAACATATTCGCCGGTTAGAAAGAGGCGCAAATAGTCTTTGGGAAGTAGTATTTTCCTTGTCTTTGCAAAGATGTCTGGTTCGTTTTTACGGACCCAATCCACCTTGGGCGCGGTAAAGCCGGGAAAGACAATATTGCCTGTTAAATCCCGAAAGACCGGATCAGCATCCATCGCACCAGCTTCAACATGGCTGCGTGTGTCATTCCAGAGCATGCAAGGTCGCAGCGGTGTATCATCCGCGCCGATCAGTGTGGCACCGTGCATATGTCCGGACAATCCGATGCCCTTCAGGCCGGAACAGTCGGTTTTGGTGGTTAAAACCCGTATCGCTTTTACAGCCGCATCGCACCAGCTTTGGGGGTCTTGTTCGGACCATCCATCATGGCGACGTTCAACGCTCAGTGGCACCGAATGTTCGGCAAGGATCGTTTGGGTTTCGTCAATCAAGATCGCTTTAAGAGATGATGTGCCAAGATCAAGACCGATAAATGTCATGCTGCGTCCTTTGGGTTTTTGCCAAGGATGATCATCGATAGGATGTCATCTTCGGTCACGTCTTCAACGCGTTCTGCACCAACCATCTGACCGTTTTTCATCACAGCCACACGGTCGCACAGCTCCATCATTTCCCGGGTATCATGGCTGATTAGAAAAATCCCCAATCCCTGTTTTTTCAATTCTTGAATGAGATCTGCGACCATGGCAGTTTCATGTACGCCCAGTGCGGCGGTTGGTTCATCCATAATCAGGATCTTGGCGTTGAAATAGACGGCCCTTGCGATTGCAACAGATTGCCGTTGCCCCCCTGACAGTGCTGAAACGGGCTCCTTCAATTTCTTGAAATTGGGGTTCAGCCGCGCCATGATCTTGCGGGTTTCAGCCTCCATACGATCATCATCGACAAAACCCAGAGTGTTTGTCAGTTCGCGACCTAAGAACAAATTAGACGCCGCATCAAGGTTATCGGCCAACGCCAATGTTTGATAAATCGTTTCGATATTGTGATCCCGCGCGTCCCGTGGTGAATTGATCCGGGCCTTCTTGCCCTCGATCCTAATTTCACCACTGTCCATTTTGTAGGCGCCAGAAAGTATTTTGATCAACGTGGATTTACCGGCACCATTGTGCCCGAGCAACCCTACGACTTCGCCGGGATTCAACGAGATACTGACACTATCAACAGCTTGCACCCCGCCGAAAGCGATGGACACATCTTTCATTTCAACAAGAGCGGTCATTTATTTGCCTCCCACGCGTTTGCGATATTGGATGTCGACAAAGACTGCGACGACCAGCACCAACCCGACAACGATATTCTGCAACGGCGCATCGACACCGACCATCGCCATGCCAGATTGCAAGGATTGCATGATGAGCGCTCCAAGAATAGCGCCGTAGATCGTGCCGATCCCCCCTGACAACGCCGTACCGCCGATCACGGCTGCCGCAATCACGCGCAATTCATCCAATGTACCCAGGTCGTTGGAGTGATTTGCCAGACGGGAGGACGCAACCACAGCCGCGATGGCACATAAAACGCCCATGAGAGCGAAAATTTTGACCGTCAAAAGCCGCGTGTTGATGCCAGATAGTTCTGCAGCGTCCGGGTTGCCGCCGGTGGCAAAAATATACCGCCCAAATCTCGTTTTTCGCGCAACAACGGTCATTATCGCGGCGATCGCAATCAGCAATAAGACAGAGATGGGAAGACCGTAAACCGGTGTGCAACCCTCTGCGGCCTCGCAACCAAAACGGGCCGGATTTCGCGCGACCACGCGTTCTGGGACAGAATAGCTGGTCAGAATGCCAACAAACCCTGCAATGGCGACTGTGGAGATTCCGGCAAGTGTGACTTCTGCCCACATCGGTTTAACGGCAAACCCGTGGGCCAGTTTGGTGCGACGCGCGTTAAAGACGGCAAATACCGTAAACAATATGGCGATCACGCCGATAACCCAGCTGAGGGGGCCCCCCAATGTTCCGTTTATACCGCCAAACATCATAAAAGTCTGATCTAGTGGGCCGATGGTCTGCCCGCCGGTTTGGTACCAGCCAACGTTGCGCCAAATCAAAAAGCCGCCAAGTGTCACGATAAAGGCTGGAATGCCTTGGTAGCCGACTAGCCAGCCGTTTAAGCTGCCAATCAGCGCGCCAAGAGCGACACCGACCGCAATGGTGATCCAAGGAATTGCCCAATGTCCGAGCTCCATTCCGAATGTGCCGGGCAGAATACGCACTTGGGTCATGGCCATCAGGGCAGAGCAAGCTGCCAGAACCGCGCCAACTGACAGATCAATGTGCCGTGTGACGATTACAAAAACCATGCCTGTCGCCATGATCGCAACGCTCACAGTCTGTATTGTGAGGTTGAAGATATTACGCGGGGTCAGGAAACGCCCATCCGTCAATACGTTAAACACCAGCGCTACCATGATGAACGCGCCGATCATACCCAGCAGACGGGTGTCCAATTCGAGGGTTTGGAAAAACGTGCGCTTGGGGGGGGGTGGTGTTGTGTCGGTTGTTTCAGTTGACATTGGATATCTCCTGCAAACGCCATGCGATGATGGCGCGCCTGATCATTTAAATTTTTGGTGGGAGGAGAGTTTCTATTCTGGCCCACCCACAATTGCGGGCAGGCCAAAGGGAGATCTTAGTTACAAGGCGCTGGACCGTTGCTGACACCTTGGCACAAGGCATCCTTTGCAATCCAACCCGCGTCTACAACGTCGGTCAGGTTAGACGCTGTGACTGGAACGGGGGCAAGGAATACCGCTGTCATGTTCGTGCCTGCAGGGGATGTCCAGCTCTGGCTCCCGTCAATGCCGGACATATCGCCATCATTCCCAGCCAAAGCGACCGCGATTTCGCCTGCCGCCTTGCCCAATTCGCGGGCGTCTTTCCAAACGGAAACGGTCTGCGTGCCAAGAGCAACACGGTTCAGCGCGGCATGATCACCATCCTGACCAGAGACAGGGATGCCTTCCATGCCCTGGGCGGTCAAGGCGGCGACAACACCACCAGCTGTCCCATCGTTGGATGCAACAACCGCATCAACACCGTTGTCGTTGGCCGTCAAGATCTGCTCCATGTTGCGCTGCGCGTTCGCGGGCAACCATCCGTCCGTATAGGCTTCGTCGACAATCGTAATCGCGCCGCTATCGATGGCGGCTTGCAACACTTCTTGTTGTCCGCCACGCAAAAAATCTGCGTTTGGATCGGTTGGGGAGCCTTTAATCATGACGTAGCGGCCAGAAGGTTGAGTTGCCAGAACAGCACGGGCCTGCATCCGCCCAACTTCGACGTTGTCGAACGTCAGATAAAAGGCGCGATTGTCTTCTATCAGGCGGTCATATCCCACAACTGGAATGCCTTCGTTGGCGGCGGCATCCACCGCTGGACCAATTGCAGCGCTGTCTTGTGCCAGAATGATCAGAGCATCAACACCCTGTGCAATAAGGCTCTCAACGTCGGATAGTTGCTTGGCTGACGACGACTGAGCATCAGCTGAAATATATTCTGCGCCGGCTGCGTCCAACGCGGCCTTGATCGCGGCTTCGTCGGTTTTCCATCTTTCTTCCTGAAAGTTTGACCAGCTAACGCCCACTGTGACGCCATCGGCGAGCGCAGCCGTCGTGAAAGAGGCGACCGATAGGGTCGCTGCAATAATTAGCTTCTTCATGTTTTCCTCCCTGAGATGCCCACTCAACTAGAGTTGGCCGAGTCGCTTTGAACCCGTGTGCTCAGTTTGAAGTTATTTAATTTAGGTGTCAAAATAAAAATTGACTGCACGTGACAGTTTTGGTGCATAATCTGCATTGCGGGGCTTGTGTTTGCCAGAATCGTCGCCAATAGTGAGCGCGGGGAGATTTATTAATTTGATTGGTAAAGTAAATGAATTGGAACCACATGCCGGCTGCGGGCCATTGCTGCAGGCTTTTACGGATGGTTCGATTCCCTTGCGACAGCAGGTTTTTGAGTACGTGCGCGCATACGGTCGGGCGGCGCGAGCCGATATTTCAAACGCTTTGGGGATCAGCGCGGGGTCAGCGACCACAGCCACAGCGGAATTGATTGCGCGGGGGTATTTGCGCGAAATTGATGCGATAACCAAGGAAACAGGCCGTGGACGACCAAAGGTCGCTTTGGAAGTTGTGCCGCAAGCGGCCTACGTTATCGGTATTAAACTGGCGTTCAAACGACATCGGGCGGTTCTTGTCGATTTCGCTGGGAATGTCGTGGCTGATGTGTCGCGCCCGTCAAGCGATGTGCGGCGATCATTGGCGCAGTTGTTAGATGAAATTTCTGATTTGATTCACTGCGTTCTCGCAAAGAGCGACAGAGATCCAAAAGACATACGTGCGGTGGGAATTGGCCTGCCGGGTATCATAGACTATCAAACCGGGTCGGTTGCTTGGTCGCCTTTGTTGAATTCTGAAAATGCAGATTTGAGCGTTGGATTTGCCCTTGGACATAAAATGCCTTTGTTTCTGGATAATGACGCGAACATGGTGACATTGGCAGAATTGTGGTTCGGAGAAGCACGCGGCCTGTCGGATTTCGCTGTTGTGACTGTTGAAAGTGGCGTCGGCATGGGGCTGGTATTGCGTAATCAACTGTATCGTGGCGCACACGGAATGGGTTTGGAGCTTGGCCACACCAAAGTACAGTTGGATGGTGCACTATGTCAGTGCGGCCAAAGGGGATGCCTTGAGGCCTATGTCGCAGATTACGCCTTGGTGAGAGAGGCGGCAACGGCCTTGGGTCAGGGTGCCGATACGGAAGGGCGGCCAGAAGATATTCTCGCCACCCTGTTTGAACAGGCCAAATTAGGGCATCAGGCGGCAGAGACGATTTTTCGCCGCGCCGGGCGTTATTTGGCCTTGGGCCTGTCCAATGTGGTGCAGCTGTTTGATCCAGCTCTGATCATCCTGTCCGGTGAGCGCATGCAATATGACTATCTATATGCCGAGGAGGTTGTCGCAGCGATGGAAGAACTGACGTTAAGTGCTGGGCGCAAACCATGCCGTGTTGCAATAAATGCGTGGGACGATCTGGTCTGGGCGCGGGGCGCAGCGGCCATGGCATTATCAAATGTGACTGCCTCAATAATTGATGAAGTGCGCGTAACGTGAAATATTTTGCGGTATTCTTTGCCGTTTGTGCCCAGGTGTGTAGCGCGGAGGTGACGTTTGAAAACCGTTCGGACGCCTTGCCAGAACATCAGTATGACGGAGGATGGGAACATTTTGTAGGCGGTGGTGTCGCGGTTTTTGACTGCAACACTGATGCTTTGCCGGATATTTTTGCCGCCGGAGGGGAAAACCCCGCGATATTATTGCGCAACGACGGTGAATTTAACTTCTCATCGAGCGCCTTGCCAACATTGACAGGGGTCACGGGGGCGTATCCAATTGATGTGGATGCAGACGGGCATTTGGATTTATTTGTGTTGCGGGTCGGCGACAATGTGATCCTGAAAGGGGCTCCGGATTGTCAATTTTCTATCGGATCAGATCTGTTGGACGTGCCCCAGGCCGATGATTGGAGCACGGCATTTACCGCCTGGTGGGAGGATGATACCGCGCCGCCGGTCATGGCTGTCGGGAATTACGTTGATCGATCAAACGAGCAAGGCCCGTTTGAAGCCTGCGATACAAATGTTATTTTGCGCGCAGAAAATGGTAGCTATCGCCGCGAAATCTTGCGCCCTGGGTTTTGCCCATTGTCGATCCTTGCCGCTAAGGATGCACGTGGGCGCATGGCGTTGCGGCTGTCAAATGACCGCCACTACTATGTGCGGGATGGCTTTGAGCAAATGTGGGACATTGACCAGAAACGGTTTTTATCGGAGGCCGATGGGTGGCCGACAGTGTCGCTTTGGGGTATGGGAATTGCCGGGCGCGACCTGAATGGCGATGGTCGAGATGAGGTTATGCTGACCTCCATGGGGGATCAGGTGCTTCAATTTGCGCAACCTGATGGCAGTTATCAGGCAGCTCCTTATGGGTTAGGCACCTATGCGCAACGTCCTCATACAGGAGATGATGGCAGGCCCTCTACAGGCTGGCACGCTGAATTCGGAGACGTCGATAACGATGGGCGCGCGGATCTGTTTTTGGCCAAAGGCAATGTGGATCAGATGCCCGGCATGGCGACCAGAGATCCCAATAATTTATTGGTACAAAACGCTGATGGCACATTTGCCGAAATTTCCCTAGAGGCCGGGGTGGCGTCCATGGCGCGATCCCGTGGAGCTGCTTTGGCGGATTTTGATGGGGATGGGAAGCTGGATTTACTGGTGTCTAACAGGCGGGCGCCCCTTGAACTCTACAAAAATGTTTCATCCGAAGTTGGCAACTGGGTGAAGGTGGATCTACGGCAAACTGGCGGTAACCGTCATGCCATCGGTGCGCGGATTTCAGTGCAAACCGAGAGCGGGGTTCAGACCGTTCAAAATGTGATCGGCGGTGGGCATGCAGGAGGACAATTGTTACCACGGCACTTCGGATTAGGGGCCGCAGAGACAGGTTTGATCACTGTTGACTGGCCGGATGGAAGCCAAACAACCTTGCAGGGACATGCTGGCGAAACACATGTGATCCGAAAGCCTTAGGCCCACTAAAAATGCTAAGGAATGGGGAGACCGCTTGGCACGGCCTCTGGTATGCCCATGCGTCCCTTGATGCTGGCCGTATCCGTAAGGGTTTTGAGGAACGCAACGATGGCATCAATGTCAGGTTGGTCCAAAGGGACCGTCGGGGCAGAAACAGCTTGGGCCAAAGCTTGGCGATCGTCGGCAGAAGCCATTAGCGCAAAATCTTTGGCTTGCGGGTCAAATAAGATCGCTTGGGATCTGTCGTAGCTGTGCAAATGGGTCACAGGATCCGCATGGGCGGCCACAAAATGATCTAGGTCCTTGTGCGCGCCTGCGTGCCCGTAAGGCCCCGTCATTTCAATATTACGCAAAGACGGGGTACGAAAGGCGTAGAGATCTTGATGGTTTCCCGTAACACGGAAACGTCCTTCATCTCGTTGACCGGTTTCAAAATTTGCGGCCTTTCCCGGACCAATTTGCACAGTTCCCATTGCGTGAAACTTATGATCGCTCAAAAACGGGCCTGTGTGGCAGGTCGCGCACCCGGCTGAACCATAAAAAAGGGCCAGCCCCTGTTTTTCTTGTTGGTCAAAAACGTCTTCACCACGCAGGAGCGCATCAAATGGCGCATTATCTGACCGCCATTCATGCGCGATAAAGGCGGCAATCGCGTTGGAAATATCGGTAAATGCAATCGGGGCCCCGTCGCGCACATTCGGGTAAACCTCGGCAAACCGCCGCCGGTATTCCGGTAACGCGCTGACACGGCGCGATAGGAGATCCCACGCGCCACCGGCACCGGTGATAAGCCCTTGGCGCACCGCGCGGCCAATGTCATTTTCGTTGTAGGAGCCGGCCATTTCATCGCGACTGAGGACTGGAAACATCGTTTGCGCGGACAAAACAGAAGCGAAACCTTGCATCATGTCTGCATCTAACGGAGAGCGCAGTGCCCCGCGAAATCGTGGGTCAGCTTCGAGCCGGCCGTCATGAAACATCACTGTGAATTCGCGTGCGCCAAGGTTGAAAAGGGCCGGGGAGTTTCGAGGAATGCGCTTTTCTGGTTGGTTTTTCACGTCGATTTGACGGGCGGGCCCTAACCCGATGCCTCCATCGCCGATCGATAAGGAAACACCGTCCGAAGTGGCAAATTTTGGATGATGGCAGGTTGCACATGCGACTGTCTTATTCCCGGAGAGTATCGGGTCATAAAAAAGGAGTTGCCCCAATTGGGCTTCTCCAATGTTCACGGCGAGAAAATCGGCATCTGATACGGGTGCCGGTAAAGTTTGCCCAATACTGACCGTCGCGAGCCACGTGAAACAGATGGCGTTGGAAAAGAGTTTCATAGGGCGGTTTTTCCAAAAGGCATTTTGCGGATTTAGGTCGATGTTTCAGTCTAATTCGAACATGTCGGCTGTATCACAGTGGGCTGCCGGTGTGTTCCTGTCCAGCTGATTGCGCGTGAGAAAATCAGTGTTGGGCCTCTTTTAAATTTGCATTTTCTGCCCGAGGCCGAAACAAGTATTTGTTGCGGGGCATCACGTGCGCACTTGATTGGGGTGTGATCTTATTTTTAGGTTTCCAGAACAAGCAACTCGTCGAATTGTTCCATATCTGCGAATTGGCAAAGGGCAGGTGGTCTGAGCGGTAAAACTGGCGCTGCGTCTATGAGATCGGCCAGGATTAATGCAAATTCAGTTTCCAACTCAGACCGCTTGGATGCGGGGAGCCATTGTACTGGATAGGCGAAGGTCATGTGAAATGTGTAGCGGTCATGCGCGTCGTGGCGATACCCGAAGGGAACGGTCAAAGACTCTCGCCAATGGCGCATGTTTTTTTCGTCTTCTTTGGTTGCGCCTTCCAGAATGAGCCCGGTCGGACGTATCCCCGTCACACGAGTTGCAAAAGCGGGGGGAGGTTGAAAACCTTCAAGCCGGGTAAGAATGACCTCGTTGGCCTGTTCGACTGTTGCTGAGGGGCCGATGTCTGCAGGCCACGTATTTGGTGTGCGGCGCGTTTCTATGACGCCTTCAAAAACGGTCATGTGGAGGCTGCTTGGCGGCGTAAAGATGAAATGATCCGAAACCGAAGAGGCCATTATGCGCCGTCTGGCTTCCAGTACTGCGGCATGTGCGGGAGCATCAAAATCTAGAGGACAGACAACTGTATTGCCTGCTTCTGGTAGAAATTTCGTCCTGTCGTAACGTTGACCAAAACCGTGCGGAGGGGTGGTTTGGGTATCGTCTAAAAAACGGGAAATTTCGACACAGGCTGACATGCTCAACCTTCTCCTTCCAGATCTCTTTAGGTATTAGAGGATGAATGCATCTGGGGCTAGAACATTGCGTTCCATATCAAACATCCTGGCGCAATAGGCCAGAATAAGGACCTTAATCCCTTTGTCTTACCGGTCGGCGTGACCAAGGAATGTGATCGATTAACTGTCTGACGTGATCTTAGCTGTTCTGTATGTGACGCGCACGGGTTGTACATTGCTTTTTCAACACAGAGGTCCATTTTTTATCTTTTAAAAATATGCCGCTACAGCATCCTTGATGCGTCAGCTTTTCTTGAGGTGATAAGATTTTGGCCGGGTTAGGTTATGATATCCTATCACAGACAACCCACCGCCGCGCCCGGTGTCCTTACAACCGGTCCAACACAGCCCGGGATCCAGATAATCGGCCCGGTTCATAAATACAGTGCCGGTCTCTAACTGATCGGCTATGTTCTCCGCACGCTCGGCAGACCTTGTCCAGACAGATGCCGTTAAACCAAAGGCGCTGTCGTTCATTAAGGCAATGGCTTCTTCGTCGGTTTTCACGGGCATAATACCAACAACTGGGCCAAAGCTCTCTTCCTGCATGACCCTCATGTCGTTGGACACATTCGTCAAGATTTGTGGCATCAAATAGGCACCACCGTCCTTGGGGAATAAGGCCGGATCAATATGAGCTTTGGCACCCGCTGCAATAGCCTCGTCAGTTTGCGCGCGGACGTCATCGGCAAATCGTGCCTGCGCCATAGGCCCCAACGTGGTTTGCGGATCAAGTGGGTTTCCCAATGTGTAGGACTTCACAATCGCCACGGCCTTTTCGACGAAAGCATCAAACAAGGGTTCGGCAACATAGATGCGTTCGATGCCGCAACAACACTGACCTGAATTGAACATTGCACCGTCAATCAGCGTTTCAGCCGCTGCGGTAAGATCGGCGTCATCGCAGACATATCCGGGGTCTTTCCCCCCCAATTCCAGACCCATGCCGGTGAAGGTTCCAGCGGCGGCGCGTTCCAGTGTTTGTCCGCCCTGTACTGATCCTGTGAAATTCACAAAATCGAATGACCTAGAGGCGATCAATGCGGATGTGGTGTCGTGTTCCAGAAACACGTTTTGGAACACGTCTTCTGGGATGCCTGCGGCATGAAAGGCAGCGGCCAGACGCTCCCCGACCAGCGGGGTTTGTGAGGCGTGTTTGAGGATGACCACATTGCCCGCAATCAAGGCCGGGGCGACTGAGTTGATCGCCGTCATATAGGGGTAATTCCACGGCGCGACGACAAAAACCACCCCATGTGGAATACGTTTTATGACCCTGCGAAAGGACGCGCTATCTTCGACCACGATGTCAGCCAGCGCGTCCTCAGCGATCTCTGCCATAAATCCAGCGCGTTCCTGAAACCCGCCAAACTCTCCGCCATATCGGACGGGCCTCCCCATTTGATGGGCCAGCTCGGGAACGATTTCGTCATTCAACTCACCGATGTTCGCAACCCCGGCTTGGACAAGGGCAATGCGGTCGGCCAGTGGGCGTGCCGCCCACGCGCTTTGGGCGGATTTTGCCCGGGCAACAGCGTCTTGGGCCTGTTCCAAGGATAAGGGTGAGCGTTGGGCGTAAATGGTCCCGTCGATCGGAGAAGTGCATGTGATCATGTCATTAAACCCTTTCAAAACCGCGCGCGATTTCCCAATCTGTTACAACACGGTCAAACTCTTCCTGTTCCCATTCCGCACACCGAACGTAGTGATCCACAACATCGCTTCCCATTGTCTCGCGTAGAAATGCCGAGCCGCGCAGCGTTTGCGTCGCGTCGCGTAAGGTTTGCGGAATATCTGCGGCTTTCGCATCTTCATAGACATCTCCCGTGGTCGGCGCGGATAGTGTCATTTTGTCTTCGATGCCTTTGATGCCAGCCGCCAACATCGCCGCCTGCGCGAGATAGGGGTTGAGATCAGAGCCCCCAATGCGGCATTCGACACGTACGCCTTTGGTGCGCTCGCCACACAGCCGGAACCCAGCGGTACGGTTATCGACAGACCAGACAGTTTTGGTCGGGGCAAAGGTGCCTTTGGCAAACCGTTTGTAGCTGTTGACATAAGGCGCTAGGAAAAACGTGTAATCCGGCGCAAAAGCGATCAAACCAGCCATGTAGTTTTTCATTAGTTCTGACATTCCCAAGGGCGCATCGGGATCGAAAAACACCGGCGCGCCCTCTTGCCACAACGATTGGTGCACATGGCTGGAGCTGCCGACCTTGTTATGATGCCATTTGGGCAGGAAGGTCGCGGCATGCCCGTGCTGCCACGAGATTTCCTTGATGGCGTTTTTGGCAATCGTGTGATGATCCGCGCAATCCAGGGCATCAGCATAGCGTATGTTGATTTCTTCCTGTCCGGTTTCCGCCTCACCCTTTGAATTTTCAACCGGCAATCCGGCGGCAAACAAATGGTTGCGGATTGGGCGCATGACGCCTTCTTCTTTGGTGGTCTGAAAGATATGATAATCTTCGTTATACCCGCTGATCGGGGTCAAATCGCGAAAGCCGCTTTTTCGGATGTCGTCAAATGACTTCTCGAACAAAAAGAATTCAAGCTCCGTCGCCATCATGGCGTCAAAACCCAAGGCTTTGAGCTTGGCTATTTGTTTTTTGAGTATTGCGCGGGGTGAATGGGGGATTTCGGCATGGGTGTGGTGATCCAGAATATCACACAGCACCATGGCGGTGCCCGCCAACCACGGCACTGGACGGATCGTGGCGAGATCGGGTTGCATGACATAATCGCCATATCCTGCCTGCCAACTGCTGGAGGCATAGCCGTCTGGTGTCGCCATCTCGAGATCGGTGGCCAACAAATAGTTACAGCAATGGGTTTCTTTGTAAGAGGTCTCGATGAAATTCACAGCGTGAAAACGTTTGCCCATCAGACGGCCCTGCATGTCAGGGAAGCACGCCAGAACGGTGTCGATGGTGCCGTCTGTAACGCGAGATTTCAGATCATCAAAGCTGAGCGTGCCGGGCATAGTTTTCTCTTTCTCAATGGAAGTAGCGGGGCAGCATAAAGCTGCCCCAACATCGTTTTAGGAATAGCGGTAGGGGCGACCAGCTTTGAGCATGTCGCTGTTATACTGCTTGAAGATGTCAACCACGCGGCGCTTGGTCTCGGATTCAGCTGCTATCTCTTCCCAGAACTCGAGCGCAGCGGCTTCGACCGTGGCCCATTCTTCGTCCGGAATCGTGGTAAGCTGCATTTTGCTGCCGTTGACGCGTAGGTTGGCTTCTCCACCCCAATACCACCACTGACGATAGTAATGCGACTGATCACAGCACAACCGGAACAATGTCTGCAGATCTTCGGGCAGTTCATTCCAACGGTCCATATTGGCAAAGAACGAGCCGGCCCAAGCGCCAGAAATGTTATTGGTCAGGAAGTAGTTTGTGACATCTGCCCAACCGACGGTGTAATCTTCGGTGATGCCTGACCAGGCAATACCATCAAGCTCGCCGGTTTGCATGGCGACTTCGATGTCTTCCCAAGGCAAGTTGACAGGCACAACGCCAAACTGAGACATGAAGCGACCAGCGGTCGGGAAGGTAAAGACGCGCTTACCTTTAAGGTCTTCAAGGCTGTTGATTGGGTCTTTGGTCGCAAAATGGCACGGATCCCATGACCCGGCGCTGATGTGTTTGACACCAACGGCCGAATATTCTTCGTCCCAGATTTCATTCAAACCATATTGGTTAAACAGGACAGGCACATCTAAGGAATAACGTGAGCCAAATGGGAAATATCCGCCAAAAACGGTCACTTCAGTCGGAGAGGCCATCGAGTCATCATCAGATTGCACGGCATCAATTGTGCCGCGCTGCAAGGCTTGGAACAATTCACCTGTTGGGACGAGTTGATCGGCATAAAACAGTTCAATCTGCATGCGATCGCCTGCAATTTGGTTGAACATTTTAATGGCCGGGTCAATCACATGTTCGGCAAGTGCAGCACCCGCGTAGGTTTGCATGCGCCAGGTGATTTTCCCCTGGGCCAGAGCCGGGGTGGCCAATGCGGCCGGGGCGGCAACGGCGGCCCCTTGGATAAACTTACGTCTTGTCGTCATCTCAGTTCTCCTTGTTGTGTTGTGTCAGATTGGTCTGATCTTGATTTTTTATTTTCCATAGACGGTGTCGGGTAGCCACGTGGCAAGCCCGGGGAAAAACATCACCAGCGCCAATGCAAAGACCATCACCAATACAAATGGAGTGATAGAGGCATAGATATCCCGCAACGTGATTTCTGGCGGTGCCATGGCGCGCATCAGAAACAGGTTATACCCAAAAGGCGGGGTCATATAGGCGATCTGCGTGGTGATCGTGTAAAGGATGCCGTACCAGATCAGGTCGAACCCCAAGGCACCAACGAGCGGCACGTATAGTGGTGCAACAATCACCAGCATTGCGGTATCATCTAGGAAGGTGCCCATCAGGATAAAGCTGAGTTGCATCAGGATGAGGATCATCCAAGGGCTGAGACCTAATTGTTCGGTAAAGAGGTTTTCAATCGCCTTGACCGCGCCCAAACCGTCAAACACCGCACCAAACGCGAGGGCGGCAAGTATGATCCACATAAACATGCAAGTAATGCCCAATGTGTTGCGCACAGAATTTTCAAAAACTTCCCGCGTCATGCGTCCTTTGAGAACCGCTGCAAAAAAGGCCGCCAACGCGCCGATTGCCGAGCTTTCTACCAGCGACGTCCATCCATTGACAAACGGCACCATCATCACCGCAAAGATAATGAGCGGCAGTAACCCTGCGCGCAGCAGTCGCAGTTTTTCCGCACGTGGCATGTCACGATCAGCATCGCTGAGCGCAGGGCCAAGGGCCGGGTTCATGCGGCAACGGATGGCGATATAGGCCACAAACATCGCGGCCATCATCAATCCCGGTATGATGCCCGCCAACCATAGTTGACCCACAGGTTGGCGCGCAATCATCGCATAAAGAACCAGCACGACCGAGGGGGGGACCAGTATCCCTAAACTTGAACCCGCCTGTATCACGCCGGTTACCATGCGTTTGTCATATCCCCGTTTCAGTAACTCGGGGAGCGCAATGGTTGCGCCAATTGCCATCCCGGCGACCGACAGGCCGTTCATTGCAGAAATCAGAACCATCAAGCCAATTGTTCCGATGGCAAGGCCACCGCGCAAGCCGCCCATCCAGACATGGAACATGCGGTAAAGATCGTCAGCGATCTTACTTTCTGACAACACGTAGCCCATGAAAATGAACATCGGCAGGGTCAGCAACGGGTACCATTTCATTAATTTCATAGCGGCGGCGAACCCCAGATCGTATCCGCCTCTGTCGCCCCACAAGAGCAAAGCTGCCAGCACGGCCACAAAACCGATCGCACCAAACACACGTTGCCCGGTCAGCAACATGAGCATCATGGTGGAAAACATCAGCGTGGCGATCATTTCATACGGCATCAGATCGTTTCGCCTTTTAGTCTCAGGATGTCTTTGAAAAGTTCAGAGATACACTGCAAAATCATCAGGAAAAATCCGGCAATCATCAGGGATTTTATAGGCCATAAGTAGGGGCGCCATGCCGAGGAGGATCGCTCCATCCGGCCAACGTCTTCGGTTCCTGTGGCCACGCCGAACAGATAGCTTATAGGGGCATCTTTCCAATAACCCAGTGAATAAGCGGTGGAACTGATCGCCCCATAAAGCAGTACGCTGAGGTAAAAGATCAAAAAGCAGACCGTTACGAGGTCAAACCAGGCTTTGCGCCGTACCGACCATTCACCATAGAGCAGATCCATTCGCACATTGGCCTTGAGTTGAATGGAATAGGGGCCACCCAGAATATAATAGCCAACCATGACGAATTGCGCCATTTCCAACGTCCATAACGAGGGCAGGAAAAAGGTTTTGCTGACTGAGGACCACAGTAAGATGCCCATCAGCACAAAAATGCCGTACATCATAATGCGCCCTAGTCGGAAATTGAGCGCATCAATGCCGCGTATATATCCGCGCATCACGATCTGCATGCTGTGCTTTCCAATGTCGTTACAGCCTGAGTTATCCAGTTTGAGAGCAAATCAGCCATCGTTTTTTGGCTCTCTGCCGATTGGATCAAATCGTTGCGGATTTCGACCATAACGTTCAGACGACTTTGGGGCAGGGCATGTTCCTGCAATGTGTGGGTAACGCCATCACCGGGGCCATAGGGTTCGTTCCTGCGCACGATATGGCTTGTACGTCCCTGTGCAACGTCGATGATCCCGTCGGCTAGCCGTTTGTCAGTATCATGCAGTATGCCAATTTCCACTGCGCGAGAAACACCGTTATAGACCGGCGTAAAACTGTGTATTGTGACAACAATAGCGTTCTTTTTTTGCAGCAAGCTGTGTGTCAGCTTTGCACGGAAGGGATCGTAATACAGTGCCGTGCGGGTTTCTCTTTCCGCCTGGGACAGTTCTTGATTGCCGGGGATGTCGAAAACTTCGCTGCGTGCAGGCATGGCATCCACGGCACTAGGGGGACGATTGCAATCATAAACCAATCGAGACACACAAGAACTAACCAGCGGTGCGTCCAAGATACGCGACATCTCGCATGCAACGCCCTGTGCACCGGGATCCCAAGCGGCATGGCTTGCCCGGGCGATATCATCCAAACCCAAATTGTCGAGAGCGGTAGGGATGAAGTTACTTGCGTGCTCACAGACCAGCACAATATTTGACAGGCCAGCGGCGTTTGTCACCTCTGCAACGGTATCGGATTGGATTTCTTGTGTATCGGTCATGTGCCCCTCATGGCGACAAAGTGCTTGCCTTCTTGGAGATATGTCAACAACATTGTGAAAAAAATATATCAGAGGCGGGTCGGCTGATATATTTTTGCACAAATTGAGAAGGGACGTATGTCAGACGTCGCGCAGACAATTTCGGATCGCCTCCAACAAAAGTTGGAAGACCTCACGCGTGCTGAGCGACAATTGGCATTGTCCATCCTTGAAAACTATCCGGCGTCCGGGCTGGGACCGCTTGCGGCCTTGGCCAAAGATGCCAATGTATCGGTGCCGACGGTTGCGCGGATGGTTCAAAAATTAGGATATAAAGGCTATCCGGATTTTCAGGCCGAGCTGCGCGAAGAATTGCGTGCCAAAGCCAAAAGCCCAATTGCCAAACATGAAACATGGGCCGAAGCAGCCCCGTCTGAACATATTCTGAACCGATTTACGGACGCGGTGATCGACAATATCCGCCATACTTTGGGGCATATCGATCCAGAGGCCTTTGATTTGGCCTGCGCTTATCTGGCTGATCCTGACCGCCATTTGTATGTTGTCGGTGGTCGAATTACCCATACGGTTGCCGAATATCTCTTTTTGCACATGCAGGTTATCCGTCCGAACCTGACGCACGTGCAATCAACATCCAATTCATGGCCGCACTATCTGTTGAATGCAGAA
This sequence comes from Roseobacter sp., assembly GCA_039983935.1. GTDB lineage: Bacteria > Pseudomonadota > Alphaproteobacteria > Rhodobacterales > Rhodobacteraceae > Roseobacter. The sequence continues at coordinate 212,336 of JBDWVP010000018.1, read as the reverse complement.
GAGGGCGATGTTTTTGTTATTTTTGACGTGCGCAGATATGAAAACAACACCCTCAAGCTTGCCGAAATGGCCCATGCGCGGGGCGCTAAAATTGTGTTGTTCACGGATCAGTGGCGTTCCCCTGTGCATCAGTTGGCTGATATCACGCTCAGCAGCCGCATAGTCGTCCCCTCTGCATGGGATTCGTCCGCCACCACAATGCTGCTGGTTGAAACCATGATTTCAGCAGTTCAAAGTCTGCGGTGGGACGAAACCAAAGAACGCATGCAAGAGTTGGAAGATATGTTTGACAGCACCAAGCTGTTTCGCAAATTTACCTGAACACTCAAATCAAAAACCCATCGCCGCGCCGTCTTTGCGCGGGTCCGATCCTGCGACATATCCGCGATCGCCCAAGCGCGTGATCAACTGCGCGCCGCCAAATCCAAAGGCATTGTCCGGGGTTTCCAGCGTCACGTCATGACCAAGGTTTTGCAGAGTTTCAATTGTTTGCCCGGGCAAGGTCGATTCCAAGGCGAGCCCCAGACCATCGGTCACGCGCCAACGCGGTGCGTCGGCTGCCATTTGTGGATCTTGATCCCAGAGCTGAGTGCGCAGCGTCATCTGGACGTGTCCTTGCGCCTGCATCGGTCCGCCCATAACACCGAAACTCATAACAGGCGCGCTGGGTCCCATCACAAATCCAGGGATAATGGTATGGAACGGTCGTTTGTTTGGCGCAACAACGTTTTGATGCGTTGGGTCGAGCGAGAACCCAAGGCCGCGGTTTTGCATGGAAATACCAGTCCCGGGCACAACAACACCCGACCCAAAGCCCATATAGTTGGATTGAATAAACGAGATCATCATGCCTGATGCATCCGCCGCCGTCAGACAGACGGTGCCGCCGTGTTTCGGAGCGCCGGCCCCAAAATCTGTTGCCTTGGCCAGATCAATTTCTTTGGCACGCGCGGCGAGATACCCGTCATCCAGCAAATCTGTCACGGTAACGGTTTTCATGTGATCCAAATCCGCGACAAAACTCTCCGCATCCCGCAATGCCAGTTTCATTGCTTCGATCTGAAGATGCAGGGCCATCGGGTCATCTGCATCCATATCGCGAATGCCGGTGTTGGATAGAATGCCCAGTCCCATCAAGGCAGCGATCCCTTGTCCGTTTGGCGGAATTTCATGCAACGTCGCGTTGTCGAAAGATTTCGAGATTGTGCCGCACCATTCAGGTTCATGGGCCGCCAGATCCGCAACACTTAACGCGGCCCCATGCGCTTTGGCATAGGTTTCAATCTCTTCGGCGATCTCGCCGTGGTAAAATGCGGCCCCTTTTGTCTCTGCGATGAGCCGCAAGGTACGTGCGTGCCCGAGGCTCGAAAAATATTCACCCGCCACAGGGGCGCGTCCGCCGGGCAGGAAAGTTTCTGCAAACCCGGGTTGGTCGCTGAGCTGGCTGGCTGCGCGTTGCCAAAGCGTCGCGATAATGGGGGACACGGGAAAACCGTTTTCCGCATACCCGATTGCGGGTTCGAACAGTGTTTCAAAGGGCAGTTTGCCAAACCGAGCAGACAGCGCCACCCACGCCGAGACAGCGCCGGGAACCGTTACGCTTTCCCATCCATGTCGGGGCATTTGGTTCAATCCTTTGAAACGATCAGGGTGCCAAGCGGCGGGCGAACGGCCAGAGGCGTTCAATCCATGCAAAGACGCGCCATCCCACAAAATGGCAAATGCATCCGATCCGATTCCATTGCCCGAGGGTTCAACGACGGTCAACGTGATCGCGGCCGCAAGGGCAGCATCAACGGCATTTCCCCCACGTGCCATCATCGATAGGCCCGCCTGCGAGGCTAAAGGGTGCGAGGTTGCAACAAGGTTATCCGCAGCAACAGCAGAGCGACGAGATGGGTAATGATGATGCGCGCGAAGGTTCATGAGGACATCTTTCTGGGTTTTAATTTTCTGTGGTGTCTAGGATGTTTTGATGTGCCTGGGCAAGGCGTTGAGCGGCAGGCTAGGCTGAATACGCACGTCAAACAGCTTGGGCGAACAGATCGGATACATCCACATGGTCCCGCAAGTGATCGGCAAGATCATCAAGCGTGGTTTGCACCGTCGCAGAATATTGCGAGGATTGTGTGACGCCAAATTGGGCCAGCCAACTGCGGCGAAAACCGTCGTTAGCGAACATCCCATGCAGGTAGGTGCCGCTCACACGCCCGTCTTCTGAAATGGCGCCCTCAGGGCGTGGACCGACCAAGGCAAAAGGTCGCGCGCAATCTGGTCCCTCTGAATGACCGAGGTGGATTTCATACCCTGTAATCTGTTGACCTGTTTCAGGATGAACAGCATCGACAAGCCGCAGTTTTTTATCCTTATTCATGACCGTTTTAACGGCAAGCAACCCCAACCCCTGATCAACCCCTGCAGACCCTTCCAGCCCCTCTGGATCGGCAACGGATTGACCAAGCATTTGGTATCCACCACACAGACCCAAGACATGTCCACCGCGCCGCACATGGGCCGCGATATCAATATCCCATCCTTGTTGGCGTAGAAATTTCAAATCACCCCGGGTTGATTTTGTGCCGGGGATGATGATCACCTGCGCATCCCCAGGCACAGCTTGCCCGGCCTTGATCATGCTCAGGCGCACACCCGGTTCTTGGGCCAGCGGATCCAAATCGTCAAAATTTGCGATCCGAGAGAGTTGCAAACAAACAATATGTATCCCGGTTGATTGGCGGGGCGGCGCAATGTCAAACGCATCCTCTGCCGGGAGCTTCCAAGCATCACTGAACCACGGAACAACGCCATAGCCATGCCACCCTGTTTGACGTTTTGTAAACGCGTACCCTTCATCAAAAAGGGCAGGGTCGCCGCGGAATTTATTAATCATAAAGCCTTTTATCAGGCCTGCATCTTTGACATCTAATACCGCCTGTGTCCCAACAATTTGCGCGATCACGCCGCCTCTGTTGATGTCAGCACATAGGATGACTGGCACGTTGGCGGCTTGCGCGAACCCCATGTTGGCAATATCACCTGCGCGCAGATTGACCTCGGCCGGGCTGCCGGCTCCCTCGACGATCACAAGGTCGTGTTGGGATTTTAATCTCTCAAAACTGTCCAATACATGGACCAGCAATTGCGGTTTAAAGGATGCATAGCTTTTGGCCTGTGTACTGGCAAAACGTTTGCCCTGAACAATGATTTGCGCGCCGGTGTCGCTCTCGGGTTTCAACAGTATCGGGTTCATGTCCACATGTGACGCAACACCAGCGGCCTGTGCCTGCAGTGCCTGAGCACGTCCGATTTCGCCACCCTCTGGCGTTACAGCTGCGTTGTTTGACATGTTCTGTGGTTTGAACGGAGCAACCGACAACCCCTGTTGGCGTGCAATGCGGCACAGGCCTGCGACCAGCATTGATTTGCCGACATCAGAGCCAGTGCCCTGCAACATGATCGCGCGGCCCATCAGCTGCGCCGCTTAAAATTCAACGCCGCGCTGGGCTTTAACACCGTCCGAGAAGGGGTGTTTCAACAACGTCATCTCGGTGACCAGATCGGCGGCTTCAATCAATTCCGGTTTGGCATTTCGCCCCGTCAGACAAACATGGGTCATTTCCGGTTTTTGGGTCAGCAGAAAATCCACCACTTCATCGATATCAAGGTAGTCATACCGCAGGGCGATATTGATTTCGTCAAGCAGAACGAACTGGATGTCGGGGTCCAAAATCTGTTCCTTGGCGATTTTCCAGCCATTTTGCGCGGCAGCAATATCGCGTTCACGATCTTGCGTTTCCCAAGTAAAACCTTCACCTGAAACAAAAAACCTGCATTCTTCGGCGAAACGATCCCTTAGGAACATCTTTTCGCCGGTCACCCAATTTCCTTTGATGAATTGAACGACCGCGCAGGGTATCTCGTGGGCGATGCAACGCATGATCATGCCAAACCCAGAGGAAGATTTGCCTTTCCCCTTACCAGTGTGCACCATGATCAAACCTTTTTCCTCGGTTTTGGTGGACATCATTCTGTCACGCGCGGCTTTAATCTTGCGCATTTTTTCGGTGTGCCGTTGATTTTCGTCAGTCATGCGCTTTTTCCCTGTGAGAGCCTGTGGCATACTAAATGCACCCTGTGTTCTCAGGGTCAACCAAGGACTGTGAAAAAGCACGGATCGCCGTGCGCGCATGGTGTTGCAGGTCACGTTTGCAATGCGAAAAATGTGACCTTGAACGGGGAATGCTGCGCTAAACCCTTGCACGGTGCCACATCCGCGGCGATAAAATGAAAACCTTAGAAAAAATGCTCGGAGAGATTATGACACTGCAAAAGACACTGGCGATATCGGCACTGGCATTGGCACTGACAAGCGGTGCGGCACTTGCGCAAAACTGTCATGATGGAAAGACCCTGAGCGAAGGTAAATTGACATTTGCCACTGGGAACCCTGCCTATTTTCCATGGGTTTTGGATGATGCGCCTGAAAACGGCCAGGGTTTTGAAGCTGCAGTTGCTTATGCGCTTGCTGCAAAAATGGGGTTTGGGGCAGACGACGTGGCTTGGACACGCACATCCTTTGATCAGGCCATCCAGCCGGGTGCCAAAGATTTTGATCTGAACATGCAGCAATTCTCTATTACAGAACAGCGTGACAAAGTAGTCGACTTTTCAATGCCTTATTACACTGCGCCAATGGCGGTTCTGGTGCGTGAGGCAGATGGGCTTTCAGCGGATAGGCAAACCCTTAAGGGGTTAAAATGGGGCGTGGTTGCAACAACAACTGCGCTGCCGGTCGTTCTCAAAGAGATCGCACCCACCAGCAGCCCTCTGATTTACGACGATAATGTGAATGTCGTTGAGGCGATGAAGGCGGGTCAGATTGATGCTGCTCTGTTTGATTTGCCAACGGCGTTGTATTTAGGCGCCGTCGTGTTGGAGGGCGGTCAGGTGTTGGGTCAGTTTGCAGCAAACGAAACAGATAATCCCGATCATTTCGGCGCGTTGATGACAGAAGGGAACCCGCTAAAAGAATGTGTTGATGTCGCGCTGGAGGCGATGAAATCGGACGGCAGTCTTGCCGCGATAGAGGCCCAGTGGTTGCAGGAAACTACTGGTGTTCCTTTGATCCGTTAGGTGGCGAGATGAACCGTCGGCAAGCTTTCGAAGCGGCACAGCGACGTCGTGCGCTTATTCGGGCCGGAACAAGCACCGCGATGGTATTGGTGGCAATTTTTTTGCTGGTACCGCTGGCACCGGGCTGGTCGGCGGTGCGCGCCAGCTTTTTCAACGCAGAGGTTTTTGCTGAAACCTTCCCAACGCTGTTCAAGGCTTTTCTGATCGATGTGATGATTTTCGCATGGTCGGTCCCACTCATTTTGGGGCTGGGCCTCGCGATTGCTTTGGCGCGCGGCGTACGCGCACCTGCGATGTTCCCCTTGCGCATTTTCGGAGCGCTCTATGTTGATATTTTTCGCGGTATTCCGGTTGTTTTGACCATTTATTTGATCGGCTTTGGTATACCGGGGCTGGGCTTGCCGCGCCCGTGGAATTCTCCCTACATCTGGGGCACGGTTGCGCTTGTTTTGACCTATGCGGCCTATGTGGCCGAGGTGTTGCGGTCTGGCATTGAAAGCGTGCACGCAAGCCAGCGCAATGCGGCGGTCTGTTTGGGTCTGTCTGAACGCGATGCCATGCGCTATGTCATTTTACCCCAAGCGATCCGGCGGGTTGTCCCGGCTAATATGAACATGTTGGTGGCCCTGCAAAAGGACGTCGCTTTGTTGAGCTTTATTGGCCCTGTCGAGATTTTGCGCCAGGCCGGGATTTACAAAAGTCTGCTGGCAAATTTCACGCCCTATGTGGTGGCTGCGATGATTTTCCTGATGGTGACCGTTCCTGCAACCCGTTACGCCGACTACCTTATGAACCGAGATCGTGATGCCCGAAGCTAAACTCTCTTTGCGCGGTGTCACAAAAGCCTTTGATGACAATGCCGTTTTACGCGGCATTGATCTGGACGTTGCCAAGGGAGAAATGGTTTGTCTGATCGGCGCATCGGGGTCTGGCAAGTCGACCTTGTTGCGCTGCATCAACCAACTAGAGCCCATTGACGCAGGTTCTATATGGTTGGACGGGCAGGATATTTCGGAACCGGGTCTGGAACTGGCGCCGATCCGGCGCCGCATCGGGATTGTGTTCCAGTCCTATAATCTGTTTCCACATATGAGCGCGCTTGAAAATGTGCTCCTTGCGCCACGGCGTGTTTTGAAAGGAAACATGACTGCGCACAAAGACCGCGCGGCTGAGCTGTTTGAACGATTTGGCCTGACGGCACATATGCTAAAATACCCGGACCAGCTTTCTGGGGGGCAACAGCAGCGCGTTGCGGTTATTCGGGCTTTGGCGATGCAGCCTGAGATTATGTTGTTTGACGAAATCACCGCAGCGCTGGACCCAGAATTGGTGGGGGAAGTGCTGAATGTTTTACGGCAATTACGGGTGGAGGGTATGACGATGGTGCTGGCCACCCATGAAATGGGATTTGCGCGTGAAGTTGCGGACCGTGTGTGTTTCATGGACGCAGGTGTGATCGTCGAAGATGGAACGCCGGAGGATATTTTTTCGGCTCCGAAACAGCCACGCACCCGGACATTTTTGCGCGCTGTTTTAAGATAATCGCTGGAAAGATATGCGAACCATGTTCCAAGGGGACCGTTTTCGTTACCTACAAATCTTTTGTCAAACGCAAAGCGTCATAGATCGCGGCGTGGGTGTTTCGTGCGGACACGGCATCACCGATGCGAAACAGCTGAAAGCTGTTTTGAGGGTAGCGCGTAATTGATTGTGCACGGCCTGCGATCAGCGCGTCATAGTCAACTTCCCCAGCGTTTGTGCTGAGCGGTTTCAGATCATGGTAGAGATCATCAAGCGGCATGGTTCCGTAATTGACGATCACCTGATCGTAGTCTTTGCGTGAAACGTGATCGCTGTAATCGGTGCCAATTTGGCACGATAGCTTGTTTCCTTTGCGTTCGACAGCCAGGAGCCGACGCGCCACTGTGAATGTAACATCCTTGTCTTGTAGCGCACGCATATACGGGGTTAAATTCATCGCCATGATCTCAGGGGCAAATGTGCGATCCGGCGTCATAATTTCGACTTTGGACCCTGCCAGAGCGGCAACCTCGGCGGCCTGCAACCCGGGGTGGTCTCCGCTTTCATCATAGATCAAAACACTCTCTGCGGGCTTCACATCTCCGGAAATAATGTCCCACGTTGTGGTCACATGTGCGGCGTTCTGCCCGGTCTCAAAGAGCGCGATGTTGGGCAGCCCACCTGTCGCCACGATCACCACATCCGGGGACAGCGCAATGACGTCATCAACCTCCGCAAACGTGTTGAAATGAAAGGCGACGTCGCGGGCGGCGCATTGGGTCATTCGCCAATCAATGATGGAAATCATCTCCCGCCGGCGGGGGGATTGTGCCGTCAGGCGGATTTGCCCACCCGGGTCAGGTTGGGCTTCGAAAACGGTCACGCGATGTCCACGTGCTGCACAAACGCGCCCGGCTTCTAGCCCGGCGGGACCGGCACCGATAATGACGACATTGCGCGATATTTTTGCCAATGAAATTTCATGCGGCATTGTCAGTTCGCGCCCTGTTGCGGCATTGTGAATGCACAGCGCTTCGCCGCCCTGATAAATACGGTCCAAACAAAATGTTGCACCGACGCAGGGTCGAATATCGTCTTCGCGCCCTGTTTCGATTTTGCGCACGATATGGGGATCGGCCATATGGGCACGGGTCATCCCGACCATATCCAAAAGCCCCTGCGCAACCGCATGTCGGGCCGTGGCGACATCGGGTATTTTTGCCGCATGAAACGTCGGCAGGCCCGACGCCTTTTTCACTGCGCCTGCAAAATCCAAATGTGGTGCGTTTTTCATCCCCTGCACAGGGATGACGTTGACCATCGCAGGATCTGTGTGAATGCGCCCCCGGATAACATTCAGAAAGTCGAGTTGCCCGTCCGCTGCCAGCAGTTTGGAAATTTCAATGCCTTCTGATGCGGTAATGCCGCCTGTTTGGACCTCATCAGCGGTAAAACGAAACCCGACAATGAAATCATCTCCCACCTGTTTTCTGATTGCCGCCAAAACATCGCGCGGGAAACGCATCCGGTTTTCCATTGTATCAGCGCCGTATGGGCCTTGCAGATCATTTGTCAGAGGGGACCAGAATTGATCGAGCAAATGGCCATAAACCTGCAGTTCAATTCCGTCCATTCCGCCCGCTTTCATCCGCTCCGCCGCGTCCGCGAAATCGCTGATGATACGTTCAATATCCCAGTCCTCGACCAGTTTCGGAAACGCGCGGTGGGCGGGCTCTCTGTGGCGCGTTGATGAAACTGACGGCAACCAATCCCCCTTGTTCCACGTCGTGCGCCGACCAAGATGCGTCAGCTGGATCATCACCGCACATCCATGAACATGACAAGCGTCCGTTAGGTTCTGTATCCAAGGGACCACGTCATCTTTGTAGGCCAGGACATTATTAAAAACCGGTGGGCTGTCCTTGGAGACAGAAGCTGAACCCGCCGTCATGGCCAACGCAACGCCCGCCTTGGCACGTTCTTCGTGATAGGCGCGATATCTGTCTTTTGGCATACCATCTTCGGGGTAGGCTGGCTCATGGCTGGTGGTCATGATGCGGTTTTTTAACGTCAAATGCTTGAGCGTAAAAGGCTGGAGCAAGGGGTCTTGGGACATGACGTTTCCTTGAATAAGTAGATGACCCGCTGTTGAACCACAGGCACATCTATTCTGGGGGCATTCGATGGGTATCTAAAACCCGCCAAATGCAATTTACCAAGGAAAATTTAGCTTAGGGTCCTTCTTTCATCTAGAAAAACAGTGCCACTGAATGAAGGATCGAAGTAGCGAAAACCAGCAATCATTTTACTCAATTTATCGTCTGGTTTTGGGAGTTCAGTCCGCAGCGGTTTCAAGACTGTGGACCAGATTTGTTATTCAACGCGTGCGATGTCTTGGGTGTTGTCCAGCGCAACGACTAGTAACACCGTGGCTCCTATAACCCAGTAGTATATCGCTTCAAACCCGCGAAAGCCGAGAAGAAGCGGGGCCACGATGAAAGCTGCACCGACCATGAAATCAACGGCAAGATGATGCTTGTAGGGTAGGATTTTCACCAACCCAAACTGGCGATCTGTTAATATTGTTAAGATCAAGGCGGCAATTCCTGTCACGATGGAAAGCCAGAAAGCCAGCGGGTTGACGGTCCCTAAACCCAGAATGAAAGGCATAGCGATCAGACCAAATGCGACCGGATTATCCAGATAAGCGTGCAGTGTCTTGTTCATAAATCGAACCATTTTGAGCACTCCTTAGGGGGTGAAAATCGTGTTTGAGTTAGTTCAGTGACGCGACGCCCAAAGACACGTTGAATTTGACACACCAGATGTAAATCTCATTGTAATCTGCTACATTTACTGAGGCAGGCACGACAAAAGCTTGCAAGCCGTTGAGTTCCCCTAAATCGCCAAGATCAGTGGCTTTGACATATTCGCTATCTTTACCAAAACCAACGCTCGGCTCGGGCGCGCCGTCGAGGCTAAAGTTGTCACCCAGGATAACGACCGCGTCGTCGTTTGAAGTTTTAACGACGGAGACACCGCCAGTTGTGATGTGGTCATTTGCCCCGGTGAACGATCCAGTTCCTAATGTCGAGTCGGCCAAGGCCAAGCTCGGGGCGACGACAGAGAATGCGATGACAGTTGCTGCGATAAAGGAGAGAGGTTTCATTGTAATATCCAGTATTAAGTTAAGAGATAATTGTTGTTCGTGACGCCGTTCTACAGTTAGGAACCGAATGGTACTAAAAACGTTTTCGTGAATTGTGTACCTAGTGGTCCACAATTATTGTGCGTATATAAATTGGGTGCAAAATATGGCGCGACCGAGAGAATTTGACGTAGACATAGCCCTTAAAGACGCAATGAATGTGTTCTGGCAGCATGGCTATGATGCTGCATCTCTACCTGAATTGCTCAAGGGAATGGGATTGACCCGCGGCAGTCTTTATAAAGCGTTTGTCGATAAAAAATCTCTGTTTATCAAAGTTTTAAATCGATATGAGATCGAAGCGGTAGACCCTGCTGTTATGTTGTTGACGACAGGCCGCGAGGATGGGGTTGCACGTATCAACATGCTTTTTTCGGGTGTGATGAAAGCTGTGCAGGATGGCGATCAAAGAGGGTGCTTGTTGTGCTCGGCTGCAGCGGGCCCATCTGCTGTTGATCCGGATATTGCTGACGTTGTACAGATACTGATGGGCAAGATGAGCCAAGCATTTCATGTGGCCTTGACACAATCTACTGCCCATTCTGAAAGGAGCGATCAAGATCGATGCGACATGGCCGCGTTGCTTCTTTCTCAATATGTTGGGTTACGCGTCATGATCAGATCGAATGCTCCAATTGAGACGATTGAAGAAAGCGTCAATGCATTGCGTAAGATTGTTAGCCGAGGGTACATCTGATCTTTCAGAGAGTTCTTCCAACAAGGGAAACTGCGTCTTTGGAGGTCTTTGCTTGGCTACGTCACTGTGCCGACCTGTTTTAGGTTTTCATATGCACGGATCAGATGTCGCGTGTGACGGTTCTATGTGAATTATGGCTGGTGAGGTTGGCACGGGCGAATGACCTCGCCCACGCCTGTTGTTTTCTTTATCGGTTCAATCTCCGTCTGCGACGCCTTGTGCACGGATACGTGCGCGACGGGCGCGATAGCTGGGCAGGATAATCAGAATAGCTGCCACGACGAGCAGACCAAGTGTCATTGGACGTTCCCAGATGAACGAGACACCATCATAAAGCTGCATGGACCGCGAAAAGTTGTTTTCCAACATACCGCCTAGGATAAAGCCAATCAGCAGGGGGGCCAGCGGGTAATCTGCAAACCGCAGGACCGTAGCGCAGACACCAAAACCAACCAGCAACAGCAGTTCAGTCGCGTTATTTTGCCCGATATAGGCCCCCATCAGCGTGAAGAACAGAATGAAAGGGATCAGAAAATTACGCGGAATGCTGAGCACTTTGGCGATGTAGGGGATGAGGGGCAGGTTCAGGATCAACAGGACCAGGTTGCCGATGAACATCGACATGATGACCGCCCAGAAGATTTGAGGATCATCAATCATCAACCGAGGCCCGGGAGTTACGTTCAAGGCAATCAAGGCACCCAGCAAAATGGCCGTTGTCCCGGAGCCCGGAATGCCCAGCGTAAGCAGCGGCACAAATGAGCCCGTGCAGGCCGCGTTGTTTGCTGTTTCTGGTGCTGCAAGACCTTTGATCGACCCTTTGCCGAACTCTTCTTGTTCTTGCTTTGTGGCGATGTTGCGCTCCACAGCATAGCCCAGAAAGGATGCGATGGTTGCCCCTGCGCCGGGCAGAACGCCAATGAAGAACCCTTGGATAGATTGTCTGCCGATCACAGGGGCAATGGATTTCGCCTCGGTACGGGAGATCCTCAGGTCCTTGATGTCGCCGTCGCTATCTTGTGTGAGGCGGGGTTTCAAAACCAGGAAAATTGCTTCTGGCAGGGCAAACATTGCCATAGCCAGCGTGATGAACCCGAAACCTGATTGCAGATCCAGTAACCCCATGGTGAAGCGAGGCATGTTAAACAAAGCACCTTCGCCAACCGTTGCCATGATTAACCCCAAGATGGTCATCAAGAGCGCCTTGGCGACTTGTCCTGTTCCTGCAAACGCGGCGATGGCCGATAGCCCGACGACCATCAATGCAAAATACTCTGCCGAATGGAACAGCAGCGCCACAGAAGACAGCATCGGTGCAAATACCATCAGCAGAATGGCCCCGATTGTACCGCCAGCGAAACTTGCGATAGCTGCGATTGTCAGTGCTTTGCCGGCCTTACCCTGACGGGCCATTGGATAGCCGTCAAAACTGCTGGCGACAGTCCCTGCCACACCGGGTGCATTGAGCAGGATTGAAGATGTGGAGCCCCCGAAAATTGCGCCGTAGTACACCCCTGCGAGGAGGATCAGTGCGGCTGAGGGATCGCCCATTGAGATGGCGACAGGGATCATAATTGCGATAATCGACATTGGCCCTAATCCGGGAAGCATTCCAATGAATGTTCCGATCAGGCAGCCGCCGATGACCATCAGCAAGTTTTGAATTGAAAGGGCCGTTTGCAGGCCGATAAGCAGTCCTTCTAGCATTTCAGCCTCCGATGAATGTGGGTAAGGGGCGCAAGAAGATGCCCAAAACGACCTGAACCAGATACCATACCACTCCGGTGGCGATGGCTGCGACAATGATCGTCAGAAAAATGCGTCGCTCGCCGAGGATCAAAGATCCAAGGATCAAAAAGGCAGAGGTTGAGAAAAGAAAACCGGCAGGACGCAATAAGAGCGCATAAGCCACCATCAGCCCCAATAACAACAGGGCTTGTCCTAGATTGTATTCCCAGAGCTTGCGGTAATCGATATCACCAATCTTAGCTTCGCCCTTTTCCAGCCCTAGAACAATCGTCAGCGAAGCCACGATACCCAGAATGGACAGCATCTTAGGAAAGGTTGAGGGCCAAATGGGGTTGCGTCGCATGAACGGCGCCAACAAATCATCCATCGTGAACCAAGCTGTATATCCATACGCTATACACACGCCCAGCAAGACAAGTCCGATCCAACGATCCAACGCCATAGAACTCTCCCAAATTTTTATGTTTTTAAAGAAACAGAGCGCAGTTCTGACCGCGCCCTGTTTTTAGGGTTCTCAGAGGAAGCCGAGCTTCTTCATGAGATCACCAATCGCTTTTTCCTGAGTTTCAAGAAAGTTTTTGAAATCATCGCCAGGGTTGTGAATGTTGACCCAACCGTTGCGCGCACGTACGTCTTCCCATTCGGGCGTGTCGTACATTTTGGCGATAACTTCTTGGTATGCCGTAACTGTTTCAGCTGGCATTCCCGGTGCACCAAAGAAACCACGCCAGTTGACGAAGGTCGTATCGATCCCCTGTTCCTGCATGGTCATTGCATCTGGTGCGGCACCGACGCGCTCATCTGCTGTCACACCGATGATCTTAACTTCGCCAGCATCGGCCAAATCCACGGCTTCTGAAAAACCTGTTGAAAGCGCTGCGATCTCACCGGATAGCAATGCCGCCATGGCCTTTCCGCCTGCATCATAGGGGATGTATTTCACCCCAAGCGCGTCCTTGCCCGCAGCTTCCATCACCATGGCTGCTACCAGATGATCCATTCCGCCGGGAACAGATCCACCACCAATTGCGGTGCCGCTTGGGTCGGAATCAAAAGCGGTCATCAAGTCAGCCATCGAATTTAAGGGGCTGTCTTTGCCCACAACAATTGCCGCATAGTCACCGATTGTTCCTGCAACTAACGTGAGATCACGGAAGTTATGCGGAAACACACCTGTCAGCGAACGGATCACGATCGGTGTGGAATTCACCATTAGTGTGCCGTGGTTGCTGTCTGCATTTTCGATCAGGTACCCAATAGCTTTTCCGCCACCGCCGCCTGACATGTTTTCATAAGACGCTGTGCCCACAAGACCGGAACCAGTCAGCGCCTCGCCTGTGCCACGCGCTGTGCCGTCCCATCCGCCGCCAGCGCCGCCGGGGATCAAGAAGTGGATGCTTTCAACCGTCTTGTGCCCGCCTGCAAAAACAGGTGCGCCAAAAGACATCGCGGCCACGGCCGCACCGATCAGGGCCCGACGGCCCATCGAAAATCTGTTCATGTTTTCCTCCCATTTGACAACCGAACCGCTTAAGGCTCAGTTAACGATATTCAAACACGACAACCTGACATGGACCTGTCACGCAGTCGAAAATGTGAAACGAATGCATGAAATTTCTATTGGTAGAAGATAACCGAGAGTTGGCGCAGGCGATATCGTCTCGTTTGCGTGTGGATGGTCATGTTATTGATCATGCAGGTAAAATAGAGGAAGCAATCGCTTTTTCAGAAGTCGAATATTACGATCTGATCCTTCTGGATATCATGTTGCCTGACGGTGATGGACGGGACTTTCTACGCCAGCATAGACGGGCACAACGGGACACACCTGTCATTGTTTTAACCGCGCGCTCGCAGGTTTCGGATAGAATCACCGTGCTGGATCTAGGGGCAGATGACTACGTCACGAAACCCTTTGATCATGCCGAATTGGAGGCGCGGTGCCGGGCTGTGTTGCGACGACGCAGCGGCGTCACGCAGACCATCATGCAAATTGCAGACGTCACATTTGATCCCGTTGCAAATGAACTGACCGTGGCCGGCGTGGCCGTAAAACTACGGAACCGAGAATTGCGGTTGTTGGAGCTCTTTTTTAATGCCCCGGGACAAGTGTTTTCAAAGCAAAAACTGGTGGATCGATTGTTTTCACATGACGAAGATGTTTCGGACAATGCTATCGAGGTATACGTCGGTCGCCTGCGAAAACACCTCGAAGGCTCAGCGCTGAAAATCAGAACATCACGCGGCCTTGGATACAGTCTTGAACATGAGTAACGCGGTTCGTTCCAAGATATCATTACGGCGGCGATTGACCGTTGTCTTGATCGGTGGTGCTGCAGTTTTAGCGTTGCTCATCTATGTGTTTGTCCGAATTTACGCGACCCAGATTGCCCACCAAGGGCAAGACAGCATCCTAAATGCGTCGGCGACGTCTATGCTGGATGCGGCGGTGGTCCGGGATGGCGCGATCGAAATCGATTTTCCCTATGGGGCGCTGTCGATGCTAAACACAGCATCTGATGACCGTGTTTTTTATGCGATTTATCAGGATGGCGAATTGTTGTCTGGTTACGCTGATCTGCCGCGGCCTGATGCAAATGCTGCGTTGCCGCTGTCTTGGACATCACAGTTTGACGATTTGCCGCTCCGCATAACTTCTGCGTCAAGACGCCTGTTCACGGTTTCAGGAGAAACGGATGTTGTGGTTTCTGTGGCCCAAACACAGGATGCTCTCTCTGTCACGCTCAGTCATATTTCCCGGACCGTCGCTTTGTTCGGGGCAGGGTTTTTTGCCATGGCGACGCTGCTGTCTTTTTGGGTGACCGCGACTACAATCAGCCCTCTAAACAAGTTGACGACATCCATAACCCGCCGTGGCCCGCAGGATCTTAGCCCGGTTGTTAAACCTGTTCCGGGTGAAATGGTGCCTCTTGTTGCGTCGCTCAACACCTTGATGGGGCGGTTGGATCAATCCTTGAAACAGTCCGAGGATTTCATCGCCGAAGCAGCACATCGAGTGCGCACGCCCCTTGCCACGGTGCGTTCTCATGCCGAAGCGACGTTGCATCGCGTGGATCGTGAAGAGAACCGCCAAGCCCTGCGTTCAATGATGCGCGCAATCGATGAAAGTTCACGCGCGGCGGGGCAACTGCTGGACCATGCGATGATCACCTTTCGTGCGGATCATTTGGAGCGCCAAGCGCTGGATTTGACAGAGGTTGTTTTGGATCTCGTAAACAGATTGGAACCCGTGGCCGAGATGAAAGACATTGCTTTTTGTGTAAGGGCGGACGCTCCCGTAGATGCGACGGCGGATCCAATATTGTTGCAAAACGCGCTGCGAAACTTGGTTGATAACGCGCTGAAATATTCCCCGGCAGAAAGCAGTATTGAAATAACGGTCCAACAACGAGACGGTGCTGTTTTGCAGATTTGTGATGAAGGTCCCGGGTTTCCACCAGACCAAATGGCGGGATTGGTGGAACGGTTTGCGCGGGGGGACAATGCGCAGGGGGTAACTGGATCTGGTCTCGGGCTGACGATTGCCCAAGATGTCGCGCAGGCCCATGGTGGGTCACTCGTTTTATCCAATCGACAGGAGGGCGGAGCATGCGTTACTTTTTCGTTTTAGCAACCATTTTGCTCGGGATGGGAAGCATTGGCACAGCGCAGGAATGGGAAAATCGACAGTTTTTTGGTACCGCGCAAGCGACGCAGACCCTAAACGTTTTATCCAGTACGGATACCGCTCTTTTTACACCCATTCTGCACAGTTTTGTGTCAACGAACCCCGACATAGCGATTGAATATTTCGAAGCTGGCACTGCCGACATTGATCGGTTTGTAAGGCGCTCTCCCGACGCGTTTGACATCGTCATTTCAAGCGCAATGGATCTGCAATTCAAGCTCGCCAATGATGGGTTCGCGCGGGCCTTCGACGATCTAACACACCCTGAATGGGCCCAATGGCGCGATAGTTTGTTTGCGTTCACCTCAGAACCTGCAGCAATCGTTATCAATCGCGCAGCCTTTCAGGGAGAAGACGTACCTACAACCCGTCAAGATTTAATTCGGGCATTGCGGGCACGTCCTGAGGTGTTTCAGGGGCGCGTTGGGACATATGATGTCCGCCAATCAGGGCTGGGTTACCTGTTTGCGACACAGGATGCCCGCAGTTCTGAAACATTTTGGCGATTGATAGAAGTCATGGGAAATTTGGATGCTCGGTTATACTGTTGCTCTAGTGACATGATAGAAGATGTCGCGAACGGAAAAATTGCATTAGCTTATAATGTTTTAGCAAGTTACGCGCATGCACGTTCGGATTTGTCCCAACACATCGAAGTCATCCAACCGTCGGATTTCCAGACGATCATGATGCGAACTGCATTTGCGACCTCTGGCACCAAGAACCCTGAAACGGCGCGGGAATTTATCGCCCATCTGTTACGTTACCGATCGACGTTATTGGATCCGGTCGCATTACCGCGGTTGGATGTGACACTTCCACCCGCAGGGCAATCCACAATCCAGTTGGAACCAGCGTTGCTAACGTATCTAGACAGACTAAAAAGTCGGCGTTTTTTAATGGAATGGTCAGAGGCAATGATTCAATAACTGCTAGCGCCCTAGGATCGGTTTCCCGGCAGATCTATGCCGGAAACTGCATAGATCATCCTGTTTTAGGTCATTTGATAGCTTGGCGTTGATTGGGAAATCGCGATTTCATCATCGTTCATCTCTTCCGCAATGCCGTCAAAAAGTGGAGTAGACAGGTAGCGTTCACCGGTGTCTGGCAACATACACAGTATAACGGACCCGGCTGGCGCAGTTTCAGCAATTTTTAAGGACACAGCAAAAGTTGATCCGCCAGAAATACCGGTAAAGATTCCTTCTTTTTGAGCCAGCTCACGTGCGCAGGCGATCCCATCAGCGCCAGCCACTGGAATTAATTCGTCGTAGTAATCTTGATCAATTGCTTCTTGCAACACAGCAGGGATGAAATCCGGTGTCCATCCTTGGATGGGATGGGGTTCAAATGCTGCATGACTAAAGGCAGGGGCGTTGTCAGCCAGACGTTCTTGCGCTTCACCGCTCCCCAAGAGCTGTGCGTTGGCCGGCTCGGTGAGGATTATTTTTGTCCCGGGGCGTTCACGACGCATTACCCGACTTACTCCGGTGACGGTCCCGCCTGTGCCATACCCGCTGACAATGTAATCCAGTTGTTGATCTTTGAAATCGGCCAATATTTCCTGCGCGGTTGTTGCCTCGTGAATGTCAGCGTTGGCTTGAGTTTCAAATTGCCGGGCTAGAAACCAGCCGTTCTTTTCGGCCAATTCGACCGCCTTGTTGTACATCCCAAACCCTTTTTCGGCACGCGGGGTCAGGATAACTTTGGCACCAAGCATTCGCATCATTTTGCGCCGTTCAATCGAAAAACTATCTGCCATTGTGACCACCAGCGGATATCCTTTTTGCGCGCAGACCAAAGCCAACCCGATGCCGGTGTTCCCACTTGTGGCTTCAACAACAGTTTGTCCCGGTTGCAACGTTCCCCCGCGTTCGGCCGCTTCGATGATACTGACCGCCAGCCTGTCTTTTACAGAAGCACCGGGATTGAAAAACTCCGCCTTCACATAGATCGTTACATCATCCGGGCCCAGATTATTGATGCGAATGGCTGGTGTGTTCCCAATGGTATCCAGCACACTCTCATAAAGTTGTCCCCGACCTGATGTTGTTCGGATTTGATCTGTCGGCATGGTGAACTCCTTTTTGCGACGCTTCTGTAAGTAGAACTAAATGCAAACGGCAATTAACCGGCATGTGCAGGGATAGATGTTTGAGGAAAGATGGCATAGATTTAGGTGGTTTTCACCCGTCAATCCACGTCCGTTCTATCCTGAAAAGATCAAGTGACCGCGATTGCAAAAAATGACACAACTAGAAAACGAGGAAGTAGACGGGATGGATTTGGATGTTCCGCAACCGCATTCCATTTGGCTGGTTCCAAAAGGGGCAACATTTGCAACGTTAAAAAAGTGCATCGTTGACTTGGCAGATCACACAGGGAACGGACCGTTTGACCCCCATATGACACTGCTCGGTGATTTGCAGGGATCTCCAACTAAAACGATCCAACGTTGCACTGACATTTTGTCGGGATCAGGTGCAATTTCGACGCGTGTTACTGGGCTCTCTCGCGGGGACGCGTTTTTTAAATCTCTGTTCCTGGATTTGATCGTTCCAGAGGAACTGCTTGTGGCCAGAACTAAACTATGTGCCGTTCTTGAGGGATCTGGGGGAGGAGGTTTTCAGCCACATATCAGTTTAGCCTATAACGAAACCTCTGATGAATACGACCCGGAAATATTGTCCGTGTTGGGGCAAAATTTCGCAGATACAACTGTTATCATGACCGGGGTTGCCGTTGTTTCTTCGGCTCAGAATATCCCGATAGCGCGCTGGCGTTGTTTGGATCATTTGTCTTTATAAAGCGGGCTGGGCTCACGGGAAGTTATTGCTGATTTCAAAATTCTAAGGAGTTGACTCCAGATTTCTTTTTGCGGAATGTCAAGAAGGCACGAAAGACACAAAGATATGAATGCGGTGTCACGCAATCGTCATCTGGCAGTCCTAAAAGCCAAAACTGTCACGAAAGACAGTCTCAAAATAGGGAGAATCCGATGAGAAACATGACCTTGCTCGCAGCAGGTTTTGCGACCTTTGCAACTGGCGCTTGGGCGCAGACTGAAATTCAGTTTTGGCACGCCATGGGCGGCCGCTTGGGAGAAGTCGTTGAAGAAATCGCTGTAAAATACAACGAGAGCCAAGGCGACTACGTTTTGGTTCCAACGTATAAAGGCGGCTACGAAGACACGATGACGGCTGGTATTGCCGCTTTTCGTGCAAAGCAACAGCCAAGCCTGATCCAGATTTTTGATGCCGGTGCGGCGACGATCATTAACGCGCGCGGCGCAACCATTCCTGTTGCGGACTTACTCTCTCAACATTCTGAAGGCTTCAATTCCAGTGACTACATCGAAGGTGTCCGCAACTTTTATGCAGACAGCGACGGTAAAATGATCGGCATGCCTTTCAATTCTTCCACGCCTTTGCTGTACTATAACAAAGACATTCTGGCCGAAGCAGGTGTAGATGCCCCTCCGTCCACTTGGGAAGAGTTCGAAGCAATAGCGCCGAAAATCAAGGCTGCAGGGTATCAGGCACTGGCGCAAAGCCACAGCCCTTGGATCTTCTCTGAAAACTTCCATAGCCGTCACAACCTTCAGTTGGCCACGGGCAATAACGGGTTTGACAGCACAGAAGTGAAAATCCTTTACAACAATGACGCAATGAAAAATCATTGGGGTAAAGTGAAAGAATGGCTCGATGCTGGCTACTATGGCTTTTACGGCCGCGGATGGGGCGACAACCAAGACGCCTTTGTACAAAAGAAAGTCGCGATGTGGCTCGGTTCATCAGGGTCATTTGGTGGTCTGAAAGCCAGCGCCGATTTTGAATTTGGCACAACCTATCTGCCGTATTGGAAGTCGGTTATCGATGAGCCAAAAGCGACGTTTATCGGTGGCGCGGCGCTGTTTGCGATGTCCGGTAAGAGCGAAGAAGAGAACAAAGCGACAGCTGACTTCTTGAACTACCTTGCCAGTTCAGAAATCCAGTATTTCTGGCATAAGGAAACTGGTTATGTGCCGATCACGAATGCTGCATATGACATGGCAAAGGCAGACGGCTACTACGAGTCCACGCCAGATGCCGAAGTTGGTGTTCTTCAGCTGAACCAACCGGCTGGTGAATGGACCAAAGGGTACCGCCTCGGCTTCTACGTGCAAATTCGCGAAGTAATGTACAAGCACTACGAGGATATCTTCTCTGGTGACGCCTCTGTCGATGAGGCTTTTGCTAAAATCGAAGAAGAATCCAACGCATTGCTTGAACGTTTTGACGCAACCGTCAACTAAGCGATAGCTGATCAATGGCCAGCGGGGCCCTGTGTCTCGCTGGTCCAAATATAAAACCTTAGGGGGCGGGGTTTATGAAGCGCGTTCAATTCGAGCATAGCGCCATTCCGTATCTGTTTATTGCGCCGCAGATCATCATTATTTCCATATTCTTCTTATGGCCATCAGCGCAGGCCATTTATCAGTCGTTTCTGCTAGAGGACGCTTTTGGGCTGTCATCTCAATTCGTCTGGTTCAGAAACTACACAGATGTCATCGGCAGCGATGCCTGGCTACAGGCCGCCGGTTTCACGATGATCTTTTCGTCGCTGGTGACGTTCTTGTCGCTAGCCTTGGCGCTTTTGCTTGCGGTGAAGGCCAATGAAGTCATTCGCGGGGCCAGCACGTATAAAACAATGTTGATGTGGGCTTATGCGATCGCGCCGCCCGTTGCGGGATTGATGGGGAACCTGATGTTCAACCCATTGATCGGTGATTTATACATTCTGATGAACCAATTCGGATTTGACTTTGACCATAAGTTGGACACATTCGATGCCGGATTTGTGGTCGTGTTGATATCCGTGTGGAAGCAAGTGAGCATCAACTTCATCTTTTTCCTCGCTGGTTTGCAGGGGATCCCGAAATCTGTTCAGGAAGCGGCCAAGATGGATTGTACCAGCTCGGTCCGTCGATTTTGGACAATTACATTCCCGCTTTTAGCGCCGACTACATTCTTCCTTGTCGTGATCAATATCACCTATGCGTTTTTTGATACTTTCGGGATCATCGATACCACGACGCAGGGCGCTCCGGGTGGGGCGACAACGACGCTGGTGTACAAAGTGTATCAGGATGGTTTCCGTGGGGCAGACATCGGTGGATCGTCGGCGCAGTCCGTTGTGTTGATGATCATGGTGCTGGCTCTGACGGTGGTGCAATTCCGATTTATTGAACGAAAGGTGCATTACTGATGGATCGTCCAGGATTATCTACGCACCTGGTTTTGATTTTTGGTGCTCTGTTTATGACGCTGCCGGTTTGGATTGCTTTTGCTACCTCGACCCACGCGCCAGAAACAATCTTGCGGGAGGGGCTGCAGTTTTGGCCCGGCCCACATTTTGTCGAGACCTACAATGAGGTTCTGTTTGTCGAGGGTGGCGTGATGAAAAAAGTCACCGCTACGGTCATGCTCAAGAACTCCCTGATCCTTGGGTTGGGGTTTGCCGTAGGCAAAGTGATTATCTCGATGCTCGCCGCTTATGCGATTGTCTATTTTCGCTTTCGGCTGGGGGTGCCACTGTTCTGGGTCATCTTCATGACACTGCTCTTGCCGTTGGAAGTGCGGATCATTCCGTCCTACGAGGTGGTTGCTAACTTAGGGCTGTTGGATACCCATACAGGATTAATCGTTCCGCTCATTGCGTCGGCGACAGGGACTTTCTATTTCCGCCAATTCTTCCGTTCTGTCCCAGATGAACTGTTGGAGGCTGCAAAGCTCGATGGCGCCAGCTCATGGGGGTTCTTCAAAGATATTTTGGTACCATTGTCGCGCACAATGATTGCAGCGATCCTGATCATCATGTTCGTGGTGGGTTGGAACCAATATCTGTGGCCGTTGATCATGACCACCAAAGAGGAAAACTACACCCTCGTGATCGGTATCAAGCAAATCTATCAGGTGCTCAACGAAGGCGGAGAGCTACCCCAATTCCAAAAAGCATTCGCACTGACAATACTGGCAACTTTGCCGCCGGTTATGGTCGTGCTGTTGTTCCAAAGATGGTTCGTCAAGGGCCTCGTTGAAAGTGAGAAATAATGGCTCAGGTTGAACTGAAACAGGTCCGCAAAACATACCCCAATGGTGCCGAGGCAATCTTTGGCGTTGATATGCAAATAGACGACGGAGAAATGATTGTCTTTGTCGGGCCATCGGGCTGCGGGAAATCCACACTCTTGCGTATGGTCGCCGGATTAGAGAGCGTCACATCAGGAGATATTCTGATCGGTGACAAAGTTATCAACGACGTTTCCCCTTCGGAACGAGATGTCGCAATGGTGTTCCAGAACTATGCGCTTTATCCGCATATGACGGTGCGCGGGAACATGTCGTATGGTTTGAAAAACCGTAAAATGCCCAAGGACGAGATCGAACGCCGGATCACCGATGCGGCCAAGATGCTCAAGATTGACGCATTTTTGGATCGCCAGCCAAATCAGCTTTCTGGCGGACAACGTCAGCGTGTTGCGATGGGGCGGGCTATTGTGCGCAATCCGCAGGTCTTTTTGTTTGATGAGCCATTATCCAATCTAGATGCCAAACTGCGGGTCCAGATGCGCATCGAAATCAAAAAACTGCAGCGGCGTATGAATGTAACGTCGATCTACGTGACGCACGACCAGACCGAAGCGATGACACTTGCTGATCGATTAGCCGTTATCAATGACGGTCAGGTAGAGCAGATGGGCGCGCCGATGGAGCTTTATTCCAATCCGCGCACCCTTTTTGTGGCTTCTTTTATTGGATCGCCTTCTATCAATTTGATCCCTGTTCAGTTTGATGGAACCCATCTGACAAATGGCTCTTTGAAGATCGAGGGGCTCTCTGATCTTCCGACGGGTCAGGATCTGGTGCTTGGCATTCGACCAGATATGCTGAGTTTATCGGACAGTGGGCAATTTTCCCTCAGTGTCGAACTTGTGGAACAACATGGCGGTGAAAATCTAATCTATGGCGTTCTGGACGGGGTTTCTGACGGAGAAGAGCCGCAAGAGATTTGCTTCAAAGCACCGCAAACGCTTTTGCCACAAGTGGATGAAAAGCTGGTTTTGGCTTTTGACCCCTCGCAGCTTTTTGTCTTTCGTAAAGACACTGGTGAAAGGTTGAAATAAAAACGACATGGAACACGGCAAGGGCCGCTTGGGTCAAATTTTTGACCATGTTATCCTGTGCCTTGGCGTGTTTCTGATGCTGTTTCCTGTGATGCTCATGATCATGGCATCGACACAAGGTACTCAATCCATTGCTCTGAATGGGTTGCGTTTCAGCTTTGGCCAAGAGGCAATGCAAAACTATCGGGAAATTCTGACCTTAAAGGCGGGTTTTACTGATCAGATCAGTGCGCTGGCGATGATGAAAAATTCACTCATAATCGCGACGTCACTGGCCAGCTTAACTTCGGCAATTTCGATGTGTGCCGCTTACGCGATGGTCTATTTCCGTTTTCGCTTCGCGCTGCTTCTTTTCTGGCTCACGATGCTCACCCTGATGCTGCCATTGGAAAGCCGATTTGTGACGACTTACCAAGTGGCTTCGACTCTAGGCTTGGTCAACACGCTTCCGGGAATGATTTTACCTGCTTTGTCACTCGCACTCGGTACTTTATTTTTCCGACAATTGTTCCTGAGTATTCCGAACGAATATCTCGAGGCGGCCAAACTCGATGGCGCGGGGCCGATCAAGTTTTTCTGGGATATCCTCTTGCCCTTGTCATGGCGGCGGGGCGGGGCAATTTTTGTCGTGTCTTTCATGATTGGATGGCATCAGTACTTATGGCCCGTACTCCTCAGCACGGATGAAAGCACCTTTACAGTTGTACGCGGTATGCGTTTGATCGGTATTGAAAGCGGGCCTGGTATGGCATTGGCTGTTCTGACACTGCTGCCGCCTTTATGCCTCGTTTTCTTTTTCCAAAGATATTTTTTCCAATCATTGGGGGATCCGAAAGAGTCCTTTTAATCTGTCTTTAAATGTCGATGGCCCTGATCGACATCAATTCCACGATGTTTAAAGTTTAATGCAGACGGACCGGCGTGCACTCAGTTTCTAGGGGCCATTGTCCCGAGCACGTCGTTGTAACCGATGTGGTAATTGATCTATTTACGTCTACGGTTCCCAAGTTTCCTAAAACAATTTTGTCTAGATCACTCTAAGAAGACTGGTATAAACGTGTGATGTTTTCTGGAGGTTCAATCTTTGGTTGAACTCTCTTTGATCGATCTTTTCTAACACACGAAAAATGAAACGGAATCCCGGGCAGTTTGTTGATTTGTAGGTGTTTTTAATAACAAGCCACACTTGACAGTTGAGGTGTGTTTGCGGAACCATTGCCACCTTGATTGAAGAGGATTTTAGAATGGCTATTGGTTTGGTTCTAGGAGGTGGAGCACCTAATCTTCCACTCATGTCGGGTGCACTTTTAGCACTTGATGACGCTGGTATTGAGTTCGATGTTGTGTCCACGACAGGTGCGGGGATGTTGATTGGGTTAATGTATGCGGCCCCAAAACACGGCACACGCAAAGAAACCTTGCAGGCAACCCGTGAAATGGGTGTGCATGATGCAATCTACAATGTCTTCCCAGTGAATTATAAGATTTTTCATAAATCGGGCCCGATGGCTGAGGCCTATACAAAATTTCACCAAACTTGGTTGTCGGCACTACCCCGCGAAACTGATGGGCAGCGGTTTATGTCGGACATGACGCAATTCTGGATGGCGAGCATGTGCCCCAGTGATTTTTCAGCGAAACAAAACGGTCTGTGTCAACCACCTCCTTGGATTGATATGGTCGTTGATTTCGACAAGCTTCAGGAATTTGATGGTGAATTTCTGATGTCCGCGTATTGCATCGAAGACCGCGCAGAAGTGTCCTTTAAAAAGGAAGAAATCACGGCGGATCATTTTAAAGCGGCCTTAGCGATGCCATTGATTTATGCGCCATACAAAATGGATGGTAAAACGTACCTCGAAGGCTCGGCGTTTGACACATTGGCCTTTAGTCCGGGCGAAGTGATGAGCCGGTGTTTGGTGGACACGGTGATTTACTTCGATATCCTTGGGCAGCGTAAACTGATTTCAGAACCTACGAACCTCTATGACGCTTGGGTGCATTCGATTATCAACCCGCTCACGCGCATTGCAGAAATGGATTCAGAAAACTACGAAACAAACGGTGCAAAGTTAGAAAACGTGAACGTTTTGCGGATGCCGTTTCGAGACCATATTCCCGAAGAGCAATGGCCTAAGGTGCTAGATTGGTCTTATTCGAACATGGCAGCGCTTTTTGATATTGGGTACGAGACTGGAAAGGCCTTCGTTGAAAAGCACAAAAAAGAGTTGTTCAGCGGAAAAGAAAAAACACGCAAAAAAGTCATGGATCAGATCAGCTCTGCTGGATTGGACAAGCAGGTCTTGGAGATTGTCCAGAAAGAAGAAAAGAAGGCTGCACCAACCAAGGGGAAGGATTTGCAAAAGCAATTCCACAAGCTTGCCAAAACCGAGGCAAAAGAATTGCTTGACGCCTTTGCTGATGCAGCGCAGATGTTTGAACAACCAGAGCAACCGATGCGAAAGGCCAAAGCAACTTCGAAGGATGCATGATAACTTGCCTGAGCTAGTGCGGCAGGGATGCTTCTTTGATGTGATGTGGGTCGGTTAGACGCACAAACTTGAGCGGAACGGAGATAAGGGAAAGCGAGCTTCGACATGGAATGCTTAAAATGCGCGACGCAAAACCGACCTGGACGGCGGTTTTGCAGCAGTTGTGGAACCGCGTTGCCAATCGCATGTCACTCCTGCGGTTTCGCAAATGAACCTGAAGACGCGTTTTGTGGCGGCTGTGGTTTGGCTGTCTCTGCTAACGCTCCCGCACCGCGTTCGCCACAACGTTTGGCAAATATGGAAGGTGCGCGCGATTATTCTTTTGAGGGTGCGCGCCGGCAATTGACGGTAATGTTCTGCGACCTTGTTGGGTCAACCGTCATTTCCGAACAACTTGATCCAGAAGAAATGACGGGGCTTTTGACGGCCTATCGTATTGCCTGCGCAGAAGTCGTTGAGCAGTATGGCGGCTTTATCGGCAATTTCATGGGCGATGGGTTGTTGATCTATTTCGGGTATCCACAGGCTCATGAAGACGATCCGCAACGTGCTATTACGGCAGGTCTTAGCATCATAGCGGCGGTTGATGCGCTCAACAAAGACTTCCCGTCTTCGGACGTCCGATTGAACGTTCGGATTGGGATCAATACTGGGTTGGTTGTGGCGGCGGATATCGGCGCTGGCGAGCAACGTGAAAAGATGGCGATTGTTGGGGACACACCAAACATCGCAGCCCGGCTGCAATCGTTGGCGGATCCTGGCACGGTGGTGATTGGCCGGAGAACCCATCGTTTGATCGAAGGATTGTTTGTTTGCGAACCACTCGGCGCGCAAGATCTCAAGGGAATTTCTGAACCAATCGAAGTCTTCCGTGTGTGTCAAAGCACCGAGGCGCGCAGTCGTTTCGAAGCAAAACTGCAACGTGGCCTTACGCCGATGGCAGGACGCAAGGAAGAAATAAACCTACTGGTCAACCGTTGGGATCAAGTAAAAGCACATGATGGCCAAGTCGTCTTGATTTCAGGCGAGCCCGGCGTTGGTAAATCGCGGGTTTTGCAAAATTTTCAATCTATTGTTACGTCACAAAACTGCCCGACAATCAGGTTTGTCTGCTCTAATTATCGGCAAGATACACCGTTTCACCCGGTCGTGGATTTTTTCGAACGTACCTTAAATGCGGATGCCAACAGCGCGCCTGACGCGATGTTGGAAAAATTGGACGCTTTCCTGTTAGATCTTGGGTTGGATGTGAACGAATTTGGGTCTTTAATGGCGGCAATGCTGAGTTTGCCGTCATCTGGGCGATATAACGCACCGGTGCTGACCTTAGAAGATCAGAAACACAAAACCCTCAAGGCACTTGTATCCCTGACCGCAGCCATGTCACGCAAAAACCCCTTGCTCGTTGTTGTCGAAGATTTGCAGTGGGCCGATCATTCAACTCGGGAATTTTTGGGGTTGGTGGTTGAGCAGATAAGGACGTCACGTATCCTTGTTTTGTTGGCTTTCCGGGCCGATTTCGATCCACCCTGGAGCAAACAGCCACATCTGACCATGATGCGCTTGCGACATCTTAGCCGCCCGGAAAGTATCGAGTTGATCGAAGGGGTGACAGGTGGAATTGCCCTGCCGGAAGAGGTTCTGGAACATATTCTGGCGAAGACGGACGGGGTTCCATTGTTCATTGAGGAACTGACCAAGTTGGTCCTAGAGATGGAACTGGTCGAATTAAGGGACGGGCGTTACGAACTTAATGGCCCCTTGGGGGCCACCGAAATTCCTGACAGTTTGCAAGACTCTCTTATGGCGCGCCTGGATCATCTGGGAACAGCAAAAGAGGCGGCGCAATTGGCGTCTGTTCTTGGGCGTACTTTTGGCCATGCCTTACTGCTTGCTGTGACGCAAAAAAGCGAAGAGGCCTTGGATGGAGCCTTGACCAGATTGGTGGATTCAGAGCTGTTGTACCGCCGTGGTCTTGCGCCTGAGGTTGTTTATGAATTCAAACACGCGCTGATTAAGGATGCAGCTTATCAAGGGCTCTTGCATAGTAAGCGGCGCCAGCTCCACCTTGATATTGCGGAAATTCTGGAATTGCGTTTCCCGCAGGTCACCGAACGCTCGCCAGAAGTTTTGTCTTATCATTTTAAATCGGCAAATGATGTTGAGCGGGCCATTCCTTACAGTTTCAAGGCGGGAGATGCTGCGGCAGAACGGTATGCGTCGACCGAAGCTTCGGCGCATTATCAGACGGCGCTGGAGATGGCCAAAGCGGTAACATCATCAGATGTTTCGGCAAAACTGCAAATCCGCGCAATTTTGAAATTGGCGAATGTTGCATCAAGCCGAGATCAGTTTGAAAACAATCTCGGCAATCTGGGAACGGCGCGCGCGCTGGCCGAAAAAATCGGCCACCAGGTCAGGTTGTGTCAGATTCAGTATTGGATCGGGCGGACGTATTACGTTTTAGGTCGGTTTGGGTTGGCAGCAGATCTGGCCAGCCAAGCGCTGGAACTTGCGGAAACCTTAGGGAGCGACAACCGCATGAAAACTGGCCCGGTCAACTTACTGGCACGGGTGCATTGCTTGTTGGGAGAGCCGGTTGCGGCAATCAACTACGCATCCCAAAGTGTGGTTCAAATGCGAGACTCTGGCGATCCAGTTGAAGAGGCCGCAGTGTCTGGTGTGCTGGCCTTTGCGCTGGCCCAACACGGAGAATACGACAAGGCGATTGACGCGGCCAACCACGGGGTCACGCTTGCCCAGGAGGTTGAACATCTACCAACTGTTGCAGCCTGTTTGATGTTCCGTGGCTTGGTGAACGGGTGGTTTGGCAAGCTAGAAAACGCCACCCCGGATTTCGAACAAGGGCTATATGTTTGTGAGAAATCTGACGATATTTTCCGAAAATACCTGACTTTGGGGTGGCGCGGAGAAGCGTGTTTGCTGGCTGGCGAGATTGTCGCTGCGCGTAACAATCTTGAGCAATGTTTGGAGCTGGGGTCAACCTTGGGCACGTCGTTCCACCGCGGCGCATTTGAAGCCTTTCTTGCAAAGGCGCTATTGTCTCAGGGAGAGATCGACAAAGCGATGGGGCTTAGCGAAACCGCGATTGTAACAGCAACAAAGAGCGGAGAAACTTGGCCGCGCTCCATCGCGCTGCGCGTTTCGACAGAAGTGTTGATTGCGTCTGAACCGCAGGATCTATCAACCGCTCAGTCTTCAATTTCCTCGGCAATTGACATCCAGACGGAGCGGCAGTGCCTGTGTGATCTGGCTTGGACCCATCTGGTGCAAGGTCAGGTTTTCGCCGCCAAGGGCGATCAGGATAAGGCGCGTGCTGCGTTTAATCAGACACAAGTGATGTTTGAAAATCTTAAAATTGAACGCGGTGTTGAGTTGACCAAGACGGCTCTCGCAGCACTTGAGAATACGCAGCTTAACACTGTTTAAACAGCGTTGTTCGTTTCAAGCTTACCATGAGGAACCGTCGCTATGGCCTCTCAAACAACAGACGATGTTCTTCTATCTGTTGGTGAGGATTGGGGCGAGTTGCGCCAATCTGTGGCGCGGCTGTGTGATGGATTTCCAAATGAATATTGGATGGGGCTGGATCAAGATGGCAGCTACCCACACCAATTTGTCAAAACCCTGACAGAAGCCGGCTATTTAGCCGCTTTGATCCCCGAAGCGTATGGTGGATCCGGTTTACCTTTGCGCGCAGCTTCGGTGATTTTAGAGACCATTCACGCCCAAGGCTGCAACGCGGCCGCATGTCATGCGCAGATGTACACGATGGGTACGATCCTAAAGTACGGTTCACCTGAACAGAAACAGCGCTACCTCCCTGATATCGCGTTGGGCCAACTTCGGCTTCAAGCCTTCGGAGTTACAGAACCTTCGACTGGCAGCGATACGACGCAGTTAAAAACCCGGGCCGATAGGCAAAAAGACGGTAGTTATTTAATTTCGGGCCAAAAAATCTGGACCAGTCGGGCATTGGAATCAGATTTGATGTTGCTGTTGGCGCGAACGACGCCCGCTGGGCAACTTGCAAAACGTTCAGACGGGATGTCTGTGTTCTTGTTGGACATGCGCGCGGCCCAAGGGGTCGGTCTTGAGGTGCGCAAGATTGACGCGATGATCAACCATAACAGTTGTGAGGTTTTCTTTGATAATCTGATGATACCGGGCGAGGCTCTGATTGGTGAGCAGGACAAGGGATTTGGTTACATTGTCGATAGCATGAATGCCGAGCGTATTTTGATCGCTTCAGAATGTATTGGTGATGCAAGGTTTTTCATTGAACGAGCTGTGAAGTACGCCAACGAGCGGCAGGTTTTTGGCCGTAGCATTGGTCAAAACCAAGGCATTCAATTCCCAATCGCCCAAGCCTATGCACAAGCGGAGGCCGCCGATTTGATGGTGCGAAAAGCAGCTACATTATTTGATGCAGGCCATAAGGTAGCACAAGAAGCGAACTTGGCGAAAATGCTTGCGGCAGATGCGTCTTGGACAGCAGCGGAGGTCTGCATGCAGGTTTATGGCGGTTTTGCTTTTGCGCGCGAATATGGGATAGAACGTAAATGGCGCGAGGCGCGGTTGTATCAAACGGCGCCAATTTCGAAAAACATGATTTTAGCGTATCTTGGGCAGCATGTTTTAGGCTTGGATCGCAGCTATTGATCGCGATGAAGTCGAAAAGCTTGCGCTGACCCGTCCCGTTGGGCCAGTGCCTTACACGACAACATCCGAGAGGGCGCGGGTTCTGACGATATTTAAATCTGATATCTGATGTAAGTTTGAGGGGCAGCTACAGGGCGATATCGCAATACTTCTGGCGCGCCATTGCGGCGTTCACCAGCTCGATCATTTCCTTTCATCCACGCGTAATTTCGGGTCCGATATCGGGCAATCAAACGTGTCATGTTCTCGGTGGTACCAATGACCCTAAGTCGCTTGTTATACGGCGAAACTGATCCAGACACGGACGCAAAACAACGTTTCCGGTTTGGCTGATCTGTGCCATCTGTGTTGGCACGGCATGTACAAAACGCTTTTGGGGCTCGTTTTGAGATCCCGATCATCGAAATCACGGCTTGACAGAAACAGCTGATAAAATTCTGTCAAATTTTATGCCGCTCGGCCTTTGGGACATTGGCTCTCCCGGTATTGCCGTTGGCAATGAAATGGCCATATTTGAGGCTGCTCAATACCCTTGCCAATCTTCTGTTGAAGGCGAAATCGTGGTGTGCAGACGTAATATAATGTTCAGGGCATTTGAAGAACGCAGTGGTGATTTGTAACAGTTTTTCTGGCATTGGCTGCGCACGGGGGATCTGGGGCGCATAGATCAAATTTGTATTCTCATCGCGACGTGACCGAGGTCGCTGCTTTTGGACGCGTTTGCAAAAGTTATGTTGAAACGTTGGAAGCCGCTGTCAAAGTGCGGAGCGGGTTGAGCTTGTCGCAAGCAGATCTCAAAAGGCGGTGCAAAGACAGGTTGGGACATTTTAAAACGCTCCACCATGTCCATACTCGTTGTGGTCTTCCTAAAGGTCCTCTGGAAAGAGTAAACGTCGCAAGCTGGCAGACATCATCGAAGCTCTGTAGACGTTTTGTCCTTTATCAGGGACTAGATACCCTCCGGCTTGAAGTTCTGAAACCGCACTTTGACCGGTAAAATCAGCCTGGATGGGCATCTCCGATGGCGTTGCGTGGGATCGAAACAGCCTTGAGCACCGCGTAAACCTGAGACCCTTCGACCAGACCCAATTCTTTGAGCGAACGTTGCGTGATCCGTGCCAAAAACAGATTTTCGCCGGCTTTGACCTGCGCCATCGCGCCGGGTCCTTGCCCCATACGAAGCGCCGTAATTGTGGCCGGAAATACATTGAGCGCGGAAATTGAATGCGGTTTTTCTGTTGCAAGCATCACATCTTGTGCCTTGATCCGTATTCTGAGTTCTGTGCCAACAGGGTATGCGACTTTGGGCATCAACAATGATAACCCACCGGCGGTGACTTCGGTTATGCCGTCCTCATGTTGCGCGCGAACATGGGCCTGTAACAGAACTCCTGCTGCTGCGGCCCCAAGTGGTGTTACATTCGGATCACTTAATACATCTGGGGCATTGCCGTAACAGGCAACTTTGCCGTTTTCCAGAACAACTAGGGTTGTCGCCAAACGGGTTACCTCGGCTTGTGCATGGCTAACGTAGATAATGGGCACCTCTAACTCGTCGCGCAAACGTTCAAAGTAAGGTAAGATTTCAGCCTTGCGGCCATCGTCTAAGGCGGCGAGCGGTTCATCCGCAAGGATCAGGCGAGGGTTGGCCAAGAGTGCGCGCCCGATCGCAACACGTTGTTTTTCCCCACCAGAAAGGCCTGCGGGGCGGCGTTCCAACAACGGCCCTATGCCTAACATTTCGACAATGCGGGTTATGTCACCGCGCGGGGTGGATTTGGGGGCAAACCATTGGCCATATTTGAGGTTCTGACGCACGGATAAATGCGGAAACAACCGCCCTTCCTGAAAGATGTACCCAATCCGTCGTCGGTGCGGGGGAAGGTTCACCCCGGAGGTGCTATCAAACATACACCACCCATCCGCGCTGACATGCCCGGACATCGGTTGGATCAGACCGGCGACAGCATTTACCAAGGTTGTTTTGCCTGAGCCCGAGCGCCCATATAGCACGGTGATCCCCTTGGGAGCCTCAAACTGTGCATCCAATGCAAACGCGCCGCGCTGATATCGAAGAGAAACTTTCAGGCTCACGTTGTACCAACCCGTCGAGCAACCCGTCGTGCGAGAGCTTCTGAAATCAGCAAAGCCCCCATCGCAATAAGGACAGAAAGAACCACAAGACGTGCAGCGGATCCTTCGCCGCCGGGAACCTGCAAGAACGAATAGATCGCAGACGGCAGGGTTTGTGTTTGGCCTGGGATATTGGACACAAACGTAATGGTTGCGCCAAATTCCCCCATTGCTTTTGCAAAGGCCAACAGCCCTCCGGCGAGCACGCCGGGTAGGATCATGGGCAGCGTGACCGTCAGGTACACCCAGAACTTTGAGGCTCCAAGCGTTGCAGAGGCTTCTTCCAACTTGGGGTCAACCGCTTCGATGGAGAGGCGGATGGCACGTACCATCAGCGGAAAGGCCATGATGGCAGCCGCCAAGGCCGCCCCGGTCCATTGAAAGGCAAACACGATACCGAGTTTTGCCAATGCCTGCCCGATAGGGGCTTGTAGATTAAATGTTACAAGCAACACATACCCTGTAACCACGGGCGGCAGGATCAGCGGCAGGTGCACAACGCCGTTGAGCAGCTGCTTGCCCCAGAATTCATATCGCGCAAGGACGTGAGCTGTCGCCAAGGCAAAAGGTAAGCTGACCAGTGTTGCCCAAAACGCAACCCGTAAGGACAATGCCACGGCATTCCATTCTTGTGGGCTCAGCCAGTCCATTTCAATGTCTACTCCACTTCGACGTCAAAGCCATGACGTACAAACACATCATGTGCGATGGTGCTGCGTAAATAGTCAAGAAAGGCCGACGCCTGAGGCGACGTGGAATGGGTTGTTTTCGCCACCGGGTAAGTGATCTTGGGGTGTGTGTTTTCGGGGAATGCAGCCAAAATGGAAACGCGCGGTTCGGCCTGTGCATCTGTCGCATAGACAATGCCCAAGGGCGCCGCGCCTAACGCGACAAGCGCTAAGGCGGCGCGGACGTTATCTGTTTGGGCAACAAACGGGGCGATATCGTCCCACAAGCCCAGATTTTTAAGAGCCGTTTTGCCATAAATCCCAGCGGGTACTGCCTCGGTCAGCGCCATGGCCAAACGGCCTTGGTTTAACAGCGCTGTAATGTCCAGTTCTGGCGACATCGTAACCCGTGCATCAATTGGGCTGGGCGCGATCAGCACGAGACGATTTGACAAAAGATCAAAGCGCGAAGCGCTGTCGATGGCTCCGACGTTTTCGAGGCTATCCATCCAGTCAATGCTGGCAGAAATAAAGATATCGGCTGGTGCGCGGTATTCAATCTGACGTGCCAATGCGGAAGAGCCGGCATATGATGTGACCACCTCAGTGCCGGTTGTCGCGCTAAAGTCGCTGGAAATTTCGTCGATGGCTTCTTTCAAGCTGGCAGCCGCGAAAATCGTCAATGTGTCAGCCACAGTGCCGCCAGCCAAACATGTCATTAACAGCGCGATGCTGCCCGCGCGGTGTGCCAAATGTCGTAACCCCATTCGGTAGTTGTCTCGTAGCGGGGCGTCAGGTGCAAGCCTTGGCGTGATCTACTTTTGGATCTTGTAAAAACGATGCACCAAGAACATTCAACGTTAACAAAACCGCGGCCATCGCCAAACACAATGGCAACCCGCCAAATTGGTAGCTCAGACCTGACAGTAACGTGCCTAAAAGCCGCCCAGCAGCGTTGGCCATATAGTAAAAGCCAACATCCAGTGTGACACGTTGATCGCTGCTGAACGCTAAAATCAGATAGGAATGTAACGACGAGTTTATTGCAAATATTGCACCGAACGCGAAAAGGCCGACGACCACTGCACTTGTCACCCAAACGGAAGGCGTCGACGTCAAGGTCAAAAGTACCGCCAACACGATAGGGACCACGGTGAGGCCCATCCCCCAGCGGCGGGCATCACGGATAAGTTCAGATAGTGATTTGTGTGTCGCACGCAAGCACCAAGGCGCACAGGCCTGCACCATGCCATACAGAATGACCCACAGAGCCATGAAACTACCGATGCTGAAAAATGCTGCGCGATTGCCTTCAGCCGTGCCATCCGAGAGCACCGCATAGAAATAGATCGGAATGCCAACGACAAACCACACATCTCGGGCGCCAAATAAAAACAACCGCGCAAAGCTCAGCCAATTGATGTTAGTGTTTTTTGAAAAAACCTCTCGGAATTTCGCGCCCTTGCGGCCTGCGGGCAACCCCTTGGGCATCTGAAAGGCCAGCACCAGCAGGATCAATGTCAGAAACCCGGCCAGTATCATGAGGGTTTCAACAAACCCAATAGCCCCAAGCATTACCGCGCCGAGAAAAAAACCGAGCCCCTTGATCGCATTTTTTGACCCGGTCAGCGTTGCCACCCATTGGAACAGGCGACCATCTTGGCGGGGCGAGAGCAGTTTGACCGCTGATTTCGCGCTCATTTTCGACAGATCTTTTGCGACACCCGACAAACCTTGGACCATCATGACAAAAGCGACAGAGGCACCAATAGCCCAATTTGTGTCCAACTGCGTTAACGCCAGTAATGCCAGAATTTGTAGACTTAACCCTGCATACAGCGTGGAACTCAGCCCAAACCGGCCTGCAATCCATCCGGCACTCAGGTTCGTGATAATACCGGCCACTTCATACAATAGAAACAGATAGGCCAGTTGAACCGGCGCGTACCCCAATGTGTGAAAATGCAGCAACACCAACATGCGAAGCGCACCATCTGTCAGCATGAAGCCCCAGTAGGCAATGGTCACGGCGAAATAAGCCGCAAAACCGTTTGGATGGGTCACAATTTTGAACCCACCAATTGGGCAACATCGACAAGACGATGTGCATATCCCCATTCGTTGTCGTACCAGGCGTAGACCTTTAGGTGCGTCCCATTAACCACCATCGTTGAGGGGGCATCGACAATGGTTGAGCGTGGATCATTGGTGTAATCCGCACTGACAAGAGGACGGGTTTCATACCCCAGAATGCCTCTTAATTCTCCTTCGGAGGCCTCTTTGAACAAGGCATTAACATCTTGTGCATTTGTTTCCTGTTCTAATTCGAACACGCAATCTGTGAGCGAAGCATTCAGCATCGGCACACGAACCGCATGGCCGTTCAGACGTCCTGCGAGCTCGGGATATATCAAGGTGATTGCAGTGGCGCTGCCCGTGGTTGTTGGGATCAGTGAATTCAGTGCGGAACGTGCGCGGCGTAAATCCTTTGCCGGGCGGTCTACGATGGTCTGCGTATTCGTAAGGTCATGAATTGTTGTTATCGATCCATGCTTTATTCTTAAATTTTCATGTACAACTTTAATGATCGGCGCGATGCAATTGGTCGTGCAGCTGGCTGCCGTGACAATGTCGTGGTGGTTCGGGTCATAGCTGTCGGTGTTCACACCATAGACAATGTTTGCTGTCGGGCCATCTTTGACGGGTGCTGAGACCACGACTTTTTTGACGCCTGCTGCGAAATAGGGTGCCAAGGATGCTTCGGTTTTAAAGGCGCCGGTGCAGTCTATCACCACATCTACGCCCCCGAGGGGAAGCTTATTCAAGTCACGTTCTGAATAAACAGGTAATTCATGGTCATCTATTCTGATGCCGTTTTCGTGGGCGGAAAACGCGGCGTTCCAACGGCCATGCACGGTATCAAACTCGAGCAAATGAGCATGCATCTCAGGGTCACCAACTGCATCGTTAAGCCATGCAATTTTGGCCCCGCGGTCGAGCAGTGGTTTGAGCGCAAGTTTTCCAATGCGCCCGAGTCCGTTAAGAGCATATACAGTCATGACAATATGGTTCCATCCGTTGGGTTGCTGATCCTGTCCAGCGCGTTTTGCAGGGCGGGGCGGTGCAATGTGTGTAAATCCAGTTGGGAAAAAGATCTGATTTTGGTGGCCAAATTCCGGTATATTTCCTCGCAGGCTTCAGCCTTGCCAACGCCGGTTTTCATATGGTGCGACAGGCTTGTCGTGCCCCAATGCGTGGTCACAGGCTGCCCTGTCCACGGCGGGCATTCCTCATGCGCGGCGCGGTCACAAAGTGTAATCACAATGTCTATTCTGGGGGCGGTTGGCTGCTGAAAATCTGCTATGTTATCACAACGTAATGACGCAGTTTGATGTCCTTTTGACGTCAAGAGTTCCAGCATCGCGGGGTTCGGTGTTTGGGCAGGGTGATGCCCTGCAGAAAACACGGTGTAGCGGTCTGGTGCGGTATCTTGCAGGATAGACTGCGCGCACAACGATCTGGATGCATTTCCACTACAGGTAAAGAGCACCGTTACGGTTTTTGTCGCTGACCGTTGGGATGCCGCACAAGCCAAATGCGCATCGGGCACATTCAGGTCCAAGCGATCTCGACAGCAATCACTAAAGAGGTATTGCATCAGATCTTCCGCGACGGACAGATCAGCTCGATACAGCAAAGAGGTGCCCTGACGTCGGTTCGCAATTAAGCCGCTTGCCAAAAGCGAAGAGAGATAAACGGATGCCGTGTTTGGTTTGTATCCAAGCGCCTGTGCGATTTCCCCAGCAGGAACTTCATCGGGATATCTGCGCACCAAAAGCCGAAACAAGGCCAATCGACCGGGATGGCTAAGCGCGGTTAGTCGTGTGATATTCAATGATTCCATAATTCATGAATATATGAAATATGGATGTATGCAAGATACTAAACGGATCAGTATGTGTTTTTATGCCACCAGAGCACTTATGACAGCCTTGGCCCGATGTTTGATCTGATAGGTCCTTGTTGCGATGTATCCGACTTTGCCAATTTGGAAAGCCGATACCTGATGGCAGAGATTGCAGTCTTGGTGCGCTTGCCATAGTCTGGAGAGGGAGAGGCGAGCATAGGCTAACCGCACAAAATGAACGATATTTTTGAAGGTCTTACAGCCGCCTTTTGGATGGTCGTTACTCTAGATTCAGAGTTGGTAGAAATCGCGCTGCGCTCCTTGCAGGTCAGTTTGACCTCGCTTTTGATTGCCTCTGCGATTGCGTTGCCTTTTGGGACATTTCTGGCCATTCGCAGGTTCCGCTACCGTCGCTTGACGATTTCCATTTTAAACGCACTGATGGGGCTTCCTCCGGTGGTGGTCGGGCTTATCGTATATATTCTGTTGTCCCGTTCTGGCCCGTTTGGTGTGTTGGGCCTGCTGTTCACACCAACGGCGATGATCATTGCACAGGTTATCATCATCGCGCCGCTGATCGCATCCATTACGCATCAGGCCATGCGTGAACTATGGGCTGAATACCACGATCTGCTGATTTCCCTGAACACCTCTCAATGGCAACGGATCAAGACATTGATCTGGGATGGCCGTCGCAATCTGCTGACGGCGTCGTTGGCAGGGTTTGGGCGCGGCATCGGTGAAGTGGGGGCGATCATGATCGTCGGCGGCAATATCGACAATGCAACCCGCGTGCTGACCACGGCAATCGCATTGGAAACCGGTCGTGGTGATTTTGCTTTGGCGCTGGCGCTTGGCTTTGTTCTCATCGGCTTGGCGATCGGCGTAAATGTTTGCATTCATTGGCTGTCGCGTACCGAGAGGGAGGGGCGCTGGTGACCCGTATTCTCCCTCTGGAATTAAAGGATGTTTCGGTCAAACGGCGCGGGAAACGGTTGATTGGTCCGATCAATGTGACCGTGCAACGCGGGGGCATCACGATCATTTTGGGGCCCAATGGCAGTGGAAAAACCACCTTGCTGAAAGTCATGCACGGTGTGGAACGATTGAGCGCCGGGCAGGTGCGTTGGGCTGTTTCTGATCAGCAAGCCCGTCACCATCAGGGGTACGTGTTTCAAACACCGATCATGTTGCGCCGTTCTGTGGCGGACAATTTGCACTATCCTTTGCAATTGCGCCAGATCCCGCGCGCGCAACGTGACGCATTGGTTGCCGCGTGGGCAGATAAAATCGGACTCTGCGACCACTTGTCTGTGCAGGCCACGCGGCTTTCCGGTGGCGAGAAACAACGTCTGGCTTTGGGGCGTGCTTTGATCCGACGTCCTGAAGTTCTGTTCCTGGATGAGCCTTGCGCCAATCTGGATGGAACCTCGACGCGCGCTATTGAGGCATTGTTGCTCGAGGCCCATCGTGCGGGCACGCGGGTGATCATGACGACTCATGATCTTGGTCAGGCCAAACGCTTGGCAAACGAAGTAATTTTTATGTTGAATGGAACGATCAAAGAAATGGGACCGGCGCACCAGATGTTTGAGAACCCACAGGCTGCGGAACTCAAGGCGTATTACCGAGGAGATATCGTCACATGATCATGCGATTTGTTGCACTTATTGCTGTGTGTTTCGCGTCAAGCGCAGCAATTGGAGAAACCTTTAAGCTCGCCGTGACGACATCGTTTGAAAACTCCGGTTTGTCTGATGTTTTGTTGCCCGCCTTTGAGGCTGATCTGTCCATCGATGTGCAACTCTTGGTCGTGGGCACGGGGCAGGCGCTTCGATTGGGGCAGGCGGGGGATGTTGATGCGATCCTTGTGCATTCGCGCAGCGCCGAAGACGCCTTCGTGGCCGAAGGGGCGGGCACCCACAGGCGCGAAATCATGTACAACGATTTTGTCGTTATTGGGCCAGCTGCTGATCCGGCACATATCCAAGAGGCTGAAACAGCAGTCTCCGCTTTACAGAAAATTGCGGCCGCCAAACCTGCCTTTGTCAGCCGAGGCGACGACAGTGGTACCCATAAAAAAGAACGTTCTTTGTGGTATTCTGCCGGGCTTGATCCTTCCGATTTCGGGCCCTGGTACCGCGAGGTCGGCGCGGGCATGGGCGCAAGCCTGAATACTGCCGCAGCCTTAGACGCCTATATTCTGGCGGATCGGGCGAGTTGGCTAAATTTTGGAAACAAGGCAGATCTGGCTCTTTTATTTGCAGGAGATCCAGAGTTGTTCAACCAATACGCCTTTTTACCGGTCAGCTCGGAAAAACACCCCCATGTGCGCAGTGATCTTGCCGCGAAATTCGAAACATGGCTGACCAGTGCGCACGCGGCGTCTTTGATCAACGGTTATGAAATTGATGGGCAAAAACTGTTTACTTTCAACGCGCAAACAAATTAGCGGATTAATGTTGATGGGGGTCGTCGTCTAAGGATCCGTGCACGGCGAACTGCTCGATACCTGCGCTTTGCGGCTCAATCATCCCATAGCTTTCTTTGACGCCAACATCGGTTAACTCGCGGGATACAGTGAGCAGGGTGTTTGGCGGTTGTTCTTCGCACAGCGCAATCATTTGATCGACTTCTTCCAGTGCAGTGCTCATTGCCGCCTCAACCGAGGGGGCGCCATAAATGCTGACAAAATGCTGCGCCAAGGAGGCCGCAAGCGCGTCTCGTTCAAAGGGTTCGACCTGCGCAACAGCCACGAGGCTGGAACGTCCAAAGGTTTCCAAGCCCATCCAACCGTTTGAAAAAGCCTGTTTTGCCTTGCCAACAAGATCTCCATCCGACCAGTTGGAAAATTCAAAGCCGCCCGAAACACACCATTCTCCGGTGCGTGCAGGGCTGTGAAACACACGGGTATCGCTTTCGTCGAAATGGATTGCGCGGGCAAGCTTCATGAGGGCTCCGTTAAGATATCGGTCAGCGGAATGATCTTTGTCCCGGTCTCGGATTGCAAGATCATTCCAAAATTTTCATCCACGCCAATAAAGATACCGGAATGGGTCTCATGGTGCACGGTTTCTTTGAGCCCATGCGCCAGACCTGTCCATTCCGCATGGAGTTTGCGCGCGCCATCATCAAGCCATTGATTGATCCAGACGAGGGAATGGCGCACCCAAGCCTCCAGCAAAGCCGGGGCATCCACATCAGCACAGCCTTCATTGAACAGGGCAGTGACATCCGGGGTTAACCCGCTTTCTTCTTCTGCGGGCCAAAGCGCGATTTCCAAACCAACGATCAACCAGTTTGGTATTTCTGCTTCTTTGGGGGCAGGGGCCGCCAGTCGCAGGCCACCAATCTTGCCGCCGTTAACGCGCAAGGTCCCATCCCATTCCAGGTGAACGCCCACTTCGGGGGGGGCCAGCGCGCCAAGAGCATTCTGAAACCCAACTGCGCAGATCGGCAGCATCACTACGGCTTCTTGCAAAGGAACTTCGGGGGCAAATACCATGGCCGCGCGCAAGGTATCTGCGCGCAGATCGTAGCTGAGCACCCCTGCGTCGCATCCTTCTTGTGCCAATTTGATCGCCATCTCGAAAGGATCATTGCCGTTTGAGGACATTCCCTGAAACAAGGGTGGCAGAGAGAGCGTTGTCATGCGTTACCGTCAGCGATCAGACGTTTGGCAACATCTCTGAAGGCCGTTGCCTGTGGGCTTTCCGGTTTGGAGACGACGATTGGTGCACCACCGTCGGCGGCCAGACGAATGTCCAGATGCAATGGAATTTCTGCCAAAAGAGGGACGCCGATGCGTTCTGCTTCGGTGACGACGCCCCCATGACCAAAGACATGCTCTTCGTGACCACATTGCGAACAGATATGCGTCGACATGTTTTCAATCATTCCCAGAATGGGCGTGCCGAGCTGATTAAACATATCGATCCCTTTGCGCGCATCCAGCAACGCCACATCTTGCGGTGTCGAGACGACGACCGCGCCATCAACGTGAAATTTTTGGGCAAGGGTCATTTGCACGTCACCAGTTCCCGGCGGCAGATCGACAATCAGGACGTCCAACCCGCCCCATTGCACCTGCGTCATCATTTGTTGCAACGCGCCCATTAACATTGGGCCGCGCCACACGGTTGCCTGATCGTCATTTGTCATCAGGCCGATCGACATCATCGTCACACCGAAATTGCGCATTGGCAAAATGGTTTTCCCATCTGGTGATGCCGGGCGGCCAGAAACACCCAGCATACGCGGCTGAGAGGGTCCATAGACATCAGCATCCAACAAACCTACCCGACGGCCTTCGGCGGCCAATGCACAGGCTAAATTTGCCGACAGTGTCGATTTTCCGACCCCGCCCTTGCCCGATGCAATCGCAAGAATTCGGTCAATACCGGGTACTTTTTGGGGTCCTTTGGGCTCTGCAGCCCGCTGCGGTTTGAGATCAGGCGGTGCTGTCGGGGCGGAGTGCGCCGTCATCAAAACTTGCATGTTTTTTACGCCGGCATCGCGCAGGGCGGATTCCGCTGCGGTTTTCACCGCCTCATAGGTCTGGACGTGCGAGGGGGGAACTTCCATCACAAACCGCACAGCACCATCCTCAGCAACGGTTAGAGCTTTTACGAGCCCTGCGGCGACCAGATCGCTGCCAGAAATTGGATCGGAAATCGTCTTTAAAGCTGCCAAAACGGCATCACGTGTCACACTCATCCGTCTGATGCACCGGTAATCTGGCCGGTCACCACATGTTCAATATCCAGACCGTCAATGGTCAAGACGACCTTGGCTTCATAGGATTTTCCACCCGTATCACCTGCATCGCGCATTGCTTTTTCTATGGCTTGTTGTGAGGTAACGCCCACTTGTTTAAGGAATTTACGCATCGACATATTGAAGTCTTCGTTCACTGAAACTCTCCTTTGAGTGTCAAACCTTGACGGGTGATTGACGCGGCCCTTAGGCTGGAGGCGTCGAGGAAATGGGGAGGGAATGACCAGTGAAAACACTGATCTGGCCGCTGATTGGGGCGCTTTTCTGCGCGCAAACCAGCATGGCGCAGGACACAGAATTGAAACTCGCGGTCCCTCGAGCGCTTGAAGAGTCTGGGTTCATGCAGTTTCTTGTCCCACGCTTTTCGCTTAAAACCAGCATTCGCATGACGCGCGTGCCTGAGGACGCAAACGCCCAAATGCGATTTGGCCAAAACGGTACTGTCGTTTTTGTAGGCTTGGGCGAAACATGGGCGTTGTCCCATGATGGTGATCCTCGCGCTGAGCGGTTTTTGAGCTGGCTTCAATCGGACATCGGTCAACGTACGATCGAGAGTTTTGCCGATGAGCCGTTTGGGATCGCGAATGAGGTGGCCGCAGTCGAAACCGAAATCCTGTTCGAAGGGGACGCGGCTCTGGGCGAAACTCTGTCGTTGGATAAATGCGGCAGATGTCACGTGATCGGAGAGCAAAACCGAATGAAAGGGATGGGCGCGACCCCGTCCTTTGCCCTGATGCGCACTTTTGAGGATTGGGATACCCGCTTTGCGACCTTCCACCTGCTCAAGCCGCACCCTAGTTTCACCCAGATAGAAGGCGTGAGCGATCCCTTCGACCCGGCTTTGCCGCCGCCAATCGTTCCGATTACCATGACGCTGGATGATCTGGAGGCCATCCTGGCCTATGTGTCGGTGATTGAACCCGCTGATCTTGGCGCGCCGTTGCAATTTCAGTGATCCCGTCTTTTGTTCAGGTAATCATCTGTCGTGCGCACACGAGGACGTTCCTGACTGGCAAAGGGGTTGTCTTGGGAATGGTACTGCGCCTCGATCCGGCATGTGTCGCACATCTGGATCATTCGAATGGTTTCTGGTTTTGAAAACATCGCATGATTACCGGCCAGTTTTTCCGTGATCCGCTCGACAGTGGATTTCACGCCAAACAACGTGCCGCATTCAATACAGGCAAATGGCTCTTCTTCATGCAGCACCTTTTGGGTAAAGGCGGCATCGGTCAGGTCTAGCTGCGGGGACAGGGTGATCGCGTTTTCCGGACAAACGTTGCTGCACAATCCGCATTGCAGGCACGCATCCTCCTGGAAACGCAATTGGGGGTTGTCCGGATTGTCACCCAATGCACCCGATGGGCAAAGAGACACACACGACAAACAAAGCGTGCAGGCATCCTGATCCACCAAGACGGCTCCATAAGGCGCGGCCGCAGGAAGCGGTAAAACCTCGGCATTGGGCTGCAAAGCCTTGGCCGCCAATCGCGTGACTTGACGACGATTGCCTAGTGGCAGGATAGGTTCGATCGGGGATGCTTCGGTTTTTGACGTGTACAATGTTTCTGACAGGCTATCAGGATCAGTTATTTCAAGAATGCGCACATTGCTTTTGCCCGAAATTGCCGTGGCCAATTCTGCCTCACTACGAATTATATCGACTTCGGTTTTGGGCGCCATGAGGACATCAACATGCACAAATCCTGTGGCCAACGCTGCCAGCATTTCAGCATGACCAAAACCAGCCAAGGCCGAAATACTCAAAGGAATGACATCCCCGGGTAATCCTGTGCTGTGACGCGCCGCCAAAGAAATCATTTCTGAGCCAAATTCCAGATCATGCACCAACAGGCGTGGTGCCGTTCCTCCTGCCTTGCGGTAGGTGCTGGCGAGAGTGTGCAGCCGATTAAAGAGGGTGGAGACGGCGGGGGCATCATAGGAGATCGCCCCAGACGGGCAAAGCGACGCGCAGGCACCGCACCCGGCACAGATCAACGGATCAATCAAAACATGTTCGCCTGCCGAGGTGATCGCGCCGGTCGGGCAATGATCGAGACATTTCGAGCAGGCGGGTTTTTGGGCCCTCGAATGCGCGCACAATTGTTCCTCGAAACGCACGTACAGTGGTTTTTCAAAGGTGCCGATTAACTGCGCTGC
Organism: Roseobacter sp.; assembly: GCA_039983935.1. Classification (GTDB taxonomy): domain Bacteria; phylum Pseudomonadota; class Alphaproteobacteria; order Rhodobacterales; family Rhodobacteraceae; genus Roseobacter. The sequence goes on along the minus strand of JBDWVP010000018.1, from coordinate 168,356 downwards.
GGCAAAAACCGCGCTGGCGACTGCCGGGCCGCTTCCGGGGTCGGCACGCAGGTACCCATCGCGTTTTTCAGGCGCAGGAAAAAGAGCGATATCCCCTGATAGATCAAGGATAATGTCGCAAACCGATTGCGCACCATCGCGCGGATCGCTCCATTGTTGGGGGCCACGTCCGCCGGCAATAACCTGTTGAAAGCGTTCAATCCGCAGATCAAATTGACCCAAACTGCCAGAGGCGCGCGATAATTGACCCGCAATCACATCATAGGCACTGTTGTTTGCATCCAAATCCGCAGGTCGAGACGTCAGTAAGGTTACAGCAAGTGTTGCGCTCAACTCCTGGGCTGCGTTCACGGCGGCCTCTGAGGATCCGATGACCAAACAAGCGCCATGGGACACGATATCGATGGTTTTTTCCGCCGACGTCTCCAGCATGGATTCGGCCGCCAATGCAGCCATTTTTGCGATCGGGTTTTCCCCTTCGGCCGTCCAACCCGCTCGATCGCGCAAATCCAAAAATCCGGGTATGTCTGCGTCTATTTCTTCAGCCAATTCGGTAAAAAACTTTGCCTGTTGCTGACAGGCGATAAGAACATCGCCTTGTTCGATTTCCTTAACCGTTTGCGATATCTGAGACCCGCAGGCATCTGAAAAAACGGTACTGCAGGCACGTCCGGTTGCATTAGACAGTGCTGTTGGGTCCAATGTTTGGCTTCCCATGCAGTCGCAGAGTACGAGCTTTTTTGTCATTTTCCCCCCGGCGGCACCTTGATGGATTGGTCTTCTGTCTGAGTGCCGTTGCAAAGGTAGTCAGGAATTTTGCTGCTCGTAAACCGGATTCGTAAGTCTTTTCCAAAGCATGCGACAACTGACCTTGAGTATCACGGCACAATGAAATTTTTTTAGGCTGAGTGAAGTTAAAAAAAATCGTTTAAAAACAATTCAATAAAGTTTTCTGGGTGAGGGAAATTTGGGTAATTTAGGAAATACTGCTGGCTGCTACGTGAAATTTTCCTAGGAAGTTTCGGATCATACGTTAGGGTACTGTTAGTGTGAGAACAAAAAGAGGTTCCCTTTTGCAGCCCGTCTATCCTAATTCTCAGTCGATGCGTCTGGGGGTTGTTATTCGTAAAAGCCCGGGCGTAACACGCTGGGCAAAATGGGTCTGGAAGGCCATCGCGGTGCTGCCGGGCGCTGGAGAAGCACATTGGAAACTTCTTAGCGCACAAGGGGATATCGAAGAATATCACGCAGCCACCAAGGAGCTCTGGCTTTATGTTTCCGATACGGAGGCGTATGTTCACGAGCTGGGAACGCGTGTGCCATCGATCTATGTAGTACTGCGTTCAGACGATGAAGATGGGCCGGATGGTTTACGCGTCGAATATGTCACGGCTTCCCCCTACGAAGCGCAGGATTATTGTGATTCAAGCGAAGAGATTGTTGAAAAAGTTCCGATGCCCCCGGGCGTTTTGGCTTGGGTGCGCGATTTTGTGGATACCTATCACGTCGACGAGCCTTTCGTGAAGCGTCGCCGCAACAAACAAAACATTGACCGCAAGGACGACGGTATTGGAGATACTCGAATTTCGCAGGTGAGCGATGTGTACCGTGCGCCAAAAGCTGCCCGTCGAGAGGCCGCAGAATGAACGACGCATCAACGTTCTGGACCCGTCGCATTGCCGCTGTGCAAGCCGAAGCGGAAACGGAAAGCGAAATTGAAACAGCGCAAAAAGAACGGGCCGAGGCCGACGCGCTGGTGGAAAAAGAGGATACCGAAATTCTGGCCGAACTAGGTCTGCCAGATCCTGGTTTGATGCAGCAAGGTGATGATTTCGCAGCATTCATGTCCAAGGCAGTGCCAGAGCATCTAAGACGGCAGGCGTTGCGAACACTATGGCGCAGCAATCCGGTTCTGGCCTGTGTCGATGGCCTTAACGACTACGATGAGGATTTTACCAAAATCGGCGTTTTGTCGGAGCCTCTTAAAACTGCGTATCAGGTCGGTAAGGGCATGACAGCGCATATTCGTGAAATGGAGCGACTGGCATTGAAGGAAGCCGAAGACGTTATCAACGATGCGGCGGAGGTTTCTGAAGCCCCCGCAGAGCAGTGCGAGCAGCTGGTCGATGGGCATTTGGACAGCGAATGTGTCACGCAGAAGAGGGAGGACGACGCGCAAGCCCACGAAACAGTCGTCCCTCAGGACGGTTTTGATGTGCCACCGGCCCCGCGCCGTATGCGTTTTCAGTTTCAGGAGGCCACCGCATGACCTTAGAGGCGCACGTAATGGATGTCGATCCGGAAGACCGTTTGCGGGCGGATCTCTATAATTTTCTGGGGCTCATTCTGGCACGTCCTGCGGATGAAATACTGTTGGAGCAGACCGCATCGCTCACTGGGGATGACAGCCCGTTGGGGCAGGCGATCGCCGGATTGGCGCGGGTCGCCAAGGCGAGTAACCCCAAGGCAGTTGAACGCGAATTTAACGCATTGTTCATCGGGTTAGGGCGCGGTGAATTGTTGCCCTATGCCAGCTACTATCTGACGGGTTTTTTGAACGAAAAACCCTTGGCTAAATTGCGTCAGGATATGGGGGCGCTTCAGGTGACGCGGTCCGAAAACGTGTTTGAGCCAGAAGACAACATCGCGTCATTGATGGAGACGATGGGCGGTTTAATCGTTGGGCGGTTTGGGTCAACCACTGGGATGGATCGACAGAAAACGTTTTTTAACAATCACATCGCGCCATGGGCCACGCATTTCTACACCGACTTGGAGGGGGCAAAAGCATCCGTGCTTTATGCATCTGTTGGTGCGGTAGGGCGTGAGTTTATGACGATCGAACGCGAAGCTTTTCGCATGACCGCAGGGTAACCTGCATTTGTCGGGCAGGACGCTGCCTGATCGAAGAAAGGGAGAGAGAGATGACGAAGAAGACGCAAGGCGACTCTAGCCGCCGTGATTTTTTAAAATTGGCTGGAACCGCTGCGCCCGCGGCTGTGGTTGCCGTGGCGGCGAGCAGCTCAGGGGCGGAGGCCGCAGAACCTGACATGGCTTCCAGCAAAATTCAGGATACAGCGCATACACGGGCATATCTGGACAGCACGCGGTTCTGATCGACAGACCGACCGGGCGCTGTTCATTCAGAAATGCGCCTGAACTCACAACTTGAATTTATCAACCCAGCCACCTCAACGGGGCAGCAAGGGAGAGAAACATGCTTAGGAAAAAGACCAATTCGGTCGGGCAACGGGCAGGGCGCACCAGCATCCATGCAGATGCCGCGACTAAATCTGTGGATCGTCGCGCCTTTTTACGCGGATCAGGACTTGCCATCGGCGGACTGGCTGCGATTTCGGCAACTGGCGGGACTGTCACACAGGCCTCGGCCGCGACTGCATTTGGCGGAGCCGTCGAAACCGTAAAGTCGGTGTGCACACACTGTTCGGTCGGCTGTACCGTGATCGCCGAAGTGGCAAATGGTGTTTGGACCGGTCAGGAACCGGGCTGGGACAGCCCGTTCAACCTTGGTGCCCATTGCGCCAAAGGCGCCGCCGTCAGAGAACACGCGCACGGTGAACGCCGCCTCAAATACCCGATGAAAAAAGAAAACGGCGAATGGGTCCGTATTTCGTGGGAGCAGGCAATCAACGAGGTTGGCGACAAGATGACTCAAATCCGGGACGAAAGCGGCCCGGATTCCGTCTACTGGCTAGGGTCTGCGAAACATAACAACGAACAAGCGTATTTGTTCCGCAAATTCGCGGCCTATTGGGGAACCAATAACGTTGATCATCAGGCGCGGATTTGTCACTCGACAACAGTTGCTGGTGTGGCCAATACATGGGGCTACGGCGCCATGACGAACAGCTACAACGACATTCATAATTCCAAGGCGATCTTTTTGATTGGGGGGAACCCGGCAGAGGCACACCCTGTTTCTTTGCTACACATGCTAAAGGCTAAGGAGCAAAATAACGCGCCCCTTATCGTGTGCGATCCGCGTTTTACGCGCACCGCGGCCCATGCAGATGAATATGTCCGCTTCCGCCCGGGGAGTGATGTCGCTCTTATTTGGGGTATTCTCTATCATATCTTTGAGAATGGATGGGAAGACAAAGAATTCATTCGGACACGCGTCTGGGGTATGGATGAAATCAAAAAAGAAGTGGCTAACTGGACACCAGAAGAAGTTGAACGGGTCACTGGAACACCGGGTAGCCAGCTTAAACGTGTTGCACGTACTCTGGCAAACAACCGCCCCGGCACTGTGATTTGGTGTATGGGCGGCACGCAACACACCAATGGTAACAACAATACGCGTGCGTATTGTGTCCTCCAGCTGGCGCTGGGAAACATGGGAACTGCGGGTGGCGGAACCAACATTTTCCGCGGCCACGACAACGTGCAAGGTGCCACGGATTTGGGGGTCCTTGCTGATACCTTGCCCGGTTACTATGGCCTGTCCGCGGGGTCTTGGGCGCACTGGGCGCGGGTTTGGGAAGAAGACCTGGACTGGTTGAAAGCCCGCTTCTCTGACGCCGAATATGGCGACAAGAAGATGATGAACCAGACGGGTATTCCCGTCAGCCGCTGGATTGATGGTGTGCTGGAAGATAAGGAAAATATCGACCAGCCAGACAATACGCGTGCAATGGTTCTTTGGGGCCACGCGCCAAACTCGCAAACCCGTCAAAAAGAAATGAAGACGGCGATGGAAAAACTGGATCTTCTGGTTGTGGTTGATCCGTTCCCAACCGTTTCAGCGGTAATGCAAGATCGCGAAGATGGCGTTTATTTGCTGCCAGCAACGACTCAGTTTGAAACGCGTGGGTCTGTAACGGCTTCAAACCGATCACTTCAGTGGCGCGATCAGATCATGGATCCATTGTTTGAATCTCTGCCGGATCATACGATCATGTCGATGCTGGCTAAGAAATTCGGCTTTCACGACGAGATGTTCCGCAATATTGCCATGAACGGCGAGGAACCAGTGATCGAGGACATCACCCGTGAATTCAACCGGGGCATGTGGACCATCGGCTATACCGGGCAATCCCCTGAACGCATCAAGATGCATATGGCCAATCAGCACACCTTTGACCGCACAACCTTGCGGGCGATTGGTGGCCCGGCAGATGGGGATTATTACGGTCTGCCATGGCCAAGCTGGGGCACCGCCGAGATGAACCACCCGGGCACGGCGAACCTCTATGACATGTCTTTGCCGGTGGCAGAGGGTGGATTGGCGTTCCGGGCGCGCTTTGGTGTCGAACGAGACGGGGACAACCTGTTGGCCGAAGGGGTTTCAAATCCAGGGGCTGAAATCCAGGATGGGTATCCTGAGTTCACGATGCAGATGTTGATGGATCTTGGATGGGATGGTGATCTGACAGCGGATGAACGGACCGCTATAGATGCCGTAGCCGGGCCAAAAACCAACTGGAAAACCGACTTGTCCGGCGGCATTCAGCGGGTTGCAATCAAGCATGGCTGCGCTCCCTTCGGGAACGCCAAAGCCCGCGCGGTTGTTTGGACCTTCCCGGACCCTGTCCCGGTTCACCGTGAACCACTTTACACCAACCGCCGTGACCTCGTGGCCGACTACCCGACATATGAGGACAAGAAGTTCTGGCGCGTCCCAACGATGTACAAGTCTATTCAGGATAAGGATTTCTCTGAAGATTATCCGATCATCCTGACGTCGGGTCGTCTTGTGGAATACGAAGGAGGCGGGGATGAAACCCGGTCCAATCCGTGGCTTGCCGAACTGCAGCAGGATATGTTTGTAGAGGTAAACCTGCGGGACGCGAATAACCTTGGTATCCGCGATGGCACCGACGTTTGGGTCGAAGGACCTGAGGGGGGCAAAGTCAAAGTGAAGGCTTTGGTGACCGAACGGGTTGAAACGGGCGTTGCCTTTATGCCGTTCCACTTTGGGGGGCATATGGAAGGTGTCGACCTACGGGACAAATACCCCGAAGGCGCGGACCCCTATGTGTTGGGTGAATCAACCAACACGGCACAAACCTATGGCTATGACAGCGTAACCCAGATGCAAGAGACCAAAGCGACTCTTTGCAAAATCTGGACAGCATAAGGGAGGTTGTAAAAATGGCCGCAAGAGCAAAATTTCTCGTCGACGCTGAACGTTGCATTGAGTGTAACGCCTGTGTCACTGCCTGTAAAAACGAACATGAAGTACCTTGGGGGATTAACCGACGTAAGGTTGTGACCTTGAATGATGGAAAACCGGGTGAACGGTCGATCTCGGTTGCCTGTATGCATTGTTCAGACGCGCCTTGTATGGCGGTCTGTCCAGTGGATTGCTTCTATCAAAGCGAAGAAGGCGTTGTCCTCCACTCCAAAGATCTCTGTATTGGGTGCGGGTACTGCTTTTATGCCTGTCCCTTTGGCGCACCACAGTTTCCCCAAGCGGGCAACTTTGGGTCGCGCGGCAAAATGGACAAATGTACGTTCTGCGCGGGTGGACCCGAAGAAAATCACTCGACTGCCGAATTCCAAAAGTATGGCCGCAATCGGCTCGCAGAAGGCAAATTGCCGATCTGTGCCGAGATGTGCGCGACCAAGGCACTCCTGGCCGGGGATGGCGATGTTGTCGCGGGGATCTACCGCGAACGCGTCGTTGCACGCGGTTTTGGATCCGGCGCATGGGGTTGGGGCACAGCTTACGACCAAAAGGGCGGCTGAGTTCAGCCTGTCCTATAGACTGTACATACTTTGGGGCGGCTCGGATGGGCCGCCCCGGATACATCTTTGACGGGACCCAAACTATGCTGCGTCTTTTCTGCGCCTTCCTCCTTTCCATTGCTTTGACATTCTGCGCATCCGCACAGGAAGCAGCTGAAGAACGAGACCGTTCGGCAACGGGGGGTGCCCAAACGCTGCAAGACATTATGGATCGCCAGCAAGGGTTAAAGGTTGATAACACCTTTCGCAGTGAACTCACCGGGGACCCGACCTCGGCGCAACCGCTGACGGATCAGTTGGGGACACGAGGCGGGGCTTCTGATCCGGAACTATGGCGCGGGTTGCGCTTTGACCGGGCCGATATCTCTACACAGATCCAACACCCGGCAGCCTCAGTGTTGATTCAAGACACCGGCATGTGGTGGCTGAACGTGCGCGAAGGTCCGCTGTCCACCTATGGGCCGGGTCTGCTGTTGGGCATGATGGGATTGCTGGCCGTGTTTTTCCTGATCCGGGGGCGTATCCGCATTGACGGTGAAAAAACGGGCCGCACAATCCTGCGGTTCAAATCAATCGAACGATTTTCACATTGGCTGTTGGCTGGTTCGTTTATCTTGCTGGGCATCACCGGCCTCGTGACCTTGATCGGTCGTAAATTTCTCATTCCTGCCTTTGGTCATGATGCGTTCTCGACCATCGCTATTGCTTCCAAATGGGTACATAACAATGTGTCCTGGGCCTTTATGCTGGCGCTGGTCATGGTTTTTCTCTTGTGGGTCGTGCACAATCTGCCTGATCGCAGTGACATCAATTGGGTGCTGAAAGGTGGCGGTATTTTTGGCGGTGGTCACCCTCCGGCCAAAAAATTCAATGCCGGGCAAAAACTGATTTTTTGGTCCGTGATCGTTCTAGGAGCGTCGATTTCAGCCTCTGGCTTGTCGATGTTGTTTCCCTTTGAGCTTCCTATGTTTGGTCCGACCTTTGCAAAGCTAAATGCAATCGGTGTGCCGGGATGGTTCGGAATGGCCCCGTTAAATGCCGATCTGGCACCACATACTGAAATGCAATTTGCGCAGTTGTGGCATGCAGTTGTCAGTTTTGTTTTGATGGCGATTATCATTGCGCATATCTACATAGGGTCTGTCGGTATGGAAGGCGCATATGACGCGATGGGTAGCGGCGAAGTAGAGGAACAATGGGCGCGTGAACACCACAGCCTATGGGTAGAAGAAGTCGAGGCCAAGGAGGCACAAGCCGGAGGGTCTTCAACATGAAGGAAATGCTATTAGCCTTTGTGGCCATCGCTATTATCGCCGTTGGGGCGAACTATGGCCTCCACGCGGCAGCGGGGTTTTCCTCGCAACAACGCACGCAGGGTGACGCTGTGCGGCTCGATTGAGCATCTGCATTGGACATGTTTCTGCCTTTGGGATACCTGAGTTAACAATCTATCGTGCTACGCGGCCTTTCACAGGAAAGCGAACATTGGTTGGCGCACCCCTGATTAATAACCCGTAAATTTCGATTTAAACCTTTGGCCGACGGCATGGCTCTTTCATTTCTTTGCCATGTTTTGAACACAGAACCGGGATCATTTCTATCAAGACCTGACGTGCGTTTTTCGGCTTGTTCCAAGTCAAAGCGTTCAAGGCATGTGATAGGAAGACATTTTGGCTGAGAGTATCGAAAAAGATACAGAGTTTCAGGACGCTGGCAGTGACGCACTGGCCCCGGGCAGCAAACTGCTGAGTGGTCAGTACGAAATTCAACGCTACCTCAGCAGCGGTGGATTTGGCATTACCTATCTCGCGACAGACAGCCTTAATCGAACCGTGGTCATCAAAGAGTGTTTCCCCGAAGCTTTTTGCACTCGTGTCAAAAAATCCGTACGGGCGCGCACCCAAAACTATGTTGACGATTTTAAATCGATTGTCGCGCTGTTCATTCGCGAAGCACACGCATTGTCGCGATTGAACCACCCCAGCGTCGTCGGTGTGCATCAGGTTTTTGAGGATAATGAAACCGCCTATATGGCACTGGATCTCATTGACGGGCACGACGTGTTAGAGATCATCGAAAAGGGTGTGGTAAAATTTTCGCCTGATCAAATTCAGGAAATGACACTTAAACTGCTCGATGCAATCGAACATGTTCACAGTCAGGATCTATTGCATCGCGATATTTCCCCTGACAACATTCTGGTGGATAAGACCGGCCACCCTGTGTTGATCGATTTTGGCGCTGCACGGGAAGAAGCAAGCCGCAAGAGCCGGGTGTTGTCTTTGATGCTTGTGGTCAAGGATGGCTATTCCCCGCAAGAGTTCTATGTCGCTGGCAGTAAACAAATGCCGTGCAGTGATTTATATGCCTTGGCCGCGTCGCTTACGCATTTGATCGCGGGGCAAGCGCCGCCAAACAGCCAGAGACGCCTTGCAGCCTTAGCGAGCAATCAACCGGATCTTTATCAACCTCTGTTTGGGCGCTTCCCGGCGTATGATGATGCTTTTTTGATGGCTATTGATCGCGCGATGTCGATTGTCCCTGCGGAGCGTCTACAAACCGCGCAGGAGTGGAGCTTGATGATTGATCATCGCAAGCGCGTGGAAATTGCGCGGAGCAAAGCGCAAAATGACGAAACGATTGATCAAACTGTTATGAAACTCGTGCGCGACGTCGAAATTGATGTCGAAGTAACAGGCGATCTTGATCCGGTGCATGACCCGGATACGCAAGTCGATCAGCCAATGGAAACAGACCCACGTCAAGCAGAAGACGCCGTCGCGCAGCTCATTGCCGAGGATTTCACGGCAGAGAATGACGAAGTGCTTGATACGTTGAACGATGAATTCGATCGTGTTTTAGATGATTGCGACCCTGAGCCGATTATTTCCGGGGTGCACGTCGACGAAGCTGCCGGGCCAAAGATGTCGCCATATTTGCGTGTAACTTCCAAAGCCCTTCGCGCTGCGGAAGAATTAAATAAACCTGTTCCCGCCCCCCCCAAACCGATCCACTATAGACGGCTTGCTACCGTGCCAGTCGTGTTTAGTGCTTATTTCTTTTATACTTATACGATCTTGCAGCTGGACGGCGTGCAGGCTGCGGCGGTGCAGCCCCTTCTAGCTTTTGGACAAGAAATCAGCAGCTGGAATGAACCTTCGTCGTCGGGTGTTACCGTGCGTCGCGGCACTGGAGGATAAACCAGTTCATACATCAATCGCTAAAAATATCTGTCCAACAGGGGGTCGGCGCAGCACCCCTTTTCAACACTGCGCTTAGGAAAGGCATCCCCATGACGCTCTTTAGGAAAGTATTCCAAAACCAATCAAGCCCTGCATCGGGTGAAGATATCCCGGACGAAGCAGCTCTGCGCAGCGCCTTTACCGAGGCAAAAGACCTGTCTGCTCCTTTGCTATTGGATCCTTTTGTGCATCAGGAAGATAATTTCGTGCACAAGGAAAATGAGAATGACACGGGCCAAATGTCAAAGGAAAATCCGCCCGAGGGTAACGATGTTTTGGCCCGTCTGAATGAGATGGAGTTTGAGGACGCGGATCCTAGCAGCGTCTTTCTACCACAAGAAGAGCCCTTGGTGGCAAAAGACCTTTTAGCGGGGAAACGTTCCTCTCGTGTGTTGCAAGACGCGCCCTATCAATCAGATGAGGAAATCGCGGCCTGCTTGGATCGTGCTATGGCCGCACCTGTGCCGAAGCAAACCGAGGTGCAATCAGATGATGTGGAGGCCGTGAAAGACTCCGTTGAAGATCTACAGAATGAAGATAACTCAACAGTTGGTGAGAAGGTCGAAAACCCCAGGCGCGACGAAAACCCGTCACAGGATTCTACAATAGCGCAGTTCGCCCAGGGGCAAATGGCGGCTTTGGAAACGGTCGCCAAACACAGTGCACAGGAAGAGGGAGAGCCGCTCCTTGATCTCTCCAACACAGGCAATTTGACGTCTGTATCGCCGCAAATGCCAGGTCAGCCAGGTCGACGGGCTGGTCGCGTCAAGACACGCCTTTTGGGGTTTAACCGCACGGGGGATGTAGACCACGACCCGATTGGACAGGCCCCTGAAACAACAGCCACGGCACAGCATGAAAAGTACCCGGTTGGGTGGCTTGTTGTGGTGGCAGGGCCTGGGGTTGGGCATTCCTTTAGCATTTTTACAGGTGCTTCGATGATTGGTCGTGGCGAAGATCAGGTGATCCGACTGGATTTTGGTGACAACAGTATCTCTCGGAATAATCACGCCGCCATTGCATATGATGAAGAACAGAACAAATTCTACATTGGCCATGGGGGTAAATCGAACATCATTCGCCGCAATGCACGCCCCGTCCTAAGCACCGAAGAATTGAACCACGCCGATCTCATCAGAATTGGGGAAACGACCCTGCGGTTTGTGGCATTGTGTGGTTCCGATTTCCAGTGGGACAAGGCTGGGGACGGGTATGGCAACTGAGTTTGATTTCGACGCGGCCTGTGCGCTAAGCAAAGGAAAACGCAGTTATCAGGAAGACGCCATCATCTCTGACTTTGCCCGGGGAGGAGACATCGGGCTTGTTGTTTTGGCGGATGGGATGGGCGGACATGCGGCTGGTGATGTCGCAAGCAAGATCGTCGTAACCGAAGTGTTTAGTGAGTTGATGTTTCAACGGGGAGATCCGGACGGGTTTGAGACACGTGTCTGTGCAAGCCTTCTCAACGCAGCTATGGCGGCCAATGCGTGCATCAAGGATCATATAGGTTCTCATCCGGAAACCAAGGGCATGGGCGCGACCTTGGTGGCGAGCGCGATTGTCAACCAAAGCCTGTATTGGATTTCCATCGGTGACTCACCTCTGCTCCTATTCCGGAATGGCGTGTTGTTGCAATTGAACGAAGATCATTCGATGGCCCCGCAGATTGATTATATGGTCAAGACAGGGTTGTTGCCCCCAGAGGAGGGCGCATGCCATCCTGATCGGAACACTCTGACGTCAGCGCTGTGTGGGCAAGACATTCCAAAGGTAGATTGCCCGCAAGAACCTACTATTCTGAAAGAAGGGGATATTCTGGTGATCGCCAGTGACGGGTTGCAATTTCTGTCCAATGATCGGCTGGAGCGCACGCTGCAGCGCGAACAACATCGTCACAGTTCTGAAATCGCCGACATATTGATGCAAGAGGTGATCGCCCTGGGGGATCCAGATTTAGACAACGTATCGTTTTCATTGATAAAAGTACAGGATTCTGCTCTGCACAAGGGGGTGAATGAAAATGCACTGACACTGCCGAAAATACGCTGTGTCGGATGAGTATCCCCATCATGAGCTGATCACACGATTACAGTGCATTGCTGATGACGATGCTCGCGCGCGTAATGTAAGAGATCGCGCACAAGAACTGGCCACGCGGTTAAAACATGGTGTTCGAATTGTGGTTTTGGGCCCGGCTGGCATTGGGAAATCTCAGCTGTGCGATGCCATTCTTTCCTGCCCTGCGTCCGTGATGGAGCGCGGGCAGCACCGCGTTTTTGAAACCGAAACGACTGGCGGATTGAAAAACCCATTGCTTGAGGGTGCGCAACATTTTTCATTGCCGTTTTCAACGCCTCATTGGTTTTTTGAAAAAACCCAAATTGTCGATCTGGCCGGGCAGGCGTCTGATGCGGAAAATACTGCATTGGCCCATTGGGCCTTTCAAAATGCGGATGTTGTTTTGTGGTGCACCGACAGCTTTGGAGAGACGGAACGTGACCTGTGGGCGATGGCGCCAGATGGTCTGAAAGATCATAGTGTTCTGGTTTTGACCAAGGCTGATGTTTTGGCAAAACAAGGTATCCTTCATGAACGGATTTCCTCCAATCAGTTGGCCGCAGCGAATGAATTCCATAGCTTTTTTCCTGTGGCGACGCGACATCTGAGGGCGGTCCAATCTGCAAGCGCCTCTGTGTCAGAAAATCAACTTGCCGCAAGCGGGATCAAAGCTCTGACGGACGCAATGACGTCAATATTACAGTCTGGCCAACGCGCGGACCTAGACGGTGCATTGCTGTTTCTGGAGCGCCATGGATCAAACCAGAACGACACAGGAAGCCCGCAAACAACTACGCGACAAGGGCAAGGCGCGCGCGAAGACAACGCAACTCGGGGCGCTCCAAACCAAGTCTTTGAGGCAATGTTGCGGCGGTTAAAGGAACGCGCCGTTGATTTGAGCCACCTCACAAATACAGATGTTGAGGTCGACGTTTCGCAAATTTTAGAAACCTGCGGGCGGGTGTCAGAGGAATTACTAAACGAAATGCAAGCTGTGGCCTGTTGCGATCCCAAAGCCAAGCCTTGGTGTTTGGCCTTTGAGGAGGCGTCGGATAAAATCATGTTGATGACCTTAGAGGATGATACGCAATCTGCGGTCGATGCCGTTACAATTTTACTACAAATGCGCCGCGACTTGGATTGTTTGTCAATTAGTTAAAACTGTTGAAACATAATCGATATTGGACGTGCTCTGGTCATAGATCAGGCATATTTATCCCTTAGTTTCGTGCCAAAGTATGAGCACGTGGGGTGTCAAATGATCCAAGGTCTTAAGAGAAGTGACATCTCGGTCATGTTCTTTGGCCATTTTTGGGGCTATTTGATTTCGCGGGAGCAAGTGGGATGAATGCTCTGAACGCTACGGATGAACTGGCTTTTGTAAGCGCGAAAAAAAGCGAACTGTTAGCTGACGGAATGGAAGGGCTGCGCGCCTTTGCCGCTTCAACTGAAAAGTTGAAAGAAACCCTTGCTGTACTTTCCGAACTCGGGACTGAAACCACAGTGCGTCGCATCGAACGGATGCTGCGCCAACTTGAGGAATTGGAACCCTCGGTAACAATGATTGGCCAGATTAAATCAGGCAAAACATCCCTGGTAAACGCGTTGGTTGGGGAACCTGATTTGTTGCCGTCAGATGTAAATCCGTGGACGTCTGTGGTGACGTCGCTGCATCTCTACCCAGAAACGAGTGGTTTTAAGAACAGCGCGTCATTCCGTTTTTTTGATGAAGATGAATGGGATAAATTGATTTCCGGGGGCGGCCGCATCGGTGAATTGGCCAGCCGTGCCGGAGCCGATGACGAGTTGGAAAGGATCAAACAGCAAGTATCGGAAATGCGGGAAAAATCACGGGTGCGATTGGGGCGCAAATTCGAAGTGCTTTTAGGGCAACGACGAGATTACGGATATTTTGACAAAGACTTGATTGAGCGGTTTGTGTGCCTTGGGGATGACCCCGGCGAGGAAGGGTGTCAGGCGAATGACACACAAGGCCGATTTGCCGATATCACCAAATCGGCGGACCTTAGTATGACACGTGCGGCTTTGCCGACACGGCTGTGCATCCGGGATACCCCCGGGGTGAACGACACCTTCATGATGCGTGAACAGATTACGATACGGGCAATCCGTGACAGTAAAATTTGCGTGGTTGTTTTATCCGCACACCAAGCACTTTCTTCTGCGGATATGGCGTTGATCCGTTTGATCTCCCATGCGCGGTCCAGAGAAATCATTATCTTTGTTAATCGAATTGATGAATTGTCCGACCCAGCCGCTCAAATTCCTCAAATTAAAGACAGCATTACTAATACCTTACTCAAACACAAAGGCCCAAAAGACGCGCAAATTCTTTTCGGCAGTGCGTTATGGGGGCAGGCGGCGTTACAGAGGCAGGTCGCAGAGATTCCCCCCAGCAGCGCCCTGGCATTGGAAAACTGGTTTGAAGCGTCAGCGGGTGTTTCTGTAAAGAATTCACCGCTAGATGATGAAACGATGGCATGGAAAATGTCGGGATTGCCAGCGTTGCAACATTCGATTTCTGAGCGAATTCTGCAAGGAACAGGTGCCGCCAAATTGCAGCGTATCGGGGCCAGCGCAAAAAACCTTGCAGTAGGTCTGTCAACCGCCGACCAGATTGGCGCAACCTATGGAACGAAACTGCCAAGGATTTCGGGGGATGCAAAACTACAGATTAGCGATCTAATTGCCCAGCACGCAGAACGTTTTAAAACGGACTTCGATGAGCTTTTGATTGGTTTCGCTCAACGATTGAAACGCGTGCAAGATAGTTTCCTAGAGCGCGCAACTGTGTCGCTGGCAGATCATCTCGAAGAACATGGTGATGCAATCCCTTGGACATATGATCCGGCTGGGCTGCGTGTTTTGCTAAGTTCGTCGCATCGTGTGTTGGCGCGCAACAGCGTGTCCTTATTCGAGAAGGCCACGCAGCACGCGGCATGTGACGTCGCCGGGATATATGCGCAAGCTTTTTCACTTGACCTTGAAGACATCAGCATAGCGCTCCCGCGCGCTCCGCAAGTTCCTTCGCCGGTGTCTTTGGGGCGCACCATCGCGCTTGATTTAAGCGCCCATTGGTGGAAACGCTGGTGGCTTCAACGGCGAGGATATGAAGCCTATGCCGCTAATTTTTACGATTTGATGAAATCGGAAACAACACCGGTAATTTCGGAATTACGTGACGATCTTGCACAATCCGTGAGAGATGAATCAGTTGCTGTTTTTGACGCTTTCCTGGATGAGCAATTTTCGGTTTTTGACACAATGGTCCGCATGAAAGCTTCTGACCCAGACCAGTTGCAAGCCTATATGGCTAAAAATTCGCTCCGGGAGCGCGGAATTTTGCTGGAGCGTGCGATCGAAATCCTGGAGGAGTATGCATAGCCGTGAGAGATGAGAGTGTTTTTTCCTTTTTAACCAAATCGCCTGGTCCGCGACTGCCACGCATCGCCTTGATGGGGGAATTTAGCGCGGGAAAAAGTACTTTAGCTAATCTTATGATCGGAACGAACCCGTTACCCGTTCAGGTTGTGGCCACGCAGTTGCCACCCGTTTGGATCAGCCACGGTAGGCAAGAAGCAATGATCGTTGATTTGGACGGGCACGAAACGCCGTGTGATTTGCATGCCTTACAGGGAATAGTTCCGGAAGATGTCGCTTTCATTAGGTTTTATTGTGAAGAGGAAATCCTTAGACGCTGCGACATCATTGATATGCCGGGAATTTCTGATCCAAATATGTCGAGCACCGTTTGGGAGCGGATGATGCCGCTCGCAGATGGCGTTTTATGGTGTAGCCCGGCGACGCAGGCGTGGCGTCAGAGCGAAGCCGCCGTCTGGAACGAAATAGACGAATGTGTCCAAGACAATTCGTTACTGGTTTTGACACGGGCGGATATGTTGACGAGAGACAAAGACAAGCAAAAAGTGCTCAATCGTGTGAAAGGCGAAGCAGAGCGCACATTTGCGAAAGTTTTGATGATTTCTTTGACTTTGGCACGGGATGCCGGAGAGGATGCCGATCTTTGGAAGCGCAGTGGCGCCGATGAATTTGTTTCAGGTTTTCTGGCTCTCGTCGAAAGGATATCACGAGGTTTGAAGGAAGAAAGCTTGAGTGATGTCAAGCCAGAGCCTGTTTCTGAACTGGATGCGTTAGAGCCAGAGCAGGACAGTTTTTCACGCCGTTCCAGTCAACCACGTCGCCCGGAAATTGGTCTCCAAAGAGAGGGCGATATGGCCGCTAAATCGACCACAGAACCCGATCCCATGTCATATATGCCTAAGTTTTCATAAACCTGTTAACCGGACAAACATGTTCAGAGACTATGGCAAGTATCACTGCGCAATCAGGCTAGCTTGGGTTTTAAAATGGGCCGACAATGAGAAACGTTGGTATTGGTGCCGAACTGAATGATTTTCTGGACCGGTTTCCAGAATGTTTGGCCGTGGCCTATGCCGATTTATCCACCGGCCTGGTACTTGCGTCGCGATCCATTGAGCAAATGGCGCAAGAGAAACTGGATGCTCTATGTGAGATTGGTCGCGATTGTTTGTTGGGAGAGAATGCTGTTGCGGTGTCTCAAGCCTTTGCAAACCCTCAACAGAAAAACCCAAACGTTGCATGGTATGCGGACAGTGCCGGAATAAAATGTTTTATAAAGGCGCCCGACCCAGAAGTCGAAGCAATATGCCTTCTGGTTAACTCTCAACAGCTGTCAGACGGGATTAGTAGCGAAGCCCAGCATTTGTTGCGTCGGATCTCTGCGGAAAGGTAGCCATGCAAACCAAGCCGCAAGATTTGGCCACTAGGATCCGGCAAGTCGTCGACCGGCTTTCCACAGAAAATGATACCTGGAGTGTCCAAGGCCGATTGATCGCCACTGTCTCGGACAGTGTTTTACCTGCTATTCTACGGGAGATAGAGGAAACGGTTCTCCCGCGCAGGCTTGTTTTTTGCTCATTGGAAGATACGCAAATGGTATTGGACGTCGCTGAGCGTAGAGTGTTGTCTGTTGTCAATCCCGCCATCACTGCGGGCTGTCTTGGGGGAGTCATTAGAGAGGGCGAGCAAGACGCAGATGCTGTTTTTGAGGCGATCAGTATATTTTCCGCATCGGCAACAAGAGTTTTTGTTACGTCCTGCTTGATCGATCCTGGGACGGGAGCGGAATACTGCGGAATTTCTGTTGAAGATATTTTCGCCCGTTTCCATACCGCAGGAACTGGTTCTGGGCCGTCGGATGCTCTGATCCAAGCGCTCCAAGACAGTAAATCCAGAGATTGTCATTTTCTTGTCACGCGAGAGGGAGTTGTTATACAGCGCAGCCAAGAAAAATCCGCAAATGATCGGTTACACCACCTGTCAATGATGAATAAATCAAAAATCCGTACCGGCAATGATGTGACGCTTTGGTTTGATGAATGCCCGCAAGATTACGCGGTTCTACAAATTTGCATAGACGAGTGGGTCGTTTTTGTTCAATGCCCATCCGCGAACGTTTTCCAGTGTTTTAAAGTATGGAAATCGGTCGCGCTTGAATAGCAGTATTCTGCAGCTATTCTTTTTTAATTTAACGGGTTACGGTGACTTGAGTATCCCAATCAACACATTTTTTTTGTAGCGCATCAGAGAAGGGAAGATCCGTGAACACACCACTCAATGCCTGCAGTGACGTGATCCGCGCCGGGGCAAGACGTGTGAATTTTGAATGATCAGCGACCAGAAAGCACTGTCTCGATTGGGCAATAATCGTCTGGCTAACACCAACTTCTTCTATGTCGAAATCTAACAGATCGCCTTGGGCATCCAAAGCTGAACAACCGATGACTGCGATGTCGAATTTGAATTGTCGAATTGAATTTATCGCAACGCTGCCAACCAGTCCATTGTCTGCCGCGCGTAACCGACCACCTGTCATGACGGTCTGGCATTTTGGGTTTTCAATTAAGATCGTGGCAACGTTCACATTGTTTGTGACAACCATAAGGTCGCTATGGTGCAGGAGTTGACGCGCAACGGCTTCCGTACTCGTTCCGATGTTGAGAAAAACACAACATCCGTTAGGAATCTGTGCGGCGCACGCCTCGGCGATCCGTCGTTTTGCTGCACCATTTAAAAACTGGCGTTCCTCGTATTCGATGTTCGTTGTGCTGGAAGGTAAAATAGCGCCCCCGTGAACACGTTCGATTTTGTTCGTTTCGGATAGAACCGTCAAATCACGACGTATCGTTTGAAGTGTTACATCAAAGCGGGAGGCTAAACCCTCGACCGTGACTTTGCCGTCCTGCTGGAGAATTTGAAGAATATCTAAACGTCGGAAATTCTGTGCCATGTGCCCAATTTTATTTAAATAGTTTGTTGTTTTGCGCGCAAATCAAATGAAATGTCTCTTGTCTATTCACTGTAAGCCAATTTTCCTTTTTGAATGTTAAATTCATCATGTATTTTAGAGGTACAAAAAAGAAAAAGCGAATATTTTCGAAAATCCTCGCTTGAAAGCGGGTGTCTGCTAAGATACCCAAGGATAGAAACGGAAAGCCAAGGGGGTGGACGTGTCTGAAGATAAATCCGAAATCTTAGATTTGTTGGTGATCGGTGGCGGTATCAACGGGTGTGGGATTGCGCGTGATGCGGCCGGACGTGGACTCACTGTGGCATTGGCAGAAATGAATGATCTTGCCTCCGCAACCTCGTCGGCGTCGACAAAACTCTTTCATGGCGGTTTGCGGTACTTAGAATATTTTGAAATCAACCTCGTAAAGCACGCTCTGGCAGAGAGGGACGTGTTGCTGAAAGCGATGCCGCACATTAGCTGGCCGATGCGCTTTGTTCTTCCTTATCATAAAGGCATGCGGTTTGAGGGAAGTACGCCAACATCGCGCATTCTAAATGCTATTATGCCTTGGATGAAAGGCCGTCGCCCTGCTTGGCTGATCCGGTTTGGCTTGATGCTGTATGATACTTTGGGTGGGCGTTCGATTTTGCCGGGTACAAAGACCCTGACGCTGGCGGGTTCACAGGAGGGAGAGCCACTAGACCCGAAATTCAAAAAAGCATTTGAATATTCTGACTGTTGGATCGAAGATTCGCGCTTGGTCGTCTTGAACGCGCGCGATGCACAAGCGCGAGGCGCGGACATCATGGTCCGTACAAAAGTGGTTTCAGCGCGACGTGTTGAGGATATATGGGAGGTCGATCTGGAAGATACGGCCTCTGGGCATGTTGTCACGCGCCAGGCCCGGATGCTTGTAAATGCGGGCGGCCCTTGGGTTGGTGATATTATACAGCAAAAAGTGCGTGTAAACTCCAAAGAAGGAGTTCGATTGGTACGCGGAAGCCATATTGTCACGCATAAGCTGTTCCAACACGACAAATGTTACTTCTTTCAGGGGACTGATGGGCGAATTATTTTTGCAATCCCCTATGAATCCGATTTCACGTTGATTGGAACAACTGACGCCGAACACCCGGACCCAAGCACACAACCTGAATGTACGCCCGAAGAGCGCGATTACCTGATTGAATTCGCAAACAATTATTTCAAGCAGGAGATTTCCGTAGAAGATGTGGTCTGGACGTATTCTGGTGTGCGCCCATTGTATGACGATGGGGCCAGCAGCGCCACGGCTGCGACGCGGGACTATACCTTAAAGGTGGACGATACCGGGGGCGCACCAATTTTGAATGTCTTCGGCGGAAAGATCACGACCTATCGAAGGTTGGCGGAAGATGCTTTGGAAAAAATTGCACCTTATTTCCCCGGCACGTCAGGTCATTGGACTGCAGGTGTCCCGCTGCCGGGCGGTGACTTCGGCGTTAACGGCGTGGAAACTTTGGTTTTGAGGTTGCGGGAAGATTTCGAGTTTCTGACCCATTTTTGCGCCCTCAGATTGGTTCGTGCCTATGGCACAGAGGCTTGGGATGTGATGGCGGGCGCTGAAACGCCTGAAGAATTAGGCCGAAATTTCGAAAACGGTCTTTTTGAACGGGAAGTTTTGTGGCTCATTAAAAATGAATACGCGCGCACGGCGCAAGATATCGTATGGCGGCGCAATAAACTGGGCTTGCGCATGTCCGTTGCGGAAGTCGCGGCGCTAGATGTCTTTGTGAAGCAGCAATTGCAACAGGGACAAAATGGATAAACGCCTGTTGGCATAAGCGGGGTTTTCGGGGGGATAAATGACACATATTTTGGCTATTGATCAGGGCACAACGTCTTCGCGGGCGATTATTTTCGATGCCCGGATGAAGATTGTCTCCACCGCGCAGGAAGAATTCACACAGCACTTTCCCGATAGTGGTTGGGTCGAACACAACCCCACAGATCTTTGGTCAACAACAATAGATACCTGTCGCGCGGCGATCAAAAAGGCCGGGTTGGTACCGGCAGAGATTGAGGCCATTGGTATAACCAACCAACGCGAAACCGTTGTTGTTTGGGACAGGGCGACCGGAGAGCCAGTATACAACGCTATTGTTTGGCAAGACCGGCGCACGGCTGATTATTGTCGCTCGTTGCGCGAGGCTGGTCATGACGAAATGATCACTGCCCGAACAGGTTTGCTCGCGGATCCCTATTTTTCCGGCACGAAACTGAGATGGATCTTAGAGAACGTGCAAGGCGTACGTGCCCGTGCCGAGGCGGGGGAATTGCTTTTTGGTACGGTTGATTCATTCCTGATCTGGAAGTTGACTGGCGGTGCTGCGCATGTGACCGATGCAACCAATGCTGCGCGGACATCGCTTTACGATATTCACAAAGGCCGGTGGAGCCAGACCATTTGTGATCTGTTTAACATTCCGTCCACTATGTTACCTGAGGTCATGGATTGTGCGGCGGATTTCGGGGTCACAAGCCCGGAACTCTTTGGCCGTTCCATTCCCATTCTCGGGGTTGCAGGGGATCAGCAGGCGGCGACGATTGGGCAGGCGTGTTTTCAGCCGGGAATGTTGAAATCAACCTATGGCACGGGCTGTTTTGCGCTCCTTAATACGGGTGAGCAGGCCGTTCTGTCGAAAAATAGACTGCTTACGACAATTGCCTATCAGTTTGATGGCAAGCCGACATATGCATTGGAAGGGTCAATCTTTGTCGCTGGTGCGGTTGTTCAATGGCTTCGAGATGGTTTGAAAATTATCGACAGTGCGGCGGAAACTCAGCCTTTGGCAGAAAGTGCCGATCCTCATCAGGATGTTGTTCTTGTTCCGGCCTTTGTTGGCTTGGGCGCGCCTTATTGGAACCCGGAATGCCGTGGTGCGGTATTTGGTTTGACGCGCAACTCAGGCCCGGAAGAATTTGCAAAAGCGGCCCTGGAAAGCGTCGGGTTTCAAACCCGGGATTTGTTGGAGGCTATGACGGCGGATTGGTACGGCAGCGATGCGAACGCGACATTGCGGGTGGATGGTGGGATGTCTGCTTCAGATTGGGCAATGCAGTTTTTATCCGAT
This sequence comes from Roseobacter sp., assembly GCA_039983935.1. GTDB lineage: Bacteria > Pseudomonadota > Alphaproteobacteria > Rhodobacterales > Rhodobacteraceae > Roseobacter. The sequence continues at coordinate 146,877 of JBDWVP010000018.1, read as the reverse complement.
GTAATCGGAGCGCCCGTCGATCGACCTCAAGTGTTAGAAACGACAGCCTTGGGGGCGGGGTGGCTCGCGGGGCAACGTGCTGGTCTCTATCCAGATCAAGAAGGGTTTGCTGAAAGCTGGGCTTTAGAGCGTACTTTTACACCTAAAATGGATCAAAATCGCAGGGATGAAAAATATTCGTCCTGGCGGCGTGCAGTTCAGGCAACTCTAAGCTATTGATCCTTTTGTACCTTTGGTTGAAGTTTTCAGTATTGCAATAAGCGCATAGCTGAAAGCTCAAAACGACCATTGAAACTTTCGTTTAAATGTGCTTGTTAGCGCTAACACAAGAAAACAGCAAAATCGTACGCCTTGCGGCGATGTGCTTAGGAGGAACAGAATGTCTCATACAGTTGGAATTAATGGATTTGGGCGCATCGGCCGTGGAGTATTGCGGGCAGCGATCGAAAATAACGTATCTGACGTGGAAGTTGTCTCAATCAATGATCTCTCCAGCCCAGAGACGCTGGCGCATCTGCTAAAGTATGACAGTGTGCATGGTCGTTTCCAGGGCGACGTGGAGGTTAAGGGCGATGCGCTTATCGTGAATGGTAAAAGCATTCAGGTCACGGCGCTGCGTGATCCCGCGGAGCTGCCGTGGAGCGGTGTCGACGTTGCGATGGAATGCACTGGTTTCTTCACAGCCCGCGAAAAGGCAGCGACACACCTTGAAAATGGCTCAAAGCGCGTTTTGATTTCTGCGCCGGGCGCGGGTGCTGACCGCACGGTTGTTTTTGGTGTGAATGACAAAGATATGACGAAAGACGATATCGTTATCTCAAACGCTTCTTGCACAACAAATTGCCTGGCCCCTGTTGCTGCTGTACTGGATGCAGCCGTTGGTATCAAAACCGGGTATATGACAACGATCCACGCCTATACCGGCGATCAGCCATCACATGACTCAGCGCATAAGGACCCTTACCGTGGCCGCGCAGCAGCTCTGTCTATGGTGCCAACGTCAACCGGTGCAGCCAAGGCAATTTCATTGGTACTTCCACATTTGGAGGGGCGCTTGGAGGGGTCTGCTGTTCGTGTTCCAACGCCAAACGTTTCATTGGTCGATCTGTGCTTTGTGCCTGAAAAAACCACAACAATCGAAGAGATCAATGCGGCGATAAAAGCCGCTGCCGAAGGCCCGATGAAAGGCATTCTGTCCTATGAGACTGATCCGACTGTCTCTATCGATTACAATCACAATGACCATTCATCGTGTTTTGCAGCACCTCAGACCAAAGTCACGAACGACGGTTTGGTCCGTGTTGTCAGCTGGTATGACAACGAGTGGGGTTTTGCGAACAGAATGATCGATACCGGTCGTAAATTGGCACAGCTTGCCAAAACGTAAATAACAACTGCGCTGGAATTTCCGGACATTGGAGGCTGAAATATGTCACTAAATCAAATTGTTGATCGTGTAACGCAGCGCATAATAGAGCGCAGTGACCAACCACGTCAGGATTATTTGGAACGGATGAATGCAGCGCGCGTAAAAGGACCTGCCCGCGGACATCTAAGTTGTAGCGGGCAGGCTCATGCCTTTGCGGGCGCGGGGCCAGATCAGGATAAATTGGCGCGTGAATCTGCTGGTAATCTTGGCATTGTGACGACCTACAATGACATGTTGTCTGCGCATCAGCCTTTCGAGCGTTTTCCGGAGCTGATCCGCGAAGCCGCGCGCGATGCCGGTGGCACAGCGCAGGTCGCAGGTGGTGTGCCCGCGATGTGTGATGGCGTGACACAGGGTGAGCCGGGTATGGAGCTCAGCTTGTTTTCGCGCGATGTGATTGCGATGGCGACGGTTGTTGCCATGAGCCACAACACATTTGACGCAGCTGTTTATTTGGGGGTTTGTGACAAGATTGTCCCCGGATTGGTGATCGCGGCGCAAACATTCGGGCATGTCCCGACCGTTTTCCTACCAGCTGGTCCTATGACCAGCGGTTTGTCTAATGACGAAAAAAGTCTTGTGCGCCAGAAGTTTGCCGCAGGCGAAGTGGGTCGCGAAGAACTCATGGCCGCTGAAATGAGCGCCTACCACGGGCCGGGTACCTGCACGTTTTATGGCACTGCGAACACAAACCAGATGCTTATGGAGTTCATGGGGCTGCATTTGCCCGGGACAAGCTTTGTAACGCCAAATACTGGCTTGCGCGATGCGCTGACCAAGGCTGGTGCGAAGCGCGCGTTGGAATTGTCTGATTTGGGCAATGATTATACGCCGGTTTGCGATGTGCTGGATGAAAAGGCCTTTGTGAACGGGATCGTCGGGTTAAATGCGACGGGCGGATCTACCAATCTGTTAATCCACCTCGTTGCAATGGCGCGTGCAGGCGGCATCATTTTGGATTGGCAAGATTTCTCTGATCTGTCCGAAGTTACCCCACTGCTTGCACGGGTGTATCCGAACGGTTTGGCAGATGTGAATCATTTCCATGCTGCGGGTGGACTTGGCTACATGATCCATGAATTGCTGAGCGCAGGCTTGCTTCATCCGGATACTAAAACGGTCGCAGGTGGCGGCTTGGAGCTATACACGCAAGAACCCAAGCTAAAACACGGTGAAGTTGTCTGGGAACCGGGTACAACCAAGAGCTTAAATGAAAAAATTGTTCGCCCTGCGGGTGATCCTTTCCAAGAGACCGGCGGTTTACGGCGTCTCAGTGGATCGTTGGGCAACGCGGTGATGAAAGTTTCCGCCGTTAAACCTGAACATCAAATTGTAGAAGCCCCGGTACGTGTGTTCCATGATCAGGAAACGGTCAAGGCTGCCTGTCGCGCAGGTGAAATTACAGAAAGCACTATTATTGTTGTTCGTTTTCAGGGGCCTAAGGCGAATGGGATGCCGGAATTGCACAGCTTGACGCCGCCGTTAAAGAACTTGCAGGCACGCGGAATAAATGTCGCTTTGGTGACTGATGGCCGCATGTCTGGCGCATCTGGCTCTGTTCCGGCAGCCATTCATGTGAGCCCAGAGGCGTTGGACGGTGGTGCTATTGCAAAGCTGAAAGACGGGGATATTGTGCGCGTCGATGCAATCAAGGGCACATTGGAAATTCTCGACCAAGAGGTTCTGGCGCGCGCGCCAGCCCAAGCGGATCTTTCTGGCAACGCCTTTGGGCTTGGTCGTGAACTGTTCGCTGGATTTCGCCGTGAGGTGGGAACGGCAGACACAGGCGCCTGTGTGCTCTTTTAATAAAGGAAACGTCAAATGACTCCCCAAGAGGCAAGTAAACGCGCTCGTGAAATCTGCGGGCTGGCACCAATTGTGCCGGTTTTGGTCGTAAACGATGTAAGTAAGGCGCGGCCGTTGGCTGAGGCCCTCGTTGCTGGCGGCCTGCCTGCGTTAGAGGTTACGCTGCGCACGCCCGTCGCACTAGAAGTGATCGCCGAGATGTCCAAGGTCCCCGGTGGGGTTGTGGGCGCTGGCACATTGGTAACGCCAGAAGATGTGCGCGCGGCCAAGGCTGCGGGGGCTACTTTTGGAGTGTCTCCCGGCGCCACGGATGTTCTTATTGATGCCTGCGAAGCCGAAGGTTTACCGTTGCTTGCGGGTGCGGCAACCGCGAGCGAAGCGATGCGTTTGTTTGAGCGCGGGTATGACATGTTGAAATTTTTCCCCGCCGAGGCCTCAGGTGGCGCACCTGCGCTCAAGGCAATTGGCGCGCCTTTACCGCAAATATCTTTTTGCCCAACAGGTGGCGTGAGCCCTCAAAATGCTCAAAGTTACCTGTCACTGCCTAACGTGGTTTGTGCCGGCGGAAGCTGGGTTGCGCCGGGTGATTTGGTTGCGGCTGGCGATTGGGCCGGAATTGAAGCGCTCGCCAAAGCGGCCAGTACTCTGGGCGCGTGACGCTGCGTTAATCGAGGCGGTATTGTTTAAGGACCGAGGAGTGAAGCGATGATCCTATGTTGTGGAGAAGCACTGATCGACATGATCCCGTCGCCAACTAAAGCAGGGGCTGATGGATTCGTACCACATTCCGGCGGGGCGATATTCAATACCGCAATCGGTTTGGGGCGTTTAGGCTCGCCGACAGGCTTTTTGACGGGGCTGTCTTCAGATTTATTCGGAAAACAACTTCAACAAGATCTGGCGGCCAGTAACGTGGACGCCAGTTTTGCGATTTCGTCTGATCTGCCAACGACTTTGGCCTTTGTGCGTCTGAACAAGGGCCATGCGACCTATACGTTTTATGATGAAAACACAGCCGGGCGTAGCCTGACACCCGATGTTTTGCCCAGTTTGCCTGAGGATATCTCGGCGCTGTATTTTGGCGGAATTAGCCTGATTTCAGAACCCTGCGCCGATTTCTACGCGGCCTTGGCAGAGCAGGAAACAAAGACCCGCATCATCGCTTTGGACCCAAATATTCGCCCAAGTTTCATTCGGGATGAGACACGCTATCGTGCACGTCTATCACGCATGATTTCAGCGGCGGATATACTGAAAGTGTCGGACGAAGATCTGGATTGGATTTCACCAGGCAGTGATCCGGAAAACGTAAAAATCGCCGCCCTGTTGGAGCAGGGGCCGTCTTTGATCATCATAACGCGTGGTAGTTCGGGGGCCTCTGGGTTTTTAGCAAATGGCGACCAGATCGACGTACCTGCCCCCAAGGCAACCGTCATCGATACTGTCGGAGCAGGTGATACATTTAACTCAGGTGTCCTGAACGCGCTCCATACCGCAGGCATTCTCGAAAAAACAAAGCTAAGCGCCTTCACTGCATCCTCTGTCAAAGCGGCGTTGGAACGTGGGGCAGAGGTGGCCGCCGTAACTGTTTCACGGGCTGGAGCGAACCCGCCTTGGGCCAAAGAACTCGTAAAATGAATAGATCGCCAGATACGACCCAGTCTTTCCAGCCTTACTGATTAAACAATGTCCCTGAACCAAGACAATTTTGTAACAGACGCAAAGAGATACAATGTCCGCATCCAGTAATTCCGCCATCACAGTCAGTGCTTTTCGTGACACGATTGTGAACCACCTCAAGCTATCTTTGGGAAAAGATCCAGCACATGCGTCTCTCTATGATTGGCGGATGGCACTGGCCCATAGCCTACGTGATCATGTGGTTGATCCTTGGTTTGAAAGCACGCGTAAAACCTATGAAGAACGCGGTAAACGGGTTTACTATCTTTCCATGGAATTCCTGATTGGTCGCCTCATCGAGGACGTTGCGGTAAATCTTGGGCTCGAAGAAATTGCAGAGCAAGCGATCACGGAATTGGGGCAGGACTACACGTCCGTTGTTGCCAATGAACCTGACGCGGCACTTGGAAATGGCGGATTGGGGCGTCTGGCGGCCTGCTTTATGGACTCTTTGTCGACTTTGGGCATTCCGGCCTATGGCTATGGCATCCGCTATGAACATGGATTGTTCGAACAGCATTTCGAAGACGGGGTGCAAATGGAAACGGCGGAAACATGGCTGGCACAACGCCATGTTTGGGAATTTGAACGCCCTGAAGTGTCTTATCCGATTTGTTTTGGTGGCCATGTCAGTGAGGAAGCGGGCAAAAAAATCTGGAAACCCAGCGAAACTGTGATTGCGTCAGCCTATGACACACCTGTTTTGGGATGGCAGGGTCGTTGGGCAAATACATTGCGTCTATGGGCAGCCAAGCCTACGATGCATTTTGATTTGGACAGCTTTAACCGTGGGGATTACATCGCTGCCAGCGCACCCGAAGCCTTGGCGCGGACGATCAGCCGAGTGCTCTATCCAGATGACACGACGGATGTTGGGAAAGAACTGCGTCTCAAGCAAGAGTATTTTTTCACGTCAGCCTCTCTTCAGGACTTGTTGCGGCGCTTCCTCAGCGAAGGGGGCGTGCTCAAAGAACTGTCCGATCACGTTGCCATTCAGTTGAATGACACACACCCGGCGATTGCCGGGCCTGAATTGGTGCGTTTGTTGATCGACCTTCATGATGTTGAAGTCTCGCAGGCGATCAGCATCGCGCGCAAATGTTTGGCCTATACCAACCACACGCTATTGCCAGAAGCCTTGGAGCGTTGGCCACAAGATCTGTTTGCGCGCGTTTTGCCGCGCCACTACGATATTATCCAGTTGATTGAAGCTGCGCATTTTGCCACGGCAGGCGACACCATTCGTGTCTTGGAAAATGGCGAAGTCAAAATGGGTGAGCTTGCGTTCATTATGGCGCATCACGTCAATGGCGTGTCCGCGCTTCATTCTGATTTGGTAAAAGAAACGGTCTTTGCTGATTTAAACCAAGCTTACCCGGATCGGATCATCAACCAGACCAATGGGATTACGCCACGCCGTTGGCTCTATTCTTGCAACCGCCCGCTGCGTGGCCTGATCAATGAGACGATCGGTACAAACTGGCCGGATAACCTGGAACAACTTTCAGGTCTGGTGCCTCATGTGGAGGACAGCGCGTTTCTGGACAAATTCCAAAGCGCGAAGGATACGAACAAAGAACGTTTGTCCAATTGGCTGAAAGAACGCGATGGCGTGTCGATTGACCCAAGCGCGATGTTTGATGTGCAAATCAAACGCATTCATGAATATAAACGTCAGTTGATGAACCTGCTGGAAACGGTCGCTCTGTGGAACGATATCCGCGACAATCCCAATGCCAATTGGACCCCTCGGGTTAAGATTTTCGGCGGCAAGGCCGCGCCGGGCTATGTGGTTGCGAAGGAGGTTATTAACCTCATTAATGACGCTGCCCGTGTGATCAATGCAGACCCCGTCACGCGCGACTATTTGCAAATCGTTTATCCCGAAAATTACAACGTCTCTATGGCGGAACTGCTTATTCCGGCGTCTGATCTGTCTGAACAAATTTCGACGGCAGGCAAGGAAGCTTCCGGCACCGGTAACATGAAATTCGCACTGAACGGGGCGCCAACAATTGGTACTCTTGATGGCGCAAATGTTGAAATCCGCGAATGTGTCGGGGCAGAAAACTTCTTTTTGTTCGGGCTAACGGCGTCAGAGGTATCAGCCCGCCGGGAACAACCTGGATTTGCAAAAGCTGCAATTGATGCGAGCCCGCGGCTGACGCAGGTGTTGGAACAAATCAAAAACGGTATTTTCTCGGGCGTAGACAAAGGCCGGTACGCAGGCTTGGTCGAAGGATTAACGAACCACGATTATTTCCTCGTGACATGCGATTTTGACAGCTACTATGACACGCAGCGCATCGTAGATGGCGCATTCTTGGATCGATCTGCATGGGGTAAAATGGCCGCACTTAACACAGCGCGTGTCGGCTGGTTCTCCTCTGATCGCACGATCCGCGGATATGCCAAAGACATCTGGCAAGTCGAAAGCCTGCTCGAGCGTGGAAAAGACAACAAAGACGTCGCCTGAAAGGAAGGTTATTGTGCCCATTAACCCCCAAGATGTAGAACGCATTACCGCTGGACGTCATAGTGATCCATTTTCTGTTTTGGGTCTGCATGAGGTTGATGGAAAACTAACGGTTCGGGCCTATGTGCCCGAGGCATCGGCCATTGACGCGATAGACCCCAAAACGGGCCGCAAAATCGTGTCGCTGAAACCCTGTGACGGTGCGCCAGGTCTGTTTGAGGGTGTCGCCACGCGACGTCGCAAGCGGTTTGCATATCATCTGCGGGTAAGCCAAGGCGATCATGAATGGATCGCAGATGATGCCTATCGGTTTGGCCCCGTGATGGGAGAGATCGACGAGCATCTTTTGGGCGAAGGATCCCACCGCAAGTTGTGGCGTGTTCTTGGAGCGCACGTGATCAAACATGATGGGGTGATGGGCACACATTTCGCGGTTTGGGCACCCAATGCCATGCGTGTTTCTGTTGTGGGTGATTTTAACGTTTGGGACGGGCGCCGAACGTTGATGCGCCGCCGTGGCCAAACCGGCGTGTGGGAGGTTTTTGTGCCTGCCCTCGGGGATGGCGAAGTTTACAAATACGAAATCCTATCCGCGGATGGGACGTTGCTGCCACAAAAAGCTGATCCGGTCGGGTTTGGGGCGGAGCATCCTCCGCGCACAGGATCTGTTGTACGTGACATTGGAACGTATAAATGGCGAGACACGAAGTGGATGAACAAGCGGGAAGCTCTGCACCGGATTGATCAGCCGATTTCGATCTACGAAGTGCATTTAGGCTCTTGGAAACGGGTGCCCGAAGCGCAAAACAGACCGCTGAGCTATGCTGAATTGGCGCAAGAACTCGTGACCTATGTCAAGGATATGGGTTTCACACATATCGAACTGATGCCGGTCTCTGAGTTTCCGTTTGACGGGTCTTGGGGCTATCAGCCAGTAGGCTTGTTTGCCCCAACCATTCGTCACGGGACAGCTGATGAATTCCGCGCGTTGATTGACGCATGTCATGCAGCTGATCTTGGGGTTCTGATCGATTGGGTTCCGGGCCATTTTCCAGAAGACGCGCATGGTCTTGGGCAGTTTGATGGCACACCGCTTTATGAACATGCGGATCGAAAAGAAGGGTTCCACCCGGATTGGAACACTCTTGTATATAACTACGGCCGCGCGGAGGTTGCCAATTATCTGACGGCAAATGCTCTTTATTGGCTGGAAGAACATCACATTGACGGACTGCGGGTAGATGCCGTGGCCTCTATGCTCTACCGCGATTATTCCCGCAACGACGGTGAATGGATTCCGAACAAAGACGGTGGCCGCGAGAACTACGAAGCCATCAGTTTTTTACAGCAGATGAATGTTCAAGCCTATGGTGAAGTCGCCGGTGTAATGACAGTGGCAGAAGAATCCACGGCTTTTCCCGGCGTGAGCGCCCCGGTTGATGCGGGCGGGCTTGGCTTTGGGTTCAAATGGAATATGGGCTGGATGAACGACACGCTCAGCTACATGGCCGAAGACCCGATCCATCGAAAACACCATCACAGCAAAATGACCTTTGGGCTGCATTATGCGTTTTCAGAGAATTTTGTCTTGCCGCTCAGCCATGATGAAGTGGTGCATGGCAAAGGTTCTTTGTTGGACAAAATGCCCGGGCAGGGTGGCGAAAAATTCGCCAACTTGCGGGCCTATTATGGTTTCATGTGGGGGCATCCGGGCAAGAAACTGCTGTTTATGGGCTGTGAGTTTGCTCAAGGTCTGGAATGGAACCATGACACCAGTCTTGATTGGCACTTGCTGGACACGCCGTTGCACAAAGGGGTTCAAAACCTCGTCCGGGATATGAATGTTCTATATTGCGGCACGCCTGCGCTTTACGAACAGGATACAAAACCGGAAGGTTTTGAATGGATTAAAGAAAATAGCGCGGACGATTCAGTCTTTGCCTGGATTCGCAAGGGGAGCGCAGACACAGATGATGTGCTCGTAGTGTCGAATTTCACCCCTGTTGCGCGTTCCGATTATCGGATCGGCGTGCCCGGCGCAGGGCATTGGGTTGAACGTTTGAACACCAACGCCAATGAATATGGCGGCGACGGTTTTGGAAATATGGGGGGCGTTGACAGCGAAGCTGTGGCGGCAGATGGGCGGGGGCAATCGGTCTCATTAAACCTGCCACCTTTAACAACACTTTTCTTTAGTTTGAAATCATAAGAACATTCCGGGTGGCGGAGCAATTTTTTTAGGGGAGGAGAATCGATGAATCGTGAATCGCAACGGCTTGCACAGCAAACGATGGCTTTCGTTTTGGCAGGAGGGCGTGGCAGTCGCCTATATGAATTATCTGATCGCCGGGCAAAACCAGCGATGTATTTTGGTGGTAAAAGCCGCATTATCGACTTTCCACTGTCGAATGCTGTGAATTCAGGCATACGCCGCATTGGCGTCGCAACCCAATACAAAGCGCACTCGATGATCCGCCACCTGCAGCGGGGGTGGAGCTTTTTTCGTGCTGAGCGCAACGAAAGCCTCGATATTCTGCCCGCATCCCAGCAGTTGAACAACGAAAACTGGTACAAGGGCACCGCCGATGCGGTTGCGCAGAACAAGGATATTATCGAAGGTTACGGCCCCAAATATATCATCATTCTGGCAGGCGATCATATCTACAAGCAAGATTACTCCCTGATGATCAAGCACCACGTCGAAAGCGGTGCAGATGTGACCGTGGGCTGCATCGAAGTGCCCCGGATGGAGGCCACAGGTTTTGGCGTCATGAAGGTCGATGACGACGACAAGATCTTGGATTTTGTCGAAAAGCCCAAAGATCCGCCCGCAATGCCGAATGATCCTGATCGTGCTCTGGCCAGCATGGGGATTTACGTCTTTGAGACAGAGTATCTGTTCAAAGTCATGGCTGAATGCGAGGCGCAGGAAGGCTACAATCACGACTTTGGCGGGGACGTGATCCCCAAAATCGTGCGTGAAGGCAAAGCCATCGCGCACCCGTTCAGTCGCTCCTGTGTGCGTACCGAGAACGAACACGAAGCCTACTGGCGTGATGTGGGGACGGTGGATGCCTTCTGGCAGGCCAATATCGACCTGACGGATTTTGAACCTGAACTGGATCTTTACGATACGGAATGGCCCATCTGGACCTATTCGGAACTCACCGCGCCAGCCAAGTTTATTCATAACGAAGAGGGTCGTCGTGGGTCGGCTGTGTCCTCGATGGTATCGGGGGGATGTATTATTTCGGGGTCAACGCTCGAGAAATGTCTGTTGTTCACAGGTGTGCGCACGCACTCCTTCTCCCAGCTCAAAGGGGTGGTTGCGATGCCTTATGCAGAAATCCATCGAAATGCCCGTTTGACAAATGTTGTTGTAGATCGGGGGGTTGTGATCCCGCAGGGTTTGGTTGTGGGCGAAGACCCGGAACTGGACGCCAAACGGTTCCGTAGAACCGAACAGGGGGTTTGCCTCATCACGCAGCCGATGATCGATAAATTGGATTCTTGACGTGAAGGTTCTCTTTGTCGCCTCCGAATGCGCCCCGTTTGTAAAAACAGGCGGGCTGGCCGATGTGATTGGGGCCGTGCCTAAATCGCTGACTGCATTGGATATTGAGGCACGCGTCATGATGCCTTTGTACCCGGCGCTCAAACCCGTCGCCCAATCGGGCGTCGTGGTTTGGCAATCTCAGGATTTGATGGGCGGGCCAGCACGGTTGTTGTCTGTGCAATCGGACGGGCTTGATCTGCTGTTGCTCGACGCAGCCCATTTGTTTGATCGCCAAGGGAACATTTATCTGGATTCAAATGGTGTTGATTGGGAAGACAACGCGCTACGATTTGCTGCTCTGTCCAAGGCCGCTGCGGAAGTCGCTGCTGCCGGAATAGCAGGTTGGAAACCCGATGTCGTGCATGCGCATGATTGGCAGGCAGGTCTTGTGCCCGTTTATCTCCACCAAATGCCCGAACGAACCCCGCCCTGTGTTTTGACCATTCACAATATCGCATTTCAGGGGCTTTTCTCTCCCGAAATGATTCATCAATTGGGGCTTAACCCTGAGCTGTTTAACCAGAACGGGATCGAATACTGGGGAAAAATATCCTTCCTCAAGGCCGGGATTGTCTATTCGACCAAGGTCACCACGGTCAGCCCGACCTATGCGCGGGAGATCATGGAACCTGAATTTGGCATGGGATTACAGGGGCTTCTGGCATCGCGCCAATCGGATGTCTCTGGGATCTTGAATGGCATTGATCTTGATATCTGGAACCCGGAAACTGACAGCGAGTTGCTCGCCCCCTATACGGTGCGCGGGTTAAAGGCCAAAACAAAGAACCGAAACGCGGTATTGGAGCGTTTTGGTTTGGACCCAGCGGATGACGCGCCGCTTTTTTGTATTGTGAGCCGTCTGACCACACAAAAAGGTATCGATGTTTTGCTGGATGCATTGCCCGCGCTGGTAGGGCGCGGCGCGCGGTTGGCAGTGTTGGGCAGTGGGGATCGTGATCTCGAAGCAGGGTTGGTTGCGGCTGCCCATAGCTATCCTGGCGCGATTGGTGTGATCATCGGATATGACGAAGCGCTCTCGCATCTTATTCAAGGGGGCAGCGACGCCATTCTAATACCCTCGCGGTTTGAACCTTGCGGTTTGACGCAACTCTATGGGCTAAGGTACGGCACAGTCCCAGTGGTGGCGCGGACGGGCGGTTTGGCGGATACCGTGATTGATGCAAATGAGGCAGCGCTGGCCGCCAATTGCGCCACTGGCGTACAATTTGCACCGGTGACTGAACCCGCGCTGTCGCATGCGATCCATCGGACCTGTGATTTATTCGCACAACCCAAAATATGGGCCGGCATGGTACGACGCGGCATGCGCCATCCGGTCGGGTGGGAAACATCCTGCCACGCCTATCATGATATTTATAAAAAGACTTTAGACGGATAACCTGAAAATGGAATTCAACGTCACCGCCGGTAGCCCAGCCCGGATGGGAGCTTATTTTGACGGCGAAGGGGTGAACTTCGCTGTTTTTTCTGCGCATGCCACGGCAATGGAGCTATGCCTCTATACAGAGGATGGTTTGCTCGAAACGGGGCGCATCATGTTGCCGGAACGAACGGGTGACATCTGGCATGGCCGTGTTGCCGGTCTGCCAGTGGGAACCGTTTACGGTTACCGTGCCTATGGTGCCTTTGATCCTGAACACGGTCATCGGTTTAATCCGAACAAATTGTTGCTCGATCCCTATACACGGGAATTAAAGGGTGGATTTGAAGACGCCCCACAGCTACTGGGATATGCACCAGAAGACCCCAGGCAGGATTTGTCCTTTGATGACACAGACTCCGCACCCTTTGTGGCGAAATCCGTGGTGTCTGACCCGAAAATGTTTCCCGGCGGGGAGCCACGTCTTGAAACGCCTTGGGATCGCACGTTTATCTATGAAGCCCATGTTAAGGGGCTGACCCAACAACACAGCGATGTGCCCGATAACCTGCGCGGAACCTACGAAGGTTTGGCCAGTGCGCCGATGATAGAACATCTGCAGAGAATGGGCGTTACGGCAGTTGAGTTATTGCCCGTGCATGCCTTTATCAACGACGGTTTTCTGCTGAAAAAGGAATTGGTTAACTATTGGGGTTATAATTCCATCGGGTTCTTTGCGCCAGAACCGCGTTATTTTGGGCCAGAGGGGCTGTTGGGTTTTCGCGATATGGTGCGCCGGTTTCACGCTGCCGGCATCGAAGTGATCCTAGATGTGGTTTATAACCACACTGCCGAAGGTGACCACAGGGGCCCGACGCTGAGCTTTCGGGGATTGGATAACGCCTCTTATTATCGTCTCATCAAAGGGCAACCGCGCTATTACGTGAATGACACAGGGACAGGAAATACTGTTAACGTCGCGCATCCACATGTGTTGCGGATGGTCTTGGACAGCTTGCGGTTCTGGGTGGATTGTATGGGCATTGACGGGTTTCGTTTTGACTTGGCCACAACGCTGTGCCGCGAAGACCATGGGTTTGACCAAAAGGGCGGTTTCCTTGATGCATTGCGTCAGGATCCAATGTTGGCCGGGGTCAAAATGATTGCCGAACCTTGGGATATAGGACCGGGTGGGTATCAACTGGGCGCATACCCGCCTGAATTTGCGGAATGGAATGATGCCTATCGTGATACGGTGCGCCGGTTCTGGAAAGGGGACGCACATAGTGCACAGGACCTTGGTGCACGACTGCTCGGCTCGGCGGATGAATTTGACTGGGGCGGGCGCCGTGTGTGGTCATCGGTTAACTTCATCGCGGCTCATGACGGGTTCACGCTGGCGGATATCACCGCTTATAATGAACGTCACAATGAGGCAAATCTCGAAAACAACCAAGACGGCCATCATACCAACCATTCGGAAAATTGCGGGGTGGAAGGGGCGACCAAGGACAAAGAAATATTGGCCCGCCGGGCACGAAGACAGCGCAACATGTTGGCCACGCTGTTTTTATCACAGGGAACGCCCATGCTGCTTGCTGGTGACGAAATGGGAAATTCGCAAGACGGCAACAACAATGCTTATTGTCAGGATTCACCAATTGCCTGGCTCGATTGGTCCGAAAATTACAAAAACGATAGTGCATTCGTCGCGCATGTATCTGCGTTTCGCCGCGCACATCCTGCCTTGCGTCAGTCACTGTTTTTACACGGCGCTGCGCGCCCCTCGGATGGGCTTTCTGATGTCGAATGGTTTGATTTCTCGGGACATCATCTGAACTGGCGCGATCCGGGATTGTCCTCCTTGTGTGTGTTGTACAGATGTTCAGCTGAAGCCTCATTGGACATTGCGAACCCGGATGCTGTGTTTGTTATTTTCCATCGCGGCCAAACATCAGAGGCAGTTATTTTACCCGACACGCCCAAAGGCTGGGGTTGGATGGTTTGCATCGACACTGCACAACATACACAAACACCGCGCCCCATTCAGACTGCGACCATCACCGTTCAGGAAGAGCAAGTTCTTGCCCTTTCCTTGGTCGAAATCGGTGCAATGAATGAACACTGATCAGACGCTCAAGAACCTTGCGGATCTTGTCGGGGTATTCCCTGAATATAAGGACATGCAACGTCGGGTACATGTCACAACGCCGGATACCCAACGGGCCATGTTGCGGGCCAATGGATTGGCCGTTGATACTGACGCTGAAGTCGAGGAAAGCCATGCCGCGTTGCTCTCGGCACATTCTGTACAATATGTCGCCCACGACGTTGTGGTCAAAGTTGCAACAATCTGCTGCATTCAAGTTCGCGCGCCGGTTACGTGGTCGGTTCTATCAGAAAGTTCCGGTAACATCCTAGCCGAAGGGCGGAGCGAAGACAGTGTCACACTGCCAGCGCTGCCTGTTGGCCTGCATGTGTTGCATTTGGATGGCCCAAACGGGAAACAGAGTGCAAATTTGATTGTTGCACCGGCTTCTGTACCGTCTTTGAACGATTTAACCGGGCAAGAGCATGTCTGGGGAGGGATGGCGGCGCTCTACGGATTGACGGGCGATGCGCCTAAATCACTGGGGGATTTCCATGACCTCGCCGAACTTGCACAAGTTTTTGGCCAACATGGTGCGGCTTTTCTTGGGGTAAATCCGGTTCATGCTCTGGGAGGCGCAGCAACCGAAACCATCAGCCCTTACTCCCCGACACACCGTGGGTTTTTGAACACAGACCACATTCACATTCAGCGTGCTCAACCGCAAAAATTACTGCCTTTGATTGATTATGCGGCGCACCGTGATGGACATCATCTCGCGCTCGAAAACGCGTTCAAACAATTTCGAGATCGCGCGGAGACGTCTGAAACTGCCGCTTTTGAGCAGTTCTGTAAAACGGGGGGCGCAGGGCTTGATGATTTTGCGCTGTTTGAAACAATTAGCGCGATCCATGGCGCTGATTGGCGCAATTGGCCCGATGATGTGCCGACCGCCGCACAGGCCGATCCGACACGTGTTTTGTTTCACAAATGGATGCAATGGCGCGCGGATGCACAGCTGACAAGAGCGCAACAGCAGGCCATCGGTTCAGGCATGTCGTTGGGATTATACCTTGATTTGGCTGTTGGTGCACGGGTTGGGGGGGCTGAAAGCTGGGGGAAAACAGCTGCAACGGCAACTGGCGTAACGCTCGGGGCTCCGCCGGATCACCTGAGCCCGGCTGGACAGAATTGGCAATTGGCCGCGCTGTCACCACGTAAATTGCAACAAGGACGATATGATGCTTTGCGGTTTGTGTTGCAGCAAAATATGCGCCACAGCGGCGTGCTGCGCATTGATCATGCGCTTGGCCTGACGCGCAGCTTTTGGATCCCCGAAGATGGCAGCCCGGGCGGGTATATACGCCAGCCGTCCCACGCGTTGATGGCGATCATTGCGATCGAAGCGCAAAAAGCAGGCACTGTCATCGTGGGCGAAGATTTGGGCTTGGTTCCCACCGGGTTTCGTGAAGAAATGGCGAAATCTGGTCTATATGGCTATAGCGTTTTGCAATATGAGAAAGACTCCAAAGGATGTTTCACATCTGCTCAGGATTTAAGACCACAATCATTGGCCTGTTTCGGGACACACGACACACCAACGCTGGCCGGATTTTGGCAGTGCGGGGATATTCAATGGTGGGAAAAACTTGGATGGATAGATGCGCCAGACGCAGTAAGGGCGAAAACCTTGCGAGATGACGAGAAAAGACAACTCGCAGGCGTTAGCGCACCTGAGGTGTTACCTAAACAGGTGACCCCTGCGTTGCGTGACAAAATTCATGCAACCTTGGCACAAAGCCCTGCGGCTCTTGTTGCGGTGCAGCTTGAGGATATTCTAGGCCTAAGTGATGCTCAAAACCTGCCCGGTACGGTGGACGAGCACCCAAATTGGCGTAGACGCTATCCGCTTTCGATACAGCAGATAAAAGCAGGACAAGACATAGAAAATACAGCTGCGATCATGACAAAGGCAGGCCGCGCTTCACAGTTAGGAAAGGACCGCACATGACAACGATCACTATTTCCAAAGGCCCCTTTGAAGGTCAAAAACCCGGCACATCAGGTCTGCGCAAAAAGACACGGGTCTTTATGGAGGCGGGGTATCTCGAATGTTTCGTGCAATCCACGTTCAACGCGATTGGCGGGGCGTCAGGCAAGACCTTTGTCGTTGGCGGTGACGGGCGATATTTCAATGCTCAGGCGATTCAAACCATTCTAAAGATGGCCGCGGCAAATGGCGCAACCCGTGCGATCGTCGGGCAGGGGGGGCTGTTGTCGACCCCGGCTGTTTCGCATTTGATCCGACATCGCAAAACGGATGGCGGTTTGGTTCTGTCAGCCAGCCATAATCCCGGCGGCATCGACGAAGATTTTGGCATTAAATACAATATTTCCAATGGTGGGCCTGCCCCGGAATCTGTCACGGCGCGTATGTTCGAAGAGACGGGATCAATCACTGAATACACGACATCGGACGCGGCCGATATCGATCTGAAAACCCAAGGCGAATATCAAATTGAGGGCATGACCGTCGAGGTCGTAAACCCCGTGACAGATTACGCAGCTTTGATGGAAAAGCTGTTTGATTTTGATAAAATACGCGCTCTGTTCAGCGGCGGTTTTTCGCTGCGGTTTGATGCGATGCATGCGGTGACAGGCCCCTATGCCAAGGCAATCCTTGAGGACACGTTGGGCGCGCCTGCAGGGTCGGTGTTGAATGCTGTGCCAAGCGAAGACTTTGGCGGTGGGCACCCGGATCCCAACCCCGTGTGGGCTAAAACCTTGATGGATGAAATGATGGGGCCGGATGCCCCCGATTTTGGTGCAGCGTCAGATGGCGATGGGGACCGGAACATGATTGTCGGGCGGGGCACCTATGTCACCCCCTCAGACA
This sequence comes from Roseobacter sp., assembly GCA_039983935.1. Lineage (GTDB taxonomy): Bacteria > Pseudomonadota > Alphaproteobacteria > Rhodobacterales > Rhodobacteraceae > Roseobacter. The sequence continues at coordinate 129,564 of JBDWVP010000018.1, read as the reverse complement.
GTCTGGCGGTTCTTGCGGCGAATGCGCATCTCGCCCCGGCTTATGCGGGCGGGTTGGCGGGGGTTGCCCGCTCAATGCCGACAAGTGCTGCGAGCGATCGTGTTGCGGAAAAACTGGGCATTGCGAGCTATGAGACCCCCACGGGTTGGAAGTTCTTTGGCAATCTTTTGGACGCGGGCAAGGTCACGTTATGCGGAGAAGAGAGTGCAGGCACAGGGTCTGATCATGTCCGCGAAAAAGATGGGCTTTGGGCGGTTCTATTGTGGTTGAACATTCTGGCCGAACGCAAACAATCCGTGGCGGATATTCTCGAGGAACATTGGGAGACGTTTGGACGCAACTATTATTCGCGCCATGACTACGAGGCGGTTCCTACGGAGGCTGCAAATACCTTGATGCAAAAGCTAGAAGGTTCTTTAGACTCCCTGCCGTCGACGACCTGGTCCGGATTGGAAGTAAAACAGGCAGACAGTTTCTCATATCATGATCCGGTTGACGGCTCGGTTAGCCACAACCAAGGGCTTCGGATTGAATTTGTAGGCGGCGGGCGTGCTGTATTGCGTTTGTCCGGCACCGGTACCGAAGGCGCAACATTGCGCGTCTATCTTGAGCAGTATGTCGGCCCTGATGATGTGCATAGCCTAACGGCTGAGGTCGCATTGGAGCACGTCCGTCAGGCCGTTATAAACATGACAGACATGCAGGGTCTTATTGGGCGAACGCAACCTGATGTGAAAACCTGACCCTTAGTGTCGGGCCCAATGGACACCTGCAGCCGGGATTTCCAGATCATGATAGGTGATAGCCTCAGGCGCATAGTTAAAATAAAAACGATGCGCCTTGGTGTCCCGAATGCGCAAACCTTCAGGGAGCATTTCGGTTGAAATGCCGCAGCGGTCTGTGGCGCGTTTGATGATGTGATCCCAGAGTTGGGCATCGGGCCACCCGCCAATATAACTGGTGCGTTCATGGCTCATCATAAAGGGCGTGCCATCCGCATAGGACAGGGTGACTTCAGCTTTTCCTTCCAGCGTTTCAATCCAGTGCAGGGCTGCACCGCCAGATGAGACATCACGCTTGCTTTGTGGGGGTAGGCTTTCCACCCGGGTCACGGTACAGGCAAGATTGGGCAGATTTGGTCCCATGGGGGTGGGGATTGCCAGTTCACGGGTCACTGCATTGGCACGGGGTCCAAGGATTGTGTCAACCTGATCCAAGGCGTCGATCAAGGCATCGGGCAAGGTGGCCAGACCAGGGGCCAACACAAGTTTATACGCGCTCAGATCAGAAACAGTCGAGGGCAGAATGTCTATGGACAGCCCGCGTTTTCGAAGGGCGCGATAGGCCTCAAACACCAATCTGAAATAGCTGAAATCAGCGCCTTGAGGCAAGGTCGACCAAGCCCATTCTGAGGGGTAATCAAAGATCAAGGCAACCTGCGCCGGGGCGTGATCGACATCCGGCATATCGATCAATTCCTGCGCGACTTGATCCGCCTCGGCCAGCCCTGGGGCCGCGATATCATCGGGGCGATGTAAGCCTGCATGCATCTGTTCTTGGGCAAACGGGGCCTGACGCCAGCGGAAATAACTGACCACTTCGGCGCCATGGGCGAAGGCTTCCCATGTCCACAAACGCACCATCCCGGGCAGAGGCGCGGGGTTATATGGGGCCCAGTTGACGGGGCCGGGTTGCTGTTCCATCACCCACCAACGGCCGTTGCGCCCGACCGCACGATAGAGATCATGATGGAACGCCTGCATGTCCGGGTCGCCCTGCTGCAGGTAGCGTGATTTATGCGCTTTTGTTCCCTCAAGTCGATCTGACAGAAACCCGATCGGGTAACTGTCCCAGCTTGCGATTTCCAGCGAGGCACCCAGCTCGAAATGATCGAAATCAAGCACGCGTCCCATGTAGTTGTGGATCAACGGCGCATCGGTGTGGGCGCGTAACGCGTGCACTTGCACGGCATGATACGCAATAACCTGGTCAGAGCTAAAGCGGCGAAACGCCATTTCGTGGCTTGGATTGGGTTGCGTGACCGTTAAATTTGGCAACTCGATCTGATCAAAATGATCATATTCCATAGACCAAAACACATTGCCCCAATCCTTGTTCAATGTTGCCACATCGCCATAGGTGTTTTCCAACCAGCTTTGAAAGGCCGCGCAGGCTGCATCGGAATAGGAGATCACCGTGTCATGACATCCGTATTCATTGTCAATTTGCCAGGCGTGAATGCGCGGATCTCGACCATAGCGTTGTCCCAAAATCTCGGCAATTTGGCCCGAGGCTGCTCGGTAACCGGCGTGGCTGAAACAGTAATGGCGGCGTGCACCGAATTTGCGCAATTGTCCCTGTGCGTCTCGGGCCAACATGTCGGGGAAGCGTTCCAGCATCCAGCGTGGTGGCGTGCAGGTTGGCGTCCCTAAAATGATTTTGAGACCTGCTGAGGCGAGTACATCAATCGCCCGGTCCAGCCAGTCAAATGAAAATTCGCCGGGCGCAGGTTCAATTCGGCTCCAGGCGAATTCTCCGATCCGCACCCATGTTATGCCTGCGGCCACCATGCGTGCAGCGTCTTGCGACCACATGTCTTCGGGCCAATGCTCAGGGTAATAACAAACGCCAAGGGATCGTTTCACAGTACCACCTGCGGCTCTGGAATACCTTGTGATGTTGTCTCACAAGCAAAGGTCATGCCTTGCGTTGGGCTCGCCTCGTGCACCGATTGGGCAAGACCAATGCGTGCGGATGTTGCATATAAAGTCTTCAAATCGTCGCCTCCAAAGGCAGGGCAAGTGACCTGTTGTGCAGGCAAAGGAATGGCGTTTAGAAACAGTCCGGTATCTGAATAGACAGCCACCCGGGCCGCCCCCCATTGTGCAACCCATAGATTGCCCGACGTATCCACAACCGCCCCATCCGGGTTCAATCCTTCTGGAGCCAAATCAACCAATACTTTGGGCGCTTCTTTTGGCCATCCGTCGTTGTCCAGTGAAACGCGCAGTATCTTGCCAGTTGGGGTATCGGTAAAATACGCGCAGCGACGGTCGGGGGCAAAACAGATCGCGTTTGAAATGGTGATATCGCCGAAAAGCTTGCGTATTTCACCCTTATATAACCGATATATCGCGCCCGCATTTTGTTCTGCGTTATATCCCATCGTACCAATCCAGAATCCACCCCACGGGTCCGCGCGACCGTCATTTGAACGGGTGGTTTTGGTGTCTGTTTCCAATCCACTCACGTTGGTTCTGCCGCCGTCACGCAGGTCAAACCGCCACAACCCTGTCGCGGATGCTATTAAAAGGGTATCGCGATCGACCCAACCGGCGGCTGATACGTCTTCGTCAAAGGACCAATCACGTTGCCCGGCGGCATCGCGGGTCAGCAGTTTTTTTTCTAGGATGTCGAACCAGAATAGTTGTTTTCTAGTCGGGTGCCACAACGGGCCCTCGCCCAATGTGCAGCTGCGTTCATCAAAAACGATCGCCGTCATGTCAGTGCAGCTGAGTATGCGGCGACGATGGCGCGTGCTCGAATGCCTACGTCTTCGGGGGACAGTCCGGGTTTATAAAGTGCTGATCCCAGACCAAACCCATCTGCACTGGCCTTGATCCAATCGCCAAAGTTTTCTGGCCCGGCACCACCAACGGCAAAAACCTGCGTCCCTTTGGGTAAAATGGCCCGTATTGCTGCAAGCCCAGCAGGTCCAGCCATGGCACCGGGAAAGAGTTTTAGACCGTCCGCGCCTGCTTTTATGGCTGCAAAAGCTTCGGTTGGTGTAAAAACCCCCGGCCAGCTCTGCATATCGTGTTTCTTTGTGGCGGCGATGACCTCTGGATCGCAATTTGGCGACACAATGAGCTTGCCCCCTGCATCAGCAACCTGCTCGACCTGTTTGACGCTCAATACCGTGCCTGCACCGATCAGCGCTTGGTCGCCGAAATCACGTACTAATATGCCAATGCTGTCTAGGGGTTTAGGCGAGTTCAAAGGAACTTCGATCTGCGTTATGCCTGCATCGAGCAACGCTTGTGTTACTGCGCAAACCTCAGGCGCGGTGATGCCGCGCAGGATGGCAATCAAAGGTAGGGTCATGTTGTCTCTTTCCATGAACGATATGCAGCCGTTAGTCCGGCCACAGTTGCGCGCTCGCTCTCAACCAGCATTGCAGTGGCCCCTTGCGAACCCAGCGCCGATTGATAAGCTGTCGCCAGTGTCCCCATTCCAAGGATGGCGAGGTTTTGCCCTAGCCAATAAGGGCGGGCGGCGGCCAATTCGGCCCCGATCAGATATCCGGACAACGCTGATTTTGTCGTTGCGGCCGCACGCGCATGCAATAGGTCACCTGCGCGCAAGGCAAACAACCGGGCCGCCAATAATTCTGGCTTGCTGATTGCCGCGGAAACCGCCGTGTCAAAGGATTGGGCGTCCCAATCTTGTGTCGCGACAGAGTGGCGAAGAACCGAAGCACCCGTCATCAAGGCAAAGAGTTCTCCTGTCATAAAAGTTTGAAAGCTGACGACTTCTCCCGCGCTTAAATGAACCCATTTTGTATGCGTCCCAGGCAGGCATAGCACACCATCCCATTTCGGATTGAGATTGAGAAAACCTGTGATCTGGGTTTCCTCGCCGCGCATAACATCGGGTGGGTTTGCCTGTGAAAGCCCGGGAGCGATATAGACGGCGAGAGCGCTGCTGGTGGGGGCTTTGATCAAGCGTTCCGCCATCGGGGTTGCCGGGACAGACCGATAGGGGGCTTCGATCCAACCTTGGCGTGACCCGAGCATACCGCAGGCGAAGACGGGAACTGATTTTCGTTCTAACCACGCGCCAATGAGGGCGTGTAACGCCGGTTCGAATTGCTCGGGCGAGAGAGAGCTCATCCCATCTGCTGAGGACGTTCGGGCCAAAACAGTTGCGCCCTGCATCGCATAGGCGCGCAGGTTTGATGTTCCCCAATCGACTGCAATCCAGTCTGGTTTTATTGCGTTATCCATGCAGGCCTTACCCCGTTGTCACCACGCCACCATCTACAACCATACATTGTCCGGTCATCATGCGGCTGGTGTCAGATGCCATAAATAGTACAGCGTCTACAATGTCTTGTGGTTGCAGATGTGTCTTGATGCATTGGCGGTCCAAATGAGCGGCCAAACCATCTGGTGTTGCCCATTTTTCCATCTGTCGTGGCGTCAAAACCCATCCGGGCGCCAATGCATTGACGCGCACACCGTTTGGCCCCAATTCCCGTGCCAAACTGCGGGTCATTGCCGTAATTGCACCGTTTGCAGCTGTGTATCCGGGGTATCCCGGGTTGCCCATCATATAGCTGATTGAGCTGAAATTAATGATCGACCCTTTGCCTGCGGCCTGCATGCTTGGTGCGACGGCTTGGGCAGCAAAGAAATAGGCCTTGAGGTTGACCGCCATCAGGCTGTCCCAGTCCTCAGGGGTGAGGCCAAGCCAATCATAACGCATGTCATTTGCCGCGTTAGATACTAAGGTTGCCACCGGCCCATGTGCGCCGGCCGCGTCATTCAGGGTTTTCCTAAGATAGGCTGTGTCAGTGATGTCACCTTGAAAAAAAAGCGGAGCCACGCCGTGTTTGGCCTCCATTTTTGCCACAAACTCACTGGCATCAGAACGCCCGATAAAGGCGACTTTTGCACCTTGTGCCAAAAAGCCGTCGGTGAGGTCCGCGCCGATGCCGGACCCACCGCCTGTGATATAGACTGAAGTTCCCTCAAGATCATGGAATGTTGCCGTTTTCATCGTTTCAGCCCCTTTTCAGATGGCAAATTGAAAATGTTTTTTTAGCCCAAAAGAGTGTGGTTTTTTTCATCTGTTCACGCCTCAATCCTTTGTCCTTCTAGCACCCACATTGTTTCGGGAAAGCTCCAGGGGAGACGTACACCGCCTGACATCAGCGCAGCCCCCGTCAGGGTCAATGTTCTGTCTTTTAACGCCAATGTATTGCGTGACAGATGAGATGCCGACGCTCGATTGCGTAGATGTATTTTATAACGCGCTGTCTTGCGTAAACCTGTCAGGCGCAGCGGGCGAGGCACAATTTGCGATGACGTCCCGGATTTTCCAGCAAAAACCACGAAACGCGAGGCTTCGCGATCCATTTGTTGTTCTGCGATGATGCTGGCGTCGGCTGTATCCAAACGCAGGATGTCGGCGTCAAACATCCAATCCCGGTTGGCTTTCCACCAGTCGGTAACCTCTTTTAATTCTTCGGTTTCATGTGGTGTTAATTCGCGCGGATCCATTTCGAACCCCATGTGACGCTGTGCGGCCACCCATGCGCGGAATGGCATGTCCAAAACACGGCCCGACGTATGGCAACGTCGTGGGCCGACATGGCTGCCCGTCACTGCCGAAGGAAGAAATAGCGCCGCATTGTGCTGTATCTTCAAACGTTCCACGGCGTCGTTACTGTCAGATAACCAGACCCGTTGCATTCGGCTGAGGATCCCAAAATCGATGCGCCCGCCACCTGATGCGCAACTTTCAATTTCGACTTGTGGAAAGGCGTCCCGCAGCCGGTCGAGCAATGCATAGGTTCCATGTGTTTGTGCGGCATCCGGCATCGGCAGGACACGGTTATGATCCCATTTGATGTACTCAATCGGGTAGCTCCTGAGCAGGGCGGCGATTTGATCGAACAAATAGTCGCGCACCTTTGGAAGCGCCATGTTCAAGACCCTTTGTTGACGCCCAAGGATTTGATCGTTTTCCCCCAATGCCCAATCGGGATGGGCGCGGTATGTATCACTGTCGCGATTGATCATTTCCGGCTCGAACCAGATCCCAAAGCTCATGTTTTCTTGGTGGACATGTTCGATCAATGGCCCGAGGCCATCAGGATATTTACGCAGATCCACGTGCCAGTCAGACAGGCTGGAGGTGTCATCATCGCGCCTGCCAAACCAGCCGTCATCTAAAACAAAACGTTCCGCACCCAATGCAGCGGCACGGGTTGCGATGTCTTTTAGGTCAGCCAAATTATGGTCGAAATAGACAGATTCCCAACAATTGTAATGTACTGGTCTCGATTGACTGACGCCTGTCCAATTGACGATCCGGTCCCGCAAATGTCTCTGAAAGGCCACGCCACATCCGTTTAGCCCATTCGATGAATACACAGAATATTGCGGCGCTGTGTGGAACTCTGTTCCTGCTTCGATTTGAATACGTTCGGCGTGACCAAACTGGATTTGCCGACGGCCATCTGGCAATTCTTCGGCCAGCATACGGTGTCCGCCAGACCAGCCATAGTGAAACGCGTAGGCCTCACCTTGGGTGTTGCTCGCGCCGCGACAAGGCACAATTAGTCCGGGAAAATGTTCATGCCCGGTGCGTCCTGTTCTGCTTTCGCGGCTGCGGATACCTGCAGACCATGGGGTGCGTTGTAGCTGAAATTCACCACACCACCGTCCCGACACGTCAATCATTTCATCGCTGTCTTGCGGTGCGGGGAAAACGGGTGCGGCCAGCCAGTGCAGGTGCAGGGGCGTCTTGGCCTGCAGTAAAGCGCTGGATGTAATGATACTGGTTTGTGGATCCAGCACAAAATCAGCGCGATACGTCACCTTAAGGAGGGCATCAACGCAGGTTACTGCCAGGCTGAATTGATCTTGCTCGACGTCCAATAATTTGAATTTAGGGAAAATTGGTGCCCCAGATAAATCGTAGAGAACCATTCCGGGTTGCCCGGGGAAACTGCGCGCCGCTTCGGGGCAGAGGGGCAGGTCCGGATTGGCATCGAGCATACCCCCGGCCACATCCAATGTCAGACCTGCAATGAGTTGGGACAGGTCTTCCGAAACCGGGAGGGGCGCGCCCCAATAGAGAATTTCAGGACAACGCCTGTTCTGAGACCCCAGAACCAGTGTTTGGCGCCCATCGTCCAGCCTCCAGAAGTGTGTCACTTTACAGCCCCAAGCGTTAGGCCTGCGATGAAGTGTTTCTGCATCAAGAAAAACATCAAGACAGGTGGAAGGGCCGCAACGATAGATCCGGCACTCATCAGGTGATACGCAGCGCGGAATTGTGCGTTAAAGGAGGTGATCCCGGCGGTTACGGGCTGGCTTTCTGGTCCTTGGGTCAAAACAACGGCCCAAAAGTAATCATTCCAGATGAAGGTAAAAATCAATACAGACAGTGCTGCAATAGCGGGCTTCATCAAGGGGATGACAACGTACCAAAAAATCTTCCATTCCGCGATCCCCTCGACACGTGCCGCCTCGATGAGCTCATACGGCAGAGCGCGGATAAAGTTGCGCATAAACAGCGTGCAGAACCCGGTTTGAAAAGCGACATGGAACAGCACAAGGCCTGTTTTTGTGTTGTATAAGCCCATGTCCAGCGTCAAGTCACGCACTGGCACCATGAGGATTTGAAAGGGCACAAAATTCCCGGCCACAAACATAAAGAAAATCCAAATATTTGATTTGAATTTATAAACCCCAAGGGCAAAACCGGCGAGACAAGACAGTGCAACAGCGCCAATCACCGTTGGAACGGTAATAAACACAGAGTTCATCATGTAGCGAGGCATGTCAGAGTTGAAAAATACCTGGCCATAGTTGTTGAACATCTCAAAGGAAGAGGGGACGCCCCAATAGTTGCCTTGGGTAAAATCTGCGGCTGGCTTGATTGAAAAGACAGCAACCGCGATGAGCGGCAGCAACCACATGATCAACGCCAAAGGCAGGAGCGATTGATAGGTCAACTGCCAAGAACGGGGTGTTTTTTCAATCGGTGTTGGGAACATATCAGAGCGCCTCCCGGACTGTTTTTGGTAGACCCCTGCGGATGGTCTCATAGCTGATTGCCACTCTGTGTGTGGCCTCATCCGTCTCCAAAGGCGGCAAGGCTAGCTGCACCCAAGAGCGATGAAAATAGGGCGGTTTGGTGGCAGCACCAGCATCTATCAACATAGCGGCCGTTTCAGCGTCTGAGCATTTTATGGCGACATGTTCTGTGTTGAGCGCGCGTTTCTCTTCGTGCCCAAAACAGGCGAACATTTTGCCGCCGACTTTCCAGGCGTCCAATTCCCCTGTTCCGGACAGAGTAGCGCCCGGGTGTGCAGCACAAAGCGTGTCAAATTCTATGCGGGTCATCGGCCTTGTTCCTCATGCCACATGGACCACAAGAAATAGGCGATGAAAACGAGCATGATCAGAAAGAGTATAACCGCAATCGCAGCACCATACCCCATGCGAAATCCATATTCTGACAGGGCTTTTTCGAACATGTAAAACGACAGCACACGGGTCTGACCAAAGGGTCCACCATTGGTCATGATTGAGATCAAATCAAAGGAGCGCAAAGCACCGATAATTGTCACGACAAAGGCGATGAAAGTTGCGGGTTTGAGTTGAGGAATGATGATATACCACAGCATTTTCCATCCCCTTGCATTATCTAGACGTCCGGCTTCGATTTGCTCTGGGTCCACGGCATTTAACCCTGTCAGGTACAGGATCATGCAGTAGGCCGTCTGCGGCCATAATCCAGCAGCAATAATGCCGTAAGTTGCGATCGTCGGGTCGCCCAAGACGTTGACCGGATCAAGCCCCACGACTGCGAGGATGCTGTTCAATAAGCCTTCATTTGGCAGGTAGAACCAAGAAAAAACCAACCCAACAACGACCTGTGACAGCACGAAAGGAAAGAAAAACAGCGATTTATAGATGCGTATCCCTGTGACGGTCTGGTTCAGAAACAGCGCAATAAACAGCCCACCTGGAATGGCGAGAAGATAGAATAACAGCCATTTCAGATTGTTCCAAAGAGAGACCTCAAAGGCACCATCATCCATCAGTTCGATATAGTTTTCCATGCCAACATAGCGGGCTTCGCCCAAGCCATCCCATGCATAAAAGGAGATCGAAATTGATTGGTAAATCGGCCAGAGCACATAGAAAGCAAAAAATAAGATTGCAGGGGTCAGAAACAACCACGGTGTCAACGCAATTTCATTCCGCTTGTACCAACTGCGTGTCGGCGTTGAATGTCCCTTTGGGGGTGGGACGCTGGTCATGGACGCATCTCCTCGATCATGGGGCGGGGCACCTGGGGGCGGCGCATACGGTGATCAGATGAACCATCAGACCACCGAATGGGTCGCGTAAAATGTACCGGGCGCGACAGGACGCCCGGTACAGTCAACTTGTTATTTCGCGTAGACGCGCGTCGCGACTTTGTCCAAGCGAGTAAGAATGTCATCTAGATTGTCTGGGAAAACCATGAATTCCTGCAAGCCCTGCATCGCTTCTGCGGCCATTTCCGCCGGATAGTCACGATCAAAGAACTGCGCAACGCCCCCCTGAGAGTTCGAAGACAGCATTGCAAAACCTTCGTTCAGGAATTTGTCGTCATCCACCGCAGCAGAGGCATTCACTGGCAGTTGGCCGAGGTTCGCACCGTTGTTGATTTCTGTTTGAACATCTGCCGAAACAGCGTGGCGCAAGAAGGCGCGCGCGGCTTCCTTGTTTTTAGCGTTCGCTGGAATGTGGAAGGTGTCGGTTGGCGCATCTTCGGCCAGTTCGACGTTCGGGTTGATCGCCGGAAACTGATAGAAATCAAGCTGATCATCTGACAGGCCGGCTTCTCGCAAAGGCGCAACAGCAAAGTTACCCATGAGATAGGCTGCGGCTTCGCCTTTGACCATAAAGGGCAGGGCTTCTTGCCAGCTGTAGTTCTGGTGATTTTCAACGAAAGCACCCATGTCGATCAGTTCGCGCCAATTGGCAAATGTTTCGCGTACGCGATCATCGTTCCATGTGACGTTTCCTGCGGCCAGATCCATGTGGAAATCAAACCCATTGGTGCGCATGTTGAGATAGTCAAACCAGCCGCCAGCCGTCCACAGGAACTTGGAGCCAATTGTATAACATGCCCGACCAGAATCGATGATCGCCTGACAGTTTGACTTCATTTCGTCGAAATTTGCAGGCTCAGTGATCCCCAATTCCGCGTAGATATCTTTGCGATAATAGATGCCCCATTGGTAATACGTGTAGGGGACGCCCCACTGTTTGCCATCAATTGTCATGGCACCTTTTGTGGAGGCGAGATTTTCTGCGATTTCAGGTTCTTGCCACAGATCGGATACGTCTTCGAAAAGACCGGCGGCAACGTACGGCGTCATGCGGTTTGCGGCATACCATGTCGCCACATCAGGCGCGTCTGCAGTCAAAAAATTGCGAATCTGCGTTTTGTAGGCTTCGCGGTCAATGACGGTCGTTTCGATGTTCAGGTCGGGGTGTGCTGTTTGGAAATCACCAATCATCTTTTCCATTGTCGCGCGCGGTGCTGGGTTTGATGTGTCCAGGAATATTCTCAGATCTCCCGTCAGCTCTGCCGAAGCAGCCCCCGCCAACATGGTTGATCCAGCCAATGCCATCAGCATTGAAGAAGTGGTTAAACGCATGGTGTCCTCCCTAAGGTACGTTGCGCAATTTCAGAATAATGGTTCCATTATTTGAAACTCTGTTTTATATATTGAAAACTACACTGCAATCTGGCTAAACTGTCAACCGTGTTCTTTGAGACGTCACAAAGGGCGTGATCACTTGTCGGGAGGTTTGTGACAGGTCGCAACACATCAAGGGGAGGTTGGCGCAATGACCAACGATGGAACAGTAGGTAAGGCTCTGGATGTGCTGGACCACGTGGCGCGGTATGGCCGCCCGGTGCGTTTTGGTGTCCTGCTGGCGCAGAGTACCTTTCCCAAAGCCACACTCTATCGTCTGCTGCAAACCCTGACCAATCAGAATATGCTCGATTACGATAGCGAAACGCAGACCTATCGCCTGGGAATGCGGTTGGTGCGTTTGGCGCACGGGGCCTGGATGCAAAGTTCGCTGGCGCCAATTGCGCGACCCTATCTCGATCAGCTCAGCGCGCAGGTTGGTCACACAGTTCATTTAGCTCAGTTGGATAACGCCCAAGTGCTTTATGTGGATAAACGCAATGCCGCACAGCCCATCGAGATGTTCAGTGATGCAGGAAAGGTTGGTCCGGCTTATTGCACTGGAGTCGGCAAAGCGATGCTGGCGTTTTTATCGCCCAAGGAACAAAAACGTGCGATAAAACAGCAGTCCTTTCATCGCTTTACTGAGCATACTTATGTGTCTGAGGAAACGCTCTGTGCTGAATTGCAGGCCATTGAAGCACGCGGCTATGCTTTTGATCGCGAAGAGCATGAACCCGGAATTATTTGCATCGCTCAGCCGATTTTAAGTTCCATGGGGAAGGTGCTGGGTGCGCTTTCAATCACAGGCTCGACACTCGGCATTTCCCTTGAACAATTGGAAATGTTGGTCCCTCGCCTGACCGAGACAGCCACCGCCATAGCCGCTGATGCACAAGACTGGCGGTTTCCGGACACAAATTTACAAAATACAGGGACATAACCAGATGACAGGTGTGACGCTAGAAAAAACGATCAAACGTTATGGTGCGACGCAAGTGATCCATGGCATCGACCTTGAGATCGAAGATGGTGAATTTTGTGTCTTTGTAGGGCCATCAGGCTGCGGGAAATCTACTCTGCTGCGCATGATCGCTGGTTTGGAAGAAACCACGGATGGGCAAATCCATATTGGTGCCCGGGACGTGACCCGCATGGATCCGTCAGAGCGGGGCGTGGCGATGGTGTTCCAGACCTATGCGCTCTATCCGCATATGACGGTAGAGGAAAACATGGGCTTTGGGCTCAAGATGAACGGCTTTCCCAAAGCTGAGATCGAACAGAAGGTAAAAGCAGCCTCTGATATTCTCAAATTGGATGACTATCTGAGCCGCAAACCCAAGGCGCTGTCAGGCGGTCAACGTCAGCGGGTGGCGATTGGTCGTGCCATTGTGCGAGGGCCCGAAGTTTTCCTGTTTGATGAACCCCTATCCAATCTGGATGCGGAACTGCGCGTTGAAATGCGCGTCGAGATTGCCCGTCTGCACAAAGAAATCGGTGCAACCATGATCTATGTGACCCATGATCAAGTGGAAGCGATGACTTTGGCCGATAAAATTGTCGTACTGCGGGCGGGCCACATTGAACAAGTTGGCGCACCATTGGAGTTGTACCGCAATCCGGACAACAAGTTTGTTGCGGGCTTTATTGGCTCACCGGCGATGAACTTTCTAGATGGCACAGTCGTTTCCAACGGAGTAGAGGTTCCGGCATTGGGGCGTACAGTGGCGGTCGAGGTGACGTTGCCCGAGGTTGGGGTGGCCGTAACCTTGGGCTTGCGTCCGGAACATCTGACTGTCTTGCCCGAACAGGGCTCTCTGAAAGCCGAGTTGTCAGAAGCGCTCGGCGGCGTTTCCTACCTGCATCTTGATGCTCTAACAGGGGAGCGGATCATCGTCGAAGAACGCGGGGACGAGCGTGCGTCGGCGGGAGATACGGTCAATCTCGATTTCGAAGCACGGCGCGCGATGATTTTCGATTATGAAAGCGGGTTGCGGATTCGATGACCCTGTTAAACATCTTTGGAAAACAGGTATCCTAACGCGAATATAACCGTGAGACGATTGTATGTAAGGTCACTGTTTTACAAAGGTGCGCAGCGCTAAGTTTCTCCCTATCCGACCTTCAGACAGATTTTTCCGGCCTCGCCATGTCAGCGAGGCCAGTTTGTTGTTCCCGACAGGATCAGACCGCTATTTTACCGCCGCCTTGCTTTGTCACGACAACAACCGATGGACGGGGTGGCATTGCCGTGTCAAAATCTGGCCACCGGGTTGCAGGGTCCTCAAAGGTCGAGTTACGTCCGAACCCTTCAAAATCCTTGGTGCCATCCGTGCCCGGGTGTTGCACAGCGAGGAACAATGTTTCACCGCTGTCGTGAAAATACGGGCCGCAGAGTTCACCGCCGATAGGGCAGCGGAAAAACAATTTGGAGTGACCACGTAAATCTCCATCCGTTTCGACCGCATAAAGGCCGTCGGATTTTCCGGTTTTGCCCCAGTTTGACCCTTGATCTGTTGACACCCACAACCGCCCATCCACATCAAAGGCGCAGTTATCCGGGGATCCGAACCATCCGTTTTCCGACGTCTCTGGATTCCAAGCAGCACCAACATCTGCAATTGAAGGGTCGCCACATTTTACAAGAATAGACCAAGTGCCAGTCGTGGAGGCATGGTTTTCGTCGGCCTCTTTGATCTCGATAATATGACCAAAAGAACTGTCAGGACGCGGGTTGGCTGCATTCACCTGATCGGGTTTGCGGCGGGTGTTGTTGGTCAGCATCACATAGGCTGTTCCATTTGGCCCGGGTTGTGCGTCTTCGGGGCGATCCATCGGGGTTGCGCCCAAAAGATCAGCCGCGATGCGGGTGTCAATCATGACATCCGCCTGGGACGCAAACCCGTTTTCTTCGGTGAGCGGACCAGTGCCAAAAATCAATGGCATCCACAGGACCGTGCCGTCTTCGTCAAAGCGCGCCACATAAAGTGTTCCGTCTGAAAAAAGCGCGCTTCCGAACACGCCGGTTTCATCCGTGACCGTGCCGCCTGAGACATATTTATACTGGTAGTCAAACCGATTGTCATCGCCGGAATACACGACAAGATGCCCGTCTTTGGAAACGGTCGTTTCCGCCCCCTCATGCCGGAACCGACCTAGGGCTGTGTGTTTGATTGGGGCTGCGTCGGGGTTGCGTGGGTCGACTTCGACGATCCAGCCAAAGCGATTGGGTTCATTGGGTTCTTTGTCGATGTTAAAACGATCATGATGTTGTCCCCAAGCATACCAGCGGCCCGGAACGCCATACCGTTTCATTTGCGTTGCTTCGGGTTGAGATGAAATATCCAGCTTGCCATCGGCATCGACAACGTCTGACCAGAAATAGCCGTGGAAATTTTCCTCGGCCATCAAATAGGTGCCCCAAGGTGTCATACCGCCCGCGCAATTGTTCATGGTGCCGATGACTTTGGTGCCTGTCGGGTCGGCATTTGTTTTGAGACGATCATGGCCTGCGGCTGGCCCTGAAATCATCATTTCGGTGTCCAACGGTGTGACGCGACGATTGTACTTGCTGTCGCGTACGAGAGCCCATTTGCCATTCGCATCCTGCGCGATCTCAACGATTGAACCGCCGTGTGCGGCCATTTCAATGTCAACCAGGGCTTTGGTCATACCGCTGAACCCGTCGCGATCTTGACGGCCCAGTCCCGGAAACATGACTTCTTCGTTTGTATATTCGTGGTTCACACAGAGCAGCCCGCGTGTTCCATCCTCATTAAGCGCGGTAAAGCCAACGTAATCGTTATTATAACCAAATTGTTTTAATTGCGCCTGAGCGCTTTGATTCATGACATCAAATTCCGGAGCGTCGGCCGTGATTGGGTCCCCCCAACGCAACAGCACGTCGGCATTGTAGCCATCTGCAATGTGATGGGTTTCGTCATTACCCCATTGCAATTCGCTGAAATTGTAACGTCCAGTCGTCTCTGTTGCCGCGCTGGTTTGGCGTGGCGCAACCATTGCCGAGGTGCCAAACAACGCGGTCGTTGCGGTGACGCCCAAGGCACCTTTTAGCATATCGCGACGACCGTAACGTTTGTTTATCACGTCGCCTATTGTGCGGCTTAGGTTCGGATTCGTTGGAATATCATCAAACGCTTCATATGCTTCGGCTTTGTTCCCGATTTCGGGGTCATTTAGAATATCTCTACGGCTCATTGTGGGCTCCCTTTCCTTCAATGTTGGTACGTCAGAGCTGACTCGCTGGTATTCAGTTCTTGGATTGGAAACTGCCCCTAGATTGTAACAGAGGCATGGCATGTGCTGAATTTCATCGGCGAAAACGCTGAGGTGTTAGAATGGGCGATTCTCGTTCAAATTGAAAATAAAACCTGAAAAGTAATTTTGGCAGTGGGGGCAAAACGAGAAGAGTTTTGGGCTTACCAGAGGCGGACTATAGTCCATGTGATAGAATAAAAGAACGCCTTTTGTCGGGGATTTCGAACCATTGGATGAATTGTTTGGGTCATACAGATGGTCTTGCACACCGGGTCTGTTTTAAAAAATCAGGTCAAATATTAGGACTGGAGACGCCAGATTGTGTATTTGTTTAGACGTAAAATTCTTTTTCTGAACATTCAGGCAGAACTGGACGTGTCTTTTTTAAGGCGTCCAAGCAAACTTCAAACCCGTTTTTACTTCGGAAAAGAAGGCTGTTGGCTGCGCTCAACGGTTTAACTCAAAGTTGTAGTGACCCCTTGCAGCCCCTGTGCGGCGATACTAATGTTCTGTCAACGGTTGGCGGGTATGGTCCTGCCAACGACGTAGCAGACAGGCATCCCTCATGAACGATCCAATCGAAACATATATGAATCTTGTTCCTATGGTTGTGGAACAAACCAGTCGGGGCGAACGTGCCTACGACATTTTTTCCCGCTTGTTAAAAGAACGGATTATTTTCCTGAATGGTCCCGTGCATGACGGTATGTCTTCTTTGATTGTCGCCCAGCTTTTGCACTTGGAAGCGGAAAACCCTTCGAAAGAAATTTCGATGTACATCAACAGCCCAGGCGGCGTTGTGACCTCCGGTTTGTCGATCTACGACACGATGCAATACATCAAACCCAAGGTATCAACCTTGGTCATTGGACAGGCTGCGTCGATGGGTTCATTGCTGTTGACAGCAGGCGAAGCTGGAATGCGTTTTTCTTTGCCAAACTCTCGGGTAATGGTGCACCAGCCCTCTGGTGGATATCAGGGGCAGGCAACGGATATCATGATCCATGCGGCAGAGACGCAAAAACTCAAAACACGCCTGAACGAAATCTATGTTCAGCATACTGGCCAAACGCTTAAAAAAGTCGAAAACGCTTTGGAGCGGGATAACTTTATGTCTCCTGAAGAAGCTAAGGAATTTGGACTGATCGATGAGATTGTCGAAAATCGTGGCAAAGAAGAAGCGGACAGCTAACTGTGCATCATAGACACGGCGAGTTTACCATTTAGCGATTGTGGACAGCACTGTGCTGTCCTAAACTGCTAAGAACACCTGATGAGCGCCAAAATGGCGTGTACTCTACGATATGCGATACCGGAAAGGCTTGAAATGGCAACGAACTCAAGCGGCGACAGCAAGAACACGCTCTATTGCAGCTTTTGCGGCAAGAGCCAGCATGAGGTGCGCAAGTTAATCGCGGGCCCCACTGTGTTCATCTGTGATGAGTGTGTCGAACTTTGCATGGATATCATCCGTGAGGAAACCAAAGCGTCTGGCCTGAAGGCAACAGACGGTGTGCCAACACCAAAAGACATCTGTGCTGTTTTGGATGATTACGTGATCGGCCAAGCAATGGCGAAACGCGTTCTATCCGTTGCAGTACATAACCACTACAAACGTCTTAACCACGCTCAAAAAGGTGGTGAGATTGAATTGGCAAAATCGAACATTTTGTTAATCGGACCGACAGGTTGCGGCAAGACGCTGCTTGCACAAACCTTGGCTCGGATTCTGGATGTGCCATTCACGATGGCGGATGCGACAACTCTTACCGAAGCAGGCTATGTTGGAGAAGATGTCGAGAACATCATTCTTAAGCTTCTGCAATCGTCTGAATATAATGTGGAGCGGGCGCAGCGCGGTATTGTGTACATCGACGAAGTAGATAAGATTACGCGGAAATCGGAAAACCCTTCAATCACGCGCGATGTGTCTGGAGAAGGTGTTCAGCAGGCGTTGCTTAAGTTGATGGAAGGGACCGTCGCTTCGGTTCCACCACAAGGTGGTCGTAAGCATCCTCAGCAAGAATTCCTACAAGTCGATACGACAAATATTCTGTTTATTTGCGGGGGTGCATTCGCGGGTCTCGATAAAATCATTGCGGCACGAGGCAAAGGTTCCGCAATGGGTTTCGGAGCAGACGTTCGAGACAACGACGAGCGTGGGGTAGGTGAAATTTTTACCGACTTGGAACCCGAAGATTTGCTGCGGTTCGGTTTGATTCCAGAGTTTGTTGGTCGCTTGCCGGTTCTGGCAACGCTCGAGGATCTGGACGAAGACGCGCTGGTAACGATCTTGACCCAACCGAAAAACGCTTTGGTCAAACAATATCAGCGTCTGTTCGAGCTGGAAGATACCCAATTGACGTTCACTGATGATGCGCTTTCAGCTATTGCTAAAAGAGCTATCGAGCGCAAAACGGGTGCGCGAGGCCTTCGCTCCATCTTGGAGGACATTCTTTTGGACACGATGTTCGATCTTCCTGGTTTGGATAGCGTCACTGAGGTGGTTGTGAATGAAGAAGCGGTAACTTCCGAAGCTGCACCACTGATGATCCATGCTGACGCAGAGAAAGAACCTGCCAGCGCGGGATAAAGAACGGGCGGCACACAAACATAGTACAAGGCGGGTCATGCTGGCTCGCCTTTTCTTTTAGAAAAGGCGTACAGAAACTGGCTAAAATTTTTGCTGGTTAAGGCGTCGTAGTGGGGGATCGGTGACGATAAATCGCATACAATCCGGTGGAGAATTCGAATCCAAAGTGGGATACTGCCGCGCTGTTGTCGCGGGCGGTTGGGTTCATGTGTCAGGAACGGTTGGGCACGGGACATCTGCGCAGGAACAATGTGAATCTGCGCTAACAATTATCGATTCCGCGCTAACGAAAGCCGGCGCAGGTTTTCAAGATGTCGTCCGTGTGAAGTATATGCTGCCACAGGCCAAAGATTTTGAAGAATGCTGGCCCTCGTTACGCGCGCGATTTGGAGATCACCCACCTGCCGCAACAATGATCGAATGTGCTCTAATCGATCCCAAATATTTAATCGAAATTGAGGTTACGGCGCTATTGCCTGAATAGACATGTTTCGACGCGCATCGAACTGGACGTTTGATGCGTAATCGGCCATAAGTTGGATAACAGTTGATCGGAGAAAACCCATGGGTCTAATGACTTCAGTCCTGCGTGCTGCAACCTGGTGGAACGGCCAGACATTGAACACACAGTTGTGGACGTGGCGCAATGGCGTGAAAGTTGGCGAGGATACGCAAGGAAATGTATTCTACGAAACAAAAGATAAAACCCGGCGCTGGGTGATTTACGATGGCGAAGCTGAAGCAAGCCGGATCGATCCTGATTGGCATGGCTGGCTGCATCGCACGTGGGATGCCGCCCCCACCGAGGAACCTCTAACGCATAAACCTTGGCAAAAGCCGCATCAGGAGAATCTGACAGGAACCGCGCTTGCATATGCGCCAAAAGGGTCCATTCGCCGAGCCGCGCCGGAACCGCGTCGTGACTATGAGGCGTGGTCGCCGGAGTAATCGCAATGGCTGAAAATACGACAGAAGTGTTGATGGGTGCAGGTGTGCTCGCAGCTGCCATTGGATTCGTGATCTATGCCGGGCAAATTTCCGGCTATTCCGGCGGGAATGCGGCTTATGAAT
Source organism: Roseobacter sp. (assembly GCA_039983935.1). GTDB lineage: Bacteria > Pseudomonadota > Alphaproteobacteria > Rhodobacterales > Rhodobacteraceae > Roseobacter. Next base: position 110,125 of record JBDWVP010000018.1, on the reverse strand, counting down.
TAGAAGCTAGCTTCCGCAGCTTGGAGGGCGTTAGTGTCGGGTCGGATGTGCGGCTCGCAGGCGTCAAAATTGGTACCGTTTCTGATGTCGATCTTAATGCGCAAACTTATCGGGCTGACACCACGGTTTCTTTAGATTCAAACGTTGAAATTCCAGACGATAGCGCAATTATTATTTCCTCCGAAGGCTTACTAGGGGGCAGCTTTGTGGAAATCGTCCCTGGTGGATCTCCCTTTTTCTTTGAGGCGGGGGATACAATCGAAGACACGCAAGGTGCCGTTAGTTTGATATCGCTTCTATTAAAATTCGTTGGCGGTTCATCTGAATGATCCGCGCGGTCTTTGCTGCTGTGTTTTTATGTGCTGCATCTGCCAGTAGTGCGCAGCAGGCCGCAACTGAGGCTACTGGGGTGCAACTTCGAGGGCTTGATCGGATCAATGGCGATGTTTTTGAGCTGATCGTACCAACCGGTCAGACTGCACGTGTCGAAGGTATCACAATTCGTTTGAATTCTTGTCGTTATCCTGTGGGCAACCCTGCAGGAGATGCATTTGCCTCATTGGAGATATGGAACAAAGAGACTGGAAAATATCTCTTTTCCGGTTGGATGATCGCTTCTTCACCTGCACTGTCAGCGATGGATCATCCGCGCTATGACATCTGGGTCATGCGGTGCACAACCTCCTGAGGAGATCGAGGAGGGGGTGCTAAGAAATTCGCAGGCCTGGCACAGGCGATTTGTAGCTTTTTATGATATTCTGATCTGCTGATTTCAATGGCGCCAAGTGATGCGAGATGTTCCGTTAAAAACTGCGTGTCAAATAGATTAAACCCCCCATCGAGCAACCTATCGACGAGGCAAGCCAGTGCCATTTTGGAAGCATTTTTCCTTCTGGAAAACATACTTTCGCCAAAAAATGCGGCGCCTAGCGTGACGCCATAGACCCCACCGACGAGGGTGTCATCTTCCCATAGTTCTATGGAATGAGCTTGCCCTCGTCCTTGCAAGGCGATGTAAAGGCTTCGGATTTCCGAATTTATCCACGTATCTGCCCGATCAGCGCATCCATCAACAACGCCTGGAAAGTCGCTGTTGGTCCGCACTTCAAATCGAGTTTGTCGCATCGCTCGGCGTAAAGAGCGTGATATATGAAAGCCGCGCAAGGGCATGATGCCCCGTTTAACAGGATCGACCCAGAAAATGTCTGGGTCGTCACGATGTTCTGCCATGGGAAATATCCCGGTGGCATAGCCCTGCATCAGTAGATCCGGGGTTAATCGCACTGTGATCGCGCCGTTATGGCTGAGCGAGATTGGTGTCCAGCCAATGCTCCAGCCAATGAATATTGTAAGCGCCGGAGTGCACGTCTCCGTCCTCGAGCAAGGCATGGAACAACGGGATAGTTGTATCGACGCCATCCACAATCAATTCACCCAATGCACGATGCAAACGCGCCAAGGCTTCTGGCCGGTCGCGACCATGCACGATCAGTTTCCCAATCAAGCTGTCGTAATAAGGTGGGATTGAATAGCCATCATATAAGGCAGAATCCATCCGCACCCCAAGACCGCCCGGCGCATGGAAATGCGTAATACGGCCCGGGCAGGGAGAGAAGTTTGGCAATTTTTCTGCGTTGATCCGAACTTCGATTGCATGACCGTTGATGCTCAGGTCTTCTTGCTGAAATGACATATCCAGACCCGATGCGACGCGGATTTGTTCGCGTACCAGGTCGACGCCAAAGATGGCCTCGGTAACCGGATGTTCCACCTGAAGTCGGGTGTTCATTTCAATGAAATAAAAATCGCCATTTTCGTACAGGAACTCGATTGTCCCGGCGCCAATGTAGTTGATGCGCGCGACAGCATCTGCGCAGACCTTACCAATGGCGGCTCTTTCTTCTGCAGAAATAGCGGGGCCGGGGGCCTCTTCGAATACCTTCTGGTGGCGGCGTTGCAAAGAGCAGTCGCGTTCTCCCAGATGTACAGCGCGTCCTTTTCCATCACCAAATACCTGAATTTCGATATGGCGCGGTGTCGTCAGGTATTTCTCGATGTAAACTTCATCGTTGCCAAAGTTGGATTTGCCCTCTGCACGTGCAGTCATGAAGGCTTTTTCCATCTCGGCAGCTGATTGAGCGACTTTCATACCGCGCCCACCGCCACCGGCGGTGGCTTTGATAATGACTGGATAGCCCATTTCTTCACCCAGACGCATGGCGTCGTCCAGCGTCGCCACACCCCCTTCGGAACCAGGCACGCAGGGTACGCCCAGTTTCTTCATGGTTTCCTTTGCCGTGATCTTGTCACCCATGACACGGATATGCTCGGCTGTGGGGCCGATGAATTTGATGTCGTGATCTTCGACGATTTGCACAAACTCGGCGTTTTCCGATAGAAATCCATAGCCGGGATGGATCGCTTCTGCGCCGGTGATTTCGCATGCAGAGATGATGGCCGGAACCGAAAGGTAGCTTTGCGGGCTCGCTGGCGGGCCGATGCATACGCTCTCATCCGCCATGCGGACATGCATTGCATCACTGTCTGCCGTCGAATGAACCGCTACTGTGGCAATGCCCATCTCACGTGCTGCACGCACAACACGCAGGGCGATTTCACCTCTGTTGGCGATCAAAATCTTCTTGAACATGATGCCGTTCCTATTCGAGGATGACGAGAGGCGTGCCAAATTCAACCGCAGCGCCGTCTTCCACCACAATCCGCTTGATCGTACCAGCGCGTGGGGCAGGGATGTGGTTCATGGTTTTCATGGCTTCAACGATCAACAATGTGTCGCCTTCGGCCACGGTTGCGCCGACGGTGACAAAGGCAGGCGCGCCGGGCTCAGCTTGCATATAGACGGTACCAACCATCGGGGAGGTGACTGCGCCGGGAAGATCCGCTGGATCTTCGGTGGCTGGTACGGGTGCGACAGGGGCTGCACTGGGCAGTGAAGGAGGAGCTGCGGCCGCAGGAGAAACTGTTGTGAGAGCTGCAGCGACGGGCTGTTGGTGGCGGCTAACGCGCACATTCAGGCTGTCATCTGTACCATAGTCACGTTTGACCTGTAGTTCAGTAAGATCATTTTCGCGAAGTAGTTCAGCGAGGGCCTGAACAAAGGCCACATCTGCTTCATGGTTCTTTTTAGTCATGTATGTCCTCGACCATTCTGGAAAGGCCTTATTGTGTTTGGCCCTTGTTCCTGCGCGCCTGTTATAGGCCAAGGCTGCAACTATGGAAAGTCGCGTCTTATGGCAAGACACTCTCGGCTTTGACGCGAGAAAACAATGGGACTATCCACCAGGATGGTCAATGGGTCGAAGGCATGCTTGTAGGACGCTTGTTCGCTTCGGATCGTGCAGCTTTGGAAAAACAGCCGGGGACAAACGATCTGCTGGGGATGTGGCGCAGTAACATCCGACCACATGTGGAGATCGGATGTTACGTGCGAGAGTGCTCGTGGTCAGATGGCCAGATATTCTTCGCGGAGTTCTTTGTTTTCCAGAACTTCTGCCGCAGTTCCGTCAAAGACAATACCGCCTGTGTCCAAGATAACAGCGCGATCCGCCAATTGCAGCGCACGCACTGCGTTTTGTTCAACAAGGATTGTCGTCATGCCTTGTTCTTTGATGATCCGAAGTGTTTTTTCGATTTCATCGACAATGACCGGGGCCAAACCTTCATAAGGCTCGTCCAGTAACAGGACTTTGATGTCCCGACATAGCGCGCGCGCGATCGCGAGCATTTGTTGCTCACCACCGGACAAGGTCACACCTTCTTGATGGCGTCTCTCGCGCAGGCGCGGGAACAAGTCATAAGCACGCTCAATGGACCAGCCGATCGGAGGCGCAATCTGCGCCAGCTTGAGGTTCTCTTCAACAGTCAGGCCTGCAATGATCCGGCGATCCTCGGGTACAAGAGCCAACCCAGCCTGACTGGCTTCGTAGCTTTTCATCAGGTGCAATGGTTGGTGATCCAACCAGATTTCACCGCGACGTGCTTCGGGATCATCAAGACGCGCGATGGCCCGCAGGGTCGAGGTTTTACCCGCGCCGTTTCGACCCAATAGGGCCAAAATTTCACCTTCATGTACATTAAAACTGATGCCCTGAACGATATAGCTTTCGCCGTAGTAGGCATGCAAATCCCAAACGGACAAAAAGGCGGGTGCCGTGGCCGCCGCATTGGCGTTTTTGGAAAAATCGGGTTTGACGTTCATCTGCTCGTCTCCTTACGCCGCTGTCTGAGTTTCGCCAAGATATGCTTCACGTACCTTTGGATGCCCTTTGATATTATCGGGCGTATCTTCGACCAGAGGGGTCCCCTGTGCCAAGACGGTGATGCGTTCTGCGAGGCTGAATACCACGTGCATATCGTGTTCGATAATCGCGATTGTGATGTCGCGTTCTTCGCTGATCTGTTTCAAAAGATCGATTGTGTTGTTCGTGTCTGCGCGCGCCATGCCGGCAGTTGGTTCATCCAACAACAACAAACGTGGCTCTTGGCTGAGACACATGCCGATCTCGAGGCGCCGTTTGTCGCCACGCGACATGGAACTGGCCTGCATGTACCGCTTGTCTGCCATGTTCAATTCCTCGAGCATGTGTTCGGCTTTTTGCAGGATATCTTTTTGCGACAAGACATCCGTGACCGCATTCATTTTGAAGGCCCCGTCGCGTTTTGCAAAGCAGGGGATCATCATGTTTTCCAGAACCGTCAGATCGCCAAATATCTCGGGCGTTTGAAACACTCGGCTGATCCCCATCTGATTGATTTGATGTGGTTTACGTCCAAGCACGGATTGACCGTCAAACATGACGGATCCTGTATCCGGGATCAGTTTTCCAACCAGGCAATTTAGCAGCGTCGATTTTCCAGCCCCATTCGGCCCGATGATCGCATGGACGGAGCGCTCTGCGATGCTGAGATTGACATCTCCCAGTGCCTGCAGGCCTCCAAACCGTTTGCCGACGTTTTTGACTTCAAGAATACCCATTACGTCGTCTCCTTATTCGGCTGGGGTTGTTTTACCGTCGGGTTTATCATCCGCCGGTTTTTTGCGCTGAAAGAGCGCCGCAATCTTCTGACCACCTTGGACAAGACCGCCGGGTAAGAAGATCACAACCATCATAAAGAGCAAGCCAAGCGTGAGGTGCCAGCCTTTGCCCACAAACGGATAGACAATCGTAATGAAGAAATCTTCCATGCCGTCCGGCATAAAGGCAAACCATTGTTCCAGAACCGTTTTGTTGATCTTGGAGACGATGTTTTCCATGTATTTGATGAAGCCAGCGCCCAGAACCGGGCCGATCAACGTGCCTGCACCACCGAGAATGGTCATCAGAACAACTTCGCCGGATGCTGTCCAGAACATGCGTTCCGCGCCAACCTGTGTGTCCATCGCAACCAGCAGGCCACCGGCAAGGCCAGCGTACATACCTGAAATCACGAAAGCGGCCAGAGTGTAGGGTTTGGCGTCCAGACCTGTGTAGTTCAACCGTTGCTGATTGGATTTAACCGCGCGCAGCATCATGCCGAACGGGGAGCGGAAGATACGGATTGAAAGGTAAAAGGCGAGCAGCATCACGATTGCCGCGATGTAGTAGCCAGCGTTGAAGGTGAACATCCAGGAACCGATGCTCAATTCATAGCTTTGGTTCATTTGCAGACCAAAGAAATTTGCCCGGGGCGTCTCGCCTGCTTCCAAGGCGCGATCAAGGATGCGTGGGTCGCTCGTTTTTGGCTGCAAGCCGGTTTCGCCCCCTGTGATCGGCGTCAGGACGGAATAGGCCAATGAATACGACATTTGTGCGAAAGCCAATGTCAGAATGGAGAAGTATATCCCGGAGCGGCGTAGCGAAATCCAGCCGACGAGCAGCGAGAATAGACCGGCGACAAGCACTGAAATCGCAATGGCCGGGACAACGTTCATTGTCAGCAGTTTCATCATCCAGATCGCAGCATAAGAACCCACACCCAAAAAGGCGGCGTGTCCAAAGCTGAGATACCCAGTCAGGCCGAACAGGATGTTAAAACCGATGGCGAATATGCCAAAGATAACCAGCCGTTGCATCAGGTCAGGGTATCCGGCGTTGAATTGCGCCATTGCTGACCCTTCTGGGAAGGGGTTGAGAATAAAAGGGGCTAGTATGGTCAGGGCAGCCACGATCAACAGCAGCATCCCGTCCTTTTTTGAAAGTCCGAACATGTGATTATTCCTCCATCACGCCCTTGCGGCCCATGAGGCCACGCGGACGGGTGAGCAAGATGATGATAGCGACCAGATAGATGATGATCTGGTTGATGCCGGGGAGGGTCTCGAGCACGATTGCCATGGATGCAAAGCTTTCTAGGATTCCCAGCAGGAACCCGGCAAGCACAGCGCCAGGCAGCGAGCCCATGCCTCCTACAACAACGACGACGAAGCTCAGCACCAAAAAGTCCATGCCCATATGGTAGTTCGGCGAATTGATGGGCGTGTACATCACGCCCGCCAGTCCCGCGACAGCGGCCGCGATGCCGAACATAATCGTAAAGCGTTTGTCGATATTGATGCCCAGCAGGCCAACGGTTTCGCGATCTGCCATGCCAGCGCGCACAACCATGCCAAATGTGGTGAATTGAAGGAATGCGAACACGGCTCCGATTATCACCGCGGCAAAGGCAAAATAGACAAGGCGCCAGTAAGGGTAGATGATTGTGTTTGGATCAAAGCCCAAAAGAGCTCCGAAATCAAAGGAACCGGTAAAGGCGGCCGGGGCAGGTGTCGGGATTGGGTTCGCACCGTAGAAATATTTGATGATTTCCTGCAACACGATTGCCAGACCGAAGGTCACCAAGATTTGGTCCGCATGAGGGCGTTTGTAGAAATGTTTGATCAGGCCGCGTTCCATTGCAAAGCCAATGCCAACCATAACAGGAATTGCGAAAAGAATGGACAGCGGTACCGCCCAATCGATGATTACATCACCGGTCGCCTGACCCAAAATATCATAAAGATAGGGGACCTCGACCTTAAGCGGGTTGCCTAGGAAGTCCTTTTGCGTCTCATCGATAATGGTGTGGCTGAACGTCAAAATGCGGCTCAAGGTGACAGCGCAAAATGCGCCGATCATGAACAATGCACCATGGGCAAAGTTTACGACGCCCAATGTGCCAAAGATTAATGTCAGGCCCAGAGCAATCAGCGCATAGGCTGATCCTTTGTCCAAACCGTTAAGAATTTGCAGGAGTATTGCGTCCATGGTCCCACCTTCATGAAGCGAATTTACCCGATACACGGGGAGTTCGGACGGCGAGTGTCGCCGTCCGGTAAATTTTCAAAGCAGTTTTATGCGCCTGGGTTACAGACACCCAATTCGCCGCCAAAGATGCCTGCGTCATAGGTGACTTGGCTCGTTGGCGTGACTTCGACGATTTCCAAAAGGTCGAATTCTGACGTTGGGTTTTCTTTCCCTTTCACAACCAGCACGTCTTTGAAGCACTGGTGATCTTCGCCGCGATAAAGCGTTGGGCCGTTGCCCATGCCGTCAAACTGGAAGTCCGATAGGGCTTCGCCGACCGCGCATGGGTTGAAGGAACCGCCGCGCTCAACCGCGTCCGCATAGAGCAACGCCTGAACGTAGCAGGTGTGCGCCGCCTGTGAGGGGGGGAAGCCGTATTTGGTGCCAAAGGATTTGACAAACATCTGCGAACCTTCATCCTGCAGCGACCAGTGCCAGTTTGTGGAACCGAAAATTCCTTTAACGTTTGCACCAGCACCTTTTGCCATCAAGCGCGAATACAGCGGCACAACGATTTCGAAATTGTTGCCATTCACTTGCTTGTCACGCAGGCCGAACTGAACCGCGTTTGTCAACGAGTTCACCATGTTTCCGCCGTAGTGGTTCAGAACCAGAACGTCCGCGCCAGATTGAAGAACAGGTGCGATATAGGAAGAGAAATCTGTCTGCGTCAGCGGTGTTTTTACAGCTGCAACAGTTTCCCAGCCCATGGCTTCTGTTGACGTACGCACCGCTTCTTCTGTGGTGTAACCCCAGTTGTAATCGGCTGTCAGGTGATATGCCTTGCGTTCCTTGCCGTAGTTGTTGGCGAGGATCGGCGCAAGGGCAGCGCCAGACATGTAGGAGTTAAAGAAGTGGCGGAAGCCATTTGCTTTTTTGTCCTTGCCGGTGGTGTCATTGGAGTGCGTCAAGCCAGCCATAAAGATGACGCCTGCCTCTTGGCACAGGGCTTGTACAGCCACAGCAACGCCGGACGAAGAGCCGCCGGTGATCATAACAGCGCCGTCTTTTTCGATCATCGAGCGGGCAGATGCACGTGCAGCATCAGATTTTGTTTGTGTGTCACCTGTAACGTATTGGACTTTTTTGCCCAGAATACCGTTACCTTGCAGTGCTTTGGATGAGAACGTGTTCAGCAGACCGCCGTCGCCACCACCATTCAAATGTTCAACGGCCAGCTCATAAGCGCGCAGTTCGTCGGCGCCTTCGTCGGCATAGGGGCCGGACTGCGGCACGTTGAAACCCAGCGTCACCGTGTCGCCGGTTGGTGCGTTGGTAAAGCCGGAATGGCCATCCGCACGCAGATACGTCGGCAGTGTCAGACCGGCCGCGCCAGCGACAGCGCCAGTCTTGATCAGACCGCGACGCGTTAAGTTCGATTTGGACATGAAATCCTCCCATTTGATTTGTCAAACGCGAGCCCATACTCCCTATAGCCCGCGCGTGATGCACTTTGGTGCAAATGCAATGCTGCCGTTCAATTGAAAATGAAGCAACAAGTACCTTGAAATTAAGGATATTTTTGTAAATAATTGCACAAGAGATAGTGGTTATTTGTAAATTAACTGATACTGCGGTGCAGAAAGCCGTTGTTTTTGCCCGAAATTGCAGGAGTTGATAAGGTGCGTAGAGAGGGATTAACAGGCAGCCGTATTCGTGAGCGACGATCCGTTGCGGGGATGAGGCAAGCAGACTTGGCCCGCGCTTTGGGAATTTCGGCGTCCTACCTCAATCTTATAGAACATAATCGACGCAGAATCGGCGGTAAATTATTACTCAACATCGCTAAGGAACTAGGGGTTGAAGCGTCTTTGTTGAGCGAAGGTGCCGAGGCCGCTTTGATCGCGACTTTAAGGGAGGCGGCAAAGGGTGCAAATCTACCCTCTAGTGAAGTCGAACGCGCTGATGAGTTGGCAGGGCGTTTCCCAGTTTGGGCAGAGGTTTTAGCGACGGGGCATCGCAGAATTGCGGCTTTGGAGAGAACAATCGAGACTCTGAGTGATCGTCTGTCGCATGATCCAAAATTAGCCTCCTCGGTTCATGAACTCCTGTCAACGGCGGCGGCCATTCGGTCAACAGCATCCATTCTGGCCGACGAAAAAGACTTGGATGAACAATGGCGTGACCGGTTTCATGCCAACCTCAACGAAGACAGCAAACGCTTAGCTGAAAGTTCCAAGTCGCTCGTTGAATATTTTGAAGCCGGGCAGGTGCACGCTGATGCGGCCTTTGCGCCACAAGATGAAGTTGACGCTTTTTTGGCGCAAGAAAATTACGATTTGGATGGTTTGGTAACAGGCGAGATGAGCGTTGATGAGGTCATCGCCGGATCGGATGTATTACGCACAACAACCGCGGCAAAACTGGCCAAGACCGTTCTGACTCGCCTGCGCTCGGATGCGGCGCAGGTGCCGGTCAAAGCGCTGACAGCAGCTTTGAAAAAAATCGGACCTGATCCCATTGCGCTTGCAGCAGAATTGCAGGTACCGGTGGCAGTTGTTTTACGCCGCATGGCCACGCGCTCCGACCTGCAAGCGGGATTGGTCGTATGCGATCGTTCGGGCAGTATATTATTGCGCAAACCAGTGGGGCAAATGGTCATCCCACAATTTGGAGCAGCCTGCGTGTTGTGGCCAATTTTTTCGGCGCTTAGTCAGCCGGGGCAAGTTTTGCACACATCACTTGTGCAATTGGGACGCGGACAAGCTTATTTTGAATGTTACGCTGTCGCGGAAGTTGTCGGTGAAACCCACTATAATGCGCCACCCTTGATTGAGGCCAGCATGTTGTTGATTGCCAGTGGTCCGCCCGAAACCGGAGCAGCGCTTGAGGTGGGGTCAACTTGCGGGGTTTGCCCTAAAAACAATTGCCCGGGACGTCGCGAACCGTCAATTTTGATGGATGGCATATAGGGTGTATCGAATTTTGGGTTTTTGCCTGTGTTCGGCCTGTTGTTGTAGGAGGCTGGTTTTTGATGCAAGTGATGCCTAGCGAGAGTTGTATCTCGCATCGTGATGCATGCATCAGGTTATTGGGACCCTTCCACGGCGGCGATGTTTTGACAGAGCCGGGCTTTATCACGATAAGTAACTGACAATGCACCGACGAATTTGATGGTGTTGCAGGCCTCGGGGAGGAGGTTGGTATGGGTAAGCATATACTGTTGGTCGAAGATGAACCGAACATTCTGGAAGCAATGCGGTTTTTGCTCGGCCGAGAGGGATGGCTGGTTGATACGCATCAAGACGGATCTGATGCGGCTGAGGTTATTCGTAACAAAAAACCGGATTTGGTGGTTTTGGATGTTATGCTGCCGGGTAAGAGTGGATTTGATATTCTCGAAGAGTTACGTGCAGATGTCGAAACGCAGGATTTACCTGTTTTGATGTTAACGGCGCGCGGACAAAGCCGTGATCGGGAAATGGCGGAAAAAGCGGGCGCAAGTCGATTTATGACAAAACCATTCTCTAACGCAGAGGTGCTGACCGCAGTGCGAGATATGCTCTACGTCCATCAGCAAAAAGGCTGAACCTTTGGCGCGCGAGGGAGGTCCTGTGTTTCTGGAGCGCAAAAGCTACCGCCGACGTCGGATGATGGATGCTTGGCGCCTGGTCGCAATCCTTGGGGTCGTGTTGTGGTTGATCCCGGTCATTTGGCCCACCGGCCCGGAAATCGGTGCGCAAACTTTGGAAATGTCGCGTGCGCTTTATTATGTCTTTGGTGTCTGGATCACTTTGATCCTGTTGACTTTGGTGTTGCACAGGTTGCTGCGTGGCAAACCTGCTGAGCAAACCGAAAACCTCGACGACACGGATGGCGGTCCATGACATCTCTCAACGTTTTGATTGCGGTCTGTTTGGCCTATGTCGCCTTGTTGTTTTTTGTGGCTTTCATGGCGGAGCGCGCGGGCGTGCAGGGACGCGGAAGCTGGCTGCTGCGGTCTCCCTTGGTCTATACGCTCTCGCTATCAATCTATTGCACAGCCTGGACATTTTACGGCGCTGTGGGAAATGCCGCCCGTTCCGGTTTGGAATACGTCACGATTTATCTCGGCCCGAGTTTGGTCATCTTGGGTTGGTGGTGGATTCTGCGTCGGCTGGTCCGAATTGGCCGCAGTCACAAAGTCACATCAATCGCGGATTTGATTTCATCTCGTTTCGGAAAATCTTATGCGCTCGCGGCTGTTGTCACGGTAATGGCAGTTATCACCGTGACCCCCTACATAGCCCTGCAATTGCAATCGGTGTCGTTGTCGTTGTCCATTTTTTCAGCCGCCGACCTTGGAAACGGTGCAAATGCATTGGACCATCAATCATCGGCGTTCTGGATCGCGGTTGGTCTTGGATTGTTTACGGTGTTGTTTGGCACGCGCAATCTGAATGTGAATGAACGCCACCACGGCGTGGTTATCGCGGTTGCAGTCGAAGCTGTGGTCAAACTTGTTGCGTTGCTTGCTGTGGGCAGCTTTGTTGTCTGGGGTGTTGCGGGCGGCTTGTCTGAAACTATGGCCCGCATAGATGCCTCTGATCTGGGCTTGTGGCAAACGAATGCCAGTCGATGGACAACCTTGACCTTCCTATCCGCTGCGGCGTTTTTGTGTTTGCCCCGGATGTTTCAGGTTATGGTCGTGGAAAATGACGACGAGCGGCATCTGCATCTGGCGAGCTGGGCCTTCCCGCTTTACTTGATGCTCATGAGCCTTTTTGTCGTGCCAATTGCCGTCATTGGGATCGAAACTTTGCCAGCTGGGTCTAACCCGGACCTGTTTGTCCTTAGTCTCCCTCTGAGCCATGGTCGCGAAGGCTTGGCAATGTTTAGCTTTCTAGGGGGTTTTTCCTCGGCCACGTCGATGGTCATCGTTGCAACACTTGCGCTATCAACAATGGTTTCAAACCATATTGTCATGCCGATCTTTCTGCATTTACGCCAAGGTGGTGCAACCCAGTCGGGTGATGTGCGGGAGGTGGTCCTTATTTCGCGCCGTTTGTCCATTCTTGCGATCATCGGTCTTGGATACATTTATTATAGGACCTCCGGCGGATCGGGGGCGTTGGCGTCCATTGGATTGGTGTCCTTTGCCGGAGTCGCTCAGTTTCTACCCGCGCTTTTGGGAGGTATCTTTTGGCGCGGTGCAACACAATTGGGCGCGCTGTCGGGCCTTGCGGTTGGGTTTTTGCTTTGGGTGTTCACGATGTTGTTGCCCAGTTTTGGGCCAGATGCTTTTCTGAGCATTGAAACCTTTGAAAAGGGTATGTTTGGACTGGGCCTTTTGCGCCCTCAGGCCTTGTTTGGCATCAGTGGAATGGACCCGATGGTGCATGCCGTTTTCTGGAGTTTGTTTTTAAACACAATAACCTTTGTCGTGGTGTCGCTGTTTACCTTTCCCAATCCGCTGGAGCGTTTACAGGGCGCGCAGTTTGTGAACGTTTTTGAACACTCCGGTCAGGCAAGGGGCTGGAATGCCACCGTAGCTGAAAGCGAAGACCTGATGATCATGTCACAACGCATTCTGGGTGCCGAAGAAGCCCGCAGTCTCTTTCGTTCCCAGGCGCTCAAACAAGGGTTGACTGGACGTTTACCGGAGCCCACCCCAGACTTTCTGCAACGTTTAGAACGCGAGTTGGCCGGATCCGTCGGGGGGGCCACGGCCCATGCGATGATCGGGCAGATTGTAGGCGGAACATCTGTGTCTGTTCATGACCTTATGGCCGTCGCTGACGAGTCCGCGCAAATGTTGGAATATTCAAACCAGCTGGAAATTAAATCCCGCGAGCTTAGCCAAACAGCTGCTCAATTGCGCCAGGCAAATGGTAAATTACTGCAGATGAGTGCGCAGAAGGATGCGTTTTTAAGTCAGGTCAGTCATGAATTGCGCACGCCGATGACCTCCATTCGCGCGTTTTCAGAAATCCTGAGGGACACGGTGGGCATGGAGGCTTTGGAAAAGGTTAAATACTCCAATATTATTCATGTTGAAGCAATCAGACTGACCCGACTGTTGGACGATCTGCTGGATTTAAGTGTGTTGGAGAACGGTCAAGTCAATTTGAACACCCAAACAGGAAATCTCGCAGAGGTGTTGGATCAGGCGATAACCACCGCTCAGGTGAGCGCAGATCGATCGATTGAAATAATTCGCGAGCGCCAGAACGAAACGATGGTGTTACAGACGGATCTAGATCGGTTGAGCCAAGTGTTCATCAATCTCATTACCAATGCTCAGAAGTATTGCGCGGCGGGGACCCCGATTTTGAGCATAAACGTGACGGCGCAGGAGGGCCTCGTTACCGTTGATTTCATCGATAATGGTGTTGGTATTCCTGAAGATGCGCGGGAACTGATGTTCGAAAAATTTAGCCGTATTGGCGTCCAGGGTGGGAATGGAGCAGGGCTTGGGCTGGCTATTTGTCGTGAAATCATGGCGCGCTTGGACGGGGATATCAGTTACTTAAGCGACGCAAAAGGAACAGGTTTTCGTGTTGTTCTTCCTAAAAAACACGTAACGGCGCCTCAATAGACGAAGAGTCAAAAAAATAACGGCTGACGTGCGCTTTAAATGCATTGGTAACCATTCTTGCTTATCCCCAAGAAAAGAAAAACGTAGCGCAGTCGCGCGTGCTCGTTATCCGAATAGGGGCGTTGATGTCAGTTTTGCAGCGCAAGGCGCAAGTTGGTAGGCAAGAACATCAGGCACGGGCAATGACCGTGCCAAAAGCTCTGCGTGTCGGCTTGGCAAAAGTTGCGGATCAGTCGTTGGACATGGCGCTCGTTGTCATTGGCGTAGCCCAAGATCGCTGTGGTGGCGACGAAATCGAAGACAAGCTGACAGACGACAACTTGCTGTTGCTTCTGGATGGGCCTAGAGGATCCGTCGCGGGTGTGGTGATGGACACTGCCTTGGTCTCCGCACTTGTTCAGCAGCAAACGACCGGTATGGTGTCGAAACTGCCTGCGACGTCACGGAGTATGACCTCTACCGACGCTGCCTTGAGCGCGCCACTGATTGAGGCTCTTTTCGCGCGCTCCAACGGTCTTTTGGACAGCGAAGAAGATAAAGAATATTTTCAGGCCTTTAAATTTGGTGCACGGGCGGAGAACTCTCGTCTTTTCGGATTGGCCTTAGAGGCATCAGAATACCATGTCATTCGAGTGACAATTGATGTTGCTGGCGGAATAGCACAATCTGAAATGATCCTCTTTCTCCCAATCAAAGACGACAAAGCAGAAATCTTTATTGAGGACGACACCACTGAAGTCATTTTACCGCCGCGCACTTTAGAAACGTCTGTCATGAGCCTACAGGCCGAGCTGTCGGCCGTCTTATGTCGCTTGCGGATGTCGATCACTGACATTAGCGCTATGGGTCCAGGCGATGAATTGGTTGTGCCGATGGAGGCTTTTGAAAGCGTTAACCTAATGTCGATCGAGGGACGATTGATCGGAAAAGGTGCGATGGGGCAGGTGGATGGGAAAAGGGCAATCATGCTCGACGCCAAGACCGCCGGAAAAACACCAGAGTCTGCAATGCCAGAGATGGGTGAGGAACAATCCGATTACGGGAATTTGGATCTTCCAGCTTTGGAAATTCCGGCTTCTCCAGATCCGATTTTTCCCGATAGTGATGGCGGGTTGCCTGACCTTCCCGATCTACCCGATTTGCCTGACCTTTCGGAGGCGCCAGATCTACCTGATCTACCAGATCTACCAGACCTGCCAGCACTTGATGACATTGGGTCCGAGCCTCTGGGCGATTTGGGTGACTTACCTGATTTGCCTGACCTACCTGATTTATCCGATTTACCCGACCTTGACGGGGATTTACCCGAATTGGGTGATCTGCCGAAACTTAATATCGCGTAGACTGGAACCCAAGACTCAACTGTTAGCTGCGTCTTCCAAGGCTTGACGTAAGTTGCTTAGGTCATACCCACCAGATTGCGCTGCAGCCATAAGCTCTTCAATGGGAGTCGTTTTCGCTGAGGCCAAAGCCCAAGCAATGGTTGATCGAGTGCCTGACGCACAATAGGCTAAAACGGGTCCGTCAGTTTCTGTCAAATAGGCGTAATTTTGGGCGACCACGTCGGGCGTCATCGTCTGATGGGTCAAAGGCAAGACACAGAATTCAAGGCCGGCCGCCTGCGCCGCTGTTTCAATCGCGGCGGCTTGGTGACTTGGCGGAACCTCAACATCGGGCCGGTTGCAAACAACGCGCGTAATGCCAGATGCAGCAATTTGGGGGAGGTCCTCAACTGAAATTTGGGGCGCGGCGAAAAAGCGGGGCGTGATTTTGCGAATATCCATAGCGTCAGAATTATGACGATATCGGTGGGCTGTCCAGATGTCGCAGCACGCAATCAACAATTGGTGTAGAGCGTCTGGCATCCGGCGGGATCAGTTAATCGTTTTTTCAACAGAGCGGAATGTTAGGTTCGTGGTCGCTCGGCGGTTATGAAGTTGATGAAATTCAAAGGGGGTCGAGGGAACGAAAAAGCCGACCAGTAACACACTGGAGCTTTTAGGCGCTTTTTCACGAGAGGGTGGTATAGGTTAAGCGAGGAAAATCCCTATTATAATCAACATCAGGCCTAAAATTGATACAAATAGAGAGCCCAAGTTTAGGGGTAAGGTCTTGCGCAAACGGTCGCGAAGCTCTTCTTCAGATAGTTTGGCCCGGCGTGCGCGGGCGATGAAGAAAATGCACCAGATCAAGCCTAAAAGCCCCAACAGGGACATAAACGCCCCGGCCCAAACAAGCATGTCAAAAATGGTTGTATCTTGCGTGTTTTCCATAGTGGCGAGCTATCGAATTAGGACGATTTGTGCAAGAGCTTGAAATTTCGTTTGTCGGGCGTCTTTTGCAGAAAACACGCGCACCGTGAAAATAATATTGGTTTAGGCCGATCAAAATGCCATTTCTGGCCAAGTTATAAAATTTTCAACGGCTGAAAGACCGCTCCGTCTTTCGTCTGTTCGAAATAGGCTGAAATGCCAAAAACACTGCGCAGGTTTTGTTCATTGAGCACTTGTTCGGGCGATCCATCTGCGATCAAACATCCACCATCTACCAAAACCAACCTTGTGCAGTGGCGGGCTGCAAGTGCAAGATCGTGCAAGGAAACCAAAACGCTATGCCCGGACGCGGCAAGATCCGAAAAAATTTGCATCGTCGCAATTTGTCCCGCCGGGTCCAGACCAGCTGTTGGTTCGTCTGCCATTAAAAGGGGCGTTTGTTGTGCGAGAGTCCGTGCGATTAACACGCGGGCTTGTTCACCTCCCGATAATTCGGTTGCGCTGCGGTTTCGCATGTCTTGAAGGTCCATTTTGACAAGAGCAGCCTCAACGGCATCGCGATCCTGTTGAGTTAGGCGGCTACCTTGAGGAATATGCGGCAAACGGCCCAAGGCCACGAGCATCTCGACGCTTACTGGCCAAGCAATCACACGGTCTTGAGGCATCCATGAACAGGACTTTGCGCGGGCCGTTGCGGATAATGATGCGAGAGAAGACACCCCTGTGTGCGACAACAGCCCAAGTGCAGCACGCATTAAGCTGGTCTTTCCGGCCCCATTGGGGCCAATCAACCCAACACATTCTCCTGCATCGATGGACAGGCTAACCTGATCAACAACACATTTTCCACCACGATGGGACGTTAAGCGATCCAAATGGAGCAAGCTCATCGCATTTCGCCCCGCGTTTTGTAGATCAGATGGAGAAACAAAGGCGCGCCAATGAGCGCCATGAGAACGCCGAGCTTTAAATCGCGGTCAGGTAAGAGAATTCGTACCGCGATGTCGGCCGTCAGGACCATCGCGGCGCCCCCCAGCGCGGAGGACCACAAGAGAGCCGAGGGTTTTGCGTTGACGAAGGGCCGCAAAATGTGCGGGACGATCAGACCGACAAAACCGATGGTACCGGCGACGGCGGTTGCAGCCCCGACACAAGCCGCTGTACCGATGATCAACATCATTCGAACACGGTTTAACCGCACGCCCATGGCGGCGGCGGCGTCTTCGCCCAAAGTTAAGGCATCCAACCCACGACCAAGTGTTCCTAACAAAACCCATCCAATTGTCATGAATGGTAACGCGATCCAGACGTGTTGAAAGGACCGATCCGATAGAGAACCAAGCATCCAGAACACGATTTCGGCGGCAGCAAAGGGATTTGGGGACAGATTTAAAATCAACGACGTAAAAGCTGAAGCCAAAGCAGAAATAGCAATCCCGGACAGGATGAGCGTCAAAGAGGAGCCGCGAGGCCCGGCCAGTGTGACCAGTAACCCGACCGATAGCAGGGCCATACTCAGCGCAGAAAGTGGTAGCGCCAGAGAAAACACGGCCACCAATCCGGTTTGCAAGGCCAGAACGGCCCCCAAAGCTGCAGAAGCAGAAACGCCGATGAGCCCCGGTTCGGCCAACGGGTTGCGCAGATAACCTTGCATTGCCGCCCCGGAAAGTCCCAGTGACGCGCCAACCATAACCGCGAGTAATGCACGTGGAAGACGGATTTCGCGCATGATGACATTGAGGGGCGTGCCGTCATGGCCCCAGAGCGCCGATAGGCTTTCGAGCGCTGAAATCGGAATGCGACCTGTTACGAGTGATCCGATAAAAAGCACCAAACACGTCACGATAAGCCCCATCGCCAGTTTCATTCTGTGCGTTCCATTTCAAGGCGTAGCCTACGGACATCCTCTAAAGCGTTTAAGACATGAGGTGTGCCGCAAATCCAATCGCGCGTCGTCAATCCATTGGCAAGTCGAGAGGCTGCCAGTGCATGAAGGGCAGGGTGGCTAAGGTTGCTTTCTGCCCGTGCGACCCCCGGGTAATTGCGACCCGGGATGATCACGTCGGGGGCCAAAAATATTAGTTCTTCCAAAGAGAGCACCCCAACTGAAGATAGGCCGATTTCAGAAGCGGCGTTGTCAAAACCAGCCGCAGAAAGAATATCGCCGGCAAGTGTCGCATCGCCAGAGGAGAAGTTGTTAACATAGGTCAAGGCCGCACGGAAACGCTCGGACTTTGGAGCATCCGAGAGAGTCGCGAGTTTCGTTTCGAATTCAGCAACCATGTTTGCAGCAGTTTGTCGCTGGCCGAGCACGTTCCCCATTTGGGTGATGCGATTTCCGACATCCGAGAGGGATCGCGTGGGGGCGAATAATTCGACCTGAATACCAAGGTTTCGCAACATGTTCACAGTTGCGGTTGATGTATATGTGCCTGCAAGAACTAAATCAGGGGACAGCAGATAGACCTCTTCTGCGGTTGACCCGTTTGCAGGGACTGAACGCGCAGCGTCATACAAAACAGAATTTTCCGGATCATGGGACAAGCGCGATACCGAAATGAGATGTTCTCGGGGCGTTAACATCAAAGCCAGCTGATCGGTGCACAGATTGATCGAAACGACTCTTCTTGGATCTGCGGCTACTGGGTCAGGAACAGCCAGAAAAGTAACCTGCACAAGAATGAGCAGAAATACCTGAAAGTTCTGGGGACAAACATAGATCGTTCGAGCGCCTATTTTCACGCAGGACAGAAATGAGTTCAAGATGGTTTTCATTGTGATCAGCGCGCTATTCGTCATTTACGTCCGTCCTGTTTTATCTCTCTTGACCCTTTTTGGAACAGGTAATTTTAGTGGATGCCTTTGATGACAGTGCCAGCTCCTGTGATGCCAGCAAGGAGAGTGAGGTTTTATAGAATCGCGCCGTGTCACGGTACAAACATCAAAGCCGCTTGCGGCGCGCGACGGTGGAGGCTAGGCAGAGCAAGATTTTTCATTTCCGTCCGCTAAGGAGCAAAATATGAGCGATGTCATTACCGATCCTTCTTCCCCTGAAACGCAAGCAGACGCCACATATCGTGTGACGTCAAACGAATTGCGCCAGTTCGTAGAACGTATCGAGCGTTTGGATGCTGAAAAAAAGGATCTCGCAGAACAACAAAAAGAGGTCATGGCAGAGGCGAAGGCTCGTGGATATGACACCAAAGTTCTGCGTAAGGTGATTGCTTTGCGCAAACGCGATGCAGATGATATCGCCGAAGAAGAAGCTGTGCTGGAAATGTACAAAGAAGCGTTGGGCATGAGTTGATGTCTTGTCAGCTTGAAGTTTCCCTGTAAGGTCATCGCAGTATAGAGCGTTTTTGGCAGTTTTAGTCGCTGTTGTTGATCGCTCTGTATGTGTTTTTCGCGCCTGAATTTGACCGCAAACTTGCGCGGGAATTTGAATTTGGAAGTGATCGTCACCACGGGGGCGGCTGCTGATTGACAAGCCACTAATGTATATACACCGTCAAAAAACGGGTAGCAGCAGAACCCGCGCTGCTCACCCTGAGTTTTGCGGGAATGTCTGTAATCCTTTGAGACATCCGGTTTTCTTTCTCACTTGCCCATTTTCTCGCCTAAAGGGCCATAAAATATGGGCGAGTGGTCTGTAAGAACATTTCGTTCTTGGCGCGGATGTCGGGGGATTGATCCATCCATTTTGATCTCTGGGCGGTATTCTACTATGCGCGTTGTTCCGGATATCTATTGGACTAGAGAAATTGCGTTTTGCAGGCAGAAAACTAAACCTGCATTCAACTGAGCCGGCCTTCATGAGAGGCACACCCACATGGAAAACCTGTTCAATACAGCCCGGCTGTTTTTGCCCGCAATTGGGTCAGTGCCAAGACGGTATCGATGGTTGGTGTTGGCGTATTGGTGAGTGTTCCTAATTCTTGCACAGATCCTAACAACGCGTCGATTTCCATTGGGCGCCCGGCATCCAAATCTTGCAACATGGATGTTCTGTGCGCACCTACTGCTGCGCCTCCATCAATGCGCCGCTCGACGTCAATTGGAAATTTGACACCTAATTTCTCTGCAATTTCTTGGGCTTCAAGCATCATCGACCGTGCAACGGCGCGCGTGCCCGGATCAGTGCATAAAATATCAAGCGTGGCCTGTGTTAGAATTGAAATCGGATTAAATGACAGATTTCCCCACAGCTTGACCCAAATTTCGTCGCGCAAACGTGGGCGGACAGGGGCCTTTAGCCCAGCGGATGATAGTGTCTTTGACAACGCCATTGCTCTTTCGGATTTTCGCCCATCAGGTTCACCTAAGGAAAAACGGTTGCCCTCGATGTGCTTGACGACGCCGGGTTCAATGACTTCGGCGGCAGGATAGACGACACATCCGAGAACGTTCCCAGGTCCAAAACCGTTCCACTGAACGTTGCCGGGATCAATTGTTTCCAACCTTTTTCCTTCAAACGGGCCTTCAAGTTTGTGGAAATACCACCAGGGGACACCATTCACCCCGCTGACGATTGTCGTGTCTTGACCAAGGAGCGGCTGCATTTTCGATACGACCTGCGGCACAGAGTGCGCTTTGAGCGTGACAATCACGTAATCCTGTGGCCCTAGGTCGCTCGGGTCCTGCGAGGCTCTGATTTGAACGGTGCTTTCGCCACTTTCTTCGATCAAGGTCAGGCCATTTTGGTTGATTGCCGCCAAATGCGGACCACGCGCAACAAGACTGACATCCACGCCCGCCTGAGCCAGTTTTGCTCCCATATAGCCACCAATAGCACCGGCACCAAAAATACAAATTTTCATCAGAAACCTCGTTCGTTAAGCTGCAAGTTTGATGGCATGTATCCGGCGATGTGAAGCAATAGCCAAGGTCATAAAAGTTGCAGCGTCAATCTTCTTTCACCAACCCAAGTTTTTCCGCCATGCCGATGCGTTGCATCTTGCCTGTCGCGCCCTTGGGGATTTCGTCGAGTATGACGATTTTGCGTGGCACCTTGAAATCTGCCATGCGTTCTGATGCAAAATCCCGGATATCTCGTTCTGTAGCTTGTGAGATCAAAACCACGGCAGCTGCCACCTCTTCACCAAGCTTTGGATGGGGCAAGGCAAAGGTAACAACCTGAGCAATGGCCGGGTGGTCCAGGAGTACGCCATCGACCTCCAGGGGGCTGATTTTTTCGCCACCTCGGTTGATGATTTCTTTAAGGCGCCCGGTCAGATGTAAATACCCGTCCGCGTCAAAGGCACCCTGATCCCCAGTGCGGAACCATCGCTCGCCGGTTGCTTCAAAGAAATTTTTGGCGTTTGCATCGGGATTGTTTTCGTATCCCGGCGTCACATTCGGGCCCGAAATGACGACCTCTCCGGTTCCATTAATCAGTTCGTTTTCCGTTTCATGTGCGATGCGCACCTTTGGGCCAGCTTCGATGCCAACGGCCCCTGGTTTTTGAACGCGGGGCGGTAGTGGGTTTGATGCCATCTGATGGGCGGCCTCTGTCATGCCGTATCCTTCAATGACAGGCGCTCTAAAGGTGTCGCTAAGCATGCCCATGACCTGTGCAGGTAAGGACGCAGAGGATGAGCGCAGGAATCGCAAGGGGACGTCTTGGATGATGTCCGCGTTGCGCTTCGCGCGTGTCAGGATGGCCTGATGCATGGTTGGCACGGCTGTATACCACGTGGGCGTGGCATCGCGCATCCATCCAAAAAACCGCAACGCATCGAACCCGGGTGAGCACCAAACCGACGCGCCTGCATTTAAAGTCGCGCAAACCGATGCAAGTAAGCCGTGGATGTGGAAAAGAGGCATTACATTCAAACATCTATCCGCTGATGCCAGATCAAGGGAGGCGCGGATATGTTCGGCTGAGGCCGAGACATTGGACTGTAAGAGCGGTACAATTTTAGGCCGCGATGTGGTTCCTGAGGTGTGTAAAATAAGGGCAATGTCTTGTGGGCCGGGCGGTGTTGTGTCGGCGTTTCCTATTGCGGTGGAGGTCAAGGAAAATTGCCCGGCCACTGCATCATTAGGTGCGTGTAAACGGATTATCGCAATGTCCAATTGCGTGGCCGCTGCCACGGCAGGGCCCTCTTCGCCCTCCATGACAACCAAGGCTTTGGCCTGCAGATCTTCGAGGTAAAATGCGTATTCATCCTGGCGATATGCCGGATTGAGTGGGGCGGTGACAGCGGTTTGCGCAATGGTGAAAAAGGCGGTTGCCATCTCTGGACCATTGGGAAGAACGATCGCTACACGATCACCGCGGCCAATGCCAAAACTATGCAAGGCCGCGCGCACGTCACCAGCTAGGTCTCGCAAGGCCCCATAACTCAACCATCCAGAATCCGGTGCACCGATCGCCAGAGCGTCCGGTTCGTGTTCCGCAATCAAACTGGAAAGAGTTGTATGCATCTGTTTTCCTGACTTATCTCGGCGCCGAGTTGGCCGGGGCCGCGGCTGTTACCCAATTTGTCCACTTTCCGCTCCCCCCTCGCAAGTCAAATTATACGTAGATCATATGAATACCTGTCCCAGACGGGCATTGGGTGATGGTAACGCAGGGTTGTGGACTTGTGGGGTACGGAACAAAAGAGATGGCTCAAATCACAGAGATGAAATCCGACGCCGTCAATTTGATCTTGATATCTGAATTCCGGGCCTGACCATTTTTTCGCGAGGAATATGCAATTTTACTGCAAGCTGCGGTCGAAAAGATGCTGAGGTCGTTGGCCACATGTGCAAAGCGCATGGTTTGTCTTTTGCGCGCCCCGCCAGAGTATTCCGGCGAGGCGATTGTTAGATGCTTAGGTCTTAGCCGATGATATCGTTGAGTGTTTTAGACGGACGCATGGCTGCGGCGGTCTTGGCGTCATCACCGTGGTAATACCCGCCGGTATCCGCAGCTGGGCCCTGTACGGCTAAAAGATCCGCAACGATAGTTGCTTCGTTTTCAGACAATGCAGCTGCAACAGGCGTGAATTCGGCTGCCAATTCGGCATCGTCTGTTTGGGCTGCCAAGGCTTGTGCCCAATAAAGCGCAAAATAGAAATGGCTGTCGCGGTTATCAGGTTGGCCAACGCGGCGGCTGGGAGATTTGTTCTGATCAAGCACCCCCTGCGTTGCCACGTCTACGGCTTGTCCCAGAACGCGTGCTTTTGCGTTGCCTTTGACGTCAGCAAGGAACTTGAGACTTTCGCCCAAGGCACAGAACTCGCCCAGACTATCCCAACGCAGATGGTTTTCTTCCATCAGCTGTTGCACGTGTTTGGGCGCCGAGCCACCGGCGCCGGTTTCAAACAGACCACCGCCTTGCATCAATTTGACGATCGATAGCATTTTGGCAGATGTTCCCAGTTCAAGAATGGGGAACAGATCGGTCAGATAGTCGCGCAGCACGTTCCCTGTGACCGCGATGCTGGTATCTCCCTTGGTGATCGTCTCAAAGGAAAGACGTGTCGCTTCGCGCGGTGCTAGAATCTGGAATTTGTCTTCAACACCAGCGTCTTTCAGGATCGGCATTACATAGGCGAGGAGCTCGGCGTCATGCGCGCGGTCTGCATCCAACCAAAAAATCGCCTGACAGTTTTCAGCCTTTTGGCGGTCGATTGCCAATTGCACCCAGTCTTGGATTGGCGCTTTGCGTGTTGATGCAGAACGCCAAATATCGCCCGCTTCGACGACGTGTTCGTGCAGCAAGTCGCCGTTGGCGGCCGTCATGCGAACAGTCCCGGCCTGCGCAATTTCAAAGGTCGTTGGGTGTGATCCGTATTCCTCGGCTTTTTGGGCCATCAATCCGACGTTTTGAACCGTACCAGCCGTGGCGGGGTTCAGCGCGCCATTGGCCTTGCAAAAATTCACGGCTTCTTCGTAGACGGCTGCATAAGAACTATCTGGGATGACGCAATTGGAATCGCCTTCCTTGCCATCTGGTCCCCAGCCTTTGCCGCCCGCGCGGATCAGGGCGGGCATCGAGGCGTCGATGATCACATCGGACGGCACATGTAGGTTCGTGATGCCTTTGTCAGAGTTGACCATATACATCGGCGGGCGCTCAGTCATAAGCGCGTCGATTTTGGCAAGAATTTCTGCGCCGTTTGGCATCTCTTTGATGCGATCCAGTACATCGCCCAACCCCGAGTTCGGGCTGATACCGGCGGCTGCAAATGCGTCGCCATATTCGTCAAAAACGGGTTTCAGGTAGGCGACAACCGCGTGGCCGAAAATGATTGGGTCTGAAACCTTCATCATTGTGGCTTTGAGGTGGACGGAAAACAACGTTCCGTCTTCTTTTGTCACGTCGATCTGTTCTGCCAAAAAGGCGTCCAAAGCCTTGGCCGACATAAAGGTTGCATCGACAACCGTGCCTTCCGGAAAATCAATGCCGTCTTTCAAGACGCTGACCGAACCGTCTGTGGCTGTTAGTTCAATCCGGGCAGGGCCGGCCTGAGCTGCGGACAGCGTGACTGAGGTTTCGTTTGAACGAAAGTCATTTGCATGCATTGTGCTGACGCGCGTTTTGCTGTCGCTGCTCCAATCGCCCATGGAATGCGGGTTGGCTTGGGCATAGTTTTTAACGGCCACCGCAGCGCGGCGGTCCGAATTGCCTTCGCGCAGCACAGGGTTCACTGCAGACCCTTTAATGGCGTCAAAGCGCGCGCGAACGTCTTTCTCTGCATCTGTTTGTGGATCTTCGGGGTAATCCGGAATGTTGTACCCTTTGGATTGCAGTTCCTGCAGAGCTGCGACAAGTTGCGGAACCGAGGCTGAGATATTTGGCAATTTGATGACGTTAGCATTCGACGTTTTCACCAGTTTTCCTAATTCAGCAAGGTCGTCGTTCTGACGTTGCGCGTCGGTCAGGTTTTCGGGAAATGTCGCGATGATACGACCGGCCAGTGAGATGTCTTTGGTTCCTACGGACACACCTGCGGCTGATGCGAATTTGCGTATAATCGGGAGCAGCGATGCTGAGGCGAGCTGCGGTGCTTCGTCGACTTTTGTGTAGATGATATCAGGAGTATTCGTATCAGACATAAATCAGAGCCTTTCTTGCCATTCACGGTTGACTACCTGACCAGGTGCCTCAGGTCCACAGATGCTGGACCTAAAAGCGCGTATACGCCGCATTCCATGGTATACAATGAGGTTCGATCGCTGATCTGAGCCTTATGACATGTATGATTTCACGTAAATGGCCCGTTATTCGGCCGCGATTTTTAACGGACAATCGTCTGTGAGGCGGTTTGAAGAATCAGTATTGTTTGCTCGTTTCCTGCCCCGTGAGGGTCTTGCGTAGAGCAATGCAAACATCGGAGGCACGAAATAAAATGAAACAATCGCCGATAGCAATACACCCCCCGCAATGGCCACCGCAAAGGGTGGCCAGAAACCGCCACCAGCAAGGATCAGCGGGAGGAAGCCGCCAAAAGTTGTGATGGTTGTTGAAATGATATGGCGACTGGAGCCGGCAACAACATTGGCCATTGCGATGACATCCCCTCGCGCAGCCATTTCGTCTTCTTTCAACCCGGTGAGAAGTATGATCGCTGCATTGATAGATACGCCAATGGAACCGATCACACCGATTATTGCATTTATCCCAAATGGGAATTGCATCACGGCGAGAGATAACATCGACAGACCCGCGGACAGCAAACAGACAACAAGGGCCACGGCTGTCAGGCGAAACGAATTAAAGGTCAGTGCGATTGTTGCGACTGTCAGTGTCACGATCAGGCCGACCGAGGCCAGCAGATTTCCCAGAGTATCCGAGCGCGCATCTGAATCGCCACCCAACTCCATACGGTACCCACTTGGCAGTTGGAAACCAGCTTGATCCAAGGAGCGCAAAACAGATTGCAATGCCTCTTCGGGCAAAACACCGGGAACAATGTAGGCCTGCACGGTGTTCACACGTTCGCCATTGCGTCGGGTGATGACGCTTGGGGCCGGTTCCAGAACGGGATGGGCCAAATCAGACAGGGGAACCGCCGGATAAAGCCCCGCGGCGGAAAGAGCCGCTGCATTTGGGATTATAATCGGCAGATCGGTCATCGCCGCAAGATTACCTTGTATCGTTTCGTCTAACTTGACGCGAATGGGGGTTTGGTCTGTACCCTCTACGAGGCTGCCACCCAGAGCGCCAACCAACCCGGTTTCCAATTGTGCGGCAATGTCAGTGATGTTCATGCCTAAAAGCCGCGCCGCGGTTTCGTCGATTTCGAAACGGATTTGCGGCGCGCCCCCTGTGACACCGGATCTGACCTGAGAGACTAACGGCAAATCGGCCATCAACGCGCGTGCCTGATCGCCCAACGCGCGCAAAACATCTAGATCTGGGCCGACAAGTCGAATTTCAACTGGGGCAGCAACTGGAGGACCTTGCACCAGATCCCGCACGATAATCCGCGCCTTAGGGTGGGCGAGGCTGAGTGTCTCTTGCAGTTGAGGGACCAGATTTGCGGCTGCATCGGCATCCGTTGTCTTAACCATAGCCTGGGCGAACCCCGGTTCTGACGCACGGTCCGCGACGATATTATAATAAAATGCGGGCGCTGAGGCCCCGAGTGTCCAATACGTGCGATCGACACCTTTCGCACGGGCTAGAGTTTCATCAATTGCGGCTGCCACCTTTGCCGTTTCCAGAATGGAGGTGCCGGGGGGCATGTCGACTTCGATGTAAAACTGATCGCGCTCAACCCCTGGGAAAAATTGCGCAGTAAGGTTTGGGAATGCACCGAAGCCCATGAGCGGTAAAATTAATGCCAGAGAGATCGATTTTAGGGGGTGCGTCACGGACCAGCGCAAAGTCGCATGAAAAACCTTGCCGAGCCGTGGCATGGATATGCCGCTGCCCGTGCCGATTTTTAGAAAGCGCCCCGCAATTGCAGGTGTGATTGTCAGGGCAATGAACAGGGACCAGATCAGCATCAGGACCACGGCGATGGCAATAGACCCGACAAAATCTCCGGCCGGTCCGGGCAAAAGGATCATTGGTGTAAACGACAAAGCCGTGGTCACCGTAGAGGCGAGAAGAGGAGCGGCCAGCCTGCGTGTCGCATCGCCAACAGCGTCGATGCGAGCCATGCCCTGCGCCAACCTTTGGCGCACTTCGTCGACCATGACGATTGCAGCATCGACCAACAGACCGAGCGCCACAATCAATCCTGTCACAGACATTTGGTGAAGCGGTAGTCCAATAAAATTCATTGTGGCCAGCGTCGCCAAGGATACGACGGGCAATACAATTGCGACGATAAGGGCCGCGCGAGCCCCTAAGGTAATGAACAAAACCGCCACGACCAAAGCAACACCAATGGCCATATTTTTACCGACTTCCGTTAGGCGGTCAGCCGTGTAAGTGCTTTGGTCAAACATCAATGTGTGGCTCAGGCCATAGGGGCGCGTGGTTTCGCTGGTGGCCATTTCTTGGCGCACAAACGTCATCCAGCGGTCGATTTGGACGCCTTCTTGGGCGAGAACCCCCACTAAAACTGCCGGGCGTCCATTTGCGAGAGCCAACTCTTCGGGTGGCGATACTGTTGTACGTTTGATGGTCGCGATGTCTGAAAGCAGAACATTGCTGCCCTGCGCATTCTCGCGCAAGACAACGCGGCCCAGCCGGTCCAACGCGGTAATTTCGCCTGACACATTTATGGACAGATCAAGCGTGCTACCTTGAAGCCGTCCTGATTGCACTTTGCCATCGGCCGCCGTGATCCGGGCAGATATTTCAGCGGCTGTGAGACCCAGAGCAGACGTGTCGCGGAGATTGATCTCCACATGAATTTCTTCCTCTGGCTCGCCAAACAGATCGACCGCGCGGGTTGAGGGAATGCCTCTAAAACGATCCGCTAAATTTTCCGCGTGATCCTGTAAGATACTGATGGGAACTCCATCATGATCTGGCGTTACGGCAATGACGGCAGAATAGGCAGAGATGCCTTCTGCGTCGAATTCTGGTGGCTGAACACCGGCCGGAAAATTGCGCTGGGCATCTTCGATTGCGTCACGGGCTTCGGACCAAACTTGTTCGATGCGCTCGGCCGTTAGAGTTTGTAAAAGCTCCACTGAGATCACAGAGACACCTGACCGCGACACCGAGTCGATAATGTCTACTTCCGGGATTTCACGCAGTTCTTCTTCTAT
Organism: Roseobacter sp.; assembly: GCA_039983935.1. Taxonomy (GTDB): domain Bacteria; phylum Pseudomonadota; class Alphaproteobacteria; order Rhodobacterales; family Rhodobacteraceae; genus Roseobacter. Next base: position 81,890 of record JBDWVP010000018.1, on the reverse strand, counting down.
TTCAGCGGTTACCAGTGTCTCGACCCGTGCTGGGTCAGCGCCCGGAAAAGATGTCGTGATAGTGGCAAACAGATTTGTGATCGTTGGGTCTTCCTGGCGACCCAATGATAAAAAGGAAGACAATCCAGAAGAGATGAGAACCATCAAGATCAACGCAATCAAGCGTGGGTGGCGAAATGTAAGGGTGCCCATTGTTAATGCCCCGCGGCGATGACAGAAACCTGTTGACCCGGTACAACCAAATGCGCCCCCGAGGTCACATAGTGCATCCCTTCCACAAAACTGCCCCGTACAAAGGCGCGCGCGCCATCAACGTGCAGAATTTCCACAGCAGCGGGATGCAATCGTTCACCTTCGACAAGCAAAACCGTCCAGATGCTGCCTTTACCTGATTGCAATGCATCCAGTTCTATCCACGTGCCAGAGGCTCTTATTTCTTTGTTCAGCACCACTGCCGCTGTCTGGCCAAACACAAGACCTGAGACCGGTTCGAAAGTGAAAATTGCAGTGCGTGTCCGTGTGATTGGATCCAGATCAGGACGCAGGCGTTTTAAGGTGGCTGGAACTGTCTGGTCAGCAATTTCAACGGTCACAGAGGTTAAATCACTCACATCGATGCTCAAAGGTATGCCTACTCGCAACTCCGGTTGATCCGTTTTCATGAGAGTGACGAGATTCTGACCCGCGCTGACAGTTTCGGAAACATCCGCGTCTTGAGCAGCAATTTGGCCAGGAAATGGGGCGCGCAAAACAGATTTTTGCAGGTTTATTGTTACCGCATCCAAGGAGGCTTGGGTTTCAGCGATGCGATTTTCAAGTTCGTCGCGCGCCGCAATCGCCTGATCCAATGTCTCTTGACTGGTAAATCCGCGTTTTTGCAAACTTAAAGCGCGTTCCAAACGCGTTTTAGCAAAGGTCAATTGAGCCGCTGCAGCAGCTTGGGTTGCCGTCAACCTTTTTGCATCCGCTTCAAGGAGATCGGTGTCCAAACGAGCAATTTCGTCCCCCTTTGCTATGACGTCACCTTCTTGGAAATCCAACGTCTCCAACCGTCCGCTCAACTCAAAGGATAAGTTGACATTTTCGCTTGCCTCAATTTGACCGAAAAACCGCCGCGGTACTGAATATCCATTTTCGAAAACGATGCGAGATACGCTCACCTGGGTTATTGGGGCGGCGATCGGATCTGGAACAGCCGCCGCACGCTCGCCTAACAAGGTGACCCCGAAGAAAAGTGCCGTTCCAGCAATGAACATAACGCCCAACGTTAACATGCTCTGCAGAAGACGTTTCATCGCCTTCTGTAAAAAGGTGGTTTTCGAAGCGTAAGACATCGCATTTCCCCGACAATGTTAGAGTCCCTAACATATGTTAGAGCCTCTTACTTTGACAAGAGCTAAATAGTCTGAAATTGATGCAGATATGAATGATCGAAAAAACTCCGAAAAACGCGGCACTTACCATCATGGAGATTTGCGTTCCCAGTTGATCGAGGCCACGCGGGTCTTGATTGAAGAAAAAGGGCCAGATCATTTTTCTGTGTCAGAGGCCTGCCGTCGCGCGGGCGTGTCTTCGGCCGCACCGTACAAACATTTCAAAGATAAAGGCGAGATGTTGCACGCTGTTGCCTTGGCCGGAATGCATCGTCAACGTGAGCAAATGCTTGCGGAACTCGCTCTTTACGCAGTTGGTACGCTTGACCGTATCGTTGCGATGGGCCGTGTTTACGTGCGTTTTGCAATGAACGAGCCAGGCGTGTTTCGGTTGATGTTTAGTTTGAGTGACGGGCATGCGGAAAACAAAGAATTAGTGGCAACAGGGGACAATACGTTTTTGGTTGTTAAACAAGAAGTCGCAAATTGTCGCTCTAGCGATGAGGTTTCCGCTGAGGATGCTCATAGGGCGTTTCTTTTGTGGAGCTTTGTGCATGGGTTGTCGTTTCTGAATATCGACGAAAAGTTGGTGGGTAAGAATATTGCGTTCGATCTTGAACATGTTTTGAAAGATGTCGCTGAACGCGTGCTGCGTTAAGGTCCCACGCAAATTTTAATGTAAAATTAACGAGTTGTTGAATTAGCGACAGCGAAAATTTGCTTGTAACCAGTGCTAAGCTATAGACGTACCCAGAATATCCTGCGACATTGAGAACGTATTTTAAAAGGCCAATTTAGAGGGAAACTCCATGAAAGATCGCAGTCAGACAGCTGTCGAAATTGCGCGTATCGGCGGCACCTTGGCTCTCGAGTATTTTCGCCGGCTCGACCGTTTGGAGATCGAAGATAAAGGGCCGCAAGATTTTGTTTCTGACGCGGATAAAGCCGTCGAAAACCATATACGAAACCTGATCAACGCTGCTTATCCCGATGATGGTATCATCGGAGAAGAAGATGCTCCTAAAAGCAGCTCTTCGGGATATACGTGGGTGATCGACCCCATCGATGGTACGGCCAATTTTATTACGGGCATCCCGTCATGGGTGGTCGTCATTGCCATCGTATATGAAGATCAAACACATGTCGGGGTGATTTTTGACCCGGTTCATGATGAAATGTACCTTGCAACGCGCGGGCAGGGAGCATGGGTCAACAAAACAGAATTAAATTGCCCTGCGGACAGAACCATGGATCGTGGCAGTATTTCGACAGGATTTTCCAAACGTATCCCGGGGCCGATCATCGTCTCTGTGATTGATAAGATCGTGGCGCAAGGCGGGGTATTTCACCGCAATGCATCGGGTGCTTTGTCGTTGGCCTACGTGGCTGCCGGGCGATTAAATGGCTACATCGAGAGCCATATGAACGCATGGGATTGTTTGGCGGGGCAATTGCTCGTCGAGGAAGCTGGTGGTCAGGTCGAACAACAAAGCGCTGATCAGATGCTAAAATCTGGCGGTCGTGTGGTCGCAGGCAGTGCGGGTGTTTTTAAGGACCTACAACGCATCGCGGATGAGGTTTTTAAAGACTGAGATATCGCTGGGTGCCCAGACCTGAATTCAGAGAAGATCCTCTTTTAGGATCATGTCTGGGTTAATCCGCTTTTGTGCTGTCATTTTGGCGTTTGGCATGTCGTTTGTGTCTACTTTGGTCTCAGCATCCTGTTGAGAAAACCCATGATCCAGCCAACGTTGCATCAATCGGGTGCGTAGGGTTGTTTCGGGTACATCTAAGTACAACGAGACATCCCAAAATGAATGCAACCGGCGCCATTCATTCGTGTCCAAAAAGAGGTAATTTCCTTCTACAACAATGGTTTGAGTGGTTTTGTCAATACGACCCGCACCTGCAACTGCGCAGTCTCGTTTTCGATCGAACAGAGGATAGAATACCTCTTCTTCGTTGCGTAAACGATCCAGCAAATGGTAAAAACCGGCGACATCAAAAGTATCCGGCGCACCCTTTCGCGCCCTTAGATTTCTTTCAGACAAAATGCGGTTATCCAGATGAAAGCCATCCATTGGAACGACACTCGCAGCAGGTAAAATCTCGGCCAGCCGTTCGGCGAGTGTTGATTTTCCGCTCGCTGGGGGGCCAGCCAACGCCACGATGCGTCTTTTGAAACGCGGTGGAACAGACAGGACCCTGTTGAGGATTTCAGTTTCTGTGGGCTCAGACAATTATAGCATCCTCGGGCCGTTTTGCCCCCGTCATATAGGCCACTGCGTCTGACATTGAATGCGCCTTTGGATCGATGACACAAAGCCGCTTTCCCAAGCGGTGGACGTGAATTCGATCGGCGACTTCAAAAACATGCGGCATATTGTGACTGATCAGGATTATCGGGATGCCTCGGCTTTTTACATCCTGAATGAGCTCCAACACGCGCCGACTCTCCTTGACGCCCAGTGCCGCCGTTGGTTCATCCAGAATGATAACTCTGGACCCGAAAGCCGCGGCCCGGGCCACGGCAACCCCCTGGCGTTGACCACCGGACAGTGTTTCAACAGCTTGATTGATGTTTTGAATCGTCATCAACCCCAGTTCACTCAATTTGTCGCGGGCGATTTCTTCCATGCGTTTACGGTCGAGTTGGCGTAAAATAGAACCGCGAAACCCGGGCTTGCGCAGCTCTCGTCCCATAAACATATTGTCAGCAATGGACAGGGCTGGCGACATGGCCAGCGTTTGATACACTGTTTCTATGCCAGCATTCCTGGCATCAATGGGCGAGGAAAACTGCACGACTTTCCCGTCGAGTTCGACGGTGCCTGCATCAGGTGTCACCGCGCCGGAGACGGCTTTGATCAAGGAGGATTTGCCTGCACCATTGTCACCAATGACGGCGAGAATTTCGCCGGGCATCAGGTCAAAATCACAATGATCCAACGCGGTTACTTTACCATAGCGTTTGACCAAACCACGGCCCTTTAAAATTGGTTCCATCAGGCTGCTACCTTTCTGATCCACTGGTCAACAGCCACAGCTGCGATAATGAGCAAGCCAATCAACAGGAATGTCCATTGCGCATCTGCGCCCATCAGGCGGAGCCCTAGTGTGAAGACGCCAACGATGAGAGCGCCAAAAAACGTTCCAAGGATAGAGCCGCGCCCCCCAAACAGTGAAATACCTCCGATCACAACCGCCGTAATGCTTTCGATGTTTAACAGTTGCCCGGATGTTGGGGAGACCGATCCGATGCGCCCAATCAATGCCCACCCGGCAAAGGCGCAGATAAACCCAGCCAGCGCGTAGACAGAAATGAGGGTCTTTTTGACATTTACACCTGATAGTTCAGCGGCTTCAGGATCATCACCCACAGCATAAACATGTCTGCCCCAGGCCGTGTGTTTCAGCACATATGCCAAGATGAGCACCAAGAGCAACATGAAGATAACACCAAACGTGAAAACTGCTCCGCCGACATTAAATTTCGCGCCCATCAATTGCAAAAGAGGTGCCTGTTCTGCGATATCCTGACTGCGGATTGTTTCGTTGGCTGAATAAAGAAAGTTCGCAGCCAAAACGATTTGCCACATGCCCAAGGTTACAATGAATGGCGGCAGTTTCATCGCGGCGATGAGCCACCCGTTCAATGCGCCGATAAGCGTGCCGAAAACGAGGCCACTGGCGACAGCCACTTCGACGGGCAACCCGTATCGAAAGGTAAATTGCCCCATTACGACAGAGGAAATGACAGCGATGGCACCGACGCTGAGGTCAATACCTGCTGTCAAGATAACGAGGCTTTGCGCTGCGGCAACGATGCCGACGATCTGGACCTGTTGCAAGATCAACGTCAGGGCGAAAGGCGAAAAAAACCGCGCACCCAACAGCAGGCCAAAAATCGCGATAGAGCTGAGCAACACAATGAGCGGAACCAAGGCTGGCGTGGTGTGCAATGCATGGTGAAAACGGCCGACAAACCCTTTGTGGGCTTCATCAAAAGACGCAACGTCTTCGGCTGCGTGGGATGCTGCAGCTTCGTAGTTGTCAGAATTGGACATCTGAGATCTCCATCGCAAAACTGCGGCTGAAATTCGGGAGAAAAAGAGGGGTGGGCCAAGGCTCACCCCTCTCTACGGGACTGTTCAGTCTAAAGGCAGAGGAATTAACCCCAGCAAAGGTCCTTGCCTTCTTTTGTGTCGATGCTGTCAACGCCCGTCGCAGGATTGTCTGTTACCAAAGCAACACCTGTGTCAAAGAACGCTTTTCCATCGCTGGCCTGAGGCTTGGTGCCGTCTTTGGCCCAGGCGGCAATTGCTTCGATGCCTTTTGAAGCCATCAACAGGGGATATTGCTGCGAGGTCGCACCAATAACGCCGTCAGCAACATTTTGAACGCCCGGGCAACCGCCATCGACAGAGACGATCAAAACGTCATTTTCACGGCCAATTGATTTCAACGCTTCGTATGCACCTGCTGCTGCGGGTTCGTTGATGGTATAGACGACGTTGATTGATGGATCCTTTGCGAGAAGGTTCTCCATTGCACGGCGGCCACCTTCCTCGTTGCCGGCAGTCACATCGTTGCCGATGATGCGTTTGTCGTCTTCATCACCCCAACGGCTTGGGTCTACGGTATTGATGCCAAAACCGTTCAGGAAACCCTGATCCCTCAGAACGCCGACCGTTGGTTGGCTGACCGCCAAATCCAACATGGCAATTTTTGCATTGTCCGCTTCATCGCCTAGTGCCGCTGCAGCCCACTTGCCGATCAATTGCCCTGCTAGAAAATTGTCGGTTGCAAAGGTCATGTCAGCAGAATCGATTGGTTCTAATGGCGTGTCCAAAGCGATCACCAACAGGCCGGCTTCACGCGCCTGTCGCACAGCGGGCACAATGGATGATGTATCAGATGCGGTTAGCAGGATGCCTTTAGCACCATTTGCGATGCATGTTTCGATCGCTGCAACTTGTGTTTCGTGATCCCCATCTACTTTGCCAGCATAGGAGTTCAGCGAAATACCAAGTTCCTCTGCCTTGGCTGCCGCACCTTCGCGCATTTTGACAAAGAAAGGGTTTGTATCGGTTTTAGTAATCAAGCATGCCGATACGTCGTCGGCCGAAGCAATGCCTGCCGATGCTATCAGTGCCAGCGCGGTTCCCGCGATTAATTTTCTCATAAGTTCCTCCCAAACTCGATTTTATTCGCAACACCTCAGAGGGTGTGCGGAAAATTTAACGTGCGTTGATTCTACGATAGTGTCAATTTTTCCATAAGCTTGAATTCATTGGGCATTGCATCGGCTAGTTGCCTCAAGCCCTCTGTAAACTCTCGTATCACTGTTAGAGCGAGCTGTTTGAGTGGGGTTTTAGGGTAAAAGTAATTTTGCTTGCGCTCTACCAAAACTCAGAAACTGTGCTCGTCATAGGTGTTATTTTCAGTTCAGAACTTTCTGCATGACTTAGCTTTGATGAAGCCAGCCGAATTCCCCCGCATTCGAAGTTTTGGACGTTCGGCTGCTGTAAATGTTGGTGGGTTAGAATTTTCTTTTTAGACTGAGATCTCATCCTCGGTGCTGCGCGGGTTCTGAGAACGACCGGGATTGACTACGAGAATGTCTCTCAGTCACGTGTGCTTTGGGAACTCGACACTGACTGTCCGAGCGGACTGCCTTGCGGGCTTGAGAGCGACGGGGCGATTGAGACAATGATTAATCCGGATGAGCGCCGAGGCCGCATCACGAAACTTGCTCACTCTGGTAAAAAATCTTCGACAATTACAAAGCGCTGATAGATGGACGGGCAGCGGGAGTTTTGGCCAAACAAAAATACACACCATCTGCCGGAGCAATGGATGCCGCTAAACACCAATAGGACGTTGTTCGGAGCAGTTACCCTCTATTTTGCAATGGGCTGGCTGGAGGTCGACCGTTTTCTTGACAACCCAGATATGTTCTTTGGCAAACGGGTCCACTCCAAGTCGGCACGACGTTTAAAATCGGCAATACAACGGTTTTTAAAAGAGAACGGCTTCTTGGTGCAGATCGGGAATAGATCGTATGTTGGTAGAACAGCAAAACAGGACGCAGAGCCATAATGCATCAATGGCTGGTGAGCTGAGCATTTGCGTGAAAGTTAACAATCCTAGCCTGAGCTACCTTATTGTTTACGAATCCGTATCTTCAAAATTGAAGTCTGTGTCATAAGGCAGACAAAAAAGTACTTTTTTCCAATTTTGTTTTTCGGCGATCACCAATGATTTGGACAAAAATTAGGGCGTTTGGTGACGAATTTGCGTTTATTCGGGCGTTTTGCACTGCGTTTTAACGATGCAACCCTTGTCGATCATACTAGCATCACGACTTTGCCCGATTTCGACGCTCTATTAATGATCGTTAAGAGGTGATCAGGAGTGTTAACGTGCTGAAGCGATTCCCGGATATCCGGCTCCTGAACAAAAGCGGAAGAATAAACGAGATTATTGTGCCATCTGATGTGTTGAAAAAGGGCTTACAGAACATGCAAAAACCAATGTCGATTTTGCTCGCGGGAATTATAGCAACAGTTGGTTTCGTACCTGCAAGTCAGGCCAGTCAGAGTGGGGCATTCTTGGTCCCACAAAAAGCGATCCATGCGCCTTCTGGGGCTGTGGGGCTGTGCAATAAGTATTCGTGGGCATGCAAGGCGTCGGCCTCTGCTTCTTTCAGTGGTTCAGAAAAATTAACGCTTGCCCGAAAAGTAAACAGTTCTGTAAATCGTCAGGTTCGCCAAATTGAAGATCGGGATCAATACGGCAGAGAAGAGCATTGGGCATTGCCCACTCGACGCGGTGGGGATTGCGAAGATCTCGTACTGCTTAAGAAGAAGATGTTGATAGAACAGGGGGTTCCGTCTTCTGCTCTTTTGATATCCACTGTTTTGGATAAAAAGATGCGGAGCCACGCGGTGCTGGTTTTGCGTACCTCTAAGGGGGACATGATCCTGGACAGCCTGACAGACAAAATTCTACCGTGGAAAAAGACAGGATATACATTTTTGAAACTTCAAAATCCTAAATCGTTGTCGCGTTGGGACGCCGTTTTGGCAGGTGGCGTTATAAAAGATCGCCCAACAGCATCACGTTGATTTTAAAGTTTGGATTTTAAGAACGCCAGCCTTGTAAAGCCGGCGTTTTTTAGTGCTCGATGGTTGGGCTTAACCCGGCAAGCCAAAGTCCTGATCATCGGATGAGTCATCGTCGGAATCATCATTGGACGGGCCATCTCGATCACCAGTATCGTCACCGTCACGTTCGTTGGCTCGACCCCCATCTCGTGTTCCAGAACGACCGTTGTCCGCCGCTTCTACGGATGCAGTTGGTTGGTCCGTGAAAGCTAGCGCACTGTCGGGGCAAGAGTCGAACATGCGTCGAAGAATGTCGTCAAAGTCAGCACGTTTAGTGATGCGCTGCATGACGTTGTCAGGAATTTTCTCCCAGTCACATACATTCCACTGGCGGATCTCGGACGCGCCAAACAGACCAGCTTGCGCTGGAGTTGGTGCTGTGAATGACGTCATTAAAGTAGCGGCAATAACGAATACGGATTTGGCTGCAATTAAGTTTTTCATGGTCTGTTCCTTTCGATACGGTGTTCAATTCATCGAACGCCGGGACCCGTCAGCAGGCTGTTGAGCCGTGCTGCACAAGAGAATGTTTCTGATAATTTTTGAATTATTGGATAGTCGTGTTTGTCCGACTATCCTTGGTAGCGTCTGTCAAGCCAGTTGCACCTTGCGGCGGTTGAGCACAAAAAAGCTGCCCAAACCACTAAACATCAACAGCAATCCAGCTGGGAGGGGAACAGCTGCAACTGTTGCATATACACCAATTGTAGAAACACCACCTTCGCGACTTTCCCATAGTCCCGTGATTGCATCATAGCGGCTACCGGCGGCGGAGCCATCGAAAGTGTATCCATTGTCGACGGTCCCAGCAGAACCAGCATCATCAAGACGAAGGGCGATGTTTGTGATCCCGAGGCTGTCGCCGAGGTAGATTGGCAATCCGAATGCGTTCTCACCAAGGGAGAAACCGCTGATTTCGTCGGGGTTGTTGCCGAGTTGCTCGTTTACATTCGTATCGAAATCTACGTCGGTCGAGTTGTAAACGGAGAAGGTAAGAGGAATTGAACGAACTGTCGATCCGCCTGTGTCGGTATCAAAGGCTAAGTTCAAGGTCAGGACGCTGTCCCAAGTGCCGCCAGCGTGCCAATTTGATTGGTTGTCCCAAGTGATTGTGCCCAACAAATGTTCGCCGACTGCCGCTGTATAATTGAAATCAAATGTATCGATTGACAGTTTGGAGGAGTCACCGTCAACCACAGTTGTTGAAGCACCGGAGGATGTACCCCAATTCAATGCGTTTGTTTCCCCACCGATGTGTTCAAACGTGCTACCTGTTTGTCCTGTGGGGGTAGAAATCGTGCCACCAAATTGACCTGCAAGTGTGCTTGCTTGAGCAGAGATGGTGCTGACACAGGCGACAGTGCCTGCAAGTGCGATGGATTTTAACATGGTCTTACCTACAAATTTTACTACATTTCTAGACATATCTTCTACATTCCCACACGTTAAAGGCAACTTTTAACTGATTTCATGTACTATTGCGGTTAATTGTCCATTAATAGGGGACTATTTAACTTGAAATTCCCCATTACATTGTGCCTGGAAACGCTAAAATTGTTTTTAGGTCCAAAAAGTTTTAATTAAATACACAGCGACTGCTCCTGTATGAGCGATTGTCTAAAAATTTCGACATTTTTGCCCTGGCAGATCGAATCCGAGAAGGACATTCAGTCAATTCTGATGCTGGCCTAGTAATTCCTTGTCACTTTAGTCGGTTTTAATCGCGCGGAGGGTTGTGTGCGGATTTCTGAGCTATGTCGTGAACACGGGATGAGCAACGCGCGTTTTTACAAATGTCGCGGCAAGTTCGGGGGCATGCCCAATCAGTGATGCCGACACGACCTGTTGGATAATAGATGCGGCATTGGTTTCTGAGATGAAGAATATGACGCAGGAGAACTACTGTCCGAAACGCACGCCTGCTGAAATTAGGACGTCCGAAATGATCTGCTGAAGGAAGCGCTTGGAAGTGCCGCTTGTTGGGCTGTTGGTTCGAGCGACACTGGCGCGCGTTAAGGCCGGTCCTCTACTCGGCATGGTATTGCGCATCAATGCCCCGAGAGGGTCCAAGGCGAGAGATGGCCATGAACGCGGTTAAGAGCCGAGGGGCGAAGCAACTGAATGGCTCAGGATTTATAATCGCGAGAGACCTAGCATGGGCATCGGCGGCATGGCACCGGCCATGAAGCAATAACAGCCACATGAATTCTAAAACAGGGCCCCATTAAAAATGAGGGATTACCCACCCATGTTATTCAAGGTGTGAGGTGCATCCATTTCGCGGCCCAGCGGAACGAAAAGGTGGTCGTGATAATATCCAGAGACGGGGTTCACGCCCATATCTCCTGAAGCCAAAGCATTAGAAATTCGCGCTATAAAACCCACCGCTCCTAAAGAGGAGTGTGCTTGGAGGTTTGCGTTACTACACAACGGCGCTCTCGTTGGATTCGTTGGCCCTAGTGAAAAGAGACCTCTGATGATCGCCTTTTAGGGGCATTTTGGCACGCTTCGATTGGGGAAAATGCATGCCGGTGTACTCGGAAGAACGGTGGCGTAATGATCTCTTGCGTTGCTGTCGTATAACGATTTCGTGTGAAGTTTCTTTTTTCGGATGTATGAAAAAACGACAAAACCGTCAATAAAATCGATAAAAATTAGCAAAAGTCGAAAAAATCAAACAAAATTGGCGTATTTTAATAAAATTTTACTCAATTGTTGACCGACTCATCACAATAACGTCACTGTACACAAATTGATTGTTGAATCGTTAACGAAGGAAAAGTGATATGCCTACCCCAACAGAATGGCTAAATGAATTTCAAGTAAATACTGGAACAGCCGCAACCGGCACCCAAAGCGACCCAAAGATTGTCGGTTTGGCGAATGGTGGATTCGTCGTTGTATGGACAGAAGCGACCACAGGTCTGATCGGTCCCGTAGCAGGCACTGACATCATCGCGAAAATATATGATGCAGAAGGCAATGTGGTCCGCGACGCGTATCGACTAAACAGTTCTTTCTTTGCTGATGATGAAGGCGACTTTGACCTGACCGCAACACATGACGGATTTGCCATCGCCTTTATCGACAACTCCATCGGGAATGTGAGTCAGACATCAGTTGTCTATCAACGTAATGATTTGGACGGGAATACTGTGACGTCTGTTCAGATCGCCGATGAAAACGTGGCCGCTGATTTTCTGCGTAATCCACAAATCGTATCGAACCTGATTGCTTCGAATGATGATATCTACGTCGCTTTTGAGGATGATGTCGGCACGGATACTGATATCAGCGCGCGCGTCATTGATCAGGCGGGTGCACTCGGCGCTGAGTTTGGCTCTGCGCAGAACAGCAACGATTCTGATACACTTGGAGACGTCGCGATCCTCGACAATGGGGAATATGTCATTGTCTACAACGAGGTGGATTCAGGAACCACTGGAATCGAATTTGTCATCCGTTCAGAAACCGGCGTAGCCGGAGCGAATGTTCAGGTTGCAACTTCTGGCACCGACCCGGCGATTGCCAGTCTAGAGGGAGGCGGTTTTGTTGTCACTTATGTCGACGGAAGTGATGTTTTTGCGAGAGTCTATAGTAATGCCGGCTCTGCGACGACGAGCGCCTTTGCTGTAGCGAGCGGAACCAACATCCAGAATGAACCTGTTGTAACGGCCCTGAAAGATGGTGATTTTGTCGTTGCATGGGATGATGACACGACGGGGAATTTATTCGCGCGCCGTTTTAATGCCGACGGTTCAACAGATGGTTCTACGTTCACCGTCGAAAACGTTGCGACGACCAACATCGACATCAGCACCAGCGGGGATGGCCGCATTCTATTTGCCTGGCAGGAAGAATTCGGCGAAATCATGGCCTCTATCTGGGATCCAAGGCCAACGACGATTGATCCGGATGACTATGACAATCTTACGGAAAACTTTGTGCAGTCCAATGTCATTACGACAGGCCTCGCAGGATCGACAGTCTTGGCCGGTTTTTCTACCGACACTGTTCTTGGTCAGAACGGAGATGACACTATTTTCTCGTCTGGTAGTGGGAACTTCTCTGGTGGGGGGGGGAACGACACAATTACAGCCGGTAATGGGACTTTGGAAACACTGGATGGCGGGGTCGGTAACGATACCCTGATCACAACGACCTTCGCTGGCAACTACTCAGTGGACCTGGACAGCGGGTTGACGAATTTTGGTGGTGAGTCCTTTGTCAATTTCGAAAATGTTACCACTGGGATTGGCAACGATACAATCGTCGGAACTAATGGGGCAAATTTGATCAACACCGGCGACGGTGATGATGAAGTCGACGCTGGCCGCGGGAATGACACTATTAACGCTGGTGCCGGGAACGATTTGATCATTCAAAGTTCTGGAGCAGACGTCATAAATGCAGGCTCTGGAAATGATACGGTGACCTCGAGCGGTAGTGACACCGTCTTTGGCGGATCCGGAAATGACAGTATCTTCGCCGGCATCGGGGCCTTGGAAAATTTATTCGGTGGCTCTGGTAACGACACGCTGAATACAACTTTGTTCAATTTAGCTTACGAAATTAACCTTGCGACTGGGTTTACGAATTTCGCAGGCGAATTCTTTCTCGAGTTCGAAAATGTTGTCTCGGGCGGTGGCAGTGACGAATTGCTAGGAACTGCTGTTGCGAACCGCATGGATGGTGGTGCAGGCAATGACCGTATTCTTGGTTTTGCAGGTAACGATACTCTGATCGGTGGACTTGGGATCGACACGTTGAACGGTGGCGATGGAAATGACTCCATCTTGGCGGGCGACGGAAACGATAGCGTGTTTGCCGAGGCTGGTAACGACACGCTTGATGGTGGTGCCGGGAATGACCTGCTCGAAGGTAAAATCGGAAACGATGTCATCATTGGTGGTACGGGCGATGACACGTTGCGCGGCTCCGATGGTGCGGATTCGATCATCGGTGGTGCCGGGAATGATGTGGCCTTTGGTGGTAATGACAACGACACGATCCGAGGCGGAAACGGAAACGACACGCTCGATGGCAGCGGCGGGAACGACTTTATCTTCGGTGACGGTGGAAACGATGTTCTTGTCGGTGAAAATGGCGCTGACTTTTTGCTCGGTGGCGATGGTGCTGACGTGTTGCGTGGTCGTGGCGGAAATGACGAACTAAGTGGCGACAACGGCAACGATCTGATTTTCGGATCAGCTGGAGAAGACACGGTGTTCGGCGGCGCTGGCAACGACACGCTCGAAGGTGACACCCAAGCGGATGAGTTGTACGGCAACACCGGCAACGATATTCTACGCGGTGGCGATGGGTTTGATCAGCTCTTCGGCGACAATGACAATGACACCCTTGTTGGCGGAAATGGTAATGACACGCTTGAAGGTGGTGCAGGGGTCGATATTCTGCGTGGGAACGCACAGAATGACACCTTTGTCTTCAACTTTGCATCACACTCATCCTTTGCCAATTCAGATCTCATTGATGGGATCGAAGGCGTTGGAGCGGGCGGTGGTGATATCATCGATCTGTCAGGAATTGATGCGAATACTCTGGCCGGTGGGAATTCCGCTTTCACCTTCCTCGGTTTGCAAACCTCGGCGGCTGGACTGGGCTTTGGCGCCGGTGCTTTGTGGGTTGAGAACTCCGGAGGACAAACGCGAGTGTTCGGCAACATCGACAATGACAATGTGATCGAGCTGGAAATCCGCATCAATGACGGTGCTGGAATAAGCGCGGCCGACTATATAGCGGGTGATTTCCTCCTCTAATATTGTTTAAACGCTATACCCTAAAGAATTCCACCACGCGAAGCTTACTTGGGCCTTTGTGTGGTGGTATCTAACCAGCGATTTTGCTTCGATTAAGACGAATGCACATAGCGTAATCCAGCCGGTAAAACGCATTTAGTCCCGTGCATTAGTTGGCAAAGTGCCTTTCTCAGGTGTAAGAAAACGGTGAACATCTTGCGGCGATGGGAAGTGTCCGACGGGGTACTGTCAACGCTATTGAGGTGAGCTAACTTCAGATAAGCAAAAGCCCGACAAAGACAGCGCCATAGGCCGCTTTCTAGTGGGGAATAGCTGAAATGGGCTCTCTTTTCGGTTTAGAATTTCTATGGTGCAACGCGCGCAGCGAACTTAGCAAAATCCGACATTCAAGAGGTCGCACTCGTAGCCCGCCTCTGGCTCTGCCTGGCCTTCGCGCAATAGCCAATCGTTGATGTTTTCGCCGTCTAGCCAGACCTCAGCAATGTATTCGGTGGAATGTGCCTTTCGTCTCTTGCCCGTCCTTCTTTTGGACCGAGCAGATATAGACCTTTTTGTCGGCTAGTTTCGCCGTGATGCAGGCGCAGCGGCTTGTTGTTCAGCACAATGTTGCGTCCCGAGTCTAAGTGAGGCCATATCGTACCAACATCATATCCCGCGGATGTTTTACACTCCATCCGGCAAGATGGTCATTCTTTTTTCGTATTCGACACCAAGAGATCATGGTCATGCGTCGATTATCATAGGTAAAATAGGGTTTGTAGCGGAGGAAATTAACGCGAGACGTGGTATCTGTCCAATGTGAAGTGGAGATTCAAAAAGTTTGTTCGCAGTTTGAATGATCTGTTGACTACGCAATGGATATCCAGTGAAATTCCTTAAGCCTGTACAAGATACAGTACGTTCACTGCAGTGCAGCAGGATGCTCCAGCAGTCAGAAGACTCAGGTTCGTCAGTCGCCGTTTCAAAAGTTTGGGGAGCACAGACAAATCATTATCCAGCAAGACGCTGGCCAAGTGTTAAAGCAAGTTTTGAGGTATCGTTTCTAAACCTATCGATTAGTGGCAAGAGGCAGCTTAATCTTGTTCGAGGTACCTGACAATCAAATTGCCTTGGCAGTACCGTTGATACTCTATTGATCTCGTATGCGCCTCTTGATCGTGGCAAATTCTGTCAGTCACACACATTCCGTCATAGGCAGTGCCAAATAGTTGTCTGAACCAATCGGGTACTTCTCCGTCAAGGCAACTCTTATCGAAGTAAAGAGGCTTATCACCATCGAAGAAATACTGCGCCGAGGCTTGGTGCGCGAACGACGTAGCGAACACCATCCAAATGCTAAATAAAATAAAAATAGAACAACTCTGCATCAATTCCTCAGCGCTCATGGCCTCTGACTGACCAGCAATCGACTAAGCGATCCAAAATCTGGGGAATAACCGGAGTGCTATCGAGCATTCAATTAAAAAAATTTATTAAATTCAACCGGTCAATTTTGATGAGTGGCCCACACGCCCCCGAACGCGCCCTTATTGTAAAAAACTATCAGTGATACCAACCAGTAAGCCTATAGGTTCCCGTGCGGGGAGATTGAAAAGTGTGTCGTGGGGGCCACGTTTTGTGTGTCGCGAGAGCTTACCCTTCGACCTCTTCATCGCTGAGGAACCGCTTTGACGTTGTGCGGGGCTGCTGTTTCTCCATTGCTTTGGCTCTACGAAAAGCGGCCTCATCGGAGCGGTGGGCTGCATGTGCCGCCATGCCTTCTTTGGCTCGCTGGTGAGCGCTGGGAATGTTGGTGGAGAACGCAGGTGCATCTTGCGTCACGTTGCAGGCGATGTTGTGGCCGGTCTTCGTGCATCCATCGGTGATCTTAAAATTGTAGCTCATGGTTGTTCCTTGCGTTGGTGTTGGGGATGCCGCCCAAGCGGGGATGCTCAGGGGCGTATTCAGGAAATTATTCTTCGGGAGTGATCACGAAATCTCTGAAAGGCAACGGCGATGGTGCCCACTTTTAATCATAGTAATCTGAACCGGCTGGCATTGTGTGACGACACGGACATTCTGGCCGTCTGGTCTTGGTTCGCCTTCGAATACCATGAAGGTTGCTGTTGATTTAGGCATTTGAGTATTCCTTGTGGATTGGTTTTTCAGGTGCCTCCAAGCGGGATTGCTCAGGGACACTTGCGGTGGTCGATTAGATGAACCGAATGAGTTGCTGTTTTACAGCCACCGCGAAAGAGACAGGCGTCTCGTTGATGAGAACTTGCAGACCATCTGGGCCTTCCTGATATTTCTCGCCTGCCTCCGATAGCGCGGCGCGGGTCTCATCTGGCATGAACCTGTCGGCCTGTTCATAGAACGTCTCAGTCAACTCACGCAGGCCATGCGCTTGTCCCGAGCATACATATTCTTGGCGTCTTGGAGCGACAGCTTAGGGGCATCGGCATCCGGGTTCACCAACGCTTTCAGAAGCATGGCGTCAGTATTCGGCTGCTTAGCGAGGCCCTTGGCAATCTCCCTAGCGGCAAACTCTGGGTCGTCTTCGAGGCCTATGGTCTCAGACACTAGCTCTTCGCGCTTGAGAAGTGCCTCATGCCATCTTTTGATTGATGATCTCGTGTCATTGCCTGCGATGCGACTGCGGACCTCAGACACCATTCGGTCAAACTCTTGCATGATGGCCTGATTTTCTCGGTGAAAGGCGAGGCCCTCACGATTTTTGATGTGAACCTGCAGGGCTGGCTCGCCAAGCACCTCAGCAACATCTTTCGGAAACCGTCTTCTAAATCTCAGAACCCCGTTTGGCCGCTCATCCACATGTTTGATTTTGGTTCTCAGGGCAATGTTTGTGTCCTCAATGTGTGTCGCGTTGTGTGTCGTGATAGACCGACAAACGCGACATATTCAAAGAAATAAAGGGTATTTTAGAGTAAAATGGTGCCCCCACACGGACTCGAACCGCGGACCTATTGATTACAAATCAATTGCTCTACCAGCTGAGCTATAGGGGCACTGGGCGCTCGTTTAGTCAGTTTAGACGCGCCGCGCAAGAGGCTATTTGCAAGAATTGTGACAGAATTTAGTTTCTCTTTTTCTTTTATAGAAAAACTCTAAAAACCGAGTTCGCTCTACGAACAACAGCCGAATTCCATTGAAACTAAATCCTGAATTTGAATTGTTAATGGGTGGTTTTATCAATCCATGTGAGTTTGCGAAGATTTCAAAAAGGCAGCGCGGGACACAGGCGTGAAAATTAATCGGAAAGCCCCACAGCCTTGTCATCTGATGACAGGGTCGTTGGCGCATCTTAGTTGATTGACAACGCGGCCCAATTTTAGCTGAAATCAGCGGAAACATGAAAAAACCAGCTAAGGAATGCGGGGGGCGCAGTTTTACCAAGGTGCACATTTTGCACCGAGAGATCTGCAAGGGAATGCCCTCAGGTCGTTTGAAATCATCAGCTATAAAATCATTCCAGCATAACGGCTTGGCCTAGTCGCGCCGAGCGTTGCGCCGCCATACCCATCCTGACGGCCCATAATCCGTCATTGAATGAAACCTCCGGTGATTTCCTCAAGCCACGGACCAAATCCAAAAAGCCTTGATGTTGGTAAAACGTCGATCCATTGTGGTCGCCCGCTGCCAAAAGTTGCGCATCAACAGGGGTTTCTCTGATTTCTGGGCGTTTTGGCGCGCGTGGGCTGATTTCTAAAAACGGGATGGGGGATGGGCCTAAATCGGATGGCCAGAAACGGGTCGGGCCAGGCACAAACGCTTCTACTTTGCCTTGGGCTCCGACGGCGGAAATGACCTCTTGGTAGCGCGCGCCTTCGGCGAACATGCACAATTCCAACATCGCGCGAGCACCCCCGGCAAAATCGACGATCACATAACCATTGTCTAATATATCCGGTGCCTGACCGCCGTAACTTTCGTCGAGGTGGTTGACGGATTGTGCTGCGCTGGCCATCACCCGTATCGGGCGTTGATCGATCACCAGCCGCATCAGGTCAAAGAAGTGGCAGCATTTCTCGACCAACGTCCCGCCCGTTTTGTCATTGAACCGGTTCCAATCGCCAACCTTTTCAAGAAACGGAAAACGATGCTCGCGTATGGTCAGCAATTTGATGCCGCCGGTTACCTTTGGAGCCGTCTCCAACAGTGCTGCAATAGGGGGCATGTAACGGTATTCCATCGCGACCCAAATGGGGGCAGGGTAGGTTGCTGCGATCGCAGACAGTCGTTCAGCGTCGTCCGGATCAGTGAAGAGTGGTTTTTCGACCAACAAGGGCAAGGGCCGTTTCTCGGCTATTTCCGCAATTTGCTGGGCATGGCAGAAATTTGGACTAGCAATGAGCAGGCAATCCAGTTCCCCGTGGCGCAATAAATCCTCGATGGAAGGATAGAATGTCGCGCCGGGTGCCAGTTTGGCTGCCTGCGTTTGCATGCCAACGTCAGGCTCACAGATCGCGACAACTTCGGCACCATCTAGTAAGCGAATGTTCTTGATGTGCTCCTGTCCCATCATGCCGCAGCCGATGATCCCGTATTTAGTCGTCTGGGTCATTACTCGTTCCTTATTTGAGCCGCTGCACATAGGTTGCACGATTTGGGTCGAACCATGTGCGTGAAAATTCCACCGCTTCGCGAGCATTGGCCCAGCTGAAGCGTTCGATGTACCCGCAAGGGGTGTTGTCTTGTTTGAATTCTGGGGGCGACCATTGTGGAAAGGTACCAACGCTTACGCGATCCTCTGCGCGGATGATCCAGAAATTTAGTTTCTTCAAATAGGTCTGATAGAGGGAATCGGACAGCATGTTTTCGCTTAAGGTCCCCATGCTGGCATCCAACCAGATTTCTTCGGCTGCAATTGCTACACTGTTTAGATAGCGTTTGCGTCGGATGCGCGTGGCTAAGTCAGACGAGCCAAAGGGAGGAAGCTCTTTTGGCTTGTCCATGACGTCCAAGGTCAGAACCTCTGCGGTTGGCAACCCTCCGCCTTCTAAAAGTTCCAGCCGAAACATCGCGTAAACGCCCGCTGGTTTGACTGGTTTTTTAATGTAATTTCCAGAACCCTGAACCCTGTGTAGCAGGCCTTTTTCCCCCAAATCAGCGAGTGCTTTGCGCAAGGTTCCGACCGATGTTCCGTAGGCTTGCGCCATTTCGCGTTCGGGCGGCAAACGTTCTCCATCCATTAATCTACCCGCGTCGATTTCGCGAATAATCAACTCGCTGAGTTGGATATATTTGGGCAAAGCGCCAGCGTTAGATTGTACAGGGGGCATTGTAGGAGCGGGGTTCTTTTCTGAATTGATACACCATTGATCTACATTATTAGCCCTGCTATGCAAGAACAATAATTGAAGCCTCTGAGGAGCGAAATGATGACCGTTGTGCCTGTTACATCTGCTGATCTTGATGCGGCAGAAGTGTCCTGGTTTTCTGCGCTGTGCTCAGATGATTATCAGTTTTTGGGCGTGCCTGACGGGGCTCTGCGTTCCAGTTGGTCGCATTGCTCGGACATTGTGAAGACCGCAGAGGCCCAGGGGTTTCGTAATATATTATGCCCGTCGTCTTATCAGGTGGGGCAGGACACGTTGAGTTTTGTTGCTGGTTGTGCGCCGATTACCGAGAAAATCAACCTGTTGGCCGCCGTGCGCTGTGGCGAGATGCAGCCCATCATGTTGGCGCGCACAATCGCAACGCTGGATCACATGTTAGAAGGACGTTTGACCGTCAATATCATTTCGTCTGATTTCCCGGGACAAAAAGAAGACAGCACATACCGCTACCAACGCTCTCGCGAAGTGGTCGAGATTTTGAAGCAGGCCTGGACACGGGACGAAATCAACCATGCAGGTGAGGTTTACAATTTTGCCGGACTAACGACAGACCCGGTGAAACCCTATCAAACGGGCGGCCCGCTTTTGTATTTTGGCGGCTACTCGCCTGCGGCCTTGGATCTGTGCGCAGAGCATTGCGATGTCTATCTGATGTGGCCAGAACCCAAAGAAGAGCTTGCCGGCCGAATGACGGCTGTACATGCCCGAGCAGCCGAAAAAGGCCGCACATTGGATTACGGGTTGAGGGTGCACATGATTGTACGCGACACCGAGGCCGAGGCCAAAGAATACGCCGACTATATCGTGTCGAAACTTGATGATGAATATGGCCGCAAAATTCGTGACCGGGCATTGGATTCGACCTCCTTGGGGGTGTCACATCAATCGAAAAACCGCGATATCGCAGATGAATTCGGTTATATCGAACCGCATCTGTGGACCGGGGTAGGGCGAGCGCGTTCAGGATGTGGTGCAGCACTTGTCGGGTCCGCCGATCAGGTGCTGAGCCAAATCGAAGACTATCAAAAGATGGGCATCCGCGCCTTTATCTTCTCGGGCTATCCACACGTCGACGAAGCGGAGTATTTCGGACG
The DNA here is from genome assembly GCA_039983935.1 of Roseobacter sp. GTDB lineage: Bacteria > Pseudomonadota > Alphaproteobacteria > Rhodobacterales > Rhodobacteraceae > Roseobacter. The sequence goes on along the minus strand of JBDWVP010000018.1, from coordinate 61,135 downwards.
GCTGGTTATGCCACACCTCAAAACCTGCTCTTTGCCACACACCTACGGACGTGTGCCGAGCCAGGCGCCACACACCCCCCTTGCTGCCGGAGAACGTCGCTGATGGAACGCGTAACCCTGTCCCCAACCCTTGAATTTAGCCGTATGGTCTATGGCATGTGGCGACTGGCAGATGACGCCGATACATCCCCATCGCATGTCCGTGCTAAAATCGATGCTTGCCTGTCCCAAGGCATCACAACCATGGATCAGGCTGACATTTATGGCGGATATGCGGCCGAAGAGGTGCTGGGAGCCTGCCTTAAACAAAGCCCGGGTCTGCGCGACCAGCTCGAGATTGTAACAAAATGCGATATCGTTGCGCCAATCGGCAAATACGCCGACGCGCGGGTGAAACATTACGATACATCAGCGGCACATATTACCGCTTCTGTTGAGGCATCTTTGACCTACATGGGCATCGAACAAATTGATGTGCTGCTGATCCATCGCCCGGATCCGTTGATGAATGCGGCTGAAACCGGTGCCGCATTGGATGCCTTGGTTGCGAGTGGCAAGATCAAAGCCGCTGGTGTGTCAAATTTCAGACCTTGGGACTGGGACTTACTGCAGGCGAATATGTCGACAGCGCTGGTCACCAACCAAATTGAATTGAGTCTGGCAGCGCACGCATGTTTCACCAATGGCGACCTTGCCCACGCCCAGCAACATAAGATCAAGCCTATGGCGTGGTCTCCGCTTGGCGGTGGCAGTTTGATGACCGAAAACAGCGCGGTTACCGAAAAAATGGAGGCGGTTGCCCAGAGGCAAGGTGTGGATCGTGCCGCAATTGCAGTTGCGTGGTTGCTGGCCCATCCGGTCGGGATCTTACCTGTGATGGGGACCAATACCTTGGCTCGGATCGCAACGTTTAGCGATGCGTTCAAGGTCGAAATGGACCGTCAAACATGGTTTGAACTCTATCAGGCTGCAAACGGATGCGAGGTCGCTTAATGGCGGACGGGTCACGACAAATCTCACCCTTGGAAGGGTTCGCGCCGACCACTGGCACCCACCGTCAGTTTCGCGATGCCTTGGGGCGTTTTGCGTCTGGAGTCACGATCGTGACAGCGCAAACCGATACTGGGTTTATTGGAATGACAGCGAATTCCTTTACCAGCCTGTCGATGGATCCCCCACTGGTTTTGTGGAGCCCTGCCAAGGCCTCTAACCGCTTTCAATTCTTTGCGAACGCCACGCATTTTGCCATTCATGTCCTCGGACAGGATCAGGAACACATCGCCATGGGCTTTGCCAAATCAGGCACGGCCTTTGACGGGTTGGACGTTGAAATAAATGCACAAGGCGTGCCGATGTTAAATGACTGTTTGGCGCGTTTTGAATGTGAAACCCATCAAATACACGACGCAGGGGACCACGCAATTGTGGTTGGCTGTGTCCAATCAGCGGCTGTTCGGGAGGGAGAGCCGCTGATTTTTTCCCAAGGCCGCTTTAGACGGTTTGACAAAGAAGCTTAAAAGGCCAACCAATAAACCTGCGGGATACCCCGCATAAGGTCGGTGAAATTCCGACAACAGGGAGGAGGCCCATTTATGGGTGCACTATTCGTGGTGCTAACACCGCTGCGGGTGTTCAACGAGGCTGTTTTGTCCGTTGGCCGCGCTATCGGTGTTGTAGCTGTCGCGTTGATGGTTCTCGCCATTCTCGTACAAGTTTTTTTTAGATACATGTTAAATAGCGCGCTGCCATGGCCGGATGAGGCGGCGCGTTTTTGCATGTTGTGGATGACGGGATTGATGGCACCGACCGCGTTTCGGCGCGGGGGGTTTGTGGCCATTGATACTGTGGTGCGGTTCCTGCCCCAAATGCTGGGCAGCTTACTGTCTTTGATCCTCTTGTGCCTCAGCCTCGGTGTTTTGCTTGTCGCCTTACAAATCGGCTGGTCAGAGGTCACAGGGTTTGCCGGGCGCTTTGCAACGGCGTCTCTCTATTTGCCAACGGACACGAGTTTCGAAAGCTGGTTCCGCGTGCCACGCAGTTGGATGATGGCGTCCTTGCTGGTTGGCGTGTTTTTGCTGGTGACGGTCAATGTCGAATTGATCCTCCGCAGCATCATCAAAATGATGGGCGGCACAGATCAATTGCCGCCAATTGCGCATGAAGAACAGGTGGGAGCTGAATAATGTTGGTTTGGTTTCTTCCGCTGTTCTTGCTGTTTTTGCTCATTGGATTACCGGTGTTTTTTGGGCTGTTGGCGGCCCCGGGTATTCTGTTGTACCTGAACGGCCAGGAAAAAGACATCACATTGCTTTACCGTAATGTTTACAATGGAATGGACAGTTTTCCCCTGATGGCGATCCCGTTTTTTATGTTGGCGGGAGAGCTGATGAACCGGGGCGGTATCACCATGCGTCTCGTTGAATTCAGTCAGGCAATGATGGGGCATTTGCGAGGTGGTTTGGCCCATGTGAACATCCTGTCATCCATGTTGTTTGCCGGCCTGTCCGGATCGGCCGTTGCCGATACTTCTGCCTTGGGTTCCATGCTTATCCCAGCGATGGAAAAACAAGGATATTCCCGTAAATTTGCCGCGGCCATTACGGCGGCCAGTTCGGTGATTGGGCCGATTATCCCCCCGTCTGGTATCATGATCATCTATGCATATGTCATGGGGGAAAGTGTGGCCGCGCTGTTCCTTGCAGGGATTGTTCCGGGGGTCATGGTTGGTCTTGGCCTGATGTTGATGGTCAAACTGCAGGCCGACAAATACGATTTCCCAGTGGCCACGAAAAAACACACATGGGGTGAGCGGGGACAAGCCAGTATCAAGGCGTTTTTCCCGTTGCTCACACCGGTGATCATATTGGGCGGTATTTTGGCGGGGGTCTTTACGCCCACCGAAGCTGCTGCCGTTGCGGTGGCCTATGCGTTGATCATCGGCCTGTTTGTGATGCGCACGTTAAAGGTCAGCGAATTACCTGATGTGATGGGACGGGCAGGGCTGACATCAGCGGTTGTGCTGTTGTTGGTCGGCTCTGCCATGGCCTTTAAAACCGTTGTCAGCCTGAGCCACGCGCCCGAAGCCATGGCCGAGTTCGTGTTATCCTTGACCTCAAATCCGCTGATCTTGCTGTTTCTGATCAACTTGCTGTTGTTTGCAGTTGGGATGTTCCTTGATGCGGGTCCGGCAATCATCATTCTCGGCCCGATTTTAGGCCCGATTTTTGTCAGCCTAGGGGTCGATCCGATCCACTTTGCAATCATTATGAGCGTCAACCTCACTGTGGGTCTGGCGACACCACCGATGGGCTTGGTGCTCTTTGTGGCCTCTTCGGTTTCGGGCGAGAGGGTCGAGGCAATCTCCAAGGCGATCTTGCCGTTTCTTGCTGTGGAAGTCGTGGTCATTTTCTTGATCACCTACATACCGGCGCTTTCTATGACGATCCCGAGGTTGACCGGGTTTGCCAATTAATCGAATATAAAATCCAATGGGAGGATACCACTAAATGCTAACAAAAACTCTTCAATCCCTGACACTTGCCGCCATGTTGGCCGGGTCAGCTATTGCCGTGCAGGCGCAGGAAATCACCCTGCGTGCAACTGCAAATTCCAATGAAAACGACGAAGACTATGATGGTCTGGTTGTGTTTAAAAACTACGTTGAGGCGGCCTCAAATGGCGCGATCGCTGTTGAGCTGTTCATCGGAACGCAACTCTGCGGAAACGGCGCGGAATGCCTGCAGGGCGTGGCGGATGGAACGATCGATATCTACGTTTCGACATCCGGTGGTGCATCCGGCATTTTCCCTTATGTGCAGGTTCTGGATCTGCCTTACCTAATGGCGGATGACCGTATTGCGGAAAACGTGTTGTCCGGTGACTTTACGCGCAAAATGCGTGCGATGGCGCTCGAAGACTCCGGGGACTCCATCCGTCTGATGACCATCGGAAATACAGGTGGATGGCGCAACTTTGCTAATACAAAACGCCGCGTGACTGAGCCTGCGGATATGGATGGTTTGAAAATTCGCACCGTGGTTGCGGACCTGCCACAAGAGTTGGTCAAAGCACTTGGTGCGGCACCCACGCCGATCCCGTGGCCCGAGCTGTTTACATCTTTTCAGACGGGTGTCGTTGAAGGATCCAAAAATGGTATTACGGACATTATGGGGATGAAATTTCCGGATGCTGGCCTGAAATACGTCACCTTGGACGGGCACGCGTATATGGGCGCATTGTGGTGGATGAACAATGCGCAGTTCACGGGCATGTCCGATGATATGCGCCGTGTGGTTGTTGATGGGTTCTACGCGTTGCAGCAGGCAACCTTTGCAAGCCCCAAGCGCAAATCCATCGCCGCATACGAACAGTTTGTCGAAGAAGGTGGGGATCTGTATGTCCCGACACCTGAGCAAAAAGCGGCCTTCAAAGCGGGCGCTGAGCCAGTGTTTGAATGGTTCAAAGGCAACGTTGGGCGCGGCGACGAAATCTTTGAAGCCTTAGCGACGGCTGTTGCCGAGGCCGAGGCCGAAGTCGGCGAAGCCCGCGCCGCAGATCTGAACTGATCATTTAAGCGCCAAGACCATAGGGGTCGCCTTTGGGCGGCCCTTTGTTTTATTAAGTGTTTGGACAATCAGGTAAGGGTATCGAGGGTGGATCGAAAAACAGCGCTGATTACGGGGGCGGCCCGTGGTATTGGGTTGGCTACCGCACATATCATGATCAAGGCTGGGTGGCGCGTTGCCATGGTGGATCGTGATCGTGATGAATTGCTGGCGGCATCGCAGGGAATAGAGCATGCTGAAACCTTCGTGGCTGACATCTCGCGTCCGGAGAGTGTGAACGCGCTGGTTTCGGAGGTACGCGCGTCATTTGGTCGTATCGACGCCTTGGTCAACAATGCCGGTGTGGCAGATTTCGGCCCCATTGAGGAAACCGATTTTGCGCGGTGGCGCACGGTGATGGATACCAACCTGGATGGTGCATTTTTGATGACGCAGGCGGCAACCCCGGCCCTGAAAAAGGCACGTGGCGCCATCGTCAATATTGCGTCAATCTCGGGGCTGCGGGCCTCTACACTGCGGGTTGCGTATGGAACCTCCAAGGCGGCGGTCATTCAATTGACACGTCAGCAGGCGGTAGAGCTTGGTGAATACGGCATCAGGGCCAATTGTGTGTGCCCCGGACCGGTGCGCACCAAGTTGGCGATGGCCGTGCACAGTCAGGAAATCATTGACGCTTATCATGACGCAATTCCCTTGAACCGGTATGGCTCAGAGGCCGAGATTGGCCAAGTCATTGCGTTTTTATGTTCTGATGCAGCCAGTTATGTGACCGGGCAGGTCATCGCAGCTGACGGCGGTTTCGAAGCTACAGGTGTGGGGCTACCTGCGCTGCGTGTTTAAATCGAACGCTTTATTGGAGTGTAAAACGGTGTCACAGTCATCGAAAGGGATACATCCAAACCTTGTAGTCAGCGACCAGTATATGCGCTTTTTCGATTTCATCCGGGGTCATCTTTTTAACAACCTCTTCAAGGCTAATGGCCGCGTCCGGATCTCCACCAATGGCAGACAGCGTGTACCACATATAGGCGCGGGTCAAATCAGGTGTGGGCAATCCGCGACCGACTTCGTAGTACCAGCCAACGCCGGATTGCGCTCCGGGATGCCCCTTCATCGCCGAGCGCAGATACCATTCAAACGCGCGCTGATCGTCACGCACCACACCGAGCCCCATGGCATACATCACGCCAATCAATTCTTCGGCTTCGGCATTCCCGGATCTGGCAGCGGGCCACAGCGCTTGATAAGCAGCTTCAAACTGCCCTTGCTCCATCATGTCACGGGCGTCTTCCAATTCTGCAACAACCGGCGTGGCAAGAAGCGCAAGAGCAAAGGCTATGGAACGCATGTTTTTGTCCTTTTGTTTCTGGCGTCAGCGGCCATGGCGGGTGATCTGCCAAAACCGCTGAGCAATCACGATTTCATTGAATTCGATCCGGTACAAGCGGCCTTGGGCCAACAATTGTTTTATGATCCGATTTTATCGGGCAACCAGAATATCAGCTGCGCCCATTGTCATCACCCGGATTTTGGCACGAGCGACGGATTGAGTCTCGGGATTGGTGAAGGCGGCGCGGGGCTTGGCCCGGAACGCACACCGGGCATTGGCGCAGATCGCATCGCCAAACGTATCCCTCGAAACGCACCGGGCCTTTGGAACCTGGGCGCGCGCGATTTGCATACGGTGTTCCACGATGGGCGTCTCAGCCTGTCTGACATCTATGAAAACGGGTTTAATTCCCCTGCACAAGAGTGGTTGCCGAGGGGGTTGAATTCCTTGCTCGCCGCGCAAGCGTTGTTTCCTCTTGTTGCTCAGTTCGAAATGGCGGGAAATCCCGGCGAAAATGAAATCATCGGTGCGGTGCATGATCGTATTGATGCAGCTTGGCCGATCCTTGCCAAACGGGTGCGTCTTGCAAAACCATATGATGAAATGTTCGTCACCGCCTTTGAGCATATCGACAAGCCCGAAGATGTCACAATCGTCGAAATCGCCAACGCGCTTGCGGCGTTTATGGCCCTCGAATGGCAAAGTATCGATAGCCCGTTTGATCAGTTCTTGGCCGGTGATGAAACTGCATTGAACAAACGCCAACATCGCGGGATGGAGCTGTTTTATGGCAGGGCCGGTTGTGTTGATTGTCATTCCGGCCCTTTGATGAGCGATCAAGAATTTCATGCATTGGGCCTGCCGGCATTTGGCCCCGGACGTACCCGCCAATTTGACCCTTATGCGCGTGACGTGGGCCGGATGGGCGAAAGTGACAGGTTGGAGGATGCCTATGCCTTTAAGACGCCGATGCTGCGCAATGTGGCGTTGACCGGCCCCTACGGTCACAATGGGGCTTATCCAACGTTAGAAGGTATCATTCGCCACCATCTGGACCCCTTGAGCGCGCGTGCAAACTGGCGTCGTGAACAGGCTAGGTTACCTTCTGTGCGTTGGATCGAGGCGGGGGATTTTATTCTTCAGGCAGATCAGCTCGAAATGCGCCGCCAAATTCGGGCCGTTCAGGTGTCACCACGACAGTTGGCAGATGCAGAAATTCGCGACCTTGTTGCTTTTCTCGAGGCCCTCACAGGTGAAACCATCCACAAGCCGCCGTTTGGCGTGCCTGAATGGTTCACGCCGTAAGAGCCTCGCGCAGGCGATGATACGACGTTTTCGGGGTCCGCTCCAACGTCTCAAAATCCACATGGACAAGACCAAAACGTTTCTCATAGCCCAAAGACCACTCGTAATTATCCAGAAGCGACCAAAAGGTATACCCTGCCAAAGGCGCACCGTTTTTCATGGCTCGGCGGGCTGCGGCGAGATGTTCGTCCAAATAGTGTATTCTTGCTGTGTCGCTCAGGCCAATTTCATCCGGGTTCGCCATGCCGTTTTCCGTCACAAATAACGGCAGTTTGTCGGTGTAAATCTGACTGAGCCAAGTTAAAATGTTTTCCAGACCATCTGGTCTGATTTCCCAGCCCATTTGGGTTTTGGGCAAAGGGCCTTCGATCTCTTGCAACGAAGGCCAAGGGCCGATTTCAGCGCCAATGCGTTTGCAGGTGTAGTAATTGATACCGAACCAATCCAGCGGCTGGCCGATCAGATCAAAATCGTTTTGCCACCCTTTGGGCATATGCGGTTCGAGACCTTCCATGACCACATCCGGGTAGGCACCTTTGAACAGGCCGCCAACGAAAAACTGGTTGTAAATTGCTTCATACCGTTCGGCTGCGCGCCGCGCCTCGGGGCTGTCATCTGCTGGGTGAACATCTTCGAAATTGCAAACAGCGCCAACGTTTTTGACGTTGAGCGCCCGCATGGCCTGAACCGATCGCCCATGAGCCGTCAGAACGTGATGCATTGCATGTGCAGTCGCTCGGATATCGCGCAGGCCGGGCGCGTGCTGGCCCATGAAATGCGACAGCCACGCCACGCACCATGGTTCGTTAATAGGGGCCGCACTAAACACCCGATCCCCGATGCGTTCCATGACGACGGTCGTAAAATCAGCCATCCAGTTTGAGATGTCCGGGTTCGCCCATCCGCCCTGATCTGCCAATGCAGACGGTAATTCCCAGTGATAGAGCGTGGCCATCGGTTTGAGACCGCGCGCCAGCATCCCATCGACAAGACGGTCATAAAAATCAAGACCTTCGACATTCACCGTTCCGCGGCCTTCGGGCATTACGCGGGCCCAACTGGTGGAAAACCGGTAGGCATCAAGGCCCATTGCCTGCATTAGATCGAGATCCTCTTCCCAGCGGTGGTAGTGATCACAGGCGATCTGGCCGTGTTCTGCACGCACCACGTTGCCGGGTGTGGCCGCGAAACTGTCCCAATGGGTTGCGCCCGCGCCACCAAAACCGTGACCTTCGATTTGATAGCTAGACGTGGCCGCCGCAAATAGAAATTCCGGCGGGAAGTCGGCTCTTTTAAAATTCATTTGCGCATTCCTTTCAGGCATAAGGGCCTTTCAGGCAAAAGGGCCTGGTCCTGTCGATGTGCCCAGTACGAATTCCGCTTCCCAAAGTTCGGTTGGCAGGGGGGCATCTGGTGTCGTGATGAGGTCAATCAGCATACGCGCGCAGTGGGCTCCGGCCGCTTTTACCGAAGAACGCATGGTGGTGAACAATGGCGTGTCGCCGGTATTCGGCAAATATGAAATATCATCGTCATAACTAAGAACAGATACGTCCACTCCCAAACGCAGACCACGTTCGCGGATGGCGCGTTTGATGCCCAGAGCCAGCACTATCGAAGAGGCGATAAATGCCGTTGGAGGGTCATCAAGATCCAGGAAACGGCAGGCTGCCGCATACCCATTCGGCTCCGACATATCAGCCGAGGACATTAGATTCTGATCTAGGCTTAATCCAGCGCTCATAACCGCTTCTGTGTAGCCTTCTCGCCGACGTATGGCGAAGTCCATTTTTTCCTGACCATTTACCAAAGCGATGCGGTGATGGCCCAGTGAAATCAGGTATTCTGTCCCGGTTTGAAAGGCGCTTTTGTTGTTTACGTCAAGCCACGCATAGGGCGCGGTTACGGCAGTCGCGCGACCATGCACGACAAAAGGGATTTTAAGGTCCGACAAAAAAGAAATACGCTGATCGTCCCGGGCAGGGGCCTGCACGATCACCCCGTCTACCGCGCCGTGTTCTGACAGCCGGCGATACGCATCCAATTCGTCGACGTCCTGAACAATGGTCAACGTCATGTTGTAACCATGTTCAGCGTAAATAACGCCCGCACCTGCGACGAAATCAGAAAAGACCAAATTGACCAACTCGACTTGTTGAGAGAGCGGAATGACATGACCGATGGACATGGACCTGCCCGTCGCCAACGTTCTTGCGCGTACATTCGGATGATAGCGATATTTGGCCGCCGCCGCCGCGACACGCTTACGCGTGCCTTCATTGACTTCGGGGTACCCATTCAGCGCCCGACTTACCGTCGTCTGAGACAAGTTCAGCCGTTCGGACAGTTGTTTTAAGTTCATGGTTATCGGTCGCCAGTTGATGCTCGTGTTTTTTGGCAAAGCGCGACGGGTGGCTCTGCGATTCCCGCACATCATGACATTTGTCGTGCCAATCTCAAAGCGCTTTGAAAAAATGCGCTGCGCTCATCACTTCTATTGACAGTTGTGTGTCCTTGCGCCACGTTTTTGACAACCAAAGCGCTTTGAATCGATTCTGCGCAAACTGGTAAAATGCCGATGATAACGTCGGTCCAACGGGAGGAAATTATGACGGCACGGTTTTACGCCAGCGCAGCAGCGTTGGCCCTATTTGCAGGCATGGCACAGGCTGATGGCCATTTGATTTTTGCAGTAGGCGAGGGAGATTTTAGCTGGAGCAGCTACAGTGAATTTGCGGGAAAATATGATCTTGCGGGACAAACTGTTGAGATCACGGGGGCCTGGACGGGAAACGAAAAGGAAAAGGTCGATGCTGTTTTTGATTACTTCGAAGCGGCCACAGGCGCGACGGTCAATTATTCCGGATCTGACAGCTTTGAGCAGGACATTGTTATTTCGGCCCGCTCTGGCTCGGCGCCAAATCTTGCGGCTTTCCCACAACCAGGGCTCGCAGCGGATCTTGCCTCCCAGGGGTTGCTGACACCGCTGCCAGAGGGGTCTGCGGATTGGATCGCAAACAATTTCGCAGCTGGTCAATCTTGGGTGGATTTGGGGACCTATGCGGATCAGGACGGCAACGATAACACTTATGGACTGTTTTACCGCGTCGATGTGAAATCGCTTGTTTGGTACTCTCCAATTGCATTTGACGAGTCCGGATATGACATTCCCGAAACGATGGAAGAGCTAAAGGTATTAACGGACCAAATCGTCGAAGATGGTGGCACACCGTGGTGCATCGGTCTGGGGTCGGGGGCTGCGACGGGCTGGCCTGCCACGGATTGGGTCGAAGAAATGGTTCTGCGCACGCAGCCACCAGCCGTCTATGATCAATGGGTATCAAACGAATTGAAGTTTGATGATCCGGCGATCGTCGCTGCGATGGAGGAGTTCGGCTATTTTGCACTGAATGATGAATATGTCGATGGCGGTTCCGAAGCTGTCGCAAATACAGATTTCCGTGACAGCCCTGCAGGTCTCTTTTCGATCCCGCCAAAGTGCTACATGCACCGACAGGCGTCTTTCATACCGGCGTTCTTCCCCGAAGGAACGCAGGCAGGTGAAGATGTCGATTTCTTTTATTTCCCGGCCTATGAAAGCAAAGATCTTGGCAAGCCGGTTTTGGGGGCGGGCGCATTGTTCGCAATCACCAACCCGTCCGAAGCCACCAATGCGATGATTGAGTTTCTCAAAGCGCCGATCAGCCATGAACTATGGATGGCGCAGGGTGGTTTTTTGACACCACACACTGGCGTAAATACCGATACGTATATTGATGACAGCCTGCGCGCTCAGGGCGAAATCCTGTTGGGCGCGACGACTTTCCGTTTTGACGCATCTGACTTGATGCCGGGTGAAATCGGCGCGGGGGCGTTCTGGACTGGCATGGTGGATTACACCACGGGTGTGCCTGCCGCAGATGTCGCCAAAAGCATACAGGAACGTTGGGACGCGATTCAGTAAGCTGCAAACACTAGACCGGCGGCGTATTGTGGCCGGTCTGACCTGATCTCAGATAGGGAGAGCGCTGAAATGTCACCACTCGTTCAGGGCATGCTGACAATTGTGATCGGCGTCGGAGGATGTGTCGGGTATTTCTTTTTATCCAATCTGGTCCTCGATAAACTTATCTTTCCCGCGCGGGGCGATAACCCCGGTGTGAACATCAATCGCGCCAATCTTGTGCGCCCGTGGTTGTTTTTATTTCCAGCTATGGCGGCGCTTGGCCTGTACCTTGTGTACCCGGTGGTTGGATCCTTCTGGCGCTCGCTCTACAACAGAAATGGCGATGAATTTATCGGATTTGGCAATTACTCGGCGATGTTTGCTGATGAGGGCTTTCAAACCGCGCTGTTCAACAATTTCCTTTGGGTGCTCTTTGTGCCCGCAGGGGCGACTTTTCTGGGCCTACTGGTCGCACAGCTGACAGACCGCCTCAGGTGGGGAAATATCGCAAAGTCATTGATTTTTATGCCCATGGCGATCTCATTCGTTGGCGCGTCGCTGATTTGGAAATTTGTCTATGCCAACAACGCTGATATCGGTTTGATCAATGCGCTGCGGGACTTTTTTGGCGCCGTTGAACCGCTGGATGTCTTGCAAGTGCAATTCTGGAATAATTTCTTTCTAATGGTCATCCTGATCTGGATACAGACAGGGTTTGCCATGGTGATTTTATCTGCGGCGCTGCGCGGTATCCCTGAAGAAACGATCGAAGCTGCGATCATTGATGGTGCCAATCCCTTTCAGGTCTTTTTCAAAATCAAAGTGCCGCAGATTATGGGAACCATTGTTGTGGTCTGGACGACCATTACGATCCTTGTGCTCAAGGTCTTTGACATTGTTTACACGATGACTGGGGGCAATTTTGGCACCGAAATTCTGCCCAGCTACATGATGTCCTACATGTTCCGTGACGATGGCCGAGCGACCGCGGTGGCCTTTGTGATTATGATCGTCGTTTTGCCCGTGATGATTTGGAATATCCGCCAAGCGCGCGCTGAAATGCGTTGAGAGGAACGATCTCATGGATAATATAGCAGGTACAAAGTCATCGCTAAGTTGGGCGGTAAATTTGTCTGTAGCTTTTCTCGTCGTGCTGTGGCTGATCCCGACTGTCGGTTTGCTGGTCTCTTCTTTTCGTGATCGTGATGCCATCACGGCCACGGGTTGGTGGTTATCACCATTCGCCGTGGAACAGAATTTTCAAGCCAAAATTTCCGCCGCCGAGGCTGTGAAGGACGGCGATTTCTTTATCATAGAGGGCAATATATTCGCAGGGGAGCAGAACGAAGTGCTGCGCTTTGGCGGTGCGCGATCTGCACCGACGGCATTTGCGCCCGGTGAAACAGCAGATTTGCGCCGTGATCGCAGCTTGGTGGTTCAGGCCAATGGCGATTACCTTTACAAGAATCCAAAAGAGATCAAACGCGATCCGAATATTTATTATTCCAGCGCGACGCCGCCTAGTTTTTCGTTGGCCAATTACGCGACGATCTTGTTTTCCAACGGGATGGATGTGGCCTTTATCAACACCTTTACGGTCACGATCCCGGCAACAATCATCCCCATTCTGATTGCTGCCTTTGCCGCTTATGCCTTGGCGTGGATGGATTTTAAGGGCAGGGGGTTTTTGATCGCGATGGTGGTTGGGCTGTTGGTGGTTCCTTTACAGCTGGCCCTTGTGCCGCTTTTGCAGCTGCACAACAAAGTCGGTATTGGGCAGAGTTTCTTGGGGATATGGATGGCCCATACCGGGTTTGGGCTGCCGCTCGCGATTTATTTGCTGCGCAATTATATGGTCGGCCTGCCGCGTGATATTATCGAGAGCGCCAAGGTTGATGGGGCCACAGATTTTCAAGTCTTCACAAAGATCGTTCTGCCGCTCAGCTTTCCGGCTCTCGCGTCTTTTGCCATTTTTCAATTCCTGTGGACATGGAATGATTTGTTGGTGGCCAAAGTCTTTTTGCCGTCAAATTCGGAATCCTGGGTCATGACCGTTAAAATCGCGGATGATCTACTCGGGTCACGCGGCGGCGATTGGGGCATTTTGGCAGGGGCGGCTTTTATCTCGATTGCAGTGCCGCTGATCGTTTTCTTCACAATGCAACGGTATCTGGTGCGCGGTCTGTTGGCCGGCTCCGTCAAGTAGAAAGAGCAATTCCATGGGGCAAATGGATCACAACCTGCACCAAAATGCGGCTGACAAAGATTGGTGGCGTGGCGCAGTCATCTATCAAATTTATCCACGCAGTTTTCAGGACAGTAATGGCGATGGCATCGGCGATCTGGCTGGTATTACGAGCCGTTTGAATTACATCGCATCGCTTGGGGTCGACGCGATCTGGATTTCGCCGTTCTTTACCTCGCCGATGAAAGATTTCGGCTATGATGTCAGTGATTACTGCGATGTGGATCCAATGTTTGGGACACTTGCAGATTTCGACGCATTGGTGGAAACAGCCCACAACCATGGGTTAAAGGTGATGATTGATTTGGTGTTGAGCCACACGTCAGATCAACACCCTTGGTTTGCAGCAAGCCAGCAGGATCGCACAAATGACAAGGCAGATTGGTATGTCTGGTCTGATCCCAAACCAGACGGAACGCCGCCCAATAATTGGTTGTCGATTTTTGGGGGGCCGGCATGGCAGTGGCACGCAGGGCGTGAGCAATATTATTTACATAATTTTCTGGTCGACCAGCCCGATCTGAACTTTCATAACCAAGATGTTCAAGATGCTCTGCTCGCCGCCACAAAGTTTTGGTTGGACCGCGGTGTTGACGGGTTCAGACTGGATACGATCAACTTCTATTTTGCAGACAAAGATCTGCGGGATAACCCGGCGCTGCCTCCAGAGCAGCGCAATGCCACAATTGCGCCATCGGTAAACCCCTATAACCACCAAGAACACCTACATTCCAAAAACCAACCCGAGAATATCGAATTCCTTAAACGGTTTCGGCGTTTGCTTGATGAATATCCGGCGGCAACTTGTGTTGGTGAAGTTGGCGATGCCCAGAGGGGGCTGGAACTGTTAGGGCAATACACGAGCGGTTCTGAAATGGTCCACATGTGTTATGCTTTCGAATTCCTTGCACAAGCCAAATTGGATGCGGCACGGATTGCCGAGGTTTTTGCAGAACTGGCGCGAGTCGGTCAGGATGGGTGGCCATGCTGGGCATTTTCTAACCACGATGTTGTCCGCCATACGTCGCGATGGAACCTAGATCCACAGGCGCAGCGCCTGTTCACCACTTTGATTATGTGTTTGCGCGGATCCGTTTGTCTGTATCAAGGCGAAGAATTGGCGCTGCTCGAAGCGGATGTTGCGTTTGAGGATCTACAAGACCCTTACGGGATCGCCTTTTGGCCAGAGTTTAAAGGGCGAGATGGGTGCCGAACGCCTATGGTGTGGGAGGACTCTAACCGCAACGGAGGGTTTTCTGAGGGTACTCCTTGGTTGCCGGTCAGTCCCACGCATTTTTCCAAATCAGTTGGGGCGCAGGAAAGCGATGCGAACGCGATATTGCATCACTATCGAAATGCGATTGCGCTGCGCAAAGATTATCCGGCTCTGATCAAGGGGGACAACGGTGATATGTTCGTTTCGGGTGAGGTGTTGCAGTTTACCCGTGTGTTGGACGGCATGATGGTCTTTTGCGCGTTTAACCTCTCGGGCAAAACATCAACCTGCGAGGTTCCGGCTGGAGAGTGGATAAGCATCGCCGAAGGGCTTGGTGGAGCGTCGCCAAACGCTGGAAGCAGGACGAAACTCGACCCATGGCAAGCTTGCATTGCCATTAAGCAAGATTAACACCCGTCTTGGGAAGGACGTAAGAAATGGCCAATCTCAATCTGACTGACGTCGGCAAAGCCTATGGTGGCAATGTTGAAGTGTTAAAAAACATCAACCTTGATATCGAAACGGGTGAATTGATCGTATTTGTCGGACCCTCTGGATGCGGTAAATCAACCTTGTTGCGCATGATCGCTGGGCTTGAAAAAATCACCTCTGGCGAATTGCGGATTGACGGGCAGCGCATGAATGATGTTCCGCCTGCGCAGCGCGGGATCGCTATGGTGTTCCAATCCTATGCGCTCTACCCACATATGACGGTGCGCGACAATATGGCTTTTGCTTTGAAATTAGCCAAGAAATCCACGGCTGAAATAGATGCAGCGGTAGGGCGTGCGGCAAAGGTTTTGCAATTGGATGAATACCTGGATCGTTTGCCCAAAGCGCTATCAGGCGGTCAACGTCAACGCGTTGCGATTGGTCGTTCTATTGTGCGGGATCCCAAGGTCTATTTATTTGATGAGCCGCTTTCTAATTTGGATGCATCTTTGCGCGTGGCCACCAGAATTGAGATTGCACAGTTGAAAGACAGCATGCCCAATTCGACGATGATCTATGTGACACATGATCAGGTCGAAGCCATGACCTTGGCCACCCGGATTGTTGTGTTGGCTAACAAGGGAATTGCGCAGGTCGGTTCCCCGCTTGAACTATACGAAACACCAGAGAATGAATTTGTCGCTCAGTTTATCGGTTCTCCCGCGATGAACCTATTGTCTGGCGAAGTGGTCGAGATTGGCGCAGTCACGCACATCCGCGTGGACGCGGGTGGCGGTATGATTGCTGCAAACATTCCGACGGTGGATGGCGACAGAGGCGCGAGGGTGAATGTTGGCATCCGCCCAGAAGACATGCAGTCGAGCGATACGGACAACTACGCTTTTGCGGGTCGCGTGGAAATCGTCGAAGCGTTAGGGGAGGTCACGCAGCTCTATTTTGAGAAAAATACGCCTGAACAATCGGCGGTGATTGGTAAATTGCAGGGGATTCACGCCGATTTGAAAGGAAAAGAGATGAAAATGACCGCAGATCCTGCAAAGGTTCATTTGTTTATGAATGGTCAATCTCTGCTATACCGTTGATAATATTTGTTTTTTAAACCGATATGACATTTAGATTATTTATGAGGTTTTTTTGACACAAAATTCCCCTTAAAATTGTGTCTTCGGCGGATTTACACAGCACAGGACATCGCATTAACGTTAACGTATGTATTTGAGAGGAGAGGGCTGGTTTTGGTTCAGAGTACGAGTGCTTTATTGCTCCTGCTAATATTGTTTCAGGTTAAGCACATGTTCGCAGATTTCTTTCTCCAAACTCGTATTATGTTGGACGGAAGAGAAACGTATATTCACTTAGGCCGCTTTTTGCACGCAGGTGTGCATGCGGTCGGGTCCGGGCTGGCGTTATCGTTTGTCGGTTCATCACTGGTATTTGTCTTTTCTGTAATGATCTTTGAATGGGTTGCTCATTTCCATATCGATTGGTGGAAGGGGCGTTATACCGAGGACAGGAAATTAACCCCGGATGACGCTGCATTCTGGCGCGCAACGGGTATGGATCAGGCGCTGCATCAGGTGACTTATGTGGTGATGATTTGGGCGTGGCTTTGTTATGGGTGCATTTGAAGCCGCTTGGGTTGGGACATGTCTACGCCTAAACGCCTCATGAAAATGCCCCACGTTTTGGGCAAAAATTAGATATCGCCTACAACAGGCGCTCACTTGTTTGCGAGAGGGAGAACATAGTCTTTGGCGTGATCCTCAGCAAAGAAACCAGATTTCCTAACGGGTAAAACGCATGAAACGAAACCCACCGCATAGATTTGCGGATCCCGATCGCATCGGGTGAAATTCCAAGCTGTTTTTGCGCCAGTTTGTTTGCAGATGACCAAGAAATTCCGTTATAAAAGATCAAACAATTAAGTACCTGAGTGTTCCAATTTGTAGGAGGCACATCAGGATGCCGGGGGGCAGTCCACAAACATGGTACAGAGATTAAATGTTGCGGCATTTGCGCTATCTGCGGGACTTGGTTTTGCATTGAGTTTGACGAGTTCAGCGTCATGGGCACTGGACGCAAGTCTCACTGGGGTGGACGAAGAGGGTGATCTTTTTGCTCTGCTCAAGGGTGGGTCGTTACTGATCGAACAATCGACCTCCGAAGAACCACTGGATGTGCGGGAAATCGTGAGCTCGGCACAGGCCGATTACAAAAGATTGTTGGCGATTTTCTATTCCGAGGGGTATTTTGGTGCTGATATTCGGATCAAGCTGGATGGACAGGAAGCTGCGTCGATTTTGGCGGTTTCACCGCCGCCTACGGTCACAACGGCAGTTATTACAGTCGAACCGGGGCGCCAGTTCCGCTTTGGAGAGGTTGAGGTTGCCCCGGTAAATACCGGCACTAAACTGCCCGATGGGTTTGCCCAAGGAGAGATTGCACGCGTTAGTCTGTTGCAATCTACAACGCGCGCTGCAATCAGTGGTTGGCGCGATGCTGGCCATGCCAAAGCAGCTCTTGCAGATCAAAAGATCATCGCGCGCCATGACACCTCAGAAGTCGACGTGACCCTGGAGGTTGATCCGGGACCGCGCCTGCGGTTTGGGGCTTTGGAGGTTAATGCTAATTCCGCTGTGCGTACTGAGCGGATAATGGAAATAGCCGGCCTTCCGGAAGGCGACGTTTTTTCGCCGTCAGAATTGGAAGACGCTGCTTCGAGGTTGCGTCGCACGGGGGCGTTTAGATCCGTCGCGATAGTTGAAAAAGAGGTGGCAGCTGATGGCGAAACCCTGCCTGTTTCGGTGCGCGTTGCAGACAATAAACCGCGGCGCTTTGGGTTTGGTGGAGAGCTGGCCACCATAGAAGGTCTGACCTTGGCGGGATTCTGGTTACATCGAAATGTCTTTGGTGGTGCTGAAAGCTTGCGATTTGATGCCGAAATTGGTGGTATCGGCGGCGACACCGGGGGCATCGATTATTTACTTGGAACCCGATATGAACGGCCGGCCACCTTTAACAAAGACACCAATCTGTTTGTGCTTGGCGAAATCGAGCAAGAAGACGAGCCAAACTTTTTTTCGCGTACCGTATCCATTGGGGCAGGGATCGAACGGATTGTTTCGGACCAACAAAGATATTCTATCGGTGGCGGCTTCCGGCGTGCCATTACCGAAGATGCCTTTGGCAACAGTGATTACACGCTGTTTTTGGTTCCCACGCGTTCGACCTATGATTATCGGGATAATGATTTGAACGCAAAACGCGGATTTTTCGCCGAGGTTGAAATCTCACCCTTTGTAGCGATCGCAGGAACCGATAACGGGCTTCTGTCTGAACTTGACCTGCGGACGTATAAAACCTTTGGTGCTTCGAGCCCGACAACTCTGGCACTGCGCGCGCAAATTGGGTCTGTTTTGGGGCCAAGTCTTGAAGATGCCCCGGCTGACTTCCTGTTTTACTCAGGAGGTGGTGGCACCGTGCGGGGGCAGGATTATCAATCATTGGGGGTCCAGGTTGGCCCGGATGAGGATGATATCGTTGGGGGGCGATCTTTTCTCGGATTGTCGGCAGAACTCCGGATACGGACGAGCGGATCCTTGGGCTACGTCGGATTTATTGATGCCGGTTACATCGGGCGCGAGGCATTTCCGGATGGCACATCAGGTGAATGGCATAGTGGCGCAGGGATTGGCATCCGATATGCAACCCCGATTGGCCCCTTGCGATTTGATATAGGTGTTCCGACGTCCGGGGATACTGATGGCGAAAGTTTTCAGCTTTATTTTGGTATTGGGCACGCGTTTTGAAACAGGTTCTTGTATTTTCATTCATGGCTATGACTTTGGCCCCGGCGGCGCAGGCGCAAGACGAAGATGACGGCGGGGGGTTTCTAACAAGAACAATAGAAGGAGCCTTGTCCGGCGCTGGGCGCGAGGTCAATATTATCGGCTTTGCTGGTGCGCTCAGCTCTGAGGCGACTTTTGAGCAGATGACAATCGCGGATGATCAAGGCATCTGGTTGACGCTTGATGATGTGTCTTTGATCTGGAGCCGTACGGCGCTACTGCGGGGCCGTCTCGAGGTGAACAGTCTGACCGCTCAGCTTTTAAAAGTTGAACGTCTGCCCGAACCGGGCGAAACACCAGTTGAAGTTCCCTCTGCCGAAGCCGAAGAATTCAGTCTCGAACTGCCAGAGTTGCCGGTGTCTATAAATCTTGAGTCCTTCGAAGTGGCAGAAATCGATTTGGGCGCCCCGATCATCGGGGAACCTGTGCGTTTGGCCTTGCAGGCCGCAGTGCGGTTGGACGATGACGGATTGTTTCTGGACATGGCTGCCAATCGTTTGGATGAGGTTGCAGGGACGTTTGGGATCAAAGCAAATATCGAACGGGATGGTGCCGAGATTGATCTTGATTTGGCGCTACAAGAAGAGCCCGGTGGCATCACGGCTCGTTTGATGGCCTTGCCTGACCTGCCTTCGGTGGATCTCAAGATTGCCGGTATCGGGCCGCTTGATGATTTTTCGGCAGATATCGATCTGGCAACGGATGATGCACCAAGGCTGAAAGGGCAAGTGAACCTGAGCGCAGAGCCAGTCCAAGGCAGTGAGGCCGAGATCAACCGTCGCATTCAAGCTGATCTAGGCGGCGACATCACCGCATTGATTGCCCCGCAGTACCACAGCTTTTTCGGCCCTGATGTCGGCTTTGTTATGAATACGGTGCTTGAGGCCAGCGGAGGCATAGATGTTCAGGAATTTTCCTTGGACGCCGAGGCCGTAGATTTGGCAGGCACTGTGCGATTGAACCGCGATTTGTGGCCCGCATTTCTGGATGTAAAAGGTGAAATCGCGCAAGACGGGAATGACGTTGTACTGCCGGGATCTGATGCGGGGGTAAGTATTCGTTCGGTCACCTTGGATGTCGCCTTTGATGCCACCAAAGGGGACAAATTGACCGGTGTGTTCGATATCCGTGACCTCAAACACGAAGCTGCACAAATCGATCAGATTGCGCTCAAGGTGGACGGCCTGTTAGATGGCAGCGTGGACACGATTGGCAAACTTGTTGCGGATGTGACCTTGGATGCAATTGGCGTTCAGCTACAAGACGAAGATGCGGCCAGCGCACTGGGCGATAAAATCAGCGCAGGTACAAAAATCACCTACCTTGACGGGGCACCGATCGAAATCACGGGGCTGACCTTGGCGGGACCTGATTTTGATTTACGGGGCGACGTGATCATTGAAGGGTTGGACAACGGGTTCCCGACGGACCTGAATATTGACATCAACGCAAGTGATCTGTCCCGTTTCGCCGCATTGGCAGGTCAGCCCTTGGAAGGGGCCGCAGAACTGTCTGTCACAGGCAATGTCGTGCCGCTGTCCAGCATGTTCGATCTGAAAATTCGGGGTGAAACGCAAGACGTGGTTGTTGGTATCGCCCAAGCTGATGCGCTGCTGCAAGGACGCAGTACTGTTTCGCTGGGCGCTGCCCGGAATGTGACGGGTACGTTCCTGCGTGACTTGAGAATCAACAACCAAGCTCTTGATGTGTCAGCCAGCGCCGAATTACGCAGTGCAGGCAGCGATGTTCAGGCGCGTTTGCGTCTCGCCGATATTGCGCTTGTGGCACCTCAATACGAAGGCGCAGTTGCCCTGGATGCCACCGCGCGCCAAACTGAAGAAGGTTGGAAAATAGAAACGGATTTAAGAGCGCCCTACGACAGTACAGCCTCTATTTCTGGGTTGGCAACGGGTCCGGATGCGGATCTGACGTTTGAGGTATCTGTTCCTGAAGTGAACCCGTTTTTAGACGGTGCAAACGGTCCGCTGCAAGCAGATGGGCGTTTGTGGCAATCCGAACAAGGGTATCAAATCGATGTCAAAGCAGGCGGCCCGTTTGATGCAACATTAGATGTTCAAGGCGTTGCAACTGGACCTGATGCCAAGGTCACTTTTGATGCAGGTCTGCCAGATATGGGCGTTTTGATGGCCGAATTAACCGGGGCGTTGGCGCTCAACGGCGAGGTTGCGCGCGCAGGCGAAGAGTGGGCTGTCGAGACGCGTCTCGAAGGTCCAGCAGGGTTAGCGGCTGATATCTCAGGCACGGCCGCATCGGATGCCAGCACAATCGACATGGGTATAAAAGGGCAAGTTCCCTTGAGTATGGCGGGGCCATTTCTCGCTCCCAGCAGTTTAACCGGTCCGGCTGCATTTGACCTGACCGTAAAGGGAGCTCCTTCGTTGGACGCTCTGAGTGGGACCATCACCACATCGGATGTTGCCTTTTCTGACCCTAATCTCAGACTTGGATTAGAGGATATTTCCACGCGGGTTGATCTGGCAAATAACAATGCACAAATCGATCTTGGCGCTGATTTTGTGACAGGTGGCCGGTTGGAAGTTGATGGCTCTCTCAATTTGGTGTCTTTGGCCGCTGACCTTGCAATTGCGTTACGTGATGCCGTGTTGATTGATCCAAATTTATACGCGGCGACACTGGGTGCTGACATTGCGATTGAGGGGCCCTTGACGGGAGGTGCGCGCATTTCGGGTGATATTGATCTGGAAGAGGTCAACGTTACCGTTCCGGGAACGGGGGTTACATCCATCGGCGTGATCCCTGAAATTCAACACATCGGTGCATCAAACCGAGTGACACAAACGCGCGCGCGCGCAGGCGTGTTGCCCAAAGAAACCAAAGAAAGTGCATCTGGTGAAAGCCCTGTCTATCGGTTGGCGTTAAACATCAATGCGCCGTCACAAATTTTCATCCGTGGCCGTGGTCTGAACGCCGAGATGGGGGGTGATTTACAGGTGCGCGGAGACACCAGTAATATCGTGTCTTCTGGCAGTTTTGATTTGATCCGGGGGCGTTTGGATATTATCGGGAAACGGTTCGAATTGGACGAAGGATCGGTTCAGTTCCAAGGGGCTGTGACACCTTATATTCTCTTTGTGACGACGACGGAAATTCCGGACGGGACAGCCAGCATTTCGGTTGAAGGGCTTGCATCGGAACCGGAAATTACGTTCAGTTCAGAGCCTGAAGCCGCCGAGGACGAAGTGCTCGCTCTCATTCTTTTTGGCCGGTATGTTTCGGAACTGTCGGCCTTTCAGGCGCTTCAGCTTGCCAACGGAGTTTCGCAATTATCTGGGCGCGGCGGTCTCGATGTTATCGGTGGATTGCGCGAAGGCATTGGTCTGGATGAATTGGATGTGACCACGGATGAAGAAGGCAGTACGTCTGTTTCAGCCGGAAAATACATCACCGATACAATCTATACGGATGTTACGTCCAACAGTGACAAGGGAACCGATATCTCGCTCAACATTGATTTGACGGACTCGCTGATCGGCAAAGCGACAGTTGCTGAGGATGGCGACAGCAGTGTCGGATTGTTCTTTGAACGCGACTATTAATCGGCTTTCGGATGGGGCGAAAAGCTCCCGAAACGGCCCTGTTTGAACAGCAGTCCGGGCGCGCCTTCGTTTTCCTGAACAACATGACGAATGCGGCCAATAATGATGGAATGATCCCCGGCTGGGTGTACTGCATGTGTGTCGCAATGGAATTGGGCGACACAACCAACAAAGGAAGGTGCGCCATCCGGGCCCGCAGCCCATTCAAATTCACCAAAATCAACGCCGTTTGTCGCAAAATGTTGTGCAAGTTTGAGCTGGTGATCTGCAAGGATATGGATGCAAAACTGTGGCGCATTCACAAACGCGTCATGGCGTTGCGATCCTTTTGCTGGGGACCAAAGTACGAGCGGCGGGTCCAGAGATACAGATGAAAAACTGTTGGCTGTCATCCCCAGCGGGCCAATTGGCGACAGCGCGGTAATCACCGTTACACCCGTTCCAAAACACCCAAGGGCGCGGCGCAAATCATGCGAGTGCTCAGCGGTTGGCTCAAAGCTTTTCACAGGCTTATCCATCATCAGTTCAGTGTCTCTGTGTTTCATTAGCGGGTATCAACGAACAGCTAAAATTCAAATAACTCTGATTGCTGCATCGACAATGGTTGAATCATTCTGGACGGTTGTTGATTAAAAACGGGCCGCAGTGATACGACCCGTTTCAAAATACCACTACCCTATATTTTAGGCGCTGCGGTTCATGCGATTTTCAATCAGATCATCTACCACAGAGGGATCTGCCAAGGTCGAGGTGTCTCCAAGCGCACCAAAATCATCTTCGGCGATTTTACGTAGAATACGCCGCATGATTTTACCCGACCGGGTTTTCGGCAAGCCAGGCGCCCATTGGATAAGGTCGGGCGAGGCGATTGGGCCAATTTCGGTACGCACCCATGTGCGCAACTCTTTGATGAGATCGTCAGAGGGTTCCTGGCCATTCATCAATGTGACATAGCAATAGATACCCTGTCCTTTGATGTCATGTGGATATCCAACAACCGCCGCTTCGGCGACTTTGGCGTGGGCAACCAGCGCGCTTTCCACCTCGGCGGTTCCCATACGGTGACCCGAGACATTGATAACGTCATCAACGCGCCCTGTAATCCAGTAATCACCATCCCCGTCACGTTTGCAGCCATCGCCGGTAAAGTAATAGCCCTCGTAATCAGAGAAATAGGTTTTTTCAAACCGTTCATGGTCTCCCCAGACAGTGCGCATTTGCCCGGGCCAGCTGTCGGCAATCACCAGAACACCTTCGACGTCATTGCCTTCGACAACATCGCCTGAGGCTGGATCAAGAACCAATGGCTTGATCCCAAAGAAGGGCTGCTGCGCCGATCCGGGTTTCAGATTAGTGGCGCCGGGGAGGGGGGTCATCAAATGACCACCGGTCTCGGTCTGCCACCACGTATCAACAATTGGGCAACGCCCTTTGCCGACCACGTCATTGTACCAATTCCAAGCTTCGGGGTTGATTGGCTCGCCAACGGTCCCAAGAAGTTTCAAGCTGCTCAAATCGCTGCCTTCGACAAACTGGCTGCCTTGTCCCATCAGCGCGCGAATGGCCGTCGGGGCGGTATAGAATTGGTTGACCTTGTGCTTTTCGCACACTTGCCAAAAACGGCTGGCGTCCGGGTAGGTAGGAACGCCTTCAAACATGATGGTCGTGGCACCATTGGCCAGAGGGCCATAAACAATATAGCTGTGCCCGGTGACCCATCCCACATCTGCGGTACACCAGAAAACGTCACCATCATGGTAATCAAAAACGATTTCATGGGTCATTGCCGCATAAACCAGATAGCCGCCAGTGGTGTGCACAACGCCTTTGGGTTGGCCGGTTGATCCTGATGTATAGAGCACAAACAACGGATCTTCGGCGTTCATCTCTTCGGCGGGGCAGACATCGGATGCTTCGGCTGCCAAAGCGTTGTAATCATGGTCGCGCCCGTCAACCCATGTGGTTTGCCCACCTGTGCGTTTCACCACCAGCAGTTTTACTTTGTCTGAGGTGTGGAGCAGCGCCTGATCCGCGTTTGATTTTAGCGCTGTGTTCCGTCCGCCGCGGGGGGCTTCATCCGCGGTGATGACGACTTTTGCTTCGGATCCGTTCACACGCGCGGCCAAAGCATCTGGGGAAAATCCTGCAAAAACAATGGAGTGGATCGCACCAATGCGTGCACTGGCCAACATCGCATAAGCCGCTTCCGGGATCATCGGCATATAGATAATGACCCGGTCACCTTTTCCAACGCCCATGTCTTTCAGCACATTCGCCATTTTGCAGACGGAACTGTGCAGTTCTTTATAGGTGATGTGAAGCGCTTCATCTTTGGGGTTGTCTGGCTCCCAAATGATGGCGGTCTGGTCGCCGCGCGTCGCAACATGCCGATCTACGCAGTTGGCCGCGACATTCAATGTGCCGTCGGCGTACCAGTTGATATTCACATTGCCTAAGGTGAAATCGACATCCTTGACCTGCGTAAAGGGTTTGATCCAGTCGACACGCCCGCCTTCGCGTCTCCAGAATTCTTCTGGGTCGGCGATGGATGCGGCATACATATCTTGGTATTTTTGCGCGTCTACATGCGCGTTTTTGGCCATCTCTGCGGATGGTGGGTATGGTGTCGCAGTTTTTTCGGTGTCAGGCATTGAAGCTCCTCCCTTAGTGGTCACATCGTCGCCTTACGGCACGGGCGCTTGCTGTTGTTAGAACGTTTAGCAAAAGCAGTGCGCGCGGTATTCTTGCGCATACCGTACAGGGAAGACAAGAGCGCGATTTGTCGGAAAAACAATGCTTTATAGGGGTAGGCCAATCTGTCGCGGCGCTGAAATTCAATTCTTTGTGATTAGGTGACGTTTTCTTGACTTGGAGATTGACGGATTTGACCCGCCAGTTTTCCCGGTGGCGGGGGGCGAAACTGTTTCGCGTCGGAATAATAAAGTCTGAAGTTTGAGCGAAAAACACTGAATTTTGCACAAAATACTGGCATTCACCTTAACGTGGAGTTGAAAATATCGTTCGGATAATGGGGGTTGGCAGGCCGAGCCGCCTTGGGTACTTTGCGACAAGTCCGCCGATCAAGGCACGGACAATTAGGGAGAATTGCAATGAATAGATATCTAAGTGGTGCGGCAGTCTGTGCCATCAGTTTCGCGTTTGTAACGCAAGCTGCTGCAACCGAATGGAATGTATCCGTTTGGGGTAAACGCCGCGCATTTACTGAGCATGTTGAAAAATTGGCCGAGCTGGTATCTGAAAAGACCGGCGGCGACTTCACGATGAACGTAAGCTATGGCGGTTTGTCCAAAAACCGCGAAAATCTTGATGGCATTTCCATCGGGGCCTTTGAAATGGCGCAGTTTTGCGCCGGCTATCACGCGGATAAAAACCGCGTTGTGACTGTATTAGAACTCCCATTCCTTGGTGTTGAAAACCTGGAGCAGGAAGTCGCCGTTGCACGCGCTGTTTACGCTCATCCAGCGGCCACCGAAGAAATGGCGCAGTGGAATGCCAAGCTGCTGATGACGTCACCGATGCCGCAATACAACATCGTGGGCACGGGTGAACCGCGCGATGAGTTGACCGATTTTGACGGAATGCGCGTGCGCGCGACCGGTGGTTTGGGCGCGGCCTTTAAAACGGTTGGCGCGGTTCCAACGTCCGTGACCGCGACAGAAGCCTATCAGGCGATGGAAGGTGGCGTTGTTGACACGGTTGCTTTTGCGCAGCACGCGCACCTGAGCTTTGGAACGATCAATCAGGCTGACTGGTGGACGTCCAACCTCAACCCCGGCACGGTGAATTGCCCAGTGGTTGTTAATATTGATGCTTATGATTCACTGTCGGATGAGCATCGCGAAGCACTGGACTCCTCTATTCCGGAAGCGATCGACCATTATCTGGCGAACTACGCTGAACTGCTGAAACGCTGGGATGCTGTGTTGGAAGAAAAAGGCGTCGAAAAAGTCGAAATTTCCTCAGAGGTGATTTCTGAATTCCAAGCACTGGCTGGTACGCCAATCCATCAAGCATGGATTGCCGAAATGGAAGGCCAAGGGCTGCCAGGTCAGGAGCTCTATGACCTAGTGGTCAGCACGTTGGCTGAAGCCAAGGGCGGCAGCTAAACCTATTTGGCCGTCCCAACCCGGGGCGGCCTTTTTTACAAAATTATGAGGGGGCTAGGCCATGGCGGGATCTGCTGCGGTGCTCGAAGATTCCAGTTTGCTGAGCCGACTGGACCGCGCATTGGTGCCAATCGAACGGTTCTGCGCCTTATTGAGCGGGATTGCGATTTTCTCGCTGATGTTTCTGGCCGTTTATTCCGTCACTGGGCGCAAATTTTTCAGCGCCCCCTTGGCCGGATATGTCGACTATATCGAAGCCATGATGCCGATCATCGCGATCATGGGGGTGTCCTATGTCCAACGGGATGGCACACATGTCCGGATGGATATGCTGGTGAGTGCGCTCAAAGGGCGTATGCTCTGGTTCTTTGAGCTGATCTCTGTGTTGCTCATCCTCGTGCTGATTGTGGCATTGATGTGGGGCGCCTGGGAACATTTTGACCGCTCTTTTGATTGTGCACGCCCTCTGTGCAGCCGTGACAGCTCAATTGATGTGGGGATACCCATCTGGCCCTCAAAACTGGTGGTGCCAATCGCCTTTGCCGTTTTGGTCTTGCGCCTCGTGTTGCAGTCTTGGGGCTATGCGCGCGCCTTGATATTGGGATTGGAAAACCCCGTCGCCGTGCCGTTGAACCTGTCAGTGGCAGAACAGGCACGCCTTGAAGCAGAAGCACTGGACGGGGCAGATTAATGGAACCTATTGAAATTGGCCTGTGGGTCAGCGGCGGGCTGCTGGTCTTTGTTATCCTTGGCATGCGCGTTGCCTTTGCAGCGGGGTTGGCGGGGTTTGTCGGCTTGGTTTGGCTGCGTTGGAACGGGTTTGACTACGACCCGGAACGCTTCTGGAAAGCGCTTGAAATCAGTACAAAAATCGCGGGTCTTACACCGCATTCCAAGGTCTCGGCGCAGGTGCTTAGCTTGATCCCTGTGTTTATTATGATCGGCTATCTCGCCTATCACGCGAAACTGACCTCGGCTCTCTTTACCGCTGCAAAACGATGGATCGCATGGGTTCCCGGCGGGCTCGCCGTATCAACGGTTTTTGCGACGGCGGGCTTTGCTGCGGTATCTGGTGCCTCTGTGGCAACGGCTGCCGTGTTTGCCCGGATTGCAATCCCGGAAATGTTGAAAATCGGGTATAACAAACAATTCGCGGCAGGCGTGGTGGCTGCTGGTGGCACGTTGGCCTCGCTTATTCCACCCTCTGCTATTCTGGTCATCTATGCGATTATCGTTGAACAAGACGTCGGAAAATTGCTGTTGGCGGGTTTTTTGCCGGGGATGTTCTCGGCCATTGTCTACGCGCTTTTAATCATCGGTATCGCGGTGATCTTTAAATCTGTCGGACCGCCGGTAGGGGGCTTTACGTGGCGCGAACGTTTTGAATCACTGCCGCCAGCACTGCCGATCCTCGCCGTTGTCGTGATTATCATCTTCTTTGTGTACAACCCGTTTGGCGATGCTTGGGGCACCCCGACCGAAGGGGGGGCCATTGGCGCCTTTATCATTTTCTTGATGGCGATTTACCGGGGTATGCGGTGGAAACAGCTAAAAACGGCTCTGCTGGATACTGCCAAACTGACGGTCATGATCTTTTCAATCATCTGGGGGGTGCTGATATACGTGCGCTTTCTCGGGTTCGCTGAACTGCCCGAAGCCTTTTCGATGTGGATTACCGGTTTGGAAATGTCACCCATGTTGATCTTGATCTGCATCCTTCTGGCCTATGCTGTGCTGGGGATGTTCATGGATGCCATTGGGATGCTTTTGCTAACCCTTCCCGTCGTGTATCCGGCTGTGATGGCCCTCAATGGTGGCGAGCTGGTCAGCGCGGCTGACAGCGCTTTTGGGATGTCAGGACCAATGTGTGCGATCTGGTTTGGTATCTTGGTGGTCAAGATGGCTGAGTTTTGCCTTATTACCCCTCCGATCGGTCTGAACTGTTTTGTGGTCGCTGGGGTGCGAGATGATTTGACCGTCCAGGATGTGTTCAAAGGGGTGACACCTTTCTTCATTGCGGATGGCATAACCATCGCATTGCTGGTGGCCTTTCCGGGGATCGTGTTGTTTCTTCCGTCTCTGGCGGGCTAGACAGGATGCCCCTGCGCGGGCATCCTAAAATCAGGGGAGGAGCGCCGGCCCAACTGGCTGGCGTCCCGACGCAACACACAAGGGGAGATTGATCGATGCTTAAAGGAATAAATCCACTATTAAATGCGGATATCTTACACGCTCTGCGCTCTATGGGGCATGGGGATGACCTGATCATTGCGGATTCGAATTTCCCGTCTGACAGTGTGGCCAAGGCAACAGTTTATGGGAAAGTCCTGCGCATTGACCGACCCGCTGCAGAGGTTGTTCAGGCCCTGTTGTCGATCTATCCAATTGATACCTTCGTTGACGATGCGGCAGCCCGAATGGAAGTGGTTGGTGACCCTGATACGATTATGCCAGTGATGCAGGAGGTGCAGTCAGAAGTCAGTGCCGCCGGTGGCCCGGTGATGATGAGCATCGAACGCTTTGCCTTTTATGATCGCGCGAAACAGGCCTATGCGGTAATCCAAACTGCTGAACCGCGGTTTTACGGCTGTTTTGCCCTGCGCAAGGGTGTCGTGCCCCCAAACGAGGTGTGAGATATGGGCAAGGTTGTCATCCTTGGGGTCTTTGTCGCAGATACGGCTTATCGCGCTGATCGCATGCCGAAAATTGGCGAAACGATCATGGGCAATTCTTTTGCCTTGGGTCCGGGGGGAAAGGGTTCTAATCAGGCTGTTGCTTGCGCGCGGATGACTGCACAGACCCATATAATTTCCAAGTTAGGACAGGATGATTTTGCCAAACTTGCGCTGGAGACATGGGCGCAGGCAGGGGTCATCCCCCATGTCGAACAACCTGCGGATACCTACACAGGGGCAGCCTATATTTTCATTGAGGAAAAAACCGGGGATAATGCGATTATCATATCCCCCGGGGCGGCTGCCTTAATCGATCCATCTGACATTGACGCCCAAGGGGATCTCATCAAAAGCGCTGACGTTTTTGTCACACAACTGGAGCAGCCAATGGCCGCCGCCATGCGGGGGCTGGAAATTGCGCGGGGCGCAGGCGTGACGACAGTTTTGAACCCAGCACCAGCTGCGGAACTTCCTGACGGGATGTTGGCGCTCTGTGATTATGTGACGCCGAACGAGACAGAATGCGAGGCCCTGACGGGCATCGCGGTGCACACCCCAGAGGATGCGCAGCGCGCCTGTCAGGCATTGCGTGCGCTAGGTGTGAAAACACCGATTGTCACGATGGGAGAGCAAGGCGCGTTTCTTTTTGAACACGGTCTCATTCCCGCCTTTAACGCAGGCGAGGTTGTCGAAACAACCGGGGCTGGAGATGCTTTCAACGGTGCTTTTGCTGCGGCATTGTCCGAAGGCATGTCGCCTGCCCACGCCGCGCGATATGGCTGCGCAACAGCCGGGTTGTCTGTGACCAAGGCAGGTACCGCCCCTTCGATGCCATCACGTGACGCGGTCGAAGCCTTGTTGCAGGGGGCAATTTAACGCCGCTTTTCGACGCCCCTGTTTAAGAGCGTCGAACAGGATGTTGCGCAGGGCTGTTACGCAAGGCGAACTATCCTTTGTGATAACTCTCCTGGAGCCCATAGACAGGTGTGTCTATGCCCTCCATTCGTGCTTTGATTTGCAAGGACAGGAACTGCGAATAATGACGCGACTGGTGCAGGTTTCCACCGTGGAACCAGAGTGCCTCTTGTTGGGTCGGCTTCCACATATTGCGCTGTTCGCCCTCCCAGGGGCCGGGGTCTTTGGGCGTGTCCGATCCAAGCCCCCATACTTTGCCAACCTTGTCTGCGGTGCCTTGATCCACCAGATCTGCGACCCAGCCGTTCATGGATCCATATCCGGTGGCATAGACAATAACGTCAGCGTCCAGCTTGGTGCCGTCCTTCAATACAATACCTTCCGCGACGACCTCGCTGACCTGCCCATGGGCCAGTTTGATTTTGCCATCAATAATCAACTGACTGGCACCGACGTCGATGTAATACCCTGATCCACGGCGCAGATATTTCATGAACAAGCCTGAGCCGTCCGCCCCCCAATCCAGTTGGAAACCTGCTTTTTCCAACCCTGCGTAAAAGTCAGCATCGACTTCTTTTATCTTGTCATACACCGGGATCTGAAAATCATGCAGAATGGCATAGGGGAGCGAGGCAAAGATCATGTCAGCCTTGTTGGTGGTCATTCCTGCAGCCACCGCACGTTCGGAATACAAATCGCCCAGACCAATTTCCATGAGGGGCTCTGATCGAACGATATGGGTTGATGAACGCTGCACCATTGTGACATCGACGTCATTTTCCCAAAGGGCCGCGCAAATGTCATGGGCCGAGTTGTTAGAGCCGATCACGACGGCTTTTTTCCCTTTATAGGCATCTGGCCCGGGGTGTTTTGAGGAATGGTGCTGATCGCCGTTGAAACTGTCCATCCCGGGCAGGACCGGAACATTGGCCTTGGCCGACATGCCGGTGGCAAAAATCAGTTGTTTTGGTTTCAGCACAACCTGTTCACCGTCGCGGTCTACTGTGACGTGCCATTCCTTATTCGTTTCGTCATAGCTGGCGTTCTGGCAGGTGGATCGGGTCCAGTAATTAAGCTCCATCACCTTTGTATACATTTCTAACCAATCGCCCAGTTTGTCCTTGGGGGCAAAGACAGGCCAGTTTGGTGGGAACGGCAAATAGGGCAAATGATCATACCAAACAGGGTCATGAAGACAGAGAGATTTGTACCGGTTGCGCCAACTGTCCCCGGGACGCTCGTTTTTTTCGATGATAATTGTCGGCACGCCCAATTGGCGCAGACGCGCGCCCAGACCGATGCCACCTTGACCGCCACCGATGATGACGGTGTAGGGTTGGTCAGAATACCCAAGCGCGCGGGTTTCTTTATCCCGCTCCTCTTTCCACGTCGGTCGGTGTTTGCCTGCCCCGTGTTTGGCCCCCATGGGGCGCTCCATTCCCAGAGGTTCTTCATGTCCCTTTAGCTCGACCATGGATGTGAGCAGGGTCCAGATCAACCCTTCCCTGAGGCGGATCAACCCATACCCACGCGAAACCTCGGTTTCAAAACTGATCCACGCAGTGATGATGCCGCCGTCTTCTGTTGCGACTTCACCGTCCGCAATTTTCCATCCCGAGGGTTTGATCGACGGCAACTGCGCTGTGAGCATATCAGCAATGGCCGCTTTGCCCTCTAGGGTCTTGATGTTCCAGGTAAAGGACACAAGATCACGCCAATAACTGTCTTCGGTAAATAGATCTGCGGCTGCGCTGGCATTGTTCTGGGTCATCGCGGTTTGCAAATCATTCAGGACTTGTTCAACGGCACCGTTGGACGAATGGTCAAGCATCGTGTTCTCCCTTGGGTATGTAGCGAAGTCTTGGCGGCTTTGGCGCGCTCTTGATCTGTTCAGAGTAAGCGCGCCTTGGATCACCTGGCAAGCGTGCTGTTATTTGCCTGATTTAAAGCGAAAAATTTCGGTTTTGTCGCCGGGTAAGCGACAAGACACCGGATCAAGGCTCGGCCTGTGGCCTAAAAGCTGTCCATAAAGTGGACAAGCCAGAGGGTCAGGGCAGGGAACGTCGTCAACAAAGAAACCCGAATAAGATCGGTGAAGACAAAGGGCAGGGCACCTTTGTAGGTTTGAGAGATGGGGGTGCCCTTTGACATTGAATTGATGATGAACAGGTTCATGCCCACAGGGGGAGTGATCAGCCCGACTTCAACGACAATCAGAACCAAGATGCCGAACCACAGGCCAAAGTCTTCAACGCTCATACCAAAATCCAGAACCGACATGATGGGGTAAATGATCGGTACAGTGAGCAGAACCATAGAGAGCGAATCCATAACGCATCCAAAAACCAGATACATAAAAAGAACCACAATCAGCACCAGCCACGGCGAGAAACCTTGACCGCTGACCCAAGCAGTGGCGATCTGTGGCAGCTGGCTAAGGCCAAGGAAATTGTTGTACATGCTGGCCCCGAGGATGATCAGAAAAATCATCCCGGATGCGGATGCGGTGGATAGAATGGCCTCGATCAGGCGGGCGCGATCTAATTGGCCGGAGACCAACGCCGCCAACCCTGTGCCTGCAGCGCCAACCGCGGCAGCTTCGGTTGGGGTAAAGATGCCAGCATAAATGCCCCCGACAACGACGAAGAAAATGGTAACAACAGGCCAGACAGTGCCGAGCGCAACCATCCTATGACGCCAAGAAACCCGATCTTTTACCGAGGCCGAGTTGGGTGATGTGCGCACCCAAACTGATATGGCCAGCATATACCCTACTGCGGCAAGAATGCCGGGTAACAGCGCAGCCACAAATAGTTTTTCGATATTCTGTTCAGCCAGAATGGCGTAAATGACCAGAATAACGGACGGGGGGATCAATATCCCAAGCGTGCCACCTGCCGCCAGCGCACCGGTTGAAAGGGAGGCAGGATAGCCATAACGTTTCAGTTCGGGCAAGGCGACTTGGCCCATTGTTGCCGCAGTCGCCAAAGAAGATCCGCAGATCGCGCCAAAGCCTGCGCAGGCGCCGACGGCTGACATTGCGACGCCGCCCTTGCGATGCCCCAGAAAGGTCTCTGCTGCGCGAAACAAAGAGGCAGACATGCCGGACAATGTTGCGAATTGGCCCATCAATAAAAACAAGGGAATGATCGAAAACGAGTAATTTGAAAACGTCCCATAGGTAAGCGTCTTCATCTGGTTCAACGTCATATTGGGGCTGCCCATGATCAGCCATGTGCCCCCGATGCCAATACCGATCATCGACAGGCCAATTGGTGCACGCAACAAGACAAGCACCAGCAAGGCAGGAAACGACCAGAGGGCAAGTTCAACGTTAGACATCAGCGTTACTCATTCCGGGTGACCGACCAGACGCCGCGCAGAACGCAACACACAAAATGCGGATACGATTAAAAACACAACAGCACCGACGAGCCCGGCAGCAAAGCCTTTCCAGATTTCGATTTGGGCAATCAGGGTAGTTTCGCCGTAAGAATATTTTGCGCTCATCCCGAGGTACAATCGCCAGGCGATCACATAGGCGACCCCTGTCATTGCGATGTGAAAGATCAACTCAAGAAGGCGATTAACGGATGTGGGAAACACCGTTTCGAACAGATCTACGCGCGCATGGGCGTCGCTATATTGCGCCCAAGGCAGAAAGGCAAAAATGGCCGCGGCCATGCCGATCTCCGTCATGTCATAGACGCCTCGGATCGGGCCGATCCCGATGTCAAAGGGCACAAACATCCGCCCAATGATGGAAATGCAGGTCAGAAAGACAATCACCAGCAACACCGCCCCACCGGTTATCGCCATCGCGCGCGCCAGAAAATCAACCGCGCTGTTCAGTTTTTGATACATGCTGTTCCTCGATGTCCAAAACAATGTCGGATGAGACCTTTTACGATGATCTTAGGTACGGCCATGTGTAACCTTCTGCAATCTGTTCATTGGATCACATTGTTGTTCGGCTGTCCCTCAGCACATTATTCCTGCGTCTGGGTTGCGCGCATGACAACGTTGTGCAGCAGCTGGGAGATGTCATTGTCAAAATTATTCCATGGGAGGCAACCGCAAAAGGTGATCGAACCTGTTGCAAAAACGGACCCACCGCCGGGATAGGAGATGAGCACCATGTCTGCGTGCATGGCCTCCTTGGCGGTGCCACCTGTGAGATTCGTCAAATGTGTCAGCTGCTCTTCGGGAACGAGCATAAAGCCATTGTCGCGCGTTACTGATTGCGCCAGTAATGTTGCGCCCAACGGCGTGCCTAGATGGTGGTCCATGTGATCCAGCTCAAACCCAGCGGCCCCGTTTCCAGAAAATCCAAAATTGCCGATCAGGTCTGAGGTGACACCCTCAAACACCCAATCAGAGGCAGGATCGGTGTCTACGCGGCGGTAGGGATCGCCAAAAAACTCGCCCTGCGCTGTAAACCCAATCCCGACGAGCTCTTGGGGTGCGCGCCCGTTGCGGCGCCATAGCCCCCCATAGGTGCCATCAAACCCGTTGTAATATTCGCCGGGTTCAGCCGCCCAGGCGCGAATACCATCCTCGGCCCGCCGGATTTCGAGCATGTCCGAGGCCTCAGAATGCACTGCAATGCGCCAATAAAACCCGTTTCCGCCCAAATACATCAGATGTCCGCCTGTGTCGCGAAATTCGCGCAAGGCGTCGAGGGTTTCGCCCGTGTGGTATTCAGGGTGCGTCCCGGTCGTCAGTGCCTGATATCCTTGGATCGCCGCGACACCTTCATTGTGCAATTCGCGATCTGTAATGATGTCGTAGTCAATTCCTTTGGCATGAAGCCATGAAATCAAATGCATATCGGCAGGGAAATGGCGCAGCCCGGAACATTCCGTTTCGCCGAACGTAAAATACCCGGGTTTCAGGTTGAACAGCGGGCGTTTGTGGGAAGCATGGCAGATACCTGACCCATCGGCGTGATAATTGTAGGTCGACAAGCCATATTGCGGATGCATCGCCGGGTTGTGCGGGTACGATCCCCAATCGCGAATTTTATCCTGCCATGCGGGTTTATAATCGGGGCGCGCATGATTGCCATAGATGGCGTAGGTGAAAGTCGAAAATAAGACGCATAGCTTTGCGCGCGGCTGTCCGAGGGGCGGGCAAACAAAGAAGGGAATTGCATCTTCGTGCCCGTCACAGGTGATGCGCATGATATATACACCAGACGGGATACCCTCTGGCAGTGTATAGGAAAAATCAGTGTCCCAGTCGAAATCGTAGATGTCGTCCTGATGGAAATGGATTGCGGCGTAATGTTCTGGCTTGTGTGTCCAGTTCATTTCGCTTCCGTCCCAGAGAGAGCCGGTGACCGCGCGTGCTGGCGCATTGATAAGGGTTAGGTCAGGCCCGACCACTGCGGGGGCTTGCAAGCTCGAGATGTTTTGAGCGAAATCCCACCGGCAAATCTCTTGTCCGTCAGCGGTGATAACAGGGTGTTCGATTTTGCCGTTAAAGTGCTGCTTTGCAAGCCCGTTGTGTAACATTGCACCAATGATAGGCGCGCCGAAGGTGTTTAAATTTTCGAGTGTCTGTTTGGTAACTTCTTCGTGGCGATTGGCTTGGCGGTTGATGACCGCAGATGAAATGGTGATGGCATCACGGGTGATGCGCGCCTCAACCTGTACCCAACACCGCAGCGCAAGAGACTGGTTGGACACAATCCTAGTATCGCCAACCGTAACCCTTAGGCCACCTGTGGCGGCCAGATCCAAGGAAAGATCACCAAGG
Organism: Roseobacter sp.; assembly: GCA_039983935.1. GTDB lineage: Bacteria > Pseudomonadota > Alphaproteobacteria > Rhodobacterales > Rhodobacteraceae > Roseobacter. Next base: position 25,172 of record JBDWVP010000018.1, on the reverse strand, counting down.
CTTAGAATGGTCTGGACCGTATCGCTGCGCAATGTCGGATAGATTGTGGCCCGCAGAACAAGTTCTGTCGTGGCTGTGACGTGAACGTCGGAAAGGCCAAGACCGTAAGAGCCAGAAGAGAAGGGACGATGTACTGACGGGATCTGCTTTGGTGTAAAATACTGAGACGCATCTTCTTCGATGATGCCAGGGCTTTGTGGATTTGGATCCGCACTGATTGAGCGAACCAAATGGGCGCGAAAAGGGTTAGACGATCGGCTGGACACCTTGAAATTCAATATGTCCCCAGGGCGGCCCGAGAGCACATCAACATAGCCTAAAAGAGGAAGATCATTTGCGTGTGTCACGACCGCGCCCATTCTGGTTAATTACTGACCAAACATTTGCCTATTTGGCCTGCAAGTGCAATGTGGAGAGAGTACAAAGACGTCGGTGGCTTGATTGCCATGATGGCCCCTCATCCTGAGCGAGAACAGGAGACGACAATATGAAAAACCTCCAGCGAGATCGGCTAACCAGTGCGCATTGGGGCACGTATCATGTCGACGTGGAAAATGGGCGTGTCACTGGCCTGCGCGCGTTTGAGCAGGACGAAGATCCATCGGCGATCGGACACGGTATTGCCGATGTGCTGGAGGGGCCAACGCGGATCACGGCCCCTATGGTTCGTAAAAGCTGGCTGGAACATGGCCCCGGCGCTGATGGCGCGGCGCGGGGATCGGAGCCATTTGTTGAAGTCAGTTGGGACGAGGCAAACCGTCTTGTGGCGGGCGAATTGCAGCGGGTGATAAAACTGCACGGTAATCGCGCAATTTACGCAGGCTCTTACGGATGGGCCAGTGCCGGTCGGTTCCACCACGCACAAGGTCAGTTAAAACGATTTCTCAATTGTATCGGTGGTTTCACAAGTTCCAAGAACACCTATAGCTTTGCTGCCGCAGAAGTGGTCGTTCCGCATGTTTTGGGTGATTTTCGTGGCCCCTTGGACAGTTCGACCAGCTGGCAATCGATCGCAAAAAACTGCGAGTTGTTTGTGGCTTTTGGCGGCGTGCCGTTAAAAAACGGCCAGATTTCGCAGGGGGGGCTTGGGGCGCATGTGCAAAAAGCGGGCGTTCATGCTGCTGTCGGCGCTGGGGTAGCTTTTGTCAATATATCGCCGCTCAAGGGCGATATGGCTGCAAAGGCAAAAGCGCAGTGGATCGCACCCCGACCATCTACAGATGCGGCACTAATGTTGGGGTTGGCGCATACGTTGCTAGAGGAAAATCTGCACGACGCCGCGTTTTTGTCGCACTACACAGTCGGATTTGAAAAGTTTTCGCAGTACCTGCGAGGCGCCACAGACGGTGTGCCCAAGACGGCAAAATGGGCGGGAGAAATTTGTGCCCTTTCTGAGGATACAATCCGCGACTTGGCTCGGCGCATGGCAAAACAGCGGACGATGATATCGGTGAGCTGGTCACTGACCCGTCAGGATCATGGAGAACAGCCGTTTTGGGCGGCCATCGCATTGGCATCTATGTTGGGCGAAATTGGGCTGCCCGGAACAGGGATCGGCTTTGGGTATTCGGCCATGAACAACGTTGGCCTGCAGCGCCGTTTGATTGAATATGCATCCTTGCCGCAGGGCCACAACCCGGTGCCGGATTTCATTCCTGTCGCGCGGGTGAGTGAAATGCTGGAAAACCCCGGTGGCGCGTTTGAATATGATGGCAAACAAAGAATTTATCCGGATATTCGACTGGTCTGGTGGGCCGGGGGCAATCCGTTCCACCACCACCAGGATCTCAACCGTATGTGCGCCGCATGGTCTCGGCCTGAAACTGTGATCGCCAATGAATGGTGTTGGAACAGTCTGGCGCGCCATGCAGATATCGTTCTGCCTTGCACCACGCCTTTGGAACGCAGTGACATCGCCCTAACACCAAAGGACCCGTTTCAGGTGGTTATGGATCAGGCGATTGAACCGGTCGGACTGTCCAAAAGTGACCATGACATTTTTGTCGGGATCGCCTCCGAAATGGGGGTGAAAACTGCCTTTACCGAAGGGCGCACTCCTGAGCAGTGGCAACAGTGGCTGTACGATATTTCACGACAATCCGCCGCCCGAGAAGGGGTCAACCTACCAGATTGGGAACAGTTCCAACGCGACGGTGTATTTCGTGTTCCCGCGCCGGAACGGGACACTGTGATGTTAGAAGATTTCCGCAGGGATCCTCTGAAAAACAGCCTGAAAACACCGAGTGGAAAGATCGAAATTTTTTCAGAGACCATTGCCAGTTTTGATTATGAGGACTGTCCGGGGCATCCGGCATGGCTGATGCCGTTGGAATGGTTGGGGGAGGTGAAAAAATTTCCGCTTCACATGATTTCAAATCAACCGCGCAACAAATTGCACTCTCAATTGGATCATGGGAAGGTCAGTCAATCCGGCCGTCAAGACGGGCGCGAACCTTGCGTGATGCATCCTACAGACGCCATTGCGCGCGGCTTGTCGCAAGGTCAGTTGGTGCGGTTGTTCAATGATCGTGGTTCTTGTTTTGCAGCTGTGCAGATCAGCAAGGATATCATGCAGGGAGTTGTGCAGATTTCAACTGGGGCGTGGTATGATCCTGACGGGACGTTTTGCCTGAACGGCAATCCGAACGTTTTAACGCCAGACAAGGGAACATCGCAGCTTGCACAAGGACCGATTGCGCATTCCTGTTTAATTGACGTAGAAGCAGCGCCTGTCGGCGTTTCTCAGTCTAAAATTTACACGCCCCCTGAGATCGAACGGAAATAACGGCCCCGGTGAATGGTCCGTTATAATTGTTCCGGGAAACGTATGGTTGTCAGGCCGTTTCGGCTGCGTTTTTGTCCTCATCTGTGAACCAGCCTTTTCCAGGCACAGCTGCGAGCAGTTCTTTTGTATAGGCATGTTGGGGGGTGGCAAAAAGATCGGAGGTTGGCCCGATCTCGACCACCTCTCCACGTTGCATCACTGCGATTCTGTCACAGACCTGTGCAGCCACACGTAAATCATGGGTGATAAAGATCATCGAAAGGTTCATCCGGTCGCGGATTTCATCCAATAATTCTAGTATTTGCGCTTGGATCGAGACATCCAAAGCGGACACAGGTTCATCAGCCACCAGAATTTTAGGTTCCAACGCCAAGGCCCGCGCAATGCCTATCCGTTGGCGCTGTCCCCCCGAAAATTCGTGGGGAAAACGATCATAAGCGCGATCATCCAGCCCAACGATGCGCAACAATTCGAGTGCCTTCTCGCGGGCTTGGGCACTGCTCGCGCCATACATTTCCGGGCCTTGTGCGATGATGCGACCGACTTTTGAACGTGGGTTCAGCGACGCAAAAGGGTCTTGAAAAACCATTTGAATTTGAGCGCGATGTGGGCGCATTGCGGCACGCCCCAAGGGACGCAGATCTGTGTCACCCAGTAGAATTTCACCCGCTTCAGCATCATTCAGGCGCACAACGCACCGTGCTACAGTCGATTTTCCAGACCCGGACTCGCCAACAATGCCAAGCGTTTCGCCTCTCGTCAGATCGAGGCTGACGTCCTTGGCGGCATGGACAACACGGGCTTTTCCACCAAACAGGCCACCACCGCCGCGATAGGTTTTTGTCAGGTTGTTGACCCGCAAAACGGTTTCCTCGGAACGCGGTCGCGCAGCGCGCGGGATCAAGCTGGGCACGGCCGCCATCAGGGCTTGTGTGTAAGGATGGGTTGGCCGTCCCAGCACGTCTGCGGTGGGGCCGGTTTCCACCACCAACCCATTTTGCATGACCGCCACACGATCCGCAATATCTGCCACAACGCCAAAGTCATGGGTGATAAAGACGACGCCGGTGCCATGGGTCTCCTGCATCTGTTTGATCAGCTTTAAAACCTGCGCCTGCGTGGTGACATCAAGCGCTGTGGTGGGTTCGTCTGCGATCAGAATTTTAGGATCAAGCGCCAAAGCCATGGCGATCATGGCGCGCTGGCGTTGGCCACCTGATAGCTGATGTGGATATGCCCCCAAGGCTTGCTCAGGGTCGGGTAATTGCACATCTTGCAGCAGCTTCAAAGCGCGGGTGCGCCGTTCGTGCCCGGGCATTTTTTCATGAAATCGAAAGACTTCGTCGATTTGGCTGCCGATGGTCATAACCGGGTTTAAGGCGGTCATGGGTTCCTGAAAAATCATCGAAATTTCGGAGCCTCGAATTTGGCGCAACCGTGCTTCGCTGGCAACGGCGAGGTCTTCGCCTTGAAACTGGACGGCCCCTTTTGCGATATGCACATGTGGTTTTGGCAACAAACCCATGATGGCCCGCGCGGTCAGGGATTTTCCGGAGCCGGATTCACCAACAACGCAGAGAATTTCATTGGCTTCTAAATGAAGGTTTGCAGATTGCACGGCAAATTCACGTTGCCCCCCGGCTGGGAGACCAACATGCAGATCGGTGATGTCTAAAAGGCGGGTCATGAGCGATCCCTCAGGCGGGGGTTTAAGGCATCATTCAGCCCTTCGCCCACCAGGTTAATGGCCAGAACTGTCAACAAGATAGCGATGCCCGGGAAGGTGCAGACCCACCACGCAGATCGCAACAAGGTACGTCCTGCACCGATTTGGAAACCCCAACTCATGATGTTCGGATCCCCCAGGCCGAGAAAGGCCAAACCGCTTTCAATCAAGATTGCCGTTGCGACCATAAGCGAGCCGATGACGATGATCGGCGATAGGCAATTTGGCAAGATTTCCCCAAGCATGATCCGAACGTCACCCATGCCCAATGTATGGCATGCTTGAACAAACTCGCGGCCGCGAAGGCTCAGGAATTCTCCACGTACGAGGCGCGCAACAGCGGGCCATGACACCACGGCGATGGCGATGACGATACTCAGGATCGATGGTTTCATGATCGCGACAAGTAAGATTGCAAACAGGAACGACGGAATTGTTTGAAACATCTCGGTTGTGCGCATCAGTAAGTTATCGATGAAACCACCGTAATACCCGGCCAGCGCGCCCATAATAACGCCAATGAAGACAGCGACCAAAGTGGCCAGCAACCCAATCAGCAGGGATGTTTTGGCACCATGCGCAATGCCAGACGCGACATCACGGCCAAGAGAGTCACTGCCCAACAAAAACCCGTTCTGACCCGGCGGAGACATCGATTGCCCGGCCAGGCTAAATGGATCTTCTGGGAAAAAAAGTGGAGCGGAGATCGCCATCAGGAAGATAAACACAAGAATGCCCATCCCCATCACTGCTGAGCGGTTGCGTGCAAAAAGTTTCCAAAAAGTCATGTGTCAGGCCATCTCAATACGCGGGTCAAGCGTGGAATAAATAATGTCGACGATCAGATTGACCGCGACCACCAGCACCGCGGAAAGTAAGAAAATTCCCAAGAGGAGGTTGAGATCGCGGGCGAACAAAGCTTCAAAAGCCAGCATGCCCAACCCGGGCCACGCAAATACGGATTCAACGATGACCGAACCACCGATGAGAGCGCCAACCTGAACGCCGGCCATTGTGACAACTGGCAACAACGCATTGCGCAGAACATGGACAAAGACGATACGGCGTTCTGTCAGACCTTTTGCGCGGGCGGTTGTGACATAGTCCTGCCCGGCCTGTTCCAGCATCGAGGCGCGCATCAAACGGGTGTAGAGCGCAAGGTAAAAGAGCGACAAGGTAACGGTCGGTAAAACCAGATGATGGGCGATGTCGACCACTCTGTCCCAACCTTCATAGAACATCGAAAAATTCTCCATGCCCGAGGTCGGGAACCAGCCCAGATTCAACGAAAAGACCACGATTAACATCAATCCAACCCAAAATAGGGGGGTCGCATAGGTGATCAGCGCAAAAATTGAGATCGCCGTATCGCGCCATGTGTTCAGGCCCGATGCCGCAACGAGACCAAGAACGATGCCAAAACCAACAGCGAGGCAGATGGTAGATGTCATGAGCAGTAGGGTGGGAACGAAACGATCGAGGACCAGTTCGCTGACCGGCATGTCATGTCGGAATGAATACCCTAGATCGAGGGTTAGAACATTTTTCAGATAGACCCCAAGTTGGACAATCAATGGCTTGTCCAGGCCGAATTTTTCGCGCAACTCAGCCATATATTCGGGTGTCGCTGATCCTGCTTCTCCTGCGAGCACGTCTACCGCGTCGCCCTCTGCGAGTTGCAGCAAGAAGAAATTGAGCACCACAATGGCAAGGACAATGGGAATTGCCTGCACGAGACGCTTCAGCACATACCGCATGCGCCGCTTTGAACTTTCCATAGTGTCCTGACCTTTGTAGCGACAAGCACCGGCCCATTTTGTGAGGCCGGTGCTGTTGTTGTTTAGGAGTTTCTAGGTGTTTTTATTTAGAAACAGATGCCTTGTCGAATGGCCCATAGGCCCCCAAGGCTGACGTCGCATGGTCCGCCAGTTTGTCATTGTAAACGGTCAGGAATTCCATCTCGAACAGGTTTGCAACCGGCATATCTGTTGCTAAAATGGTCTGGATCTTACCGTAAATTTCCGCCCGCTTGGTTGCATCAGGTTCCTGTGCACCTGCGTTCAAAAGTGCATCAAGTTCTGGGTTGGAATACTGAGACGAGTTCACAAAATGTGTCCCTTGGCGGATCTGGTCTGTGCCGTAATGGCGGTGAACACCCAGCACCGGGTCGGGCAGCTGATAGAAATAGTTCACGTTCATTTCGAAATCATATTCGGCATAGATCCGGTTGAGCCAAGTCGGAACATCTTCGTACCGCAATTCGACTTCAATACCCAACGGCTTCATGGCTTGCTTCATGTACTCACCGGCCCGGCGCCAGTCTTCACCGTAAGGGATTAGATCCAAAGTGATACTTGCCCGCACGCCATCTGCGTCAGCTGTAATTCCGGCGTCGTCCAGTTCCTTGATCGCGGCTTCCAAATCGCCGGATGCAGGATAGTTCGGCAGCCCTTCTTTATAGAGACCCACCTTGTCAAAGTTTGACGACAGAGCAGAGGTGGCAGGTTTGCCGTACCCGAACCAGATGTTGTCGATCAGAAACTGACGATCCATGACCAGCGACACAGCGCGGCGCATGGCAGGATTATCAAACGGAGGTTTTGTGGTGTTAAATTCGATCAAAGCCATCGGATTGATCATCGAATAACCATCTGTGGTGACCGAAAACCCTTCTTTTTCGCGCAAACGAACGGCGTCGATGTTCGGGATCGCGCCATATGCGCCGTACATCACTTCGCCATTTTCCATCGCCGCGGTCCGTGTCGAGGCATCAGGGACAAATCGTCCAACAATCCGCTCGATCAACGGGAAACCTGGCTTCCAGTAGTTTTCGTTTTTGTCCAAGCGGATGTACTGACCTTTCTTCCACTCGGTAAAAGTATAGGCGCCTGTTCCAACAGGATTTGTTGCCAGATCTGAACTGCGCAAATCCTGACCTTCTAACAAATGTTTGGGGACAATCGGGCTTTCGTAGGACGAGAGTGCCCGCAGCATGTAGGGCGCTGGATTTGCAAGATTGAAAACAGCTGTATGCGCATCGGGTGTATCGATTGACGTCACTTCGCGGAAAGAATTTGGCCCGCGTGGGTGAACTTTTTTCAATACTTCCATGACTGTAAAGGCAACGTCTTGGGAGGTGAAATCTGCACCATCATGCCACGTTACACCTTTGCGAAGGTTGAACGTAACGGTTTTACCATCCTCACTGACGTCATAGCTTACGGCGAGGGACGGTACGATGTTCAGGTCGTTGTCATAGTCAAAAAGGCCGTCGTAAATTTTTGGACCAACAAGACCAATAGGTCCGGAAGTCGACAAAAAGGACGCCAAGGACGGAGGTTCTGGTTGCACCAGGTAAACCAAGTTCTGAGCCGCAGCGGTCAATGGCGATAAAGCCAAGCCGACAGCACAAGTCGCCCCCATAAAAAGGGATTTTACATTCATTTCGTACTCTCCTTGTTGCGCATTCGTCCTTCTAGGGGCTCGAGATGCTTCTGTTTCGCCAGTTGAACATTGCTCCACACGTTAACCATTGATCTTTTCAGGCGCTTAAAGGTCAATAAAAACATATTCTTTGTCTGAGTATGCCCTCAAGCTTTGCGCGATTGCTACATTTTTAATCAACCACATCGAGAATTAATTAGAAACATCCACCAAAGTGGGGGCCGATCATCGCTTTGCCAAAAGGTGGGATAGGAACATGTCAGTCAGACATTGGAATTCAGCTCTAGGCAGTACTGTGGGTCATATCCCCTCGGGAGCGGGCGGGGCTTCTGGGCAAAGGAGTTTACTCTGGTAAAACCCCTTGCGACGAACGTCATTTCGACTTGGTCGGTTTTGTGCGCGCCGGGGCCAGCAAAATGAGGGAATGCCAAAAGATTAAGTTATCGTCAGGCTAACGGATCTGCGCTTTACTGCGTATAAGAAAACTACTGGCGAAACGAGAGATGCGTAAAATTTTTACGTTAATAATGAGTTAGTATAAATAGCTCATTTATTGCGTGAAACGCAGTATCCGATGTCTTTGTTTGGACGTGGTCGTTTTCGCAGATTTTACATTACGTCGCGTGTTCTGATCGTAAAAGATTTTTCTGCACTTTTCCCATTGTGTTACGGGGCAAACTGTCGGTGATGATGTAACGTCGTGGATGTTTGAAACGCGCCAACTTTGACTCAACATTGGCCGCGATATCCCTGGCAGATAAATCACAATCTTCCAAAACAACTGCGGCCAAAACGCTCTCGCCAAAATCCGCATGGGGAACGCCAAAAACAGCACTTTCCAGAACGCCGTCGACATCATTGATGACGTCTTCAATCTCTTTGGGGTAAATATTGTACCCGCCCGAAATGATCAGATCTTTTTGTCGCCCAACAATCGAAATGCGCCCGTCATCCGATTTGATCCCCAGATCACCTGTCATAAAGAATCCCGTGCTGCGCAGCTCTTCAGCTGTTTTTTCGGGCATGTTCCAATACCCTTGAAATACGTTGTCGCCACGTACTTCGATCATTCCGATTTCGCCAGCAGGCAGGGGCGTGCCGTTTTCGGTGATTTCCACTTCGGTTCCCGGCAGCGGATATCCAACTGTGCCAGCCAAACGTTCGCCGTCAAACGGGTTTGAGGTGATCATATTGGTTTCAGTCATGCCGTAACGTTCCAAAATGCGCTGACCTGTCCGATCTTCGAAGGCTGTGTGGGTTTCTGCCAAGAGGGGTGCGGAGCCTGACACAAAGAGCCGCATGTTGGCGACCAACTCCCGTGTTAAACGCGCATCGGCAAGCAACCGGGTATAAAACGTCGGAACACCCATTAGCATGCTGGAATTGGGCAGTTCCTCAAGGATGACATCCACATCGAAGGCGGCCATGAAACGCATTTGAGCGCCAGCAAGTAAGGTTGTATTCAGCGCGACAAACAAGCCGTGCGTGTGAAAAATTGGTAATGCATGAATGAGCCGGTCCGTATCGCCAATTTGCCAGAGTGTTGTCAGCGTTGACGCGTTAGACAGCAAGTTTTTATGCGACAACATTGCGCCTTTGGAACGCCCTGTCGTGCCGGAGGTGTACAAAAGTGCTGCCAGATCATCTGCGCCACGGGGGACAGTTTCAAAGACCGTTGGTTTGTCGTCTGCTGTGCGCGACAGCGATCCGCTCCCATCAAGCGCCAAGGTTAACAGGCTGGTTGTCTCAGCGCAGATCGTTTGAAGCTCATTGGCGTGTCGCGCATCGCATACCACCAACGCAGGCTCTGCGTCTTGGATGAAATATGAAAGTTCGCTTTTTGTGTAGGCCGTGTTCAGCGGTAAGTAGATCGCGCCTGCCTGAACTGCTGCACCATAGAGCGCGATGGTATCTGAGAGTTTTGGCGCCTGAACGACCACGCGGTCGCCCGGTTTGACACCGGCATCCCTGAGAGCATGGGCCAGTTGCGCAACCCGTTTTACAAAACCAGCGTAAGTTAGTTGCGTGCCATCATCGCGCGTTAAAAAGACGGCGTCGTTCTGTGCGTGTTTCGCGATCAGCGCGTCGTAAAGAACATTTGTCACGATGGGGTTTCCTTGGTCTTGGTCGAGAGTGTTGCCGTTGAAAGTGTGCGTGCAGGCTTGGTTGCCGCAACAATAGATTTCAACGCAAAATCCTCGTGGTGGCGCTCAATTTGGGACAGGTTATAGAGATAGTTGACCATTGCACCACTGGATTGGGCAAGACCATTTTCTGACGTGTCAGCCTGGGCGTGAATGTCATAGACTTGTGCGCCATTCCCAAGGTGGAACCGGGCCACGGGATCGACCGGCATGCCATCTTCGCGTTTAGCGACAAGTAGATACCGGGCCGCCATTGCGCGGATGTCTTGTGAGTCCGCAGATCGGTCTAAAATCGCGCTCGCCGTGGGGCCGTGTTCAGCCTCGTCAATCTGGGTTTTAAGCCACCGGTTAAAGCCCGGAATAGGCGACAGGGTGACAAAATTTTCAAGCTGTGGGAACGAAAGCGACAACTCCGCCGCCACCTGTTTGATCAACAAATTGCCAAAACTTATCCCCAATAGACCTTTTTGGCAGTTAGAAATGGAATAGAACACGGCGCTTTTGGCGTCTTCGGCCTCCAAGGGGCTGCGGTCTTCTGACAGAAGTTCTGTAATGGATCCGGGGATTTCATCGGTCAACGCGACTTCGACAAAGATCAGAGGTTCGTTGGGCATGGCTGGATGAAAAAAGGCAAAGCAATGGCGGTCTGGCGGGTAAAGACGGCGGCGTAAATCATCCCAATCGTTAATCTGATGCACGGCCTCATAGGCGACGATCTTATCCAAAACACGAGGAGGCGTATCCCAGTTGATCGCCTTTAGAACGAGAAAACCGCGATTAAACCAGCTGCTCAACAAATGCACAAAATCATAATCAGTGCGGGCCAACTCGGGGTGGTTTTTTGTGATGCGTAACAAGTCTACGCGCATTGACACGATTTCTGCGGTGGCGCCGGCGGGTTGATTTAGACGACGTAACAGTTCTTGTCGCTTGGGCTCGGCTGCCTTGGAAAGGGTCTTGAAACGATCTGCTGTGGGGTCTTCGGCATATAGCGAGGCCAGCGTAGATAATTCAGCGGCATCAATATCCAATGCGTCGTTGAGATAGGTAAAAAAGGCGGGTTTGTCTTCGGCCTGCATGTCCCGGTAACGCTCTAATATTGTCGCCGCGAGTTTTATGCCAGACACTTCACCTTCGGCCGATAAAAGGGCACGGCATAACTCGTATATATCCCGTCTGTCATTGGAGCCGCGGATATTGCCGCTGTAATCAAGCAGTGTTGACAGGATTTCGCCAAAGAACCGGTTTCTTTGCACAGCTGCACCTCCGTTTTCTTTGGAGGTTATGAAATAAAATCGATATTATTGCAAATAAATATTTTAAATCGGCAAAATTATAAACTGCCAAGGCGTGTGGTGAGATATCCACCGGTGAGACGGTAGTGGCTCAGCAAGGCTGTTGAAGACGCGTCTGCATCACGCTGCAAGGCGGCTTCCAGAATGTCTTCATGCTCGGCTGAAATATCTCGTTTTTGATAGCTTGCGTCACTAGCAGCAAGGTATCGGTAGCGGATATTCAGATCGTACAGCTGACTGCAATACCGTTCCAGGATCGGGGACGCCGCGTTGCTGAGCAGGGCCATGTGAAAATCTTTATGTGCATCCTCAAATGTCTCAGTATCTGTGACACGTTTCATGCGGTGATGTGCCAGAACAAGATGCTCTTCCCATTCTTGGGTGGCTTGCGAAATGGATTGACGCAAAGCCATATCTTCCAGCGCGCAGCGCAGATTTAAAATCTCTTGGAAATTCGCGAGACTGGCAGGTGCTGCTCTGAATCCGCGTTGATCAATGCGTTCAACCAACATGTCAGATGTTAATAGGCTGAGCGCTTCACGCACGGGCGAGGCGCCAGTATCCAACATCTTCCGAAGCTGTTCGATCTTTAACTTCTGACCGGCGGGCAATGCCCCGGTCAGGATCATCTGACGCAGGGCAAGGTATGTCGCGCGCGTGGCGGAAACTTCTCTGCCGGTGGTGTCATCCGCTGAATTCATGCCGGGTACCCTTTTTAGGACATTAACGCCTTTGCCGTAGAGAGACCCACCGAAAGCGTCAATGATCCTTCGTTTATCATCCATCGACGTAAGATAAAGTTGCGCGCGCCGGATTTGTGCATTGGATCCGCTTTGGCAAGGGCAAGAGCGGCTTCAAAATTTTCCGCTCGATAGATGATCAAACCCATGCCCTGCATATGATCGCCAGTCTCATCAGACATCGGCCCGGCAAACGCCAAACTACCCACACGTTCCAGTTCAGCTTGGTATGCGAGATGATCTGAGAGAGACGCTTTTACATCTTCAGGTTTCTTTGCAGGTGTTGATGTTGCTGCATAAAGTTCCAATGCCAGAGCACCGCGCGACTTTGCTTCTGCTTTATAGTCTGACCAAGCGACCATCAATTTACCTCCAAAAAAAATCGATATTTGTTGACTTATTGTCGTATTATAGGCAGAAAGTGATGAAAATGACAAGGATGGACACATGAAATATTTGGTGGGCACGACAGGTGCGGGGACGGCGGTCTATGCAGTAAGTGGCGACAGCGCCGTTAATCTTTCGGCTTTAGATGCGAGTGTTGGACAGGATTTGATGTCTCTAATTGCCAGCCCGACACTGGTCGAATCACTGAAAGGGAAAATTGCGTCTGCGCCGTCGGTGCCTGTGTCTTCCATCACGCCTGCTTTGCCCGTTGCCGCGCCGGGCACGATCATTTGTCTGGGATTGAACTATACCGATCATATCAAAGAAGGTGGTTATGATATCCCGGATTATCCTGCGTTGTTTATGCGTGGCAAAAATTCGATTATGGCAGCCGGTGCCCCCCTTGTGCGCCCGACGTGTTCTGAAAAACTCGATTACGAAGCAGAACTGATGCTGATTGTTGGCAAAGGTGGACGTCATATCTCGGAAAAAGACGCCTTGGATCACGTTTTTGGCTACACGGTGTTTAACGACGGCTCGGTTCGGGATTATCAACGCAAAACACATCAGTGGACCCCTGGAAAGAATTTTGACAACACAGGCGCGATTGGACCGTTTGTGGTGAGCCCTGAAGACGTGCCCGCCGGTGCTGCAGGTCTGAAAATTGAAAGCCGGGTCGGATCTGAGATTTTACAATCGTCAAATACTGGTAATATGATTTGGTCAGTCGCTCAGACAATCGCGACGATTTCTGAATACACCACACTTGAGGCGGGGGATCTGATTGCCATGGGAACACCCCCGGGTGTTGGTCATGCAAAAAAACCAAATCCACGGTGGTTGGTGCCCGGAGAAGTTGTCGACATTGAGATCGAAGGCATTGGTATTTGTTCCAGCCCCATCGTGGATGAAAAGGACGTGGCAAGCGAGGTTGCCGCAGAATGAATGCTCCAACGGGTGTAGAACTGGAACGTCTGCGCGCTGAGGCGCAATCAAACCACCGTGAATTGCGTGGGCGTATTAACCGCCTGTCAGATGATGCGATTGACCTGATTTTACGGGACGCAAGATCGCATTATGCCTGGACGGACAAACCGATCCCGGATGGGCTGCTCGAGGAAATCTACGACATTACCATCAATGGCCCGACGTCAATGAACACGCTGCCAGCGCGGTTCATCTTTGTGACCACACCAGAAGGCAAGGAACGTCTGGCCAAGTCGCTCAAGCCGCAAAATGTCGCCAAGATGATGGGCGCGCCGGTGACGGCCATCATCGCGCAAGACACAGATTTTTGGCAAGAATTGCCCTATTTGTTCCCGCATGAAGACCGCCGTCATTTGTTTGATGGCAAAGAGGAATATTGCCGAGACACGATGGAGCGCAATGCGACCTTGCAAGGGGCGTATTTCATGATTGCGGCGCGCGCTGTTGGTTTGGATGTTGGAGCAATGTCCGGGTTTTCGAATGCGATTGTGGACGAAGAGTTTTTTGCAGGTACATCGCTGAAATCCAATTTTTTATGCAACATCGGCTATGCGGATGAGACGGCGCTATTCCAAAAGCTGCCGCGTTTCGCCTTCGACAAAGCGTGCACCATTATTTGAAAGGACACCGACATGGCTGTTAAAATGAAGACCGTTGTGACCTATCGGGCCACCGCATCCTGCCCGACACACGCCCGCACAGAGATCCCTGTGCGAGATCTCAATGTGGTGATCGATGAACCGACAGAACGCGGGGGAACCAACCTTGGTCCGACCCCGACCGAAACGGCGATGACGGCCTTGATTGCTTGCACAAATGTGATCGGCCACAAGAACGCGCATCGCTTGGGAATCGATCTTGGCGACATTTCGATTGATGCAAATTGCCAATTCGACCGGCGCGGTGTGCTGATGGCAGAGGAAATTGATCTGCCTTTTCCCGCTATTACGCTGACGGTGAACTGTGACACGACTGCCAGTCAGGAAGACCTGAATTTGGTCGGGTCAGAGACATCGAAATACTGTGCTATCGCAAAACTATTCGAAGCGGCAGGCACTGATCTGACAGTCAATTGGGTGAAAAAGACGTAAATCTAAAACAGGCCGAATGGCCTAATTTCTGGGAGGAAAACACATGACAAATTGGACACGACGCAGCCTGTTCGGCGCCGCGCTCGCAACGATGGTAGCTGTGCCGGCAATGGCTCAGGAAAAAATTTCCGCTGTGGTCATTGATGGCTATCCGGACCGCGCGCTCTGGGTGAAGGAATTTTCCAACTTCTTCATCCCTGAGGTTGATCGTCGTTTGGCTGAAACCGGCAATTACGAAATGAGCTGGCAAGAAAACTACGGTGGTTCAATCGTCAAACCAAAGGGTGTGCTGGAAGGGGTGCAACTGGGGCTCGGTGACATCGGCATCGTTACGACGATTTTCCATTCGTCCAAACTGCCCAGCCAAGGGCTGTCCGCTGTGACGCCGTTTGTGTCCTCTGATGCCCGCGCTGTAGCAAAAGCAATCGATGAGATCGCGCGGGAATTCCCGGCGATGCAAAATGAATTTGCTGCACAAAACCAAGTCTATTTGGCAACCGGTGTTGTTTTGAACAGCTATCAGGTGTTTTCTACAACTGAGGTCGACAAGATTTCCGATCTGGAAGGCAAGAAAGTCGCCGGGGCAGGCATGAACCTACGGTACCTAGAAGGTATCAAGGATTCAGCAGGCGTGCGTGGCGGTCTGACGGATTTTTACAACATGCTACAGACTGGCTTGGTAGATGCGGCCCAGTTGTGGCCAGAAGCAGCGGCAACCTTTAAAATCTCCGAAGTTGCCCCCTATATGTTGCGCGCAGACCTTGGGGCTGTGAATTCCAAGACCATCACAGTGAACAAGGACTATTGGGACGGTTTGCCTGACGAAGTGAAAACGACGCTGCAGGAGGTTGCCATCGCATACCGTGATCACTTGGCCGGCATTGCAATGGATCGCGCCGCAGCAGCCGAAACCGCATATGTCGAAGCGGGTGGCAAGATCATTGATGTTTCAGCCGATGATCGCGGGGCCTGGGCTGATGCGATGCCAAACATTGCCCAAGAATGGGTCGAAACCCTGAACGGCAATGGTGAGCAGGGCTCAGAAATGCTGGCGGCCTACCTCGGTAAACTCGAAGCCGAAGGTTTTGTTGGTGTTCGTGACTGGACCAAACCCTAAATACTAGTCACCCGAAAGGGGCCAAGATCATGTTTAAGTCTGCATTGGCTGGCCTCACAAAGGCCGCCAACACCCTCGCCATTGCTGCCAACGCTGCCGGAACATTGACTGTTCTTGCGTTGGTGGTGACGCTCAATGTCGATGTCATTGCGCGAGGGGTCTTTAATGCCCCGCTCAAAGGCACCTACGAACTTGTACAACTGGCTGTTGTCTTCATTGTTTTCTTGCAGTTAGCAGATGTTGTGCGGGTCGATAGGCTGACAAGGTCGGATGGTTTTTTGAATCTCCTGCATGTGAAAAGACCGCGTTTGACGGCCAATCTGCGGCGCATCATCAACGCATTATCAGCGATTTTTACAGGGTTGATCGCCTATATCACTTTCCCTGAGTTTTTCAAAATGCTGGAGACGCAGGACTTCTTTGGCGTACCGGGGGTGTTTACCGTTCCATGGTGGCCGATCAAGTTGGTCATTGCGAGTGGCAGTGCGCTGGCCAGTCTTATTTTTGTGTTGAAAGTTATTTCAGCTCAAGACCGCCCTGAACTGATCCGCGCGCCCGAACATGAGGATGAAACCACAACCAAGCAGGATGGATCAAAACCATGACACCCATTGAACTGGGCCTGATTTCGGTCATTGCCATTGTCTTTTTGATCTACGCAGGCGTGTACATCCCGATTGCCCTTGGGATGGTGTCCTTGGTGTCAATCTGGTTGATGCGGGATAACTTTACGCTGTCGCTGAACCTGCTGAAAATTGCCGTGGGCGATAGCGCCATGGTCTATAGTTTTGCCACCATTCCGCTTTTCACTTTTATGGGTCTGATTGTCTCCAAGGCTGGATTGGGCAGGGACATCTATGAGGTCATGACAATGCGGTTTCGCAAGGTCAAAGGCGGTATCGGGATGGCAACAGTTGGCGCCAACGCTGTTTTTGCGGCGGTTACAGGATCCTCAATTGCCTCAGCGTCGGTCTTTACCAAAGTGTCCGTGCCACAGATGATCAATCAAGATTACAACCCGCGTTTCGCCGTTGGCGTTGTTGCAGGGTCGTCTGTTCTGGGCATGATCATTCCGCCATCCGCAATGTTGATCATTTACAGTTTTGTGGCGGAACAATCCGTCGGGGACATGTTCCTTGCAGGGGTTATCCCGGGCATCATGCTCGCTGCGGCCTATGTCGGCGCGATCTGGTTTATGGGTCGTTATACGCCGAATTTCGTGGGCGGCCGTGTCATTGAAGATACCGAATGGATGACTAAAGGCGAAATCGCCTCCAAAACCTTGCCCACCCTGGGGCTGATTACCATCGTTTTGGGGGGCATATATACGGGGTGGATGACCGCCGTCGAAGCTGGTGCGACTGGGTCTTTGGTCGCGTTGTTGATCGCATTGGCGCGCCGTTCCATGTCCCTGAAAGGGTTTTGGGAGGCGCTTTTGGAAACCGGGCATATTACCGCTGCAATCCTGTTTCTGATCACCGCCGCCTCGATTTATTCCAGAATGCTTGGCCTTGCGGGCTTGCCAAACCAATTGCAGGACCTGCTTGCCGGTAACTCGGCATCCTTCTGGACGGTCATGTTGCTCTATGTCTTGCTGATGTTGTTTTTGGGAACTTTGCTCGATACGGCTTCCATTATTTTGATTGTTGTTCCTTTGTTTTTGCCGCTTGCAGAAGCTTTGGATATGTCATTGATTTGGTTTGGTATTATCACTGTTGTTGGCGCGGAAATCGGGTTGCTTACGCCCCCCTTGGGCATATCGTGTTTCGTCATCAAATCGACGCTCAACGATGATCGAATTTCCCTCAAGGATGTGTTTATGGGGGCGCTGCCCTTTGCATTCGTCATGCTGATAATCCTGTTCATCCTGATCGAATTCCCAATCCTCAGCCTTGCTCTACTTTAAGGATATAGACCATGCGAAACGTAACAAAAGATAACATCACTGACGTTTTCACGGGCTACATGGGGGCAGATATGAACCCACGCTCCCGCGAAATCATCGCATCACTCGTCCAGCACCTGCATGATTTTGCCCGCGAGACCAATCTAACCCATGATGAATGGCGCCAGGGCATCGCGTTCCTAGAGGGATGCGCTGCCGTGGAAACAGAGGATCGCCATGAATTTGTTTTAGCGTCTGATGTGCTCGGTCTATCGTCGCTTGTGGACATGTTGCATTCTCGCGACGACGCGACGTCCTCATCGGTTCTAGGGCCATTTCACGTCTCTGGCGCACCGCCATTGCCTGTTGGCGGCGATATGAAACGTCACTTTGGCGGGCCTGTTCTATTGGCTGAAGGTGTCGTGCGCGATACCGAGGGCAACCCGATCCCTGGGGCGGAAATTGACATTTGGCAGACAGCGCCCAACGGGCTTTATGCGAGCCAAGATGATGAGCAGGACACGTTCTCTTTTCACGGTTTAATGACTGTTGGAGAGGATGGTCGTTATGCGTTTACAACCGTCAAACCGGTGGAATACACCGTGCCATCAGATGGGCCTGTCGGGGCCATTTTAGATGCATGCGGGCGGCATCCATGGCGACCTTCGCACCTGCATTACATTGTCAAAGCGCCCGGTTACCGTGACCTCGTCACAGAGATTTTTCCTGACGATGATCCATATCTTGATCAGGACACCGTGTTTGGCGTGCGCAAAGATCTGGTCATGACGTATCATGAAAAATCCGCCGACGAATTTCCAGACGGTATGGTCTTGTCTGGGAAAATTGATGAACCGTTCTTAAGCGTCAAATTTGATGTGACGTTGGCGAAGGAGTAATTTTGGGTTTTCGCCAAGCTTTTTAATCGGACGCATGGCGATGTAAATGTTGAAATGGAAGGGGAGGATATCCATGAAACATCTATTTTCTGCTGCAACGGCGGCGCTGCTTTTGACTGCACTGCCGGCAATGGCTGCAAATTGTGTTGAGGTAACGATCACCGGAGTTCAGGGAGGGCCACCGGTGTTTAACGGGCAGGCGGGCGCCGGAACACTGGTCACTTACGGCACGGAGGAAAACAACTGCCGCGATGTCTTGATGCAATTTGACACTGGCCGGGGGACAACGCAGCAGCTGTCAAAAATTGGGGTGCCAGTTGGGCGGCTTTCCTCAGTGTTCCTGACCCATTTACATTCTGATCACTCCGAAGGTCTGGCTGATATCGCGCAACTGCGGTGGCATTTTAACTCCGCTGGACCAAAACTGCCTTTGGTCTGTGCCGAAGATACAAAGAGCTTTTCCGGACACACCATGTCCTGTGCCAAGTTTGCGACCCATATTGGTGATGCATTTATCAATTCTGGGGAAATGGCTCAGCGTCTGATGGAAAACCCAAAACGATTACCGGGTGGCCCTGCGGATTTGTTAGCGGTTTCAAATTTTAAGGCAACAAATACACCGGCTGAAGTGTGGTCAAATGGCGAGGTCACCGTATCTGCGATCTTTTCGCGCCATGTTGCGGGGCATGCGTCCTATCGGGTAGATACCCCGGCCGGGAGTGTCGTGATTGGCGGCGATGCGGGAAACGACAAACCCGCGCCACCGCGTGACAGTTCGACCTCTGCACAAGTTGAGACGCTTGCGATGGGGGCTGATGTTATTGTCCACTCGACCATCCACCCTGTTATGGGGCCAGATGGGTCAACAGGGTTTCCGCCACCGATCTATTTCCGTCAAAGCACGGCGACGGATTTGGGGGCCATGGCTGAACGCACGGGGTCCGCGCATCTGATGTTGACCCATTTGATCCCACCCATCGGCGCAGCGCGTCAGGGGCCATACCCATTGCCAGCGCCACTTACCATGGCGGATTATGAAGCCGCCGCAAAAGACGGTGGTTTCAACGGCAATATCGTTGTTGGTGCTGATCTCGCCAAACTGCGGTTGGTTGAGAAATAGTCAATGCGCGCCGTCCCAGAAAACCGGATGGCGCGCTGCAAGGGATTTGAGCAGCGAATAAGTTTAGCACCTCTAAAGACGGCGGGTTAGGGCAGGAACTTTCATCATCATAGGGGAGCGCTAAAAACCCGGGTTTAGTTTCTAAATTCTAGCACCGAGACCTTCGTTCCAGCTGGAAGCACGGTTCCGCGTCCGCCGAGCACGGCAAGCCCATCTGCAGCAACGAGCGGAGAGAGACACGCTGAACTGCCACGTGCCATGATCGTCGCAGTTGGCAACGCGGCACGTCTTCTTGCGTCAAGTGTTACAGGTACAAACTCTAAAACGTCGGGTCTTCTCGTGAAATCCGTTGATAACTTTGCCTCGATCTTCCTGGAGCCAAAGATGTGATCGCCAAGAGACGTTGCAATCATGGCCCGCACAACAAAGTATTAACCAACGATTGCTGCAAAGGGATTGCACGGTAATGTCACAATCGGCACGCCCTCAAGAAGGTGAAGCCCAAGGGGTTTCCGGGGCGCATTTTGAAACCATGAAAGACCAGTGTCGCGCCTGTTTTGATCAGTCTTGCCCGGATGGGATCGACGCGCCCGACAGAAGCCCCACCAGTTGTTAAAACGAGGCCCCCCGAAGCAACCGCAGCGCGAAGCGAAGCAACCACAGGAGATGTGCGATCTGGCTGCACCCAAAATCCATCTGTTGGAGATTTGGCTGGCGCAACTCTAAGGGTAAAAACATGCGCAGGGCGTCATGTTTTTTTCCCAGGCTCAAAGGTTCACCAGCGGCAACAAGTTCGTCGCCTGTCGAGAGGAGAGCGATACGTGATGGCGCTTGGACCCTTTACTTCTTATTCCAGTTGCCGATGCCATGGCGGCCAATGTCGGGTTCTTGATCATGCCGCTGGGGGCAAGCTGTGTGCCGTTTCACATCTTTGCCTGCAACTCTGACATAGGGTTTGTCCGATGGTAGGGTCTTCAAAAACATGCGCCCGCTGCGCACCCTGCACCGTTCTTGCGCGATTACGATATCCGAACCGAACGGCATTTTCGCCTCTGTTGTGATTGCGCAGGTCGTAGCTGAAGGCAGCTCATGTGGTTTGGACCCAGCCAAGATCGCGTTGCGCGAACGCGAAGCCATCCATCGCAGCATTTTAAAAAGGCGGTACGGAACGACATACCAAAAACGGCTCGGATAAAATGCGGCCCTTACTACCTAACAGCGTTACTTATCCTGTTTTCGGTTTACGTGGCGCAACAGCACTGGCCCGATTGAGGGCGTTTTTAGACTGATGTTATGACGTCCGTTGAGATCACAGATCGTGGAAGGAGGAGAATGTAGCGTCATCTGTTCAGCGTCTGTCCGTGCCGATTTTCATTAAACCCATGAGCGTTACGCGGATAAAAGATGTGAGTTCCCCGGCAGAAACGAGCTGTGAAGAAAGATCCAGAAGACATAATTGAACCACGGTTTTGTTTGATCGAGCCCGCGGTCCATAAAAGAAATGATTTAAGACGACAAAAATAATTGTGCATCGAGATATTCATGGATTGCGGACGTGCTGTCAGGCGACTGGCGCCGCTGCCAGCATGTCGGATATTGAAGTGATCTTTTCACGTGGTTTACCGTAGATTTCACCGGCTTTGCGTTCGATGTGATCGGAGCGATGCCAGCCAGCCAGATCTATTGTGGCCGACGGATCTGTCGTTAGTGGCGTGAGGAGTTCCAGCCGCAAAGCAGGATCACAACGCACAGGAGAGGCAGCGAGATCCGCAAGTACAGCCGAACCGTTTCGCTTGCGCATTCGTGGTTGGTGCCAATAATTTCGCTTTGTTCTCGTTTGATCCATCCTGCGCCATGCAACTTCGCAATGAGGAACCCCTCAGGCCCTGTGACACAGCCCTGAAGTGAGGGAATGACGTCTGCAATACTGTCAAGTGGAGCACCTGAGAGGGCACGGCCACGGTCGTCGACGCTGTACAATACGAGGCCGGCAGAGAGAGTTTCGAGATCTTCTGTTGGCTTGGTTCATGGTTCAAACGCAGGACCTTGGAGCCTGCAACGTAAAAAAATAGAGCCCACGGTGTCTCTTCTTTGGATTTTCAAAGGCAACAACAGAAAACGAAAATGCACAGGTTTCGCCGCGCTACGTGGGCTTTCCGGGTGTGCAACCCCTTTTAAGATGCTGATTGCGTGATGCGTCTTTGAGCTGTTCTGGGCTGGCATCGGCTGCATCAATATCAGCGGGATCAAAAACAGGTTCTATACCCGATATCGTGTTAAACTCACACAATTTTCGTATCGAAAAGCTTGCATGCAGCGGTCCGCGTTGTCCAACCAGCGTGATGTCGGTGACTTGGCTGGCCGATAATGTTCCCATTGCGTGCTCGCAGATATCACGTGCGGCAAGCTCTTCCGGGGTTTTCGCCAGAATCCGACGAACATCCAGCGCGACGTTACCATTCCCAATGACCACAACGCTTGGGCGTGAACGATCAAAACTGTGGTTGCAGAAACCTGGGTGACCATTGTACCAGCTCACAAATTCTGTCGCAGAAACACCTCTAGGTAGATCGCCGCCCGGAATAGCCAGATCGCGATCAGACATCGCACTCGTCGCGATGGCAACATCATCATAGGAAACCTCTGGTTCATCGATTGTCACGTCCTCTCCGACCGAGATTTTTCCGAGAATGTAGGAAATTAGAACGCGCGGGGATGGTTTCAAGAACCGCTGTGATGTTTTTAAATTCCTGATGATCTGGCGCAACGCGGTGCCGGAGCAGATCGAAAGGTACAGGCAGGCGTTTATATATGTCGACCTACACGGGCGCATCGGCGTTTAATAAGGCCTCGGCAGCATAAAAACGTGCGGGCCCACTGCCGAGGATTGCGACTGATTGCGTCACACCATCCCCTCCGCAACGAGGGAGGCTCAACGTGCTTCCGCACCTGGTAGGGGAGGTTGTTGGCTGCGATCACGGGAAGACGCGCCCCTGTTCTGCGTTGAAGTCAACCAAGGGTGACCCAAGTATATCGATGTCTTCAACGATGGCACCTACCGGACATTTGGGCATGCACGCGCCACACTTAAAATATAGGATTGGATCGATAAAGCGGCGCTCTGCGTCTCCGCGAAAACAATTCAGGGGGCACACAGAAACGCAGTCCGTAAAGCGGCAGCTGGAGCCGTTATCGCTAACGACATGTGTCATCGATTGGCTCTGGCACAGCGTTGAGCGACGCAAAACGTCAGCGCCGTTGATGGCGAAGAGAAAACTGCCCTGGTGCCTTCGGCAAATTCGATCACGTCACCTGCTGTAAAAGTTGTCGTGTCGCCGCTCTCGTCTTTAACTGCGATTTCTCTTGCGAGCACTAGCTTGTACTCATCGAATTCATACTCATGGGCCAAAGGCTCGCCCTTGCTCATCCGGAACATCCCAAAGGTGACGGGAGCGCCGCTGCTGCTTTTGGTTGTAAAGTCCTTCATCAACGCATCCACTCCAGGCATGTCGATCACTGGTAAACCGGCAGGAACAATTTCGGCGAATTTTTGGATGGTTATGTTGTTTTCCTTGATTTAAGCCGTCGGTAATTGATCGCCATGTGTGCTTTCAGCGCGAACAGGTGTTTGGGGGCTCGTTGTCAGTTTGGTTCCCATTCTTGGGGTAATGTTGTCGAGGTTCGCCGGGACGACATCAAAAAGATTATCGGAATAGGTGGGTGCCATCCCTAAATAGGCATTGCGATCAGAACTGACGCAAGTTACGACGCTCCCAGTCAAGGACAGTCCGGGCCAATACCCCAATGACGCAGAAACGACACCGCGGATCACGTCAGTGCCAAGCCGCGCACGGCCGACGAATTCACCACGATCACTGCCAATACGAACCATCTGGCCCTCAACGATGCCAAGATCGCGGACATCCTCTTCATTCAAGATCACAATCTGTTCGCCCTGCCGCAGTTGTTGCGTCGACCTGTTGGCATATTGTGAGTTCAAAATCTATGCGACCTCGCTGAGATAATGCTGAACGAGTATTTCCCAGCGAGGTCAGGCGTAGAGGAAGCACTTTCATAAGGCTCTGCATGGCCGTGCAATTTGTCTACGGCTTCGCCAGGCTGCATCTCAGTGTACATTGAATGCCAAGGGGCAGCCACGAAGTTACCATCATCGGCTTGCGCGGTCAGGAACGCCAACTTGCCAGTTGGGGTGGGAAAATTGCCTTTTGCATGGGGCGTTCATGCCGCAACATCATCGATTTTGAGCTTTGGATAGCCTTCCTCGCGTCGAAGATCGTAGGTGATGCCCTCTATCCGACGCGAGTAACAATTGACATAACCCTTGATCGTCAGAGCGCTGCCGACCATCGCCCTCAAATCCCACGACCCTCGCCAAGTGGCGGAAAAGTTCGGTATTGGGAATGGTTTCACCGGGTGCTTTGATCGCCTTGTGGTTATAGGTAAAATAGGAATGCCTCTATGAGAACATCAGCTCTTCCTGCTCCGCATGCAAGCAGGCAGCAGAATGTCAGCATATTTGTCCGTATCCGGAGCAAAAAGCGCGCTGCAAACGACAAAGAGATCCTCGCGCATCAACCCTTCGCGGATCTTATTTTCCCGGGAGCTTGGGACATCGGGTGAGCTGTTACACAGCACCAACGATTTCAGGGGGCGGCCATGCTGTGGTTGGGTCACCGCCTCACTAATCTGGGTCAGGTTGACCACCTACATGCCCGGCTTGATGTAGTCTGGGCGACAGATATGGTCGTACTTCAGCGGGAATTCCCAAAGTGGCATTTCCAATACGCCGCCGCCGGAGTAACGCCATGCGCCAACCACACCACAAAGCGATGTGATTGCGCGGATCGCTTGCCCACCGTTGCGATTGCGTTCCAGCGCAACCCCTAGCCGAATTGCCTGACCTTTGGTCGTGGCATATTCGCGAATGACATCTGCGGGCACGCCAGTGATGTCAGTGCAGCGGTCCGCAGGGTATTCGGCCAGCACGCGCGCCTTTAGTCCTGCGTAACCACGGGTATGTTTGGCGACCCAGTCTTCATCTGCCAATTCCTCAGTGATGATCACATGCATCATTCCCAAGGCGAGCGCGGCATCGATCCGGGGTCTTGGTCTGATATGTAGGTCTGCAGCTTTGGCGTCCGTGTGGAGAACTTGTCAATGACCACGACCTTTGCGCCATTATTTTGCGCTTCTTGGATGATCGGCCAGTCATGCAAGTTGGTCGTCATGGTATTGACGCTCCACAGCACAATGTACTTGGAGTGGGCAAAACTCTCAGGATCGACACCGCCACTTGGTCCAACCGTCTTGAGCCAAGCGGTCGAAGATCCAGAGGCACAAAGTGTCTTCTCACCTACGGTTGAGCCGAGTTTCTTGAAGAAGACATCACCTACTGACCTGCGCCCCTTAAGTTCCTCCAGATTTGTGTAGAGTCCGCCCAACAAAAGGACGGACAAATGAAGGCACGATTTACGGACGAACAGATCATAGCGATGATCAAGGAACAGGAATCTGGTGAGAAGACTGCTGAT
>JBDWVP010000017.1:0-7365 GCA_039983935.1 Roseobacter sp. | reverse complement strand
CCGTTACCTTGGCGTTGAACTCGAAGATGCGCTGAGTATCGCGGAGCGTATTGATATCTGAGCCACCTTGGCGAACGGTTCTGCCGTTCGCCATTTCAAAGCGGGTGTTCGTCTCTTATGCAGCGTTCGTCGGTGCTGAGCCCATCTTGTAAATTCGTTTTTTTCGCTGCATGCGCTCGCAGCATGAAAAATGCTGCGTCAGCGAAGATTCTGTGCTGCCGCGCGGCGCGAAAAACAGCCATTAGTGCAAATTGTGGCAAGGATCGGAGAGGCCGAATTCACAGACTGCGGACAAGGGCGCGTTAGGCTGCCTTCGTCAGACAGCACCGGGCAGGTTTATGCTGCCGAACCGTTCCATTGCATACTCATAGAAAACGGCGGGGGCAAAATGGAGGTTGCTCTGCGCTCGAACAAGCAGAGCAAATCGATTGGTTGGCAAATTTACATCTTCGAGCGGTCGGAACAGAAGCTGTTGCGTTTCAATCTCCAACTGTGCCCCAATTGGCGTCATGATAGAGATATAGTTTCCCAAGTTTGCCAATTGTACCAACATTCGGATTGAATTGGCTTCGACAACCGGTGGCAGGGCCCCGCCCGCTTGTTGCAAGAACGGGTCAATGATGCCACGCAGCGAAATCTCGGGGCGTGCAATCGCAACCGGGTGCCCCAAACAGTCGCTCAGCCGAAGGCTGCTATGTCTTGCAAGCGGGTGACAAGGCTGCATCAGCGCCCCGAGCCGGACATCACGACGCAAAGCAATTTCCACGCCAGCGGGTTGATTTTGAATAAAGCCAAAACCAATGTCTACCTCGTCGCAGGTCAGCAATTCAAGCACATCCGCAGAAGAGGTCACCACGATATCAAGGTGAATGCGCGGGTGCCGGTCGCCAAATTCCGCGATCAGTTTTGGTAGCAAAGACAACCCGACACTTTCGATAGTCGCGATGCGCACCTTGCCGGTGCGCAGACCGCGCAACATTTCTAATTCAGCGACCGCAGTGTCAAAGGATCCGGCCAGATCCCTCGTATGCTGGTATAGGATTTCACCCGCCGGTGAAAGATGAAGCCGTTGGCGTTCCCGTTCGAACAATACCAACCCCAGCGCTGTTTCCAACTGACCGATCTGACGTGAAATCGCGGAGGAGGCCACATTGAGTTGCCGTGCAGCTTCCCGCATCGACAAATGCCGGGCAACAGCATTGAAGTAGATCAATCCCGGTTGATGAAATACCCGCGCCATATGGGCCGCGCTAAGGGCCGTGTGCGGCACCCGCTGGGCGGTGATGTTTTCTTCTGAGGAGGGCGCCTCCGTTGGTTCATCTTGGCTCACCATATCAACCTCTCTGATGTTGATGCCGTTTCGGCAACACTCTGCGCTCACATTGCAAATTTCAAGTCTGGATAAATTCAGCGAAGGTAATGTTAGGCGAATTGGCGCGCAAGACGCACCGCCCGGGACGATATTTTATCCAGCAAGCAGGGGCTTTCAATGGATCTCAACACGATCAGCTCTTTTGAGCGACCCAACACGCCCGAAGATCTGGACCAGTTTCGCGACGGGGATGCCTGGATCGCAGGCGGGACGTGGCTTTTCTCCGAGCCACAGCCTCATCTGCGACGATTGATTTCTATTGACGGTTTCAATTGGCAGCCCGTTGTCGCAAACGCAGAAGGTCTGACAATCGCCGCAACCTGCAAGATTGCGGATCTGGATGCGTTTGAAGCTCCAATCGCGTGGCAAGCAGCCCCCCTGATAAAGCAATGCTGCCGTTCATTTCTGGCATCCTTCAAAATCTGGAAAATGGCGACCATCGGGGGCAACCTGTGCATGGCCTTGCCTGCCGGTCCGATGATTTCCCTTTGCGCCAGCCTGGATGGAATGTGTGAAATCTGGCGGCGTGATGGAACGGTGCGATATCTGCCCGTCATGGATTTTGTCCACGGCCCGCACAGCACAGCGCTTGATTCTGGAGATTTGCTCAGAGCAATTTTTCTGCCCGCACAGTCACTCAAATGCCGCGCCGCTTTTCGCAGGAGCGCGCTGGCCCCCATGGGACGGACAGGCGTGCTGGTGATCGGAACCGCATCGGAGACGGGCGGCATATCCCTCACCGTAACGGCCGCCACACCGCGCCCGGTTCGCCTGGAATTCGACCGGTTGCCGAGCAGCACGGAGTTGGACGACCGCTTGTCTGAAATACTTCCACTGCAAAGCTACTACGATGATGTACACGGCGCACCGGGTTGGCGACAGCACATGACACGCGAATTTTGCCGCGAAATCTTGCAAGACCTGCGCGGCCCGCAGGTATGAGCTACAACATCAACAACCAGATATCCCAAGCCGAACCACGGTCGGGCCAATGCCTGCGCACATTCCTGCGCGAGCAGGGCTGGTTCGGGGTCAAGAAGGGATGTGACGCCGGGGACTGCGGTGCGTGCACCGTCCATATAAACGGCGAACCGGTGCACTCCTGCCTCTTTCCTGCCCAAATGGCTGAGGATAAAGAGATTACGACAATCGAGGGAATGGCCGATCCGGATGGGGCGCTTCACCCGATGCAACAGCAGTTTCTCGATGCACAGGGATTCCAATGTGGATTTTGCACCGCGGGAATGGTAATGACCGCCGCCAAGCTCGACCAGGCCCAACGCACAAAGCTGCCGCAACACATGAAAGGCAACCTGTGTCGCTGCACCGGTTACGGCGCGATCCGCCGGGCGATTGAGGGAGACGGCGACACAGAAATCTCCGCCACAAAGGGAGCTTGCGGGCGTAACGTCCCCGCCCCGGCAGGGCAAGACGTGGTCACTGGGCGCGCGCGGTATACGATGGATACCGAAATCGCGGCACTCACTCACTTGAAAATCCTGCGCGCGCCGCATGCCTCGGCACGGATCACATCCATCAATACGACGGCGGCATTGGCCAGTCCGGGTGTCATTGCGGTACTGACCCACAAAGATGCGCCCACAAGGAAGTTCTCGACCGCCCGCCATCAAAACGTAGACGAAGATGTCGCGGACACACTTGTGCTCGATCCCGTGATACGCTTCGTTGGCCAGCGGGTCGCCGCCGTAGTGGCAGAGACAGAAGCCGCCGCCGAAGCGGCCTGCGCCCTGATCGACGTGACGTATCAGCGTTTTACGCCGGTTCTCGACCCTCGCGCCGCTTTAGCGTCAGACAGCCCACGGGTGCATGAGGCCAACAATAGCAATATCGTTGCCGAAGTGCATGGCGGTGTCGGGGATATCGCGGCCGGGCTGACCGCAGCAGATGTCGTGCATGAGGCCACCTACACTTCGCAAAGGGTACAACATGCCCATTTGGAGACCCATGGGTGCATTGGCTATCAGGATCCAGAGGGTCGCCTGACTTTGCGCACCAGCTCGCAAACACCATTTCTCACCAGGGACGCACTGGCGACGCTATTTGATCTGGCGCAGGACAAAGTGCGTGTTTTTTGCGCGCGCGTGGGAGGGGGCTTTGGCGGCAAGCAAGAGATGCTGACCGAAGATCTGGTGGCACTCGCGGTTCTTAAAACAGGGCGCCCGGTGAAGCTCGAACTTACCCGTCCCGAGCAATTCACCGGCACAACGTCGCGCCACCCAATGCGGGTCAAAGTCCGCTTGGCGGCGAGCCGCGACGGGCTTCTGACGGCCATGGAAATGGAGGTGTTGTCAGATACTGGAGCTTATGGAAACCATGCGGGCGGTGTGCTGTTTCATGCAGTGGGTGAATCCATTGCGCTTTACAAGTGTCCGAACAAGAGGATCGACGGAAAGGCCGTTTACACCAACACGCTGCCGGCGGGCGCCTTTCGGGGTTACGGGTTGAGTCAAACGAATTTTGCCGTCGAAAGTGGGATGGATGAGCTTGCCCGCAAGCTGAAAATGGATCCCGTGGCCTTTCGACGCCTGAATATGGTCCGGCCTGGCGATCCGCTTGTTTCGGCTGAGACGGAGCACTATGGGCTGGAGATGGCCAGTTACGGTCTGGATCAATGTGTCGATCTGGTCGAACAGGATGTTAATGCGGCCCTACTTCCTGATCTTGGCCCCGACTGGCAGGTCGGGCGCGGTATCGCCTTGGGTATGATCGCCACCGCGCCGCCGCGCGGGCATTTTGCGGAAAGTCAGATCACCGCGCTCTCCGGCAACCAGTTTGAATTGCGGGTTGGCACCTGTGAGTTTGGCAATGGCACAACAACAGTCCATGCGCAGATCGCGGCGCAAGTACTGGGGGTCGACCCCACGCAGATCCGCGTTCTGCAATCTGATACCGACCTGACGGGGCATGACTCTGGGGCCTATGGCAGCACAGGTACGGTCATCGCCGGGAGTGCAACGAAGGCCGCCGCCGAAGAGCTGTTAGCGCGCCTACAATCCACAGAGAACGCAACCGACGTCGCCTTAACCGGGATCGGGCATGCCGATGGCGCGCGACGATCGATTGCGTTCAACGTTCAGGGGTTTGTCGTCGCCGTGCACCGGCGTTATGGCACCTTGCAGATTCTGCAATCGGTGCACGCCGCTGATGCTGGGACGGTCATCAACCCGCAGCAATGCATGGGTCAGATCGAAGGTGGCGTGGCACAAGCCGTCGGTGCTGCCCTCTATGAGCGCTTAGAGATCGATGCAGAGGGGGCCGTAAGCACGGCGAGTTTCCGCAATTATCACCTGCCCGCTTTCCCTGACCTTCCTGAAACCGTGGTCCATTTCGCAGATACCCATGACCCGCTTGGTCCAATGGGCGCGAAATCTATGAGCGAGAGCCCTTACAATCCGGTCGCAGCCGCGCTTGGGAATGCCATCCGCGACGCTACCGGACTGCGTTTCACAGCTACGCCCTTCGCGCCCGACACCCTTTACCGTGATCTGGGCGCTCGGACTTAGATCACTCAGCCGTAACCCGCATAGGAACCTCATCGTGACCCCATCCAGCTACACGTACAAACTCTTCGCCCGTAGTGATTACAGCGCTTTCTGGGCGCTTTTCACCGATAATCTGGTCAATCTCATGGTCTTGTCGGCCATCTGCCAGTTCGTCTTCGCCATGCCGCCAGAGGTCGTTTATGGCCGCATCGTGCCTGGGGCCGCTGTCGCAATCCTCGCCGGGGTCGCCTTCTACACCTGGCTTGCCAAACGCACAGCCGACCGGGAGGGGCGCGATGTCACCGCTCTACCCTACGGGATCTCGACGCCGGTCATGTTTGTCTACTTGTTTGGGGTAATCGGACCGATCTATTGGGCCACGCAGGACGCGCTGTTAGCATGGCAGGTGGGGATTGGCGCAGGGTTTGTGGGCGGTATCGTCGCCGCATCAGGCGCGCTTGTGGGACCGTATCTCAAGCGGATTACCCCTCGTGCAGGGATGTTGGGCACACTCTGCGGCATTGCGCTCGTGTTCATTGGTTCGGTGCCACTAACAGAAATCTTCGAGAACCCGATTATTGGATTTACAGCGCTTGTCATCATCCTTTGGGGGTTGATTGGCCGCTTCCGCCTGCCGGGCAATATTCCGGCAGGCCTTGCCGCCATTGGTGTCGGCGCACTGATGGCATTGGCCTTGGGTCAGTCAAGCTTTAACGTTTCGGGGATCGGTTTTTATCCACCGGTTCCCTATTTCGGAGATCTCATTGCCGGTGTTCAATATCTCTTGGCCAACCCCGAACTGTTCCTAGTCTTGGTACCGGTACAAATTTATAATTTCATCGAAACGATGAACAATGTCGAAAGCGCTGAAGCCGCAGGCGATAGCTATCCGGTGGGTGTATGTCAGGTCGCCGATGGGGCTGGCACCATGATTGGCGCGATTTTCGGCTCGCCCTTTCCGACGACCGTCTACATTGGCCATCCGGCGTACAAACGGCTCGACGCGCATGCCGGATACATTGTCGGTGTGGCAGGCGTCATCGCGGTGTCGGCATTCTTTGGTTTGCTGAGCTTCCTGAACGGTATCATCCCCATTGCCGCCGCAGCCCCGATCCTGGTTTTCGTGGCCCTGTCCCTGATCGCCAACACCGCCATGTCGATTAAACCCGCGCATATGGCAGCCGTGGCCTTCGCCATTCTACCGCATGTATCATCTTTCCTTGTGACCAAATGGGGATCTTTGATGAATGCGCTTGGATCCAGCGGCGTTGAGGGTCTGCCCAGACTGGGCGATCCCGAACTCACCGCTGCGCTCCTGATGGAAGGCGCGCATTTCGAAGGTCACCTGGCGCTGTCGCAAGGCGCGATTATCACCGGGCTGATCTGGGGCGCCATTGTCGTAGGGATCATCGACGGCCGGTTCCGCAATGCAGGTGGGTTCGCGATTGCTGCGGCGGTGATGTCATCGCTGGGGATCATCCATGGTGCCAGTCTTCAGATACCGCAACTGGACGGAATCACCATCGGCTATCTCATTACGGGCGCTTTCCTCATCTTCTATCCGATGTTGGTGTCCGATGAAGACTTGGCAGAACGGGTCATAACGCCGGATGAGACAGATTTTCCGGACGAGGAAGATGCAACAATCGGCCGAGCCTAAACGGTGGTTCTATCTGGGGTGGCATATGAGCCATCCCAGCAATGAGGTAAGACAAAATGCCCGATGCGTTGGTGCGCGGCCGCCCTGCTGACCTTCCACCGTAAACCTTCCGGTGAGGACGACACTAAGGCCTATACCTATCTCAAAGACGCTAGCCGGTATTGTCACGTTAACCTCGCCTAGCTTGCTCATCAGCCGTTTTGGGCTTAGCGAACGGCGATGCAGACATCGCCCATCAGCTACAAACGCCACCGATATCCACCCCAGATCATCACGCACGCGGTTTGGCTTTACGCTCGCTTTAACCTCAGCTTGCGCGAAATTGAGGAGATGCTATTGGAGCGCGGCATCGATGTGTCGTATGAAACCATCCGTCGGTGGATGGTGAAATTTGGACCGCAGATTGCCAACGTTCTTCGAAGGAGGCAGTGTCGTCCCGGCGACGTCTGGCACCTGGATGAGGTGGTGGTGAAGATTGCAGGCAACTCGTTTTACCTGTGGCGAGCAGTCGATCAGCACGGCGTAGTTCTCGAAGAAATCCTACAATCCAAGCGCGACAAGCGAGCGGCGAAACGACTTCTGGTCAAATTGATGAAGCGTCACGGCTTCATCCCGAAGCGCATGATTACCGACAAACTGCGATCCTATGGCGCGGCGAAACGCGAAGTGGCACCCAGCCTGGATCATTGGTCGCACAAGGGACTGAACAACCGTGCGGAGAACAGTCATCTCCCTTTTCGGAAACGAGAAAGAACGATGCAGGGCTTCAGGTCGCCTGGTGGGTTGCAACGTTTTGTCGCCGTTCATTCTGCCACTCGCAATTGTTTCTC
>JBDWVP010000016.1:0-9115 GCA_039983935.1 Roseobacter sp. | reverse complement strand
CAGCAGTCTTCTCACCAGATTCCTGTTCCTTGATCATCGCTATGATCTGTTCGTCCGTAAATCGTGCCTTCATTTGTCCGTCCTTTTGTTGGGCGGACTCTACACAAATCTGGAGGAACTTAAGGGGCGCAGGTCAAGAGCTAAACCAGAAAGGGTCTCGCCAACGTCAGGGTTGGAACCACGCTCTAGAATGATCTTTCTGTATTCGGATACTGTTTTGTCGAACTGTTCCAATCGGACCCTTGTCCTATGCGATCTGGCGCTGGAGGATACGTCATAGCAATGACGCGTAGCGATCATGCAACCGTTCCGCTTCGATTAATTCGACACGCTGGCGCGCCAAGAGCACACGGCCTCGGCGCAGGATGTTTCCCATAAACCAGCTGTTTGGCTATGCTAGGTGGAAACAATGAGTGAAACAACAACCGAACCGGCCCAGGTGCTGGGTTGGTCGTTTGCGGTATTGGCAGCTTTTGTGTGGCGCCCTGGCGCGGGTCTTGAGATATGTGGACAACTGATCGATGAGTTTGCGGTCCTTGCCCGCTTTTCACAGTTTGATCCATTGGCGCGAGAATTGAGAGGAGCGGCCAGAATTGGCGTTGTTGCCAATCTTTAGCCTACTGACCGCAAAATTCTGCGTCGTGAAGCCCCGGCACAGACTCCACAGGTTTTGTTGCTTGAGCTTGACCAAGCGATCATTGGGTCAAGTAATATGACATACTCTTTGCAAAAAATTGTCAGCCGGTTTGTGGAAAATCACTGCGAAAACCCTCGAATACTGCGTTGATGCTTTTAAATCGCAGTAAATATAGATGGTTAATTTCTATATTGATGTATTGACTTCACTCTTATGTGGCGCGGCCTTTACGCTCTCTTACTAAGAGTTGAAAATATAACAAGTCTGGTTAAGATCGACTGTGGGAGGACTACATTATGAACGATGTGCATGCGCAAGTCGATGAGGAGGCTGTCTCAAGTATCCTTATCGTCGATGATCATCCCTTATATAGCGATGCATTAGAGGCGGCTCTGGAGCTGGTTTTTGACGATTGTGAAATCAGAAAGGCACAGAGCTTGGGAGATGCTACGGCAACAGTAGACGCAGGTTTTATCCCCGATCTGGTGATGTTTGATTTGAAGCTCCCTGACGTTACAGGAATTTCTGGGTTCGTGAGTTTGCGCCGACATTTACCCAAAGCCCGCATATTGGTGATCTCTTCTTTGGCGTCTTTTGATCTGGTCCAATCCCTGTTGCGCGAAGGGGCTGCTGGTTTTTTGCCCAAGGACACTTCCGCACGCGGATTGCGGTCTGTTTTGTCTGACATCATCTCAGGCAAAATTTATGTACCCAAGGACTATCAACAGCCGAACGCATGCGAACGTAACGCCTTGGCTGCTGAATTCAATCACCCTAAACTCGCCGAACTGACACCGCAACAACAACGCATCATGCGGCTGATTTGCTATGGCAAACCGAACAAGCAAATCGCTTATGAATTGTCGTTGGCGGAGGCAACGGTGAAAGCGCACATTACTGCTTTGTTACGACGTCTTGGAGTGCGCAACCGAACACAGGCCGTGGTTATGGTGGAAGGCGCGATGGCATCGCAGCGCGGAGACGAACCCGAAGCACGGGCGTTTTTGAAACATTAGGGGGCGATTTTATGGACGGCGGACGTGCTGATCCAACCTGTGTGCGCGTCGCTCTTTCTCGCGAGCTCGACGCGTCAGAGGCCGCAAAACTGGCTGCCTGTCAGATTGTTGCAGGCGAAACCTGTTTTATCCTCGCCTTTGTTCCGGGACATCTGGACGGCGAAATTGTGGCTGAAACGCTTGAACAAGCACTGGGGGGTGTTCCAGTTTTTGGTTGTTCAACAGCGGGGCAAATTACCACCAAAGGATATGAAACTGAGGCACTGTTGCTTTTGGCGTTTCCAAAGACGCATTTTAGATGTGCGTCCCTTCTATTGGAGCCGCTTAATCCATTGTCCACCACGGCCATCGCAACAGTTGCGCAGCGCCATGTGCAAAAATTCCCACGTACTGCAGGTTGGAACCGTTTGGGTTTGATTTTTACTGACGGGTTATCAAAACAAGAAGATGTGTTGATTTCCGCATTAGAAACGGCCCTGAAGGATTTGCAGATCTTTGGTGGATCAGCGGGAGATGGTCTGCGATTTGAACAGACCTACGTTTTACACGAAGGTAAAATTCACCGAAACGCTGCTGTGTTATTACT
The DNA here is from genome assembly GCA_039983935.1 of Roseobacter sp. Classification (GTDB taxonomy): domain Bacteria; phylum Pseudomonadota; class Alphaproteobacteria; order Rhodobacterales; family Rhodobacteraceae; genus Roseobacter. Next base: position 6,876 of record JBDWVP010000016.1, on the reverse strand, counting down.
GCTGGAAACGGATATGCCTTTCCAAGGTATCGGGTTTGATCATTTCTTGCCTGCCAAAAGTCAAATGATCATAACCGATGCAGCACCGGATGATCGCAAGGTTTTTGAAATCAACGGCGCGCCAGCTGCGCAGGAATACGCGCGATTGGTGGGATGTTCTGTCGAAGAACTGTCACCTCAGATTTTTGCCGAAAATCCTTTGCTGGTTGAATATAACGAAAATCACTATGTACGCGCCATTTCTGACGCCGACGAAGATGGGGCCTTGTCCTTTTTAGCGGCGATAGATGACGGGTTGATCATGACGCTGGGACAGGGGCAAGAAATCATCGAAACTCTACAGGCTGGGCTGAACATTCGGGATGTCAGAAACCGTAGCCCTGATTTCATCCTAGGGTTTGATTGCGTTCTGCGCAAACTTGAGATCGAGCAGAAGCACTTGGGCAAAGAAGTATCCGCTGTTTTGAGCGAGGCACATGTGTTTGGATTCAACACCTACGGGGAGCAGCATTGCGGCGTGCATATGAACCAGACATTGGTTGGTGTCGCGTTTTTTTGCCCGGATCAGAGGGCACTTTATTGAACATGATAAACCCGAACGACCCTGCAGAGATCATGGTCGAAAAACAGGCCAAAATTATTGATGCTCTGATGCGACGTGCGGGCCGGCAAAAAGACGTTGGACCATCGGCTTATCAGGCATTTCAATCTGCAATCGACTTGCAACAGGAGATGGCTGCACAATCATTAGAACTGGAAAGTGTGCGCTATGAGCGAGAACGCACGCGTAAGACGTTAGCAGAGGCACTGGCGTCCATGGAAGAGGGGCTTGCGCTGTTTTCTGAGGGAAAGTTGAACATCTGTAACGATCTCTTCCGGGACCTTTTGCCTGACATCTCCGAAAAGATTGTCCCGGGGCTCGAATTGACAAAATACTATGCCCTGATGGGCGAAAGCGATCACCTTATTTCCACCGACCGCAAGCTTTTTGAGATGCAGCGTGTTCTGGATGATGCCCGCAAGGAAGGATCGGTGGTGTCGTTGGTCGTCGAGGTGGCGCGAGATCATTGGTATCAGATGAGCGCACAACAAACATCGTCAGAAAATACGGTTTTGTTGCTGACCGAAATCACCACGTTGGTCAGGCAAAACCGACGCGAAAAAGAACATCTGATTCATCGTCAGGCCGATTACCTTCAAGCTGTATTCCAAAATATGAGCTCGGGGGTCTGTACCTTTTCTGCTGCGGGCGAGTTGATGATGCAGAACGGACAGTTTCGCAGCATTCTTGGTGTGCCGCTAAGCGTTCTACAACCGGGCACGCATTTGGAGGACTTGCTGGATTTTATGCGTTCCAAAGCACTGATTGCAGAACGCGACTTGTTGCGGTTGGAGGCCTGGCGCGGAGAATTGAAAAAGAAGGGCGCATTGAAAAATCGTGTGTCGCACGGGACGGGCCGGGTTCTTGATCTTCAGGCGAATGTGCTCCCTGACGGCGGCTTCTTGGTGGAACTTAAAGACGTCACGTCGGAAGTGCGCTCAACAGAAACCCTTGAAAACAGTGTGATGGAGAGAACTGCAGAACTGACCCGCGCAAACGCCAATCTTACCAAGCAATATGACGAGAAAGCCCGTGTCGAAGAGGAACTCCGGGTCGCAAAAGAAAGAGCCGAAGCGGCGGTTTCGTCAAAAACACGATTTTTGGCCGCCGCCAGTCATGACTTATTACAACCAATAAATGCAGCCAAACTCCTAATTTCGTCTTTGCATGAAATTACAAACAACACCCATTTTCGTCCGATGGTGGAACGCTTGCAAGGGGCGTTTTCCTCTGCCGAGTATTTGCTACATTCCTTGCTGGATATTTCACGACTAGAAAGTGCAGATCTTGACGCTGTGGCGCCTGTTGATGTGAGCCTTCACGGGTTGATGATCGGTGTCAAAACGGATCAGATGTCATTGGCGGCGCAGAAAACTGTGCAATTAGATGTTGTTCCTTGCTCGTTGGTCGTGCGCTCTGATCCTGTTTACCTGCTACGGTCCATTCAAAACCTCGTGGTGAATGCTATTCAATATACGCCTCCGGGTGGGAAGGTTCTTTTAGGGTGCCGCCGCAAAGGGGCAACTGTCGTGCTCGAAGTATGGGATACTGGCATCGGAATCGCGGATAGGGATCAATCCCGGATCTTTGAAGAGTTCACCCGCGCAGAAAATGTGCCGTTGGGGTCAGGCGTGGGTCTGGGTCTGTCCGTGGTTGATCGGGCGTGCCGGTTGTTGGAGCACAAGCTGTCTGTTGTTTCCAAGCCGGGTAGAGGCTCGGTTTTTCGGGTTGAAATGGGTATTGTCAAGAATGCAATGGAAACCCCGACGCCACAGGGGCCAATTGACGACAGCGCGGATGCAGCCCTAGATTTTATTATCATGGTGATCGAGAATGACGCAGATGTTTTGTACGGGTTGACCGAAAGATTGCAATTGTGGGGTGCGAGCGTGCTGGCGGCAACTACAACGATGCAAGCGTTGGAATTTATGGATGATCTGGGCATGCCGCCTGATATCATTCTTGCCGATTACCAGTTGGACGCTGGTGAAACAGGCGTGCAGGCGACACGGGCATTACGTGCAAAATCCGGCGTCCCAATTCCAGCCATTCTGATCACAGCGGATCGCAGCGACCGGGTCCGCCGTCATGGTGTTCAAAATGACATGTCAGTTATGACCAAACCTGCGGAAATATCGCGTCTGCGGCGGTTGATTGATTGGAAAATCCGAGGCCGGCAGGCGGCGACAAACGATCAATCCTTTCCCACGATGGCACTACAGACAAAAGTCGAAGGTGACAGTTCGGCCTAAGGTCCGCACACTCGCCCTATGGAGGATGCGTAGATGTTTAGATCAGTGGCCATAATTTTTGCCGCAACAGTGCTGACACTTGGAAGCGCAATTGCAGCGCCCCTGGAGGGTGAAAAGACCTATGACATGTTGTTCCGCAATGGAACGCTGGATGAAATTGATCGCTCCGCAGCACTTGTTTATCGTCGCGAGGTGACCAACGTACTAAAGCCGGAAGCCGAAGTGAGAGATACAGGTCATGTAAAATTATCTTTTCAACAAGAGGACAATAGCATGGCAAAGCTGGAGTTCAGGCAAGAAGATAAACATCGATCATTGGGCATTTTCCCGGCAAGCGTGGGCAACCCGATGATCATGTATTTCTATGAAACCGTAGTCCGAGATATGGCCGAGGCGGCTGGCGGCAGCCCCTATTATATTCGCAACCGCGTGAAAGAAGCATTGATAGATGCATCCGACGTCGAGCAAGGCGAAGCGTTTCTGGATGGCAAATCCGTTCCCACCCATACCATTCGTATGTATCCGTTCAAGGCTGATCCAAACGCTCATCGTATGCAGGGATTTGGCGATTTAGAGCTTCGCGTTACCATGTCTGATGCAGTGCCCGGTTGGTACATGAGCCTTGTTGCAGAAGCAGCAGAGGGTAAAGTGTATCGTTCAGAGGTATCGTTTACGCATTTGGATGATGCACAGTGAAAGTCTGGGCTTTTGTGTGTGTTCTTGGCTTGCCGTCAGCCCTGAATGCTCAGACGTTGGCCGAACGTTTAAATGATTACCCAACCGCTGCGCGTGCGGATTATGTTTTTGCTTGTATGGCGACCAATGGACAAACCCGCGAAATGCTGGATCGATGCGCCTGCTCTATTGATGAAATTGCCACGATTTTGAACTATCAGCAATATTTGGAAGCAGAAACAGTCTTGTCGATGCGGCGTGTTGGCGGCGAACGTATGTCTTTTTTCCGTAGTGCCGCAATGGCGGAAAACCTCGTTGCTGATTTGCGCCGTGCCCAAGCAGAAGCGGAAATCGTTTGTTTTTGAGTATTTGATAAGACTATTTGCTCTTACGGATAAGCATCCCCGAGCGTTTCCCTGGTACGGGTATCAAAGCTGGGCGCGATCAACCGTTAACCGTTTTGGGCATCTCTTTCACAAAGGCATTGCCCTCAGTATCCGTCGCTTTAACGGTCAAGGATGCGGTGCCGTTGTCATTATATCCAAATCGAAAGACAGGGTTTTCGGAAATGGAAATACCGCCATCCATCGTAAACAAAAGCTCTTCTCCCTGCCAAACTTCGAGATGATCAATGAAATGCGCAGGGATGAACAGTTGGGAAATTTGATCCCGTTGCAGACCAGAATAATTCGGGTGGCGGATCATGATTTGCGCCTCGCGCCGTGGCGTCGACATTTGCGGGTCATCTTGGAACATGCGTAATTTCATTTTACCCATGCTGGCCAGCGCGACCTCTGGGTCTTTTGTGGCGGGGGCAGAACACCCACCTGAAGCTTTGACATAGCGTCCCGTCATATGCAGGCCTGTGGGGGTCTCGGCGATCACCCGCACGTTGGAGTATTGATTGACGCGCACGCGCATTTCAAAATCAAGCTGCCCCATGGCCGGTGTGAAACCAAAAACCGCTGCAATTGGGGCAGGGTTTTCATCAATCACCACAGTCGCGGCGGTGATCGTGGTGCTGGAATCGGTTTGACGCAGAATAATCGGTACGGTGGCTGCATCATGTGCACGATAGGGGGCTTGGATGGTTAGCAATCCATCTGCTGGTGCGATCTGCGCTTCTCCGACTATATCATATTTTAAATCGTCCCAGGTGTCGCTGTCGACAAGTGGGTTCTTTAGTGTGTCAGCCGCCAAAACAGGCCCTGAAACAACCGCAACAACTGCCAAAGCCTGAACTATTTTAAAATTCACACTATTCTCCTCCAGCGTGGAAACTGCACACCATTAGCATATTTTGAAGGAAAAAACACCGATACCTAAGGTGGCATGGGTCCACCGCACTCGAGGCGCTAGTTTGCGTTGGGGGTGTTCACCATGTTTGAAGCGATTATCGTTCTTTGTCTGAACTTAAACGAAGGGCCTTGCCGACCTCATTTGCTGCCCGGGCATGAAAGGCAAACGCAAGCAATTTGCGAGGCATCCTTGGTCGAAAATCCACCCGATTTAAGTGTTTTTTCAGGCCTGACAGCAAAAGGACCGGCGCAGTGCGAAAAGGTTGGAGAAGCGTTGGAGGTCAGGCAAGTCGCTCAGGGTGTTTTTGTGCATGTTGGGCTGATCCAAGAACCAAATTCGAACAATCGTGGCGACATCAGCAACATGGGGTTTGTGATCGGTGAAAACAGCGTTGCGGTTATCGATGCCGGCACGGCTCGTTGGGTTGGAGAAGCGCTCTGGAGATCCATACGTCAACGTACTGAAAAGCCTGTTAGCCATGCAATTATCACCCACATGCATCCGGATCATGCATTGGGCTCTGCTGTATTTGCGGAGGCCGGTGCCACGATTGTTGGTCATGTTGGTCTGCCGCGCGCGCTTGCGGATCGGCAGGTGAATTATCTGGAAAGTCTTTCACTGTTGATTGGTCCAGAAGCGCTACTGGGTACGCGGGTTCCAATTGTTACTGCCACAGTGGCTGAAAATCTTGAGATTGATCTTGGCAACAGACCCCTAGACATTCAGGCTTGGCCAACGGCGCACACGGGAACAGATTTAACGGTTCGAGACACGAATACCGGCACATTGTTTGCCGGTGATTTGATTTTTGATGCCCATACGCCGGCTCTTGATGGTCGCTTGATTGGCTGGCGCGCAGTCATAGACGCGCTTGGGGAGATGGACGTTGAACGCGTTGTCCCGGGTCACGGACGGGCGTCACTGAGTTGGCCAGAGGGGTCACGACCGATCGCGCGCTATCTGTCTGTTCTAGAGGCAGACACCCGTGCTGCAGTCGATGCGGGGACACGGCTCGGTACTGCAGTTGAAGAAATCGCACAAAGCGAAAAAGAGGCTTGGGAGCTCTTTGAGACCTATAATCCACGTAACGCAACTGTTGCATTTACCGAGCTTGAATGGGAATGAAGTGATCGAATTACCCCGGATCAGCAATGACATTTAGCAAGGCTTGACCAACTGAGAACAACCGCCGCTCTAACAAGGTAGGCGTTTCACATAGATAAGAAATGTTTCGTTGACGGTCGGTATAAATAACCTGATCCCAATCGAGTTGCTCTTCCAAAGTGTCGACACGGTCAAAGTCAGGGGCGTCTTTGGCTAAAATAGCGTCCATCTCAGCGCGGTTTAAATCAATGCGTTCCGCGAGCGCGATTTGGCTCAATGAAAAGTCACCAATACCAGAAATGATTCGTACGCGGCGTTTGGAAAGGGTTTCAAACACGGCTTCAAAAACAAGACCAAGCGCTTTGGGATCGCCATTATAGGTGTCGGCAAAGGTTTGAATGCGCGGTTGCAGATCTTCCAGTCCAACCTTTCGCAGAGAAAGATACCCCGCAAGCTCTGTCACATCATCCCTAAGTGCGTCATTGTCATTCAGGATTTCGGTGTCCACGAGGAAAGGCCACATGAGACCCAAGGATAGAGTTTCCACCTTACGCTGAACGCAGGGCCATGTGGGATCAGAGAAATCAGCGGTCTGTCCTGAGGTGCTTGCAACCACCAGGAGCATGGTCAGACTTAGGTGTTTTAACTTCGGCATTTGTTCTCTCTATACAGCACATTGACTATGCCCGAGCATCGGTTGGCTGTCCACAAAGCCCAATACCCACCATTGTCTTAGTTGTTCTGCAACGGATCCGGCGCTCATACTCCTTATAAATTCGGCCCCAGATCAAAGGCCGTGACGAGGGAGTGATTTATGATGAGAACGCGCGCCGCGGTTGCGGTTTCTGCAGGTCAGCCGCTTGAGGTTATGGAGGTTAATCTTGAGGGACCGCGTGCGGGAGAGGTTTTGGTTGAGATCAAGGCGACTGGTCTGTGTCACACGGA
>JBDWVP010000015.1:0-102471 GCA_039983935.1 Roseobacter sp. | reverse complement strand
TCCGTGTGACACAGACCAGTCGCCTTGATCTCAACCAAAACCTCTCCCGCACGCGGTCCCTCAAGATTAACCTCCATAACCTCAAGCGGCTGACCTGCAGAAACCGCAACCGCGGCGCGCGTTCTCATCATAAATCACTCCTGTATCCAACCCGGCTAAGACAGAAAGCCCAGACGCAAATATGTCAAGCCTCAAGCGGCGCTACAAGTGAAGATCGTTGAATAAATTCTGTTTCAAAAGACATTGAATGCAAATCAGATTTACCCGCGATCACGTCGAGAAGCAGTTTAGCTGAAGCACGGCCCAGTTTAACTTGCGGCACGCGGACGGTTGAAAGAGGTGGGAAAACAACTCTGGCCAAACCGATGTCGTCGAAGCCTACAAATGACAAATCTTGCGGCAACGACAATCCCAACTCTCTCGCTTTGACCATAGCACCAGCGGCCAACGCATCATTTCCGCACATCACCACTGTCGGCGTATCTTCCTGTTGCATGATCTGATCTAATGCTGCGCCACCCTCATCTAAAAGATAAGGCACCTCGACCACCCGGGTTATCCGCGCACCATTTCCGTACTGTGAGACGGCATCAACAATACCTTTAAATCTGGCTTTTGCGCGATCATTTCCCTGTATGATCCCTGTGATCACGGCGATCCTGCGGTGGCCAAGGTCCATCGCTCGGCGAGTTGCATCATGTGCGGCTTTTTCGTTATCAAAACCTACACACAGGTGGCCTTTTCGCGCACTGTCGATCCACGTCACGACATTCGGCACCCGGCGCTTATCGATAAATTCCCAGGTCGTCTCTGGCCGTTCATTCCCGATAAGCAACAACCCATCGGCCCCTTGACCAATCAGTGATTTTATTTGCTGTAATTCTTGAACTGGATCAAAACCGGTTGTGGCGACGAGCAATGTGACGCCTTCTTCTGCCAAGGCCTCCTGAAAAGCCTGCAAACTACTCGAAAACATGGCATTTGCTATGGATGGGACAATTGCTCCCACCGTGTTCGTTCTACTGGAAGCCAAAGCCCGCCCGCCAAAATTCGGTGTATAGCCCAATGTGTCGATGGCTTCTTCTATTCGCTGACGGGTCTTCTCGGCTACCTTGCCGGGCTCATTCAATACTCTTGAAATACTTGCTGTTGAGACACCAGCCAAACGCGCGACATCTTCTAACGTGGGAGACGTGGTTTTACTCATGGCAACCTCCTTACAACCGCTCGCCGCATGTGAGCAGATTTTGTCGCGACATGTCAATTTTTCGTTCACATTACAATGTAAGCGCTTGCATTTGAATTTGCAAGCTCTTACATAAGGAACCTGAAGAGGGATTCTTTTGGGTAAAGGTCATCCCGACCTTTCCGTTGGAATGCGACTTGCTGGAGGTGCGCAATGGCTCGTGACTATTTAAAAAAAGCTGCGAAAACCGCAATGACGGACGCGGGAAACGTACGTGACACTGTCCAGAAAATCCTATCGGATATTGAAGCTGGCGGCGACACCGCTGCCCTGCAATATGCGGAAAAGTTCGACAACTACAAAGGCAGCGTCCTTCTGACCTCGGACGAGATCGCGGCCGCCAGTCAAAATGTCAGCCAAAAGCTGAAAGATGATATCGCATTTGCCCATGATAACGTGCGCCGCTTTGCTGAAATTCAAAAATCTACCATGTCGGACGTTGAGCTCGAAATCGTCCCTGGTTTGATTGCTGGCCAAAAGGCAATCCCGGTTCAGGCAGCAGGTTGTTATGTTCCCGGCGGACGTTATAGCCACATCGCCAGCGCGATCATGACCGTCACAACGGCAAAAGTCGCGGGCTGCCAACATATTACGGCCTGTTCACCGCCGCGCCCAGACGTCGGCATCAATCCGGCGATCATCTATGCCGCCCATTTATGCGGCGCAGACAAGGTCCTCTCCATGGGCGGGGTTCAGGGCGTTGCGGCCATGACTTTTGGTCTTTTCGGATTGCCAAAAGCAGATATTCTAGTTGGCCCAGGCAACCAATTTGTAGCTGAGGCAAAACGCATTCTGTTCGGGCGGGTCGGCATAGACATGATCGCAGGCCCCACAGACAGCCTCGTTCTGGCAGATGCAGATGCAGACCCATTCATGGTCGCAACTGACCTCGTTAGTCAGGCCGAACATGGATATAACTCCCCTGTTTGGTTGGTGACGAATAGCCGACCACTGGCAGAAAAGGTCATGGAGCAAGTACCTAATTTGATTGCGGATTTACCTGAGCTAAACCGAACGAACGCAGAAGCCGCATGGCGTGATTATGCCGAAGTAATTGTCTGCGCGGATCGCGAAGAAATGGCCGCATGTTCGGATGAATACGCGCCAGAACACTTAACCGTTCAGGCTGCCGATCTACCTTGGTGGCTTGAACGCCTGCAATGCTACGGCTCGCTGTTTCTCGGTGAAGAAACCACCGTCTCCTTCGGAGACAAAGCATCCGGTACCAATCATGTGCTGCCAACCTCGCGGTCCGCAAAATACACCGGTGGCCTTTCTGTGCACAAATATATGAAGATCGTCACCTGGCAACGCGCCACGCGCGACGGTTCAAAACCAGTGGCAGAAGCAACAGCACGCATATCTCGGTTAGAAGGGATGGAAGGACATGCACGTGCGGCAGATGCCCGATTGCACAAGTATTTCCCGCAAGAAAATTTTGACCTGTCTGCAATTGATTAAATCTAATGGGTTCTTTGTTTGATATCACTGGAAAGACGGCCTGTGTTACCGGCGCCAGCAGCGGGTTAGGTCGTCAGGCTGCAACCTTGCTTGCCCAAGCTGGGGTTCGTGTTGTTGGTGTTGCAAGACGGTCTCGCGAATTGTCAGCTTGGCGCGACAGAACCAGTGGCGAAACGGCCTGCGTAACAGCGGATTTAGCGGATCGAAGCGCACTGAAACACATCGCACAGGAAGTCAGTGCTGCTTTTGGGTCGATAGATATTTTGATCAATGCTGCCGGTATCAACACACGCCAGCATGCCGATGATGTCACAGATAACGGTTGGAACACCACATTGGATCTAAACCTTGCAGCACCGTTTTTTCTGGCACAATCGATGGTGCCTGCCATGAAAGAAAAAGGCTGGGGACGTATTATCAACTTTGCCTCTTTGCAATCTCGACGCGCCTTTGGATCAGGGATCAGCTATGGAGCCTCAAAAGGCGGCGTAGAGCAGATGACGCGCGCCATGGCCGAAGCATGGTCAACGCATGGAATTACGGCAAATGCCCTTGCACCTGGCTTTTTTCGCACCGAACTGACAGGGCCTGTTTTTGCTGACCCGCAGTTGGCGCAACGCAACGCCGATCAAACGTGCATAGGGCGGAATGGGGAACCCAGCGACTTGGACGGACCATTATTGTTTTTTTGCAGCCCGGCTTCTGATTACGTAACAGGGCAGACGCTTTTTGTGGATGGAGGTTTCACTGCAAAATGAAAGCATTGATTTATACAGACATTCAGGAATTAAGCTACCTCGACAGACCGCGCCCAACCCCGGCAGAAGGCGAACATCTTGTGCGCATCATGGCCTCAGGTATCTGCGGATCCGACATGCATGCGTTTTTAGGGCACGATGAACGCCGACCCGCTCCGTTGACGTTGGGTCACGAAGCTGCGGGCATCGTTGAAGGTGGGCTGCAAGACGGGCGGCGGGTCACAATAAACCCATTGGTCGCATGTCAGAACTGCCGGGATTGCGCAGCCGGAAGAGAAAACCTCTGCGCCAATCGACAGATCATTTCGATGCCGCCGCGCCAAGGTGCCTTTGCCGATTATGTCTGTATGCCCGAACGTAACCTTGTGACAGTGCCAGAAACGGTTGATCTAAAGAAAGCTGCTCTGGCAGAACCGATCGCCTGCGGTTGGCACGCCGCGCGTTTGGCGAAAAAAGCCCTTGGAAATAGTTTCGACGGGCTGTCCTGCGCTGTGATCGGTGGCGGAGCAATCGGTGTTGGCGCGGCCCTATCCCTACGCGCCCAAGGTGCGCGCGACATTACGGTCATTGAGCCAAATGACCTGCGGCGCAAAGCTCTTGACAGCATCACAGGCTTTCACGTGTGCGCACCCGGAGACGATGATATGCCCAAAAATGGGATGGTTGATTGTGTAATTGATGGTGTCGGTTTTGCCACAACCCGAGCCACTGCCAGTGCTCTTGCAAGGCAGGGGGGCGTGATTGCTCATGTTGGGCTTGGTGAAGCGGAAGGTGGGTTGGACATCAGGCGCATGACCCTACAGGAAATCACCTTCATCGGCACCTATACCTATACACCAAAAGACTTTGAAGAAACAGCGCATGCAATCTACGAAGGCCGCCTCGGGGCACTGGATTGGATCGAAACCCGACCGCTTTCTGACGGGCAGAACGCATTTCAGGACATTCGTTCGGGCCTCGTTCCCGCCCCAAAAGTTGTCCTTCTTCCCAATCACGGTGCTTGACGTGAGAGAGCGCGCTGGTTTGGGTCAATGGACGGGCAAACAATGTAAAGCCGCCGGCTTATGCCTCACTGATATTGTTCATGCCTATGGTCTTTCTGGATGTTGTACGACAACAGTTCTGCAAATTGAATTTCACACTTAACCCCACTTGAGGAGTACCCATTGGTGTCCATCAGCTCAAAAATTGTGGACGATTTCATCGCAGAAGGCGTTGAATTCATCACCACAGTCCCCTGTAAACAGCTCGCAGGCGTCATTGACGAAGTCGAGGCCAGACCAGAAATTCATCACGTCCCCTCCAACAAAGAAGACGAAGGCATGGGCCTGTGCGCCGGTGCTTTCATGGGAGGCAAAAAACCCGCGATCATCATGCAAAACACCGCCATTGGTGTGACAATCAACACGCTTGCTACCTTGACGCAATTTTATCGCATGCCCCTGCCCATGTTGATTTCATATCGGGGCGAGTTGCGTGAACCTGTGGCATGCCAGGTCGAAATGGCCGTACATACCAAGGCTTTGTTGTCGCAATTGCACATCCCAACCTATCATTTCCACAAAGAATCCGACGCGGCAGAATTGCCGGAAATTCTGAAGTACACCTTTATGTGTAACAAACCTGTGGCGATCCTGACGGATGCGTCCTTTTGGGGAGGCTATGGCGACCAATGATCCGTTCTGAAATTCTGCGTGAAATCGCACCGATCCTGCGCGACCAACTCGTTGTCTGTAATATTGGGCTTCCCAGCCAAGAGCTCCATATGATCGATGACCAGCCCACCAATTTTTATATGCTTGGTACAATGGGACTGTCCTCATCTATTGGTCTTGGCTTGGCCATGGCACAGGAGAAGACTGTCATTTCCATTGACGGCGACGGATCCGTTCTGACAAATTTTGGCACCCTGCCAACGATAGCCAACAATGTGACGGACAACTACATCCTGCTAATCATTGACAATGGCTCATACGGCTCAACCGGTGACCAGCCCACCTATGCAGGCAAGAAAACCTCACTCGCGGCAGTGGCTACGGCCTGCGGATGCGAAAACGTCGTTGAATGCCAAGACAAGGACACCCCAGAAGTGCTTCAAAAAGCAATCGACAGCAAAAAGATGACGATCATTGTTAGTAAATGCGACAGTGGCAACATCAAATTGCCGGTGATCAAAATGGACCCTGTTGTGATCCGTGATCGCTTTATGAAGGCTGTAGAAGCCTGAATATATGGGTTCCGCAAACACCATCCATAGCTATGACGACGCACGGCGGCTTGCCCGTCGGCGTCTGCCTTGGATGGTGTTTGATTACATCGATGGGGCGGCGGGAAATGGCGTTGCGGAAATGCGCAATCTGGCCGCCCTTCGGGACATTACCCTCCAGCCGCGCGTTTTGCGCAATGTTGCAGAACGTGATCTGAGCGTAACCGTTTTTGAGCAAACCGGAACAGTTCCGTTCGGCATAAGTCCAATGGGTATGTGCAATTTGTCTGGTCCTGGCGCAGATGTCGCCTTTGCACAGATGGCAGCAAAACATCGGGTACCTGTGGGCGTATCCACGGTCGCGTCGACCTCTCTGGAAAACATGATAGAACACGCCGATGGGCATGCTTGGTTCCAGCTTTATTTCAGCGGCGACGGCAGCGGGACAAGCAAACTTGTCGAACGCGCAAAGGCCGCCGGATATACAACGCTCATCATGACATTGGACGTACCCGAAGTTGGTCGTCGCCCGCGCGAGTTACGGCGCGGTTTTAAAATGCCTTTTAAAATAGGGCCAAAGCAGTTTGTCGATTTCGCCCTGCATCCTCAGTGGTCCATTTCCAGCTTGCTCGCGGGTGCGCCAACCTTGGCCAATTTCGAGGAACCGGGTTTTACCTTTGATCGAACCGAAAGCAGAGCGGCCGCTGATTGGGAGTTTCTAAAACGGCTTCGCGATCAGTGGAGTGGTAAAATTGTCGCCAAAGGTGTCACAGATGTTGAAGATGCGGTACGGCTCACTCAAGAGGGTATCGACGCCATCCAAGTATCAACCCACGGCGGTCGTCAGCTTGACTGCGCCCCTGCCCCCATCCACGCTTTAAAGCGCATCCGCGATGCTGTGGGGCCCGCTTATCCGCTGTTCTATGACACAGGGCTACGTTCGGGAGAAGATGTCGTTAAAGCCTATCACATGGGCGCCAGTTTTGTGTTCTTTGGGCGCGCAATGCAATTTGCCTATGCTGCTGGTGGGAAAGATGGGTTATTGCAATTCTGGGATCTGATCGCGGAAGAGACCAGCCTCACACTGGCTCAGATCGGCCAGACAACCCTTGCAGGTGTCGGGAAAATTAACGAATGATTGTCGCGATCCGTTGGGCGATTTCTCGTGTTGCTTTTGCAGATGGGTGTATCCGATCAAACCTATGATAAGACTTGTCACCTTTCGGGACTAAATTTGCTAGAGATAGAAAATACACTCCCGGGTCAGACTGAGCCATTCTTTCAAGGCGGCCTTCGTATTCGTCGCCCTCATCACGGCAATGTTCGATCCACGAGCCGACACCGGGGCTTCGCAGATAACCAAGATAAATCACCCGCGCACCCGAAGCGCGGATTGTCTGCACCAAATCAAACACCGCGCCGCCCTGACCGTCCTGGTGGATCAAACGGTCTATTTTGCGATCACATGCCGCGCAGCCACACCCGAACCAAAGGTCATTTCCCCCGCCGTTCAAAATCACCCAATCCCAATTGGAAGATCGGTACTGGGATGAAATATTGAAGCCCATGGCACCAGAAATCGGAAGTTTATACAAGATGCGCGCGCCCGATACAGACCGGTCAATGACGGGTTCGCCCAATATCTTTTCAAGATTGTCAGAGATCGTCTCGCCAGAGCTGGCATTCCACGCCATCAAGCTGTCACCCATCGCTAAGATACGTGCGCTATTGTCTCGCGGCACAGCTTCGGTACAGCCGGAAAGAACACCAAAAAAAATTATCAAAACCAAACTCAGACGGTGCACTTTTACTATATCAATCCTGAATTAGTCGCGGTTTGGAAACGCATCTGTTGCTCTGGACGCTCAGGATAGTGCGACGGTATTTATTTTCTCCTAAAGATACCTATTCGGAGTGGGGAAATGGCCGGGAAAAATCTGTACATTGATGTGTTTGACACAGCGGTTCTCCCTCCCAATCTGAAATGGACCAATGAAAAAGCCGCCCGCTTGAGAAACAAGAGGGCGGCTATTGGCCGATTGCTGTAACAAGAGACAACGATGTCTCTAAGATCGTTTGATACCGGTTGGTGCCGTCCTTATTCAGCTAAGGATAGCGCGACGAAACGTGGATCACCCGCGCGCCGCACCAATAACAACAATGATTTCCGCCCTGCTTCTTTTGCAGCTTCTACCCGGTCTTCCAGCTCTGCGATGCTGCCAATCTTTTGCTGACCTGCTTCGGTAATAACATCTCCAGCACGCAGGCCTTTTTCAAAGGCTTCGGACGCTTCGTCAACCTCGACAACGGCCAATCCCAGAATGTCCGCGCTCACGCCCAATTCTGAACGCATCTCATCCGTCAGAACACTCAGGGTTAGGCCCATAATCTCAGCGGTCGTTGGAACGTCTTCCTCTGGCGCTTGCGCTACAGCTGGCACAGCGGCCTCCGCGTCTTCGCGTCGTCCCAGTGTGACGAGCAGAGTTTTGGTATCCCCATTGCGATACACGACAACACGAACGGCCTCACCGACCGGGGTGTTCCCCACCTGACGGACCAAATCGCGCGTATTCTCGACATCCTTGCCGTCAAAGCTGATAATAACATCACCAATTTCGATACCCGCTTCAGAGGCCGGCCCTTCCAGCACACCATTGACGGCGGCGCCTTCTGTGGTTTCCAGTCCCATTGCTTCTGCCATATCCTCGGATACATCCTGGATCTGCACACCAAGCCATCCGCGCCGTGTTTCGCCAAACTCCTTGAGCTGTTCGACAACGCGGGTCACGACATTTGAGGCCATTGAGAAACCAAGGCCGATGGAGCCACCCGTTGGTGAAAGAATGGCCGTGTTCACGCCGATCACATTGCCGTCCATGTTGAACAATGGGCCACCCGAGTTGCCCCGATTGATCGCGGCGTCCGTTTGTATGTAGTCGTCGTAACGACCACTCAATTCGCGATTACGAGCCGAAACGATACCGGCTGAGACCGAGAACCCTTGGCCCAAGGGGTTGCCCATGGCGATAACCCAATCCCCAACGCGGGACTCGTCGCTGTTTCCAAAGGAGACAAATGGCAGTGCTTCATCCGCTTCAACTTTCAACAGGGCGATGTCGGTATTCGGATCAGTGCCAACCACTTCGGCCTTGAGCTCTGTGCCGTTGAAAAACTCTATCAGGATTTCATCCGCCCCGTCGATGACGTGATTGTTTGTCACGACATAGCCGTCTTCGGAAATCACAAAGCCGGACCCCAATGCTGAGGATCGTCGCGGCGATCCTTCTGGGCCTTCATTGCGGTCGCGAAAGAAATCTTCGAAAGGAGAGCCTTCCGGCACGATCCCTTGTGGCGCTGTATTACGTGACACCAATGTCGATGTCGTAATATTGACGACCGACGGGCTGATCTTTCCCGCCAACGGTGCCAAGCTGGCCGGTTGCGCCAGCACAACCAACGGAGCCATCAGAGCAAAGGCAAGCGCCAGAATGAACATCATTGATATGCGTCTTTGCGCCATCACCGGAAAATTGGTGGACAAGGATACCGCCCGAGGTTTCATGCATCGTCTCCTGAATTTCTTTTTAGTGTTGCGCAGAATAGCGACCGCGCGCAAGACACCCTCTCTGTTGTGCAGGTAGGGTTTGCGCCGTGCACATGTAAGATGGGCCGCCATCGCAGAGTTTCAACTCATCGTTACCAAAGTGTAAACGATCCGTTCCCTGATACAAAACCGGTCAAAGCCCGCCCAATTGAGAGGCCGCCCAGACAAGGATAAATCCCGTCACCACAATAAGCAAGCCAACCTGACGGATTGCGTCCTCCGGCAACGTGCGTAACATTTCGAGCATACGTTCAATGAGAGAAGGGGCCAGCGCATAGGCCAGCCCCTCTACAATCATGACCAGCCCGAGAGCCAGAAGGAGCGTGCTCACCGATCGGCCTCAAATGCCGCCGCGCCTTGATCGCTGCGCAGGTAGTTAAAGAACTCCGAGTCTGGCGACATGACCATGGTGGAATTTTTCCCTGGCAACGCGCGCTCATAGGCAGTTAGCGAGCGATAGAATTCAAAGAATTCCGGGTCTTCTCCGAAGGCCGACGCAAAAATCGAGTTCCGTTCAGCATCCGCTTGACCACGAATGATGTCCGCTTCGCGTGTCGCTTCCGAGGTCAGTTCGATCACGGTACGATCTGCCAGCGCACGCACACGCTGCGCGGCTTCTTCACCACGGGCAACTTCATCAGCGGCTTCGCGTTCACGTTCCGCGCGCATCCGCGCGAAAGTGGCATCGAGGTTCTGTTCAGGCAAGTTGGTCTGCTTGAGACGAACATCAACAACTTCGAGCCCCAAAGGCAGCGCACGTTGTCGCGCTTGCTCTGTGATCCGTTCCATCAGTTCGGCACGATCAGCGGACAAAATTGTGTTCGACGTCACCCCGTCAGCACCCAAAACAGCGCGGATGGTCGGGTTCAAGATACCCTCCAGACGATTTTCAGCGGCAAGCAAGCCCCCAACACCCACAGCTTGACGGAATTGAACAACATCTGAAATCCGATATCGTGCAAAGGCGTCAACAACCAAACGGCGATCATCAGAAGGCGTTACTTCGACCACATCCGTATCAAGCGAAAGCGTTCGGTCATCGTAGCGCACAACTTCTTGAATAAATGGAATTTTAAAGGCTAAACCGGGTTCTTCTTTAACCGATTTGATCTGGCCAAACTGCAAGACCAAAGCCTTTTGCCGTTCATCAACAATGAACACAGAACTCAGAATGGTCACAGCAGCGACAACGGCAACTGGGATGAGAAACTTTTTTGCTGACATTAGTTGGTTCCTCCACCTGAACGGCGCAATTCGTTAAGTGGCAAGTATGGTACAACCCCTTGGCCGCCATTCCCGCCGACGCTGCTTTCAAGAATGATCTTGTCTACATCGCCCAAAACGCGCTCCATCGTTTCAAGATACAAACGTTTACGCGTTACATCCGGCGCTTTGGTGTATTCTT
Source organism: Roseobacter sp. (assembly GCA_039983935.1). Taxonomy (GTDB): domain Bacteria; phylum Pseudomonadota; class Alphaproteobacteria; order Rhodobacterales; family Rhodobacteraceae; genus Roseobacter. The sequence continues at coordinate 91,791 of JBDWVP010000015.1, read as the reverse complement.
CTAAAACAGAGGTAAAACGTGCGGCCTCACCCTGCGCCTCGTTGACTTGCTGAGCACGATAGGCTTCGGCTTGCTCTAACTGGCTTGCAGCCTCACCACGCGCACCCGCTGTAACGCGGTTTGCATAGGCATCCGCTTGACGCTCCAAACGATCGCGTTCCTGCTCTGCGGCTTGAACGTCCCGGAAACTGTCAATTACTTCGCGTGGTGGGTCCGCTTTATCCAAGTTTAGGCGCACAATATTCACACCACTGTCGTATTGGTTCAGCGTGGACTGGATCAATTGTGAAGCTTCGTCCGCAATCGCCTGGCGATCCCGGTTTAGGATCGGAGCAAGTTCATTTCGTGCAATGACTTCGCGCATCGCGGATTCGGATACCGCACGAATAGTCTCTTGCGGCTCGGCGAGATTGAATAGGTATTTCGCCGGGTCATTGATGTTCCAGACAACCTGGAAGTCAATATCGATGATATTCTCGTCCGTGGTCAGCATCAAACCGCTGTCTGTCCGCGATCCGATTTCTTCGGTTTGTTCGCGCGTCACCGGCAGCACTTCTGCGGTGACAAACGGCCAAGGCGCAAAGTTCAAACCCGACGTTCCCGTGGAAGAATACTTACCGAGGAACAGTTCGACAGATTGTTCTTCTGGCGCAACTGTGTAGGCGCTCGCATAGAGCCAAGCGCCAATAGCGCCCAAAACCATGAGACCAGCCGTACCGCGCGTCAAGCCAGGGCCATTCCCGCCGCCGCCAGAACCGTCGCCGCCGCCTTGGCCGCCGCCGCCATCCTTGCCGCCCATCAGAACGCGCAGACGTTCCTGACCTTTTTTGACCAGCTCATCAATTTCCGGGATTTGAGGCCCCTCTCCGCGCGGACCGTTTGGGCCACCGCCCCCGGATCCACGATTTCCGTCACCCGAACCACCGTTCGGTTTGCCTCCACCAGAGTTGCCGCCGCCCCCCCAGGGGCCGCCATTGTTGCCAGCCATTAAGTTCTTTCCCTTCTAAATCGCGTCACAGCGCGACCAATCAATGCCATACCTACGCTGCTTTGCTCGAAAATCAAGCCGTGCGAACAGGAGTTCTCATTGTGACGATCTCTTCGGACATCGTGGGATGAACTGCAACAGTCCGGTCGAAGTCCTCTTTGGTTGCGCCCATTTTAATTGCGATCCCCGCCAATTGGATCATTTCTCCTGCATTTGGCGCGACAATATGGCATCCCAGAACCACCCGTGTGTCCTGCGAAACAATCAATTTCATCAGCACACGATCACTGCCACCGGCAAAAGAGGTTTGCATTGGGCGGAAGGTCGTTGCGTAAACTTCGATCGCTTCCTGCTCACGGGCGGCTTCTTCGCTCAGACCAACTGTTCCCATTTCAGGTTGCGTAAAGATCGCGCTGGGAATCAGGTCATGATCCACTGCGGTCGGATTACCCTTAAAGACAGTCTCGACAAAGGCCATGCCTTCGCGAATAGCAACAGGTGTCAAATTCACCCGGTCTGTGACGTCGCCAATGGCATAGACGGAGGGTACAGCTGTTTGACTATAGGCATCAACTTCGATCTGTCCGCGCCGCCCGAGATTGATGCCCAGGTCTTCCATGCCGATATCACGGCTGTTTGGATCACGTCCGGTCGCAAAGAGCACCATATCATAGACCGTCTCTTGCCCGGTTGTGGATTTCACCCAAACAGGCGCACCAGGGGCTGCAGTGTCATCGCCTGCCGCACTCTTCATCTCGGCGATATTGGTTTCGACCTGCAAGTCAACGCCGCGCTCCCGCATTTGATCGGCGACAAGGCCGCGCGCCTCATTGTCAAAACCACGCAGGATTTGCTCACCCCGATAGAACTGCGTCACTTTGACACCCAAGCCATTCAGAATGCCGGCGAATTCGCAGGCAATATACCCACCACCAACGATCAGAATAGATTTAGGCAGCGCTTCCAGATGGAAAATATCGTCTGAAACGATCCCAAGATGGGCGTTGGGCAAGTCGGGGCGGACAGGGCGGCCACCAGTGGCGACCAGAATGTGTTTTGCGGTTTTCTTCTCGCCCGTTGAAAGTGTGATCTCATGCGGCCCGGAAACTGTGGCGCGCGCATCAAAGGTTTCAACCCCGGAACCCGCCAGCAAGGATCGGTATACCTTTTCCAACCGGTCAAGTTCTGCATTCAATTTCGTACGGAAAGACGTCCAATTAAAATCACCGCGCTGCATATCCCAGCCGTATGACTGTGCTGCGTCCGCCAAACCGACGTACTCCGACGCAAAAACCATTAATTTCTTGGGCACACAGCCCCGGATGACGCATGTTCCCCCGTAACGGTCCTCTTCGGCCAGCGCGACTTTGGCATCAGCTTCACCTGCGGCGACACGTGCCGCCCGAACGCCGCCTGATCCGCCGCCTATCACAAAAAGATCGTAGTCGAATGTGTCCATGGTTTGGCTCTTTCCTTGCTAAGGGGCTGTGGATGTTGTCGCAGCTATATAGAGATGCGCGAAGGGATGTAATAGATGTGGAACGCTGCCTACAGTATAGTGATTTCCACTAGCCGCTATCAATCAGGCAGGTCGCTGAACAGGTTATCGTTTTCCGCCAGATCAGATTTTGCAGCTTCGATTGTTCCTTCATTGATATCTCGCACTTCTGTGCGCCCATCGCCGAAGCCAAGAACAACCGTGTCGGACAAGCCAATGAACAAACCGTTTTCAACGACACCGGGTATCTGATTTAGGATCAATGCCAGTTGGGGCGCGTCTTCAATGCGCTTGAGATGCAAGTCCAGTATGTGGTTGCCTTCGTCCGTGAACAACAGCTTGTCGCCATCCATCCGCCATGTGGTTTCGCGGCCCAGCACGTCCAGCGAAACCAGCGCCTCTTCTACAAGCTTTTGTGTTGTATGCCGCCCGAACGGGATAACCTCAATCGGCAGTGGAAACGCGCCAAGTTTGTTCACGTCTTTGCTGACATCCGCGATGACAATCATACGATCCGAGGCAGAGGCAACGATCTTTTCTTGCAACAGAGCAGCGCCACCACCTTTGATCAGGTTAAAGTCCGAATCAAATTCATCTGCACCATCAATCGTCAGATCCAGCCATTTAGCTTCGTCCAATGTGATGACTTCGATCCCAACTTGCCCCGCCAGCTCGGCAGTGCGCGATGATGTTGGCACCGCTTTAATCTGCAAATCATCGTCACGCACCATGTCCCCAAGGCATCGCACAAGCCATGCTGCCGTGGACCCCGTACCCAGACCGACACGCATGCCGCTTTGCACGAATTGAGACGCCCGTTTAGCACAGACGAATTTTGCTTTGTCGATGGGCGAAAGATCTGACGGCATTTGGCGCTCCTTGGTCACATTCAGCGACCTTATAGGAAACAAGCACGCCGGGTGCGAGACTGAATCAACCGGTCAGGCAAACACCATAAAAATCGCTCGGTTGTAAATACATGCACGGAAGTTATTTTGAGTTTACGTTTTTGACCCGTCCAAGTCGTTTTTTACAAACTCATCGCGTTAAAATCCGGTATTCAGCCACTATGAGCACGCAAACATACATCTTACACTATGCACCAGACAATGCGTCACTGGTTGTCCGATTGGCGTTGGAAGAGCTCGGCGTTCGATACAACACATGTCTTGTTGACCGCAGGCAGAACGCGCAGCGCACGCCCAAGTACCGCGCGCTGAACCCCAATGGCCTTATTCCCGTTTTAGAAACACCAGATGGTCCGTTATTTGAAACGGGTGCCATATTGTTGTGGTTGGCGGATCTTCATGGTGGCCTTGCTCCAGCCCAATCAGACCCTGCCCGAGGTGACTGCCTTAAATGGTTGTTTTTCCTATCCAACACTCTGCATTCGGACCTGCGCCGTTTGTTTTATCCGCAGCGGTATTTTGGGGATCGGGAAGAAGACCAAGTGAGAATGTCAACGTTGGTACAGACCAGCATTCGTCAGCACTTGGGAATTTTGAACCAAAGGTGGGAAAGTGATCGCTCGGGGATTGTCCTTGATCTGTACCTCGCACCAATGCTGCGTTGGCTCGCTCTTTATCCAAACGGGCAGGATAAAAGCTGGTTTAAATTGTCTGACTTTGAGGCGCTCTTTGATGCTTTGAAAGCGCTGGAAGATCGACCCTCCGTCTACGCCGCACAAATCGCGGAAGGCCTAGGATCAACGCCGTTTACAAACCCAACACTACCATGCCCCCCAGAAGGATTTGCAACCTGATGTTTCTCTCTGTTTTTGACATGTTCAAAGTAGGAATCGGCCCATCTTCGTCTCACACAATGGGTCCGATGGTTGCTGCTGCGCGGTTTTTGGAGACCATGCGGGCCTCCCCATTCGAATTTTTCGGCCTGCGCGCCACATTACATGGCTCGCTCGCCTTTACAGGCGTTGGTCATGCAACGGATCGCGCAACCATTCTGGGACTCGCTGGGTTTTCCCCAGATACCTATGACGCACAAAAAGCGGCCCAAGCCCTTGCATCAATCGACCGAACAAAAACCATCCATGTGGACGCGCTGCCCCCCCTGCGATTTGATCCAAAACGAGATTTAATTTTTGATTACGATACCGCAATGCCGGGCCACGCCAATGCCATGGTGTTGCGCGCAACTGATGCGCAAGGTGATGTCATCCTGAGCGAAGTCTATTATTCGATTGGTGGCGGTTTTGTCATGACCCAAGCTGAATTAGATGCAGGCAAAGACACCGAAGAAGACGGCCCTGCTATTCCATTCCCGTTTAAAACAGCGGCTCAAATGTTAGAAATGTCAGACTCTGCGGGAAAATCCGTTGCAGAAATGAAACGCGCCAATGAAGCGGCCCGTTGTGGGGTCGACAACCTCCGCACCGGGACCAAACGTTTATGGCAAGTCATGGACGATTGCATCAATCGGGGTTTGGAGACGGATGGTATTCTACCCGGAGGCTTGCAAGTGAAGCGCCGAGCAAAAGGTATCCATGATGCGTTGCTCGCGGAACGCGGAATGAACTTGACTGCCCCCCATACGATCAATGATTGGATGAGCGTTTACGCGATGGCCGTGAACGAAGAGAATGCAGCAGGCGGTCAGGTCGTCACAGCTCCCACAAATGGAGCTGCCGGTGTATTGCCCGCGACGATTAGGTATTATCTCGATCATGTGCCCGGTGCCTCGGAAACACGAATCGAGGATTTTCTGCTCACCGCAGCGGCCATTGGAGGTTTGGTGAAATTCAATGCCTCAATTTCCGGTGCTGAAGCTGGATGCCAGGCTGAAGTCGGCTCAGCAGCCGCCATGGCCGCCGCGGGATTATGCGCGGTGATGGGGGGGTCTGCAGCACAGGTTGAAAACGCGGCGGAAATCGCACTCGAACATCATCTTGGCATGACATGTGATCCTGTCAAAGGATTGGTACAAGTACCCTGCATTGAACGGAACGGCCTTGGCGCGATCAAAGCAGTTTCTGCGGCGTCATTGGCCTTAAGAGGCGATGGTACACATTTGGTGCCGCTTGATGCCTGCATTGAAACCATGCGTCAAACCGGAGCCGATATGTCGGAGAAATACAAAGAGACCTCACTCGGCGGATTGGCGGTGAATATCCCGAATTGTTAAATTCACACAACCTTTGCTTGCAAAGCTGTTGGCCAGCAAATACGCTCCATGGATGACTGCAGATCGTCCTCTCCTTGGTATCGCCCTTATGCTTGGCTTTTGTGTGTTGGCACCGGTTGGTGACGCCATCGCTAAAATTTTGGGACAAACCGTTCCAATCGGGCAATTGGTACTTGTCCGTTTCGCGGTTCAGGCTGTGATTCTGATACCACTCGTCTGGGCAAGTCAGAGGCATTGGAAAATGACGCGCCGCATAGCAACATTGACCTTTGTGCGGACAATTCTGCACATCATAGGCATAGGTGCCATGGTCACCGCGTTAAAATACCTGCCTCTTGCAGATGCCGTCGCGATTGCTTTTGTCATGCCTTTCATCATGTTGGTGCTCGGAAAATTCGCTTTGAACGAAGAAGTCGGAACTCGCAGGATTGCGGCCTGTACTGTCGGGTTTTTGGGCACAATGCTGATCGTCCAACCCAGTTTCGCCGAAGTCGGCTGGCCAGCACTTTTGCCCGTTGCAGTGGCATTTAACTTTGCATTCTTCATGTTGGTCACGCGCCAGATCGCCAAAGAAACTGACCCTATCAGCCTACAAGCGGTCAGCGGCGTAATGGCAATTTTTGTGATTGCCCCGGTTCTTTTGATTTTTCAGGGCACCGCAGTTCCTCAACTTCAAGTTGTTGCGGTTTCCGTTAATGATTGGGGTTTGTTGCTGGGCATCGGCGTTTTAGGCACCGTCGCGCACCTCCTGATGACTTGGTCGCTCAGATTCGCACCCTCTGCGACGCTTGCCCCCATGCAATATCTGGAAATTCCAATCGCCACGATCTTAGGCTTGCTTGTGTTTGGCGATTTTCCCAACTCGGTCGCGGCCGTCGGCATCGCAATTACGATTCTTTCGGGGCTTTACATTATCCTGCGCGAGCGGGCCATCGCTCAGTCTCTGACAACTGGCTCAACAGCGATACAACCGGCTGAATAAACGCACGTGGCAAAATGCACAGCATCAATGGTGCGTCTACCTCGAGCAACACATCTCCTGTCGTTTTGTTTGAGGTCCCCGACCGCACTCCCGGTTGGAATTCTATATCATCTATTGGCCAATGCAGCCCATTTGATCGTCCCCGAACGGACCCCATCGGAAAAAGAGACACACGTGTTTCTTTAGGTAAGGGCAATCTCAGGGAGGGAGGGCACAAAAACACGATATCGCATTTGCCCAATAGAACAATGGCACGATCACATCGCATGACCAATGTGTGCAATGAGGCAAGCTCATGATCAATTTGTCCGCCTAAAAATCCTAGTGCAACAACAACCGGCGCTGAAACGTTACGCAGTGCTTTATCAAAATCAGTGCTGTTCTGTTCGGCGATACGATGCAATCGGTCGGACGCAACCTGAGCACGTGCAGCGTCAGAAATAGAATCAAAATCGCCGATAACCGCGGCCAATTCGACCCCTGTTTCCAAGGCTAGGTGGGCTCCGCTGTCCGCCGCAATGCACTGCGGTGCAAAAACCAAGGCTTCTTTCAAGTCCTCCGGTGTTGCCTCTCCCCCTCCAATCAAAGTGAGCGGATCAGAACTGTTTAAGATCGGTGTTTTCACAGGTTTCCAGGACGCATTTTAAAGGTTCGCCACATTCTTGCCACGAAATAATACGATTAATAACACAGAATCGGACCCCTTTGGACTTAACTAAAATGTTAGACATCTTGTCGATAACACGCAGAGGGCGGGCAGCTGGTGGCCAATAACAACAAGATTCTTACGGTCTCTTATGGGACATTTTCATGTACGTTAGAAGGCTTTGATGACTCCTTTGAGGCAATGAAATTGATCGCCGAGTACTTTCGCGATTTAGCGGCCGAAGATCGGCATTTTGGCGCTGAACCCACTCAGCCAGCCTCAGATACTGCGCCACGAGTGGCCCCTCCCGGAACCTCGCCAAGCAATAAGTTACCCCCGCATTCAGATCACGTATCTCGAATGCCACGCCAAGAAACGACACATCTTGCCGTTGCCGGTGTCGCGCGCACAGCGCAAAATGAGGATGTCACCGAAAGCGCTGCGGCCTTCTTTGCCAATCATGGGCAAACTGAAAGAGCATCAGACGACACAATTTCCGCGGATGCCTTCACAGCCTACAGCCGTCGGGCTGGTATTTCCGCGCACTCTGAAACGCGGTACGCACCTCCGACATTTTCACAACACCCCTTTCCAGCACAAGCATCCATCGAAAATCAAAGCTTGGGTGAGAAATTAGAACGCATTCGCTCTGTCGCCTCTTTGGAGAACCGCGAGGAACAAACCGAAGACCACGAAGAAGACCCAGCAGGTCGACCTAATTCTTTGGCCGTCCACGACGTGTCGGAAAATCTCCCTCTTGAGGAGGATGGTTCCGACCATTTGGAAACCATCCTACGACGCCTTGAAGCCCGCGAAACAAGAACCAAAAAGAGTGACCACGAGACGTCATTCGCAAATGAAACCTCCTTTGAGGAACCCCGTACAGACAGCCAAGACAAAACGCCAGAAACGCACGAGCCTTTTTCTGGCTTGCGTGAAGACCATGATGAGGATGTTTCAAGACTCATGGCAAAGGCTGATACCCAAATGCAGGAACCTGACAGCAAAACACGACGCAATGCGTTTGCGCAATTACGCGCTGCCGTTGCGACACGGGTTGCGGATCAATCGATGGACGACCTTGATACAACAAGTCAAAAAGAAGCAACAGCGTATCGGGACGATCTGGCAAATGCTGTAAAACCTCAAACATCACAAGATGCTGATGCCGCGGTGCAACCTCCTTCTCAAACGCGCCTTGCCCCTCTAAAACTTGTGGCTTCTCAGCGTGTTGACCGCCCGATCCGAGATACGGCGGCGCTGCCTGAAAAGGTGAGTTTCATCCACTTCGCTAAAAAACACGGCATGCTTGATCTTGAAGCAACGCAGGAGGCTGCCGCCGCCTTTTTGACTTTTGTTCAAAAGCGCGAACACTTCACACGCCCCCAATTGATGTCTTGTGCAGACGAGGCGGCAGGGAATGCACATAGTCGTGAAGACAAACTGCGCGCATTCGGGCGTTTGCTGGCCAGCGGTAAAATCGTGAAATTAGACGCCGGCAATTTCACATCGTCCGACGACATTTGCTACAAGCCCGGACCGCGTTCTGTCAGCTAATTTGGCCAGCCCACGGTCTAGGCGGTAAGAGATCTATAGAAAAGGGAGTGTTAGTTTTCCGATTGGTCCGGATCTGCCTGCCCGATACCTTTGAAAATAAACTTGAAGGGCAAGGCCCAACACACCCCCAAAACAACATAGACCAACAACTCAACCAAGATTGAAGGGCGACTCAGCAGGCTAATCACACTGATAGACAGAGTGATATAGACTGGCAGGCCAACCAACAGGATCACCAACGACAGTCGGCGGCGGGCTTTGTGACTCAAGGACATTAGCTTCGTCTCAATCGGCAAAAGGGTCCGTTACAAGGATCGTATCTTCACGCTCCGGTGAGGTAGAAAGTAGCGCAACCGGACAGTTAATCAACTCTTCCACACGACGCACGTATTTAATCGCATTGGCAGGCAATTCAGCCCAGCTGCGCGCACCTTCAGTGGATTCGGACCAACCGGGCATTTCTTCGTAGATCGGTTTACAGCGCGCTTGGTGATCCGCCGCAGTGGGCAGATAGTCCATTCGCTTGCCATCCAGATCATACCCCACGCAAATCTTGAGGGTTTCAAAACCATCAAGAACATCCAGTTTTGTGAAGGCTATTCCATTCACACCGGACGTAGCGCAGGTTTGGCGTACAAGCACAGCATCAAACCATCCACAGCGGCGTTTGCGCCCTGTAACTGTCCCGAATTCATGACCTCTCTCGCCGAGCCGCTGGCCATCGTCATCGTCCAATTCTGCCGGGAACGGGCCTTCTCCGACCCGTGTTGTATAGGCTTTGACGATCCCGAGAACGTAATCAATCGACCCCGGACCAATGCCAACACCGGTCGCGGCCTGCCCAGCGATCACATTTGAAGATGTGACAAACGGGTAAGTCCCAAAATCGATATCCAAAAGCGCGCCTTGCGCCCCTTCAAACAAAATACGTTTCCCTGCACGGCGCTCTTCGTTCAGAACTTTCCAAACGGGTGCCGCGTAGCTCAGGATTACTGGCGCGATCGAGCGCAACTGTTCAATCAACGCATCGCGATCAACCGCTTCGATTCCCAACCCCCGTCGCAGTGGGTCATGGTGCTGCAACGCACGATCAACACGCGCTTCCAAGGTTGCGGGGTCTGCCAAATCGGCAACCCGGACTGACCTGCGGCCAACTTTGTCCTCATAGGCAGGGCCGATTCCACGCCCTGTCGTGCCAATCTTGGTGCCTTTGCTCGCGGCCTCTTCGCGGGCGCGGTCCAGCTCGCCATGGATCGGCAAAATCAGCGGCGTGTTTTCTGCGATCATCAGCGTTTCCGGTGAAATCTCGACACCTTGCGCGCGGATTGTCTCGATTTCCTTGATCAAGTGCCAGGGATCGAGCACAACGCCGTTGCCGATCACAGACAGTTTCCCGCCCCGCACCACGCCAGACGGCAGGGCGTTTAACTTGTACACTTTTCCATCGATGACCAATGTGTGGCCCGCGTTATGTCCGCCTTGAAACCGCGCGATAATATCCGCGCGCTCAGACAGCCAGTCGACGAGTTTGCCTTTTCCTTCGTCGCCCCACTGAGCGCCGACAACAACGACGTTTGCCATGAATGGTCCTTTGCAATTAGGGTAAAGCCCGCGCCGGTATAACGAGCCTCTGCGCCGGGCGAAACCTCAAAATATCAATATCCCGCCTGTGTCACATCATCCAAGGCATGGACATTTTGCCAACAGCAGGGCAAATCACGATAGCAGCGAAAATATGGTGAGAAAGAAGACTGATGGGCATTCTAACTCGATGGATTGCGGCGTTTATTCTCCTCGCAGCCACATTTAACCCGACGCCTTATAACTATGTCGTTTGGGTTCGCGATTATGGGCGGGACAATTTACCGGTCGCCCTTTTGATCGGCTTGCTGCTTGTGGTTGGCTATACAATTTTTCTACGCGCGACGCTGCGCTCTATCGGTCCGCTGGGCATGTTCCTGATTCTGGCAATTTTAGGGGCAGGCATTTGGGTCCTGCTGGATAATGGCATCCTGAATCTCGACAACCAAAGTTTCAACGTCTGGCTGGCTCTCTTTGCGCTCTCTGCCGTGTTGGGTATCGGCTTAGGATGGAGCCATGTTCGCCGTGCCTTGTCTGGGCAGACCGACACTGATGACGTTGACGACTGACGCAACTGCCCCCTTAGATTGACGTTTAGGGCAACACTCTACTCTGACAGATGGACAGGTGCACCATGGGGGGTGCGCAGATAGGCCCCCTCCCAGTCTGCCTTGAGTTGGGCGAGATCCGCTTTGGCCGCCTGCCCTTTGGACACAATCATTTGCTCCAGCGTTTCCAACCACGCGGCAAAATAGTCATCCCCACCGTCCAATTCCTTTTCCAGGCCATGTCGTTTCAATGTCGCACCAAAGGCATCCGCCCAATCTGGCCAGCCCATCCATCCACTTTCGTTCAAATGAACCGTCAACGCGAATAATTGGGCATGCCAAGGCTGTGTAAAAACGGGTTCTAGCGGCCTCATTCAATCGGTTCCAGATAACTTTGCCAGAGATCGAGCACCACTTCGTCTTGCGGATGTTCGGGCTGCGCCCACAGTTCTGATGCTGGGAAAGCCACGGCGTAAAGAGGTTCTGCCGCCTCCCCCAGATGGTGGGCGGAACTATCCGGCAAAACATGGGTGCCGTGGTAGCGTATAATATGACCACATGCACCGGCTGCATATGTTGGCAGCCGTGTGTGCCCACCATCTTTCAAACGATTGCCGATGATCCGTCGGGTTTTGACGGCATCTCCGGCATTGAACCTGCGCGCGACATCGCTGGGCCGATCTGCTGGCGCACCTTTTGCCAAAACCATGCCCACGTTTTCCGCCTTCAAGGCCTGAGCGTTGAGGGGGCTTTGAGCGGACGAAACTTCAGACATTTCCTTAATGTTCACGAGGTCAGTTTCAACCAATAAATTGGCCAATCCAGCCATCCATTTTTCGTAATAGGAAAACCCTGCGTAGTCTTTTGGCGAAAGGCGCTCGCGCGCATGGCGCGAGACATCGATGTTCCACTGCCCCAATGCACCGGACGCCAACGTAATTGCCAAGGCGCGGGCATGCCAATCTTTTTCAAAAATCGGTTTATCTTTACCGGGATCAATCGGGCCATCTCCGAAACGACCGCCCATATCATGTGCACGCGTCATGGGGCGACCTCCGAAACCACCCGAGCCAGTCCGGTGCCGATCATACTGTCTCGTGTCACCAGATCCATCAACGCCGCTTCGTCCAAATCTTCACTGCCAACAGGGCGTTGCGGGATCACCAAATAGCGCACTTCGGCAGTGCTATCCCAAACCCGTATGGCCGTATCCGATGGGAGCGTAACGCCAAAATCTTGCAGCACTTTGCGGGGCTCACGCACAGCGCGTGCGCGGTAGGCATCTGATTTATACCAGGACGGCGGAATGCCCAGCAAAGGCCACGGGTAACAGCTGCACAATGTACAAACGACCATATTGTGGAGCGCATCCGTATTTTCAACGACCACCATATGTTCGCCTTGTCGACCATAATAACCAAGATCGGCAACGACTTGTGTGGCATCTTCCAGTAACGCCGCTCTAAACTCCGGATCGGTCCAGGCCTTGGCCACAACATGTGCGCCATTTCGTGGGCCAATCTTAGTCTCATAGGTGTCAATGATGACATCCAGAGCTTCTGGTTGAACCAGACCTTTTCGGGTTAAAAGAGTTTCTAAAGCCTTGACCCGAAGTGCGGGATCCGAGGGCAACAGGCTATGCGGGTGTTCGTGATGATCATGAGGCATGCGCGCAACATGCCCTCAACCTGACCTCACTGTCCAGCCTTTCGATGAAGGCATCAGCGGTCAAATTCATCCAGTGTGCGCGCAATGGCATGGACCAAGATCCCTTTTGATTCGCGTCTTGCAGAAAACACAACCAGTGCGGGAAGATTAACACTGTACAAACAAAGGAAAACATTTAGGCGAAAACAGCGGCTAAATATGGTAATATTGATTAAAGCACGAGTGCAGCGCCTCATTTCCAGGTTAACCCTCTTAGAGCATGCGCGAGCCATAGATGCTTTAGCAGACCGCTGCGCCCCGCGTAGCGGTCTTTGCCGAGTGAAAATGCCAAATGTCACCACTTTACGGGTTCTAGACTTCATCATAATGTTCACAGGCTTTTTACTGAAAACTTGCCCCTCATGCCGCGATAAAAACCAGTTCCGTTAGGAATGACGCGGCGCGATCAGGAATCCTCCCTTGCGAGCGGCGACAAACTTCCCTAGATACCGCCAAAGCTTTAGTGAACCATACGGGTCTTTAATGGAAAACGTCGTCCTGATCATCCACCTTATCCTCTCCCTCGGCTTGATCGCCGTGGTGCTGATGCAGCGTTCTGAAGGAGGTGGTCTGGGTATGGGCGGCGGCGGCGGTGGCGGCGCGATGTCAGGTCGCGCGGCGGCAACGGCTCTGGGTAAGATCACTTGGGTTCTGGCGATCGCATTCATCTGCACCTCAATTACCTTGACGATTTTTGCCGCTGAAAACGCATCAGGTTCGTCGGTCATTGATCGGTTGGGCGTAACGCCTCCGCCTGCGAGCGAGAGCCAAACACCTGCGGCTCCTGAGGGCGATTTACTGTTGCCACCTGCACCGGGCGACAATGCCCCGCTGGTTCCAACACTCGACTAAGTCACTTTCCACAACACCTTGAGCAATGGCGTCTTTGTGCAACATCATGTTGCGCGCGCCCTTGCTTTACACCCCCGAATCCTGATAGCCTTAAATCCCGTGGTGTTGCGTTTTTCGCAGCCTGACAGGGCGGCTTTCGTTGGAATCCGCGTCGACTCACGGGAGCAGATCTATAAATGGCACGTTACATTTTCATCACTGGCGGCGTGGTTTCTTCCCTCGGGAAGGGCTTGGCATCTGCCGCCTTGGGGGCATTGCTGCAAGCACGCGGCTTTTCGGTTCGCCTGCGCAAACTTGACCCCTACCTCAACGTCGACCCCGGTACGATGTCCCCCTTTGAGCACGGCGAAGTTTTTGTCACCGACGATGGCGCTGAGACTGACCTAGATCTTGGCCACTATGAACGCTTCACGGGTGTTGCGGCGCGAACAACTGATTCCGTTTCCTCGGGCCGCATTTACTCAACTGTTCTCGAAAAAGAACGACGTGGCGATTATCTGGGCAAAACCATTCAGGTTATTCCGCATGTCACGAACGAAATTAAAGACTTTATCGCGGTGGGCGATGACGAGGTTGATTTCATGCTCTGTGAAATTGGCGGCACGGTAGGTGACATCGAAGGCCTGCCATTCTTTGAAGCGATCCGGCAATTCACCCATGACAAGCCGCGCGGACAATGCATTTTTATGCACCTGACGCTTTTACCCTATCTGGCGGCGTCTGGTGAATTAAAAACAAAGCCGACCCAACACTCGGTCAAAGAGTTGCAATCTATCGGCATCGCGCCAGATATTCTGGTCTGCCGCTCCGAGCAGCCGATCCCCGAAAAAGAACGTGAAAAAATCGCCCTATTCTGCAATGTGCGCAAAGAGTCGGTTGTTGCGGCTTATGATCTGTCAACGATTTACGACGCACCTTTGGCCTATCATGAACAGGGCTTGGATCAGGCTGTGCTGGATGCATTTGACATTTCCCCGGCCCCAAAACCGGATCTGAGCATATGGCGCGACGTGTCAGATCGCGTGCACCATCCAGAAGGCGAAGTGAAAGTTGCAATCGTCGGCAAATACACGCAGCTCGAAGACGCCTATAAATCGATCGCCGAAGCCCTAACTCACGGCGGCATGGCCAACCGTGTCAAAGTACGGATCGAATGGGTCGACGCGGAAATTTTTGACAACGAAGACGCCGCCCCCCATTTGGAAGGGTTTCATGCGATCCTCGTGCCCGGCGGATTTGGCGAACGTGGCACAGAGGGCAAAATCAAAGCCGCTCAATATGCGCGCGAAAATAAGGTGCCGTATTTAGGCATTTGTTTGGGCATGCAAATGGCCGTCATCGAGGCCGCGCGCAATGTGGCAGATATCAAAACCGCGGGATCAGAAGAATTCGACCATGAAGCAGGCGGAAAACGTTTTGAACCGGTCGTCTACCATCTCAAAGAGTGGGTTCAAGGCAATGCAAAAGTATCCCGCAAAGTTGGAGACGACAAAGGGGGTACAATGCGTTTGGGAGCTTATGATGCCACGCTGACAGCAGGCACCCGTGTGTCTGAGGTATATGGCACAACCGCCATTGATGAGCGCCACCGCCATCGCTACGAGGTCGACATTAAATATCGCGCACAGCTAGAGGCGGCCGGGCTGGTGTTTTCGGGCATGTCTCCGGATGGGAAGCTGCCAGAGATTATCGAATGGCCGGACCACCCGTGGTTTATTGGCGTGCAATTCCACCCGGAATTAAAGTCCAAACCCTTTGATCCACATCCATTGTTCGCCGATTTTGTACGGGCCGCTAAAGAGATTTCTCGGCTCGTTTAATCCCGGCGGAGCAGATTAAATTGTTTTTCTCAATTCCGGGACCACCCTGTCGCTAGCCTGTGGGAGAAACCATGTCAAAACACCCGAAGCGGACAAAAGACTATATCGGTCCAGTCACAGATACACGTGTTTGGGACCGGTTCGATTTGCGCACTGGCGACGTCGTGCTCAGTACGCCACCAAAATGTGGCACCACGTGGACACAAGCGATCCTAATGATGTTACTTGCCGGCAAGGCAAGCGAAGGTAAACCCGTCTGGCAAAACTCGCTCTGGCTGGATTGTGGTTTTCGCAATCAGGAAGCAGCAAAAACCAAGTTAGAGGAAACTCCGGGGCGGCGCTGCATTAAATCCCACACCCCTTTTGACGGCATCCCATACCGACCTGATGTGACATATATTACGGTCTATCGTCATCCGATCGACGTGCATTTTTCGCTCGAAAAACATGTCGCTAATATGAAATCTGACACGCTAGATTTCCTTTTCCCCGGCTCAGTTGACGCTGCCTTTGACAGGTTCCTGACCGCTCCGGCAACGGATGCTGGCACGGATGATTTGACCTTGGCATCTGTGTTGCATCACTACAGAAGTTTCAACGCGTGGTCGCACCTCCCCAATGTGCATTTTTTTCACTATAGCAGCTTAAAGCAGGACATTCGCACTCAAATCCTGCGTTTCAGCGATGCATTGGGGATCGCCGCTACACCCGACCTAATCGAAGGAATCGCCACGGCCAGTTCGTTTAGGTCCATGAGAAAAGTCGCCGAGCAATCTGAGCATAGAAATAACCACCCTGTCTTCAAAAAGGGCGAACAATTTTTTGAGTCTGCCACCAGCAACAAGTGGGAAACTCGCCTGTCCCCTGCTCAACTCAGCGCCTATGAACGTGCGTTTTCAGCTATGGCACAAGGCAGCGAAAAGAAGTGGTTGGAGACCGCGACCCTGTAAAACCAATGCAACTCCAGCAATAATTTCAGACCTGAGACAATTGCTTGTCCAACAGTTTTGCCTGATAGCATTGCCACAGGATGTGTTTCGGGAAAGCCTTCATCAATGCTTAGCTATCAACATATATACCACGCGGGAAATCTCGCGGACGTCCATAAACATGGGCTTTTGGCTTGGATGTTGGCGTATCTCACTAAAAAGGAAAAACCCCTTTCCTATATCGAAACGCATGCCGGGCGTGGTCTCTATGATCTGATGGATCCGGCCGCGCTAAAGACCGAAGAGGCAGCCGCTGGGATTGGGCAAGCCACCGGTTTTTTCGAAACAACCCACCCCTTCGCGCAGGCGCTTGGACAGATCCGGCAAACCCATGGCGAAAATGCTTACCCCGGTTCTCCGTTGATTGCGGCAAACTTACTGCGTCCAACAGATAACCTGCATGTAGCAGAACTCCACCCGGGCGAATATGATGCGCTCAGTTTCGCGCTATCGCCCTATCCTGTTCAGTGTCACAACAAAGATGGTTTTGAGCTGGCGCATTCACTATGCCCGCCGACCCCCCGGCGTGGTTTGATGCTGATTGACCCCAGCTATGAGATCAAAACGGACTATGCGACCATTCCCAAACATATCGCCAAATACGTCCGATCCTGGAATGTCGGCATCATTTGCCTGTGGTATCCGATTTTGAAACTGCAAAGACACCGACCGATGCTGGATGCGTTGCAACAAGATCACCCCGATGCGGTGCGCCACGAGGTACAGTTTCCGCCTGCCCAAAAAGACCACGGCATGATCGGATCAGGTATGTTTGTCATCAATCCCCCCTACGGGCTTGAAGCAGAGGCCGCCCGTTTAAAGAAGCATTTCAGATAAATTGTTGACCCAAGACCCGGTTGTGGCACACTGCCCACATGCGCTTTGTCTGGACCTTTCTTGTTTTCCTGAACACGCAAGCGGCATTGGCTTGCGAGCAACCCGTTTGCCTCGTTGATCCTGACGCGCTGGCTTTACGCAAGATCATCACCTTTGAGGAAACACGATCCAGCCCTGGTCCCGGGCATTTGATTTCAAATCTTTTGGTTTTGGACGGCGCTGTGTTTGGTGAACGTTTTGCCGGACAGAGCATCCAGCCCGTCGGAGATCACGACGACGTCGCAGGGGACGCGCTTTTTCCACTGACGTTGATGCCCGGCGATCGTGGTCAAAACCTGTCTGTTGTCCAATTCAAAGGCAATAACGTGTTAAACGGGTATGGCCATGCTGGATTTCCGAAACGGCGCGCACAGGGCGAAGGGGCCATTTCATTCTTGTTTGATGAGGATCAATCTGCCCTCTCCTTTCAACTTCGTGGCGGAGAGTCTGGTGCCGCAAAAGCTGCATTCCTGTCTCGTGATGGTCGTGTGATCGCCCTTCTGGACTTGCCAGCGGCTGGCGAGTACCACTACGGCTTCATTCGCGCCAACGGTGCGGCCGACATCGCAGGTGTTGTTGTGACAAACAGAGATCCCGCAGGGGTTGCCATGGATAACGTCCGTTTTGGAACACCACCGGATTTAAGTTAACGAGATCTATTATGTTTGAACGCCTGTTTCCCCGTCGAAAATCTGACCGAAAACCACTGCCTCAGCCAAACGCCCAGCTGGCATTGGGTGCGTTGCTTGTACGTGTGGCCTTTGCGGACCGGCATTACCAAGCCTCAGAAGTCGGACAAATCGATCGGATCTTGGCGGCCACCTTCAATTTGAAACCTTTGGATGCGGCAAAGTTACGTGCCACATGCGAAGCGCTCGAAAGAGATGCACCGGGCACGCCTGAATTTGCGCGTATATTAAAAGATGAAGTCGCTTATCAGGATCGAAAGGCGCTGGCTGATGCCATGTGGTCGGTTGCCTTGGCAGATGGAGAAAGAGATGACTCCGAAGAAGAAATGTTACAAAGCATAGAAGCTGCCTTAGGGCTTACCCCCGAAGATATCGCTGCTGCGCGAGATTCTGCGTTGGGTACCGATTGAATTCGGGATTGATATTGGCAGCCCCGTCAAAGACGACTATATCAGCGCCATGTTTGCAGATTTCCTCAAAAGACTCACCCAGGCTGACAATGAACAATTGCCAGATGAAGACGCGCGGCTAGCGCTGACAGCGTTGCTGGTTAGGATTGCGCGTTCTGACAACGACTACAGTGCGGACGAAAAAGCGCGGATCGATAAGATCACCGCCAGACGCTACGGGCTTGGCCCCGGCGCTGTTGGCGCCTTGCGCGAAGAGGCCGAAGCTTTGGAATCAGAAGCCCCCGACACCGTTCGTTTCACCCGTGCAATCAAAGATGCAGTCCCCTACGAGGATCGCCTTTCTGTTGTTCAGGCCTTGTGGGAAGTCGTTCTCGCAGATGGAGCCCGAGCGCAGGAAGAAGATGCGTTGATGCGCATGGTGACAAATTTCTTGGGCATCAGCGACCGCGACAGCGCCTTGGCGAGACAGGGTATTTCAGGCACCAGTTGAGCGGCGGCCTGTAGTTGTACGATACATCTGCCACCCAATTTACCTATTATATTGCCAGGAAAATTTCGGCACCTGTAAGCCAGTTGCTAAAATCATACGCCCCCTGAAAGCTTGAACATACTGAATCAACAGTGCCTCGAGATAGGAAAATGCAAGAGAATTCGCGCACAGATCTATTTAGACAAGCACAGGCTAGGCAACGTCACCTGATCAAAGCTGAAAAAATGGGACATCTGGCTAAGCAAGTGCCATGAATTTGCAGTTTGAACATTGCAATACAAGCAGGTTTGGCCCCTTATATCGCATAGAATCATAACCAGAGTCCGATTGTGAACACTCCTACGCCGGTCATCGAAATAAAAAATCTACACAAAGCCTATGGCGCGTTGGAGGTTATAAAGGGTGTTGATATTGCAGCCCCCAAAGGGCACGTTGTTTCGCTGATCGGCTCATCTGGGTCCGGAAAATCGACGATCCTGCGGTGTTGCAATCTACTCGAAGACAGCCAGCAAGGTGACATTCTGTTCAAAGGCGAGCCCGTGTTGTGGAAGGGGGACGGCCTAGACAGACGTCCCGCCAATACGGATCAGGTTTTGCGTATTCGCACTAACCTCAGCATGGTGTTTCAACAGTTCAACCTTTGGTCCCACATGACAATCTTGCAGAATGTTATGGAGGCCCCATTGACGGTGCTCAAGAGAGACCGCGCCCAAGTCGAAGACGCCGCGCGTCGTTACCTTGATAAGGTCGGCATCGCAGACAAATGCGATGTCTATCCCGCACAGCTGTCTGGTGGCCAGCAACAACGCGCAGCAATCGCGCGTGGCCTGTGCATGGAGCCAGAAGCCTTGTTGTTTGACGAACCTACATCGGCATTAGACCCAGAACTGGAACAAGAAGTTGTGAAGGTCATCAAGGATCTCGCTGCCGAAGAGCGCACAATGATTATCGTCACGCATGATATGAAACTCGCCGCTGATGTTTCGGATCATGTCGTTTTTCTTCATCAAGGTTTGATCGAAGAACAAGGGCCGCCTGAAGCACTATTCGGCGCGCCTAAATCGGAGCGCCTGCAGGGGTTCCTTTCTGTCACTCACGCTACCTAACAAAAAACAAAAACGGGGAGTACCAATATGAAAACGATTATCCTGACAACAACCGCACTTGCCCTATCCGCAGGTATAGCACTGGCTGATGGTCATGCAAAAACCATTCGGATGGGCACTGAAGGTGCCTATGCGCCTTACAATTTCATCAATGACGCAGGCGAAGTCGATGGCTTTGAACGCGAAGTGGGTGATGAGCTGTGCGCGCGCGCAAAATTGACCTGCGAATGGGTAACAAATGACTGGGATAGCATTATTCCAAACCTTACATCTGGCAACTACGACACGATCATCGCCGGCATGTCGATCACAGATGAACGCGACGAAGTTATTGACTTTACACAGAACTATTTCCCGCCAGCGTCCTCCTCTTACGCCGCAGCCTCTGCGGATGCAGACATCGCAGGAGGTGTTATCGCGGCCCAGGCCAGTACAATTCAGGCTGGGTATGTTGCTGAGTCTGGCGCAACGCTCCTGGAATTCGCAACCTATGATGAAACCGTAGCGGCAGTTGTTTCCGGCGAAGCGGATGCAGTCTTTGCCGATCATGACGCGCTTGCGCCCACTGTTGAAGAATCCGGCGGAGAGCTGGTCTTTACAGGAGAGGCTGTACAATTAGGTGGTGGCATTGGCATGGGCGTGCGGGAAAGCGACGCTGAGCTGAAAGCTAAATTTGACGCCGCGATCACGTCCATGAAAGACGACGGCACCTTGAACGCAGCGATCGTTAAATGGTTTGGCGCCGACGCCGCCGTTTACGAATAAGATCATCTGCGGAGCCGGTCATTATGACTGGCTCCGTTTTCTTTTTTGCCTAAATTCCCGCGCTAACAGCAATCGAGCAGTCAGATTTTTAACCATTGCGCTGATCCATCTCAACTCGAAGGCCTCACGTGGCTGAGTTGCTACCTGACAACGGGTAAGCATATGGGCTTCTACAGTGCATTCGGTACGGTGCTTTTGCTGCTTGCCGTTACTGCGCCCTTGGCACTTGCATTCGGATTTGGCGCGGCCTCTGCTGCGCGGTCGGTCTTTGCCCCCATCCGGTGGCTGGGAAAATCCTACATCGCCATCGTGCGCGGAGTCCCAGACATTGCGTTTTTTCTATTTTTTGTCATCGCCTTGGATCAGGGGATCGAATACCTGCGCCATAAAATAAAGTGTTCCGATTGGGATGAACCAATCCGTCAAGGCAGTGATTTTGTGGTGTGTCAGGCTGCAAAAATGCCGCTGGGAAATTCGCCCCAATGGGTTCACGAATTCTACGGATTTTCACTTGCTGTGCTGACTTTCGCACTCGTTTTTGGTGCTTTTGCAGCCAATGTTCTGTTTGGCGCGATGCGCGCAGTACCACGTGCACAGCTCGAAACTGCCGAAGCTTACGGTATGTCGCATCGACAAACTTTTTGGCGCGTTCTCGTCCCACAGATGTGGGTGTATGCCCTGCCCGGCCTCAGCAATCTTTGGATGGTATTGATTAAATCAACACCGCTTTTGTTTCTTCTTGGCGTCGAGGACATCGTCTATTGGGCCCGAGAGCTCGGCAGCAGCAAAACACCAAGATTCACGGATTATCCGCACGGGGACTGGCGCGTTTGGTATTTTCTCGCCCTTTTGGTGTTTTATCTGGCGTTCACGCGCGTCTCTGAAATTGTACTGTCCAGAATAATGAACAAACTTAACCGCGGTCAGGCCACGTCTGGTGGCGAAGCGCAGCGGAAGGCAGCGGCATGACCTGCTTAGAAACCATTTACGCCTACGGATTGCGCTCTGTCGGCATTGGCGAACGGCTCTTGCCACGTGAAGATTTTACCCTGTGTCAACAGGTCACGCTGATCGGGTCAGGCATGATCTGGAATATCTATTTCGGATTGATCGCCTTGGTTTTTGGCTTCTTTCTCGCCACTGCATTGGCCGTTGGCAAAACTTCCAGCCGCAAAATCATACGAAAACCTGCTGAGTGGTTCATCTTTCTCTTCCGTGGGTCGCCACTGTTTATCCAATTCTTTTTTGGCTATTTTCTGTTTCTCAGCCTCAAATCCGTATCATCTTTCTTTGATTCATTCACCGCAGCATGGCTGGGTGCTCTGATTGTGTTGTTTTTGAACACTGCAGCCTATTCAGCGGAAATATTTTACGGCGCGTTGCAATCAATCCCCAAGGGCGACACCGAAGCGGCCGATGCCTATGGCATGACAGGGTGGCCCCGGTTTAAGCGGGTCATTTGGCCGACAATGCTTCGTCTGGCCTGGCCCGCCTATACAAATGAGGCGATCTTTTTGTTCCACGCCACTGCGTTGGTCTTCTTTTCTGGCTTTCCGGCGTGGCAACAACGCGGTGACGCCCTCTACTACGCGAGCTATTTTGCAGATAAAACATTCAACCCTTTCATTCCTTATCCGATCCTTGCCGGGTATTTTATCTTACTGACACTCGTTGTTATTGGCTTTTTCGGGTTCGTGAACAAACGGCTCAATCGCCATTTACCACAAAACGCGAAACCGAAATTACGGTTGCGTCCGAACCTGATCCGATAGTATCCATAATTTGATCAAATTATCCGTGACGCTGGCCACGGTGCAGGACTAGATGCCCCAACCAGCGCGTAAACCTGGTGATGTATGAAGAACTGGCTTCGCAAGAACCCACAAGTCCGCACAATCCGTGTCGCTGCCGCAGACCTCAATGGACAGGCGCGTGGAAAACGCGTCCCCTCTCGTTTTGCGGATAAAGTAGTCGAAGATGGAACGCGCTTTCCGATGTCGGTGTTAAACCTCGACATATGGGGAGAGGACATAGACGACAGCCCACTCGTATACGAAACCGGAGATCGCGACGGGGTTTTGAAACCAACCGACCGCGGCTTTATGCCCATGCCCTGGCTGGATGCGCCAACGGCATTGCTACCAATATGGATGTTTCATGAAGATGGCCGCCCATTTGATGGCGATCCCCGCCACGCCTTGAATGCGGTTTTGCAGCGATATAAGGCACGTGGGTTGACACCTGTATGTGCAGTCGAGCTCGAATTCTTTCTAATTGATGATTCCGGTCGTTCGTTACAAGTTCCCCCCTCACCCCGTTCCGGTAAACGTCGCGTTGCAGGTGAGATTTTAAGTTTACGGGCCTTGGATCAGTTCGACACTTTTTTCACTGATTTATACGATGCCTGTGAGGAAATGGATATTCCCGCAGATACCGCAATTTCTGAAGCTGGGTTAGGTCAGTTCGAGATCAACCTGATGCACTGTGATGATGCATTGCGTGCGGCAGATGATGCGTGGCTTTTTAAAATGCTGGTAAAGGGCATGGCGCGCAAACATGGGTTTGCCGCCAGTTTCATGGCAAAACCCTACGAAGACTATGCCGGTTCTGGACTGCACGTGCATTTCTCCGTCTTGGACAAGAACGGCAATAACGTTTTTGACGATGGTGGCGAAAACGGTACAGAAACCCTGCGTCATGCAGTGGCGGGATGCATGAAAGCAATGCCGGGATCGGCCTTGGTTTTTGCCCCGCACGCAAATAGCTTTGATCGAATGGTTCCGGGGAGCCATGCGCCAACGGGCATTAGCTGGGCGTATGAAAACCGCACTTCTGCGATCCGCATTCCGTCTGGAAACCCTGCTGCACGGCGTATCGAACATCGCGTATCGGGTGGCGACGTTAACCCCTACCTAATGCTATCCGCCGTTCTGGGGGCCGCGATAAACGGTATCGAAGACGCTCAAGAACCGCCCTCTCCGATCACTGGCAACGCCTATGCGGCTGAATTGCCCCAAATCCCCGGGGATTGGAAAACAGCCATTGATACTTTTGAAAAAGACCCCGAAATCGCGCGCATTTTCCCGCAGGACCTGATCCGCAACTTTGTTTTGACGAAACGACAAGAAATGCGCGACATGCAAGATCTAACCCCTGCTGAACAGGTCAGCATTTATCTGGATACGGTGTAAATCATGAAAATCGGTCTCCTTCAAACCGGCCATGTTGCCGAAGAGCTGCAAGCAGAAAACGGGAATTACCCGGAAATTTTCAATCGTTTCCTGTCTGGCAAAGGCTTACAGTTGCAAAACTATGCGGTTTTGGACGGCGAGTTTCCGACTGGGCCTACAGATGCCGACGGTTGGCTGATCACTGGATCAAAGTTCGGGGCCTACGAAGACCTTGACTGGATCGCGCCGCTAGAGGAACTGATCCGGGCGATATATGCCAGTCACCGCCCCATGATCGGGGTTTGTTTTGGGCACCAAATCATCGCACAAGCACTTGGCGGCAAGGTCGAAAAATTCGAAAAAGGATGGTCAATTGGTGCGCAGACCTATGATCTGGATGGGAAAACCTATGATCTGAACGCGTGGCATCAGGATCAGGTGACACGCCGCCCTGCGGACGCAGAAGTCGTTGGCAAGACAGATTTTTGCGAAAATGCCGCCCTGCTTTACGGGGATCGTGTTTTCACCATTCAGCCACATCCAGAAATCGATCGCACCTATCTCAAGGGCCTATTAGAGGTGCGCGCGCCTGGTGTTGTGCCTGAAAGTATCCGGCGCGATGCGATCACGACGCTAGACCAGAAAACGGATAACACGGCCTTGGCCGAAATTTTTGCACTGTTTTTCAAGGAAAAGAGGATTGCATGAGCGATTGGACACAGAGACTGCCAAAACCAGCACAAAGCTATCTTGAAGGACGTCGACTGGATGAGGTCGAATGCATTATTTCAGACCTGCCCGGCATTGCACGTGGCAAGGCGGTCCCGGCGTCGAAATTTGCGCGCCAAACATATTTCCATTTGCCCGACAGTATTTTCTACCAGACGATTACTGGAGATTGGGGTGAAGCGGCTGGCGATGAGGGATTTATTGAAAGAGATATGATCCTGCGCCCGGATATGGACACGGCCACCGCCGCTCCGTGGACCGGTGACTGGACGTTGCAGGTCATTCATGACGCTTTTGATCGTGAAGGGGTTCCCGTGCCCTTTAGTCCGCGCAATGTGCTAAAACGCGTCTGTCAGCTCTATCGTGACAGAGGGTGGGAACCTGTTGTCGCGCCGGAAATGGAATTTTTTCTCGTGGCGCGCAATGTCGATCCTGCCCATGATATTAAGCCGATGATGGGGCGTTCAGGTCGTCCGGCTGCTGCACGGCAAGCCTATTCGATGACTGCAGTTGATGAATTTGGCCCTGTGATCGACGATATTTATGACTTCGCAGAGGCCCAAGGGTTTGAAATCGATGGCATCACCCAAGAGGGCGGTGCAGGACAGCTTGAAATCAATCTGCTGCACGGCGAACCCGTCAAGCTCGCGGATGAGGTGTTTTACTTTAAACGATTGATCCGCGAAGCCGCCCTACGTCACAACTGCTTTGCCACCTTTATGGCCAAGCCGATTGCGGATGAACCCGGAAGTGCCATGCATATTCACCATTCGGTGTTAGATGTTAAAACTGGGAAAAACGTCTTTTCGGCGGAAGATGAGACTGAAACTGATTTGTTTCGCCACTACATCGCCGGATTGCAAAATCATATGCCATCAGCGCTCGCCGTTATCGCGCCCTATGTAAACAGCTACCGACGGTACGTGAAGGATCACGCTGCCCCCATCAACCTAAACTGGGGTCGTGATAATCGTACGACCGGCATTCGTATCCCTCTGTCAGGTGCCTCTTCGCGTCGGGTCGAAAATCGGCTCGCCGGCATGGATTGCAATCCTTATCTGGGCATCGCCGCCAGCCTTGCCTGCGGGTATCTTGGGATGGTGAATGCAGAAGAACCGCAACCTGAATTTAAGGGTGATGCCTATGATGGCGAGGGCGACATCCCACGTGTGCTTGGCAGCGCGCTAAACATATTTGACGATTCTTTGGCCTTGCACGACGTCTTGGGGCCTGACTTTGCGCGTGTGTATTCGATTGTTAAACGCGCAGAATACGACGAGTTTTTACAAGTAATTTCCCCGTGGGAACGTGAACATCTGTTGTTGAACGTCTAAACAGGGGCAAAATGATGGATTTGCTTTACGCTAATGACCGAAACGGCGATTACCCGAAAAGCTGGTATGCCGCGACCGTTGAGACCTTAGCTGAATTTCCTGCGCTGACAGGATCAATCAACGCCGATGTTTGTGTTGTTGGCGCAGGGTACACCGGGCTGTCAGCGGCTTTACATCTGGCCCTTGCAGGCAGGCGAGTCGTGGTTCTAGAGGCTCAACGCCTAGGATTTGGTGCCTCCGGGCGCAATGGCGGGCAGCTGGGCAGTGGGCAACGCGTGGACCAAGAAGATCTGGAAAACATGGTGGGACTGGATCAGGCACGCGCCTTGTGGGCTTTGGGGGAAGACGCCAAAGCACTGGTCAAGAAACTGATTTCTGAGCACCAAATAGACTGTCATCTCAAGCCCGGCGTGGCGTGGACCGGATCAACCGCCGCTGATGTACGTCATTTACATGATTACGCGGAACGGCTGCAAAAAACCTATGACTACGATCAAGTCGAAGCGCTGGATGCAGCTGCCTGCAATGACCTATGCCCATCCCCTGATTATGCGGGCGGATTGCTCGACATGGGTGCCGCACATCTTCACCCTTTAGCCTATGCGTTGGGATTGGCACGTGCCGCTATCAAGGCTGGGGTTATTTTCCACGAAGGATCACGTGTAACCCGCGTAGATCAGGGTAGAAAACCCGTCATTCATACCGATGGCGGTCGCGTAACGGCCGATCATGTAATCCTCGCCTGCAACGGATACCTGTCAGGCATTGCCCCGGCTGTGAGTGCGCGCGTCATGCCAATCAACAACTTTATTGTCGCGACAGAACCGCTTGGTGCAGAAACAAAACGTGTCCTTAGTCGGGATGTCGCCGTTGCCGATAGCCGCTTTGTGGTAAATTATTTCAGATTGTCCCACGATGGCCGCTTGCTGTTTGGTGGGGGCGAAAGCTACGGGTATAAATTCCCGAAGGATATTGCAGCGGTTGTTCGCAAACCCATGCAAACGATTTTCCCGCACCTTAAAAATATCCGTATCGATTACGCTTGGGGCGGCACCTTGGGTATTACGCGCAAACGTTTTCCTTATTTGGCGCGCACTGCCCCGAATATCCTGACGGCTTCGGGGTATTCCGGTCATGGGGTCGGCACAGCGACGCATGCCGGGCAGCTGATGGCCCAAGCGGTCCAAGGCGATAGCGATGGGTTTGAAACGATGCAGTGCATCCCCACCCCGGCGTTTCCCGGAGGGGGATCACTGCGTGCTCCCCTGCTGGTGTTGGCAATGTCATGGTATGCATTGCGCGACAGGTTGGGGATTTAAGGTATTTTATTTTAGCTTGGACAGTTTGTCCTGAAGCTCTGACAGTTGTTTTTTAATCGCGTCGAGATCTTCAGGCTCGTCCCCGTCCCCGGCCTCAGATTCGGCTTGGGAATTCCATCCGGACGATCCCGCCAACCCGCCGGTCATCGCCTTCATAAAGGCCTCTTGCTGGGCCTGCATCATTTCAAAACCCGGCATTTTGGTCATAGGGTTGATCGCTGTCATCTGATCCATCACCTGACTTTGACCATCGCGCAGCATTTCAAAAGATGCTTGCAAGAATTGTGGAACAACACTTTTCCCCGGCGTCATGTAGCTGCGCACCAAATCGTTCAGCACATCAACTGGCAGTACACTTTCGCCACGGCTTTCGTGTTCTGCAATGATTTGCAAAAGATATTGACGAGTCAGATCATCACCCGATTTAAGGTCGACGATCTGTACTTCGCGTCCTGCGCGAATAAAACCTGCGATATCTTCGAGCGTCACATAATCGCTGGTTTCCGTGTTATACAGCCTGCGGCTCGCATACCGTTTGATCAGTAATGGTGTTTCTTTTTCCGCCACAGAAAATCTCCCTAATTCGAGCGCTGCAGTGCAGCTTAAGCCACTGTTGCGCAAAAAGAAAGGGCGAGCTTTTACAAGCTCGCCCCGCTTCATCGCGCCAGTCAGGGAGGATCAGACGCGATTGTAATGTTAGCTCAGCTCGCTTTTGCGGCTTTCTTGACGGCTGCAGAAGCGTCTTTTGTCGCTTTTTTCACAACGGCCTGAGCATCTTCGCTCATGTCTTTGCCCGCTGCCATCATCAGCTCAACTGTGTCCATTTGTGCTTTTTTCGCAATTTCTGCGAATGCAGCCATGTGCTCAGCAGCTGTTTCGGAGTAAGCAGATGCAAAATCAGTCATCGCTTTGGCGTAATCTGCAGGCTCTGTTTTCGCCTTGGACATCGCTGCCAATTTGGTCAATGTGTCCTGTGCCCACTTGCTGGAAATGTCAGTGGATTTTTCTGCAGCAGAAAGCGCTACAGCAGACAGCTTCTCGTTCAATGATGCAGAAGTTTTGAACGCATCTTCGAATGCAGACGCATCAACTGGGAACGCGCCCATTACGTCTTTGAACATCGCTGTAATATCAGGTGTCTTGGTCATCTTAAAATTCCTTTTACCGCTTTCCGAGACAACCTCGGCTGCTTGCGTCTGAGGAATATATACATGCCGCACCGCAGCATTTCAAGTTTTTTCTGCACTGCAGCAAAACTAAAATGCTGCGTCGCAGAAAAAACTTGTATTTCAGAGAGTTGCCTTTACTGACACATAGGTTCCAGGCGCATCACAGAGCGCAGGATGGGTCGAATCACCGGGAATCCGTGCTGCGACCTTGGCGCCTGCGCGTTTCTTCAACCATTCCCCCCAAAGCGGCCACCAAGATCCTTTTTCATGTTCAGCACCCGACAGCCAGTCGTCAAACGCCAGTTTCAAATCGGCATTCGTATAGTAGCCATATTTGTTTTTGACTGGTGGATTGACGATACCTGCTATGTGACCTGATTGCGCAAGGATAAAGGATTTGTTGCGTGATCCCATCTGCTGGACACCACGATAGCTGTCCTTCCACGCCGCAATATGATCCGTTTCACAAGCGATCGCGCATATCGGAACCGTCACATCAGAGAGCCGGAGCCTATGTCCCATCAGTTCAAATCCACCATCGGCGAGTTCATTGCGTTGACATAGTCCACGCAAATACTGCATCGCCATTTTGCCGGGTAGGTTCGCTCCGTCCCCGTTCCAGTACAACAAATCAAAGGCAGGCGGGGCTTCTCCCATCATGTAACTTTTGATGGCTGGTCCATAGATGAGATCATTCGAGCGCAGATACGAAAAGGTACGCGCCATGATGACCGAGGGCAGAATTCCCTTATCCTCGATCTCGGCCTCGATTCCATCCACAAAATCATCGGTCAGGAAAGGTGTGAATTCACCGTGGTCGGCAAAATCCGTCAGTGTCGTAAAAAACGTTGCTGACTTGATGGATTTGTCGCCCTGTTGCTTTAGCAAGGACAAGGTCAAGGCCAACGTCGTCCCGGCAATGCAATATCCGACGGCGTTGATTTGCTTTTCCCCGGTAATTTCTTTGATCGCTTTGATCGCCGCGAGATATCCGCTTTCTATATAGTCTTCCATACCGACGTCGCGATAGGCATCATCTGGGTTCACCCATGACACCACAAACACCGTTTGCCCCTGCGCCACGAGCCATTTGACAAGACTGTTTTGCGATTTGAGGTCGAGAATATAGAATTTATTGATCCAAGGCGGGAAAATCACAACGGGTGTCTTATGAACCTGTTCCGTTGTTGGTGAATACTGCACCAGCTCCATCATCTTGTTGCGGAAAACAACTTTTCCGGGCGTGGTCGCGATATTTCGGCCTAACTCAAACGCAGATTCGTCCGCAAGCTTGACCACCATCTCGCCTCGGCTGGATTCCAAATCACTGATAAGATTTTCCAGCCCTTGCACCAGACTCTCGCCTTCGGTCTCAATCGCTTTCTCGAGCGCATCCGGGTTGGTTGCCAAAAAGTTTGTTGGTGCCATCATATCGATGATCTGTTTAGAAAAATAGTTCAGCCGATTTTTCTCTACTGGCTCCAGATCATTCACGCCTTCTACGGCCTTGGACAGCGCCTCAGCGTTTATCAAATATTGTTGTTTAACAAAGTTAAAGTAGGGGTGTGTATCCCAAAGCGGATTGGCAAAACGTCTGTCTGTTGGCCCCTTTTCCTCGGGTGCGTCCAATTTACCCTGTGCTAAAACCTGTTGTGCTGACATAAAATGTCTCATTGTATCGGACCAATAAGACATTTGGTTTTCAACAATCTTCGCCGGATTACTCACCGCCTCGGTCCAATACGCTTGGGCCGCACGTCCAAATAATTCTTGATTCGGACCATCGAGCGCCGCGTTATGGCCTTGCTTATTAACCAGGACAGCTTGCAAACGTTCGGACAACGCCTCAACTTTCTTGAGGTTCTGGGTCATTTTCTCAAGCGTTTCCCCATCGGGTACAACACTTGTGTCACTTTCTGTTGTCATCTGAACCGTTCACTCCTATGTTTGCATCTGCAGCATTAGGTCGTTGGCTTGCAGGGGGCGATGCGACTGACTGTCTCGGTTCGTCCGGGTATTAGACAAAGGAGACCCCTAAATGCGATTTATGGCCACATATGACCTAATGGAAACGATCCGGAACACCAATCAATGGTTAGGTGCTTCGGCTCTTGCAATGGGATCATACCCCGCATTTTCATTAATACCAAACCCCACTTTATCATGGATGACGGCGTGGGGCGAAGTCACGGAACGTACCTTTCAGCGGATGATCGTCAAACCAGACTGGAACATCCCTCCGGTGCCTTCACAAGATGGTCAAGATCATGTCGTCAGCACCGAAGTTGTGATCCAAAAAGATTTTGGCGACCTGTTGCATTTTGTTGTTGCCGACCGCCCGACGCCAAAACGCAAGGTCTTGCTTGTAGCGCCGATGTCGGGGCATTACGCAACGCTTTTGCGCTCGACGGTCATCAGCCTGCTTCCTGACGTGGACCTCTACATTACAGATTGGCACAACGCGCGCGACATTCCAGTGAGTGCGGGGAAATTCGACATCGAAGATTACACATTATATCTCGTGGATTTCTTGCGAGAGCTCGGCTCGGACACGCATGTGATTGCCGTTTGCCAACCCGCCCCATTAGCGCTGGCCGCAACCGCCTATCTTGCCGAAGAAGATCCCAAAGCCCAACCACGCAGCCTGACGTTGATTGGTGGCCCGGTAGACCCGGATGCGACGCCAACAGATGTTACAGATTTTGGCAGTCGGGTCACAATGGGCCAATTGGAAGAGACAATGATCCAACGGGTTGGCTTCAAATACCCTGGTGTCGGTCGGATGGTTTATCCCGGCCTGTTGCAGTTGTCGTCGTTTATCTCGATGAACGGTGAAACACATGCCAAGGCCTTTATGAACCAAATCACGCGCGTCGCTCAGGGCGAAGCGCAGGATCATGACAAACACAACAAGTTCTATGATGAATATCTGGCAGTGATGGATATGACCGCTGAATTCTACCTCTCAACGGTAGAACGCATTTTCAAAAATCTGGAAATTGCTAAAAACGAATTTGTTGTTGCTGGTAAAAAAGTCGATTTAGGCAAGATTACAACTGTGGCTGTCAAAACAGTGGAAGGCTCAAAGGACGACATTTCAGCACCGGGACAATGTGTTGCGGCACTCGAGTTGTGCACTGGATTGCCAGACAGCAAAAAGGCCAGCCATCTCGAAGACGGCGCGGGGCACTATGGGATTTTCGCGGGCAAAAGCTGGCGGAGCAACATTCGCCCACTTGTTCTAGAGTTTATCGATGCCAATAGTGGGGGACCAAAACCCAGCAAGGCACGCAAACCCGCCAACAAAAACGCTGCTTGATCCCTCAACGCAGCGCGTAAGGCTTTGATCCGGCCTCAGTGTTTTCGTTTGCAGCTATTCCGGCTCCTTGGCCGCAAACCAAATTAGAGGTGCGTAAGACAACGGGCTTATCTAAGCCCGAGTTTGTTCAATAGCTTTTGCCGTTTCATCAGCCACCATCCGGACTCAATTGGCCACAGGGCATGATCTTGGTCACCTTTCAAATCGGTCGCGGCATGCAACGGCCAATTTGGATCATCCAAGAGCTCCCGTGCCAAAGCTACCATGTCTGATTTCCCTGCATGAATGATGTCTTCGCAAGCTTGCGCGTCCCAAAGAAACCCGACAGCCATTGTCGCAATCTCTGCATCACGCCTCACACGATCTGCAAAGGGAACCTGAAAACCTTGCTCGATCACCATACGCCGAGGTCGGTCTTTTCCGCCGACACCACCAGTGGAACAGTCGATCATATCGACCCCAACATTTTTAAGAGCAATCGCGGTCGCCACAGTGTCTTCGACCTCGACGCCTCCCTCCAGCCAATCTGTTGCAGACAAACGAAAGACTAAGGGCAATTCCGGAGGCCAGTTGACCCTGATCGCTTTAGCAACTTCTACAGCGAACCGTTGACGATTTTCTGGCGAGCCGCCCCATTGATCCCTACGATGGTTACTAATCGGTGATAAAAACTGGTGAATGAGAAACCCATGTGCCGCATAGATTTCGATGATTTTAAAGCCAGCCTCATGGGAACGCCGCGCTGCGTCACCAAAGGCTGCGATAACCCGTTCAATATCGCTTTGTGACATCTCATTGGGCAAAGGCCACCCTTCCGCATAAGGTAATGCCGTGGGTGCGATGGACGGCCAAGGGCTCTCGTTTCGTTCTAATTCGTCTGCGTCATCAACCGGTGTTTCCCCATGCCAAGGCCGACGTTCGGACGCCTTGCGCCCAGCATGCGACAACTGGATGCCGGGGACTGCACCTTCTTGTTCAATAAACTGAGTAATTCTGCGCAGCCCTTGGATGTGTGTATCGTCCCATATCCCTAGATCGCCGTGGGTCCGCCTGCCTTCTTTCGTGACAGCGGTTGCTTCTGCATAAACCAGTGCTGCGCCACCAAGAGCGAACCGACCCAAATGCACTAGGTGCCAATCATTCGCATACCCGTCAACAGACCGGTATTGGCTCATCGGAGACACCGCGATGCGGTTTTTGAACTGGACACCACGTAGTTCAAAGGGGGAGAATAGCTGTGACAATGATATAGCCCTCGGCAGTTTTTTTAAATTTCGTTCAAACCCATTGATTGCATGGTGTTGCCGCATTGAACTAGAAAATTTTTGTGTTTGCTTGACCAATCAGAAGGTAAGCACACACTTACGGCCACCGCCCCCAGAGGCGTTTCGATTTTGACCTGTAAGCTTTGATGTGTTTTTTTAACGTCAGTAAACCCATCCATTTTGACCCATTGATAAAACCCAGTGGCGTTGTGACTATAGAGAACATTCCCTAAAATCCTGAGTTCCAAGTCATGGGCATTTGGCGCGCTCCTCTGTATCGACGCAGGCACCCAATGTTAAGGTCTGATCCGCAAACTCAAGATGCATACTTTGCCATGCCAATCCATTTTTGACCACTTGCGCCACACGTCGAGAACGACGCCTTGCATGCGCGGACGCCGAAAAGATCATCTGAGGGCAAGAAATACGTACGTTTCACCGCGATTTATTGCCCTTACGACATCATTCTTCGCACCCTCGGTTTCGCACGGGCAGCCCCCCGTTAGGTGGGCCAACAAGATCAATTAGAACGCAAAAGCCTCAGAGACGCGATTACTTTTGTTCATCATAGAGGGTCAAAACATCGGTCACCGCCTCTTCGATGAGCCCTAGACAAGGCCCATCCGAAAACCGGTGGTCAGCATCCTTGACCAACTGCAGTCGCATATCCTGCCCCGTCGCGTGTTCCAACAAACGCACAGCCGTTTGCGTCGAAACGGCTGTATCTGCCGTGCCTTGTAAGAAACGCACTGGGCAGTTGAACGACAATGGTGATCTTAGGACCAGTTGCGCGCGCCCATCCTCGATCATCCGTTTTGAAATAATATAGGGTTCCATGTAGTCGGACGGGATTTCCACGTAACCATCCGTTTCAAGCTGTTCTTTTTGAGCAGGCGTGAAACTTGCCCAATACCCATCCTCTGTGAAATCAGGCGCAGCAGCGATCGTCACCAACCCGGCGATCCTGTCGCTGATGCGTTTGCTTAGCAATAACGCCTGCCAGCCACCCATTGAAGATCCGACCAGAACCAGCGGGCCGGACGTCAATGCCGTGAGTATTTCATAGCTGTCCTCGGCCCAATCTCCAATGCATCCTTCCTCAAAGGTGCCAGAGGATTGACCATGTCCGGAATAATCGAAGCGTAGAAAAGACCGCCCCTGCGCCCGCGCCCAGTCTTCTAGGTGCACCGCCTTTGTGCCTTCCATGTCCGACTTTAACCCACCCAGAAACACAATATTTGGGCCCGACCCTGGATAGAAATGATACGCTAATTTTCTATTCTGGGGGCTGGTGAAAAATTTGGGTTCGGGCATGGCATTTCCTTATATTTCAAGGATGATGCGTCAGTTGATGGCCCGGCTTCAATCTCTTTTTGTCGAAATTTCAGGTTCACCCGCCCAGGTAAGTTCCACTGATTGGGCGGTAAAACACTTTTTGATTATGGAGACGACCAAGCAATTCTTCGTTTTCGTGTTGATCCGCTTCGATTACGCGCACAGCCTCCACGTCAGCCGGGTTTTCATCGGACAGAGCGCGCCGCATTTTGCACAGTTCGCGGGACCGGGCACGCAGTGCTTCTTCGATCAGGTCCACATCACGGATGCTCAATTTAAACGATTTGTTGTAGCGCGCCATTGTCGCCCCTTCTTTGCCCAAGAATTTCGAATTGGAAACGTGTCGGATTTAACACGTCAGGCGTCGCAGTCAACGTATTCTTCGGTATACTTGGCGCATTGTCTTGACAGTTTCTGATGCTGGGGTATTAGCGGGCGCTCAACCCGCAACCGGGCGTCTCGTAGGCGCCAAACTGACGAGGAGCGCCATAAATGGCCCAAATCTCTCTCACTTTCCCCGATGGTAATGCGCGCAATTTTGACGCTGGCGTAACGGCTGGCGATGTTGCTGCTAGCATTTCAACGTCTTTGCGTAAAAAGGCGATCAGTGCCACTGTGAACGGTGCGCATTATGATCTGGCATGGCCGATCACCTCCGACGCCTCCATCGCTTTGCATACCATGCAAGACGAAGCACAAGCCAATGAATTGGTTCGGCACGATCTGGCGCATATCATGGCGCGCGCTGTTCAAGAAATCTGGCCAGAGACCCAAGTGACCATCGGCCCTGTGATCAAGGACGGCTGGTACTACGATTTTGACCGTGCCGAACCGTTTACCCCCGAAGACCTCGGGGTCATCGAAAAGAAGATGAAAGAGATCATCAACAAACGGGATGTTGTGCGCACCGAAGTGTGGGATCGCACGCGCGCCATTCAGCATTACACAGATTTGGATGAGCCTTACAAAGTCGAATTGATCGAGGCAATCCCGGGGGATGAGCCGTTGCGCATGTATTGGCATGGCGATTGGCAAGATCTGTGCCGCGGTCCACATTTGCAAAACACAGGTCAGGTACCCGGTGATGCATTCAAGCTGATGTCTATTGCAGGCGCTTATTGGCGCGGTGACAGCGAACGCGCCATGTTGCAGCGCATTTACGGTGTCGCCTTTACTGGCAAGGAAAAACTGCGCGCCCACCTCAACATGCTCGAAGAAGCCGCCAAACGGGATCACAGGAAACTGGGACGGGAAATGGACCTGTATCACATGCAGGAAGAGGCCCCAGGTCAGGTGTTCTGGCACCCAAACGGCTGGTCGATTTATACCAGTCTGCAGGAATACATGCGTCGCAAACAACGCGCTGCTGGCTATCAAGAGGTGAACACGCCGCAGGTTGTCGACCGCAAACTGTGGGAAGCCTCTGGGCATTGGGACAAATACCAAGAACACATGTTCATCGTCGAAGTTGACGAAGACCACGCTCGTGAAAAAGCGATCAACGCGCTGAAACCGATGAATTGCCCCTGCCATGTGCAGATTTTCAACCAAGGTTTGAAATCCTATCGTGATCTGCCGCTGCGTATTGCTGAATTTGGATCATGCAATCGATACGAACCCTCGGGCGCGCTACACGGGATCATGCGGGTGCGTGGATTTACGCAGGATGACGGGCATATATTTTGCCGCGAGGATCAGATCGAAGAGGAATGCGCAGCCTTCATCAATTTCCTATCGTCCGTATATAAAGACCTCGGGTTTGAGAAATTTGAGATCATGTTCGCAACGCGCCCCGAAAAACGGGTTGGCAGCGAGGAGAGCTGGGATCACGTCGAAAACGCCCTGGAAAACGCGATCAAGGCCACCGGCCACCCTTATATACTGGACGCAGGTGAAGGTGCTTTTTATGGACCTAAACTTGACTTCAAACTGACAGATGCGATTGGTCGTGAATGGCAATGCGGCACGTTTCAGGTTGATCCGAACCTGCCCGAAAGACTGGGTGCAACATATGTTGCTGAGGATGGTGCCAAACATCGCCCTTACATGTTACACCGGGCCTGTCTTGGGTCCTTTGAACGCTTCATCGGTATTCTGATCGAAAACTCAGCCGGGAAGCTGCCCTTCTGGTTGGCCCCACGTCAGGTTGTCGTGGCATCGATCATTTCAGATGCTAATGACTATGTTCAAGAAGTTGTCGATACGCTCAAAGCTGCAGGCGTGCGCGCCGAAGCTGATCTGAGAAACGAGAAAATAAACTATAAAGTCAGAGAGCATTCGGTCGGTAAAGTGCCGGTCATTCTGGCTGTCGGGGCGCGGGAAGTGGAACAAAGGACAGTCACCATCCGCCGCCTGGGCGAGAAAAAGACTACCGTTGACCGCTTAAAAACTGTAACAATGGCTTTGGGGAATGAAGCAACGCCCCCAGATTTACTGTAACAATGTTATCGATTAAAAGCGGATATTCCTGAGAACGCGGCCGCAATGAAACATTTCGTTAGGAGTCATCCCGTATTCGAGGATCTCCGCTCACTCTTGGCTGACGTATTTGTTACACACAAGCTCGTGAATGGCATCTTGGGTCAGCTTTGGTATTAATATGACATCGATGGCCAAAAGGCCGCCTAAATGAGGAAAAGCAAAATGTCCAACACGATAAAAACCGTCGCTCTCGCAAGCGCAGTTGCTGCTGCATTTGTTGCTCAAACAACAACAGTCGGCGCCGCTTCAAAAGAAAAATGTTTTGGTGTTTCACTTGCAGGCGCAAACGACTGTGCCGCGGGACCCGGCACAACATGTGCGGGTACATCCACTGTTGACTACCAAGGCAACGCATGGACACTGGTTGACGCTGGAACATGTGCTGAAATCGAACTACCTGCAATGGCAGACGGTGGAGAGCGCAAAGGCTCGCTTGAAGAACTTTCTCGCGACGTGCCTGCTTAATATAGAATTCCGCGCTCGGCGGCTATCGCCGGGCGCGTTTCAAATATCGGCTGACCGCAATACTCGGAGAGCCCTATGCTTGACACTTCTCCCCGATACGAACATCTGCCTGCTGCGCCGGGCGTAGGCTATAAGCCCCAACATTTCGACGAACTAATGGCCGAACCGGGAACCGTTGCCTGGATCGAAGTTCATGCTGAAAACTATATGGGCAATGGTGGTCGGCCACACGCGCAGTTACGTGCATTGCAAGAAAAGTTTGCCCTTTCCGTGCACGGTGTAGGCCTGAGCATTGGCGGCACGCAGCCGCTCGACAAGGCCCATTTGGGTCGCCTGAAAGAATTGGTAGCCAAGACAAAACCGGCCAGTTTCTCTGAACACTTGGCTTGGTCGACACATGGCGCTGAATTTTTAAATGATTTACTCCCGCTACCTTACACCAATGAGACATTGGCTCATGTCGAATCCCATATCAACGAGGTGCAGGAAACTTTGGGGCGACAGATGTTGCTCGAAAACCCCTCCAGCTATCTTGCGTTTGCGGAAAGCAGTTGGAGTGAAACAGACTTCCTAACTGAATTGGTAAAGCGAACCGGTTGTGGCCTGCTGCTCGACGTGAACAATGTATTCATATCGGCAACCAACCTAGGGTACTCACCCGAGGGGTATATCGATGCATTCCCTCTCCATGCTGTCGGGGAAATTCATGTGGGCGGGCACGACGAAGATATCGACGATCATGGTGCTCCTTTGCTGATCGACAGTCATGCCAAACCCGTTGTCGACCCCGTTTGGGAATTACTGAACCACACCTTGAAAGAAAGTGGCCCACGTCCTGTTCTCGTTGAATGGGATACGGATGTACCGGATTGGGCGACCTTAAGAGCCGAGGCTGATCGTGCAGCGCGCGCACTACAACCAGTACAATGACCGTTTCGCAACAGACATTCAGAACTGCATTACTTGACGCAGAAATACCTGTTCCTGAAGGCTTACGTGACGCAGAAGGCGCGGCGGCCGGACGGCGGTTTTCAGTCTATCGCAACAACGTCATCGTATCGTTAAGCGAGGCGCTCGCGACTGCTTTTCCATTGGTGCGCAAGCTCATCGGGGCAGAGAGTTTTCATCGTCTGGCCATGCTGTATGTTCGTGCACACCCACCTGCATCCCCGCTGATGATGTTCTATGGTCGGCACTTTCCCACTTATCTGGAAGCTTTTGAACCGCTTCGCCACTTGGGATACCTGCCCGACTGCGCCCGGCTGGATCTCGCAATGCGCCAATCCTATCACGCAGCAGACAGTGTTCCCTTTGACGCCACCCCTCTCCAGACAGGAGATCAAGACGCGTTTGAAACCCGCATGGTCTTGGCGCCGGCATCCATAGTGTTAAAATCGGCTTGGCCTCTTTTCGACCTATGGCGTTTCAATACAGTTCCCGGCGCTCCTAAACCACGCGCCGTATCCCAGGATGTACTTGTTACACGTCCAGATTTTGACCCTCAGCCGCACCTTTTAGCAACAGGTGACGCAGAATGGTTGGAAAGATTAAACAGCGGCATTCCATTTGGGCAGGCTACAGAGCAAACATTGGAACACGAGCCCGATTTCGACCTAACACAAGCTTTGACACTGGCGCTGTCTTCTCATGCGCTGATGAACGACACTAAAAAGGAAAACTAAATGATTACGCTCTACAACGCGCTGACAAATTGGCTATCTAGGGCTGACTGGCTTTTGGCATCGCTGGCCCGCTTTGTCTTCGCCGCAACGCTCTTGCTTTATTTTTGGGTCTCGGGGCTAACAAAATTGGGGGATGGCATTCTCGGCTTGTTTCAGCCTTCCGTTGGCGCTTACGCACAGATTTTCCCAAGAGTGATGGAAAGCGTAGGCTATGATACCTCACAGCTTACATTCTTTCACTGGGCAGTTGTCGTTTCAGGGACTTGGGCCGAATTCATCCTGCCCGCTTTGATCGTCGTCGGTCTCCTCACGCGGTTCGCTGCACTCGGCATGATCGGCTTCATCGTTGTTCAATCCTTGACTGACTTGATTGGCCATGGCGGCTTTGAGCACAAGGAGACATTCGGCGCTTGGTTTGATCGTTTCCCTGACAGCGTTATTCTGGATCAACGGGCGTTCTGGGTCTTTGTCCTTCTGGTTCTCGTAATCAAAGGCGCGGGTCCATTGTCTTTGGACAAAGTTCTGTCACGCCGCCTGCAAGAAGACTAAATTCCAACGTCAGGCCGCTCCTAGAGCGGCCTGAACATCTGGAGTCCACCCCAAATACATATCATCGCCGACAACAATGAGCGGCCGCTTCATGAGTGCGGGGTGTGCAAGGAGGAGCTCCAGCGGTGGTTTTGAGCGCTCATTTTCCTCCAATCCGCGCCACGTTGTGGAGCGCGTATTCAAAAGCGCTGGACCAAAAACCTGGAAAGCACACTGTAAAGTTTCCGTTGGAACGCCGTCTTTACGCACATCCACCAGCTGTGCGCGAGGCAAAGCTTTCATTGCCTTGCGACAAGTATCGCAGTTTTTCAGTCCGTACAGTTGCATATTTTTTCCCCACTTTTATTAGCATCTAACGTAAATTTGACCATGTGATAGTCTGTTTCACTTGATTTTCGACGTCAAAGCACAAACTTTTAAACCAGATGAGCAGCGAAATGTCATTCATGCTGATCGTCAATATTATGTGCACTGGCATTTTTAGTGCGAAAGAACTTGAAGAGGAGGCACGGGACTTATGCCAAACGGCACCGTGAAGTGGTTCAACACAACCAAGGGATACGGATTTATTGCACCAGAAAGCGGAGGATCTGACGTATTCGTTCATATTTCTGCTGTTGAAAAATCCGGCTTAACTGGATTAGCCGACGATCAGAAAGTTAGCTTTGAACTGATGGAAGGACGCGATGGGCGTCAAATGGCCAGCGACCTCAAGCTTCTTTGACAATGAATAAACGCGCAGCATCTCTGCTATGCGTCATTCTGGTTCGTCAAGTTAGCCGGATACCGCCCAGAAGCGCGAAACAATATGCATTCTCGCGCTAACCAGCGGCTCCGCCGAAAGCATCTGATCTATTCGGGGCCGTTAAGGACACCCATAAATTCGCGCCATTCCCCTTTGCTCATTCCCGAATTTTCCTGAGTAACCTCTTCACCCTTTAACATCTTTCGAACACAATCCAGCGCCTTCCCTGACATTGTAGCACCGCCCAAACGATAATCCTCGAACGCCTTGTAGGCTGCAGGCACCCAGTCAGCGACCATCGCGCAGATCGCATCCGCGTAGACACGGATTTCATACTGGGCGTGTGCGTCCGCCCGCAACCGTAAGAAATGGAAAAGATTGTGCAAATCCACTTTCCAATACCATTGTGTGTACACATTCGCCGGTAGATTCATCCGCGCTAACTCGCGCGCCAGACCGTCTTGTCCGTCCTGACTTATCATCGCTTCATAGTTATCATAGCAGCGGTTGCTATCCGCTTTAAGAATTTCAAGAACCCGTGCCGCCTCCGAACCTTCCAGGGTGCCGCCCCGCCCCTGATTGTTAACCACAGACTGCGCAGCCAAATCACTTTCTGCTGGAATGTAAAACTCGCGATCCAAAATCGAATACCTGGCGGAATACTCATTTACGTTCGCTGTGCGGTGCCTGATCCATTGTCGTGCCACAAACACTGGAAGTTTTACGTGCAACTTAATCTCACACATCTCGAACGGCGTCGAATGCCAATGACGCATTAAATAGCGAATGAGACCCTCATCATTTTGAACCGATTTGGTCCCCTTGCCATAAGAAACGCGCGCGGCCTGACATATCGCGGCATCATCCCCCATGTAATCAATGACACGAACAAACCCGTGGTCGAGCACCTGATGTGCCTTGTATAAATGCTGCTCCATGCCCGGCGCTGTCGCCCGCAGTGTTGTTTGTGCTGCGGCGCGTAGATCCGTTATTTCGGCTTCTTGCTCTGAGCTAAGGGGCATGAAAAGTCCTTTCCAAGGGAGTGAGTCGCTCGAGACTATATCTGGGCAGATGCAACTGCGGAACAGCTATATAGTGTATTCTGAAAATTCCTCCTTCTTCGGTCTTTTTACCCATATGATCCGCGCCGTTAGGCACGGGAACGCTGGATTTCACGCGCAACCGTGTTAAGTTCCGAACAAGACTTCATACAGGGACTTTTGAATGGCTTTAACGTATTTACACACTATGGTTCGAGTGAAAGATCTGGAAAAATCCATGGCCTTTTACAAACTTCTAGGCCTTGAACAAACTCGGCGCCATGACAGTGAAGGTGGTCGATTCTCGCTGATATTTATGGCTCCTCCCGGCCAAGAGGAGTGTCCGATTGAGCTGACATACAACTGGGATGGCGACGACGACTTGCCAAGTGACGGCCGTCATTTTGGTCATTTAGCGTATCGTGTTGAGAACATTTACGAGGTTTGCCAGCATCTTATGGCCAATGGGGTTACGATTAATCGTCCACCCAAGGATGGGCATATGGCTTTTGTTCGCTCGCCAGATAATGTCTCGATTGAGCTTCTTCAAGAAGGCGAAAATCTACCTCCGGCCGAACCTTGGATCAGCATGGAGAATGTTGGGCATTGGTGAAAGCCACAACATTTGTGATTTTCCTGACGTGGTTTAGCGCGCCGGCAATGGCAAGCAATTGCCGGCAAGCACTGCTGTTAGCGCTTGACGTGTCCAGTTCGGTCGACATCTCTGAAGATCGCTTACAACGTGACGGCCTCGCCGCCGCGCTGCTTGCCCCTCAGGTTCAAGCCGCAATCTTTGCATCGAACCAACACATTGCCTTAGCGGTGTATGAGTGGTCTGGACGTTACAATCAACGCGTTGTTTTGGATTGGCTGGCGATTGACGAACCATCCAAATTGTTGCTTGCAGCCAACAAAATTGCGCGCAGCAAGCGCGGGCACAACGATTTTCCAACGGCGATGGGCCATGCCCTCGGATACGGCGCTGGCATGCTCCAAGACTCTCCTCCTTGTCGCCATAAAACGCTGGATGTATCTGGAGATGGAAAAAACAATGAGGGCTTCGGACCAAAACAGGCTTATGCAGCTTTTCCCTTTGACGATATCACAACAAATGGTTTGGTCATTCTAGGGGCAAACCCGCAAATAGATGCGGAGCTGGTAACCTTCTACAAGACTGAGTTAATTCGGGGCCCTGGCGCTTTCGTTGAAATAGCCGACGGGTTCAAAGACTACGAAGACGCGATGCGACGAAAGTTGATGCGCGAATTATCCCTGCCTTTGATCGGCATTGTCGATACCCTTCGAGACTCGAAGGGGTAAATGGAATGCTCAAGGCCCGTTTCCTCGCTTTGGCATTGTCAGCTTTGCCAATTTCGTCAGCAGCACAATGCAGACAGGCATTGGCACTAGGTTTAGATGTATCCGGCTCTGTAGATTTACGTGAATACCGCTTACAAATGGACGGAGTCGTAGCATCCTTAAACGATCCAGAAATTATCCAAATCTTGCTTGCAATGCCAAGTGCACCTATCCGTCTCATGATATATGAATGGAGTGGGCCAGCTGATCAGAAAGTACTGCTTCCATGGACGTCGATCACTGGTCTGGACAGTATCACAGAGATTAGTGCAACACTCGCGTCAACACAAAGACGGGAAGCGACGCCCGGCACGGCGTTGGGTATCGCCATGAACTACGGAGCACGAAAACTAACGGAACAGAGCGGTCGCTGTTGGAAACTCACGTTAGATATTTCCGGAGATGGGAGATCAAATTTAGGACCGAGGCCCCGCCATGTAAAAGAGAAAATTCTCGAATCCGACATAACGGTCAACGCATTGGTGATAGGTTCTAGCACACTCGCGTCCCGCGATCAGCGTCAAAGCGAAATCTCGCAGTTGTCGTCGTATTTCCGGGCCGAAGTCATTTCCGGTCCGGATTCATTTGTTCAAACCGCATCGGCTTTCGAAGATTACAGCCAAGCCTTAACTCAAAAGCTCAAAAAAGAACTTGAAGGCGTGGTTGTAGGAAGACTTCAGTAAATGTAGCGAATCTGATCAGTCCAATAACGTTCCATCCGTTTGAGTGAGCGCGTAATATCGTCGATCCCTTCAGGGCCTAAAACGCCTTTTTGTTGCAAGCCATCTGCATGACGCGAGAACAGCTCTGTCACAACATCTCGAACCGTGCGGCCTTGCTCAGTCAACTTAACCCGGACCGAACGGCGATCAATCTCACATCGTTGATGGTGCATGTAGCCCATCTCGACCAATTTCTTTAGGTTATAGCTTACATTGCTACCTTGGTAGTACCCGCGGCTTTTCAATTCCCCGGCGGTCACTTCGTTATCACCAATGTTGAACAGCAAAAGAGCTTGCACAGCATTGATCTCCAAAACACCTACGCGTTCAAATTCGTCTTTGATAACGTCCAACAAAAGACGATGTAGCCGTTCCACAAGAGACAAAGCCTCAAGATAGTTAATCATGAAACTATGGTTCTGGCCCTGTTGAACAACTTCGGACTTAATGGGATCTTGAATACTCATACGCGCGCTCCGCCGTTACTTGGTTGAAGCGAAATTGCGCTGGAAAGCCCAATATTTCGTTAAAAACTAAAAAAATATGCGTACGTTGCGTTTCACAGACTGGTTTCAGGTAAATCTTTTACAATTTCATCCACCAGACCGCCGTAGATTTCAGGTGCACTCGTTTGCCCCGTAACCCATTGATATAGGTCATGATCATTCTCGCTCAACATCTTATCGTATAGGGTAAGATCAGCGTCATTCATGCTCTCTAGATGTGCCTCGGCAAACCGTTGCAGGATCAGATCCATTTCTTTGATACCACGTCGCATAGAGCGCATTTTCAAACGTTTTATGCGGTGTTCATGCAGTTCTG
The DNA here is from genome assembly GCA_039983935.1 of Roseobacter sp. Lineage (GTDB taxonomy): Bacteria > Pseudomonadota > Alphaproteobacteria > Rhodobacterales > Rhodobacteraceae > Roseobacter. The sequence continues at coordinate 47,644 of JBDWVP010000015.1, read as the reverse complement.
CCATCAGACTCTTCCTTGAGCGCCGTGCGCAATTTCTTTTCTAACCGCCCCATTTGTTCAACTCGGGCAATCATATCCGTGCGCAGTTCGCGCAATTCATTCAGTATATCATGGGCAGACGCTGGCAGGGATGCTTCTTCCAACGGCGCGTCAAGCCCATCACCCTGCCCGTTTATAAGCCACATCATCGATACATTTAACAACCCAGCCATCATCGACAAGCGATTGGCACGCGGTTCACTAAGATCGTTTTCCCACCCGCGTAACGTCGCAACACGTACCCCAAGGCGACGCGCCAGCTCCGGCTGCGTCATCTCTGCCATTTCCCGTGCAGCAGCCAGTCGGTCTCCAAACGTCGCCGTTTCGGGCCCGTACCAATTCTGAGCATCGTCCATCTTGTAGTCTCCTATGCGCTATCACGCTTGATTGGGGACGCATCGCCCCCTATGAACGGCCCAAGTTTTATCAAACCGAGGCCCTCATGAATTTCCTGTCAACGACACTCGCACGCGTCAAACCGTCTCCAACGATCGCTGTTACGACGAAAGCAGGCGAGCTCAAGGCCGCTGGCCGCGACGTCATCGGCTTGGGTGCCGGAGAACCTGATTTTGACACCCCTCAAAACATCAAGGACGCGGCAATACAAGCCATCAACACTGGCAAAACTAAGTATACAGCCGTTGATGGCATTCCGGAACTGAAACAGGCCATCTGCGACAAGTTGCAGCGTGACAATGACTTAATCTACACCCCTTCGCAGGTCAGTGTGGGCACTGGTGGTAAACAAATCCTTTACAACGCTTTGATGGCGACCCTGAATGACGGCGACGAAGTCGTGATCCCAGCGCCCTATTGGGTCAGCTACCCTGATATGGTCCTATTGGCAGGCGGCGAACCCGTGATCGCAGAAGCTTCGTTGCAAACGGGGTTCAAACTAACAGCGGACCAGTTGGAAGCGGCCATTACGGATAAAACCAAGTGGTTGATCTTTAATTCGCCCTCAAATCCAACCGGCGCAGGATATACGTGGGACGAGCTGAAATCCTTGACCGATGTTTTGATGCGTCACCCACATGTTTGGATCATGACGGATGATATGTACGAACATTTGGTTTACGATGATTTTAAATTCTGCACACCTGCACAGGTCGAGCCACGTCTCTATGACCGTACGCTGACTGTGAATGGCGTTAGCAAAGCCTATGCGATGACAGGATGGCGGATCGGGTATGCGGCAGGTCCCCAAGAACTAATCGGCGCCATGCGCAAGGTGCAGTCGCAAAGCACTTCAAACCCTTGTTCGGTCAGTCAGTGGGCTGCGGTCGAGGCTTTAAGCGGCCCACAGGATTTTATTGCGCCTAACAATGAAATGTTCGCCCGTCGCCGCGATCTTGTTGTGAAAATGCTCAACGACGCCGAAGGAATCCGCTGCCCGGTGCCGGATGGCGCATTCTATGTCTATCCGTCTATTGCTGGGCTGATCGGCAAAACATCTGCCGCTGGTGTGTTGATCGACACTGATGAAGCCTTTGCCACAGCCCTGCTAGAAGAAACCGGTGTTGCTGTCGTTTTTGGCGCGGCCTTTGGGCTCTCGCCGAATTTCCGGGTCAGCTATGCGACGTCGGATGAAGCGCTGACGGAAGCTTGCACTCGAATCCAGTCTTTCTGCGCAAACCTCACATAACTAAACGAGGCGGTGGTATGTCCGTGCCACCGCTTTGGCACACGCCCTACGACTGGAGCGTCTGCCATTGCGTCAGGCCTGTCGTCGGCTCACTGAAGCGCTCCGATCAGGGTCACCGGAACGATCAGGCGTAAAATTCAACCTTCAGGCTTTGCCTTAGGTGTTGAAGAGGAAATGCAGGACATCCCCGTCCTTGACGACATAGGATTTACCCTCGGCGCGCATTTTACCCGCTTCTTTTGCCGGCTGCTCTCCCCCCAAGTCGACAAAATCACCATATGCGATGGTTTCGGCACGAATGAACCCTTTTTCAAAGTCACCGTGGATCACGCCCGCTGCTTTGGGCGCAGAAGTACCAGCCGGGATCGTCCACGCGCGCGCCTCTTTGGGTCCAACCGTAAAGTAGGTCTCCAAATGCAACAGTTCGTATCCAGCTCTGATCAAGCGATCTAATCCAGCCTCAGACAGGCCCATTTCGTCCAAGAACATCTCAGCTTCGTCTGTCTCCAGCTGGCTGATTTCCTCTTCGATCTGAGCCGAAATAATCACATGTGAATTGCCTTGCGCAGCGGCCATCTCAGCCACACGTGCCGAATGTTCATTGCCTTCGGCAGCCTCCGTCTCGCCCACATTGCAAACATAGAGAACAGGTTTGGTTGTCAGAAGCTGCAGCATATTCCATGCTTTTGCGTCGTCCTCATCAACGTCGACCACCCGCGCTGGCTGCCCCTGCTCTAACGCAGTTTTCGCGGCTTCCATCAGTCGCTGCTGCTGAACGGCTTCCTTATCGCCACCACGCACTTTGCGGATGATGTTTTGCAAACGTTTCTCGATGCTCTCCAAATCAGCGAGCATTAACTCGGTATCAATTGTTTCCGCGTCCGCTACAGGGTCAACACGCCCTTCAACATGGGTCACGTCGCCATCTTCAAAACAGCGTAAGACATGGGCAATCGCGTCCACTTCGCGAATGTTTGCCAAAAACTGGTTGCCAAGACCCTCCCCTTTGGAGGCTCCCTTTACCAAACCGGCAATGTCGACAAACGTCATTCGGGTAGGAATGGTCTGTTTGGACTGCGCAATGTCTGCCAATTTGTCCAAACGCGCATCGGGCACGGCGACTTCGCCGACATTCGGCTCTATCGTGCAAAACGGAAAATTGGCAGCCTGTGCAGCCGCTGTACGTGTCAGTGCATTAAACAGCGTGGATTTGCCGACATTCGGCAGGCCCACGATTCCCATTTTGAAACCCATGTCAGTGTCCCCTGATTGTTGGCGCATCCCCTAGAGGGATTGCGCGTCAGACACAAGGTCTGGGTGCTTAGAAGCGTTCGCGGCGGTCTTCGCGGGCATGAAAAATCAATGCCCAAGCCAGTAGAATAAACATCGGATGGGTCAAACCGCCGGAAAAAAACAAGGCTGGAACCCAGAGTAAAAACACAATGATCGACAAAATCGGACGACCTGTCAGCAGGATCGACAACGGCGGGAGCAGGATCGCAAGAATGTAATTCATGCCTGCAACATAGGGATACAGATCCCCAATTGTGAGGGGAAAAGGGACATAAATTGCCCCACACGGCATTCATCCGCCCGGCCCGTGTGAATGGTGCATTGATTTCCTCATCAGATTTAGGCATTTGGAGTCGGATTGCTGAAAGGTGCCACTATGACCCGTATCGATGATAAATTCGCGGCTTTAGCCCAAGAGGGTAAAAAAGCATTTGTATCCTATATAATGGCCGGAGATCCGGATTTTGACACATCCCTTGAGATCGTCAAAGGTCTGCCGGGCGCGGGTGTGGACATCATCGAATTGGGGTTACCGTTCACGGATCCCATGGCAGACGGACCAACCATTCAATTGGCCGGTCAACGCGCCCTTGAAGGCGGCATGACCCTGCAACGCACATTGGATTTGGCGCGCGCCTTCCGCGAAACCGATCAAACAACGCCGATCGTGCTTATGGGCTATTACAACCCGATCTACAGTCGCGGCGTCGAGGTTTTTCTAAAAGACGCAAAAGAGGCCGGGATCGACGGGCTGATTGTCGTTGATTTGCCGCCAGAAGAAGACAGCGAACTTTGCCTGCCCGCGCAGGCCGCAGGGTTAAACTTTATCCGCCTCGCAACGCCAACGACGGATGAGAAGCGCCTGCCGCGGGTGCTGCAAAACACGTCAGGATTTGTGTATTATGTTTCAATCACCGGCATCACAGGTGCCGCCGAGGCACAAGCCGGTGATGTTGGCCCAGAGGTTGCACGGATCAAAGAACAAGGTGGCTTGCCGGTGATCGTCGGTTTCGGGGTCAACACCCCAGAAAAATCCCGCGCCATTGCCAGCGTCGCGGACGGGGCGGTTGTCGGTTCGGCAATTGTCTCCAAGATTGGCGCAGGCGAAAGCGTCGCGGATGTGCTGACATTTGTTAAAAGCCTCGCTGATGGCGCGCACAGCGCTTGATCAAGGTGAAACAGTCGCTGAAAAAGATGGCGCGCACCTGATTGCAGGGTGCGCCACGGTTTTCCACGCGATAAGTTAAAGTGCGGTCGCCAATTGATAAATGCCGCCCCGATTGGTAATCAGAAATTACCAATATGAGGAACTACCATGCCGGTCATAACAAACATCCAAGATTTAAAAGATCTACATAAACGTAGAACCCCACGGATGTTTTATGACTATGCGGAATCCGGGAGCTGGACGGAAACCACTTTCCGCGAGAACACCACTGATTTTGAAAAAATCAGGCTGCGGCAGCGCGTTGCGGTTGATATGACTGGACGCAGCACCGCAAGCCAGATGATTGGACAGGATGTGTCCATGCCCGTCGCACTTGCCCCTGTCGGATCGACCGGGATGCAACATGCGGACGGTGAAATACTGGCGGCCAAAGCGGCCGAAGCATTCGGTGTGCCGTTCACCCTGTCAACCATGTCTATTTGTTCTATCGAGGATATCGCGGAGCACACGAGCAAGCCATTTTGGTTCCAGCTTTATGCGATGCGGGACAAGAAATTTGTCAACAATGCCATCCAGCGTGCAAAAGACGCAAACTGTTCAGCCTTAGTGCTCACCCTTGATCTGCAAATTCTGGGGCAACGGCATAAGGATCTCAAAAACGGCCTCAGCATCCCTATCAGACCCACCCTGTCCAACATTGCCGATCTTGCGACGAAATGGCGTTGGATTGCAGGCATGGCAAAAACGAAACGCCGTCACTTCGGAAACATCGTTGGCCATATTGATGGGATCAGCGATCTTTCGTCTTTATCTGTCTGGGCAGCCGAAAGTTTTGATCCGCACCTGAATTGGGAAGACGTTAAAGAGATCAAGAAATTATGGGGCGGGCCGCTGATCCTAAAAGGCATTCTTGATGCCGAGGACGCGAAGATGGCCTTACAAGTTGGCGCGGATGCGATCATCGTTTCCAATCACGGCGGTCGCCAGTTGGATGGCGCTCTGTCTTCGATCAGGGCCTTGGGACCGATCATGGATGTTGTTGGAGACAAGATCGAAGTCCACTTGGACAGCGGCATTCGTTCTGGGCAAGATGTTCTCAAGGCTTTGGCGATGGGGGCCAAGGGCACCTATATCGGGCGGGCCTTTGTGCATGGTCTCGGCGCAATGGGGCAACCCGGCGTAACCAAAGCATTGGAAGTCATTCATAAAGAACTAGATGTGACGATGGCACTTTGCGGTGAAACTCAAGTCACCGCATTAGGGCGGCACAACCTGCTTGTTCCAGAAGATTTTGAGGGGCGTTGGCAAGTTTAATCTCAACTTTTCTCACAACCTCAGGGAAAGGCTCGGCTCTGGCCCATTGCAACATTTTGCCGCTCAAAGCGCGCCAAATCTGGCCTCTTGATACCCTTTGGCGCGAACATGACACTAATGAGCAGATTCGGATTTTGCGGAATGGCTAAAACAGAACCACTGGTGTGATCTTCATCGTTTCGCGTCCACTTCAGCAAATCGCGCGGATCAGTACGATCAAGCACCGGGGCCATCAGAATTAGGACAAACAGCCACGCCTGATCTGACCCGTCTGGAAAGACAAATCGCGGCGCAGATTGTTTCGCGCCTCCAAGGACGTCCACTGATAGGCATTCAAGCAGAAAAGCACTTTTCAACGGTTGGAAACCAGTCTATACGCGCGACTTCACGTGGGGCTACAGCCTTGGAGGAGCCCCACCCTAAATTAAATTGGAGAGTATCAATGGCTGGAGAAGTTCCGGATCTTGTCGCTCAGGAACGTACGGGGACAGGCAAGGGCGCCGCTCGTCAAGCACGTCGCGACGGCATGGTTCCTGGTATTGTTTTTGGTGGTGATGTTGACCCGCTGCCGATCAACATTCCCTTTAACGTGCTGATCAAAAAATTGCGCGCCGGTCGGTTTAAATCGACCCTGTTCAACATGAAGGTTGAAGGCCACGATGACGTTCGTGTCATTTGCCGCGATGTTCAGCGCCATGTTGTCAAAGACCTGCCAACACACATCGATTTCATGCGCCTGCGCCGTACAACCAAAATCAACCTGTTTATCGCGGTTGAAGTGGAAGGCGAAGATGTTTCACCAGGTCTGAAAAAAGGCGGTGTCTTGACCCTTATCCGCCCAGAAGTGGAATTGATTGTAACAGCAGGCGATATTCCTGATCACATCACCATCGATATTTCCGAAATGGAAATTGGTGATAACATCACGATCTCCTCGGTAAAGCTGCCAGAAGGTGCAACGCCATCTATTGATCGTGACTTTGTGATCGCTCAATTGTCCGCGCCTGCTGGCCTTTCTTCTTCTGACGACGAAGATGAGGCAGACGACGCTGAAGCACCAGCAGAGTCCGCAGAAGAATAATCAGGTTTTTCAGAACCTGACACTGGATACGGGGCCCTACGCGGCCCCGTATTTCGTTTCGAGTGCGGTTCCGCTATGCTGCACCGCGACATGACGGAGCAACAGGCATGATACTCTTTATAGGTTTGGGGAATCCTGGCCCCAAGTATTCTGGCAATCGACACAATATTGGCTTTATGGCGCTGGACCGTATCGCGCAGGATTATGATTTTGCGCCTTGGAAAGCGAAACATCAGGGCCGCATCAGCGACGGGCGCTTTGGATCTGAGCGTGCGGTGTTGCTGCAACCCGAAACCTATATGAACAATTCTGGCCAATCCGTTCAGGCAGCCATGCGGTTTTACAAGGTTGATCCCGCCGACGTTATCGTTTTGCACGACGAAATCGATCTCGCACCAGGTAAAGTTAAATATAAAACGGGTGGCGGTCACGCAGGGCACAATGGCTTGCGCTCAATCCACGCGCATATTGGCCCTGATTACGCACGCGTCCGGTTGGGCGTTGGACATCCTGGGCACAAAGACCGCGTCCCATCTTATGTCCTAAGTGATTTTGCGAAGGCAGATCAAAGCTGGTTGGATGATGTTTTGCGGGGTGTTAGTGACGGCGCGCCATTTCTTGCCCAGGATGACCCTGCAAAATTCAGCAATGCGGTCGCCCTTCGCGTTTCGCCCGCACGCCCAAGTACGGGAAAACGAAACACTGAAAAACAAACGCCTCCATCGCCTGCTGCCGAGGACGTGCAGGCAGACACACGATCCCCATTCGAAAAATTGGTAGATCGATTTAAATGACCCTCTCCGAAGCTTTTAAAGATCAGGCAATCAGCTGCGAACGGCTCGGATCACCGTTTATGGCCCAGCTGTTAAACGTACTGGCCGAAGAATGGCCCTATGACAGCAGGCTGGGCGCTCGTTTTGCCAGTTTCAGCGGTGATATCGGGCCCGCAGGTGCGTCCTTGCCCTTACGTATTGCCGGGGGTCTCCATGCCTTGGTCCTGACAGAGCAAGCGGCGGAACTCACGACTGTTTACCCCCCCAATACCGTATCGAACGAAGTGTTAGCTAAAGCAGTTCTTGCAGCCCTTAAATCCCACGAAAACTTCTTGTTGGACTGGGTTGAAAGCCCCCCGCAAACAAACGAAGTCAGACGTTCCGCCGCTCTCATGGCAGGCGCAGCCGTTGTCGGCGCGCGTTTTGATCAACCGGTATGGTTGTCCGAGTTAGGGGCAAGCGGCGGGTTAAATCTGATGTGGGATCACTACGCAGTTGAATTGCCCGGTCGAACACTTGGGTTATCGACACCGGTTTTGACCTTAGCTCCAGACTGGGATGGACCGCTACCACCTTTGAGCCTGCCAAAAATAGCGAACCGTGCGGGCGTTGATCTCAATCCACTGAACCCAGCGGTCCCACAGGACCTACTGCGGTTGACTGCTTACCTGTGGCCAGATCAACCCGACCGTCTCCAGCTAACCCGCGCCGCAGCAACCGTCATGAATGCAAAAATTGACCGGTCCGATGCCATCGATTGGCTAGAAAAACGATTGATCGCGGCGCCAGAAGGACACACGCATCTCATCCAGCACACTGTCGCATGGCAATACTTCCCACGTGACGTCCAAGAACGTGGCACCAAACTGATCGAGGCCGCCGGGGCCAAAGCCACGACAACACGCCCCTTGGCATGGCTTTCCTTAGAAAGCGATGGCGACACCAAAGGTGCTATCGGCGCGGCGCTTGTCCTTAGGCTCTGGCCCGGCGATATTACCCTTTCCTTGGGTCGGGCTGATTTCCACGGTCGCTGGGTGCAATGGCTGGAAAATACCTGATGCGCGCTCTTGGGAAATGGCTTGGATACTCACTGCTGGCACTGGGCGTGATGGCCGGCGCAATAGGTCTGTGGAAACACGACGAAATATCGCGCTTATATTCCGTAAACAGCCTTTTTGATGCGAATAAGGTTGTGGCGAATTTCAGCAACATGAACCGTGCCTTTCTATCTGTACCACTTGCTGCTGACGCCCCGACGTCGTCTTTACCGATGGGGTCCGCGATGGATCTACCACCTGAAATGCCACTTTGGCTAGACATGCGGAACGCGACGTCACTGGTGGTTTTAAAAGACGGCGCATTGGTTCACGAAAGCTATTATCAAGACACATCGCCACAAGATTTGCGGATTGGTTGGTCGATGTCCAAGAGCTTTATCTCGGCACTGACGGGCATTGTTCTCGCAGAAGGGGCAATTTCATCGCTGGATGATCCCGTCAAAAAATACGCCCCTCAATTGGCAGGTGGTGCATATGACGGGGCAACTCTGCGCAATGTTTTGAACATGTCCACCGGTGTGACCTTTAACGAAGACTATCTGGATTATTATTCAGACATAAACCGCATGGGGCGTGTTTTGGCCCTGGGCGGCCTAATGGATGATTTTACAATCAGCTTAAAAGAAAACTTCGCAACACCCGGAACTGACTGGCAGTATGTTTCCATCGATACACATGTGTTGGGGATGGTGATCAGGGGCGCGACGGGACGCTCGATTCCTGACCTCATGTCAGAAAAGATCATTGCGCCACTGGGCCTTGAGCACGCGCCATACTATCTGACCGATGGCGCGGGTGTTGCTTTTGCTCTGGGCGGGTTGAATCTGACCACACGCGACTACGCGAGGTTTGGCCAAATGATTGCGCAGGGCGGGCAGTGGCGGGGGGAGCAAATAGTGCCCAGGGATTGGGTAATCGCATCCACGACGGCATCAGCGCCTACAAATTCGGACGAATACGGATATGGTTATCAATGGTGGATGCCGCGCGATGCCCGTCCCCGTGAATACATGGCCCGTGGAATTTATGGTCAATATCTCTATATTAACGAACATAGCAACGTTGTCATTGTCCTGACAGCTGCTGATCAAGGGTTCCGCACACCCGAGATTCAGCGGGAAAACATTGAGTGGTTTAGGACAATCGCTGACAGCCTATAAGGAGCCAACTGGATGGAAAAAGACCCTAGTATCAATATCCTTGGCGGCGAATTGACGGTTTGTGGAACAGATCCACTAACCGGATATTTTCGCGATGGGCAGTGTAATACCTGTGCTTCCGACCAAGGCAGCCATACGATTTGTGCGATCATGACAGCCGAATTTCTGGCCTTTTCAAAATACGTTGGCAATGATCTCAGCACGTCGCGCCCGGAATACGGGTTTCAGGGATTAAAACCCGGCGACCCTTGGTGTCTTTGCGCCAGTCGCTTTTTGCAGGCCCATGACGAAGGATGTGCTCCAAGGGTCAACCTAACTGCTACTCATCACCGCGCGCTGGAAGTTGTTCCGCTCGACGTTTTGCAAATCAATGCCTTGCCCGACCCCGATCGGCACTAGCGTCCGGCGTCAAGCAACGCGCAATCTATCTGACTACTACGTGGAAAACTGAGACCTTCTAACGTGGCGCGTTGTCCACACAGTGTTCTTTTGCAGGCCCAATCGGGGTCAAAAACATCTAACCCTTCTTGCCCCGTGACCCGCAATTGCAGTGAACAACCTAGATCTCCTGGAAAATCCCAACCGCCCGTAACCGTTGCACCGTCAAGTTGCGCGAAACAACTGTGGCCGTTGGACTGCCAGCTCCTGATTTCGACCCGCGCCCCGCCGCTGTTTGTCAATTCAAGACGTAAGGTACTGTTATCTCTTTCATAACAAAAAGAGTCCGCGGGTATCGGCACAGCAGCGATATCTGCCGATTTCGCGGCACATGGGATTTCAGACACGCGGAATCCCTGCCCCGCGATGTCATCTATTTTCCAGAACCCATCCTCGGCCGCAAACTCATAGAGCACCCTGACCGGTTGCCCAAAGGTCGAAAAGTCAGCCGCAATTGTAAGGCGATCCGCGGCCTTGATTGACGTCAACCGCAGCGTGCGCGCAATTTCTGCGGCATCATAATCTTGCCCAGGGATCGCAAAGGAATAATCGACGCAAGCCCCCGCGAGATCATCTCCATAACTCTCATTTGCTTGATAGAAAGCAACCATCTGACGCGAGAAAAACTGATGTCTCTGGCCCGGTGAAGATAAATAGTCCAGCCCTTGAGCGGATGCAGCGCTTTGTTGTGACAAAGAGGTATAGACCCAACGCACAATATCTTGCGGCGTCTGAGCCATGGCCGACGTCACAAAAGCCATGTTAAGGACCAAGAATGCAAGCACGTACCGCATGGAAACTCCTCTGCTGCCAACCCTAACCAGACAGGCGCAGACGATCAAGCGGAGCGCATTTAGTTCATGTCAAAGCCTAGCGCCTTGGCCACCGTAAAGATATCCTTGTCACCGCGTCCACACATGTTCATGCAAATGATGTGATCTTTGGGCAGCTCGGGTGCAATTTTTATCACATGTGCCAACGCATGGCTGGGTTCCAGCGCAGGGATAATGCCTTCAAGCTCGCAGCACAATTGAAACGCCTCGAGCGCCTCACGGTCCGTGATGGACACATATTGCGCGCGTCCAATGTCGTGCAACCAAGCGTGTTCTGGACCAATCCCCGGATAATCTAACCCCGCTGAGATAGAGAACCCTTCTAGAATCTGCCCGTCATCATCCTGTAACAAATAAGTACGATTCCCGTGCAGCACACCCGGGCGCCCGCCCGTGAGCGATGCGCAATGTTCCATCTTTTCGTTGACACCTTTGCCGCCAGCTTCAACACCGATGATGCCAACGTCCTTGTCATCGAGGAACGGGAAAAACAGCCCCATCGCATTGGATCCACCGCCAATCGCGGCGATCAATGTGTCAGGAAAACGGCCTTCGGCAGCCGTCATTTGCTCGCGCACTTCCTTGCCTATGATCGCCTGAAAATCGCGAACCATGGCCGGATAGGGATGCGGGCCTGCGACCGTACCGATGCAGTAGAATGTGTCACCTACGTTGGTCACCCAGTCGCGCAATGCATCGTTCATGGCATCTTTGAGCGTGCCACGTCCGGACGTCACAGGGACGACTTCAGCACCTAGCAAGCGCATCCGAAACACGTTTGGAGCCTGACGTTCGACATCATGCGCACCCATGTAAACCACGCATTTTAAACCAAACTTTGCACAAACCGTGGCGGTAGCAACCCCGTGCTGACCCGCACCCGTTTCCGCAATTATGCGTGTTTTGCCCATCCGGCGGGCCAGAATAATTTGCCCTAGAACGTTGTTAATCTTATGTGCGCCCGTGTGGTTTAGCTCATCACGTTTCATGTAAACTTTGGCGCCACCCAAATGCTCCGTCAGACGTTCAGCCAGATAAAGCGGGCTGGGACGGCCAACGTAATGCGTCCACAGATGGTTCATTTCAGCCCAGAAACTATCGTCTGTCTTTGCGCGTTCGTACTGCTCTTCTAGTTCCAGAATAAGCGGCATGAGCGTTTCTGAAACGAACCGCCCTCCGAAGTCTCCAAAACGCCCGTTTTCATCCGGACCGGTCATGAACGAGTTGAAAAGATCGTTAGCCATCACGCGCACCTTTGTTCCCTGTACAGCGTTCTGGCTATCGCGGCCTGTTCCGGGAAACAAGGCTAAAAAACGTGCTCTACAAGGCGCAAAAGGATGAATAGCGACGAGCTAACGGCAAAAATCGACTGGTTAGTTTGGGACAACGCCCCCTGTTTGGACAAAAGCCGCTGAAACAACAGACTGTTTTTCAGGGACTTCGGCAAAAACGCTTACTGCAGTTAAAAGAACCGCGCCCAACACCACAAACTGCACAAACTTGTTCATCGTTAAATACTCCACCATCGACACTATTCGATATACACATTGGAATATTAACAAAGGTTAAGCGATCCGTCTGTGAAGCACATTACAGACGTGGCGGAGCCGAATTATTTTGCGCTGCGTTTAAAAAGTCAGCAATGAGATTTGCGTCCTTCTCGCCTGGCGCGATTTCAACCCCAGAAGAGACATCCACCTGTTGTGCCCCCGTCAGTTGAACAGCCGCGGCCACATTGTCTGGCGTCAATCCCCCGGCAAGCATCCACGGGCGCGTCCAGTACTTTCGCCCTCGCAGTAAGCGCCAGTCAAAGGACAAACCATTTCCACCCGGCAAATCCGCATTTTTTGGTGGTTTTGCATCAATCAAAAGCTGATCTGCCACCGCAGCATAGGTGTCGATTGTGATTAGATCACCTTCGTCAGCAACGCCGATGGCTTTCATGACTGGCAACCCATATCTCGCCTTGATCTGCGCAACCCGTTCCGGGCTTTCGGACCCGTGCAATTGCAGCATGTCAATCGGAACATCCTGGGTCAAAACATCGAGAAATTCATCATCCGCATTCACAGTCAACGCGACTTTTGCAACGCCCAAAGGTGTCTGCAGCGTCAATTCGCGTGCCAGCGCCATGGACACATTTCGAGGCGATTTAGGAAAGAACACAAACCCGACATAAGTAGCCCCCGCCTGTGTCGCGGCCACAACATCAGACGGCTTATTTAAACCGCAGATTTTGACGGATGTATCCTGTTTCATGGCCCGTTTTGAACATAGAGGATTGCGATACGCAAGCCGTTCAGCTGGCTTCATCCAAGAGAGCCAGAACTTCGTCTTTACCCTCGTGTTTTTCGCCCTTCAACTTAGCGATTTCACGCTGAAGGCGGCGCATTTCACGCGCTTGACGGGCCGCTTCTGCCCGCTGGGCATGTTCGCGCATCCACTCCCAAACAAAACCGACAAACAGCCCCGCGATGATACCGCCAAAAATAACGATAAACAGCGGCAATTCGATCGTTGGATTTACGGAAAACCAGCCAGCGACTTCTGACGGGATCAGCTGAATAGATACCATTCCCCGATTGGCCAAAGCCACGGCAATCAACGCCGCGCCAAAAGTGGCAATAAGCGCGTACTTTATATATCGCATTAGGATTTCCCGTTTAACCGATCACGCAGCAGCTTGCCGGTCTTAAAAAAAGGCACGTGTTTTTCTTCAACATGTACTGTTTCACCTGTACGCGGATTACGTCCGACACGAGAGTCACGTTTTTTCACAGAAAAGGCGCCAAAGCCGCGCAACTCGACCCGATCGCCTCGTGCCATTGCGTCCGTTACCTCTTCAAAAACAGTATTCACAATTCGCTCTACATCACGTTGATAGAGATGTGGGTTTTCATCGGCAATCTTTTGAATCAGCTCAGAACGGATCATAACAGCACCCCCGGTTATTTCGCGACGCGTTCTCGCGCCGTCATTAAACTATATGAAGTTTCCATTGCTACGGAAAGTCAACCGATGAGCTGCAATCGTTTTTTTTCGCAGCGAAGACCCTGTTTTTGCGCGATTATTCGATACTAGCCGGCAAGGTGGCAAAAGCCATACACCTTTTACACGAAAATCGCATCCCAACAGAGGCGATGATTCGGAGCTGGGCTGTCCAACTTTTACCTCCTCAACGATAGGAATGAGACCAATAGATGCGTTCTTACATTTCGATTAGTTACTGTGGAATTTGCGTCGAATGTCTCCCGTTTCTCCTCTTTTGGGGCTGGATGATTTAACAATGTTAATGGGTCGCAAGTTTTTCTCTCTCCAGAAACTCTCTTGCTCGAAGCGTCCAACCTTGTGGCAAACCATGAGCCCCATCATGAACATCGATACGGACAGAAGCACCCGAACATGATGCATCCCAAACTCGGCTGCGGTATGCTTCTCCAATGTCAATTTCATCCGGATGTGATCGACATCCATTGGCTGAACGCGCCCTGTCTAAAATGGCCCATACGCTTCCTTGATGCCAGTCACGAATTCCACGTCCTTCAAAAGGAACTTGTCCATCTGCAAACCCGTGAACTTGCATCACCGGGAGACCGGTCAATCCACTACAATCGGTGGCGTTTGGACTGCGCAACGCTCCTGCAACGCTGACCATGCCGGACAACCGCTGCCCTTCCTCACAAGCGAGCAGCCACGCCATCGAACCTCCTGCTGAGAACCCAGCTGCATACACCCGGGTTTCATCTAAGTTGGATCGCTCCTGTGCCGCCGCCAATGTGGAAAAAATGAACGCAACATCATCTCTACCCGAACCATCCCGCCCAGGAAAAAAGAACCGTTCCGGATTTCGCCCCGCACGTGTTTGCCCATTGGGTGCGAGCAAAGCGTATCCCTGATCCAGAAAATCACGTTGCAATCCCCCCCCGCGATGGATTGAAGCGCCTGTGCTGTTTGCTCCGTGAAGCCAGATCAACACTGGGTGAGGCCCCTCACCTTCGGGCAGTTTTAGGTAATAGCTGCCACCCTCGATTTCGCACGGGGCATTTGGCCCACATTCCTGAGCGGCGGCTCCAACGGCCATCCACACCAAAATAAGAGTGGCTAAGATACGCATAGGTGATCCTTGTTTCGCTTTGATTACGACGACAGCCCGACAGGTGAACGATTAATTGACGGCACCACTCTCTTGGAGCGAACGTGCTGCTCCTGCAATATTAGCTGCACGCCAGTTAAAGCCTAGCCAGCTGGAATACCCGTCAAAGGTCAGCTCTTCCTGAAGCTGCGCCACTGTTTTTCCATCTTGAAGACCTGCCAACACTTCTGCACGCAGGGTTTCCATATAGGTGACGACTTCAGCGACGTTTTCATGACGCCCCACATTACCGTGCCCGGGCGAAAGAATGTCAAAATCAAGCGATCCAACTTTGCGCACCTGGTCCGTCCAGTCATCTATGTTGGCACCCGGCATATCGCGAAATGGCAACCGGCGCGGGGCCATCGCATCAACAATAAATGCCACATTTTCTGGCCTGACAATGACGGCCATCAGATCGGTGCCATGCCCCTTTCCGAGGTAGTTGAATTCAAGCGTTTTGTTACCGACTTCCATGCTGTCGACATCGCGAACACGGCGATCGACGGCGACACCGACGATTTCATCAGGTGCACGTTCATGTGCAACGACTTGGGCGGTATCTGCAAAAACTTCACCACCGGAGGCGTGGTCCGCATGTGAATGACTGTACACAAGATGCGTCACGGGCAATTCCGTTCGTGCCGAAATTTCGCCTTCGAGCCACGAAGAAGCTTCAGCGTTGATTGGGTCAGCCACGACCACGCCATCATCCGTAAAAACGACAAGCCCGAAGTGGTTGTTGTTTTGCCAGCGATACACATCGCCCGCCACCTGCGTCAGAGACCGTTTGGCGTCTTGAGCGGCGGCAACAGTAGAAATTGCAATCAATGTGGCGGTTGCAACGGTAAGGATCTTCACAGCACTTCTCCTCTTTGGGTTGAATGCAACATGACCTGCCGCCCGGGGGGACGCCAATCACATTTACTGGAGCACGTAGAGGTTGTGCATCAAACATACACAAATATTTGCACGTTAATTCCGGGTCCCATCAATTCATCACCGCAAGGCTTCTGGCACATAAAAAAACACCATGCTGGACGGCGACGCGGCGGACTGCTGCGATGCCGGAACATTGCAATCAGAGAAGTTTCCAGCATGGTAAAGAAAGCAACGCGTATTTTGCGGTTTGTGGCAGCAGTTGAAGACCAACCCGTTGTCGTTGGGCTTGATACTCACAAGAAGACTTACTCGGTTGCGCTGTTCTCAAAAGAGGATGGTTTGGTAGAGAGCTACATCTGTCCGGCAGGTGAAGCAGCGTTGGCGCACCAGCTAAGAGAACTGGGTATCAACATGAGCACATCGTATGTGAATTTGGGCCAACGGGTTTCGCGCTTTCGCGGGTTTTGACGGACGCGGGTTTCAACGTGTCAGTTATCGTCGCCTCACGCATTCCGCTCGGATATGCAGCGACGGCGAAGAATGACCGTTTGGATGCGGTGACAGCCGCATCCAACTTTCTGGCCGAACCGTTCTCGCCAGAGCGGTTCAACAAACCAGAGGAAGTGACTTCATATTTGGGCCTGGCCCCTGTCGTCAGCCAAAGTGGTGGCAGCGCAGCACGCGCTAGGATCAGGCCCGTTGGCCAGAAACGCCTGCGCGGCATTCTCGTCGAGGCGGGATGGCAATGGACATGGCGCGACCCGGAAGCCAAGGAACTGTAAAATCGCCATTTTGCGAAGCATGTGATCGGGCAGAAGGCCATTGTCGCCGTCGTCCGCGCGCAGCATCCCCATCGACCAGCACGTACCGAAAGAGGTACTTAGTGACCTCACATCATCCTGTGAGGCACGAATAAGAAAAGGCTTACGCAGCTTGGTTTGCAGTGTCGGTTCGGCCTCAAACGCGATGACCTGCGCGGAATCGCGGCTTTTGGCCTACATCCCGCAAAGGTCTGCCGTGCGGACAATCCTTCCGTTTGATTTGCCTCTGCCAAAGTCTGCTCTTGCACTTAAAGATGGGAGTCAGGTCGTTTACGCAAAAAATAGCC
Source organism: Roseobacter sp. (assembly GCA_039983935.1). GTDB lineage: Bacteria > Pseudomonadota > Alphaproteobacteria > Rhodobacterales > Rhodobacteraceae > Roseobacter. The sequence continues at coordinate 30,720 of JBDWVP010000015.1, read as the reverse complement.
TAAACTGGTTTTACTTTTTCTAGTCCTGCTCTCTGTACCATTTGTATCCGTAGAAAAGTGCTTGTAGCGGGAAACCTACAAAACACGCCACCAATAAAACGGAGCCTCGTCCTCTTGGCCACTGTAGAATGTCATCGTACCAGATCGCACACGCAGCGATTGCCACAACGCCGAAAATAATTGTCCTTTTAGTCTTCTTCTTGTTTGATAGTTTCTTCCAGTTGAGTTCCATGTCGCGGGTTCCTTTGGCTTTCTCATCCGTTACCAGACATTCGTTCATAGCGCAGTATCGGTGCCTCTCAAGGCAACATTGCTAGGCAGGATTTGCATTCGCAGCATTGCCAGTTACGCTTGACAGTTGTCCACATGAGAAAGGCCCCGCATTTTCAGCGGGGCCTTTTTAATTCTTTCAATCCGGTTTGGCGGATTTATTCGTCGCCTTTCAGCGCTGCACCAAGGATATCTCCGAGGGACGCACCGGAATCGGATGAGCCATACTGTTCCACGGCTTCTTTCTCTTCAGCGATTTCACGAGCTTTGATCGACACGCCAAGACGACGCGCTTTTGCATCAACGTTTGTGATGCGAACGTCGACTTTGTCACCAACCGAGAAACGCTCAGGGCGCTGTTCGGCACGATCACGTGACAGATCGGAGCGGCGAATGAAGGATTTCATGCCTTCGTATTCCACTTCGACGCCACCGTCTTCGATTGCAGTGACGTTAACTGTCACAACCGAACCGCGTTTCACGCCACCAACTGCTTCGGCGAATTTGTCACCCCCAAGCGCTTTGATCGACAAGGAGATACGTTCTTTTTCGACATCAACTTCGGAGACAACTGCACCGACCATATCGCCTTTGCGATAGCTCTGGATTGCATCTTCGCCGCGCTCATCCCAGCTCAGGTCGCTGAGGTGAACCATGCCGTCGATGTCGCCTTCGAGACCCACAAACAAACCGAATTCTGTGATGTTTTTGACTTCGCCTTCGACTTCTGTGCCTTCAGGGTGTGTCTCTGCAAAGACTTCCCATGGGTTGCGCATTGTCTGTTTCAGGCCAAGGGAAACACGACGTTTCGCGCCATCGATTTCCAGAACCATGACTTCGACTTCTTGGGACGTCGATACGATTTTGCCTGGATGAACGTTTTTCTTGGTCCAGGACATTTCGGACACGTGCACAAGACCTTCGACACCAGCTTCCAGCTCAACAAAGGCACCGTAATCGGTGATATTGGTCACACGACCTGTGTGTGAGGATTCCAGCGGGTATTTCGCTGCAACCAGATCCCATGGATCTTCTTGCAATTGCTTCATACCAAGGCTGATGCGGTGCGTGTCTTTGTTGATCTTGATGACTTGAACCTTGATGGTTTCGCCAATCGTCAGGATCTCGGATGGGTGGTTTACACGACGCCACGCCATGTCTGTCACGTGCAACAGGCCGTCTACACCGCCCAAATCGACAAAGGCACCGTATTCAGTGATGTTCTTAACAACACCGTCAACTGTTTGACCCTCGGTCAAGTTACCAATGACTTCAGCACGCTGTTCGGCGCGGGATTCTTCGAGGATCGCACGGCGCGATACAACGATATTGCCACGGCGGCGATCCATCTTGAGGATCTGGAACGGCTGCTTGAGACCCATTAGGGGGCCAGCATCACGCACGGGGCGCACATCAACTTGCGAGCCGGGCAAGAAGGCAACGGCGCCGCCAAGGTCAACTGTAAAGCCACCTTTAACGCGGCCAAAGATTGCGCCTTCGACGCGTTCTTCGTCTGCGTATGCTTTCTCGAGACGATCCCAAGCTTCTTCACGGCGCGCCATCTCGCGTGAGATAACAGCTTCACCCTTAGAGCTTTCCACCTGACGCAAGAAGACTTCGACTTCGTCGCCAACTGCGATTTTAGGGGCTTCACCGGGATCTGCGAATTCTTTAAGATCAACGCGGCCTTCCATTTTGTAGCCTACGTCGATAATGGCTTGGCCCGCTTCAATTGCGATCACCTTACCTTTGACAACTGACCCCTCGTCGGGCGTGTCCATTTCGAAGCTTTCGTTCAAGAGTGCTTCAAACTCATCCATCATATTTGCCATGTGGCGTGTTTTTCCTAACTAGTTTTGTTTCTGGCCGTGCGGTTGTCTCCGCCGGTCTTTGACGTTTTAATACTGACGAGTAGGTCATCACACTTAAACAAACGAAGGGCCGGTAATTACCGACCCCGCCCTAAATGCCCTTGTGTGCGTGACTTTCATGCCCCGTCAATGCGCCGCGTATAGTGCCATTTCTTGATGTTATCAAGCCATCTCATGTCTCTGCAGGCAAATCGGCGATTCCCTGTTAGATTGCCGCAAAAATGATGCATTCAAAACGAACCGTCTATTACAGTTCTTGGCCACGTTGCTGCAGTTCATCCAACAATTGTTGATAAATACCCGAAGAATCACCGCCACCAAAGACAGATGCTCCACCAGAATAGCTTTGACCATAGGTAAGCGCGACATTGACCGTCTGTGCCAACCCAGAGATCAGCTGATCACGTTCCAAGGGAGAGAGCGGATGAATAAAAACGCCCCAAAGACGGCCCTGCGCCACGGCATAGCGGGCATCCAGCGCAGAATCGAAATTCGCCTGCATCAAGCGTAACAACTCAGCCGCATCCAAATCATCAACGGACCGGATCGGCACCATGGCACGCATGCGATCTGCCCGCGGGTCGGCGATTAAGACAACGGGAACATCGTTGATCGTAAACTCCAATGTCGGGCCACGTTGCGACGCCTCAGGGTCCAAGGCCAAGACAATATCCGCCAAACGGGCCATCGTCATCGGGCCCTCTGGTTGGCGCGTCTCTTGCGCGTGTGCCGCAGTAGACACCGTCAGCAAAGCAATAATCAAAGCAGTCCGAAACATCTTAGTCCCTTTCAAAGGCATTTGGTTCCAGACTAACCGCACGATCCTTCACTGGCCAAGCACCCTTTGGTGAGCATTTTCCCGTTTTTTGAAACATGGGTGGGGACAAAGCAGCCTTGTAGGTCATTGGCACCATCAACGCCGACAAACTTAAGTCTTGAGAGTATTAACAATTTCAATTGCGCGCGCGATTGCAGCCGAGGCATCAATGTCCGTCGTATCGATTGTAACCGCATCCACTGCTGGTCTGAGCGGTGCTTCGGCGCGATCACGATCCCGCGCATCGCGTTCAACCACATCTGCTAAGACTTGTTCGTAATCTCTGGGATCGCCCTTTGCCGCAAATTCATCGAACCGGCGTCGCGCTCTGGTTTGCGCACTTGCGGTCACGAATAGCTTAGCCTCAGCTTCCGGACAGATGACAGTTCCAATATCTCGGCCATCCAAAACGGCCCCACCAGCGCGACGGGCAAAGCTGCGCTGAAAATCAAGCAGAGCCGCCCGTACCTCTGGAATAACCGCCACGCGGCTGGCTGATTGCGCGACTTCGGCCGTGCGCAGGTCATCTGGTTTCAAATCAGAAGCGCGCAATTCACGCGCCGCAGTAATGGGCTGTCTTCCCGAAAGCACCTGTGCCCCAACCGCCCGATAGAGCAGCCCGGTATCCAAATGTTCGAACCCGAAATGCGCAGCAATTGCCTTTGATATCGTGCCTTTCCCTGCAGCGGCAGGTCCATCAATTGCAATTGTAAAAGCCGCATCAACCATACAGACGCCTAATTACTGGTTCGCTTGATTTGCGCCCCGAGCTGCTCCATCAGAGGTTCAAAAATCGGAAAAGAGGTTGCGATTGGCCCTGCATCATCCACATGAACAGGGTTTTGCGTCGCCATACCTAACACCAGAAAAGACATGGCTATTCTGTGATCGAGATGACTGGCGCAGGTTGCACCGCCTGGAACGTTTCCATGCCCTAACCCTGTAACCGTCCACCAGTCGGGACCTTCTTCAACATCGACACCATTGGCGCGCAATCCAACAGCCATCGCGTCAATTCGGTCGCTTTCCTTGACACGCAGTTCTTTTACGCCACGCATGATCGTTTCACCGGCGGCAAAACTCGCCACAACGGACAGCACCGGATATTCATCAATCATGCTCGCGGCCCGTTCGGGTGGGACTTCAATACCTTTGAGGTCTGGCGAGAAACATGCGCGCAGGTCGGCAACAGGTTCGCCACCCTCTTCGCGTTCATTTTCATACGTCAGATCCGCGCCCATCTCACGCAGCGTCGTAAATAAACCCGCCCGCGTTGGATTGAGCCCAATCCCCGGCACCAAAACATCAGATCCCGGCACAATAAGAGCCGCACAAACCGGAAAGGCCGCAGAGGAAGGGTCCCGCGGGACATCAATTTTTTGAGGAATAAGCTCTGGTTGACCGGTTAAAGTAATGACGCGCCCGGCTTCTGTCTCTTCAACCGTGATCTCAGCACCAAACCCGGTCAACATCCGTTCTGTGTGATCCCGGGTTGCTTCTGCTTCTATGACGATCGTTTTCCCCGGCGCATTTAAACCTGCCAACAAAACCGCAGACTTTACCTGCGCAGATGGCACAGGCACAGTGTATTCCACCGGGATTGGATCCGCCGCACCGACGACGACCATCGGCAACCGCCCACCGCTACGCCCATATGATTGCGTCCCAAACAAAGCCAAAGGATCTGTCACACGTGCCATCGGACGCCCGTTTAACGACGCATCACCGGTAAAAGTTGCTGAAATCGGCGATGTGGCCATGGCCCCCATGATCAGGCGCACACCTGTGCCAGAGTTGCCACAATCAATTACATTTTCTGGTTCCGCAAAACCGCCGACACCAACGCCTTTTACAGACCAGTTCCCACTACCGTGATCCGTGATCTCGGCGCCAAAAGCCCGCATCGCTTTGGCTGTATCCAGAACATCCTGCCCCTCTAACAATCCTGAAATCCGAGTGGTTCCGACACTCAACGCTCCAAGGATCAACGAGCGATGCGAAATAGATTTATCTCCCGGCACCTGCGCGACCCCCTGTAAAGGGCCAGATGCATGAGAGGTCATTGGGATTGGATCGCCGTGGCTGGACATGTGAATTCTCGGTTGGAAACTGGTGCCGTTCCAGTAACGCGCGCCCGTTCCAGCGTCCAGCCCCTTCGACTCTTTGACTTCAGGTTCTGGTGAACGTCAGATAGTGCGGCGTCCGTCCTTCACGCAGCGCTTTTTGTTCGTATCTGGTTGAAATCCAATCATCCCAAGGCCTTTGCCAATCTTTGGGGTTTTTGGCTGTCCAGGAAAAGCCGGCTTTAGGGACTTCCAGCAAAGTCTGGCGCACATAATCCTCAATATCCGTCGCGACACGAAACATGCCGCCGGGTTTTACGGTCCGCGCAAGAGGCAGAAGATGTTCGGCAGTTACAAAACGACGGCGATGATGCCGTGTCTTTGGCCAAGGGTCTGGATATAGCAGAAAGGCCCGATCGACAGAGGCTTCAGGCAACACATCCATTAAATCGCGAGCATCACCGGGGTAAACCGCCAGATTAGAAACCCCTGCTTTGCGGATTTTACCCAACAGCATGGCCACACCATTTATGTAGGGCTCTGCTCCGATAATTCCGACATCGGGGTTTTGCCGAGCTTGGTGTACGAGATGTTCACCACCCCCAAATCCGATTTCAAGCCAAACAGGACGGCCATCAAAGCGTGCTTCGAGGTCCAATGGGACCCGATCAGGATTTTCGGACCAATCGACCGCGCCCGGTGATAAGGCATCGAGATCTTCCTGAAGGTAGGTTCGCTGGGATGCTTTAAGGGTTTTCCCCTTGAGGCGTCCATAAAAGTTACGATGAGGTCTTTTTTGATCAGTCATGGTCGCCGTTTAGCGCCCACCCCAAACCGATGCAACGCATCAGTCCCACTTCATGTGCGTTCTGCTCTCTTCTGCAACACTCTTACTTTTCCCCGAGAAAGGAGACGCGATGCGATATGTGTCACCTGCAATGCCTAGATTCATTGCGCGATTTATTGGTCAACTGCTTTACTTAAGCATCTGGTCGACAAGTGCTGAATGCTGCAAACCAGCATTCAGCAAGATAGAATGTAGCAAAGCTACTCCTTTGGATCAAAGTGCCCCTTTGAGCGCATCTATCAAGTCAGTCTTTTCCCAACTGAAACCACCATCGGCCTCTGGCGCGCGGCCGAAATGACCGTATGCCGCCGTACGCTCATAGATTGGTTTGTTCAGCTGCAAATGCTCTCTAATGCCACGTGGCGTCAGGTCGATGATATTACCAATTGCGGCTTCAATCGCAGCTTCATTGACTTCTCCAGTATTGAAGGTGTCGCAATAGATAGACAGGGGTTTTGAAACCCCAATCGCATAACTCAATTGAATCGTGCATTTCTCGGCCAACCCTGCTGCGACGACGTTTTTAGCGAGGTAACGTGCTACATAGGCTGCAGAACGATCAACTTTGGTCGGGTCTTTCCCTGAAAATGCGCCTCCGCCATGCGGTGCGGCTCCACCATAGGTATCCACGATAATTTTCCGACCGGTCAAACCTGCGTCACCGTCCGGGCCCCCAATCACAAATATGCCCGTTGGATTGACCCACCACTCGGTTGCTTCTGAAATCCATCCGGCCGGCAACACTTCACGGATGTAAGGTTCGACAATAGCACGAATATCGTCAGACGTTTGAGTCTCATCAGCGTGTTGTGTCGAAAGCACGATGGAACTTACACCAACTGGTTTGCCATCCTCATAGCGCACCGAGAGTTGGCTTTTGGCATCCGGACGCAGCGTCGGCTCTGACCCATCTTTACGAGCTTCTGCAAGACGGCGCAAAATTGCATGCGCATAATGGATCGGCGCCGGCATTAACTCTGGCGTTTCATTGGACGCAAATCCAAACATAATGCCCTGATCGCCAGCCCCTTCTTCTTTGTCTTCCTTTGCATCGACACCTTGGGCAATATGCGCGGACTGCTCATGCAGGAGGTTAGTAACCTCACAGGTCGCATGATGAAATTTATCCTGTTCATAGCCGATATCTTTAATGCAGGAGCGCGCAATATCTTCGATCCGCCCCATGTAATCCTTAAGTTTATCTTTATTGGATAGACCGACCTCTCCGCCGATCAAAACACGGTTCGTTGTAGCAAATGTCTCGGCTGCGACCCGCGCTTCCGGTTCTTCTGTCAGGAATGCGTCCAAGACTGCATCTGAAATTCGATCACACACTTTGTCAGGATGCCCTTCGGAAACAGACTCTGAAGTGAAAGTATAGTTTTTACGTGTCATTTAGTGCTCCGTTGGATCTATTCGAAACCACGTCAGGAAGCCGTTGTGGTCGATTAGGTTTCCCTACGCGTAGGGGGTTTCAAGGTCAATCGTTCCGCCGAAAACGATGTCGGATTTGTCGCAGGAATGCGGCAGAAAAAGTTAGTACAAGCGTTAAAATTACGGGGTAATCCCCTGTTCTGCTATACACACTCGGCGGCAATGGTGACGGTATTTGCGCGTCCAGAAATCCAATTTCATTCAAGGGAAGTTCAGACAAAATACGTCCGAAAGGATCAATGACAGCTGATATTCCAGTATTTGCCGCGCGTATCAATGGGAGACCCTGTTCGATTGCACGCATCCGTGCCTGTGCCAAATGTTGCTGCGGCCCAGCATATTGCCCAAACCACGCGTCATTTGTCACTTGTAAAATTAAATCTGCTCGTTCGGGCACGGCATTTACACCATGTGCAAAGACCGCCTCATAACAGATCAGGGGCAAAACCTTACCCACAATGCCAAGGTCGAGCACTGACGGACCTGGGCCGGAATCAAAACCACCCATCGTTTGAGCCAAACCGCGCAAACCTATTTTCTCAACCATATTTGCGAACGGAATGTATTCGCCGAAAGGAACAAGATGGTGTTTGTCATATTGTGCAGTAATCTCCCCTGAAGGACCTAATACCGCCATTGTATTGCGCAATCGTTTACCCTGCGCGCGCAAAGCCCCCAACGCAACGGGGACGCCGTCGGATGCGTGTACAATTTCCGCCAATGCTGGTTGAGCGGTGTCAAGTCGCCAGGGAATCGCCGTTTCTGGCCAAACTATCAAATCAGGAGCCGAAGCGTCCAGCATCGGCGCAGCGGATGTCATTTCCAGCTGTCGTTGGAAAAAAACATCCGCCATTTCGGGGCGCCATTTCAAATGTTGTGCGGCATTTGGCTGTATTAATCGGACCCAATGCGGGGAAAGTTCAGCCGCAGAGCGCATCACTGGCAAGTACAATGCAGCCCCTGCTGCTATGAGCAAGGCGCCCTGCCCGAGCCAATGCACCCTTTTAGCTTTCGTTTTTGCCGGACAAGACAACAGACAAGCCAGCAACAAGAGGGCAAAGGTTGTCCCATGAGGACCCCAAACCGACAACATTTCAGATGCCAATCCGTTTACAGAAACTTGTGCGGGACTGGCCCATGGAAACCCTGTGAACACGTAGGCGCGCATCATTTCTGCAGTGGTCCACGTTAACACTAAACCAAATGCACCAACACCCAACCGACGTGCACTTCCAAAGGCTAGCGCCCAAAACAACGCAAGCCCAAAGCTCAAAAACAACAGCGCGAAGGGTGCCATCCAGCCATGGCGTGCGACATCAACTTGGAAAGGCTCAACGATCCAAAACAGAGTGAGCGCGAAATACCCCGCACCAAAAAACCAGCCCGTCAGAGCTGAATGTAATGGATCATATCGCCAAAGTGTAAAACCAAGCACTAAGGAGAGAACCATTGCCATTGGTTGGTCATATGGGGCCTGCCCCAATGCCCCAATTGCCCCAGAAGACGCGGCGAGCAAAAGCCGCATTATCAACAGCTGTCTGGAATACAGTTGATGCATCACGATTGGCACCATGTGAATGTCATCAATTAAGTCGCAGTCGGAGCGAGCCGAACACGCAATCTCTTGATACGGCGCGGATCAGCGTCGATCACCTCAAATTCAGGGCCATCCGGGTGGAGAACGACTTCACCCCGCGCGGGGACATGACCAGACAACATAAAGACCAACCCCCCAAGTGTATCGATTTCTTCTTCGTCCACTTCTTCATGATTGGTAAGAGATTGGCCAATTTCGGCTTCGAAATCGTCAAGCGGGGTCTTTGAGAGCGCAATATAACATCCCGGCTTTTCTTGGGTGAAATACACACCTTCGTCCACATCATGTTCGTCTTCGATCTCACCAATAACCTGTTCGATGAGGTCTTCGATCGTCACCAAGCCATCGACGCCGCCATATTCGTCGATGACCAACGCCATATGCCGCCGTTCAGCCTGCATTTTGGTCAGCAGAACACCAATTGTCATAGACGGCGGAACAAACAATAAAGGGCGCAGCATGGTGAGGATATCAAAATCCGTCCCCCCGCCGTTAAATCCATGCGTCAACGCAAGATCCTTGAGGTGCAAGAAACCTACCGGTGTGTCCAACGTACCATCATAAACCGGCAATCGCGTTAAACCGCTTTCTTTGAAGACTGCAACCGCTTCCTCCAATAAGGCGGTGTTTGGAATAGCTGTTATATCAGCCTTTGGAATGGAAACATCTTCGACGCGCATCCGTCGCAGATTTATCATGCCGTGTGTCTGTTTACGCTCGTCATGCGCCTCGGGAGGAGGGTTTGTCGCATCGTCATCTGATGGGCTTAACGCCTCGATAACCCTGCTGAAAAAGCCGGATTGTCGCTCGGTTTCAGGGATTTCAGAAGAGGTGATTTCGTTGCGCGCGCGGTGCGCTGCGTCAGATGATCCGTCAGTGTCGCCCATTGGGTCCTATGCTGCATAAATGCGGAAATTGCCGCCTGTCACTATCTATATGGGTCATCCAGACCCAATTTGCCAAGTATTTCAGTCTCAAGTCCCTGCATCAGCAAGGCATCAAGGTCAAGAACATGATCATATCCTAATAAATGTAACGTTCCATGAACGATAAGATGCGTTGTATGATCTCGTACCGTTTTTTCCAATTCAAACGCCTCGCGACTGCAAGTCTCGGAGGCTATCGCGATGTCGCCCAGCTCCATCTGCCCTGCAAAATCAGGGGAGGGAGCCACCGGCATTCCCCCTTCAATGTCTGGGCGAAGCTCCTCCGCCGGCCAACTCAAAACGTTGGTTGCGGTTGATTTATCACGAAAATCCGCGTTAAGCAGCGCTATTCTGGCGTCATCACAGCCCATAACCGTCATCGTACAATTGGCAGGATCAATCCCAACGTATTGCAATGTCGCGGTGCTCGCACTTTCGACCCAATCGCCCAATAGCGCCTCAGACCAATCCCCGCTTTCAACAACCGTTTCGATCGGCATCAAACACCTTTCATTTCGACTGCGAGCGGATTTGCATTCGCTCATCACTTTTTCGGCGAATTTCCGCATTAACGCGAATTTCTAAACAACATTGGTTGGAACTTCTGCGCATCGAAGAAAAAATCAACCAGTAGTTTCCCCAGCTTCATAGGCCTCGATGATCGCAGCAACCAATGGATGCCGTACAACGTCTTTAGAAGTAAAATAGCTGAAACTGATTTTGGGAATGGTTTTCAGCAGGCGTTCCGCATCCGCTAGCCCAGACGCAGTACCGCGTGGCAAATCGATCTGGGTTCGATCCCCCGTTATGACCATCCGGGAACCTTCCCCCAAACGGGTCAGGAACATTTTCATCTGCATTGTCGTGGCATTCTGCGCCTCATCCAATACAACAAATGCGTTCGAAAGCGTCCGCCCCCGCATGAAAGCCAAAGGCGCAATCTCGATTTGTTTTTCTTCGATCAACCTAGCCAGTTGTTTTCCCGGCAAAAAATCACCCAATGCATCGTATAACGGCTGCATATAGGGGTCTACTTTGTCTTTCATGTCCCCTGGCAAGAAACCAAGCCGTTCACCCGCTTCTACAGCAGGTCTGGACAGGATAATTTTATCGACTTGCCCCGATAAAAACATCGAAACGCCGACCGCCACAGCCAAATAGGTCTTGCCCGTACCCGCCGGACCAATGCCAAATGCCAGTTCTTTGTCAAACAAGGCTTGAACATAGGCTTTTTGTGCGTCTGTTCGTGGTTCGACCCGTTTTTTCCGGGTTTGAATTTCGACCCTGTTCCCAATGGGCATTTCCAATTGATCGCCATCTTCTGGGTCTGCGGGCTCATCAAAGGGGCCCATCCGCAGTTCCCGGTCTACGTCACCCGTCTCTACAACGCGGCCACTTTCTAGGCGCGCGTAGAGCGTATGCAAAACACGAATCGCGTCTGTGCGCGCATCAAGTTCGCCCACGACATTCAATTGATTCCCGCGCCGAACAATCTGCACGCCAAGAGATGCTTCGATTTGGGTTAAATTCGCATCATAAGGACCGCATAGGTCAATAAGTAGGCGATTGTCCGGAAATTCCACAACACCTCCCGGCTGGGCGGTCAGCGCGTCGATTGGACTTTGGTCACTTGATGGCAATACCTGCTCCTTAGGCACATGAGTCGGGTTGACGGTGCCAATTCCAGAGGGTCAAAGCAAGCGCTAGTGACGCTATTTCCACCACCGTGCTCAGAAAATAGCCGATACACCCGTTATGGCGGCCGCAGAAGGGCATCTACACCGATAAAACACGGCCATCAGATCCAAAGTCGCAGGTGTAGTGGGCAACATTTATATGTGGTCATCGATAAGTCGTTTTCCGAGCCAACAGCTTTGATACGCAACCTGTAACCAACTGGCTTGTCCCTCGCCAACAAATGGAAGCGAAAACCGCTTAGCGCATCTTGGCCGCGAGCGAATTACGTTTGGCTTCGGTGATTGTCACTGGTAAAATGTCGCCGATGTTACCAGTGCAATTTTCGACATGGACCGCGTGAAGATACTCGGTTTTCCCAACCATTTGACCCTCAAAGCGACCTGATTTCTCGATCAAAACTTTAAGATCCCGCCCAACCATATCCTGTTGAATTTCCTGTTGCTGTTGCGTGATCAGCGCCTGAATACGCTGCAGACGATCATCCGCTTCTTCAGGGTCAACCTGCGCACGTTCTGCCGCTGGCGTTCCCGGACGTGTCGAATATTTGAAGGAATAGGCATATCCATATCTTACTTCGGAAATCAGATCGAGGGTTTGCTGGAAATCCGCTTCGGTTTCCTCTGGGAAACCGACGATGAAGTCACCAGACAAGAGCATGTCAGGACGCGCATCCCGTATCCGTTCGATGACGCGCAAATAGCTCTTCGCCGTGTGACTGCGATTCATACGTTTGAGTATTTTATCTGAGCCTGACTGCACGGGCAGATGCAAGTAGGGCATCAATTTCGGGCAATCGCGATGCGCCTCAATTAAATCATCCTGCATGTCATTGGGATGTGATGTCGTAAAACGCAGGCGTTTCAGGCCATCAATATCGTTCAATGCCCATATCAGTTCGGCCAGAGTTTTCTCTGATCCATCTGCGCCAGCCCCATGATAGGCATTCACGTTTTGACCCAACAGCGTGATTTCGCGGACGCCACGTTCAACGAGGTTGTGCGCTTCCTCCAGAACACGCGAAACGGGTCGGCTAACCTCGGCACCACGCGTATAGGGCACGACGCAAAACGCACAGAATTTGTCACAACCCTCTTGAACCGTCAGAAACGCAGAGGGCGCGCGTTTGGCTTTGGGCCGTGATTTCAACTTTTCAAATTTATCTTCTTCAGGGAAATCCGTGTCCAACGCAGTTTTCCCTTCGCGTAGACGCGCTTCCATCTTGGGCAGCCGGTGGTACGTTTGCGGTCCGACCACCAGATCAACAGCCGGTTGGCGGCGCATAATCTCTTCGCCCTCAGCCTGAGCAACACATCCCGCAACCCCGATTTTCAGATCAGGGTTTTCCATTTTGAGTGTCTTGAGGCGGCCCAACTCAGAATAGACTTTTTCGGCGGCTTTTTCACGAATGTGGCAGGTGTTCAGCAGGATCATATCCGCTTCTTCGGCAACTTGGGTGCTCTCATACCCTGATTCACCCAGCGCTTCGGCCATACGTTCACTGTCGTAGACATTCATCTGGCAGCCGTAAGTTTTTATGAACAGCTTTTTAGGCGTTGTCATGGCAAGGGTCCAATCGTTGGGGTATCGCGCGGCTGAGTATCAGCCTCAGCCAAGGCTTGCAATGCAACAGAAATTACCAGAACCTGTCTCGACAGCACTTCCGGAGCCCCATTATGCACAGCGCCAGCCTAAGTGATTTTATCGACGCCAGCGCTGACATTCTGACCCAAGGTCCAATTGCGATAGTTCTGGTAGAAGATGACATCGAAGTGGCGTCGACCCTTCGGCATCACATCAGAGTCGGCTTTAAGGTTATCCTGGCGTTGATGCCAAAGGTTTTTGACTTGCCCGCGGACCTGTCCGACGTGATCCATCGCATCGATTATGACGTTACAGCGGATTGTGCATCAGAGATAGCGGTAAATAGGCTTACCCAAGCGGCGCCAGATCAATGGGTCTTTTACTGTTTCAACGCTGAATACCTCTTTTTCCCGTTTTGCGAAACGCGCAGCATTGGCGAAATGCTGGCTTTTCACCGGGAAGAAAGACGCGACGCGATGCTCACCTATGTCGTCGATTTATACGCCGACGATCTTGCGCAATTTCCGCACGCTGTATCTTTGGAAAACGCCTATCTGGATCAATCGGGATATTATGCGCTGGCGCGACAAAACTGTGATGGCCACGCCGGCCCAAAGGAGCGGCAATTGGATTTCTATGGGGGCCTGCGATGGCGTTTCGAAGAGCATATCCCTGAAGATCGCCGCAAAATCGACCGAATTGGTATTTTTCGTGCCAAACCCGGCCTGCGCATTTTGGGCAATCACACGTTTTCCGACGAAGAATACAACACCTATGCCTGCCCCTGGCACAACAATCTGACAGCAGCCATCTGTTCCTTTCGCGCCGCCAAGGCATTAAAATCCAACCCGGGCAGCACAGACCACATACAGTCCTTCACATGGCATAACTCAACTGCTTTTGAATGGAATTCCCGCCAACTACTTGATTTGGGCTTGATCGAGCCCGGCCAGTGGTTCTGAATAAAAAATAGCCAGCGGTGTGCTCAAACGGGATGAAAAACCAATGTGGCTGCAGGCGTTCTGCGTCGCACATTTCATGCCGCGGATACGGTGGTGAGGCTGGCCTGGATCGATTGATGTAACGCGCGTCATCCCAGACCAGACCCTACGAAAAATGTCGTTGGCGACCATCAGAAACATTTTCGTGTGCGCCGTGCAAAATGTCATAATGAAGTGCCAGGCATCACCCTGTTCGAGCACAAACCAGCGTCTAGGCACCCCTTAAGGGTCAACTGGTGCGCCGCAAACGGATCACCACATCTACAGATGCGATTTCTGCACCTTCAGGCGCATCAGGTATACTCGTAATCACCAATTGCTCGGATGGCGCATCTGTTAGTTTTGCATCATCTTCCCAGTAAAAATGCGGGTGATCATGTGTGTTTGTATCAAAATAGCTTTTAGAGCCATCGACTGTGACTTCTTGCATCAATCCGGCGTCACAAAAAGCGCGCAACGTATTATAAACTGTCGCCAGAGACACGGCCTCACCCTGAGATTTCGCCGATTCAAATAAGCTTTCAGCTGTGACATGGCGATGCTGCCCATCGCCGATCAAAAGAGCCGCCAACGTCACCCGCTGTCGCGTTGGCCGCAGCCCAGCAGATGCCAGCCAGGATGTACCAGTCTCATGTTGTACGTCGGTCATCGCGTTCCCTTCCTTCTCTCATTATATATAAAGGTCTTTGCGAACGGTTTTCAATTAGAAAGGCACCTCATAGATAAGAGAAAATATCCTCGCAGCAGATGCCCACCCTACCAAAGCATTCCCTTGCAGGAACTATGGACAGGGTGTTAGAGGGAAATGACCTTTAGAATAAGCCGAGCAGGAGACGCGCCAGAATGGCCCAATACCCAACAAGTTTCGACAAAGACGCTCTGTTAAAATGCGCCCGAGGCGAACTTTTTGGCCCCGGAAACGCACAGCTTCCCGAGCCACCGATGCTCATGATGGACCGCATCACTGATATTTCAGGCGACGCAGGCGAAAACGGCAAAGGGCATGTTGTTGCAGAGTTCGACATCACACCCGACCTTTGGTTTTTTGAGTGCCATTTCCCAGGAAACCCGATCATGCCGGGATGTCTCGGATTAGACGGCTTGTGGCAATTGACCGGTTTTAATCTCGGGTGGCGCGGGTGGCAGGGTCGTGGATACGCGCTGGGTGTTGGTGAGGTCAAACTGACCGGCATGGTGCGTCCTGAACGCAAAATGCTGACCTATTACGTGGACTTCACCAAAGCCATTCAAACCAGACGTTTGACCATGGGCGTTGCCAATGGCCGTGTAGAAGCAGACGGCGAAACCATTTATCAGGTCACCGATATGAAAGTCGCGCTCTCCGAGAGCTGACTTCGATCCAATTTACACAAAGGAGTGCGCCATGCGCCGCGTCGTCGTGACAGGTCTGGGCATCGTCTCATCCATCGGAAATAACGCTGAAGAAGTCCTTACCTCTCTAAAAGAGGGTAAAAGCGGGATTGTCTCCAGCCCTGAAATGATCGAACATGGATTTCGCAGCCGTGTCGCGGGAACGCTCAAGATCAATGTATCCGAGCATATCGATAAACGCACTCTGCGTTTCATGGGCCCCGGTGCCGCATATGCCTATATTGCGATGGGACAGGCAATCGAAGACGCAGGGCTTGATGAAACAGTCGTCTCTAATCCTCGGACGGGATTGGTTGCAGGATCAGGCGGCCCATCAACCAGCGCGATGCTGACGGCCCATAACGTCGTGGCCTCAACGGGTGCAACCAAGCGGATCGGACCATTTGCTGTTCCAAAATGCATGTCTTCGACCGTCAGCGCGAACCTCAGCACAGCCTACAAGATCAAAGGCATCAATTACTCGATCACTTCGGCATGCTCGACTTCTCTGCACTGCATTGGCAATGCAGCTGAGCAAATCATGTTGGGAAAACAAGACGTTATGTTCGCAGGCGGTGGTGAAGAGTTGGACTGGACACTATCTTGTCTCTTTGACGCGATGGGCGCGATGAGCAGCAAATTCAATGACACCCCCGAGCTAGCCAGCCGGGCATTTGACGCAAACCGGGATGGGTTTGTCATTTCAGGTGGCGGCGGTATCGTGGTTTTAGAAGATCTGGATCATGCTCTGGCACGTGGCGCGAAAATCTATGCAGAAGTCACCGGCTATGCGGCCACATCAGACGGGCACGACATGGTGGCTCCCTCTGGCGAAGGGGGTGAACGCGCCATGCGTCTGGCGCTGGAAACCCTGCCCGAAGGGCGAAAAGTCGGCTACATTAACGCGCATGGCACATCCACGCCAGTCGGGGATGTCGGCGAGATTGAAGCCGTACGTCGCGTCTTTGGCACAGGAACAACACCGCCCGTCAGCTCGACAAAATCGATGACCGGTCATGCGCAAGGTGCCGCTGGCGCTTTGGAAGCCATTTTCTGCCTGCTGATGTTGGACAACGACTTTATCACCAAATCGATTAACGTGGAAACTTTGGACCCAGCCATTGATCCAAAAGAAATTGCGCAAACGCGTGTCGATGATGCCGGCCTTGATTCTGTCATGACCAATTCATTCGGATTTGGTGGCACCAATGGATCGATGATCCTGTCGAAATATTTGGGATAGGAGCATCCAATGTCTGAGCTGTTGAAAGGCAAACGCGGCCTGGTAATGGGCGTCGCCAACGAAAGATCGATTGCATGGGGCATCGCCAAAGCACTGGCTGGGGCGGGTGCCGACTTGGCATTTACCTATCAGGGTGAGGCTTTCGGCTCGCGGTTGGCTCCGCTGGCGCACTCTGTCGGTTCCGACTTTATGGTCGACGTTGACGTCACGGATGACGCATCCCTTGACACTGCGTTTGAACAGCTTAACGCGCGCTGGCCAACCATGGATTTTCTGGTCCACGCAATTGCCTTTTCTGACAAATCAGAATTGACCGGGCGTTTTCTGAACACGAGCCGTGATAACTTCAAACAAACGATGGATATCAGCGCCTATTCCTTTGTTGAGGTCGCACGCCGCGCCCATCCCATGATGGTCGAAAATGGCGGTTCTTTGATGACCCTAACATATCAGGGCAGCAACACCGTTGTACCAAATTACAACGTGATGGGCGTCGCCAAAGCTGCATTGGAAAGCGCAACACGGTATCTCGCCAACGATCTGGGGCCAGAAGGTATCCGTGTAAATGCAATTTCGCCCGGTCCAATGAAAACACTGGCGGGTGCTGCAATTGGTGGTGCGCGCAAAACCTACAAACACACAGACCAAAACGCCCCACTACGTTCTAACGCGACGTTGGAAGCGGTTGGCGGCACAGCCGTTTATCTGGCGTCTGATGCGGGTGCTTGCACAACAGGCGAAGTGATCCGTGTTGATGGCGGATACCACGTCTTGGGTATGCCACAAGGTGAAAACATTTAGATCAGATTTTACGTATATGGGCGACCATCAACGCGCAAACAGAATTGCCGAAATACGGCGACTTTGAAGGTACCGTCATCCGACCTTAACGCCGCGATTTACGACGGTCTTTCCCTTGGAAGGGGAGATTCCCGTTTCGGCGTTCGTGGCGCAAAGGCCGTTTCGGCGAAACGCGGGCTTCTTCTGAATCCAGGTTCGCGTCTTCTTCCCAAATCGCGATCATCCCAAGCGGCGGTTTTTGCTTTGGTTCGCGATCTGGGGCGGTATTTCCGGAAACTTTAGCGATTTTGCGTTCAAGACGTTGTTCAAATCGGAAATGTAGCCAAACAGCCGCCGCCAACGTGCCAATCGTCATAAATGCGCCACCAAACCACGCACCCATTATAGCAAAAAACCAAGAATTTCCGGACAGTTTCAATGCAGCAGTCAATGAGATCGTCAGCGCGACGTCCAATGCAATCACTTGCAAAAGATTGAAAATTTTTCCGTCTTCAAAATCGTCCGACTGATATGACACTAGAATTATTCCTCACGTAGACACGAAAGAACACTTAAAACTTGCAGAGAAATCCACTTCGACATGTCAGAAAACATTAAAAAACGTCGATGATCTTTTCAACGAGTAAACTACTTCTTCATTAACTGCAGCTTAATAGAACAACAGGTTTTGACGGGGCACACGCCGTCGGCTCAACACTATTCGGCTCGGCGAACTAACACGAATAAATTTTAGGGGTGTAGCTTCTAGGCTTTTGGAACGGGCGATCACGCCTCGCCTATGCGAACCAATTCTATGTCAAACGTGAGATCTTTGCCCGCCAATGGATGATTGGCATCTAACGTGACGGTCGCGTCGTCGACTTCAACAACCATCACCGGCAATGCCTGACCATCTGGCGTCTGCATTTGCAACTGCGTCCCAATTTCCAGCGAAATGTCATCTGGTATGCCTTCACGCGGAACGGCTTGGCGCATTTCCGGGTTCATAGGTCCATAAGCCTGATCACAAGCGATTTCGACGATCTTCTTGTCGCCCGGTGTCATACCAGGCAAAGCCACATCCAGTCCAGGAATGATCTGGCCAGATCCGACAATAAACTCAAGAGGGTCGCGCCCCTGCGAGCTATCGAAAGTCGTCCCATCCGTGAGGGTTCCAGTGTAATGTATTGCAACTGTGTCGCCAGATTTCACTTGGGTCATCGTCTCTCCAATCATGCGCTGGACAAAGGGGGGAAGCCCGAAAACAAGCGCGGGTTCTTCATGTTACCTTCACACTGCCTTTCCTATCCAGGGGAGTAAACCTGAAATCACCACATTTCCGGCTTTCCGAGCGACGCTTAGCATGACACTCTGTCCAAGAAACCTGAAGAGGATCGGAATGATGGCAATTACAACATGCGTATTCGATGCATATGGCACCTTGTTTGATGTGGCCGCGGCCGCGCGGCAGGCAGCCTCAGAGCCGGAATTTTCACATATCAAAACAACCTGGCCTGCGATTGCTGAACACTGGCGCCAAAAACAGCTTCAGTACACTTGGTTGCGAGCGATTACGGATGCCCACGCGGATTTTTGGCTGGTCACGCAGCAAGGTCTGGATTGGGCCTTGGAAAAAACCGGGCATGATAACGACCCCGCCCTAAGAGAACGTCTCCTGGCGCTCTATTGGGAATTACAAAGCTACCCAGAAGTTCCCGACATGCTGGCAACACTCAAACAAGCCGGTTTAAATACCGCCATATTATCAAACGGTTCGCCTGACATGTTGGACGGTGCCGTAAAATCCGCCGGCATTGAAACCTTATTGGATGACGTCTTGTCGGTTCAGAGTGTTGGCATTTTTAAACCTGATGCCAAAGTCTATGACCTTGTCGGCGCGCGGTTTGGTTGCGCGCCTCAAGAAGTGCTTTTTGTCTCCTCCAACGGCTGGGATGCAGGATGTGCCACCGGGTACGGGTTTGATACGGTATGGGTCAACCGAGCAGGTGAGCCCATGGATCGCCTCCCTTGGACACCACCACATGTGCTCTCTGACCTAAAGGATATTCCACGCATCTCAGGGGTCGCTTGATGGAAACCTTCAAAACATCTGATGGCCTTTCACTGTTTTACACTGACACCGGAAATGGCCTGCCGGTTTTGTGTTTACCCGGGCTAACACGCACAACAGCCGATTTTGATTACATGACACCTCATCTACAGGATGTGCGCTTGATAATGTTGGATTATCGGGGGCGGGGGAACTCTGACTGGGACCCAAACTGGCAAAACTACAACCTGATGGTAGAAGCCCGCGATGCCATCGAATTGCTGGATCATCTGAAATTGGACAAAGCCGCCATTCTTGGCACCTCACGTGGTGGTTTATTGGCCATGGGGTTAGCTGCCACAAACAAAGAGCGCATAATCGGCGTTGCGCTCAACGACATTGGTCCAGTGATTGCCTCCAAAGGGCTGTCCTTTATCATGGGCTATTTGGGCAAACGACCTGCGATCACCAGTCATGTTGAAATGGCGCGCGCAATGGAAGCGGGGTTATCCGCTTTTGTCGACGTTCCCTTTGATCGTTGGATGGAAGAGGCCGTCAAACATTACCGCAAGGTCAGCGATGGGTTGGATATTACGTATGATCCAAAATTGCGCGACGCGGTCGAATCTCAAGGGGCACAAGTAGCGCCCGATCTCTGGCCCTTTTTTGACGCGATGGCAGGATTGCCGCTTGCTTGTATTCGAGGTGAGAACTCTGATCTGCTCTCTACTGAGACATTGGCGGAGATGCAAAAACGAAGACCAGATATGATTTCAGCCACTGCTGTTGGTCGCGGCCATATCCCTTTTCTGGATGAACCGGAATCAGTCGCAGCATTGCAAACATGGATAGAGGCTATGCGATGAACATTGACAAAATTCGCGCTGCACAAGTGCGCATCTCCGGGCGCATACGCAAAACACCATTGCTAAACGCACCACTTCTGGATGAAATCGCCGGACGCCGTGTTTGGGTAAAGGCAGAGTGCCTTCAACATACCGGAAGCTTCAAATATCGAGGGGCTTTATCGGCCATAACGGCCTTATCAGATGCCGAAAGAGAAAACGGAATCCTTGCGTTCTCCAGCGGCAACCATGCTCAGGGGATTGCATTGGCTGCAAAACAAGCTGGCGCACCTGCCGTCATTATCATGCCCGCTGATGCCCCCCGTATTAAGATCGAAAACACCCAATCTTTAGGAGCAGAAACCGTTTTCTACGATCGCGTTGCCGGAGAGGACAGAGACGTCATTGGGGATAAGCTGGCCCAAGAAAGACGCCTGACATTAATTAAACCCTTTGACAACGAAGAGGTCATTGCCGGTCAGGGCACTGCCGGTTTGGAAATCGCGCAGCAAGCTAAAGTGGAAAATATCACCCAAGCGGACGTCATCGTTTGCTGTGGCGGTGGTGGGTTTGCCTCGGGTATTGCCTTGGCGCTGGAGGCCGAAGCTCCGGGAATGACCGTACGCCCCGCAGAACCCGAAAACTTTGATGACGTGGCACGATCCCTAACGGCAGGGGAGCGGCTGAGCAATTCACGCGTATCGGGCAGTATATGTGATGCAATCATCACGCCAAGCCCCGGTGAATTGACCTTTCCGATCCTGTCGCGCCTTGCAGGCCCGGGTCTTGTTGTCAGCGATACCGAAGCACTAAAAGCGATGGCCTTGGCATTTTCGCACCTCAAGATCGTCGCTGAACCGGGAGGCGTTGTTGCACTTGCCGCGGCCCTATTCCGCAGCGATCACTTGGACGGTGAAGATGTCATCGTGACCGTTTCTGGTGGCAATGTCGACCCAGAGATTTTCCAGAAAGCCTTGGCAACGTAACTGCAACCACCTCGTAATTCGCGCAGGACCTGACAGATGAAACTTGCAAGAGTGAACAATATCTCCCTCCATTACCGGGTCGACGGTCCCGACAATGGAGCCCCTGTGGTGTTTGCAAATTCGTTAGGCACCGACATGCGTCTTTGGGATCCAATCCTGCCACTTTTGCCAACAGGGTTGCGGATCATCCGGTTTGACAAACGCGGTCACGGTCTGTCTGACTGCCCTTCAGGCCCTTATTCAATGGGAACGTTGATTAGCGACACAGAGAAATTGCTCGACCATTTGGGTGTCACCAACTGCATTTTTGTCGGGTTATCTATCGGCGGGATGATCGCCCAAGGGCTGGCGGTGAAGCGGCTGGATTTAGTGCGCGCTTTGGTGTTGTCCAATACAGCGGCCAAGATTGGTACACCTGCGATCTGGGACGCACGCATTGCGGATGTCAAAAAAGGCGGCATCGAAAAACTGGCAGATGCAGTTATGGACCGGTGGTTCTCGGCCGAGTTCAGAGCAAAGCAAGAGCTGATGTTGTGGCGACATATGCTGACTCGACAGGAAGACAACGGATACATCGGTTGCAGTACGGCTATTTCCGGGACAGATTTTTACACGCCCACTAGCGGGCTGCGGCTCCCAACCTTGGGTATAGCAGGCGCAGAGGATGGCTCCACCCCGCCAGACCTTGTGCGCGAAACCGTAAATCTCATTCCCGGCAGCGCGTTCCATCTAATACGCAAAGCCGGGCATTTACCTTGTGTGGAACAACCCGAAGAATACGCAAAAGTTCTGACAGATTTCCTCCATCGCGTCGGCCATATTTAAACTGCAATGGCTGATTTTTTACTAATACATGGTTCTTGCCACGGCGCATGGTGCTGGGAACAGGTCGTTCCATTGTTGCAGGGCAATGGACATCACGCGCGCGCGTTTGATCTGCCTGGTCATGGCGCCGATACAACCCCGATTTCACAAATAACATTAGACGTCTACGCAAATGCAATCGCAGAAACCTGTCACGAAGACACCATTCTGGTCGGGCATTCCATGGGCGGGTATGCTATCGCGGCTGCCGCCTGCCTTGTGCCGCAAAAAATCCGCCAGTTAATCTATCTGTGTGCCTATGTACCCCAAGAGGATGTGAGCTTGGCGCAAATGCGCAAAATGGCGCCCTATCAACCTCTATTGCCCGCTGTGCGCCTTAGCCTGGATCGCCGTAGTTTTACTGTAGATCCCACCCTGGCACAGCAGATCTTTTACAACGATTGCCCACAGGATGTTGCCCAAGCGGCAATAGAGCGGCTGTGCCCTCAGGCGACGGCCCCAACCGAGGAACCCTTTCAGGGAACCACACAAATGCAGAAAATCCCTCGCCATTACATCCGCTGCCTGAACGACAAAACGATCCCACCGGAATTCCAAATCACCATGACACAAGACTGGCCAATCAAAGATGTGCAAGACATGCCATGCGGCCATTCTCCCTTTTTTGCCGACCCTACGAGTTTGGTCACCTACTTAGAACGCGCGATACGAGGATAATCCATGGCCGCCAGTATTTTTGACAGCCCGCTTTATGCCCAACTTTTCCCAACGGGCGAAACTGGTCGATTGTTTTCAGACAGCGCGGCGTTGCGCGCCATGCTGCTTGTTGAAGGCGCGTTGGCCAAGGCCCAAGGACAGATAGGCATTATCCCCGAAATCAGCGCAGCGGCGATCCATCGAGCTAGTTTGGAAATTCAGATAGACCCGGGCGCCATCGCTAAGGCGACCGGCCAGAACGGCGTCTGCGTACCCGGGCTGGTCGCCTCTTTTTGTTCAGAAATGAACGCACCAGAGCATGCGCAATATGTACATTGGGGGGCCACATCTCAGGATATTATGGACACGGGTCTGATGCTACGGCTGCGCCAGGCCCTGCTCTTAGCGGAAGCCGACATTCTGACTGTCCTCAAAAAAATCGCAGATGAAGCCGAACACCATGCCGACAGCCCGATGGCGGCACGTACCTTTAACCAAGTGGCTACGCCGACGACATGGGGTGCAGTACTGGCTCAATGGGGTGACCCGTTGTGTGATGCATTGGATGCACTGCCTGCCCTGCGCCAGGGGAGTCTCTGGGTGTCTCTTTCGGGTGCTTCCGGCACGGCGGCTGCTTTGGGGGATACCGCCCCTCACATTCGTCGATCATTGTCTATGGGCTTAGGATTAATCGATCCGGAACGTTCTTGGCACACAGACCGCAGCCCTATGAACAGAATAGCAGACTGGCTCGCTTCTATCACAAATACTCTTGGCGCACTGGGAACCACTTTGATCGGGCTCGCAGGGAGCGACAATCAGGAAGTGTCTTTTGAGACGACGGGAAATTCCTCGACGATGCCACAAAAGAAAAACCCTATTGCGGCCACCGCCTTGGTCGCGCTTTCACATCAGATGTCCTGTCTACGCACGGGCATGTCTATGGCCGCAGCCCATCAGCACCAGAGAGATGGCGCAGCGTGGTTTACGGAATGGATGCTGCTACCACAAATTGTGCTTTGTGCGGCGTCCTCTCTTCAGCAGGCTAAAAAGCTATCCCAAACGACAGTCCCAAATATCACCCAGATGAAAAGTCCCCTTTATGACCAGCTTGGGTTGATGCAAGCTGAAGCCCTCAGTTTCGCATTATGTGGCCTGATGCCGAGATCAAACGCAAAAGACGTGACCAAAGACCTCTGCACTCAAGCCATGAGAGAAGGCCGACCCCTCGCAAGTGTCGCAAACGAAGTTTACCCCAATATTTCAGAGAGTGTTTTCAACCCAGCAGAACAGCTGGGCCAGTCCCCCAACGCAGCGCGCCAGTTTGCCGCGCGTGTTCGGGCATTCTGATCACATACGCCTTTTCGATTTGCTTTGACGGACAACAAAAAGCCTCATTGCCCTCGCGCACATATCAAGAAAAGAGCCCCTTAAGCGCCGTTTCTAACACAAATTGACCTGTGTTGTTGCGGTCGGATTCGTGATGTCAAAACGCCCTAGGTGTCGCGGAAAGACTAGATCAGTTTCCAAAAAGCACTAACCCTTGAAGGATTAAAGAAGATAGCTTTCAAGGATACACTTGCGAATGCAAATGATTGAGGCCGCAATGTGTCGACAATTCGGGGAATCGCTTGATGGTGAGTTCATCAATCTTCGCGCTCCCGAACATGCTGAAATCGAAGTTACACTTAAAGCAGTCGCCATTTGTCATTCGGATTTTCCTTATGCCGAAGGTGCGTGGGGAGGATCGCTTCCAGCGGCTTACGGTCATAGGGCTGCCGGAAAGGTTTCTGCATCGGGCGACGGCGTAAACGGAATAGCTCTAGGCGACAAGGTCATTGTAACTCTCGTTGGCGCCTATGGATCCTGCTCTTGTTGCGCTCAAGGCAACCCTACACTTTGCGAAACCACCTATAACGTTGATTTCTTTCGGCCTTTGGCTGCAAAAGGTAGCAAACTGCATCAGGCAATATCCACAAGTAAGTTTGCCGAAAAAGTCGTTTTCGATGCAAGTCGGGTTGTAAAATTTAATGCAGACATCCCAATGGACGTCGCCAACCTGATCGCAAGTGGTGTTATCACAAGCGTCCGTGAAATCGTGAACACGGCACAACTGCGGGACGGTCAGGATGTGTTAATCATCGGTGCAGGGGGTGCCGGAACAGCGCATTCCGGCGCAATGTCTAGCTGTGAACCTGTTGAGCCAGCGGCCATTGCTCAGAGTATGATTGAATCAAAAATGGGGGATGTCGTAATTCAGCAGGACATACCTTAGATGCTCGACCTCTATGCCCAAGGACGGTTGAAACCGGATGAATTGATTTCTCGTCTGTGGTCGTTAGAAGATGTAACGACGCGATCGCTGATGGAAAAAACCGGGGCGGCAAACCGGAACGCTATTGTTTTCAATCCTTAAAACAATGATGATTTTTGCCCAACGTTAACTTAGGAAAAGCCTTGTGAAACTCCTAGACCTCGAAGTGATTATCACAGCTCCTCCCGCGCCAGGATGGGGTGGGCGATATTGGATCTTGGTCAAGGTTACCACTGACGGCGGGATTGTTGGCTGGGGCGAATGCTACGCCTCTAGCGTCGGGCCTGTGGCAATGCAGGCCGTTATCAAAGATGTATTTGAGCGCCACATGCTAGGAGAAAATCCAGAAAATATCGAGTTGATGTTTCGCCGCGCCTATTCGTCTGGCTTCACACAAAGACCCGATTTGAGCGTCATTGGTGCGTTTTCAGGCCTAGAAATTGCTTGCTGGGATATTCTTGGGAAAGCAAGGGATCGTCCAGTTTATGCCTTGTTAGGGGGCCGGATGAATGAAAGTGTCCGAGCATACACATACCTTTATCCTCTGGCTCATCATGACCCGTCAGAATTTTGGACATCGCCAGACTTGGCTGCACAAAGCGCCGGAGTTGCAGTTGAACAGGGATACACAGCTATTAAATTTGATCCTGCTGGTCCTTATACCATGCGAGGTGGTCATATGCCTGCCATGCGTGATATTTCGCTCTCTATCGAATTCTGCCAAGCTATTCGGGAGACCGTGGGGAATAAAGCAGATTTACTGTTTGGCACGCACGGACAGTTCACAACAGCTGGTGCAATTCGACTAGGTCAAGCAATCGAACCATTTAATCCTTTGTGGTTTGAAGAACCTGTTCCACCGGATTGCGTAGAGGAAATGGTAAAAGTCGCACAGGCAGTTCGTATCCCAGTGGCAACTGGCGAACGATTGTCCACCAAAGCAGAGTTTGCAGCGGTTTTACGTTCTGGTGCAGCAACGATTTTGCAACCAGCTCTCGGACGCGCGGGCGGGATTTGGGAAACGAAAAAAGTGGCCGCAATAGCCGAAACCTATAACGCTCAAATAGCTCCGCACCTATACGCCGGTTCAATCGAATGGGCTGCCAACATCCAACTCGCAACATCGATTCCAAACATATTGATGGCTGAAACAATTGAAACACCGTTTCATTCTGCCTTGATCAAGGACAGTATAAAAATTGAAGGAGGCTTTATTATTCCTTCAACGTCTCCGGGTTTAGGAATCGAGGTGGACGAAACTTTGGCCAAAGCGCATTCCTACACTGGAAAAGAATTGCACCTCGAAATGCGCGACGCGCCTTGTGACTACGTTCGAGCTAACAATTTTGAAGGCGGAGCCCCATCTGTCAAAATGTAATTGACCGCCGCCTCAGATGAAATTTGAGCCACAAGGAGGTTAGCCCCGCATAGAATCTATGAAAAGATCGCAACGCAAACCGGTCAACACCTGCACGAAGAGTGACATCTACTGACCGCAAAGGCTATAGATGTCGTTCATCGCAATCTCCTTTTTAATTCTCCTAAATCACAAACATTAAAAGTGATTTGAAAATTAGGCCGCAGAAACATCTCGTTCAGTCGAATTTTCTTCGATTCGACCATCTTCGCCACTGTGCTTGAAGTAGCTGACTATTTCACGCAGGTTGTTTGCCCTTTCAGCCAGTTGTGTTGCTGCGGCCGCACTTTCTTCTGCGAGCGCCGCGGTATGTTGCGTAGTACGATCGATTTCTGCGACCGCTTGCTGCATTTCCGCCACACCTTGAGCCTGTTCTTGACTGGCACTTTGAATGTCGCTGATGTTTCCCACGACCTCAGAAACTCCGTCAACGATTTCCTTCAACGCGTTTCCACTGTCATTCACGAGACGTGAACCATCAGCGACTTCGGTATTGCTCTTAGAAATAAAATCATTGATTTCGCGTGCCGATTCAGATGAGCGATGCGCTAAAGCGCGCACCTCAGACGCAACAACAGAAAACCCTCGTCCAGCATCCCCGGCACGGGCAGCCTCGACCCCAGCATTTAACGCCAAGAGATTGGTCTGGAAAGCGATACCTTCTATCACTTGGACAATCTTTCCGATTTCGACTGTACTACTTTCAATCCGCGCCATAGCGTCAACTGCCTCATTCACAATTGTACCGCCACTTACCGCGTTTTGCGATGCTGCCTCCGCTGCTCCAGTCGCCTTACCGGCGTTAATTTCTGTACTCTTCACACTCGCAGTCATCTCCTCCATTGCAGCAGAGGTTTCCTCCAAGGCGGCAGCTTGACGAGCTCCACGAGTAGAAAGATCGTTTGCATTTGTCGCAATTGCATTTGTATCTTCTGCTATGGAATTAGATGCGACAAGAATAGATCTCACAAGCTCATCTAGCCGGATCAAGGTGTTGTTAAACGTTTCCCGCAACCCTGCGAATTCACCACCAAGTGAGCTGGGCAACATAGCTGTCAGGTCTCCTGCGGCTAGCGCTTCAAGACCCTTCACCAAAGCTTCCGTCGCCTGCTTACGTTGGGTGACGTCTACAGCGTATTTGACTATTTTATATGGCTTTCCAGATATGTCGAAAATGGGATTGTAGCTTCCGTTGATCCAGATTTCCCTACCATCCTTTGATACGCGCTTGAATTCACCTGAAAGATATTCCCCATTGGCAAGAGAACTCCACATTTTGGAATACCCTTCACTCGCTGCCTCAGCTTGCTCCACGAAAATTCTATGGTGCTGGCCAATCAATTCGTCCAAGCTGTATCCCATTGTCGAGAGAAAGTTGTCGTTAGCTGTCAATATATTACCTTCGACGTCGAATTCGATTGCAGCCTGAGATTTAGAAATCGCAGATAGTCGACCATTTGCATCAGCCGCAGCTTGCTTTTGCGGCGTAATATCGGATGCAAACTTTACAACTTTCGTGGCCTTGCCATCTGCCCCAAAAATCGGGTTATATGTTGCTTGTATCCAAATCTCTCGTCCACCTTTTGCATACCGCAAGAACTCTCCAGATTTGAATGTGCCCTCTTTCAAACTTTGCCAGAATTCTTTGTATTCAGCAGTCTGTGCATGCTCTTCGTCAACAAAAATTTTATGGTGCTTACCGACGACTTCCTCTAATTCGTACCCCATAGCAGTTAGAAAATTTGGATTGGCTGTTTGGATGTTGCCATTCAGATCAAATTCAATGACGGCTTGTGATTTTGAAATCGCTTGCAGCTGCCCTGCAGCCTCTGCAGCCTTGTTCTTAGTTTCAGTGACATCCACTGCGATTTTCACAATTTTGATTGGCTTGCCAGCAGAGTCTAACACTGGACTGTAGGTGGCATCGATCCAGATCGTGTTTCCGTCTTTTGAAACACGAGGGAAAACACCATTTTGCGCTTCTCCACGTTTCAGATTTTCCCAAAAGCGGCTATACTCTTCAGTGGCCGCATATTTTTTTTGAACAAACATGCGATGGTGTTGGTCTTTTATTTCATCCAAGTCATACCCGAGCACACTGAGAAAAGGCTTATTAGCATCGAGAATATTTCCCTCGAGATCGAACCAGATCACACCATAGACTTTGTCCAGAGCACTTTTGATTGCTACGGCTTCGATTACACTATTGTCTTTTGGTTGCGTTCGCTTTTGGAAAACCATTTATCACTATCCCGCGTCAATTACCTGAAAGGCGTCCGTCAAAACAAATATCAATAGACGCAATCAAAGCGCTCTGAAAAAAATCAGGAGTTCTTCAATTTGAGTCGAGTTTATGTCGCGCAAATAAAAATAATTGATTAATTCACATTTTTTCGAATTTCGCAAAAACCCAAAACAGACGCTTATCATGGCCAATTTTTGTACATAAAAAGCCAATTTGATGCGTAAAATCATTTATTTTGAAAACCTTAGACTAGTCACCTATTTCGTTCAACAACACGGGAAGACGCGGCACAAAAGAAAACACCAACGTCTTTTTTTAATCGATCTTCGGCACCTGTAAGCCCGAGATTTTAAAAGAAAGCCTGAATCCCAGTTTGCGCGCGACCAAGAATCAGCGCATGAACATCATGAGTTCCTTCGTAGGTATTTACAGTTTCCAAATTCATCATGTGACGGATCACCTGAAACTCGCCACTGATCCCATTTCCACCATGCATGTCTCGGGACATGCGCGCAATGTCCAACGCTTTGCCGCAATTATTTCGCTTCACGATGGATATCATTTCGGGTGCCGCGTTAGCCTCATCCATAAGCCGACCGACCTGTAAGGACCCCTGCAAGCTCAATGCGATTTCAGTTTGCATATCGGCCAGCTTCTTTTGAAACAATTGCATGCCCGCAAGCGGCTTGCCAAATTGATGGCGGTCCATACCATATTGGCGCGCCGCGTGCCAGCAATACTCGGCCGCTCCCATTACGCCCCAGCTGATACCATATCGCGCGCGGTTTAAGCAGCCAAAAGGCCCTTTTAATCCCTGTACATTGGGCAAGAGCGCCTCTTCACCGACGTTTACGTCTTTCAAAACGATCTCGCCCGTAACAGAAGCACGTAAGGACAGTTTGTTGCCGATCTTCGGTGCTGTCAGCCCTTCGGCATCTTTTTCCAACACGAAGCCACGAATCTTACCGCCATGCGCGTCGGATTTCGCCCAAACCACAAAAACGTCCGCGATTGGAGCATTCGAAATCCACATTTTGGACCCCGTCAATTTATACCCATTGGCCGTTTTTTCAGCACGTGTCTTCATACCAGCAGGATCCGACCCTGCATCGGGTTCAGTTAACCCAAAGCACCCTATCCATTCGCCTGAACAGAGTTTCGGCAAGTACTTTCTGCGTTGTGCTTCTGAACCATAGGCATAAATCGGGTATATCACGAGTGACGATTGAACAGACATCATCGAGCGGTAGCCTGAGTCTACGCGTTCAATTTCGCGCGCAACCAAGCCGTAAGAGACATAAGACCCTCCCAGTCCACCGTATTCCTCTGGTAGAGTAATGCCCAAGAGCCCCATATCTCCCATTTCCCGGAAGATACCAGCATCTACAGTTTCATCCTCAAAGGCCTGGATAACACGCGGCTGAAGCTTCTCTTGAGCATAGGCCGCGGCACTGTCTTTAATCATCCGCTCATCTTCGTCCAACTGGTCACTCAAACGCAGAGGGTCCACCCAGTCAAAGCTCCCTAAATCTGGAGCATCCTTTGACTTTAGAATAGGCGATTCAGTATTCACGTTAATTCCTCTCACACGGTGGATGTGTTTGAGCGCAATATGGCAAACTTTAATTCAAAAGGCCAACCAAGGTTTACTATATTTCATCGCACCAGAAGATATAAATCTGACGCTTGATGTTGTTCTCATTTGACCTGCGCCCCTTAAGTTCCTCCAGATTTGTGTAGAGTCCGCCCAACAAAAGGACGGACAAATGAAGGCACGATTTACGGACGAACAGATCATAGCGATGATCAAGGAACAGGAATCTGGTGAGAAGACTGCTGATGT
>JBDWVP010000014.1:0-2479 GCA_039983935.1 Roseobacter sp. | reverse complement strand
ACTTGCAAACAGCAGCCGGTACATACATTGGGCTCGGAGAAGCCGTTAGCTGCGCAGCGTCCGGATTTCGAACTGCAAGCACTATTCACACCCTTATTGTGGGTGGCCAGACGACCGCAGCCAGCCCAAAGCGGAAGCACGCATTGAGATTGAGAATGCATGCTGCAGATGCAAACAGAGTGCCTCGACGTCCACAGAGCGGACCTTGAAGCCATCAAAACCAAATGCTAAGTGTCAATGGCGGCGATGAGCCCAGAGTGACCAATGCTGCACCACGAACAAACGGCGGCTTTCAAGTGATTCTCCTTCCGTCGGGCTATTCTGCCGCAAAGGGCGTTTGACTTCGCGAGCCTTCCACCAAGACTGCCACACATACCTTGGCAAGCTTACTCCCATCATCTGCAACCTGAACGAAGGCTTTGGGGAGCGGTGGCAGCATCATGTCAGACGGCGCCTCAGAAAGATCGCGATCTGCAAGTGAAATCGGCAGTGCTGCAATTGCCAGATCAGCACGAACTGCCGCGACTTGCCCCATTGATGTATCGCTGGAATAGGCCACACGGTAGTGTCGATCCGCCGCGTGAAGCGCACCGAGTGCCGCCTCCCGCCACGTACAGCGAACCTCCGCAACCGCCAAAGGCAGAGGGTTTTGATGCACAGCACGCCCTCCTTTCAATGAGAGCCAAGCCAAAGGTTCCGCATACAGCGTGGTGGCACCATCGCCCTCAGGACTGATGTCGTTGAAAAGACCCAGATTGACAGAACCGGCTTTCAATTCGGTCTTTATGAAATCCGTGGTCCCGAGGCGAACGTCGACCTGCAGATCGGGATAGACACCCGCGAGGTGCCGCAGAAATCCCGGTACCAACGACACGCCCAGATCATGGGGGGCAGCAAGGGCCAGACGCCCAGTTACTTGCGATTTCTGAAACAATGCTATGGTCTCATCATTGATTCCCAATAGGTGGCGCGCACGTGCAAGGAGTGTGCTTCCGTCTTCGGTCAATTCCACATGCCGCGCATCGCGATCCATAAGCCGTGTGTCCAACACCTCTTCTAGCTTGGCAATCTGTAAGCTGACCGCGGAAGGCGATTTATGGACCCGGCTGGCCGCACGCCGAAACGATCCTGTTTCACAGATGGCGACGAAGCTGCGCAATGCCTCAAGGCTGAGCGTCCGAAAGGACATGGCGTGTCGCGGGGTTGTTTCGCTTTTCTGCATCATAAGATTGTAAGGTATCGTTTTTCTAATCGATAAGCAAAGCTTATTATCAATGCAATGCAAAATGGAGGGCTTCATGTCTGTGCCACGCAAAAGCTTGATCGGCGTTTTTTGGGCCGCAACTGCAATCGTCGTCTGGTCCGGGTCGCTGGTGATGTTGCGTCTTGGCGTAACCACCAGCCTGAATGCCTATGATCTGACCATGTTGCGCTTTGGCGTCGCGGCTATCGTCCTTGCACCGGTTATTGTGACGCGCGGGCTGGGACGCCCCGGATTGCCGATGTGGGGAGCCTGCGCGATGGTGATTGCCTTTGGCGCGCCGTACATAGTTCTATTGTCTTTCGCGATAAAGACGGCCCCCGTCGCTGCGGCTGGTGCGTTGAACCCAGGCATGATGGCCATTGCGTCGGTTCCTATTGGGGCGCTGATTTTTGCGGATAAAGTGGGCGTCATTCGAACGATCGGTCTGCTCATTACAACCGTGGGGATCATCGTATTCACATGGGCGGGCGGTAGCCTGACGCTTGGGCACGTGATCCTTGTCGGGACGGGCCTCATGTGGGCAGTCTATGCCGTGATCGTCCGCTATTTCGCCGTGCCCGCGCTTCATGCGACGGCCATTGTCGCGGTTGGATCTGCTTTGATGTTCGCCCCATTATATGCCGTTGTCTTGCCCAAAAATATCTTAGCGGCCCCATTTATCGACATTGTCACACAAGCGGTTTTCCAAGGCATCTTCGTCAGTGTCGCAGCCGTCTACGCGTTCAATAGGTCTGCTGAATGCTTAGGCCCAACCACAGGCGCGGTATTGCCTGCACTGATACCCGTTGTGACGATGGGACTTGGCGTGATTGGCTTAGGAGAGACTGTAAGTTTAGGGGCTTTCGTATCGGCATTAATGGTGACAGCGGGATTAACGCTTATTCTCGTGGGAAGGCCGATGTTTGGATGGTGTCGGGTCCGTTTTTTACGTGTACGTAGAACGTCCTGATATCTTTCTGATTAATAAGCAGACGTCGGTAAATGAGGCTGGAACGGCTGCAAGGTCCCGCAGACCCACGATCTGGCTGGAAAACCCAACGGCAGCTAAGGGCTGGGGGCAGTCATCGGCGTGTCGCGCAGCTAACGGCTTCTCCGAGCCCAATGTATGTACCGGCTGCTGTTTGCAAGTGAGATATTGGCGTGGCTAGCGGTAGTCGCTGATATGTATCCGGCCTGTCTATCGGCTCGCGGGCCGTGGCCATTTTGGGTTATGCA
>JBDWVP010000013.1:0-7547 GCA_039983935.1 Roseobacter sp. | reverse complement strand
ACTTGCAAACAGCAGCCGGTACATACATTGGGCTCGGAGAAGCCGTTAGCTGCGCAGCGTCCGGATTTCGAACTGCAAGCACTATTCACACCCTTATTGTGGGTGGCCAGACGACCGCAGCCAGCCCAAAGCGGAAGCACGGCGCTAGACGCAAATTTGCGATAGCCGACCATCGCTGCGCGAGTCGCGAATTCACAAGTCGCGGGACTTTGTTACCGTTCGCTGCGGCTGCGCGAAAGGCCGCTTTGATGAAGTTTTTTATTGGAACATTTCAGCACAATTCAATCAAAAACAAATATTTGGTCTGGTCTCCTTTGGCGCTTCCAAATAGCTATTCCAGATGTTCGACGTGCTTAAACTTTTTGGAAGACTATCGACGACGATCTCTTTGATCTTCGCATTCTCCTCGTTTGGCTTCGCACACAATAGCGTCTCAAAACCGATGGCCCCAGAACTAGCAGCCTATGTGGCTGCCGGTGGATCGATCTCCGATATTTGTGGAGGCGAGAACGACTCTGAACATGAGCAGCATATCGACTGTGAAGCATGCCGCATCGCCGACAGTTTTGTCATATTGCAAGGGTGCAAACAGGACATGCTCGGTGAACTAGGACGTGTCCAAACGTGGAGTTTCATAGCCAAACGCCTCTCGCAAAGCCAAGGGCTTGATCCTGCCCGCCTAAGCCGTGCACCGCCCTACGTTTGATCGCAACACATTCCGGATCAACGTAACGCGCTCGCTGATACGGCGGGCAATAAACGCATGGATTATTCACATGACAACGACTGACATCAATGCGCAGCCTGCGGGGCGCGCAAACAAATTCTATTTCATCGCGTGGCGCTGGCATTTTTATGCTGGTCTCTACGTTATCCCTTTTCTGATGGTGCTTGCAGCCACAGGTCTCACAATGCTCTGGATTTCTTGGATGTCAGGTGTTGGTGGCGAACGCACCGCAGTCGCACCAAGCGGAACCCCAATAGCTGTGACCCAACTACAAGTGACGGCAGAGACGGTTTTGCCAGATGGGATCGCAACCCAATACATCGCCCCTCTCGCTGATAATCGGGCGGGTACCTTTGTTATTGCAACTGAGGCTGGACCAACAGGTGTTCTCATTGACCCTTATTCTGGCGAGGTACTAGACACCTTTGCATGGCGTGGTGGCTGGTATGATTTTGCCAGCAATATTCATGGATCATTGCTGCTGGGAGTTTTCGGCGATTGGATGATCGAAATTGCAGCAAGCCTTGCAATTGTTCTGGTTGCCAGTGGCCTATACCTGCATTGGCCACGCAACAGCCAAGGCTGGCGCAAGACCTTTGTGCCGCAGTTATCGGTCAAAGGGCGCAGTTTTTGGAAATCCTTGCACGGCGTTGTCGGCTTCTGGATTTCAGCGCTGCTTATCCTCTTCTTGCTGTCCGGCTTAAGCTGGACTGGCGTTTGGGGCAGCAAGATGGTGCAGGCATGGAACACGTTCCCTGTAGAAAAATGGGGTGCACCACTGTCTGACACGACACATGCGGATATGAACCACAATGCAGTCAAAGAAGTTCCATGGGCGCTTGAGCAAGCACCGGTGCCAGCGTCAGGCTCGCTTAAAGGTGTTGCTGCGATCCAAGGTGAGGTCACGATCGATAAGGTTGCCGTCTTTGCCGACAGTTTGGCGTTTGACGGGCGGTATCAGATCAACATCCCCCAAGACGACACAGGTGTGTGGACGTTAAGCCATGACAGCATGTCAAACGATGGCCCGAAGCCCACGCAGGATCGCACGATCCATATTGATCGCTACACCGGGAATGTCTTGGCTGATGTGCAGTTCGCCGATTACACCCCATACGCGAAGGCGATGGCCGTAGGGATTGCCCTGCATGAAGGCGATATGGGGATACTGAACTTTTTGTTGAACACGATCTTCTGTCTTTGCGTGCTGCTTGTGTCGGCATCGGGTTTGATTTTGTGGTGGAAACGGCGCCCCGCATCTGCGGGCAGCCTGTCTGCTCCACCACGGCCAGATGATTTGCCGTTCTGGAAAGGTGCAGCTGCGCTTGTTGTTGCCCTCGGGGTGATGTTCCCAATGGCGGGTGCTGCAATTGTGGCCGTGTTGTTGATAGACGTTACCGTATTGCGGATGGTACCTGCGATGAAACGCGCTGTTTCTTGATCTAGATAACGTGGCGACTGACTGGGTCGCCACGCAACCTCGCTTTAGAGGGATAGAGATCGCTTGAGCGCTGAAAGTAGACGTTCATACTCTGTGCAGCATTTGATGAAATGGGCTCGCTCCGGCCATTCGCCGCACGTTGCGTCGAGGTCGGCATGGCGGGACTTTGAGGCCATTCGCTGCGCTCGCGCCAATGACCGCTTCAAAGTAAATACTATGTCAAGCCCAGCAATCACCGGGAAACATTTTCCAACATACTCTTCACGGCGCGTCCAGCAGACAGAATGTATTCGGGGTCATGATGCACAAGAACAGTTGAGAACGCGCCATCCATTAGCAGAACGACATGCCTAGCCAGTTCATGGGGCTCTTCTATTTTGCGCTCCTCAAACTCACCCAAAAGCCATGCTTCAAACTTCTTTTTGTGCGCAGCACCAACTTTCATGGCGGGGTGGCCGGGCATGTTTGCCAACTCCGCAGCAGTGCGCAGGAAGCCGCAGCCCTTCCATTTGGGGTGACGAGCGGACTGGGCCAAGTTCAGGAAAATTGCCTCAATTTTGCCGGGCAGTTCACCATCGGCCTCATCAAACCATTTTTTGAAGAGTGTTAGATTGGGCTGGTCGCGCGACGCGAGATACGCAGCGACCAAATCATCCTTGCTCTTGAAATGGTAGTAAAGCGTCTTCTTTGTAAGATCGGCCTTTGCAGCGATAGCGTCCACGCTGACAGCGCGAATACCTTCGCTATAAAACAAGCGGTTTGCGGCATCCAAGATGCGATCTTTGGCGGGGAGTTTTTCTGACGACATGTCTATGTATACTATACAGTGAGTATACGTCAAATTCCTGCGTTGCTATGGTCTTTGAAACCGAATGGAGACCGCTATGTCTGAATTGATTATGTACGAACAAAAAGGGGCTATCGCCCTACTTACCTTGAACCGGCCCGAGAAGCTGAATGCCCTCAATTACGCAACAAATGACCTGCTACTCACGCTACTCGACTCAATCGAAACGGACCATTACACGAGAGCTGTCGTCCTGACTGGCGCAGGTGATCGGGCATTCTCTGCAGGTGGGGATATCCATGAGTTCACTGAAAGTGTCAAAGCGGGCATCGATGTTGCCGTGAAGAACTTTTGCAAACGCGGCCAAACCATGACTGCCAGACTGGAGGCGTTTCCCAAACCGATCATTGCGGCTGTGAACGGCATCGCGTTCGGAGGGGGATGTGAGATTACCGAGGCCGTTCACTTAGCCGTTACAAGCGAAAATGCTCTGTTTTCCAAGCCAGAAATAAACATCGGAATACCTCCGACATTTGGTGGCACACAGCGATTGCCGCGTCTCGCAGGACGGAAGCGCGCGCTGGAACTGCTCCTGACAGGTGATACATTTTCTCCGCAACGAGCGTATGAGATGGGACTGGTAAACAAAATTGTCCCGCATGACCAATTGTTGCCAGCCGCATTTGATTTGTCCGAGCGAATTATCCGACATTCTTCTCTCGCGGCGTCACGTATCATCACCGCTGTGACCAGAGGCATCAACACCACGATTGAAGAAGGGTTGTTGATAGAGCGCGAACAGTTTGCGCGGATGGCAGCTACCAGCGACGTTCATGAAGGTCTGAACGCATGGATCGAGCGACGGACACCCGAATACACGGGGGTATGACGTGAACATTAATCAACTTCACACCAGCTTCTCAAAAGAGACATGGGATCAATTCAAAGCGGATCAGAGTTTTGGGCCTATCCATATGCTGAATCTTATCAGTCTACGTGAGGAGGCCGACTATCCAGACGGGCGTGCTTCTACCGGCACAGACGCCTACAAGGCCTATAGCGATATTAGCGCATCAGTGTTTCAGACACTGGGTGGCAAGATAGTGTGGCGCGGCGGCTACGAACTGATGATGGTTGGTCCGCAGTGTGAAGTCTGGGACATCGCATTTGTTGCAGAATATCCAAGTGTGCAATCCTTCCTCGATCTGATGAGGCACCCAACCTACCGTGAAGCAATGAAGCATCGGCAAGCAGCAGTGCTGGATAGTCGGTTGGCGAGGTATTCAGTAAAGGCCAATGGCACCAGCTTTGCTGGATAGCCGTGCGGCTCAATTGACCAATGCGATGAAACTCGCTCATGAAGAACAAAGGAATGCAATATGATAGCCGTCATCTTTGAATCCTGGCCAAAACAGGAACGCGGCGACACTTACCTAGAAATGGGGCAGAGCATGGCGTCTTTGGTCGAGGGTTTCGATGGGTTTATTTCTATCGAGCGATTCGAAAGCGTCGTGCAAACGGGTAAATTTGTGGCGCTGTCATTTTGGCGAGACGAAGCCGCAGTGACGGCTTGGCGCAACGTTGTCGAACATCGTAAGATTCAACGAGGCAGCAGACAAGTTGTGTTCGACGATTACCGACTACGTGTGGCATCCGTCATTCGCGACTATAGTATGCGGGATCGTACCGAAGTTCCCAATGACAGTCTCGATGCGGACAGAACAGAAACAATACAGTGAGGGCAAACATGAATAGGACAGATGCACTTTTTCCATCTCTATTGGAAAGCAACAGGATCAATCAGGCAGTGTGGTTATTTACCCTTGCGTTGATTGGGTCGTTGCTGATTGCTGTGTCGGCAAAGACCAAGGTGCCCATGTGGCCTGTTGATATGTCGCTTCAAACGTTGGCGATACTCACGATAGGGGCTGTTTTTGGTTTGAAGCTCGGTCTTGCAACGATATTGCTATATCTCGCAGAGGGCGCGTTGGGGTTTCCCGTCTTTCAAGGAGCACCGGAACGTGGAATAGGTGTCGCGTATATGGTTGGCCCAACCGGGGGTTATCTTGTCGGTTATGTTTTGATGGTGGCAATCACTGGATGGGCGGCAGATCGAGGATGGTGGCGCAACCCATTCAAAATCGGTGCTGCGATGTTTGTCGGTGAATTGATTTTGCTGATGTTTGGAGCACTGTGGCTGATGTATCTTTTTGGTGTACCTCAAGGGATCGCTTACGGAGTTGGGCCGTTCATCTTTCCTGATATGCTGAAATTGGCATTGGCCGCAGGGATCGTTTCAGTTCTCGGAAACGTGGTGCGGTCAAGGCTGCAATAAAGGTCATAAACATCTCCCAAAGCGGGATCTTTCTGCCGTTCGTAGCACTGGAGCGAGAGACCGCTTCCAGCAACCTTACGGTTTGCCGAATATCCCTGTCGATGGTTTCAGCGAACTCCAAACCGAAACTCATACGCCAACTGAAAAGTGGTCGATGAACGCCCGCAATCGGCTCATATTTTTGAGCTGCTTTGGAAAATAGAGATGAAATCTCGGGCGGTTTGGCGTGTACGTGTGCAAGACCTCGACTAACTCGCCTGAGATGATCTGCTCTTCGATCCCTGCGCGAAGCGACCAACCAATGCCGAATCCGCGCATGGCCGCGTCCATCACTAATCTGAGATCGTTGCAGATCATCCGACCGGACACATTGACCTCAACCTCTGCGCCATCCACCGTAAAGTGCCAGGGCGCGATATGCTGTGCCGTGATCTGGCGATATCTGATGCAGTCGTGTCTCAAAAGGTCAGCTGGTTCATCGGGTGTGCCGTTTTTTTCCAAATATGCGGGGCTGGCGACATAGGTCGCATCAAGCGGCGGCGTGAGGGCGACCGCAATCATGTCGTCTGTCAGAAAGTCGCCCAACCGGATACCGGCATGAAAACCACCAGAGACGATATCCGTCAGTTCCTCATCTATTGAAAAGTTCAGCTCGATATCAGAATACTTTGATTGAAACGCAGCCATACGCGGGGCAAGGGCCAGTTGCCATGCGCGATAGGGCAATGTGATCCGCAACTGGCCTGATGTGGTGAGTGCGGCACGTCGCGTCGCATCCAACGCTGCATCAACCTCACCCAAAAGGTGATGCGTCCGCGCGTACAAAGCCTCACCCACATCGGTGAGCGACACCGACCTTGTATCGCGCACGAACACTGCGCTGCCAAGCACGTCCTCAAAAGCTTTCAGCTTTTGCGATACTGCGGAAGGGTTTACGCCAAGCTCACGCGCCGCCGCGCGCATTGTACGATGCTCGACAATAGCCAGAAATGTACGCAGCCCATTTAGATCAGTACGATTCATTATGTATCATAGCTTATCATACTGTTCAGATTATGCCATATAGTTATATAAACCAACCCTGCTATTTTGAACTTTCTCAAAAGAAAGTCAGCAGATGATCGGTATCACACCAGCACCGCGTTCGGTCACATCAGGAATTGTGACGATCCTCCTCACCGTGTTTGCAATGGCATTGACAGATGCCTTCGTAAAATCTGCCAGCGCAGACATGACGCTTTGGCAGATATATGTGTGTCGTTCGGTGCTGGCGCTTCCTTTCCTCATGTTCGTCGGAAAGGGCCGTCTGAAGCCTCAGGCGGTGGGTTGGGTCACTGCACGCAGTCTTGCGTTGGTCGCAATGTATCTTGCGATCTACGCGGCCATCCCCTTGCTCGACCTGTCAGTTATTGCCGCGTCGCTCTACACTGGCCCTCTATTTATCGTTATTTTGTTAGCAGTGTTTCTGCGTGAGACGGTCGCGGTTGTGCAGTGGATTGCCGTCGCAATAGGCTTCGTCGGTGTGCTATTTGTTGTGCAACCAAGCGGGGCCGGTTTCAACACATTATCGTTTATCCCGATCATCGCCGCTTTTCTCTACGCGGTTGCAGCAGTTCTGACCCGCGCCAAATGCGCCCACGAGGCTCCGGCAACTTTGGCCGTCAGTCTGAACGTCGCATTGGTGGTCTGTGGTGGTATCGCGAGCCTTTGGCTGGTCGCATCCCCATCTGAGCATGCGGCCTCGTATCCATTTCTGTTTGGTCAGTGGTCCAATCTTAACCTGCGGACCATCGGTATTTTGATGGTTATGGCCGTGCTTATCGTCGGGGTCAGTTTCGGCCTCGCCCGCGCCTATCAGTCTCCGCGCCCGCAGGTCATCGCCACATTTGATTATGCCTATCTGATCTTCGCAGCGTTCTGGGGGTTTGTATTTTTCCGCGAAGTTCCGGGACTGTGGACGACAGCAGGAATGGCGCTGATCATCGCAGCAGGTGTGCTTGTCCTGATCAGCGGCAATGCTCCAAATCAATCCAAACTGGATAAGTTGCCAGAGTCGGGAATCTGAGGCAAAGAAGGTCGCTCCGCGTCTTTACCAAGAGCTGCCGTTCGTTGGTGGTGCAGCATCGGTTGCTATGGGCTGATTGTGTTGAAAAACTCTTTGGTTTCAGCCTGTCGAAGTCGGCTATCGCGTTGATTTATTTTGAACGTCCCTAGGTCGACGACCTTTTATCCGGTGGCGGTTACCATTGGCTTGAGT
>JBDWVP010000012.1:0-100394 GCA_039983935.1 Roseobacter sp. | reverse complement strand
AATTTGCGTTCAGTTCCATCGTTCGTATCCTTCTCGCGGTCCTAAAATCAGACCTCTCATGAGTATTCCTGCAGCAATCCCTACCAGTAGGTAGGTAATGATGTCAAGAACCTCTGATAAACTCAAAGATCCATGCGCAATGTAGGGGGCGAAAGAGGATGACGTGACCAGGCGCTTTTGGGCAGACCGAGACCCAAACGGTTTTTGACCCATGGGTCGACACGATCAGTGTTCAGCTTCATTTTTCGGAGACGGGGCGTCATGCACGTGACCAACAACGCCCTACGTGCGGGTTGCCGCTTGCTGTCAGCCTACCCAATCTCTCCCTTCCTGTGCCAGATCAGTTCAATGGGGTCAGGCCAAAGCAAGCCAAAAATTGACGACCATTCTCTAATTTCGTCGCATCACCAACAGAGGCGACAATGGCTGAGGCGGTCACGTGTCCAACGCCTGGGATCGTACGCAACAGCATAACGCGTTTGCCCCGTTTTGAATGAAGCTGCCTGCGCATTTCATACCAAGGGCACCTTCAAACCCAGCACCGATAGTGTCTAGATCAACAAAAAAGTGACAGAGTTTATACCCAAACGTGTCGTGTTCCATTCCTCGGGCTTGGTCGGACGCTAGGAGTTCGCCGAAGACTTGGGTCACATTGGTATCTGTCGCTTTCGCTTCGTTAGGTTTTAGTGCAGCAGAATGTGCTGAAAATTCTCAGGTTTTTCTTCTTTTAAATGGCTGCCTTGAGGGATTGGATTGTTCAAATTTGGTTCTGGCCGCTGCACGGCGTTGCTTCGTACTTCAACGTTCAATACGTGGCACGACGCGCATTTTGCGGGCAGCATCAGCGTCAGAAATGGCTCTTTGGGAATACCCATAAGTGCCGCAGTCCTTTAATTCTTGTGCGGAGCGAATAACTTCGCCCAAGGCGGCTCGGGCAAGTGATCCACCCGTACTGATGCGCCTGACTCCAGCGGCGGAAAGGTCGTCAACAGTATAAGAGGTTACCGAAAGGCCGACCACGACGTTCACGGGTACCGAGACTGACGTGCAGACCGTACGAACGGTTTCAATGTCTGGTAGTCCCGGCGCATAGACAACATCCGCGCCTGCTTCTTCGAATGCCTGTAGACGCTGTATCGTGTCATTCAGATCAGGGCGGTTGTAAATGAAATTCTCAGCCCTTGCTGTGATCAGAAAACCGTGCCCGGATTTTGCAGCGACTGCCGCGCGAATCCGATCAACGGCATTTTCAAACTCATAAATTGGATTGTCAGGATCGCCGGTCGCGTCCTCTATGGCGCCCCCGCACAACCCGATCTCTACGGCCTCTCGCACGGTCTG
This sequence comes from Roseobacter sp., assembly GCA_039983935.1. GTDB lineage: Bacteria > Pseudomonadota > Alphaproteobacteria > Rhodobacterales > Rhodobacteraceae > Roseobacter. Next base: position 99,053 of record JBDWVP010000012.1, on the reverse strand, counting down.
CGCACAATCTTCGGGTGAGGCGCCAAAGCCGTCTTCCAGATCCGCTGACACTGGTAGATTTGTTGCTTCCACAATGGATCGGGCGTTGTCGAGAACTTGGCGACGGGACAAGCAACCAGCTGAATCGCGAAGCCCCATAGAAAACGCGAGGCCCGCACTCGTCGTCGCAAGAGCCTCGAAACCCAGCCCCTCCAGAAAACGCGCCGTTCCTGCATCCCATGCGTTCGGCATCAGGAATGCGCCATCTAAAGAGTGGAGTTGTATGAATTTTTCGAGTTTCTGTTGATGTCTTTCCACTGGCATTGTCTTGAGACCCTTCCGCAGTGTGGGACGTTCATCCATGGCGAAATGATCTTGTGATGAGCTCCAGCCCTCGCCGGGAATGGCATTGGCCAATGGGGACACGCGTGTTGCTTCAAACATGTATCGTGCAAACAAACCTATCATTACAATCACCTCCAAGTTCAGAATAAGTTGTGCGTTGATATTTAGGAAACGAATTAAATTGCTCACTGTGATGAGTGTTGATAATCACTCCAGATGAGAAACGATCTCGAAATCGACCTTCTTCGGTCTTTTGTTGCTGTTGCAGCGCACCGCAACTTTACGCACGCTGCGCGCGCCATCGGTCGCACGCAATCGGCAGTCAGCCTTCAGATCAAGCGGCTCGAAGATATTGTGGGGAAGCGTTTGTTTGAGCGAAGCCGCCAGTCCATTTTAATCACGCATGTAGGTGATGACTTACTGGTCTACGCAAATCGAATTCTTTCTGCGAATGATGCGGCGCTTTCGCACATCCAAAGGCCAGAAGCAGAAGGCCTGGTGAGGCTTGGCGCTCCTGATGACTACGCTACTTATCTCCTACCGCCGATTTTGGCAGGGATCACGAAAGCCCATCCGAGGCTACAGTTCGAAGTAATCTGCGACAACGCGAGTGATCTTTTGCCGATGCTAAAACATAGCGACCTTGATGTTGTGGTCGCAACACACTCTTTGGGGGCTGTCGCTGGTCAGATCGCGAGGCATGAGCCGCTTCATTGGGTTGCTTCGCCCCAATATGTCGATGATCCAAAAAAACCGCTTTCACTTGTGCTGTTTCCTTCCGGCTGCGTTTGTAGAGACATCACATTTGATGCACTCAGGCAGATCGACCGAGCTTGGCACATAGCATATTCGACGCGTAGCATTGGTTTGATGGAGCAGGCCATGCTTGAAGGTTCAGGCGTATCCGTCATGGAGGCTGCGATTATTCCCCCAAGCCTCAAGATCATCGACGGACAGCCAGGTTTTCCTGCATTACCTGAGGTCGCGATATCAATTCACCAGTCCAACACAAGCGAACCACATGCTTCTCTCGTAGCAGATATCCTTTTGGAAAAACTGGGGGACGTGGCTAAGAAAATTGCCTCAAAGCGCAGTTTTTCGAACCACATCTGACAGACATTTGTGTAACTTGATGCATCAATGACGACGGCTTTTCTGCCGACCTCAATCGAATTTTGAAGAATCTCAAAGTATGCTGCCTGTGATCGGTGGGCAAGGCCCTTTGCTGCCCTTGGCTCTGGGTAAATATGCTGCGGCCGCAGCTTGCATTGCAGACAACCGCCGGGCCTGAAAATTTAATACGCCTCGAACTCACTAAACACGCGAATAGTGTGTCCTTTGGATGCAAGCAACACTGCCACCCGACTGGCGGCACAACGGCGTGACAGGCAAGGACGATTGGAAACGCATCCACCGAATTGTGATTTGTTCTAGTGACAGTACGCAGCGAGGATGTTGCAAGCACTGATGAAAGGCTACACCCATGAAATCACCACTCGTCGTCTTTGCCACTTATTTATTCACCCTATTAATGCCGTTTGCTGCACACGCCTGCGGGGGCGAAACACGCTGCCAAATCGGTGATCGACACTATTACATCACCTTGCCCGATCGCTATGACAGCGGCACCCCGATCCCTGCCTTGATTTTTGCGCACGGTTTTCAAGGGTCTGGCCTTGGCATCATTCGCAACCCGCGACTTCGAAAGGTGGCCAACGACTTGGGTATTGCCTTCATTGCCGTCAAATCGCTTGGTCAGTCTTGGTCCACCAACAATTCACCAAGAAGCACGCCTGACAGCGAGGCCGTAGAGTTAGCTTATTTTGATGCGGTCAAAAAGGACGTCACATCCCGATTTTCTATAAATCCGGACAAGATCGTTATGTCCGGAGCTTCTACTGGCGGGATGCTCACTTGGACTCTTGCTTGTGAACGCAGTGATGCGTTTGCAGGGTTTATTCCTATGTCAGGCACATTCTGGGCCCCTGTGCCCCGCAGGTGTAGCGGCCGAGTTGCTAATATCGTTCACTTTCACGGAGACAAGGACAAAACCGTCCCGCTAAACGGTAGACCGGTTGCGGGTACGCATCAAGGTAGCGTTCCAAAGGCATTAGCAATGTATCGAGCCTACGGCGATTTTGACGCTTCTCGCAGACAACAAGTGGATGGCTTGAGATGCGAAATCAGCAAAAATTCGGCGCGAAACATTTTGAATTTTTGCCTTTACGATGGCGGACATTCCTTTCGGTCCAGTAACATCGCCGTCGCGTGGCGCATGTTTGAAGCAGCGGGGAAAATCTGAGGGCCATCCGACCAATGCGCATTAGCCTCACGTTTCAAACCGCATCATATTTCCAAAGTATAGGTGTAAAAGCAAAGCTAAATGAACAAGATCTTACGCCATTAAGTCGTCAAGAAGGGCTGACTGTCAGAGCTGGGGGGAAACTCTGAGTTTGAGCTCTTTTATTTGCTTTTCACCTTTATTTCCAGTTGCTGAGTTGCGGCCCGTCGTTACAGCCTAAGCGACAATCAGCTGAATTTTTAGATCGTCATTTCACCCCACAAACGTCTGCATTTTGACTCAATTCGCGTTAGTTTTGAGTGGTATTGAAGGCAGGATGTTGCGGCAATGGCGTCTACCTAGAGGAGGGGGAAACGGGTATAAAACCGGTAAAAACAGCGAGACTTTATGCACAAGTTGCACATTGTGCAGTGAGGCAGAAACGAAAATTCACGAGACAGTGCTCACAATGACGGTTCCGCAGACATCGGTGCAGCGGCTCATTCGTTGCGACCCGAACGAACTGGCAGGTCTGGGATCGATCACCATTCGCGGCATCGTGCTTGAACTGATAGGATGCCAAAATTTAACATGTGTAATCAATGCAGATGGCAAGCGTACCTTCGCGCAAGCAACGAGTGTATCTGGATATTATTGGTGATCTGAAATAACATTATGCCATGAGCTCAGAATCGAGACATGACGAGATTCAAGGTCAGTACGCCACCCCACGTAATCTCGCGATGCGTGGGTCGTTTCAAGCGAAGTACGCGACTGTAAGTTGGTTTGGCTGGCTGAGAGATCGGATAGATCTAAGAGAAAGCACGCACATCTTGGATGTCGGGTGTGGCCCTGGATGGCTCTGGAAAGCATGGGAAAAACGGCTGCCGAACGATCTGCACATTTCACTTGTCGATATTTCCCCGGGAATGATCCAAGAGGCCAAAACAAATCTCTCGATGCTTGAACAGATCGAAATTGTTGATGCAGGCTTGGCGGATGCCGTTGCGCTACCCCACGCGGCAGAAACCTTCGACGTCGTTTTTCTGTTGCACGTCCTCTACCATACAGGTGACCCTCGTTCTGCGCTTCAAGAAGCGCTTCGTGTTCTGCGCCCGGGTGGACAGGTGTTCGTCAGCGCGAATACGCTCGACAACTTAAGCGAGCTTCACTTGCTTGGCGCAAAGGCATTCGGGGGACCCGCGGTCGACCCAGGAGCTGCACTGTTCTCTTTGGACGATGCCGAAACTCTAGTGTCGGAAATATTTGAGACAGCAGAGCGATATGATTTGACAGATGTCCTTACCTGTACACATCACGAAGATGCAGTTGGAGTTCTTCTATCCATGCCACCGGGCAACTCTGCACCGGACGAGCAGCGAGACCATCTGGCCAAGTTAATCCGCGAAGAAAGCGACAAGGCCGGGGGCCAGTTGCTCGCCACGCGCCGAAATGGGTTGGTCGTCGGCACCAAATCGCTCTAATTGCCCTAACGGCTTTGATGAGAAGTCCGGCCGCTACTTCCCTCGTCAAGACAATGAGTTTCTGGCATCCGAATTTGCATTGTTGAGCAGTGGCCAGCACCGAAGCGGTCCTACACCGCGCGATCGAAAAGCGAATGCAGGCTTCACTGGATACCATGAAGCCATTGGTTTGAAATCTCGATCAACCCGTTCCGCCACTAGAAGGGCTAGTTTCTCAGGCTACCGCAATATCTGATCGTTATCCTCGATAGAACCATGGCGGTTAGAGAGTAAGCGGGCACTTCGCTGAGATCAACGGGGCGCGTCACGCGCAATGCGCCATTGATGACAATTGTGCAGTTCGCCGGTTCAGGCACCATCTGGCGCAATGATGTGAGGGGCACATTTGATAGATACCCACAATGGCATCTGTTGCGATCCAAACATGCGGATGTCGCACCAAAACATCGGCCAAGGCGCGCAGTTCGTCTGCTGCACAAAACGCGCCTTTGGGGTTAGGTGACGACTTCAGCAACAGCCAACATGTTCTTGGGGTTATAGTGATGCAAGTGTGCAGGCGTCATCTTAAACCCCGCGTCTGAACCCTTTTTATTTTACCTCCGAAGCGTTCCATGCCGCGATTTATTTTGGCAAAATGGATTGGCTTGACGCTCAATATCAGTTGATCATGCAAGAAACAGTGATCGCCGTGGGAGCGTCAAGTTTGTGATCGAAACTGACACAGTCAGACCTTGCCGCGATATTCGAGCTGCGGCTGCTCCACCTTGAAACACGCCTTGATCCCTGGAAACACTGGCCGAGGCGCAGTGAATTGATGCAGGCCCATCACAAGGCATGGTGTGTGATCAATTCGCGTTAATTATTCAGGCGGCGATCCACGGATTAGGGCGGTTTTGGCGCAAAACGTATGTGTAAACGGCAGGCGCCCTTGCTTCGTGAGCCAAAGGGAACCCCGCCAGCATTGGCCGTTTCTATATGTTTTGTAAGTTATCGGCCGGCATCTTTTATTCGAAAAATGGCCCAGAATCCAGGCAATCTAACGCGCCCTGATCGTGGTGAGCCGGATATGGGTTTGGGTTTCCGCAACTTCCGGCAAGACACGGATGCTGTCCAAAACCCTATCCAGATTTGACAAGGATGACGCCCGCACCTCGGCCACAAGATCGAAACTGCCGCTAAGCGTGTGGATATCAAGGATCGCCGGGATTCGGCGCAAGGAAGCAATCGCTACTTGCCCGTCATCCGCCTTGAGCCGGATCAAAGTAAAGGCGCTGACCTGTGCGTCACTTTCTCCGGCGGATAATTCGACCGTGAAACGATTGATGATCCTTTGATGTTGCAAACGATCAATCCGGTTTTGCACAGTGCCCCGAGACACCCCTAATTTCTGGGCCAGAACTGTGGCGGGGGTGCGGGCATCTTTGGACAAAAGATGCAAAAGTCGGTTGTCCAGATCATCCATGTGCACCGATTTTAAAAGCCACTGACATAATGTCAATATCATGAGGATATGGTATAAAATTTGCTGTTTTGTTTGGCGCGTTTTCGCGATCTAATTCATCCGCCACATGTTTTGAAAGGTCTGAGGATGGAAAAAATCGCAGTTCTGGGTTTGGGAAAAGTCGGCACGCTTGCGGCTGAATTATTGCACGGCTCCGGCTTTGAGGTCACTGGCATTGATGTTGTGGACCGCAACGATTTACCCTTCCCTGTCAAGACATTGGACCTGACACACACCGGTGGTGTTGAGGCGATGTTCGCCCAGCAAGACGCGGTTTTATCTTGCTTGCCATACAATCTGAACATCCCCCTTGCGGAAATCGCACATGGCACGGGTATTCACTATTTCGATTTAACCGAAGACGTAGCCACCACGAAGCGCGTGATGGAGTTGAGCAAAACATCCAAAGGCTTGATGGCCCCGCAATGCGGGCTTGCACCGGGCTTTATCGGGATTGTTGGTGCTTCTTTGATTGCGCAGCTTGATGACTGTCGGTCGTGTAAAATGCGCGTTGGTGCGTTGCCACAAAATCCAACCGGCCTGATGGGATATTCCTTCAACTGGTCGCCTGAGGGCGTTGTAAATGAATACCTGAACGATTGCGAAGTGCTGGAAGGCGGCGAGCGCAAGATGGTGTCACCGATGGAATGGATCGAAGATATCTACATCGATGGCATCAAGCTTGAGGCCTTCACCACCTCGGGCGGGCTTGGCACTATGTGCGAGACATATCAGGGCAAGGTCGCCAACATCGACTACAAAACCATGCGCTATCCGGGCCATGCAAGCCTGATGAACTTCTTCTTTCATGAGCTGTTGATGCGGGATCGCCGCAAAGAAGCAGGTGAGATTCTGATCAACGCAAAACCTCCAGTGGAAGATGACATCGTTTATGTTCACGCGTCTGCCGAGGGGGCAATTGGCGGCAAATTGCAACGTCGCGAATTTGTGCGCGGCTACCGCCCCGTTGAAGTTGCAGGCAAGCTCCGCACCGCGATTTCGTGGACCACCGCGGGATCTGTTGTCGCGATCATTGAAATGGTGCGTGTCGGCGCGTTGCAATCAACTGGTTTCCTCAAACAAGAAGAGATCAATTTGGTCGATTTCCTTGCGACGCCGACAGGCAGACTTTACGTCGAGGGTTGAAATTTAAATCCACGTCAACGACATGCAGCACGGTCTTTTGCGTTTAGAAATCTAGTACTGCTAAGCTCCTCTTTAGCAGCTTAGGTGAGAAACGAAATCTATATCAAAGTTATGGGCAAGCGGACTGACCTCTATCGAGCGATCAATAGCTGTGGCCAGACCCTTAATTTCATGCCGTTTGTGCGTCGTGATGAAGCCACAACGACTGTATTCTTTGCAACCACGGCCAGCAAGGATCGGCCGGGCAAAGTCGTCACCGCCAAAAGCGGCTGGTCTATTCAACATAAACTGCGTGCTGGCCGGTCGATGTTTTCCCGATGAAATACTTCAACCATATTATTGAGCAGGATCGCCGCTTCAAAATGAGATTTACCCACCCTATGCAGACCTTTAAACCTTTCAATTCGGCAACAGACATCTAAGTCGTTCACCTGATCCGCAAAGGGCAATTCCGCTGATGAGGGCTGTCCGGAGTCGCGTAGTTCGGCGATCTCGCGGAACAATTATGCCCAGTTGAAACCGCATCTCGTTTTACCCAAAAATTTGCGACATAATCCCTTGGTGACAAAAACGGTCGAGATTGGTAGGGAACATGACCGCTTCAAACGAGGCCATGGGTCTTGGCGAAGGGATCTCAGTCTTTGTCTTTGTGCCAGTCGTATTCGCTCCAAATTGCAACCTTTTCAGCTGTCTCATGACCGTGCATGAGGGCGATAACTTCCAGAGCCATATCCAACCCGGCTCAGATACCGGATGAGGTTATGAACGCGCCGTCTTCGACCCATCGGGCTTGTTTCACTCAACCGACTTTGGGGTATTGATCGGCGATTTTTGATGAATGCCTCCTTGTTTTTTGTTGCGGTCGCTCCATCCAAAAGGCCCGCGCCTGCTTGTTGTAGGGTGTCGGTGCACATGCTCAAGACATGCTCCGCCGTTTCTGACGCGGTCCTAATCCAATCCAAGAGCGCCGCGTTATTAACCTCGCGGCGCGTTCTCACGCCGCCTGGAGCGAACAAGACATCGAATTGATCTGCATCCTTGAACGTCATGTCCGGAATGGCGCGCACCTGCTGGTTACTTGAAACGGGGTCGGAGGTTTCGGCAACCAGCTGGAGGTCAAAATCATCTTTGAGCAACCCGAACATCTCAAGCGGTCCAAACAGATCGAGCAGCTCAAAACCTGGAAAAATCAGTGCTCCACCACGTCGCATTGCGGCCCCTCATATATTTTCTATTTCGCCGCATGTCTTCGATGTCTGAGCGCTTGATCGACCAGAAAAGGAGTGGTTCGCTTGTTACATCCGTAGGGAGCGCTGGACGATGGTGGGACGGCTGGAAGCGTAGGAGAGCCTGTTTTATCGGTTTCGGATCGAAGAACACGTTCTCCAAAATCACTTGCCCCGCTGGATTAACTGATTGCTGGGCTCTGACGCCATTCGACAAAACGCAGGTTCTGCAAGTTCGAGCTGCAAGGCTTGGAGCCTGAATGCGCCACGTTCTCGAAGAACCACGGCGCGCGCTTTGCCAATGACGAGATCATGCGCCGTCTGGACCGAGGAAGAAGCCACTCAAGTATCTGTCCAGAGGGGAGTATGGTCTGAACAAGACAGGCCTGACAGGGTCAGCTAAGAGACCAGCTCCTTGATCGACACAGACCTCGGACCCATTCTGTATGCCGAGGCAACCCCACAAGGTTTTCACCGAGAAACAAGGCCGCCAAGGCTATGCTTTCTGCAATGCTGTTGCCAAATGGCATGAGTTTCACGACAGCTACATTGACTTTTCCCACTATAAAGAATAATTTTCTCAAAAATGGGACAAAAGATGAGCGATAACCTTAAACGTATTTTGACTTTGTTGGAGCATTTGTCTTTGGCCAAGGATGATGGCATGCAGGTTGCGCATTTGGTTGAGGAGACCGGGCTCGCGGCTTCAACCGTTTATCGTTTGGTGAATGATCTCGAAAATTTGGGGTACGTGCGCAAAGTTGACGATCGCAGGTTGATCCCCAATTTCTCATTTGAACAAACTCTGTCTATCAGCGGGATGGACCTGCAAAACTTGAACGAGGCATGTCGCAGCGTTTCGGAAAGTTTGATCGCGGCGTCCGAGTTTATCTCGATGCGGCGGCAAAATCTATTTTGGCATATTTCGGAAGAGCACCCGCAGCAACCCATTCGGTTGCGTGCCAGTGTTGGTTTTATTCGCGGCTCCTATGAGCTTGACTGTATCAGCCGTATGGCCTTGGCCCATTTGCCGACCGATGATGTTGAGGGTGTTTGGGATGTTTCCGGTTTCTATGCAGTCGGTGTGTCCGGAGGGAAGGTTTCTTGGAGTACAGCAAAAGCGCAGATCGCGGCCGTTAAGCTTGAGGGGATGGAGTTCGATTTGATGGGGAATGCCAAGGGCGTTCGTCGCTATTGTGTGGCTGTCAACGGGTCTGATGGGAGGTTGGCCGGTCTGTTGACAGTTGCAGAGGCAGCAACACCGCTTCGTGACGTTGAGGGCCATGTAGCAAAGGTACGGGCTGTTTTGTTGGGTCGGAAAGAGGCCATCGAAAAAGATTGGGAGACTACGACGAATATGATCGGCCAATCGGGTTGATCGTCAGTTAAAACTTGGGAGGAAACCATGAGGAATTCGAAACTATATGCAGTCGCGCTTGTGGCTGCGGTAACCGTTGGCGCGCCAGTCACAGCATTTGCGCAAGACTTGGTGATGTCCATCGGTTCGCGTGGATATGGCGGGATGGTCGAACGGAACATTGAGAGCTTTCAAGCGGCAAACCCCGGAACCTCTGTCGAATGGAACAAAGTGTCGGACGTACCGGGGGATAGCCGTAAGCTATACGTCACTGGCCTGACGGCGCGTAGCCCGACGCCGGATGTATTTGCCATCGACGTGATTTGGGCCGGTGAATTTGCCCAGCGTGGTTGGCTTGAGCCATTGAATGGCCTGATCGCTGACGACCAAATTGCAGCCTATAACCCATCGTTCTTGTCTGCCGCCACGGTGGATGACAAAGTCTATGCCGCGCCGCTGTATTTGGACGGCACGCACTTGTTTTACCGGACAGACCTGTTGGAGAAATACGGGCTAGAGGTTCCAAAAACTTGGGAAGATCTGATCGCGGCCTCAAAGACGGTTATGGAGGGCGAAGACAATCCGCAACTATATGGGTTTGTGTCCATGTGGGCCAAGATCGAGGGTTTGTTCATGAACTGGCTGTCGTTTACGGGTGGGAACGGCGCAAGCTTTTTTGATGCAGATGGAAATGTCGCGGTAAATTCTCCAGAAGCGATTGCAGCCACACAAACCATGGTCGACATCCTTTACGAGCACGAGATCGCTCCAGATTCGATCCTGACAATGCGCCCTGATGATGCGCGCACCCTGTTCCAACAAGGACGCTCTGTGTTTTTAATGGTGCAAGATTTCGTACACGCGCCGCTGAGCGCTGCCGACAGTCCCGTTGCTGGCAAGTTTGATTTCACCCGTAATCCGTATTTTGCTGGGAAAGAAGATACGCATTCCACTGCTTTGGGGGGGTGGCTTTTGGCCGTGAACGCGAATTCCGAGAACAAGGAAGCCGCAGCGAAGTTGGTTGCGCATTTCACATCGTTTGAAAACCAACTTGCAGCGGCCTTGGATGAAAACCGCGCGCCGGGCCGCACGGATGTATACGAGGCGCCAGAAATGGCAAGTGCTTCGCTTATTCGTGATTTCGGAGCCAATTTTGCTGTCGGGGTCGTTCGTCCATCCGCCGCCACTGGCAATCTTTACCCGCGTGTTTCTGAAGCGATGCAAATCGAGATTACCAACGCATTGAATCAGAAAAAGACTGTGGAAGAGGCGCTCAATGACGCGGCCGCAGCCGTCAAGCAGATATTGGGTCAATAACACAATGGCCCGCCTCGTTGTGTTGACGAGGTGGGCCTCAATTTCCTGAAATCCGGAGGTGACGATGTCCCGAATTCTGACGCTTGAGAAGCGTACTGCGCTGACAGGCATCGGTTTTGTCGCACCGACAGTTCTGATAATTTCCTTGATCCTGATCTATCCGATCATTCAATCGATTGTCCTTAGTTTCGGGCAATCCAGTATAGATGGCTTTGAACCTTATCGATTTGTGGGGTTCCAGCATTACGCAAAACTGATGGGCGACAGCCGGTTTTGGAACGCGCTTGGTGTGACCTTCACCTTCACTGCCCTGTCGATCCCCCTAGAGCTAATATTGGGAATTGGCTTAGCCCTTCTGATGAACGAGACGTTCAAATTCAAAGGCTGGGCACGTCTGGCGGTTCTGTTTCCCTGGGCACTGCCGACCGCGCTTAACACGCTAATATGGCGTTGGATGTATAATTCAGACTATGGGCTTTTCAACGCCGTCGCGCTTCAAAGCGGTTTGGTGGAGCGACCGATTAATTTCCTCGGCGATGATGTTCTCGCCATGGGGGCAATGGTGGTGGTTGCCGTATGGAAGACAAGTTCTTTCATGGCTCTGATCATACTGGCCGGGCTGCAATCTATTCCGCGCGATCTGTTCGAGGCTGGGCGGATGGATGGCATGAACCGCTGGACCGAATTCACGCAGATCACCTTGCCATTGTTAAAAGGCCCTATACTTGTCGCCTTGATCATCCGATCCATGGATGCACTGCGGACGTTTGAATTACCCTTCAACCTGACCGACGGCGGCCCAGCTGCGGCGACTGAAAGCCTGTCACTTTATGCATATAAGGTGATCTTTGACTTCCTTGATTTCAACTTTGGTGCGGCCATTGTTGTGGTTCAATTTCTGGTCATTTTCGCCATGAGCCTCGTTTACGTTTTCGCCCTGAGAAATAAGGATTGACATTATGACAGGCCGCCCACGCTTCGGACTGTACATCCTAGTCCTCCTTTCGATCTTCTTCTCGTTCTTTCCGATCGTTTGGCTGATCTTGACCTCATTTAAGAACACGGCAGGAATCTACGCCTGGCCACCGCAATACTGGCCAGATCCGTTTACCTTTGAAAATTACATCTCTATCTTCAACAACTCGCCGGAACTGCTGCGCTACATTCTCAACAGCTTCATCGTTGGCGTCGGATGCACAGCCATCACGCTTATGTGCGGCGGGATTGCGGCCTATGCGCTGTCGCGACTTCGGATGCGTTTCGCCGGTGTTTTAATGGTGGGCATTCTTGCGGTATCGATGTTTCCGCCGGTTTCTTTGCTGCCGTCGCTGTTTCAAAATTTTCTCAACCTTGGGCTTTTGAACACGTATAGTGGTTTGATCCTCGCCCATGCCGGGCTGTTCTTGCCATTTTCGGTATGGATGCTTGCGAGCTATTTCGCCACGCTACCGGTCGAAATTGAGGAAGCCGCTAGAATGGACGGCATGGGTTTTATCCGTATCTTTTTGACCATCATCTTGCCGCTGTCGTGGCCTGGTTTTGTGGCTACGGGGTTGATCGTATTCATCTTCTCATGGAACGAATTTCCGCTCGCTCTTGTGTTGATGACCCAAAACGCGATGCGTACGGCCCCGGTCGGTATTTCGCTGTATCCGGGCGAATACGCATTCCCGTGGGAGACAATCAGCACAGCGACCGTGCTCGCCATTATACCGGTACTGATCATTACGGCGATTTTCCAAAAACAAATAGTTGGCGGGTTGACCGCTGGCGCAGGTAAATAACGGTAGATATGGCAAACGTAACATTGAACCAAATCGGCAAATCATATGGCGCCGTCACGGCCGTTGAGAGCTTTGATCTTACCATTGAAGATGGCGAATTTCTGGTGCTGCTCGGCCCTTCGGGATGCGGGAAGTCTACGACACTGCGCATGATTGCGGGCCTTGAGAGTATCACCACCGGGGAACTCTCCATCGGCGGTACAAGGATGAATGAAACCGATCCCAAAGATCGCGGCGTTGCGATGGTGTTCCAAAACTACGCGCTTTATCCTCATAAATCGGTCTTCGATAATATGGCGATGGCTCTCAAGTTGCAAAAGATGCCAAAGGTCGAGATCGAAAAACGCGTCAAGGATGTTTCGGACCTTCTTGGTCTGAATGATTATCTTGCTCGCAAACCGGCGGCTTTGTCGGGTGGTCAACGTCAACGCGTGGCCATCGGACGTGCAATTGTTCGCACGCCAGAAGTGTTCTTGTTCGATGAACCGTTGTCCAATCTTGATGCGAAACTGCGCGTGAAAATGCGGATGGAGCTCCAAGAGCTTCACACGCGCATCGGCGTCACCAGTATCTACGTAACGCACGATCAGGTCGAGGCCATGACACTGGCCGACCGGATCGTTATTTTGGACGGCGGAAAGGTGGCTCAGATCGGAAGCCCACGGGATGTATATGATCATCCAGCGACCGAATTTGTGGCAGGCTTTATTGGCAGCCCCGCTATGAATTTCTTACCTGCAGTTCGATCCAAGGACGGCTGGCATATCGCCCGAAGCGATCTTTTATTGCCACACCCCAAGGGGCTTGCGGCACTGTCTGAAACGGTGACACTTGGTATCCGGCCCGAGCACATAGACGTCATAACAGGCGCCGCCGACCCTGATCCGTGGGTTTTTGAAGCTACGGTCAAGCTGGATGAACTTCTTGGTGCGGATGCGCAGCTTAACCTATCTGTCCAAGGCTTTGATCTACTGGCTCGGGTCAGCGGCACTGATTTCCCCCAAGCCGGATCAAAAGTGCACATTCGAATAGATCCCGCCCGCATTCATGGCTTTGATCCCACAACGGGTCTTGCTCTTTCACGCGAACCGATCTCCGTAAGGTAACCCAATGACCAAAAACGAACGTCCAAATATTTTGTTCATCATGGCCGACGATCATGCCGCCAAAGCAATCAGTTGTTATGGTGCTGGGTTGAATCAAACGCCAAATTTGGATCGGCTTGCGGATGAGGGCGTGCGGTTGAACCATTGCTACGTCACGAACTCGATCTGTACGCCAAGCCGCGCCGCGATCCTGACCGGGACTTATAATCACGTCAATAATGTCACCACGTTGGATACGCCCATCGACAACCGAGGGCCTAATGTGGCCAAGCATTTGCGGACTGGTGGGTATCAAACGGCCTTGGTCGGCAAGTGGCATCTGGGCGAGGGAAAGGCGCATGAGCCGACTGGGTTTGACTTCTGGTCTGTCCTCCCGGGGCAAGGCGAATACTTTGACCCGTATATGATCGAGATGGGCGAACAGATCGAAACATCTGGATATGCGACCGATATCATCACCGACAAAAGCCTTGAATGGTTGAATCAATGCGACCGTGACAAGCCGTTCTTTCTGATGTGCCATCACAAAGCGCCGCACCGAGAATGGGAACCCCATCCGAAAAATCGCCATCTTTATCAGGAGGATGTCGCTATTCCGGAAACTTTTGATGATGACTACAAGAACCGTGCAAAGGCGGCATCGCAAGCGCGGATGCGCATCAAAGACGATATGAAATTTATCGACTTGGGGCTCGTACAGCCCGAAGGCGGCGCAGAGGTTGGTGAGCGCACAAAACACGGTGCAACGGACCGGCGGATACCAAACCCTGAAGACGTCAGCAATCTGCGCCTGATTGACCGAGATACGGGCGAGGTATTTACGTTTGAAACGCAGGAGCAACTCAGCCATTTTAAATACCAAAGGTATTTGAAGCGCTATTTGCGCACGATCCATTCCATTGATGAAAGCGTAGGTCGTATGCTCGATTGGTTGGATGAAACTGGACAGGCAGACAATACCATCGTGGTCTACACGTCAGATCAGGGGTTCTTTTTGGGAGAACACGGCTGGTACGATAAACGTTTCATGTACGAAGAATCTTTTCAGATGCCGTTCTTGATGCGGTATCCCGGGGCGATCCAAGCGCGCAGCGTCTGTGACGACATGCTTTGCAATGTCGATTTCGCGCCGACCTTTCTCGATTATGCAGGCCTGACCATTCCTAACTATATGCAAGGTCGTTCCGGGCGATCGATTTTAGAGAGCAAGACACCTGATAATTGGGATCAAGTCGCTTATCACCGGTATTGGATGCACCGCGATCCCGATCACAATGCGTACTCCCATTATGGTATTCGTGATCAGCGTTATAAATTGATCTACTGGTATAATGACGGCTTTGACCTGCCTGGCACCAATCAAGGGGGCCAAGACAAAGAATGGGAATTGTTTGATTGCGAAAAGGACCCACTCGAATTGTTCAGTGTTGCCGATGATCCGGCCTATGCAGATGTTCGCAGCGAGATGCTTGCCAAACTAACGGCTAAGATGGCGGAAATCGGTGATGAACCCGCACATTGAGAATGCCTAGCTGAGTTTTCTGCATCAGATTATGAAGTTACGTTGGGCAGAGAAGTCAGGCCAACGTTTGATTGATAAGAGGAGTCGGGAGTGTGGCCCGCTGTCGCAGATGGTTGTGTTTTGCAACGTCTCGTTTCGGTGGCTGCGTTTACTAGAACCAACAGCAGGAGTGAGGTGTTGATCAGTTTCAAAGGCAAGTATTTCCCGAAATCTGTGTTCCCGTTCGCAGCTGGTTTCTACGTTCGGATTGGTGTTCCTTATCGGGACATTGAAATGCCCTGTTCGGTGAGAGATCAAATCTATATCAAAGTTAAGGCTAGAGGTGACGCACGTCTTACAAGGTGGCGGGTTTGCCGTCATAACGTAGCTGTATATTTCTTCTGGCTCTTCCACCTCAACGTAGAAATTGTGACACTGGATTAGGCCATTCTTAGGGGTCAAGCCCATCGGGCAGGCTGTTAATCTGAAAAAGAGTCTCAAGATACTGAGATCGCTTGTGGTAGCCAAATCGGCCGTCAAAGAACCGGGTGATCGTACCATCTGAAAACATCGAGAAAAGCGCCGAATTGAAACGCTCTGGGAAATGCTCGTCTCGTTTGTGTGATAAAACCAGTGCATAGGGTTCGTATGTCCCTCTTGCAGAGGGTGTTTCGTCAGCATCACAAGCGGCTGCATTGCTCGCGCGGTAGTTTGCAACCCGTGCCCGTACCAGATCGACGTCGCCGAAATAACGGTAAATCCGTTTCGCGCAAAAGGCTTCCGCTGCTTTAGTGTGAGATTTAAATGCCTGCGGGCAAATGCCGACGGCCTGAGGTGCCCGCGCAGCAGCCTCCAGGATCGACGCTTCAACGGTTGCGCCGCTCACATAGCCCCAGATTTCAAATTGTGGTTTCTCGAGCGTCGGTTCGGGCCAAATTTGTGGCGGCCATTTCTTCGGCCCGTCATCGTCCGGTTTCTCTGATTTCCCTGTTCTGTCAGCCGCTAGAGCACTGGTAATTGCCTTGCAGGCCTCTTGCCAGTCGATTTTTACTGGCTCCTGAGTTTCCCTTAGGCTTGGAGGCACAATCCATTCTAGTGGCTTGTTTTTGTCTTTGTCTTCGTCTTCATCTTGGCAGATAACCGCATTGATTTGGGCGTTATCACTGCAATGCACCTCAAGTTCTTTTTCCAAGTTCTCATGGAATTTCGCACGGCCAAAAACCTGTTTTATGTAAGATCCGTTGGCAAGGAATAGGATCGGCGAAAACACAAAATCCGACGCGCTACTCGATGCATCTGGTTCTTTGCCTTGATCGGCGATTTTTGAGGCATCTGCAAAGATGCGCATCCGATCCAGCGTTATCGTTGTTGGATCGCACAAAAGATCGACCGTACGCTCTCGCCCAGCTGGGCACGTCTGCCCACCTTCGTGCGCGTCAAGGCAGAAATTCCCGGTTGCGAGCAGAGCGGATCGTTGAGGTGCGTCGATTAGAACCGGTTCGAACATATAGCCTGACCGCGCAAGAGCAGCGGTGCAAATGTCCCAAAAGAAGCCGCTGAACTCTTCGCTTTCCTCATCACGCCAGACGAAGGGGGGGACATCTTGGCGGACTCCCATCGATATCGTCGCCCGCTGGTGATCCCGTTCTTGCGCTAGAGCGATCCCTGCGCCGCAAGAAAAGATAGCCACAAATCCGAAGAAACTTAATCTCATTGGGTTTGCCCTTGTGTCGGGCTGTACAAGGCTTCGTCATGATCATCGGCAGGTTTGTGAAAGGCGCGCTTGGTCAAGACCTCGGCGAGGCAGAACATGACCAAAGCGCTCAATGGTACAGCGTAGAGCACCGCCCAGATCAACAAGCCGCTATCAATATCGTCAAATTTCCGGTCATTGGCAGTGGCCAGAAACGACAGGTAGCGGGTCAGAATTGTCGTGACAAACATGACGAGAGCTCCGAGGTATGCCCACTTAAGACTATCTCGCCAAGACAACGAGTCCCATCGTGCTTCGTTCTTTTTCAGACGTTCCGCGTAATCGCCGGTTCCGAATTCCCACCTGCCAAACCTTCCGGCATCGCGCCAAAGCAATTCTCGGGCATCCAGCAATATCAGCACCAAAAGCGCTAAAATTGCGCCGCGCAGCGCGATCGGAGCGTTATACTCGAAACGCGCCCTGATAGAGATAAGCAGCGCTTCAAAAGTCTGCTCATTTGCCGGCTTTTTTAGAAACCCTGATTGCCACATCTGGATCGCGACAATCAATGTTGTTGAAAGGGCCCACGCCAAGAGTAAAACCATGAACACCTGCGGCACCCAGCGGGTCCAATGGGAAGGATAGCGCAAGTTTTCCCACCGGCGTTGCCCGTCTTCGCCGACGTTTGACATGCGCACCCAACGCACGGTGATCGCAACGATCACAGCCAAACAATACGTGTTAAAGGTCGTCACCATGTAAATGTACAACCTTTCGTATGGATCGCTGTTCGTGATGCCACGGACCAGATTGTGTTCTGCAGCGCCGGGCCAAAGCAATACCCACAGTGCAGTCCATCCAACAACCAGTGAAAGCGTCCAGGCTAACGCGAGATTTGAGCCACGCCGTTGCATCATTGGTTCGGTTTTGTTTCTATAAAGCACGTCAATGAATTTTCTCAAGCGTTCCCGTGCGCGTTGCTGCGCATTCGTCGGCGCTGATTGGTCGCTGAACGGTTGAATAATATCTTGTTCATTGTAGAGCGCGATCAGCACACAAAAATCAGCCGCAAGCGCATCGGCGTCAGCCGCAAGCAGGCCCCAATCCTCATGAGATAGATTTTCTGTTTTGGCGGTACGAAGCAATTCGGTTTTTCGCCGTCGGAGTTCTTTCTCAATTTCCTCAAACCGTTGTTTGTCGCCGCTGCCCGGAACACGCAGTTTCTCGTCCAGAAACCACGTGGACGCTACCAGAATAACCTCAATATCGAGCGAGAAGTCTTCGATAAGCCTTCCTAGATACGGTTGACCTCTCTCCCGCAGAGATTTCACCAGTTCGATATCGGATGTATAGATAAGGTAATCTTCGGTTGTTCCATCCTTGTCTCCAGACTGCCCCGAGGAAAACCGTAATTCACGGGCATTTGACCGAAGCGCATCTGAGGCTTCAAGTGCCCAAGTCGGGATACCTGCGACCCGATGTGCAAACATGCGGAGCCAGTCATCGACACGCGCTATGGGTTTGATCGCCGGGGCCAGTCCTACAAACACCAGCGCGAGTCCCATCGACACGCCAGCTTCAATGCTAATATCTGTGCTGGTAGGGCTGGTAATAACGACTTCTGATGATTTCATGCCTTCTGTCCAGAATTCGACAGGCGATTTTCCGAGAGGGGAAAAGCCGGTTGCCACAGACGAGGTCGATGTTAGGGCTGATTGTGCAGGACCCGCTTGGCTGGCGTTGGGCAGTGCGGCTGCCCCGATGTCCGGCAAAAGGGATTGCCCGCCAATGAGCGGCAACAGGACCTCGGAATACATGCATAAAATAAGATAAAGAAGTAAAAGCGAACAGGTATATATCATGTACGCGTAGGTCACTTGGCGCCGCGCGCGAAGTTTGTCAGGCGTCAGAAAAGAGACAAGCCGCTCCAGTCGGCGGCTGGTTTCATAGGAAATTCGATTGAAGCGCTCATATGAGAACGCAACTATTATGAACATGCCAAAGAGTAATGCGGCGATGTTCGACATGCCGTCCAATGAATGGTCCACTTTTGTTTGTGGTTAGCGACAGGTTTGAACAGAAGGGTCGCACGCGCCTTGCGCGATACTGGCAGTCGGCGCGGTGACAACAAACAATGCGGTGATAGAGACAATAACAAGCTTCATTTTCTTGAGTCCTCATCGATAAAAAGAATCTTTAACAATTCGTTAACTATACCATGAGTTGCGAAAATTTCAAATCTGGGTTGAATCGCTACTCAGAAGATCCCTGCATGACGGGCTTTGCAAGAATGGGCAAAGTTGGCGTTCTAGGCGCCGGATATTGACCTTGCCAAAGTGTAGATCTGGGTGAAAGCTGGCTTGGTGTGGTAATTAAGTGAACGCAATCATCGCTACGAAATTCTTGTGAGTGCCCTGAAAAGATTGAACATCTAAGAGCCGGCGTAGGGCGGTTGCCTGTCGGGTGCACAAATTGAACTTTGTACACCCGTGCTATTTCCTTATATACCTCGGGTTTTAATCGCGACGATGACTAAAAAGGGTGATTTTTGATCGGTGCACCATGCAGATTCATTTCAAACCGACAAGCTGGTGTTCGAGGCGAAGATGGCGTCATCCATGCGCGGCTAGGCCGCTTAGAATCGGTGCTTTACGATGTAAATTCGGGCTTTGTCTAATCGCGCAATAACCCCTTAAAACCTACATCCTTACCCTCTGCCGCGGTAAGGGGGGACGCCTTGGTCAGGAATCCACACACCGTCTGGTATAGCGCCTGTTTGCCAGAAAACGTCAATTGGAATGCCGCCACGTGGATACCAATAGCCCCCGATCCGCAGCCAGCTAGGGGCCAAAAAGTCCACCAAGCGTCGAGCGATTGAGATTGTGCAATCCTCGTGGAACGCGCCATGGTTGCGGAAAGCGCCGAGGAATAGCTTGAGTGATTTTGACTCAACCAGATACGCTGCCGGTACATAATCGATCACTAAATGTGCGAAATCAGGTTGTCCTGTCATCGGGCATAGTGATGTGAATTCCGGCGCAGTGAAACGGACGCAGTAGGCAATATCCGACTGGGGGTTTGAAACGCGTTCCAGCTTGGCCTCTTCTGGAGAGGCGGGCAGCTCTGTCAGGCCACCGAGTTGTTTCAAGTCACTGTAAATGGTTTCCATAATTTTATCCTCGAACGGGTCAAACCCCGCGCTTATTTCCCCAAAGAATAACGTGTAGTTGTGGCAACACCCGTGGTGTAAACCAGCTATCACTGATGGTCTTGTTGACCAGCCACAGCAGCCTATCTGTCAATATCTGTGGATCGACCGGCACATTAGGATCAACGTCAAGATTTCCAGGCTGGAGGTAAAGAGGCAAGTCGGGATATTGCTCAGCCGTCGCACGTGCCCAATCGTAATCCGCATCGTCGAAAATTACAATTTTCATCACGGTATTGCCTGCTCCTTTTGCCATCAGTACACAGGCGTCAAAGGCTTTCCAATCGACGGTTTCCCCGCTCGAAGGTGGCTTGGGGCTCAGCACCAGCGTATCGAGCTGGTGAAACCAGGGTTTAGCCATCGACCCTTGGGTTTCGCAGGCAAAACGGTACCCTTTTGATTGACCAAGCGTGATGAGCTTGCTGAAATCCTGAATTGCAGGGTTACCGCCAGATAGGGACACTGTCAGCGGGTTGCCTGCACTTAGTCGAGACACTTCAGCCCATACTTCTTGCGTGCTCATGGCGGCCCAAGTGTGGCGGTAGGCAGATTGAACGGCATGCAAGCTATCACACCACACGCAGCGATAATCACAGCCTCCAGAGCGTACAAACACTGTTGGCTCTCCAATCAATGCCCCTTCGCCTTGGATGGTTGGGCCAAAAATTTCAGCCACGCGCAATTGGCTCATGGACGATACTCTGCCCATGTTTTGGGCGTCTCACTGACCTTGACGGCAGATGTCTCTGGCCAGCGTTCAGCGCACCAGTCAAAGAAATGTCGCGCTATATTTTCACCGGTTGAGGGGCCGTCCATGATATCATTCAGATGACGATGATCGAAGGTATCGTCGATATAAGTTTTAAGCGGTTTCAATTCGCCGTAATCGCGCACAAATCCATCATCATTCAAAAATGCTGAGGCTAATTCGACAACGACTATGTAGTTGTGACCATGTAGACGTGCGCATTGATGATCATCAGGCAAATGCGAGAGTTGGTGCGAGGCGGAAAAATGGAACTCTTTTGTGATCCGGTACATTAGCCACAATCCTTCCGGGCAATGGCATCAGCCCAGTACTCGGGATCGTCATAGAGGGTAGGGTCTATAATGCCTGCCAAATGAAACGCTTCGCGCCGTTCCACGCAGGTACCGCAGCGGCCACAATGATGCGCGCCACCTTTGTAACAAGACCAGGTTTCTTCAAAGGGCGTGTCATGACGCGCACCTTCAACAACGATGTCGGCCTTCGTTCGGTTCACGAAGGGTGTGTACAGTGACACATCGGCGTACCCGTCCAGCGCTGCCTTTTGCATGACCTCGAAGGCCTGTGTAAAAGCGGGGCGGCAGTCGGGATAGATGAAGTGATCCCCGCCATGTACGGCGGTGGCTACGGCCTGATCGCCTTGTGCTGCCGCCACCCCAAACGCGACACTCAGCATGATCGCATTGCGGTTCGGCACAACGGTGATCCGCATGCTTTCCTCAGCGTAATGGCCGTCAGGGACATCGATATCATCCGTGAGCGCAGATCCTGTCAGAGCCGCCCCAATGCCGCGCAAGTCGATAACATCGTGGGCAACATTTAATCGCTGTGCGCACAGCGATGCGTAGTCCAGCTCTTTACGGTGACGTTGTCCGTAGTCGAATGAAACCAGGCGGGTCAGCTGTCGTTCTTGCGCAACCTTATGTGCAAGTGAAACAGAGTCGAGCCCGCCGGAGCAGATGACGATAGTTTTCATTTTTTACCCTTGTTTTGATATCCGGGTAGGCTGCGACCGGAGCGCGACCCTCTAAGCCAGTTTTTATTCCGGGCCAAGAGCAGAACGACAATCGGGGAAGATAATCGCAAATTTTTTATCTAAACGTGAGGGATGTCAGGAAGTGCACGTTCGTGATGTGACCCTGGCGACTCTAGACCAGTCTTAGTTTCATGCTTTGCGACCCAGATGGTCGGATTTAGGGAGACCAGTTTGTGCCCAAGCCTAAGAGAGTTGACGCAAACGGGCTCAATGAAATTGGGATCAGAAAGTATTGAGAGGGGCGGTTTTTGCCAAAAAAATAGTCGATCTCAAGGGGAATGACTCAATGTTGTCTAAATAGTTTGACCGAACGGTCAGAATGGTGACACTCTGACACGGCAACAACGGGATTTTAAGATGAAGCGGTTTTGGGCCGAGTACACCAGCGAGGAGTTTTCGCGGTTGGATCATGACCGCATCATCGCAGTTTTGCCGGTTGGTGCGGTTGAGCAGCATGGCCCACATTTGCCATTGGCGGTAGATGCGGCCGTTGCGGATGGGCTGGCCCACCGGGTGGCAGAGAAGCTTCCCGAGGATTCGCCGGTGTTGTTTTTGCCAACGCAATCTGTTGGCAAAAGCGATGAACATTTGCATTTCCCTGGCACTCTAACGCTTAGCGCTGAAACGCTAGCGCGGCTGTGGACGGAAATCGGGGCGTCGGTGGCGCGCAGTGGGGTGCGTAAGATCGTTTTGCTCAACAGCCACGGCGGGCAAATCAGCACGATGGATATCGTTGTTCGGAACCTGCGGATTGAACATAAAATGCTGGCCTTTTCGGTGAATTGGTTCGGATTTGGCTTGCCTGATGGTCTGTATAGTGACGATGAGCAGCGCGTCGGTATTCATGCCGGCGACATTGAAACCTCGATGATGTTGGCCATGCATCCTGACTTGGTGAACATGGAAAAAGCACGCGATTTTCGTCCGTTGACGGACAATCTGATCCGCGACTTTTCCCATATCCGCATCGGTGGTGGGGCAAAATTGGGGTGGCAATCGCAAGACCTTCACCCAGCAGGTGCTTGCGGTAACGCATCGGCAGCCACTGCGCAGAAGGGGCAAGGCACCCTTGATTTTGTGACGGACAAACTGGTCGAAGTATTTGCTGAAGTTGACCGTGCAGACCTGAATTGGCTCAACAACACGCCGGAGTGGTAAGCGTATGACAGATGAAAAAAAGTCATCGCTGATCGAAATCAGAAACGTCCACAAAACCTTTGGTAATGGCACTGAAGCAATCCGGGATATGTCGCTGTCGATTTCTCCGGGTGAGTTTATTTCGTTTTTAGGCCCTTCTGGGTGCGGCAAATCCACGGCGCTTAAAATGATTGCGGGGTTGCTGTCCGCCTCCAAGGGCGAAATTTTGATGGATGGCCACCACGCAGGCCAAAGTGGAGACACCGGCGACACCGGATATGTTTTTCAAGAAGCGACATTGATGCCTTGGACGACGGTTTTTGAGAACGTATATTTGCCGTTGCGTTTGCAAGGGATGTCGCGAAAGACTGCGGCACCGATTGTCACTGACATGCTTGCCAAGGTCGGGTTGTCCAAATTCCACAAATCCTACCCGCGCGAGTTGTCGGGCGGCATGAAGATGCGTGTTTCGATCGCACGGGCGCTTGTGACAAAACCAAAGCTGTTGCTGCTGGATGAACCGTTCGCAGCATTGGATGAAATCACGCGGTTCAAGTTGAACAATGACGTGCTGCGTCTTTGGGAAGAGAATGATCTGACCGTCATTTTTGTCACTCACAGCGTTTTTGAGTCTGTCTATATGTCGAGCCGTGTTGTCGTTATGGGCGCGCGTCCCGGGCGGGTCATCGAAGAGATTGATTTACCGCCGGGCCATGGGCGCACAGATGAGTACCGGACATCTGCGGAATTCGCGGCGAACGCGCGCGTTGTGACCCACGCACTTAAAGGAACGATGACCGATGTCGATCACTGAACAAGTTTCACAAGACGCGCAGATCGCCATGAGCGCCTATCAACAAAAACGAGAACGTTTGGACCGCCGTATGCGTTTAATCATGCCGATCAGTGCGCTGATGCTGGCGGTAATGGCTTGGGAATTTTTAGTTTGGTACAATGAGGTGCCGCATTACTTGATCCCTGCGCCAAGCCTGATTGCACAGACGCTTTGGACCGAAGGACCATCGTTGCTTGGATCGGCATGGTTTACCGTCAAATTGACTCTGATGTCGTTGGGGCTTGCAATTGTGGGTGGGGTCCTTTTGGGAATGTTATTCGCCCTCTCGCGCACCATCGAGATGAGCTTGTTCCCTTTTGCTGTGATACTGCAAGTGACGCCGGTTGTGGCGATTGCACCGCTCATTCTGATCTATGTGCACTCGACATTTGCCGCACTTCTGATCTGCGCATGGATCGTCGCATTTTTCCCAATCCTGTCAAATACGGTCATCGGACTTCGCAGTGCAGATCACAATTTGCGCGACATGTTTAACCTCTATAAGGCCACCCCCTGGCAACGTTTGCGGTATCTTTTGGCCCCCAGTGCGCTGCCTTATTTCATGGCTTCACTCAAGATCGCGGGCGGTCTTGCGTTGATTGGAGCGGTTGTGGCGGAATTTGTTGCAGGATCTGCCGGGCAAAATACGGGCTTGGCCTCGCGTATCCTTGAATCCAGTTTCCGCAATGAAATCCCCAAGATGTTCGCTGCATTGTTTTTGGTGTCCCTGTTGGGGATCGTCATTTTCCTCGCCACCGCGCTGTTGTCAAAAATTGTTTTGGGCAAATGGCACGAGAGCGAAATCAAGCGGGAGCGATAGGTATGGCGCAAGATCCATCCCAGTTTGAACTCAAAGCAGTGCGCATTGCAGGGCAAACACAGGCCGTCGATCTGCTGGTGTCAAACGGTGTGATTGCCGACATCTCTCCCACTGGTACCAAAGCAGCAACATTGATTTTACCACTGATGGCAGACGCTCATGTGCATCTAGACAAAACGTTCACAGTACACCGGACGGGCGGTGGGGCGACATCGCTGTTTGATGCGATTGATCGGATGGAGACGGACAAATCAAACTGGACTGATGAGGATTTGTTTGCGCGCGGAACGCGGGCTTTGGAAACCGCATGGCTGCACGGTATCGGCGCGATGCGAACCCATGTTGATTGGATGACCCCTGAGGTCCCGCAGGCTTGGCGTGTTCTTAGCGCATTGCGTGACACATGGCGGGGACGGGTGGATTTGCAGCTCGCATCGCTGTCCCCGATTGATGTACTTGCAGATGCGGCAGACGAGATAGCAGCTCAGGTCAGCGCAAGCGATGGTGTGTTTGGTGCGTTTATTTACCGCAATGATGATTTGCTACGCAAGATTGAGCATGTTTTCGCTGTGTCGAGCAAGCATGACTTGCCGTTGGATTTCCATGTCGATGAAGGGCTAGAGGAAGCCGCGCAAGGGTTTGATATTATTGTTGAAATTGCAGGTCGTAGAAATGACGCACCTTCGGTCTTGTGTGGCCATGCCTGTTCGTTATCGGTGCGTCCCGCTGATGATGTGAAACGCGTGTTGGGCGCTGCCGCCAAAGCGCAGGTGGGTCTGATCGTACTGCCCACAACCAATAGCTATTTGCAAGACAACCAACCCGGTCGCACACCACGGTTGCGTGGTATCGCTCCGATGCACGAAGCGGCTACCGCCGGCATGGATGTCCTGATCGCGTCTGACAATGTACGCGATGTGTTTTACCCATACGGTGATTACGACTTGTTTGACGTGTTTCGCGGCTGCATTGGGATGGCACATCTTGACCCCACCGCGTGGTTGCCCGCGATCTCTCAGCGCGCTGTCAAGTGGTGTGACAGTAGCGCCATTGGCGATATTGCCGTCGGCAAACCCGCGCATTTTATTTCTCTCAACGCGACCGATCTGGACGACGCACTATCGCGTCCAAATGCAACCAAACGTGTGTGCCGCGATGGGGTTTTCATACAGTGACTCGGAGTGAACAATGACCGCCACAATCCAAAAATTAGACCTACAGGCGTGTCTTGCCGAACTGGACGGTATCCGGATCAACACGGATGCGGCTGTCATCAAGGCGCGTTCACTAGATTACTATTGGTACAGTCCGCTGTTGAAGGCAGAATTGGCGGACAAACGCGCGGATGTGATTATCACGCCAAAAAATCAAAACGAAATTAAACGCGTCGCGGCGGCCGTTGCCCGCCACGGTATTCCACTCACCATTCGAGGGGGCGGCACGGGGAACTATGGGCAATGCATTCCGCTCAACGGTGGCATCGTTTTGGACCTCACATCGCTCAATCGTATCCTTGAGATCGGCGATGGTTGGGCACGAGTTGAGGCAGGCGCACGAATTTCACGGCTGGATGATGCCTGCCATGAGACGGGCCAACAATTGTTGATGTACCCATCTACCCGCAAAATGGCGACGATTGGCGGCTTTTTGTCCGGTGGTTCAGGGGGAGTGGGATCCTTGCGACACGGCATGCTAAGTGACGACGGAAATATACGTTCTGTTAAGGTTCTGACCATCGAAGATGAGCCGCAGATCATCCGTCTGGATGGCCCTGATATCCAAAAGGTCCAGCATGCTTACGGGACCAACGGGATCATTTTAGAAATTGAATTGGCGCTGACCACGTTTACCGATTGGGTTCATACAGCGGCCCTGTTTGACGAGTATGACATGGCCTTGAAATTTTCCCTTGCGATGCTGGACATCGGGTTGGATTGCTATTTGTTAACGCCCGTAGAACGCCGTTTTGCGCAATATTACACTCAGTTCGGTGATAAATTTCCCAATGACAAAGACGCGGTATTTGCAATGGTGTCGCCGGATGACATGGCACGTTTCAGGTCTGAAGCTGAGAAATGGGGTGGTCACGTTTCGTTCGGTATGACCTTGGATGATGTTCATGCATCAGGTCTGTCGCCTGCTTATGAATGCGGTTGGAACCATACCACGCTGTCTGCCCTTAAGGCCGATCCTGAATGGACATATTTGCAAGTCGCCTATCCGCAGCCGATTGATCCATCCCTCGTTCAGATACAGATGGATCGATACGGCGATCAAATCTTTTGGCACCACGAAATTGCGCGCATGAACGGGGAGGTGCAAGTCTTCGCGCTCCCCATCATTCGCCACATGACCCACGACGCCATTTATTCCGTGATTGCGGAATTAGAGGCGGACGGATGCGTCGTTTACGACCCTCACAGCTATACGATTGAGGATGGTGGGATGAAAACAATCGATACAAACCAGATCGATTTCAAAAAAAAGGCCGATCCACATGGTCTTATGAATCCGGGAAAAACCCGAGGCTGGACCGCAGATATGGCGGCCCAAAAAACATAATGAAACGCAACAAGGAGTATGAACATGAAAGTATTTAATTTGGCCGCAACAGCCGTTGTTGCAAGTTTTGCCGCAACCGTGACCTTTGCCCAAGATAAAGTTGTTTTTGGCACCAACTGGTTGGCGCAGGGAGGGCATGGCGGGTTTTATCAGGCTGTCGCAGATGGCACCTATGCCGAATACGGGCTGGAGGTCGAGATCATGATGGGGGGCCCACAGGTCAACAACCGCCCCATGCTGCCAGCCGGTCGGTTGGACTTTTTGATGGGTGGCAACATGTTGCAAGCCTTTGACGCCGCTCGAAACGGCATCCCGACCACCGTTGTCGCGGCTATGTACCAAAAAGACCCTCAGGCCGTTTTGGCGCACAAAGACAAATACGCGAATTTCGAGGCTCTCGCGAGCGCAGACACAATCTATATCGGAAAAGACGGTCAGTTCAGCTTCTGGCAGTGGATGACTAAAAACCATGGGTTCCGTGATGAAAACCTGCTTCCCTACACGTACAATATTGGTCCGTTTTTGGCGAATGAAGCTGCTGTGCAACAAGCTTATGCAACATCAGAGCCTATCGCCGCCGCAAAAGAAGGGGTCGAAACCGACATCTTTCTTTTAGCCGACTATGGCTGGGATACCTACGCTTCTACAATCGAAGCGCGCACAGAAATGGTTGCTGAAGACCCTGATTTGGTCCGCCGGTTTGTCGAAGCGTCGATCATCGGGTGGTACAATTTCATGTACGGGGACAATCAGGCAGCCTTTGATTTGATCACAGCCGCGAACCCTGAAATGTCAAATGAGAAACTGGCGGCTGAGGTGCAACTTATGAAGGATTTAGGGATTGTAGATTCCGGTCTGACGCTAGAGCAAGGTATTGGTGCGATGGACCCGGCGCGTACCGCAGCTTTCCTCACCTCGTTGGAGGATGCGGGCATTCTGGACCCTGGTGCTGTCGATCTGGATTTGGTCGCAGATTATAGCTTTGTAAATCAGGGCCTTGGTATCGATTTGCGTAAATAATTAGACCCCTTAGGTTAGGAGCAAGGCAAATGAAGATACTTGTTGTATTTTCGCACCCGAGCACGCAAAGCCTTGGGTTTGCCTTGTTCAAGCGGACTGTTGAAACGTTAAAATCGCAAGGCCATGAGGTGCAGGCGCTGGATCTTTATCGCATGGGCTTTGATCCAGTTTTGAGCGAGGCAGAATGGACAACCTATCTGTCCGACACTGATCAGAACATTGCCAACGTCGCGCAACACGTCGAATTGCTGCAATGGGCCGAAGGCTTGGTCTTTGTCTTCCCGACATTTTATTATGGCGTGCCAGCGATGATGAAAGGGTGGTTTGAACGGGTCTGGCTGCCCGGAATTACATTTGAGACGGCCCGCGAAAACAATCAGCGGCCCATTCCGAAAATGCAGGACAAAAAATTGATCGCCGTCATCACGACAAGTGGTTCGCCGCGATGGTGGATTTTCTTGATCCGCGATCCGGTGCGCAGCTTTTTCAAGCGAGGATTACGACCTTTATTCGGGCGCCAATGCCGTTATGTTTGGTGTCAGCTTTACAATTTAAACCATGTTGATCATGAAAAAGGGAAGGCGTTCCTAAATCACGTCGAGAAAAGGTTGAGAACGATATGACAGAGGGAGACCCTTCAGTGGCGCAGCCTTTGGCCAAATACTCCCCGTGGCAACGTCGTGGTGATTTTGTCTTTTTGTCGGGCGTCATTGCGGTTGATCCCGCGGCGGGTAAAGTAATCGGGGGCTATTCGGATTTGCCAAACGACGCACGGGTCGCGTTGGGTGAAACCGGTGAGTTTTCATCTGATTTAAAAGAAGGCCCTCTCAAGGCGCAGACGTGGTATGTTTTTAATAGCATTCGTACGACGATCCAAAGTGCGGGCGGCGAAATGTCAGACGTGTTCAAGCTGGTTCAATACTTCAAAAACCTTGATGATTTTCCTAATTTCAACCGTGTGCGGCGTTTGTTTTTCCCGGGGATTGCACCGGTCTCGACGGTCGTTGAGGTTAGCGGGTTGATGCCCTCCGATGACGTCCTGATTGAGGTTGAAGCCATAGCATATCTGCCGCTGAAATCATGACTGCGCAACAGGCTCAAAGCAAACGAGCGCAACTTCAACATACGATCCGACTTGCGGCGCTCGAAGAATTTGCAAGCAACGGTTTGCACGGAGCGTCAATGCAGGCGATCGCCAATCGTGCGCAAATCGCTAAACCAAAATTGTATTACTACATCACGAGCAAAGAAGAGTTATACAAAGATATCCTGGAATCAATCGTTACCAAGTGGGGAACATTGGCGTTCGACATTCAGAACGGAGATGACCCAGTGGCTGCGATTTCCCACTACATTGATATCAAAATCCGCCATGCGCTGGAAAACCCCCTTGAATGCAGGTTTTTTTCGCAAGAAGTAGCACGAGGCGCGCCCGTTCTGCAGGAACATTGGGAGCAGTCTAAACAGGCTGTTCAGAGGGCAAACGCCGTGATCCAAAGCTGGATTGACGCCGGAAAAATCAATCCAGTTAATCCTACTGTTTTTCAGATGCAACTGTGGGCCGTCACGCAGCATTACGCCGACTACGAGGCGCAAGCGAAGTTCTTTTTGGATGTGGAGCCCTGCGCTGCATTAGACCCCGAGATTTTGATAAAAGAAGCGCAGACTCTATTTCTAAGCAGCATTAAAACGAAGGCTGGATGATCCGAATTGGTGCGGTTAGAACGTTCGTAAGCTGTGAGGCAGAAGGCCGACTAAAGGTGTGTGTTAAAATTTTAACGAGCCGAGGCGAAGAGGTTTCGCGATGCGTCTTGGGCACCTAACAGCTGCCAATATTAGTCGATCTCGGTTAGTAAACTAAACGCGTCTCCGTACGGACAAGGTTTCCGTGCAAACACCCAGCTCTCCTGTGGCACTCAAACATTGGCTTGGTTCTAGATGTTAAAGGATGCAGGAAAACTTGTGCTCCGTCGGGTTTAATTCATCACGTTGCGATGCCGTTGATGCTTATGTATCGATCGCATTGCCGCATATTTCGCCTTGTTTCAGATGGGCATATCTAAGACACAGGAAAAATATTGACTCTTTGGTAAAAAATAGCACTCCTGATGGTTGGACATCGGAGGACGTACTATGCCAAATGAACTTTCTACAAATTTTACAGGTCTGGAGTTTGTAAACCCATTCGTTCTGGCGTCAGCGCCACCGACAGAAAGTAAACGCAAAATTCTTAGGGCTTTCGAAGCGGGCTGGGGCGGTGTCGTCACAAAAACCATTGGCTTGCATCCCGTGGAAAACGTCGCCGGCCCCAAAACAATTTTTCAACGCACCAGCGAAGCTAAACCGTATGTCTCGCGATCAAAGCGACCAGACACTGTGTCTCATTCTTCTTGGAATTGGGAATTAATTTCGGATCAGCCGTTAGAATTGTGGCTCCCTGACTTGGAAGAAATCAAGACCACGTATCCTGATCGCATGCTTATCGCGTCGATAATGGCAGGTGCTGGCAGCGAAGAAGAGATGGACAATTGGCGCAAACTTGCAACTTCCTGCGTTAATGCCGGATGTGATGCGCTTGAATTGAACTTGTCTTGCCCACATATGGACCGCAAGGATATGGGAGCAAATGTTGCAAACGATGAAGACATCATTGCGTCAATTCTTCACGCCGTCACCGGCGCTGTCAATGTGCCGATTTGGGTCAAACTGACACCTTCGAATTCAGCGCTCGTGGATGGTGCCGCGGCCGCTTACGCTGCGGGTGCATCGGCAGTCTCGCTCTGTAATACGTTTCCATCTCTGCCTTTGATGGATCCGGAGACGATGAAGTTTGAGGTCGAAGTGGATGGTTTCGTAAGCTCTGGCGGCTTGGGCGGTTTGGCCATTTTGCATCAAGCTTTGTTACGTGTTTCAGATGTGTCCCAGGCTTGTCCGGGTAAGCCCATATCCGGAATTGGCGGCATTCGAGGGTTTCGCGAAGCGTTCAATTTTATCGTGCATGGCGCGGGTAATTTACAGGTGTGCACTGCCGCGATGGAAGAAAAAGGAAGCGGTGGTATCGGTGTTAAACTCATTCAAGAATTGAAGGATGATCTAAGCGCATATTTGCAGGCCAAGGGCTATTCCTCAATTGAAGAGATCCGAGGCATCGCGATCGAGAGGGTTGTCGAACCGTCCCAAATTCGTAGAAAAAGCGACGCTTACAACGGTGGTTATGTGAAAACAGCCTAGCGTGATTACGCCCGATGGCCGGTTGCACGATCTTCCTGGCCATCGGCCTCTTATGCCTGACCGGCGAAGTCAGGTGATATGGGTTACACAAATCATTTTCTGACCTAATTTGATGATCTTGCGCAACCTTAAAATTACATCATCAACATCAATGCTGCAGGACTTGGTTTAGAAACTTCTGTGTTCTTGAGTTTTGTGGATTGCCAAAAAAGGTTTCTGGATCGGCGCTTTCGATAATTTGACCTTGATCCATGAAAATTATGCGATCGGCCACCTTTCGGGCGAAACCCATTTCGTGGGTCACACAGATCATAGTCATACCTTCAAAGGCGAGTTCTTCCATCGTTTCAAGAACTTCGTTGATCATTTCTGGATCAAGTGCGGAAGTTGGTTCATCAAACAGCATGACACGTGGCTGCATACACAGTGCGCGTGCGATGGCGACCCGTTGTTGCTGACCACCGGAAAGCTGGTTGGGATATTTTTCGGCCTGATCGGGAATTTTGACTTTCTCCAAAAGGTCATGCGCGCGGTTCTCTGCTTTCTCTCGAGGGGTGTTTCGTACCGACATTGGGGCCAGTACGCAATTTTCCAACACGGTGAGATGCGGGAATAAATTGAATTGTTGAAAGCACATACCGACCTCTGAACGAATTTGATCAATGTTTTTGACGTCTTTTGTCAGAGGCGTTCCATCAACGATAATGTCACCTTCCTGATGTTCCTCCAGTCTGTTGATACAGCGGATCAAGGTCGACTTACCTGACCCGGAGGGACCGCAGATTACGATCCGCTCGCCGGATTGTACCGTCAGATTAATATCTGTCAGGACTTTAAAATCGCCGTACCATTTGCTCATGTGGCGGATATCGACCATGGTTTTCAGCGCGGTAGACGCGCAACCCTTCGATGTGGCATTGATTGTGTCCATTTTTTTGGTGTCCCTTCGAACGGTATCTTCTCAGCGCATTAACATGGGATTGTTGATTTCGTCGGTATCAACACGAGACTGTAAAACCTGCGTAAATTTTAAAAATAAGGTACATATGATCCAATAGATAACGGCTATCGTCGCGAAGGTTTCCACCGGGGTAAACGTGCGCCCATTGATGTCGTGAGCTGCATAAGTCAGCTCTGCCACCGTGATCATGGACAGCAGTGAGGATTCCTTGATCATGGTGAGGGCAATGTTGGTACCAGGAGGGAACACATAGGTACTAAGTTGCGGAAAGATGACGCGGCGTATGTAAAATCCATATCTCAAACCCAACGCCTTCGCGGCATCAAATTGGCCTTTAGAAACTGCTTCTACACCGCCGCGAAACACTTCGGCAAAATAGGCGCCCCCATAGATCGACAGACAGATGAAACCTGTGGTCAGCCCCGGCAGCCGGACGCCGTAAAAAGGCAGCGCGTAAAACATCATAAAGATCAAGATCAGCAACGGAATATTACGCATCAGTTCGATATAGAGTATCGCGGGCCAACGCAGCAGACGCGGTTTGGAAATGCGCAGCAGACAAACAAGGACGCCGATGAGAATTCCTGTTGGGATGGCAATGACCGAGATCAGGAGAGTATTAAAAACCCCATCGATCAAAATGTCGCGGTTTTCCCAAATCGCCCCAAAGTCGAATTTCATGGTGCGCTCCTAAAGCCGAAATTTTTGGGATCGCCGTTGGAGGTATTCTCCAAATTGGCTAATCGAAAAGCAGATCACAAAGTAGATCAGTGTCGCCAACAACAAAACTTCGACGGGCCGGAAGGTTTCATTGTACAGCATCTGCGAAGCGCGGGTCAGTTCAACCAACGTGATTGTCGACAAAAGTGGGGTGATCTTGATCACCATGGTGAACTCATTCACCAAAAGCGGAATAACAGAGTTGTACACCTGCGGTAGGATCACTTTGAACCAGACTTTGTGGGCGGGCAGGCCCAGGGCTTGGGCCGCTTCCCACTGGCCCTCTGGAATTCGGCTAAGCCCGCCTCGAAGAATTTCAGCGACATAGGCACCACTATTGAACCCTACTGCCATTATTCCAGCGGTGAGTGGCCCGACATCAATGCCCGTAAGAGGTGCCAACGCGTAATAGAAAACTAATATTTGGACCAATGCAGGCGTGCCGCGAATAAAACTGCCGTAGATGCGAACCAAGATGCGTAGCAGCCAAAAGCGGCTGTTGCGCATCAGCAATAGAGCCGTGCCGACGACGATCCCGACAACACAAGCGATAACGCCAACAAAGACCGTATAAAGCGCGCCCCAAAACAACGGCTGCGCTTTAGGGATGATTTCGATGAACTGTAGGTCCATAAAATTAATACTCGGTTTTTAGGGAACTCTGGCCAGACTTGCTCGATGGAATGCAGACATCATCCGAGCCAATGAGGCGGACTTAAAGTGCGCCTTCGATCAGGTAATCTTCTGGCAGTTCCATTTCAAAACCGAACCACTTCAGTTGCAGCTCTTTGAGAGTGCCATCTTGCTCGAGCTGCTCAAGGGCGGCGTTGACACGATCGCGCAAATCCGCGCCATTCGGGTGTGCAACCCACGCAAATAGCGTGCCGCTGCCGATATTTGCCAGCTGCGCAAACGTATTGGGGCGCTGTTCCTGCATTGTAATCAAAGAAAAAGAAGGGATCGTGCCAATGTCTATCTGACCGCCAGCAAGGGCCAAACGCATGTCATCTGTGGATTTAAAACCACGGATAGCGGCAAAGCCCGATCCTCCCTTGGCTTTGAGTTTGGCGTCGGCTGCTTCGACTTCTTGTGCCTGAGAGGAGCCGAGTTCAACCCCGATAATCTTGCCGTGAACATCATCCATATCCATCATACCATCATCGCCGTGGCGCTTGACGAGCATTGTTTCAGCTACCGCCAGCGGGCGGGTGAAGGCATATTTGTTAACACGGTCCTCTTTGATCGCTACGGAAGTTGCAACCAGATCGTATTTTCCAGCCAGAACACCGGCCAAAATGCCGTCCCAAGGCAGTTGGAGCTGTTCAAGCTCGAGATCCATATCGGCGACAATGAGGTCCAAGATATCTTTGCCATAACCGACGACTTTGCCGTCTTTCAAAAATTCCATCGGGGGATAGGCGACTTCGGTTGCAACTGTGATTTTGCCATTGGCGGTCACCGTTTCCAGAACGGATTGCGCTGTGACGGGGCCGCATAGCACCATGGCAGTGGCACAAGCCAACAGATTTTTTGCCGTTTGCCGTTTCTGAAGTTTTATCATTGTTGTTTCCCTATTTGTTTGTTTTTATTCATCTTGTTTGGCTTTCTCGCTGAAAGCGGGCGCCAGAATACAGAGCAGTTCGAACATGATTGACGCGCCCACCCATGCGGTGCCTCCTGAAGGGTCAAAGGGGGGCGATACTTCGACCAAGTCTGCACCGATAAGGTTGAGCCCGGCCAATGCGCGCACCATTTGCTGCGCTTGAAAGGTCGAGAAACCACCAATTTCTGGCGTCCCAGTGCCTGGCGCGTAGGCAGGATCGATTCCATCAATGTCAAAGCTCACATAGGTTTCGCTGTCACCGACGATGTCGCGCGCCTCTTGCATGACGGCATCTATGCCGCGCTCAAAAAGTTCTTCGATCTCAACGATCCGGACGCCCTGATCCAAGGCCCAATCGAAATCAGTTGTCTCGTATTTGACGCCTCGAATGCCAATCTGGATCGTGCGTTTGGGATCAAGAAAACCTTGTTCGATTGCACGCCGAAAGGGCGTTCCATGGGTGTATTTGCTGTTGCCAAAATAGGCATCATTCATATCCGTATGGGCATCGAAATGGATCATTCCGACAGCACCGTTGCGACCAAGCGACCGCAAGATCGGGAAAGAAACCAGATGATCTCCGCCTGCAGAAAGTGGCATGATGCCCTTGTCAGACAGTTGGTTGTAAAAGCCTGTAATTAAATCAAGGCTTTCCATGATATCCATCGGGTTCACGGGAGCGTCGCCAAGATCAGCGCAATTTACCAGTTTAAAAGGGTTAACTCCACTGCGTGGATGCGTTGTTCGGATCATGGTGGAAAGATCGCGCAATTGGCGCGGTCCGTGACGTGGTCCAGGACGGTTTGAGGTTCCCCCATCAAATGGAACGCCAACAATTCCGATGTTTGTCCTATTCACTAACGGGCTATCTAGCTCGAAATGTGGCAGACGCATGAAGGTCGGCATCCCTGCAAATCGTGCCGTCTTTAGACCTGGAATGGGCTGAAAAGCCGTATCTTTTAACCGCATGAGTCATCTCTTCTATTACCGTGCTGGTGTAGGTTTACATAGATTATTTATTTGATAAACGTTGACCTATAAGAATTCAGATTGAAAGAATGCGACGTAATGCCTAATAGCTCTATTGCCGATGTCGACATTAAATTGCTGCGTGTTTTCTGTACGATCGTTGAATGCGGAGGGTTCACCCAAGCACAATCCGAACTGAATTTGTCCCGCTCTACGATCAGCATACATATGGCGAATTTGGAAACCCGGCTTGGGTTCAAATTGTGCAGCCGAGGGCGGGCAGGTTTTGCGCTGACAGCGCGTGGCGGGGCGGTGTATGAAGCCTCTCGATCCATGCTGTCCTCAATTGATGCCTATCACGGTCAAATTGGGCAGTTGAAAGAGAGCATTGTTGGCGAGGTGGCCATTGGCGTCGTCGATAACTTGATCACCAACTCAGATTGCCGACTGCGCGACGCCATACGCGATGCACTTTCAGCCTCCAAGGACCTGCGTATCGTTCTTCGCATTGGACCCCCAGATCAGGTTGAAGAACAGCTTGTCAGAGGGCAAGTGCACATGGCGATTTCCCCGGAGTTCCCGGCCCGAAAGAACGTATCACAAGAGCCGCTG
Source organism: Roseobacter sp. (assembly GCA_039983935.1). Lineage (GTDB taxonomy): Bacteria > Pseudomonadota > Alphaproteobacteria > Rhodobacterales > Rhodobacteraceae > Roseobacter. The sequence continues at coordinate 62,853 of JBDWVP010000012.1, read as the reverse complement.
TTTATCGAGAAACAGAAGTTGATCTGCGGCAAGGGGCACCCATTGTTCACCCTGCGTGAGGAGGAAATGACGCATGAGTTGGTTGCGGACCAGAATTTTGTGAGACGCGGATTTGTCTCGGTTCTGACACCGTATTCAGCCTTTTTCAAGCGGCCGGCCTTGGCTGTATCTCACCAGATGGAAGGGTTAGCGCATTTTATACTCAGCGGAAACTGTGTGGGTTTCTTACCAGAGATTTATGCGAATTATTGGGTGGACAGACAAGAAATGCGCGTCATTCGTCCAGACCAGTTCAGCTTTGATGTTCCAATCTGTTTGTCACGTCACGAAGGGCCACAACATACACTGGCGGCTTCGCATGTTTATGACACCATTGCCCAAGTCCACAATGTGAGGATTTAATTTGCAAGTTTAAACGGAAAACTCGTTTGAGAGATCTGACGCGGTGTTCATGAATTTCATGATCCCATCAGACATTTGACCAAGCCATTGGATTTGTCGAGTAGAGTGCGCTGGAGTTTTTGTGGTTTTGCCTGAGGAAACTCAGCCGCAGCAGCCGCTCGAACATTGTGGTTTGTCGAGAGGGTTTAAATCGCTTTCTGTGAGTGGGAAATCGCCCGTCAGAGCGGGTACCGGAACCTGAAGAGCGTCTGACAGCTTTGTAATTGTTGAGTGAGGTATCATAGAATTTGCTTCTGCTTCGACTTTCGCCAACTTCCGTTCCGTAAGACCAGACAGTTTGGCCAGTTTTGGCCGTCCGATTTTGCGCCCCTTGCGTATGGCTTTGAGGCGATCGCTTTTGATTTCTACTAGATCAGTCATACCACTTACCTATCAAGCTCTGCTAACAATTTCTAGACGCAATACAGAAGCAATAGAGCGCGTCAAAAACATCACTTCTGTCGTGGTATAGTTCAAGTTCTAGGATTGTGTTTCATGGCGTGATTGCGTCGTCAAACGAGTATCCTGACAATTGAAATGCCGCCAACTAGTCCAAGCAGTGACAGAGTTACCGATGCAACAACGTAGAGAGCGGCGGCATTCGTTTGCCCGCGTTTAAACAAAGTAATTGTTTCGAGAGAGAATGTCGAAAACGTGGTGAATCCTCCTAACAACCCAGTCATGACAAATGGCTGCCAATGGCTCAGGCCGTGTTCTGTCGCGATCACGGCGCAAGCTCCCATCAAAAAACTGCCGAAAACGTTCACGCTCATAACCGCTACTGGAAATCCTGGTCCCGTCAGCCGCGAGATCGCGATGCCACTCGCAAATCTGAGTGATGCACCCACCGCGCCGCCGAAGGCCACCTGTAACATCGTTAAAATCATTGGCAGTCGCCTGTTAGTAAACGTCGCGCTGGTAGCGGCCTGATTTGCCAAGTGCTGCAACATAGGCCTTTGCTTCTTCCAAAGGCATTTTCCCAAATTCACTGACAACTTCACAGATTGTGGCGTCGACGTCGGCGGCCATCCGTGATGCGTCGCCGCAGACATAGATTGCCGCTCCTTTGGCCAACCACTCGTAAAAAATGGCGCCTTCCTTGCGAATTAAATCCTGAACATACACTTTTTGCGCGCCATCACGGGACCAGGCCAAGGATGTCTTGTCCAAGACGCCGTCCTCCTCCCATCCGGCGATTTGAGCGCGATACAAAAAGTCGGTTTCTTCATGTTGGTCCCCGAAAAATAGCCAATTTTCTCCTTGGGAATGGCTGGCGGCGCGGTCTTCAAGGAATGCGCGGAAGGGTGCGATGCCTGTACCGGGACCAATCATGATAACTGGAGTCAGCTCGTCTGCGGGTAAATGGAAATGCGCCGATTTCTGGATGTAAACACCGACTTGCCCACCGGGTTGAAGACGTTCACCCAAATAGGTTGAAGCACAGCCTTTACGTTTGGTCCGCAGATCATAATGAACCTCACCTACGGTCAGATGAACCTCGCCCGGGTGGGCTTTGGGGCTGGATGCGATAGAGTATAAGCGTGGTTGCAGCGGGCGCAGTCCATCAGCAAGATTTTGCGCCGTAAGCTCAGGTTTATTTACGTCAAACAAATCGATGATCTGCGCGTCCTCTGTCGGTTTTTCAACGCCCCAGGCTTCAAGCGTGTTAGGGGTTATTGTGGTCAAATCGAAACGGTTCAGCAAAGCGGCGCGCAGGGAGGTTGGTGTATCTTTTAGCATCACGGTTTCAGAACCCGTGAGACCAACGGCATCTAGGATCGCTGTGACCTCAGCCGGGCAATTTACGGGCCATAGCCCAAGTGCGTCTCCGACTTGATAATCGAGATCGACGCCCCCCCCCGCAAGACTGATTTCTACATGATTGACGGTTTTTGCAGACCCTTTGCCGTTTAGGGTTTCGACCTTCATCAAGGTTCCTGCAAAGGGGTGGTTTTTATCAAATGTGGGGCCTATGGGCGTGGGATCTGCCGCACTGCTGGCACCAGCGGCAGCAACAAAGGCAGGCGTTGCAAATATCGCTGTTTTCCATTCACCGTAGGGATCTTCATAGGCCACATCGCAGGCGACCATATCAAGAACGCGGGTGGCACCTAGATCAGCCAATCGCGCGTCAAGATCGCGGGCGGCCTTATTGAACTCGGCATAACTGGTGTCGCCCAGACCGCAAACGGCAAAATTCAGGGTCGCAGGCAACGCAGGGGCGTCATCTGCCATAAGGCCTGCATGAAATTGCACAGCATTATCCGCAGGGTCGCCTTCGCCAAAAGTTGCAGCGATAATCACGAGGTGTTCGATCTGCGCAAGATCAGCCACATCGAAATCATCTAACGCTGTGATTTTGCCATCAAAGCCTTTTGTTTTGGCAAATTTACGTAGGTCTTTGGACAGGCTTTCGCAGGTGCCAGATTGTGATCCATATAGGATCGTCATCGCCGTGGCAGGGGCTTCGGCTTGGGTGCCTGAATGACCAGCGGCTGTCGCCATTGCTTGTAACCCAGACAGCAAACCATTCAGCCAATTGCGTTGGTCGCGATCAAATGGCGCGTCTTCTCCAATCAACCCTTGGGTTCGGTTGGCTTCCGTTTTGCCAATGGCTTCTGCGACGGCGGTGGTGATATCACGGTCTTGTTTTGTCATAATAAAATCCGTTTAAGCAGGAAGCTGAATTAGGGAAGGCAACGCGTCATCTGGGATGCCACGCACAAAGCTCAAAAACGTCTCATCCTCGGACCGTTGATCAAGGTAGCTGCCGATCAAGGTTTCAAGGACGCCGTTCACGTCCGTCGCGGCAATCGGTCCGCATAACGGTCGCGCGAGGCCGCGATCATTGTCATTCCCGCCGCCTAAAACGATATGATACCCTTCGCTTCCGTCAGCCGCTGTGGTGCCCATCAACCCGATGTCGCCGATGTAATGCTGCGCGCAGGAGTTCGGGCAACCGGTTAAATGGATATTGATTGGGCTGTCTAAGGAGAATTTGCCTTCTAAATGGCGCACGATCGATGTTGCATTCTGTTTGGTGAACGCAAGTCCGAGCTTGCAGCCGGCCTTGCCGGTACAAGCGACTGCCCCGGCGGCAAAGGAGGTGGCAGAATGACCAAGGCCCAATTCGGCGAGGCTGGCTGCGGCCGCATCAACATCCGCATCTGCTATGTGCGGGATAAGTGTGTTTTGCCAGACCGTTAGCCGCACATCGTTTTTGCCAAACCGTTGCGCCACTGCGCCGATGCGCCTCATTTGCTCGGCCGACAGATGGCCGACTTCTTGGGCCAGACCGATATAATTCAAACCTGCCTCGCATTGAGGATGTACGCCGATGTGTCCAGACCGGTCGATGGACCCGCGTGGCGCATCGTGATCTGTGTTTTGATGGATCAATTGCACGTCTGGGGCGATGTCAGCCAAGGCCTCCTTTGTGCGGGCAATGAACCAGTCGAAACCTTCGCGGTCGAGCAAGTATTTTAACCGTGCGCGTTTGCGATTTGTGCGATCTCCATGTTCAACGAAAACGCGCAGCATGGCGTGCCCGACATTCACAGTGTCTTTGGGAAGACACAGCACACCAGTGTCTCGGGCAAAATCTTTGTGCCCGGTTATGCCGCCCAAAAGGATACGGCAATAGACGCCGGGCTCAATACCTGCGGTGACGTCCACGGCTTGAAACGAGATGTCATTGGTGTCGCTCACACAAGATAGGACCCCGCCGTTATCGAAAGAAATGTTAAACTTGCGCGGGATCGCCTGTAATTCTCGCGTGGCATTGATCCGTTGTGCCAGGCGCAGGGAGTAGGGCAAGAGGTCGATGATCTCTTGCGTGTCAAAGCCGGCAGTGGGGGATGCTGTTAAGTTGCGTGCGCTGTCTGCGCCCGTTCCATGGCAGGATAGACCTGCGTCCCGAAGGGCGAAAAATACGTTTAGCACGTCCTTTGCTTCGATTTCGCGTAGTTGAAGGTTGCCGCGTGTGGTGACATGCGAATACCCGCCCGCGAATTTCTCAGCGATACCGGCCAGGGCGATCATTTGATCGCCACGCAATAAACACCCCGGCAATCGCAGGCGGATCATGTACCCGGGGCTGTTGGGTTCAACATTAAAGAAGCCCAGATGGCGCAGAAGGAATTGGTCCAATCCGACGGCCATTTCGTTGGCTTCGGTCCACGCCTCTAACCGAGACCACATATCAAGAGGATGAAGTTCTAACTTCTTCAACTCTTCTTTGCACAACTCATCCAGTGGTGTGCCGTGTACCTGTTTTTCTTCTGATGCTGTGCTTTCAGTTGCGCCTTTAAAAAGGCGATCAAGGCCAAGCTGGCCCAAGGCATCAACAAGATAGCTTTGCTGTTCTTCGGTAAACCCAGATTTCGCTTGCGACAAACCCTTTAATCCTTTTGGCATACGCACATGGTGGCGCAATTTGAGACGCCGCCTAAGTGGTGAAGACGTGCTTCATTGTAAGATTTTTGTCGCCGTCATTGCCGAGCTCAGATTCAAGAACTTCGCTGCTCTCAAATCTCTTGTGTTTGCGGACTCTTAGTCTCGCAGGGACATCCGTGGTCACTCGGGTAGAACTGTCAAGTTCAAGCTGAAGAGAATCGAAAGAAACAAAGGGCCCTGCTCGATGCGCCGAAATTTTGAGCAAATTTATCGAAACGCAGGGGCTGATGGTTTAAATATTGTGCATTGCGACAAAGTTCTTTTCAAACATCAAAAGAATCGGCGTCACCTCTTGTTTTAAAACAAAGAGTCATCAACGGATGGATGCACGATTGTCAGGTATCCTGCAACGGCGCAGGTTCATATGTGACCTGGCGTGACAGCAAAGACGCGGTCATCATCGTTTCCCATCAATACAGGATCGCCTCGGCGTTCCTTAAGAGCTCCGATTGGTCGGCGCATCACGCTGCGCCGTCAAATTCCCTCCTCCCAAACTCGCTGAAAGGTCTTCGCAATGTCCTATGTTGCTCCTGCTGAATTCTCATCGAAAATGATCGATGCGGGCGAAGCCAAAGTCTTTATGTCTACCAAAGACACACTTATCCGCGCTTTTATGGCCGGTGCTATCCTTGCCCTGGCCGCTGCCTTTGCTGTTACCGTGGCGGTAAACACTGGCAACTTTTTGATTGGTGCGCTTTTGTTCCCGGTTGGTTTTTGTACGCTGTATCTTCTCGGTTTTGATCTGCTCACAGGTGTTTTCACTTTATGTCCGTTGGCCTTGCTGGACAAACGGCCAGGCGTCACAGTCAAAGGCGTGCTGCGTAACTGGGGTCTTGTATTTTGCGGAAATTTTGCGGGCGCATTCACTGTTGCAATTTTTATGGCGATTATCTTTACCACGGGGTTCAACCATGAACCGAACGCGGTTGGGGAACGCATTGGGTTGATCGGTGAAGCGCGGACCGTTGGCTATAAAGAAGCAGGTTTTGGCGGTATGCTAACCCTGTTTATTCGCGCTGTAATGTGTAACTGGATGGTTTCAACTGGTGTTGTTGCTGCGATGATGTCCACGTCTGTATCTGGCAAAGTCATTGCGATGTGGATGCCGATTTTGATCTTTTTCTACCTCGGCTTTGAGCACTCGATTGTGAACATGTTCCTGTTCCCATCGGGCTTGTTGTTGGGCGGTGACTTTACGATTGCTGACTACCTGTTTTGGAATGAAATCCCAACAGTAATCGGCAATCTTGTTGGTGGTTTGACCTTTGTTGGCGCGACGATTTACGCGACGCACTACAAAACATCACCTCCGATCAACTCAGAAATCCCGATGGATACAAAAGCCACACCGGCTGAGTAAACAGACAACCCCGGCGCTGGAATGATCCAGTGTCGGGCTGCTTTGGAATTTTTAATGTCGCTTGATATGACAAATTCAAGAACGCTTGCGATCAGTCTCGGCCAATGGTCGAGCGCTGGTTGCAAGTCTGAGAACCAGGATTTTTACGGTGCGGTTATCCCGACTAACACCACCTTGGCCCTGAAGGGGATCACTGTTGCTGTGGCAGATGGGGTCAGTAGCAGCAAAATGGGCCGAGAGGCTGCTGAAATTTCCGTCAAAGGGCTTTTGACAGATTACTACAGCACCCCAGATGCATGGACAGTTAAACCGGCAGCCGCATCCGTGATTGCCGCGACCAATGGCTGGCTGCACAGCAAAAGCCGCGCGGCCCACGTCGAGAACATCGATCAGGGATGGGTTTCGACCTTGTCCGCACTCATCCTAAAAGCGGGAACTGCCCATATTTTTCACGTTGGAGACAGCCGTATTTGGCGCATGTCGGGGCGGAGTTTAGAACAATTAACGGTTGACCATAGCCTCCCGAACGGAGCTGGCGGCCACTTTCTCAGCCGCGCGATGGGGGCTGCAGCGCAGGTCGAAATTGACCATATCGCAACACCTATTTCTGTGGGCGATGTGTTTTTGATGACCACTGATGGTGTGCATGCTGCGATGGTTGGGGGAGACGTCGCCGACATTTTAGCAGCTGCATCTGATCTGAACGTTGCAGCGGAAACGATTGGTCAGGCAGCATATGATCTTGGCAGTCAGGACAATCTGACGGTCCAGATCATCCGCATCGAGGCGCTGCCATCACCGCAAACAGCCGATCTTGTTGGTGACCTTGCGAGCTTGCCCTGTCCCGATTTGCCCAAAGCAGGCGATGTGATCGACGGATATGTGATCAAACGATCAATCCATGCCAACGCTCGTAGTCACATCTATCTCGCACAAGCGCATGGCCAAGCTCCAGTGGCTCTTAAAATTCCGTCAGTCGATCTGCGCGAAGATCCTGATTACCGACGCCGTTTTTTGATGGAAGAATGGATCGCGCGGCGGGTGCAAAATTCACATCTTCTGAGCGCTGTGCCCGCCCCAGAGAACCGTACTAAATTTTATACCTTATCTGAATATATTTCCGGTCAAACATTGCGGCAATGGATGCATGATACGCCAAATGCATCGTTGCAGGATGTTCGCGAAATTGTGGCCCAACTCATCAGCGGAACACGCGCCATGCACCGCCGACAGATGTTGCATCAGGATCTACGTCCGGAAAATATAATGATCGACGCTTCGGGCACGGTCAAAATCATCGATTTTGGGTCGACCTTTGTGGCTGGTGTAGCTGAAACCGCCCAAATCCAGCAAGGGCAGGATGTTCTTGGAACCTTGCAATACGCTGCCCCGGAATATTTTGCCGGCGAGAGAGCTGGACCCGCGTCAGATCTTTATTCCATCGGTGTAATTGCTTATGAAATGCTGACAGGGCGATTGCCTTATGGAACACGCGTTTCGCAGGTCCGTTCACGCAAAGATTTACGATCTTTGTGTTACATACCCGCTCGCGATGCTGGAAATGGCGTGCCCGATTGGGTTGACGCTGCATTACAGCGTGCCGTGCATCCGATCGCAGCCAATCGCCAAACGTCGATGTCAGAATTTTTGACCGATCTCAAACGCCCGTCTGCCAAATGGGCGCGCCAAACTGCAAGGCCATTGATGGAGCGAAATCCGCTGGCATTTTGGAAATCGCTCAGCGTGGCATTTGGCCTGATCATTCTTTTCCTCCTCACCCGATAAACTAAAGCACAAAGGAAACCTCATGGACTATTTGACCAAAGAAGACGTTACAGAAATGATCCTGTCGGCCAAGCGGCAGGCCGGCTTGACTTGGGAAGGTATCGCCGAAAAAATTGATATGTCCCCAGTGTGGACACATTCCGCAGCGATGGGAATGAACGCCTTCCCCGCAGACAAAGCCCAGGCAATGGTTGCAGCCTTGGCGTTGCCACAAGAAGCGGCCGCTGTTTTGGCTGAAAGCCCTACAAAAATCTGGGAACAAACCGTACCAACGGACCCTTGTGTCTACAGATTTTATGAAATCGTTGGCGTATATGGCCCGACATTAAAAGCACTAATTCACGAAAAATTCGGCGATGGGATTATGTCGGCTATCGATTTCGACATGTCTGTTACACGTGTCCCTAATGAAAAAGGTGATCGGGTAAAAGTTGAGATGTCTGGCAAATATCTGTCTTATAACGCGTGGTAATACGCACGCACGCAGGTGATGTTACCATCACCTGCCTATTTGGTTTGCCGAGGCCCTTTGAAATGGACTTCACCTCAATCGTTGCTCTGTGACGCCAGATTTGAGGACATAGAAAGCCCTGTAGATTTCAGAAAATCAAAACCAACCACACCAAGCGCTTTGGTTAAGCGAGCTATGCCTCTTTCTGTCCTTAATGTGCAGGAATAGTCTTCTGAAACACTCGAAATTCAAGTCGTTGAGATTACCCAGAAGTTGAATTCTGGCTTCGTTTAAACCATTGAATGTATCAAAACCTCAGACGGCTAATATGGTAAACCAAAGAAAGTCTGGGGCGCTAGATTTGATCGCTCGGTCATATCTTTCATGGACACCAGATCAAGCAGGCTCCGCGGAAAGAAAACTAGCGCAGACTGGACCTAGGAAGTGTCTCCCAATTCTAGGTTTTTAGCGCGCAGATACGCGACTTTCGTCGGCACATCAAAGCGAGTGGATGCAGCTTGGGACCGCCCTTCCGTCCAGACCTCTATAAATTCGTCGGTAGGCATGAGAAACGCCATTCCAAAAGCGCTAGCTTCTTCTTGGGCTTCATTTGAGTCTGGTTCATATAAGGCTTGAATGCCACAACCCGGGTGGGCCTTGCGGGTTTCATCCACGTGGACGGCCCAATATCCCAGCGCTGTTGCAACGATTACACGGTCATCACGTTTGCGCCCCGTGCGCGGCAACCAGATAACTGGTCGCTCTTCCAACGGAATTTCCAACAAGATTTCATTTGGACTATGGGAGTATTCGATATCAACGCCAGCAATCTTGCAAACTTCATCCAGCGATTTCTTGTTTCTGTAGCCCCAATCATGAGCGCATCGGTCCGCCAATACTTCTATCTCCAGACGCGTCTGGCGCGATACATCTGGCTCGACGTAGGGGTAGGGCAGACGTCTGGCAGGCATGTTGTAATCCTTTTCATCAAATTCCTTGCGCGTTGATAAGACCGAAAGATTACCATAGTGCGAATATCCTGCTCCAGCAGGCCTGTGATCGTATAACGGCTCGAATAAATCGACCAGATTGAGGCGTAAGGGGATCAAGAGGTCCGTCCGCGCTCAAGAACTTTTGCGGTTTGATTGCGTGGATCAATTTGTTACCGCGGCGAAATTGAACAACTTATATGGCTGTGTTTTGAGCCGAAACCGGTTTTATGCATCGCTTTGAAGGTGCAGTTGGAGCCGTAGCCGGGCGTGACAGTTTGCGTCTTCGATTGTATTTATCGAATGGCCATCTACACAATCGGGAACACCCGAGAGAAGGTTCTTGGCAACTGGAGCCGCGCGCACCGTTGGCCAGATATTCACGATTAAGTTCGAAGTTTGCGTCATTTTTAAAGAAGCACATCCTGAACTTCCTTCGCTTTGCAGGGTTGCCTTTAGTGAATCAAACTTTCAGTCCAAGTCATGCTCAAGGTAGTTGAGTTGCTCGTTCATGGCTCAGTTAGGGTTGGATCAACTTGGCGACGCATGTGTTGGATGTGGCAATGGGCGCCACGCATAGTCAATCGAAAAGAGCCACGTAACATGCGAAGGTGAGGTTACATTAATGATCTGGTAGGTCTCAGCGTAAGTACGAAACGGTCCAGTATCGACATCCGGCGCATTCATACGGTCATGAAACGATTAGCAGACCTCGACACCTTAGCCGTCTATCTTGAGATATCAACGAGGTATGCGGTGGGCTCGATGTTTTTGTGAGTTCTTAACCAATCATCTGCCCTTTTTGTCCGGTCTTTAAAGTTCCAGACGACGTCACTTCGACATAAACGCCCATGTCCATATGGCCAAATTCCTTGCGCAGCAGGTAGGGTACTTTCAAATCCCGTTCGGCGGTTTCAGGGTTAACCTCAGTCGCCGCGCAGCGCCTTGTGCGAGACAGAATGCGAAGGACTACGTCGCCAAAAGCAAGTGTTGCCCCCATTGCGTCTAGTTCGGCATAAGGTGGCAAGCCATCAATCTCGACGTTTGCGCGAAACCGCGCAGGGTGAATTTCGCGTCTGACGCGCGTGCCGAAGTCACGTATGGATGCCGAATTGACCACTGAGATTGCATTCATCATTTGGGGTGAAACCACGGAGACATCCGTGAACCGATGAGGCTTGGAAGATACAAACAGAGGCGGTTTTGGGTCTGTCAAACTCAATACTCGATGCAGGAACGTCGCAGCGCTTTTTGCGCCCTCAGGGTTTTGGGTGTAAAACCTATGGGTTCGGCCACTGGCCTCAATTTCCAGATTACCGCTATCTGCGTCAAACCGCGTTTGCAGACCTGCCAATGCGGCTTCTTTCACCAACACGACAAACCTTTCTTTTGGCAAAGGTTCGGGACGGGCGGGGTCAAATCCGGAATTGTAACGCGCAAACCCAAACAGCCGGTCTCCGGGAATGCCTTCGCCTGTGTTGAGGTCCACCGCCTCCAGCGGCTCAGCGCTCAAGCCTTTCACGGGATAACGGTTCAAACGAACAATCGACAGGTCAGCCATTGAGGGTTTCCTTGAATTTAAAGCCAGATTGGCAGTTTTGGTGCTCGCCATGATACCGGATGGAAGATGACAAGTTGGCGTGCGGTGAAACTAAGTGAACACTTAACGGTGGAAGTGGAGGGCAATCAAGATACGGTCTTTCCCGAGCGTGAAAGTTCACAGATATTGCCACTCGCATTTTTCACGCGCGCGGCGCTCTTTTGGCGACTTATCCTGTCGGCCCAAAGGTCTCAAAATAGATGTGCTCGGGTGGAACGCCGCCTGCTTCTAGCCCATTGCGGACGTCCGCAAGAAATGCTGCCGGACCACACAGCATATAATGCGCGTCTGACCCTGCGTCGATTTCAAGTAGATGTTTAGCACTGATACGGCCCACTTCGTCGAAATCCTGCCCCACTTCGTCACTTTGTTGAGGTTGGCTATAAAAGATACGCGCCTGCAGATTAGGATTGGTTGCCACCAAGTGGGCTACTTCGTCGCGTAATGCGTGATCTGCACCATTGCGGACACCGTGGACATACCAGACAGATCGGTTGTTTTGTCGTGCGTTGGAATGCAGAGCCGATAGCATAGGTGTGAACCCCACGCCCGCGCTGACCAGAACAAGGGGGGCATCATTGTTTGGAACGACGAAATCACCTGATGGCGGCCCAGCTTCTATGAAGCTACCCGGATGTAGATGATCATGCAGATACCGTGACACCAGACCGTTGTCTTCTCGTTTGACGCTGAGGCGATAAGATTTGCGGTCTTCAGGTGATCCTGACAGGGAATAGCTGCGCTTGGATGTGCCGACCTGACCCGGTATCTGAACCTCGATTGGCAGGTGTTGCCCGGCTTTGAAAGGGTCCAGCGGGCGACCATCGGCAGGGTCGAAATAGAAAGATGTGATGCTATCGGTTTCGGCCACGCGCCGAGCTAGTTTCAAACGGCGGGACAGATGATCCTGTTTGGTCCAACGAAGGCCCACTGCACCAGTGCGTTCCAATACCGCGTCAATTGTCACGTTAATCGAACGCCACGCGTCTGGATCATGGGCATTGCGTGGGTCCCAATCAATCTCGGCCCGGCCAGATATGTGCAATAATCCCCCGGTCTCGAAGTCAACAAACAGGAGGCCGATATGCGGATCCGCGATAAGATTGCCAATGGTGTTGAAAAAATTATTGCCAGCGTAATCAGGGATTTGCAAATGCGTTTCATCCATAACATGTACAAAACCCGGTGCCCCCCCGCGATGCGATGCATCAAACCCATTGGAGGTCGCGCCCGCTCGACCTTGATACCCCGAGCCAATGAACATCGTGTCCGCAGCGCCAACAAGGTCGATCTGGGACGTCGACAATTTGCTGCTGAGTTGCGCGTCAATAACAGCGCTTTTGCTCGTTCGTGTCCAGGCCCGTTCGTGGATGTATTGCGGGCAATTGCCAAATGTCTGACGCATGTCGATGCCCAAACCCTGAGCATCCGCACGCAGTACGCCGCTAAAACGATTGCGGCGGCGGGAGGCAAGTTCAATCCCCAGCACCCCGACATCGCTCCCGGTTTGAAAGGTTTTAGCCAGTGGATCTGTGGGATCAACCCGGGTGTCTAATGCGATCCGTCGTGGGGTGGGCGAGGTGATGAAGCCCTCTTCGCCGTCGATCATGGTAATCCAAGTCTGACCCGCGGTATCAGCCCCTGAGATCACAAGAAACGGCAGTGAGGAATGAAACGCCCTGTGTTGTTCGGGCAGGTGATCGCGAATAAAACCGTCAGCCCATTTTGCCACATCTCCGACGCCTGCACGCGCATGGGCTTGCAATTCGCCTTGGTGAAACGGGTTGGTTGAATGCATCATGGGCAAGATATCGATCCTTTTAGGGCAAGAGAGAGAAACGCGCGCCAAGGGTGAACCATTGCCGCGCGGTCTAAATGCTCAGGCCAGTTCAGGGATTGAGGAGGTCGCCATTCCAACAAAATTTGGCTGTGCTTGTACCCGATCAAGCCATGCGCGCAGATTCTGATAGGGCGTCAGATCAACACCGCCTTCTGGGGCATGTGCGATATAGCTAAAAGCGGCAACGTCTGCGATTGTGATCGTGTCGGTTGCCAGCCAATCGCGCGCTTCTAAATGTGCATCCATCACCTTGAACAGGCGATGCGACATGGCGACGGCCGCCGCATGATCATGTGCGGTGCCAAATACTTTGACCAACCGTGCAGCACAGGGGCCTGCATAGATATTGTCAGCTGCAACTGTCAGCCAACGTTGCACCTCTGCTGCCGCTTTTGGTTCAGATGGCATCCAATTGGTGTCGGCGGCGTAGGTCTGCACCAGGTAAACCAAGATCGCGTTGCTGTCGGCCATCGTATAGCCACCATCGTCTATCGCCGGAACGAGACCAAAGGGGCTGATTTTCAAATACTCTGGCGCTTTATGGGCGCCGTTGGCCATGTCTAGGTCAATGACCTCATAGGGCAGGCCAAGAAAAGCCAGCATCAATTCGACGCGATGACAGTGGCCTGATTTAGGATTGCGGTAGAGTTTGACGGGAGATGTCATAGGGAAGACCTTAAAATAGGGGAAAGGATTTTCAGAGACCTAAATCGCTCAGGCTCGGATGATCATCAGGGCGCCGACCCAACGGCCAGTGAAATTTGCGCTCTTGCGCTGTGATGGGCCGTTCGTTGATCGAGGCATGACGGTTGGTCATAAAGCCGTTTTCATCAAATTCCCAGTTTTCGTTCCCGTAGGCACGGAACCAATTGCCACTGTCATCGTGGTATTCATACGCATAGCGTACTGCGATACGGTTGTCTGTATAGGCCCATGGCTCTTTGATGAGACGATAACTCAGTTCTTTGTCCCACTTCCGGGTGAGGAACTGTTCAATTTCCGCGCGGCCCTGTGGGAACTCAGCGCGGTTACGCCATTTGCTGTCGGGTGTGTATGCGAGGGCCACCTTGGCTGGGTTGCGGCCATTCCAGCCATCTTCTGCAAGGCGGACCTTTTCTCGGGCCGAGGCTTCCGTGAAAGGTGGTAGAGGGTGGCGAGGCGCTTCCTCAACGGCGGTAGATGTCGGGGGTTGAGACATGTGATCTTCTTCTCTGCTGGATGGCAATGCGTTTTGGACTGTGACCCAGTTGAGATAAATGTGCGCAATTCCTAAAATAATACTGGAAATATGTAATTCATTATTTCAATTATTAGCAATAATAGGAGAGATCCATGGATAGACTGCGATCCTTAGAGGTGTTTGTTGCCGTTGCAGACGCAGAGAGTTTTTCGGGTGGCGCCCGTGTTCTAGGGGTCAGCGCGCCCTCTGCTACGCGGGGTGTGAATGAGTTAGAAGAGCGCCTGGGCGCGCGGCTTTTTACGCGCACCACAAGAGCGGTGCGGCTAACGGATATAGGTCAATCTTACCTTGAAGAAGTTCGTGGTGTTCTTGACGAGTTGGAAAGAGCAAATGATGCAGTCTCTGGTGCTATTGGCCGTCCCAAAGGAATGCTGCGGTTGACCTCACCTGTGGAATTTGGCCGCATGCATGTCACCCCGATTGTTGCGGCATATTTGGATCAACATCCGGATGTGACGGCCAGCGTTATGATGGTAGATCGTGTTGTGAACCTCGTGGAAGAAGGTCTCGACATTGGCATTCGGATTGGACCGTTGCCGACATCTGGACTGATGGCCGTCAAGGTAGGACAGGTCCGAAAGGTCGTCTGTGGGTCGCCGGATTATTTTGCAACTTATGGAGTGCCGCAAACACCTGCTGAGCTGGTGGATCATAAGATCGTCGCCGCCCCAAGTTTGACCAGAAACGACGAATGGCGGTTCGGGTTGCATCGAAAAGATACGGTCAAGATCACACCAAGACTAATGGTCACAAGCGTCGCCGCGGCCACAAATTTGGCACGGACGGGTTGGGGGCTGACCCGGGCATTTTCGTATCAAGTTGGGCCGGAGTTGCTTTCTGGCGAATTGCAAACCGTCTTGGAAGCGCATGAGCCAGAACCTTCTCCCATTCATCTGGTTCATTACGAAGGCCGTGTCGTTTCAACCAAAGTACGAAGTTTCCTCGATTTCGCGCGGGATCAGCTCCGACAGTCACCTTTATTGAATTAAGATGTGACCTTAGGGTTAAAGGCTTGATTTACCCGATTTCTATGCGGTTTTACTCAAGAAGCTTTTTCATGTGGCCGCGCGTGCTTCTTTGAGAAAAGTGATAAAGATCAAGATTAGAAGCATTGTCGAGACCCCGGCCAACACAGCCCATCCTAGGCCGGCGATCAAGGCACCGGCGGCAAATGCGCAGATGGTGGAAACCAGTGCGACAACCGTTTCATTTGCGCCTTGGATCAGTGCTTTGTCTGTTTCGGATAGGGCATTCGCGAGCAGCGCAGTTGCGCCGATGAAACCAAAATTCCACCCAATGCCCAACAGAATAAGCGATCCATAAAAATGTAATGCGCTTAAGCCGCTCATCGCAGCAAGGGATGCCAGAATCAAAAACCCGACGCCAATGAATGCAATCCGCTGGCCTCCAAACTTCTTGATAAGGAAGCCAGTGAAAAAACTAGGGGCAAACATTGCAACAACATGCCATCGTATGACGTCTCCAGCGAGAGATTCACTAAACCCGCAGCCGATCATTGCCAAAGGGGTAGGTACCATCAGAAAGACCATGATGCCTTGGGAAACGGCACCAAGGCCAATGGCAAGGCGCACTGGTTTTTGTTTTAGTACGGCCAGTGAGGCCACGCGTTGCCGCAACGTTTGGGGAGTGGTGTGAGTTGGCTTGGGGAGCCGTGTGAGACCCAAAGGTACCAGCCCTATGATCGATAGAGCTGCGAGTGCCATATAAGCCCCAGCAAGAGGGGTTGGCGCGAAGGCATCTTTTGCAAAAATGAAGACCTGCGGCCCGACGAATGCTGCGATCAAGCCTGATGTTAACATCAAGGATATCCCCACGGGTCGCCATTCCGGGCTGACGGTTTCTGCGGCGGCAAATCTGAAAAATTGATAGCAAGCAAGCGCTGATCCCAAAGCGAGATGCGCGCCGCACAGAACGAAAAAGCTGTTGTTAAAAATCGCCCACGTTCCCATGAGAGCGCCAATAACAGCGCAGGCGATACCGATTAAAAACCCGGTTTTACGCCCCCATTTCCCCATTAAGATTGAAAAGGGTGCGGCGGCCAGTAACCCGGCCAGTGTCTGAAGCGAAGCGGGCAAGGTCGCAAGTGCTGTGGTGGGCGCCAGCATTAATCCCGCCAGTCCACCCAGAATGATAAGCATTGGCATCGCTGATCCAAGGATCGTGCTGGCCACAAGTAGACCGATGTAAGAGCCATTTCGACGCAGAATTGAAAGCGGCATGTGAATTCCCAATGGTTGCGGTTTTATCCCTTGGTATTTCATTCCTCATCTGTCTAAAACGTCAAAGTGACTTCAAATATAGACATACCAACAAAAACACGCTCAATCGATGTATTGATCTTTGACGACGTCAACCTGTTGGATGTGTCAGGTCCTGTTCAAGCCTTTAGCACGGCCATCGTGAACGGCCAAAAATCATATGATGTGCGGTATGTGTCCATTGATGGTCGGGCGGTCATCGCGGGCTGTGGGTTGCGGATGATGCCCGAGGCAAAGTTATCCATCAATACTCTGAGCGATGATCTTCTAATTCCAGGAGGGAAAGGCGTGGACGCGTTGATGCAAAACACCGCAGTGTGCGATATCATCGCTAGCCATCTGGACCGGACGCCAAATGGGCGTGTCATCTCGATCTGTTCGGGTGCTTTGCTCCTTGCTGAGGCAGGTGTTCTTGACGGCCGGGTTGCGACCACACATTGGTCGAGGCAAGTGCAGACGAAACAATATAGTCGACCCCTGTGGGACCTCGATCAAATTTATGTCGCACAAGATCGCGTTTTCACGTCCGCTGGGGTCACAACGGGAATTGATCTCGCTCTATCGATAATCAGATCTGACTGCGGGTCTTCGGTTGCTCTGTCGGTGGCACGTGAATTGGTGGTGCAGTTGCGACGAACAGGAGGGCAAAGCCAATTTGCAATGCATCTGGCGGGCCAGTTCACGCAGGAGGGTACCCTGACGAAACTTATCGAGAATGTCATCTCGGCACCACATTTGGACTGGTCACTTGACGCTATGGCGCAAGCGGCAGGCATGAATCCACGCACGCTTTCACGACACTTCAAACGTGATCTGCAAGACACCCCGGCGCAATTCGTTGAACGGGTCCGCGTTGACCATGCAAGAGGTCTCATCGAAGATGGTATCCCTCTCAAGAAAATCGCCGGAGCAAGTGGGTTCGGAGATCTGCAACGTATGCGGCGCGCTTTCCAGCGAAGGTTTGGCATTCACATTAGCGACTATGTGAAGAATTTTTCTTCATAGTTTGTATTTGGCCATGGGACTGTCTCTTTTCTTGATATCGCGACGACGCGAAGTTCTCAAGATACCTTTGGAATGCGACTACCTTGAGAACCTGACCCCGTTGAAAGGCACGACACATGAGAAACGACAAGTACGTCAGCGTATTGCATATTTCTAA
Source organism: Roseobacter sp. (assembly GCA_039983935.1). GTDB lineage: Bacteria > Pseudomonadota > Alphaproteobacteria > Rhodobacterales > Rhodobacteraceae > Roseobacter. The sequence continues at coordinate 45,251 of JBDWVP010000012.1, read as the reverse complement.
AAGCACACAACATTTCGTCCATTTTAACGGCAGCCTGTGATTTAATTCACATCAAAAGATGCGCCGGTAGCACAGGCGGGAACCGCGGAAACCTCATCTATCGCGGCAGTTTTCCCACCTGTGCGGCGTATGGACTGTCTGGTCGAAACTGCCAGCGTACTGGAAAGCCATTGATCCCAATGGTTGGCATAAGATTAGCTATCAATTTGGTGGAGTTTATGTCTCGGGTTGCGCAAATCGTTGGCGGCCTACTGCCCATACAAGCAAAGCCGTGCACGTGTTAACCGGCAAGGTCCTTGTAGGGGCATACGTCATTTTCAAAGGGCACATGTCGCCAGCGAAATGGCGCATCTGGCACACATTCTGGTTTGCTAATGCGGTCCATTCGAAAGTGACGGAAGTCGTCGCGCGTCGGATCCCAAGCAACCAGATACCACAACGGTTGAAGGATCAGCATGGCGTGAGGCTCGACCTCGCGGTGAGTCATGGCCCCCTTTGCATCCCGGTAGCTAAAGCACAGGTGGAGCCGTTCTAGAAACGCAGCCTCGAACGCCGGGAGCAGGTTCGGATCCATTGGTTGAATATCAGAAATATCCTGAAGAGGAGAGAGCTGACCGATATGAAGGCAATCCAGAAACCGTCGCAGGTCGCGTATCTTGTCTGACGGCAAGGCTTTCTCAATTTTCGCCAACCCGGCGTCCGCCAGATTGGAAAAAGGCAGGTTCTGTGCGCCACGCATTGCGGCAACACTGATAAGAAGCGCAAAAACCTCGGTCACAGAAAGACGCGGGGTTGTTTGCATTGATTGCGGATCAAGTTGCAGGCCGCCACCGCGTCCAACGTCTGAATGAATGACATAGCCTTCATCCCTAAGCGCGCTGATGTCGCGCAGGATAGTGCGGCGCGAAGCACCGACCTCTTCGGCAAGGTCATCAATGGTGGTTGTACCGTTACGGCGCAGGGTGCGCACGAGGGCGTCATGTCGGATACGAATGTTCATATTTTTACATTACCACAATTGGTGACAAAATTTGGCACTATTTAAGTCTACACATGATTCATCAACATCAAACCGGAGAATTGAAAGATGAAACGTACTGCAGTGAACCCTTGGGATTGGTCTTTGAAATTGGGGTATAATCAGGCGGAGGTGATCGAAGGTGCGTCACGTCAGGTCATTTGCGCAGGGCAAACGGCCGTGGATGGAGAAGGCAATCCTCAGCATCAAGGGGATATGCGCGCGCAGATCAGTCTCGCATTGGATAATTTGGAAGCTGTTTTGAAAAAGGCAGGTATGAATCTGAGCAATGTCACAAAGCTTGGCGTGTATGCCACGGATGTGGATGAGGCGCTGAAGAACTTTGATCTGATGGGCATGCGTTTTGGTCCGTACCAAGTCGCGCCACCGATGACGCTTTTGGGGGTGACCCGCCTGGCGATCCCTGGCCTGCTGTTCGAAATCGAAGCAACCGCCGCAGATTAACGGAACCTGTGTTGGCGAAACATCCACTCAGCGCCATCTGCTTTGTGGATGCATATGACTGAAGGTCGGTATTGACCGGCACGCAAATTTTCAATTGCCTTTGAGGTGTCCCAATCTTTGATGGGTATTTCTCTTCGCGCACGGTTTTTCCATCTGATGCGATGGATTAATGCCGGCGCGAATTGCTGATGGGGGACAGAGATAGGTTGCAGCTTGTCATGTGGTCGGGGATCGTAAATTGGTCCGAGCCGAGTTTGTTTTGACAAAGCGCTTGAAGTTTGCCGGACAGACCCTGCGCCCGCCCGCGTGGCTTTCGAAAGAGTTAGGTGTTTCGCGCATTCTGCAACCTCGTTTTTTGGAGGCGCATTTCACGAAGGAAAAAGGCGTGTCAGGAGTAATTTAGGAGGCCAGATGCGCTGCTTGCAAACAAAAAACACTATCCTTCCCAGACTTCGCAAATCTCTAAGATGCAAAGGATGTATATGCGCACGCAGTTCAGAAATTGTTGCTTGCGTACCCGTTCGTCTGGCATCGTATTAAATTCGCCTCCCGGACCGCATACAACACCTTGCATTCCTGCCGCAGCCAGATGCGCAGCATCGGTTCCATAAAAGGCTGGTGGGCGCAAGGGACCAGTGGGTTGTGGGTGGCCCATCACAGTTTCAAACGCTGTATTAAGCACTTTCACGATGCGTGCGTTGGGATCAATCTCAAACGGCGGCATTTGCAATGCATTTGGTGTTGGCCCACCAATTCGAAGCGATGTTTGAAGTTTAGGGTATTCCAGCTTTAGTGCGTCCAACACCAGTTTGAGATCATTTGTGACACTCTCGACAGATTGACCGGGGCCATAACGACATGACCCCTTTAGTTTGGCCTGATCTGCAACTTGGGGAGGGCGCCAATCATGATAGTCCCGTCCCAATCCGGCCTGCATTGAACCAACATGCCCTCGATTCACGGCGACCTGATCCGGGGTGTCTGCACCCGAAAATGTCAAATTGTTGATACGTTGAGCCAGAAACGTAGCTGCCGCCAGCGCATCACAAGCTTCTTCACGTTTGGACAGATGGCGGGTATCGCCAGTGAGCTCAATCTCAAACATCATCGAACCTGCATGCATCGTCAGCGCTTGGAGGTCCGTAGGTTCGGAATTGATAAAAAAATCTGCCCTAAGACCCTGCTCGAGTGCGCGCACTGTGCCGATACCGCCCTGCAGTTCACCGACCACAAAGCTTAGGATGACATCGCCTTTGAGTTTGACCCCGGCAGTGCGGATGGTTTCAACCGCACAGAAATAGGCTGCATCGCCTGCTTTCATATTCGAGACACCAATGCCGTAGATAAACTCTTCGTCAATCAGGCCGCCCCAAGGGTCTACAGTCCAGCCTTCTGTGGCCGGATTGGTATCAAGGTGACCGTTAAACAACAGGCTTGCCCCGCCTCCCTCACCTTTGAGACGCCCGATGGCATTGACACGTTTGCCTGCGACAGGTTGCAATTCGCTATCCATTCCCAGTTGGGTCATGCGATCGTGCATTTTCCCCGCCAGCTCCCGTTCGCCGTCAGTTTCGGTGTAGCTTTTGTGCTGTACCATCGAGGCCAGCAGCGCGAAGCATGAATCGACGTCGATCAGGTCAAGAATATCAGTGCCAGTCAAAAGAGTATCTCCGCTTCAATCAATAAGGTTGTGCGTATTGCCAAACCGGTTCGATCTTTGCGAGGTCGGCTGTGTCGTGGTGGCATTTCAAGGCATGGTCGTGGGCTGCTTGGCGCAACGGTACAGTTTTTTCATGACAGACCGGCCCAATGCGTCTTGGACATCGGCTTTCAAAACAGCACCCTTTCAACAGTGCTGTTCGAACTGGCAAGGTTCCTGTCAGTCTTACCCGGCGTGTTGTCGTGTCCGGGTCGGGGGTGTTTGTGGATGATAACAACGCCTCGGTATAAGGGTGGTATGGTCCCTGATCGAGGTCCTGGACCGAGCGCGTTTCCACGATCTCGCCCAAGTACATTACTGCTGTACGATGTGCGATGTGGCGCAAAATCGCCAGATCATGTGTGATGAACAAAAGCGCTACGTCGGTTTCTTTCTGAACTTGCCGCAATAAGGATACGATTGACGCTTGAACTGCAGCATCAAGCCCCGATGTGATCTCGTCGCATATGATGACTTTAGGCTGCGCAGCGATCGCACGGGCAATTGCGACTCGTTGTTTTTCGCCGCCCGAAAGTTGGTGGGGGTAGCGGTTTACGTAATGTGCAGGCAGCCGAACTTGTCCCAGCAGCTTGGCGATCTCAGCATCGCGTTGATCTGCTCGAATGTCTGGCCGGTAAAGCTTAAGCGCCCGCGATAGGATCGTCGCCAATCTATGTCGCGGGTTTAGCGAGCTGTCGGGGTTTTGAAAAATGATCTGCACATTGGCGCGATATGCTGCATCCAATGTTTCAATCACACGACCTTCAAGGCGCAACTTGCCTTCAAACGGACTCAGACCGACAAGAGCACGCGCCAGGCTGGATTTGCCGCAGCCGCTCTCTCCGACCAAACTAAGCGTTTCGCCGCGATGGAGGGTTAAATTCACTTTGTTGACGGCGTGAACTTGAACGGGGTCTTTGCGCAGCAACTGTCCGATTAGTGATGTGCGCCCCAATGTGACGGTCAGGTTCTCCACGTCCAGTACGGTGTCGTTTGTCGCTTTTGGAATGTCCGAAGGGCCAACGTGAACGTCTTGTGCAACTGTATCGGGGCGTGCGCAGGCAAGTTGACCGGCGCCATGCGGCACCAGCGAAACACGCGCAGTGTCACAAATGGCGGGGTCGTGTTTGGGGCAGCGGTGTGAAAAATTACACGCTGGCACCGCGCCGCGACGCGGCGGTGGTGTGCCCTCGTCAATCTTGAGACCGCGTTTGGTCCGCGTATCGGACGGACGTGGCAAGCTGGCCAACAACGCTTGTGTATAGGGGTGTTTGGGATTGGCGAACAAGTCATCGACCGCGGCGGTTTCTACGATGCGCCCGCCATAGATCACGGCCACGCGGTCCGCGATTTCTGAAACAACGCCCAGATCATGACTGATAAACAACCCCGCAACGCCGACCTTTTTTTGCATCTCCGCAAACAAATCCAACATGCCGACAGCGGTGGTCGCATCCAAGGCTGAGGTCGGTTCATCAAACAAAATCAAATCCGGTTCGCATGAGATCGCCATTGCCAGAACAACCCGCTGTTTTTCGCCTCCCGAAACTTCGTGAGGGTATTTCTGGGCCATGAGGGCAGGGTCGGGCAATCCGACGAGTTCGAACAATTCATACACGCGCGCAGTGACATCTTGTATGTCGTTGAAACGATGTGTCCGAAGGGTCTCGGCCAAATGTGCTCCCAAAGATTGTGTAGGGTCAAGAGCCGTCGCTGCGTTCTGAAAAACCATTGCAATTTGCTGGCCACGACGGCGCGTTAATTCTTCTTCGGGCAGGGTTATCAAATCAATGCCTTGCAATTGGATCGACCCTGTTTCCTGTTCGACCCGTCCTGGAAGATCCCGCATCACAGCATATGCCAACGACGATTTTGCGGACCCGCTTTCCCCAACCAGTCCTAGCACCTCGCCTTTGGCAATTTGCAGGTTGATGTCTTCTAATATGCGGATCGGTCCCGCAGATGTGTTGTAGGATAAAGAGTAGCCCGTGATGTCTAAGACAGGTGTCATTGTATCATTCCTGTGCATGTGGGTTCAGAACATCGCGCAATCCGTCCCCTAACAGATTGAACGCGATTGCGACGAGCGCGATTGCAATCCCGGGCACAACGATGGGCCATGGGCTGCGAAACATGTGTTCGCGTGCCTCGGCGATCATTAATCCCCATTCAGATGATGGAGGTTGTGCGCCGAGCCCCAGAAACGAAAGCGTCGCCAGTGTCATGATCGCAAATGCGACGCGAATGGTTGCCTCTACAATGACCGGAGCAACCATGTTGGGCAGAATTTCTGCAAAAATTATCCAGAGGTTGCTTTCCCCACGGGCGCGCGCTGCAGAGACATAATCAAGTTCGCGAACGGACAGAGTGGTTGAGCGCGCGATCCTCGACATTCCGGGGGCAAAGGCGATGCCAATGGCGATCACCGCATTGAGGCTTGAGGATCCAAGAACAGTTAGGATCATTAATGCCAAAAGCAGGCCCGGTATCGCCATAATTGCATCAACTGCTCGCATGATCACCTCATCGACCCAACCGCCAACAAAACCCGAAAAGATGCCAATCAGCGCACCAGCGGCTGTGCCAATGACTGTGGCCAGAAGGGCCAGCAGCACGGTGGAGCGCGCGCCGACCAACACGCGACTTAGTAAATCGCGACCGAACCAATCTGTGCCAAACAGGAATTGGGACGTTGGTTCTGAAAACCGCGCACCAAAATTGAAATTTTCGGGATCCTGTGGCGCAATCAGCGGACCAAAAACTGAGATCAGCAGCAACAGCGCGACCATAACAGCCCCAACCGCCCCCTGCGGGCTCCGCATAAGGGCGCGCAAAATGTTAAATGTAGCCTGCATCAGTATTTGATCCTTTTATCAAGCGTACCGTAGGCCAGATCGGCGAGTAGATTGGCGACTGCATAGGAGCATGCCATGATCAATGCGCCCGCCTGTATCATGGGTAAATCCCGGTTTTGGATCGCGAGTATCAATTGTCTGCCCACGCCGGGAAACGCGAAAATCTCTTCAACCACGATCACCCCACCAATCAGGTAACCGACATCTAACGCGATCACGGTGATCGCAGGCAGCATCGAATTGCGCAGTGCGTGATGGAACAGAACCCGCCGCTTTGGCAATCCACGCAGCCGCGCTGCGCGAATGAAATCTGTTTCAAGCGTATCGGCCATTTCAGACCGGATCATTCGACTAATATGAGCCGTCAGAACGATCGTCAGGGTCAGGACCGGCAAGGCAATGTGATGCAATGCGTCCCAGAAGTTTTCTGAAAATGGCACATAGCCCGAAGCTGGAAACCAGCCAATTGAAGGGCTTGCCAGCCAGACAAGCAACAAAGTTGCCAATACAAACTCGGGCAGGCTAACTCCGATGTAGGATACCAGTGACACTCCAAGATCGGTTATTTTGCCGCGTTGTGAAGCTGCCAACACCCCTAATGGAATTGCAATGATGCACACTAAAAGCAGGGAGGACACTGCCAGTATTGCCGAGCGCCCCAAAGCGTTCATGATGGTCGGCCCGACGGGTTGGCTTGTGCGCAGTGAAATGCCAAAATCGCCATGCATTACGTTCGACAACCAGCGAAAATACTGTACCGGGGCTGGATCATCCAACCCCAGTTTTTTGTTCAAGGCGGCGAGCGCCTCATCGGTGGCATATTCACCAAGGATCATTGTCGCCGCATTTGCAGGCAACAATTGAGTGACGCTGAACACAATGAGTGAGACGAGCAGAGCCGTAAAAATAAGGTAAACCAGGCGTTTCACTACATAGTAAAAAGTCATGTTCAAGCGCCCTTTGCTTTAGCCTTTGCTCGGAGCGTCCGGCCCCATCCAAACTTTATGAAACGCAAAGCTGGCGCCGCGTGGATGCTGATCGTATCCGTTAACGTAGTCAGCGCGTGCTCCCAGTATGTCAAAGAAGCATGGGATAATCGCTGGGACTTCTGCCTGCATTAAGGCCTGTGCACTCGCATACAGATCTTTCCGTTTTGCGGTATCGATTGTCTCGTCGGCTTGACGTACATATTCGTCAAACTCGGCGTTGTTCCACTTCGTTTCGTTCCATGACGCGCCCGATGTGAACAGCAAATTGAACGACATACCTTCGGTCGGCAGCATGTTGTAAAAACCGACGTAGAATTTGCCTTTCTTCCAGACCTGATCGAGGTAGGTAGAATGATCCATCGTTTTCACTTTGATATCGAAACCACCTGGTTTGGCCATTTGACGTAGTACAACCGCCATAGTTGAGCGATATCCAGGCTTAACGGATGCAACAATTTCCAGCTCTATTCCGTCAGGGTATCCCGCTTCGGCCAACAACATTTTTGCCTTTTCGGGATCGTAGGTTTTGCGTGGTGCATCAGCAAAATATCGATAGGCTGCATTTATCGGACTGTCGTTGCCCGGGGTTCCGTACCCCTCTGCAACCAACTCGACCATCGCCTCACGATCGACGCATAATGACAAAGCCTGACGTACTCGAATGTCGTCAAACGGAGCAACTTTGGTATCCATGACGACATCTAGGAAACGGCCCGACGGCGTGCGCAATCCAGTCACGCCAGAAGCAGCGTCAATCCGTGCGAAATCTGTAGGCTGCACATCATGCATCATGTCAATTTCACCAGCAAGCAGCGCCGCGCTAGAGCCTGCTGAGTCTGGAAAAGTCTTGATTTGAATTTGATCCAGATAGGGGAGGCCCGCGACAAAGTAATCTGGGTTCTTGACCAGAACTGCGATTTCATCTGCGCGGAATTCTTGCAGCCTGAACGGGCCAGATCCGACCGGCACCTGAGCGAGGCTGTCAAAATCATTCGCGATAATGTCTGCGGGGACAATCTTGGCCGTTGGATAGGTCAGGGCCACAGGCAGGTCTGCAAAAGGTGTTTGTGTCGTCACAAGGATCGCAAAATCGCCATCAGCTTCAACCGATTTGATCGGGCCTAGGTTGCGGCGTCCGGGCGCACCGGTTTCTGGATCGAGCAGCTTTTCAAAGGATGCGACCACATCTGTTGACGTTAGCGCCTGCCCATTTGAGAATGTCACGCCTTCGCGAAGAACAAACCGCCATTCGGTGGCATCTTCATTTGATGACCATTCTGTTGCCAGATCAGGTTGTGCAGTCATGTCGGTGCCAAGCGACGTCAGACCTGAATACAACATTTCTGCCAACATGTACTCGGCCGCTGCGCGCACCAACATCGGGTTCAACACGCCCGGAGTGATGTTGACGCTCAACCGCAATGTGCCACCCGCCTCGACAGCCATTGCTGGTAACGCGCCAATTCCGACAGCCAAAGCTGCACCCGCGGCGGACATTTTGAGCAATTGGCGTCTGTTCAATTGAACTTTCATGGTTAGGACTCTCCTTTGTTGGATGAAATTGGTTGTTTTGGCTCTGCTTCCGTGTCGAAATGCGCGTCAAAAAACAGAGCTACTGACCGCGCCAGACCCAGCAAGTCTTCGATTGTTGTGAATTCGTCAGCACCGTGTACGTTACGATCAGGGCGCGACAAGCCGCCAAGCATGATTTCTCGAGGGCCGCGATCGCTCTGTTGGATCCAGCCGAAATCTGACGATGTTGACGATCCGTAGGCAATAAATTCCTCGAGTGGCACGTCGCGACCTGCGGCCATGGCCGAGGTCCAGCGTGGTGTCACCACCCCTTGCGAGTTTTCCACTGGTGGCAAATGTCCGGTCTCAGAAACCTGCCACCCAATAAGGGTCGTTTTCTTGGCAGTTACATCTATACATTCACGAATTTCGGCACGCACATTTGCCACGTCTTCTTCGGGTGCGTAGCGGCGATTGATGACGACTTCGCACTGCCCGGGCAACGCAGACCCTTTATCACCGCTGCGTATTGCCGTGATGTTGAGCAACGCGTGCAGTGGGCCGGTCGATCCAGGAGGCGGCGGCATGACAGACGCGCGTTTTTCCACATCGAGTTTAAGCGACGTCAGAGCGTGCAAAACCGGTAAAACCTGTTCAATTGCGTTTACCCCCAAATGAGGCCGCCCGGAATGCGCTGCCTTTCCCTCAAACAAAGCGGTGAAATCCAGAGATCCAAAGCTGCCTGCCCAAATGCGCGGTGCCGCTGAACCATTCAGATTGATAATGGTGTCACTGATGAGATCCTGCTCGGCCAGATAGCGAATGCCGGGGTAAATGCCCCCTTCTTCATCGGTGCAGAATGCAAGGACGGGCTGATACTTAAATTGACGCCCCGTATCCCGCAATGCCATCAAGCCAGCCAAAGCGGCTGCAATCGCCCCCTTCATGTCTGCAGCGCCGCGCGCATAGATCCTATTGCCTTCGCGGGTCATTTTCAAAGCAGGGCGGGTCCATCCATCGCCAATCGGTGCGGTATCAACGTGGAAGTATATTGTGATTTCGGGCGTGCCCTTTGGCGCCAAGTCGGGGCGGACAACTAGATTTGTGCGCCTACCGTGGCTGCCCTGCGCATTCCATAATGTTTCGGGCACATCAATGCGCGCGCTGGTGCCGCCAAGTTGAGCCGTCATTGTTTCAAGCATCGTTGCCATCTCCGGATAACACGCGCCCGGTGGAAAAGAACTATCCAGCGCGACAAGTTCGCTGAGCATATGCAGAAGCGTATCTTCGCAGATGTTGATGGCTGAATTATTCATTCCTATATAAGAATGAGGTAATCTTGAGTTTGCAAGAAAATTCTTAACTAATTTTCCCATCTTGGCAGAGAAGCAAATAATGTGCTGATTAATTAGAAATAAATACATTTTGTATGAAAGGTAAGTAACCGAACACCCGGTGCCTAACTTGACTTAGAGCCAAACCTGCACAAAAATATATTATATACTAATCAGAAAGAGCCCATGGATTCGACGACATATAACGCTAAAACCAATCTTAAGGGCAGCGTTGGTCGCGCCCTTGCGGCGACGCCACTATATGAGCAAGTCAAGGACCGGGTGATGCAGCTGATCCTTGACGGGACTTGGCCCGAGGGGCATATTTTACCGGCTGAAACAGAGCTGGCGCGCCAGTTGGGTGTTTCTTATGGGACCGCACGTCAGGCACTGCAGATCCTGACAAAAGAAGGGGTTCTGCTTCGAAAACCGCGCATTGGCACGGTTGTAACAGGTCGTACCCCCCACCATACATTGGATCGATTTTACAAACACTATCGTCTTCACAACACCAAGAACGAGTTGATCAACACGCAAACGGTTGTAAAATCTGTTCACGCGCGTCCTGCGACGGCCGATGAGGCCATTTGCTTTCGAAGTAATGAGATATTTGACGTTATCTCTTTGGTCAGGGTTCGGTTGCACAATGCCCGCCCGGTCATGATTGACCACATTGCAATCCCTGAACATCTCATTCCTGGGTTTCCGCGCTTGCCAAGTGATGTTCCGGAGTTGCTCTTGGGCCATTTACGTGACGAATATGGTTTGCGTATTCGTGCAGTGCGTGAGGCTCTACGCGCGGATATCGCGACATCTCAAGACGTGTCCTTGCTTGAATTGAATGCAACAAGCGGGCCAACTGCAATTTTGGTGATAGATGATGTGTGTTTTGACAGCAAAAACCAAGCTTTGTTGACAGCCAGCCACCGTGCTCTGTCTGATGACTACCGCTATGTAAACGAAGTTCAGTAGCCTAAGGTGCCAAAGTCAAAGACTCTTAGATGATGAAAAATCCCTCCTTTGGCATCCAAGATGAATTCTCGCTCGACCCTGACGACTGCTATTTTCTAACGCCCGATCTTTGAGCTGAAGTGTTATATAGTTTCTGAACGCTGCTAGGCAGTTTCGATATGAAGGCACCCAGTCGATGGCACGGTCAGAATACAAATTAATGGGTGGGATTTTAGGCGGATAGAAACGGTTGTCTTAAGCATCCATTGGGATCTCCTAATTGGCAATGCACATTTGGAATCCTCTGTCGTTCTGATGGCCAAAATTGCCCATCAGGTGCTGGCGCGCGATATCACTTGACCAGATCGTGTCTCGTTCAAAATAGAATTGAGGGTAGCCATGTTGCTAAGCCTGGAAGCATCCAGATCAATGTAACGCCAACGACTTGTATGCCGATGAAGGGTACCACGCCGGCGTAGATATGGCCCGTTGTGATCTCTTTTGGCGCGGCTCCTCGTAAGTAAAATAGGGAAAAGCCGAAGGGAGGCGTTAGAAAACTGGTTTGCAGGTTGATCGCAATCAATACGCCCAACCAGATTGGGTCGTGACCAAGCAAGATAAGTGTTGGCATGACCAAAGGCAGCACAATGACTGAGATTTCGACAAAATCTAAAAAGAAACCCAGAAAGAATATAAAAACCATGCAGAAAATCAAGGCGCCAGTTGCGCCCCCCGGCATGTCGCTCAGGATGTTGGCGACGCGCTCATCGCCGCCCAGACCGATAAAAACCAGACTGAAAATACCCGCTGACAGGATCGTCGCGAATATCATTGATGTCATCGTCAGGGTCGAACCAATTGCTTCATGAACAACCTTGCCCTGAATGGCTGAGCGCAAAGCGAACAAGATTGAAACAGTGCCAATCACAGCTAGTCCAATATAAACGATGCCCAGTGCGAAACCGCCATTGCTAAGATCGTCCCGTTGAAAACGTACAGGGAATGCGCCTGCTAAAATACCCAAAACGATAAATGCAGTTGCGCCGAACAGGATCATTTTAGGGTTTGTGCCCATCTTGTGCCCGGTCATCAGCAATGCCCCAATTGCGCCGACAGATGCAGCCTCGGTTGGGGTGGCAACACCACCTAAAATAGCCCCTAGAACAGCGAAAATAAGGAGAATTGGCGGTACAACAGCACGGGTAATTTCACTGCGATCAGGTTTTGCCAAACTGATGGGTGCTGGTGGCATATCCTGGGGGCGCAACCAACCGCGCACCAAAATGTAAACGACGTATAGCACCACCAAAAGGAGACCAGGAATTACCGCGGCGGCAAAAAATTGACCGACTGATAAGGCTTCGACCGAGAATTTCCCTTGTTCATATTGTGCTTGCTGGAAGGCATTGGACATGACGTCCGCAAGAATGATCAGCAGGGTTGAAGGGGGGATAATTTGACCCAAGGTACCTGCGGTGCAAACGATACCCGAGGCGACGCGTGGATCATATCCCGCACGCAACATTGTCGGCAGGGCGATCATGCCCATTGCGACAACTGTGGCCCCCACGATACCTGTTGATGCGGCCAAAAGCGCGCCAACCAGAACGACAGATAGCCCTAAGCCCCCTCTAAGTTGTCCAAAGAGGCGGCCCATTGTGTCCAGAAGCTCTTCGGCAATGCGGCTTTTTTCCAAAAATGCGCCCATCAAGACAAACAACGGAATCGCGATGAGGACGTTATTTGTTAAAAGGCCAAAAACACGCTGCCCCATGGCGCCCAGGAGGGTGATGTCCATATCGCCCGTGTACCAACCAACATAGGCAAAAATCACGCCAACGCCTGCAATGGAAAACGACACAGGAAAGCCCAAAAGAATAGCGCACATCAGAGCGGCGAACATGATGAGATCAAGATATTCAATCATGGCTGCGGCTTGTGCAGGATAAGTTTGATCAGCAGTGCAACGGATTGCAGTATGACCAGAACGCAAAAGATCGGAATCAAGGATTTCATCAAAAAGACGGCTTCGAGGCCGCCAACTGACAAAGGCCCTTCTAGGATCTTCCAAGAGTTTCGAACGGAGGGCCAAGTCCAATAGAGTAAGGCAATCATGGACGGTAAAAGCAGGAATAGATGGCCGAAAATGTCGATGCGTCTTTGGGTGCGCGGGCTGGTTTTTGCGTAAAAAACGTCAACACGGACATGTTTATCAACCAATAGGGTGTATCCCGCCCCCAGCATGAAAAGGGTTGCGTGCATATACAGCACGCTTTCTTGCAGGGCGATTGAATTCAGGCCAAAAGCATAGCGCCCAACGACAATAGCGAATTGCACCAATACCATGAACAGCGCCAGCCATTTGACCATGTTAGCAACACCAGTGTTGATTGCGTCAATTGACTGCCTGAGCTTTTCCATCTGGTGTTCCAAAAGTGATGAAGGGCCTGCGCAAAGTGAAATGAATGCGCAGGCGGGGGGTGTTAATAGCCCATGACCGCAGCACGTGCGTTCATCTGGCCATTGTCCGCATAAATCATGTAGCTTCCGACGGAATCGCGATAGGCAACAAGGCTTTCAGCGATGCGTTTGACCAATTCGTCATCGTCCTGACGCAACTCGTCTATTACCTCGGCCGCGGCTTTGCCCATGGCCGTGATGACGTCCTCAGGGAACATTTTCACCTGCACGCCCTCTTCGGCGACTAATTTTTGCAGGGCAGATGCGTGTTTGGTCGTGTATTCAGTCCAAACAGGGTTGTAGAGGCTCTCGCAGGCTAGATTGACAACCTGTTTCAGATCATCGGGCAGGTCGCTGAAAGCTTCTGCATTGACGCCGCACTCTTCGGCGGATGATGGTTCGCCGACGCCTGGCCAATAATAATTTTTTGCAACTTGATAATACCCAAGCGCGCTGTCTGTCCATGGTCCGATAAACTCGCCTGCATCCAACGCACCGGTTTGTAAAGCTTGGAACATGGCCGGGCCCGACATGGCTTCGGCTGCCATGCCCATTTTCGCGGCCATTTCCGAGGCAAGACCTGTTGTGCGGAACTTGAGCCCTTTGAGATCTTCGGCGGAATTGATGTCATTGCGGAACCAGCCACCCCATTGCGGGCCAGAGTTACCACACAGGAATGGCTTAATGCCAAAACGGCCATACATCTCATCATAAAGCGCCTGCCCACCGCCATGGTACATCCAGCCAAATTGCTCATCTGCACGCAGGCCAAAGGGCTGCGAGCCAAACAGCAAGATACCTTTGGATTTGCTGCCCCAATAGGCGGGGACGGCGTGATATAATTCGGCGGTGCCTTCGCTCACTGCATCGAACACACCGCGACCGGGAACGAGTTCACCTGCGGGGTAGAGCTTCACTTCGATGCGGCCACCAGATAGCGTTGTGATACGATCCGCCAACGTTTGCGCGGCAACACCCGGGCCAGGCAGGTTTTTTGGCCAAGCAGTGACCATTTTCCACTGACGTTTATCTTGCGCGATGGCTGGCGATGCCACGGCTGCGGTGGTAGCACCGATCCCGGCGGTCGTGATAAATTTACGTCTATCCATGTTGGTTCTCCGTTAAGTGAATTTGATTTTTTTGAAGCCTTTGAGATTGCTGAGACTCTTGATCTGTGCCCAGTTGCTCTGGTCGTTTGTTGCCCGGTACAGCGAGGTGTATCTCAGGTTCCCGGTTGCACGTGTGATCGAGGACAAAATGCGTGTGATAACGCGTTGGGGTGGGCGTTTTGATTGTGCGTCATTGTCATGTTCAGATGAGTGCACTTTGCCGCCTGGGGGCTGTCTTAGGTGACCCGACTTCATGATATTGATTTGCATTTTTGAAGTACCGGAAACGTCTATAACGTCGAAATCGGACGCGCATTTCGCGATCAAAGTTACCGCTAGCGAAAAGAATGAAGCTGCATTGTTCATCGGAATACTGTTATTAAGATTGCTCCTTTAGTAAATATGTAGAGACATATTAAGTCAAGAAATTCGTACTGTGACTGCCAACTGCTGAAGTGATAGACAAATTCCCTAAAAACCTTGCCGTTTCGGCTGCAATCGCGTCGGGCCACCACTACGACTGTCGCAAAGTTCAGATCGTCCCGTTTCAAAGTGTCAGTAGGCCAATTAGAAAATGCGTGAGAGCAACCGTCAGAAGTGGGTTCATCGCCAACACTTTTGTCCGAGTATATTGCATTACGTCTAGATAAATTAGAGAATGGACCACGTGCAACATGCGGCTCAGGTGACCTTACTAACTAATTGTTTTAAAATTTGTTTCTTCGGCAATTTGTGGATTGAATTGACGATTGCCAGGGAGCGGGCATACCGCCTATGCAAATTGAATAGACGCTGAGTGGAACAAACAGGCGATTATGAAAGTTACGTACAAAGAGATAAAATCTGATCTGTTGGCTAAGATCGTTCGGGGTGACTGGGGGCCGGGTGATTTGGTCCCAAATGAAGTTGATCTTGCGATGACATACAATTGCGCGCGGGCAACTGTGAATCGAGCGATGCGGGAGCTTGCAGACGATGGTATAATCGAAAGACGCCGCAAGGCCGGAACGCGCGTTCGGATGGCACCATTGCGTCAGGCGCGTTTTGATATACCGCTGGTGCGTGACCAGATTGAAGCCAAGGGCGCTTCTTACCGCTACGCATTGTCAAACCGTTCTGTTGAGGTTGCACCGGATTGGTTGCGCGCGCGATTGCAGTTGCCAGAGGGCGGTAAAGTGCTGCATCTGATCTGTATGCACTACGCTGACGGCACCCCCTATGAACACGAAGACAGGTGGATCAATCTTGCCGCGTTGCCTAGTGCAGAGGACACTGATTTTGCAAATGAGGGTCCAAGTGCTTGGCTGATCTCGACGATCCCGTTTTCCAAAGCAGAAATCCAATTGTCGGCGGGATTGGCCGACCAAAAATTATCTGACTTTTTATCCTGTTCGGTTGGCGACCCGGTTTTTAATGTTGAACGCTCAACGTGGTGGGAGGGGGACGCGGTGACATTTGTACGCCTTTCGTACCCTCCAGGGCACAAGCTGACGACGCGATATTAAGCACAGAGCCTCCCACTGGGACCCAATGTTACCTTAAAGAATGCTCGGCAGGTTCAGGCCGTGCTCGTGTGCGCATTCTTTGGCGATGTCATATCCAGCGTCGGCATGACGCATCACACCTGTCGCGGGGTCATTCCACAAAACGCGGCTAATGCGCCGGTCTGCGTCTTCGGTGCCGTCACAGCAAATCACCATGCCCGAATGCTGTGAGAAACCCATTCCAACGCCGCCGCCATGGTGCAGTGACACCCATGTTGCGCCTGATGCCGTGTTGAGAAGAGCGTTCAGCAACGGCCAATCAGATACCGCATCAGAACCATCCTTCATGCTTTCGGTTTCGCGGTTCGGTGAAGCCACTGAGCCAGAGTCTAGATGATCGCGCCCGATGACAATCGGGGCGCTCAACTCTCCGCTGCGGACCATTTCGTTGAACGCAAGGCCGAGCTTGTGACGGACGCCTAGGCCAACCCAGCAGATGCGCGCTGGCAGGCCTTGGAACTCGATACGTTCGCGTGCCATGTCCAGCCAGTTGTGAAGGTGACTGTCTTCGGACAGGATTTCTTTGACCTTGGCATCTGTTTTGTAAATATCCTCTGGGTCACCAGACAATGCCGCCCAACGAAACGGGCCGATCCCGCGACAAAACAACGGGCGGATGTAGGCCGGTACGAACCCGGGAAAATCAAAGGCAGTTTCCAACCCTTCTTCTAAAGCAACTTGTCGAATATTGTTGCCGTAATCAAAGGTCGGGATACCCATTTGTTGCAAATCGATCATCGCTTGGACGTGAACACGCATGGATGCGCGCGCAGCCATTTCAACCGCTTTAGGGTCGCTTTCGCGTTTTTCTTTCCACTGCGCCATGGACCAACCTTGTGGCAAATACCCGTTGTTGGGGTCATGTGCAGACGTTTGATCGGTCACCATGTCAGGACGAACGCCGCGCGCCGCGATTTCGGCGAATACGTCGGCTGCGTTGCCCAACAGGCCGACCGATTTGGCTTCACCGGCGGCGGTCCAGCGCGCAATCATTTCAAGCGCTTCATCCAATGTGTCAGCGCGTTCATCAACATAGCGGGTGCGCAAACGGAAATCGATGCTTTCGGGGTTGCATTCCACAGCTAAGCAACACGCGCCTGCCATTACCGCTGCCAGTGGTTGCGCGCCGCCCATACCGCCAAGGCCCCCAGTTAGGACCCATTTTCCTGTCAAATCGCCATTATAATGCTGCCGACCGGCCTCTACAAATGTCTCATATGTGCCTTGGACGATCCCCTGTGAGCCGATGTATATCCAAGACCCTGCAGTCATCTGACCATACATGGCCAGACCCTTTTTATCGAGCTCGTTGAAGTGGTCCCAATTTGCCCAATGTGGCACAAGGTTGGAATTGGCGATCAAAACACGCGGTGCATCTTTGTGGGTTTGGAACACGCCAACTGGTTTACCCGATTGCACCAAGAGCGTTTGATCTTCCTCCAGATTACGCAAGCTTGCGACGATCATATCGTAATCTTTCCACGTCCGCGCTGCTCGCCCAATCCCGCCATAAACAACCAATTCGTGCGGGTTTTCGGCAACATCTGGATGCAAATTGTTCATCAGCATGCGCATTGGCGCTTCGGTCAGCCAACTCTTGGCGGTCAACTCTGTGCCAGTTGCGGGAAATACGTCACGGGTGTTTTTGCGAGGGTTGCTCATGATGTCCCTTTCAAGGTTGGGGCCAATGCGCTCAACGATGTTAAAAGTGTTTCGAGATGGTCGCGCAGGCGCGCTGCTTTGGTGTTGTCATAGACCCAAGGGCTCGCTTGAGCGCTGAGGTAAGTACTTTGGGCCAGTTCCATTTGGATAGCGTGAAAACCTTCCGTCGGGCGACCATAATTGCGCGTTGTCCAGCCCCCTTTGAAGCGGCCGTTGGTGACAACGCTGTATCCTTCAGCTGCCGCGCAAATCTCCTGCGTTGTTTTTTCAATGTCTGGGGCGCAGGTGGATCCTAGGTTTGTCCCAATGTTGAAGTCGGGTAGGGTGCCTTTAAATAGAAACGGAATATCTGACCGGATTGAATGGCAATCATAGAGGATGGCAATGCCGTGAATGGCGCGTACTCGTTCCAGTTCGGCCGCTAGTGCCGCGTGGTAAGGCGCGTGAAACGTTTGTCGACGTGCCTCGATAGCATCCGAATCCGGGACTTCGGCCCAGATGTCGTGCCCATCAAAATCGGTCAAGGGAACCAGCCCAGTTGTATTTTGTCCCGGATACAACGATATGCCAGCGGGATCGCGATTGGCATCCACAACATAGCGGTGGAAAGTAGCGCGCACAGTGCTTGCCCCAGCCAACACGCCATCATAAAGCGTATGGATGTGCCAATCTGTATCGTCCAATCCACGACCACGCGGGTTCAGGTCGGCCAAAACACTGTCTGGCACAAAGGTTCCTGTATGGGGTAACCCTAGAACGATCGGGCTGTTGCCTTGGTGAATTTCCACAGGATTCATTGTGAAATCTCTGGCATAATTACGTCCGCAGCGCTGACAATATCGCCGGCGGCCACCAACCTGGCAGCGCGCTCTAAATCTGGAGCGAGATAACGGTCTTCGCCTAACGTTTCGACATCTTGACGAACCCGAGACACGACCTTCTGGAGGGTGTCGCTGGTTTTTAGGGGGGCGCGGCAGTCGATGCCTTGCGCTGCGCACAATAATTCAACGCCCAAAATACGTGCCAGGTTTTCGTTCATGGCGCGCAAACGGCGCGCGCCATGAGCGGCCATGCTGACGTGATCTTCTTGGTTGGCTGACGTTGGTGTACTGTCGGTCACACAGGGGTTGGCCAGATGTTTGTTTTCGCTCATTAGGGCGGCTGTAGTGACTTCGGCGATCATGTAACCACTGTTCAGACCTGGGTTCGGCGTCAGAAACGGTGGCAAGTTAAAGCTCAAAACCGGGTCCACGATCAATGCGACGCGGCGCTGGGCAATGGCACCGATCTCTGCAATGGCCAGCGCAATCATATCGGCTGCAAAGCCAACCGGTTCAGCGTGGAAATTCCCGCCTGAAACAATCACATCAGCTTCGATTAACACGAGCGGGTTGTCCGTGGCGGCGTTTGCCTCGATCTCAAGTGAACGGGCAGCCATGCGCAACACATCCATCGCTGCCCCAGTCACCTGCGGTTGGCAGCGGATGCAATAAGGGTCTTGAACCCGCGCGTCATCCGCAACGTGACTGTCGCGGATTTCAGACCCGGCCAGCAGTGTTCGCATCGTTTCACCCGCTTGGATTTGACCTAGGTGGCCGCGCAATGAATGGATTTCGGGTTGCAGTGGTGCTGTTGAGCCCATGATCGCATCTGTGGACAGCGCAGAGGTAATCAAGGCGGAATGTGCCGCGCGCCATGCGCCAAAGAGACCCGCCAACGCAAAGGCTGTCGAGAACTGCGTGCCATTGATTAAAGCAAGCCCTTCCTTTGGGCCGAGCGCGACTGGTGTCAGCCCTGCCACGGCGAGCGCCTTATCACCTGACAGGATCTGACCGTTAACCTCGGCCTCCCCGCTTCCCATTATGACGGCTGCCATATGCGCCAGTGGTGCAAGATCACCCGAAGCCCCAACAGAGCCTTGTGCCGGGATGATCGGTGTTACGCCTTTGTCGAGCATGTCTTCGAGTAACGTAATGATGTCCAGCCGTACACCAGATGCACCACGCCCTAAGCTGAGAAGTTTGAGTGCCATCATTAACCGGGCATGTGCGCGCGGGATTGCAGGACCAACGCCACAACAATGAGACAGGATTAAATTGCGTTGAAGCGTTGCGGTGTCCTTGGCCTCAATTTTGACTGACGCCAATTTGCCAAAGCCGGTGTTTACCCCGTAAACCGCGTCCGTACCCGCGACCGCTTTGGCAATCCGCGCATGGGCCAATTCGATTGCTGGGTGGCTGGATGGATCAAGACGCACAGAGGTTTCGTTCCAAAATACGTCCGCCAAATCCTCCAGAGTAACTGCGCCTGGAATGAGAGTCAGAGTGGTCACCATTGTCCTCCGAAAATACGGGCGTGAAGCGGATTGAAACCAATCCTGTAGGACAGCTCTGCGGGGTGTTTGATCTCCCAAACTGCCATGTCGGCGCGCATCCCAACGGCAAGGACCCCGGCATCCGTCAGACCCAACGCACGTGCTGCGTTTTGGGTAGCGCCACGTAATGTTTCTTCGGGTGTCATCCGAAACAAAGTGCATCCCATATTCAACGCCAACAGCAATGAATTAAGCGGGGAAGACCCGGGATTGATATCGGTTGCAATCGCCATTGCAACGCCGTGTTTGCGCAGTAAGTCGATAGGGGGCGCTTGGGTTTCGCGCAGTGTATAGAACGCCCCGGGCAGGATGACTGCAATAGTTCCAGCGTCAGCCATAGCCTTTACGCCTTCTTCGTCGAGGTATTCGATATGGTCCGCAGATAAGGCTCCATAACTGGCTGCCAATTTGGCCCCGCCCAAGTTGGACAATTGCTCAGCGTGTAGTTTGACAGGCACGCCTAGGTTTTTAGCAACGTCAAATACGCGTGCGATTTGATCTGGTCCAAAGGCAATTCCTTCACAAAACCCGTCCACCACATCAACGAGATCTTCAGCATGAGCTTTACGCAGGGCTGGGATGCACACTTCATCGATGTATTCGTCATCCTTTCCAGCATACTCAAACGGTGTGGCATGAGCTCCAAGGAACGAAGTTTTCACACGCACATCGCGATGTTTCGGAATGGCCCGCGCGACGCGCAACATGCGCAGTTCGGTTTCAATGTCGAGGCCATAACCTGACTTGATCTCAAGACAGGTGACACCTTCCGTGATCAACACATCCACACGGCGTAACGCGTCAGCAAGCAGTTCCGCTTCGCTCGCACCGCGTGTCGCTTTGACGGTAGAGACAATGCCACCACCCGCGCGCGCGACTTCTTCGTAGCTGGCACCATTTAGGCGCATTTCAAATTCAATCGCGCGATCGCCTCCATGCACGATATGCGTATGACAATCAATGAGCCCCGGCGTCACAACGCGCCCCTTGAGATCGATCTGCGTAAGTGAGTCGTAAACGGCCGGTAAGGCCACTCGCGGCCCAATCCATTCGATAGTACAGTCGTTTACGACGATTGCGCCATTTTCAATCCAACCATAGGCGATCGCGGGATCATCCATGGTTGCAAGGTTTAGATTCACAAAGATCTTATTAGTATCAGTCATTTTCGATCCATTGCGGTGGAAATTGCACAGTTTTAGTATGCATAGACATTTATTATGTATATACATAAAAAGAAAGGACTGCCAAATGATTTTTGCAAAACAAGCAAAGCTTTCCACAGGTTGGGCTCAGGATGTCCGGTTGACTGTATCGGGTGGTCAAGTTGCCGCGCTAGACGTCAATCAGCAGCCAAAACAGGGGGACACAAAGGTAGACACTCTTTTACCCGCGCTTGCAAATCTGCACAGCCACAGCTTCCAGCGGGCTATGGCCGGAATGACCGAATACAGGATGGCGGGCACAGACAGTTTTTGGACGTGGCGCGAGTTGATGTACCGTTTTAATGCGCATCTGACACCCGAGCATATCGAAGCAATTGCAGGGTTTGTCTTTTTGGAAATGCAAGAAGCAGGCTATGCCAGTGTGGGCGAATTTCATTATCTGCACCACCAGCCGGACGGCACGCCTTATGATGATTTGGGGGAACTTTCCTCGCGTATCGCTTCGGCGGCACAGACGACAGGCATTGGTCTGACACATTTGCCGGTGCTCTATAGTTATGGTGGCGCTGGGCAGCAGCCGTTGACGTCCGGACAAGCGCGCTTTGGGAACTCTGTCGAACGCTATAACGACCTTGTGGCTTGCGCACAGGATGCTGTTGCTGATCTGGACGATGATTGCTGCGTTGGAATTGCGCCGCATTCCTTGCGTGCGACATCACCTGACGATCTTGCTGCAGTCATTGCAGCACATTCTGGTGGGCCGATCCATATCCATATCTCGGAGCAACCCCAAGAAGTAAGCGATGTTAAGGCTTCACTTGGCGCCCGTCCCGTCGAATGGTTGCTTGCCAATGCCGATGTAAATTCAAAGTGGTGCCTTATCCATGCCACTCATATGACGGATGCCGAGACCCTCGATATGGCGCAATCTGGAGCGGTCGCGGGTCTTTGTCCTGTGACTGAAGCTAACCTTGGGGATGGGCCATTTAATGGTCCAACCTATCTGGCAGCCGGAGGAGCTTTTGGGATTGGATCCGATTCAAACGTGTTGATCTCGCTGACCGAAGAATTGCGGACATTAGAATATTCTCAACGCTTACGGGACATGGCGCGCAATGTGATGGTTGCAGGCGCAGGTTCCGTCGGAGAGACGCTCTACTGCGGCGCAGCTAAGGGTGGCGCTCAGGCATTGGGGCGCGCAGCGGGTGACATCGCGCAGGGATCTTTGGCTGATCTGGTTGCGATCGACAGTCAGACACCGGCTTTGTGTGCGCTGCGCCAAGACCAACTGTTGGATGGCCTTGTGTTTGCGGCGAAAGATACTGTTGTGACAGATGTTTGGTCAGCCGGTCGGCACTGTGTCAAAGAGGGACAACACGTCAAACGCAATGCGGTCACAGATGCTTATCGTTCTGCGATGCACAGCTTGATGGCGCTCCTTTGATCCAAATAGGTCAGGCGTATTTCTAACAAAACGTCGCCGTTCGACAGTGAAAGTGCAGCATTTTTGTCGGTGATGAATGCAGTGTCTCCTGCGCAAAGAGCGGTGCCTTCGACGATGGGTTCGCCAGCAAGAGTATGAAGTGCGATGAGCCCGTATTCAGGGCGCGAAGTTTGATATGTCAACGAACCTTTTCGTAGCACGACATCGCCAGTGCAGAACTGCGGGTCAAACATAAGATTCAAATTTGTAAGAGGTCCATCTTTGAGATGAGAATGGACTGCGAGGGCCCCGTCAAAACGTACGGGTTGCCAAAAATTGGCCTGAATAATGCCGCTTGGTGAAGTCAATGTCATGGTGCCGCCGGAAACCACGGTTAAAATACGCGTCATGCCCGAAAAATCAGAAAATGGGCCGTCTTGAGAAACATCTGCGCGGCTGAGGGTCCAGATTGTTTGTGAAAGGTGAAGCCCCCTTGCAATGTCGCGGGTGATGCCACCACCGTTTTTCCATGGCTTATTGACTAGTGCATCAAAACTCAAAACCTGCATGGATTTGAACCTCTACTTTCGGAGAAATAGAATTTTGCATAACAGGCGTGAGCATTTGATCCCGCTCTAGACATGGCTGAGCTTTTTTTGCCAGGCAAGAACATCTTGCGCCAAGCGGTCCTGATAGCGCAAAGATATGACCTCCAACCGGCTGGCAAACCTGTTCATCGTGATAGGGCTTCTTTTGCCTTTGCTGTCCACTTGACTGTAATCGAGATTGATCCCGTTTCTATAATCGCACAGGGAATCTGAAAACCGCACAGTGCTGCCGCAGGTTGCGTCTTGGGGGTATTGATTTCTGGTGAGTGCGAGGGTTTCCAATCTTTACTGTTCGTGTAGTGTTGGCGCTCACTTGAGTATAAAAAAGAGTTACAGCATGACAGACCCGGCTACAGAGATAGTCTTTCACAACTATCCACAGTCGCCTGTGGCGGAAAAAGTGCGCGTCGCCTTTGGCATCAAAAATGTGGCGTGGCGTGACGTAGAGATCCCACGCTTGCCGCCTAAACCGATGCTCACTGCGCTTACAGGCGGATACCGGCGCACCCCTGTCATGCAAATCGGTGCCGATATCTATTGTGATAGCCAGTGCATTATTCGCGAACTTGAGCGTCGCCAACCATCCCCGTCTTTTATGCCGACGTCCCAAGCTGGTCTGATGTGGTGTTTAAGCCGATTTACAGACGGCGAGTTCTTCACATTGGCGGTAAAGCTCGTTCTAGGATCTGCTGGCGAGGATTTGCCAAGCGATTTTGCCGAAGACCGAGGACGTTTGTATCTGGGCGAAGACTGGGCCGAGGGGCTCAAGCGGGCCAATGAACAATTGCCTCACCTTGTCGCACAAATGCGCGCGCCTTTGTCCTGGATGGACGCTCAATTGAAAGACGGGCGAGATTTCCTGTTGGGTTCTGATCCCGCAGCAATTGATGCGCAGATGTATCACAATATCTGGTTTGTTCGGGGGCGTTGGGGCGGCGGTCCGTCAATGTTGTCTGAATTCCCGGATCTTGTCCGTTGGGAAGACAATGTCCGCGCGATTGGCCACGGGACATCAACTCAGATGAATGCAGAAGAAGCACTTGCGCGCGCAAGAAAAATGGAACCAGCCTCAGAAATAGGAGTTGGTCCCAATGATCCACAAGAGCTGCATGTCGGAAAAAGGGTAACCGTCAACCCAGATCTGGACGGTGGCGAACAGCCCGTCGAAGGAAAACTGCGTTGCGCTGATGCGCATAGCATCGGGATCGAACGCACGACAGAAGAGGTCGGAACGGTGTGTGTGCATTTTCCACGTGCCGGGTACCGGGTAACCGTAAATTGAAAGGTGCTCTTTGTGCCAAACTTGGTTTCAATATACGATGATGACTAAGGAAAAATTATGCCTGTTATTCGCGTAGAAGTACCAGAAGGTACGCCGCACGAGATCAAAAAGAGAATTCGTGAAGGCGTAAAGAAAGCGGTTTTGGATACTCTTGCGCCGAAAGAAATCAAATATGATTATGTCGGTGTGCGTGAAGTTTTTGGTATTTTAGGAGATGGTCTACCGCTGGTCACTGTTGATCTGCGTCCAGGCCGAGACGCGGATCGCAAGAAAGCATTGACCGATGCAATTGCAGTGATACTGCAAACAGAACTAAATTCCGATCCAGCCGATCTCTATGTGCTTTTCCGCGAAAACCCTGCTCAGAACCACTACACAGGCGGCACTCCGTTACCTGATTGGGTACCAGCTGATCAGTGATGGAGCCCTGCGCCAAACAACCAGCGCGTTGAGCGTCGAGTGGGCGTTTTACGAAACACATAAGAATGCAAACTGCAGCGTTCCAATATTCGCCCCGTCGAGTGTCCGACGTAATGGGTTGTTTTCTAAGTCTACAGAAGACTTCATGAAATCTGCAGATAGCCCCAATTCGGCCACGCATGAAGCAGCGGGGCGTTCTGGCGGAATGCTTCATCTGCAAAGTGCAATTTGACATCCAGGACATAGCGAACTCCCAGCTCTTTGTCGTCTTTTTTGCCGGCGAAGAAAGCGTCGTAGATTTTACCAACGCGCCCGACTGCCACACCAATTGCCGCGGGCGCTGCTTTGGCCCGACCGCAGAGGGCGGCATCTGATACAATCCGCTCCCGCCATATCAGGTCGAAAATCTCGTCCTGAGACACAATGCGGTTTCTATTTTCAATGAGATGACTCTATAATGCAAAAACTATTGGTTCGGTTGGTATGGCCGCACCATCCTAGGTCAGCCGCAGACCAAATTTACAAACGCAATATCGATCTGGTGACACGACCCGGATGTTGCGCGCCTCTCCGTACACACCGGCGGTTTGAAATACCAAACGAAAGGGTGTCTGCCCAGCGTGTCATTTAATTACCTCAAATGGCTTACTGCCGGAAACTTCCGCGGGAACGTCCAGATGCTGGAGCAATGGAAGGTCAGGTTCTCGCAATTGTTGGACAACCGATTTGGCGAGAAAATTTCCTGCAATCCCGACGTCTTCCAGTTCGACGATGATGTCTTTTCGGAACATTTTAAGGATTGGGATGACCTCTTTACCATAGACATCAATGTCTTTGCCCAAGTTGAGACCAAGCTCTTCTACGGCGACAATTGCAGCGATTGCGGCTTTTGATGAAGTACAGAAAACAGCGTCAATTTCCGGCGATTGGGTAAGCCTTTTTGTGACCCAATGTCTAATTCCATCTGAGGTTTGATCGCTGTCGACGTTTTTGGAAATTCGGTATTCGATGTCGTGCAGAGCGCTTTCCTGTTTAAGGCCGCGTACCATGTCTTGAGAATAGTTTTGATTTAAGGGCGGCAAGATAGCGAGCACTTTCTTGCGCCCTCTTGAGGCCAGCCGACGCAGCGCCAAGCGAGTGAAGGCCGCGTTGTCATAGTCGTAATACGCGTGTCTGTCGCTCCATATTGTGCGTCCGTGGGTTGCAAAAGGAAAATTGCGTTCCAACAAATAGGCGACGCGAGGATCTTCTGGTTCAGTCATGTTGAAAATGACGGCATCAGCTGAGCGGGTTTCGACAATGTATTTTATCGGATGCAGGGAATCTTGATCTGGGAACCATGGCAAAACATTGAGATGAAATTGCGTACCTCGCAATGCTTCTGCAATTGAGTTTGTCAGTCTTGAAATATTGTTCATTACATCGCCTTCGGAGGGAATGACCAATGTAATGACATTTGTACGCCCGGTTCGCAGGCGTACGCCCGCACGGTTGGGAACGTACCCAATTGCATTTGCGATCCGATGTACCAAGTCCTTGGTCTTTTGACCTATATCCGGGGCATCGCTCAGCGCGCGCGAGACAGTTGCAACTGCCAAGCCGCTGATCCTGGAGATCGTTTTCAAGGTTGGGGTTTCATTCGCCGCAACCAAATCTCGCAGCTCGCTTTGAGTGAGTTTCGCAACCTCGGATGTGATGCGTTTCATGATAGTTAATCCCTTTAGTCACTCAGGCAGGGGCCGAGCCGACATTTGCACAATGTGTTCCTACCGTGCTTTTCCCCTTTGGGATACGTCCAATATCAAACGTCAAAAAATATCTTGCAAGGATTATCTAAAACGATATAGAAATTTCTGTAACGTTTTAGATTTGGGAGGAATCAAAATGAACCGAACTTCAAAATTTCTCACTGCGACGGCATTTGTTGCTGCATCAAGTGTATCCGCGACTGAATTGGAAGTGATGCACTGGTGGACATCTGGCGGCGAAGCGGCGGCAGTCAATGAATTTGCCAGTGCCTTCAACGCGACGGGTAATACTTGGGTAGATGCAGCGATTGCAGGTGGCGACGCGGCGCGCGCGGTCATGGTCAGCCGCCTGACGGGCGGCGACCCGATGGGCGCGTTTCAGTTTAATCATGGACGTCAGGCCGAAGAACTGATCGAAGCTGGTCTGCTGCGTGACATCACGGATATTGCCGAAGCAGAAGGCTGGAAGGATATTGTAAATCCTCCCTCACTGCTTGAGTCTTGTACCGTCGATGGCCGCATCTATTGCGCGCCGGTGAATATTCACTCTTGGCAGTGGATTTGGTTGTCCCACAAAGCATTTGAGGAGGCAGGCGTTGCTGTGCCAGGAAATTGGGATGAATTCGTAGCGGCCGGTTCCAAACTCTCGGATGCGGATATTTTACCGCTGGCCTTGGGCCAGCAAGGCTGGCAACAAAGAGGGATGTTCAACGTCTTGTTTGCGGCTTTGGTTTCAAACGATGTGTTTTTGTCGGTCTATGGCGACAAAGATGTGAACGTTGCAGCAGGCGCGGACGTCGCCAGAGTTTTCAAAGCGGCGGACGATGCTCGTTCAATGGCGTCAGGGTCCACAATCCAAAATTGGAATGATGCGACGAACCTGGTCATCACCGGCAAAGCCGGCGGTCAGATCATGGGCGATTGGGCGCAAGGCGAATTTGCCATCGCTGAACAGGTTGCAGGTGAAGACTATAGCTGTCTGCCTGGCTTAGGTATGACAGAGCTTTTGAGCACGGGCGGGGATGCTTTCTATTTCCCTGTGCTCAGCGATGACGCACAGAGCGCAGCACAATCTGAACTGGCGGCGTTGATGCTCAAGCCAGATACACAGGTTGCCTTCAATCTTAAGAAGGGCTCTCTCCCAGTGCGCGGCGACATCGACTTGTCTACTGCCAACGCTTGTATGCAAAAGGGTCTAGCGCTTTTGGGCAAAGGTGCATTGTTGCCGGACACAGACCAGTTGGTCACGCCGGATACCACGCAACAGATCAACACTCTGTTCATAGAATTCTTTGCCGATCCTTCGATGAGCAAAGAAGACGCGCAGGCGGAATTCGCGAAAATTATTTCTTCAGCGGATTAAATCGAAACTCTCCCTGCTGCGTCATTGGGTGCAGCAGGGTTCCATGGAATTGCCGTTTAGTGGGGAGTTAAGCCCATGGCTTCAGCACGCCCAAACCAATTTTTCCGCAACAAATCAGCAAAGATCGCAGCGATCCCGATGATCGTAACGGCTCTATTTGTTTTTGTTGGCGGGACGATCTGGACCATTGTCTATAGTTTTACGAAATCGGGACTGCTGCCGCGCTTGAATTGGGTCGGGTTGGATCAATACGAACGGTTGTGGGCAACGCGAAAATGGCTTGTTTCGATCGAAAACCTTGCGATCTACGGTGTGTGCATGTTGGTGTTGGTTTTTGTGATCGGCTTTGTGCTGGCTGCGTTGATTGATCAGAAAATCCGATTTGAAAACACCATTCGAACAGTGATCCTCTACCCCTATGCGTTGAGCTTCGTTGTCACCGGATTGGTTTGGCAATGGATTTTAAATCCAGATTTTGGCGTGCAAAACATCGTGCGCAGTTGGGGATGGGAGGGTTTTGAATTTAACCCGCTCTACAATGCGGACATCGCGATTTATGGCGTTCTGATTGCTGGCCTCTGGCAAGGTAGTGGTCTCGTCATGGTGTTGATGCTCGCCGGGCTGCGCGGCATCGATCAAGATGTCTGGAAAGCTGCCCGCGTTGATGGCATCCCAGCCTGGAAAACCTATTTGCTGATTGTCATTCCGATGATGCGCCCGGTTTTTGTGACAACGCTGGTGATCGTCGTGACAGGGATCGTAAAAATTTATGACCTGATCGTTGCGCAAACCGGCGGTGGGCCGGGTATCTCCACGGAAGTTCCGGCAAAATATGTCTACGACATGATGTTTCGGGCCAACAATCTAGGTCAGGGTTTCGCGGCATCGACAATGATGCTGGTGACGGTGGTCCTGATCGTCATTCCGTGGGCCATTCTTGAATTCGGAGGCACCAAGCACCGTGATTGAATCGAATTCTCCCGTCCTTACAGGTCCGCAAGGCCCCAAACCGCGCAGGGCTTTTTCACGCAGGAATATTTTCCTCTATGGCACGCTGTTGTTAATCACGCTCTATTACGCGTTGCCGCTCTATGTGATGATCGTAACGTCGCTGAAAGGGATGCCTGAAATTCGGTTAGGCAACGTCTTCTCCCCCCCTCTGGAGGTCACTTTTGAACCTTGGGTCAAGGCCTGGTCGCAGGCTTGTACGGGGTTGACCTGCAATGGGCTCAGTACCGGATTTTGGAATTCCGTTCAGATCACAATCCCCTCTGTCATCCTGTCTATCGTGATCGCTTCTGTGAATGGATACGCGCTGGCCAACTGGAAATTCAAAGGGGCGGACGCCTTTTTCACGATCCTGATTTTTGGCGCTTTTATCCCTTATCAGGTCATGTTGTATCCAATTGTGATCATGTTGCGTGAAGTGGGGCTTTATGGCTCTCTTGGGGGGTTGATCCTCGTGCATACTGTTTTTGGGATGCCGATTCTGACCCTTCTGTTCCGGAATTATTTTTCCTCACTGCCCGAGGAATTGTTCAAAGCAGCGCGCGTTGATGGCGCCGGTTTCTGGGGGATCTATTTTCGCATCATGCTGCCCATGTCACTGCCAATTTTTACGGTGGCTATGATCTTGCAAGTGACTGGTATCTGGAATGATTTTCTATTTGGCGTCGTTTACACGAGCCCGGAAACATATCCCATGACCGTCTCGCTTAATAACATCGTGAACTCGACCCAGGGCGTCAAGGAATACAACGTTAATATGGCGGCAACGATCCTTACCGGTCTTGTCCCCCTGACGATCTATTTCGTTTCAGGAAAACTATTCGTCCGCGGTATTGCCGCAGGCGCAGTCAAGGGTTGAAACCTCATGAACAATTCAGTTGAAATCAAAAATCTCGATTTGCACTTCGGCGCTGTCAAAGTTCTTCAGGATCTCAATTTAGACATTGGCCGGGGCGAGTTTCTAGTCCTTCTCGGATCTTCCGGCTGTGGAAAATCGACGCTGCTGAACTGCATCGCAGGTCTTTTGGATGTGTCCGGAGGGCAAATTCATATAAATGACCGCAATGTCACCTGGGCCGAGCCATCAGAGCGCGGAATTGGCATGGTTTTTCAATCTTATGCGCTCTACCCGCAGATGACAGTGGAAGGGAATTTGTCGTTTGGTTTGAAAAACGCGAAGTTGCCCAAAAGAGAGATCACAGAACGCGTCAAGCATGCCTCAGAAGTGCTGCAAATCGGTCCCCTTTTGAAACGAAAACCTGCGGCGCTGTCCGGTGGTCAACGCCAACGTGTTGCAATCGGGCGTGCGCTTGTGCGCGATGTGGATGTTTTCTTGTTTGACGAACCGCTGTCAAATCTAGACGCCAAGTTGCGCGCGGATCTACGCGTAGAGATCAAGCGTCTTCACCAAAAACTTGAAAATACGATGATCTACGTGACCCATGATCAAATCGAAGCCATGACCCTTGCCGATCGCATTGCAATCATGCGCGATGGGCAGATCATGCAGCTGGGTTCACCCGCCGAAATCTATGGTAAGCCGATCAACAAATATGTGGCCAATTTCATTGGCTCGCCGTCGATGAATTTTCTCGACGGACATCTTGAGGACGGCATTTTTAAAACTGCTGATCTTGCAGTTCCACTGACCGGGTATGAGTTTGTGCAGGACATCACCAAAGCCAGTTGTGCGGCGACCTTGGGTATTCGTCCCGAGCATGTCGTGACAGGAGAGCTGGTGAAAAACGCACCTGTTCAGGTTGATGTAGAAGTGAACCTGATCGAGCCAACCGGGTCAGACACGCTGGTTGATTGCGAAGTCGCTGGCACGCATTTCCGTGTGAGGATGGATGGGCAATCCCGTGTTGCGATTGGTGACACGTTACGTCTGGGCTTCATGCCGTCTAGGGCGTCCGTGTTCGATCAAAAATCCGAGTTAAGGCTGTGATCGCAGGGTCCGCCTGATCCAAGACACCACAGCCATTTTCATATTTCAAAGGATCCGTAGATGACTTCGATCTCGTACCAATTATATTCCTCTCGTAATTTTTTGCCTTGGTCCAATATCATCCCACGCCTCGCCGCATTGGGTTATACGCAGGTTGAAGGGTTTGGCGGTGTCTACGACGACGCGGTCGGTTTTCGTGCGCTGTTGGACAGTCATTCGATGCGCATGCCATCAGGCCATTTTTTCCCTTTGGGCACGTTAGAGGAAGAATTAGAGGCGTCTCTGAACGTCGCTCGGACGTTGGGAATGCAACGTATCATTTGTCCAGCGCCAGGGGATCTGTGGCGGCAGGGAACAGATGCTGCAAACTGGGTGGCTCTGGCGCAGCGCCTGAATGAGGTTGGCAAACGGGTGAATGATGCCGGGTTTCGTTTTGGTTGGCACAATCACCATTGGGAATTCATGCCCTTGGCCGACGGGACGCTGCCAATGGATCTGTTGTTGGAACATGCCCCGGAAATGGAATGGGAAATGGATGTTGCATGGATCGTTCGTGGGGGGGCGGATCCGGTTTCGTGGGTCAATGCCTATCCCGGTCGGGTAACAACGGCCCATGTCAAGGATTTAGCGCCAGACACAGAAAATGCAGATGAAGACGGTTGGGCGGACGTGGGGGATGGCGTCTTGGATTGGAAGTCCTTGATCCAGGATTTGCGCGATGCGGGCACGGACTTATTTGTGGTCGAGCATGACAATCCATCCGATTGGGACCGTTTTGCCTGCCGTTCCATCGCTGCAGTCAATCGGTATTGGAACGAACAATGAAAACATTTGGTGTCGGAATAATTGGCGCGGGCGTTATTTCGTCCGCTTATTTGAAATTCGCGCCCTTGTTCAACTTTATCGAAATGAAGGCCATTGCAGATTTGAACATGGACGCTGCTCAAGCGCGCGCTCAAGAGTTTTCAATCCGCTCAGAAACAATCGAAAATTTGCTGGCGGCAAATGATATCGATATTGTCGTCAACCTGACCACTCCGGCAGCTCATTTCGAGGTGACAAGACAAATTTTGGAGGCGGGTAAACATGCCTATTCCGAAAAACCTTTTGTTTTGACGCTGGAGGAAGGTGAAACGTTGCGCGCGTTGGCTGCTCAAAAAGGGCTTCGCGTCGGCTCCGCTCCGGATACTTTTTTGGGCGGCGCACATCAGCTGGCCCGCGCTGTGCTGGACGAAAACCTTGTCGGTAAGGTTATCGGAGGTACCTGCCATGTCATGTCGCGCGGGATGGAGAGTTGGCACCCCAATCCAGATTTTTTCTTTAAGGCCGGTGGGGGCCCAATTCTTGATCTAGGACCCTATTACATCTCAAATCTAGTGCAGCTCATCGGGCCTGTAAAAACGGTATCTGCGATGGCTTCAGCGAGTTTTAAAACCCGCACCATCGGCAATGGCCTGCGTTTGGGTGAAGCGGTGCGAGTGGAGACGCCAACCAATATTCACGCCGTTTTGGAATTTTGCACCGGCGCTTTGGTCACTCTTGGTGCGAGTTGGGACGTTTGCGCACATCGTCATGAAAATATGGAATTATATGGCAGCAAGGGATCGCTTTTTGTGCCTGATCCAAACTTCTTTGGTGGTGCCGTTCTTGGCACGGACAAGAAAGGTACAGTCACTGAAATTACTGGTCGAAACCATCCGTTTTCCATCCCAAATATGTCGGATGGAAAGGGAATTGATCGCGCAAATTACCGCTGTGCCGGGTTGGCAGATATGGCCTCAGGGATTGCCGGTGGGCATGCGCATCGCTGCAGTCTTGAACTCGCAACACATGTTGTTGAAGTCATGACGGCTATATTGGAATCAGGCGACAAACGTTGCTGGGTTGATCTGAAAACGAGCTGTGATCGCCCCGACCCGCTCACCACTGAAGACGCTCGATTGTTATTGGTGCAGGACCAAGGTTAGCCAGGTTTGTGTTTTAAGTTCGACCAAGCGGGGTGGAGAGCCATTCGGTGTGTATTTTGAATTAAGAAATGCCGTTCCAATAATGGGCGGCCTGCAATCGCCGGAACGGCGGGTGCGGGAGTTGCGAATTTGTTGTGGCATTGGTTTGGGCAAAACAAACGGGGTAAACGGGTTCTCGTTTCTCCTTGTATGTCGAAACTTTAAGTCAAAATGCAGACAGATTGGAAGCAGTCAGTAAGAACAACGCAATTGAGTACGTGTAGCCCTCGGCCAGTTGGTTACCCGAGTTATCACGTGTTGTGGAGTTTATGCGGCCTCTCAAAACCATTACTTTATTGTCTTACGACAAGCTTGGTCGCGCCTTAAAACTTCTGCGCGTTGTGTCGAAATGCAGACCGAATGTTACCGCAAAGACCGAATTCCCATGGCGAGGGTTTTCAAGGGCGCCCGCGCAGGTGTTGCTAAATCCCATCTTCTGGATCTAGCCGTTGAATTAGTTAGGTAAGTCATGACCACATACGTGATCACCACAAGCAATTGGAACGATCCGAGTTTTTGGAGCGGTATAGATGAGGATTCAGAAGGGCACGAGTTAGATTTTTCGAGCCTCCCCTCAAATTTCTCTGTCGATTTTAGCAGCGGATCAGGCAGCCTTACTATTTTTGATGGCGCAACGAACTTCAGGGTTGCAAATGGTAATTTTGGCGACTCGTCAGATGCCTGGTTGGGGGGGGATACAGATTTCTCCTTCTTCACCAGCATCACCACGGGTGACAATGCGGATTGGCTATTGGGAGACGACGGCGATGAAAATTTTGTAGGGGGTGGGGGTGATGACACGCTCTTTGGCCGTTACGGCGATGATTACATTGACGGGGGTGATGGCGACGATCTGATCCAAGGCCAGTTTGGGAATGATACAGTTGATGGGGGGGCAGGCTCCGACACGATCCAACTGCTGGACCAAGCCGACACAGATATTCTTTCGGGTGGCGAAGGCGGGACTGACGTCGATGAATTACAATTTCTCTCTTCAACTTCGGTAAGCGTTTTATTCGACAGTGGATCGGGCGGAACCTATGCTTACACTGTCGGTGCGTCCGGCACTTTCAGCGATTTTGAAGTCGTCGTTACCCGTGGGGGCGCTGACACGATTGATGCGACACTCTCGACAATCGATCTATCCCTAGAAACAGGATCTGGCGCGGACAGCGTGACGGGGGGGGCAGGCAACGATACCCTTGATGCGGGTTCCGGTGATGATACGCTGGACGCAGGCGCTGGGGACAATTTTATTGACGCAGGTTCCGGTGATGATGTCATTAAAACCGGCTTGGGCTCAAACAGCCGGGATACAATTTTCGCCGGTTCCGGTGACGATACCATTCAACACGACGCTTTTGATGCGACGATTGATGGAGGGGATGGAAATGATCGCATCGTCCATCTGGAGGCGGGTAATAGCGGCAGCGGTGCTACCATTTCTGGCGGTTCCGGGGAGGATACATATGTCCTTGATGCCAGCGGTGGTGCTACATTTGATAACAGCTGGGTCGTTGATTTCGAAAGCGGGAACGTTTTTGAAAACGGAAATGCGGTTTCGGTTCTCAGCGAGTTCGAAAATGTAGAGATCATTGACAGCTCTGCAGGTGTAACAGGTGATACCAATGCCAATTACATCATGGCGTCAGGTGATTTCAGCAATGTGCTGGAGGGCGGAGGCGGAGCTGACACCATCGACGGGGGCGATGGGGACGATACGATCGAAGGCGGATTTGGGTCAGACAGTCTGTTAGGGGGATCGGGCGACGACGTCATACGCGCAGGTGACAGTGATACAGAACATGACGTGCTGATCCGGAT
This sequence comes from Roseobacter sp., assembly GCA_039983935.1. Classification (GTDB taxonomy): domain Bacteria; phylum Pseudomonadota; class Alphaproteobacteria; order Rhodobacterales; family Rhodobacteraceae; genus Roseobacter. Next base: position 10,483 of record JBDWVP010000012.1, on the reverse strand, counting down.
TAATTTTGAAAGCGGTGCCACTGCCATTGACACTGGATCATACGGGAACCATGGCACCTATCTAAACGGTGCAACTGCAGGCGAGGTTGGTTGGGACGGGTCAAATACGGCTGTCGTTCTGGATGGCATCGATGATTTTGTCGAGATCCCGAACGATGCGTCCTTTGAGCTGGACAGCGGAACAGTCGCTATTCGTTTTAACATTAATAATATCGGAACTGATCAATCTCTTGTTTCCCGAGATTCGATGCATTTGGACGATGGCGGTCATTTCAATCTGGAAGTGGACGACGATGGTTCTCTGGAAGTTAGATTTCAGTCAGACAATGATGTCTATTATGTGAGATCCGACCCGGGAGCGGTGACGGCTCAAACGTGGCATCACGCGGCCGTTTCATTTGGCCCAGAAGGGGTGAAGCTATTTCTGAATGGGGCCCTTGTCGGATCTGACAATTATACCGGAGGGACCTCGGGGAACAGTGAACCTTGGACATTGGGTGCTGACCAAGGGTTAAGCGTCAATGGGGGCTCTGACGGGCTGCGGGAATACTTCGGTGGCAAGCTTGACGATTTTGTTCTACTAGACGGTGCATTGTCTGACGATGCCATCATGACACTGGCATCATCTGGATTGGACGCGGCCAACCAGGTGTCTGACACACTTTCTGGCGGTTCGGGTGCCGATACGCTGATTGGCAGCGCGGGGGACGATCATCTCGAAGGCAACGAGGACGCAGATACATTTGTCGTTGAAGACTCTTTTGGCAACGACACGATCATCGGTGGAGAAGATGTATCATCCGGGGTCGATCTGGACGCTCTGGATCTTAGTGGTGTAACGACACCTGTCGTCATTACGATTACAGGAACAGGGACAGGTACTGTTTCTGACGGGACTTCGACACTTCAATTCTCAGAAATCGAGAAATTGATATTGGGTGACGGTGCCGAAGTGGTTGACGCCACATCAGATTCTGGTGGATTGGAAATTATTGCCGCAGGTGGTGACGATAGCATCACAGGGGGTTCGGGCAATGATGACATTGACGGCGGGACAGGGGATGACGCTCTGTCTGGCGGTTTGGGTGATGACACGATCCAAGGCGGTGCTGGGGATGACACTCTCAGCAATGGGTCCGGCTCGGATTCATTATTAGGTGGCGACGACGCTGATACGTTTGTTCTCTATGACGGATCATTCAATTCAACGGTGGTTGGCGGCGAAGGCGTAACGGCCGGAGATGACAAAGATCGGATTGATTTTTCGTCAGTGACATCAAGTGTCACGGTGGTTTTCACCGGGTTTGAAATCGGCGGTGCGACCGATGGCAACGAAACGCTGGCCTTTAGCGAGATCGAAGAACTAATTCTGACCAGTCAAAGCGATAGTTTCGACGGTAGCCTCAATAGTGCCGGTGTCGATCTGGACAGTGGGGCCGGTGACGACACCCTGACAGGGGGAACCGGCGGTGATACCCTGTTTGGTGGCAGCGGTGACGACTATATCGAGGGCGGTGATGGGAATGATCTGCTGTCGACCGGGACCGGCAATGACACACTGATTGGTGGCAGCGGTGACGACACGCTCATGAACTCTGACGGTGACGATAGCCTTGTTGGGGGTATCGGGAACGACAGTATCGTAGCAACGGGCGGTGAAGACACGCTTGAAGGTGGTGCTGGCGATGACACGCTCATTGGTGGTGCTGACAGCGATAGGTTGGTCGGTGGTCTCGGTGATGACAGCATGGACGGCGGCGACGATGCCGATACGTTTGTTTTAGAGAATGATTTTGGTCAGGATACCATCCTTGGGGGAGAAGGTGGTACCGACAGCGATACAATCGATGCAACGGACGTTTCTGACCATCAGACTGTTCTCCTTTTTGGGGATGAGCAAGGGGAAATCAGAGCTGGCGGAGATACAGTTTCCTTCTCAGAGATTGAGAATGTTTTCACCGGGAGCGGTGACGATTACATCGATGCGACCTCCGACGGAATTGGTCTGGGCATTTTCGGAAACGCGGGCGATGACATTGTCGAAGGCGGCGAAGGTGCAGATTACATTGATGGTGGCGACGATGCCGATGCAATTTATGTCGAAGATTCATTCGGAATGGATACCATTCTTGGCGGAGAGGGCGGCTCGGACAATGATACACTGCATGTTACAGGGCTTTCGGTTAATGTAACCGTCACGTTTTCAGGTGCCGAGGCTGGAAGCATCACAGATGGCAACGACACGATCACATTTTCTCAATTTGAGAGCCTTTCTCTGACGAACCAGGCCGATGTGGTTGATGCATCATCTGAAACGTCAGGGGTCACCATACACGGAAACGACGGTCAGGATACCATTGATGGTGGTTCTGGTCGCGATACGATTGAAGGCGGTCGCGGCGCTGACGTCATCAGCGGTGGGGCAGGAAATGATAGCCTAAAGGGCAGCGATGGGGGGAGCGGTTCAGATGGCGCAGACACCATTGATGGTGGCGCCGGAAGGGATGTAATTTCTGGTGATGTCGGTGATGATTCATTATTTGGCGGCACAGGCAATGACGCGATTGAAGGGTCCGAAGGCGCAGACAGTATTGATGGGGGTGATGGCGATGATTACCTTGCTGGTTTCGACGTCGCAGGGCTTTCCGCGTCAGCGGCGGCCGGAAGAACAGCGCCAAACGTTGAAAACGATGATAGCTCTGATGACACGCTCCTTGGTGGCGCGGGCCAAGATACACTGTTGGGTGGTCAAGGGGACGATAGCCTAACAGGAGGCACAGGGAACGACACTTTTGTCTACAAGGAACACGACGGCAACGACACTATCACTGATTTCAACTTTGGTAATTCGGGTACGTTGAGCGATGGCGATGGCTCTAACAACGACTTTATCGACCTCAGTGATTTTTACGGCAATATTTGGGAGTTGCATGCTGACCAGGCTGACGACGGTATTCTCAATCAATCCAACACAGAGGTGGATTATTCTGATAACGCCTTGTTTTCTGGAGGCAGTTTAACGTTTTCAGGTGCAAGTGCTGATGGCAGTTCTTTCACTATTGAAAACACCGGCGTTGTTTGTTTTGCAGCTGGTACAAAAATACTTACCCCCAAGGGAGAAGTGCGCGCTGAATTTTTGAAGGTGGGCGATCTTGTGTGCACCCATGCAGGCGCGCCGCAGAGGTTAATTTGGGCGGGGCGCACGAATTTATTACTTCGTTCTGGAACGCTGGATCCGACAAAGACACCAGTTCGGATCAAGCCGCCCGAAGGCACAAATCAACGTGCGATCATGGTCTCACCGCAACATTGTATGCTTATGGAGAAAGCAGGCGGAAATGAAGTTTTTGCACGTGCACGGCACCTGGCCGAAGAAACCCGGTTGGCATCCTTCGCGCGCGGTCAAAATGCTGTTGGCTACGTACATCTCTGTCTTGCACGCCACGCCGTGCTCATATCGCAGGGCCGCCCAAGCGAGAGTTTTTATCCAGGGCCCTGGGCATTGCGCATGTTGACGCAATCGCAACGCTCGCAGTTAGAACGTGTTATTCCTACCTTGGGAAATGCTGACCCTATTAAGGCCTACGGAACCAGAGCCGCACCAATTTTATCACGGCAGGAAGTGAAAATTAATGCGCTTTCTGGCACATTGTCATACGCTATGCCGAGCGGTGTTTCCAAAGTGATTGGCCGTTCCGCGTAAATGCCAAGTCTGCGTACGCGGCATGCTTAACCACGTGTGATCGACATCGACGACGACCACTGTGTCGCTGACGAAAATCGTTTGAGAGAGTGTTGCACAATACGGGAAAATTAATTTTCTGATGTTGATTTTTCGCTCGCTTGTAGACGAATGGAATTGGTTCTATCAAAGCACTTGCATTTCCGGAGACTGACTGATGCCAAAAACCGTTGTAAACAGTTGGAACGAATGGGACCCGTTGAAACATGTGATCGTGGGGCGGGCAGATGATTGTCATATCCCACCGGAAGAACCGGCACTTGATGCCAAGGTTCCGGAAGATAGCGATATGCGAGGCCAATGGGGACGTCGCCCGCAAGAAACAATTGATCGCGCCAACGAATTGTTGGATGCTTTTGCCGCGCAATTGGTTGATCGCGGCATAGCTGTTGATCGTCCTACTCCTATTGATCATTCGTTGCCTGCAAGCACTCCCGATTTTCATACGGCGAGCCAGTTCGGCTGCATGCCACCGCGTGATGTCCTATTGACCGTTGGTTCAGAAATGCTCGAGGCAACCATGTCCTATCGGTGCCGTTGGTTTGAATACTTGAACTACAGACCGTTAATGCAGCGATATTTTGACGAAGACCCGAATTTTCGCCATGAGAGTGCTCCCAAACCTCGCCTTACGGACGCTGATTACCACCCAGACTACCTGAGCGATACGATAGGCGTGCAAAAGCGCCTTCAATGGGCGGTGGAAAAGTTCTTTGTAACAACGGAAGAAGAGCCTCTTTTCGACGCCGCGGATGTTTTGCGGTTCGGACGTGATCTAGTGGTGCAACATGGGTTCACAACCAACCTCAAAGGCATTGAATGGCTACGTCGCCATTTTCCCGATCACCGGGTTCATACGGTGAATTTTCCTGGCGATCCGTATCCAATCCACATCGATGCGACCTTCACGCCTTTGCGTCCGGGTTTGATTGTGAACAATCCGCAGCGGCGTCTGCCTGAAAGTCAACGCGAGATGTTTGCCAAGAACGGTTGGGAAATTGTGGACGCAGCCCAGCCAGCGCATAATTCCCCGCCGCCTCTGTGTTATAGTTCGACGTGGTTGTCGATGAACGTTTTGGTTTTGGACCCGAAGACAGTTTGCGTTGAAAAATCCGAAGTGTATCAGGCTGAGCAGATGGATAAACTCGGTATGGAAGTTGTCGAGGTCGAATTGCGCGATGCTTATGCGTTTGGCGGGGGGTTGCATTGCTGCACGGCGGATGTGTATCGCGAGGGTCAATGCGAGGATTATTTCCCAAACCTGTGATCCTAGTTTAGGCCTCATTTAGTTCAGCCCCAATGGTACGGAAAACTGTTTTGCTCAACGCGACCTCAGGCAGCGGCCTGACAACGAAACTCCTCCAATTTCAAGATTAGGACACCTGATGGCAGACTTTGCGACTTACCCAAGCATAAAAGAAAAAACCGTCATCGTTTCAGGGGGTGCCCAGGGCATTGGGGCACATATCGTCGAGGCGTTCGTTGCACAGGGTGCCAAGGTAGGTTTCCTTGACTTGGATGAGACAAAAAGTGCAGCCTTATCCAAGGGTCTTGGTGGCGTTGATTATGAAATCTGCGACCTTCGGGATATCGCCGCGATGCAGGCTGCGATGGCCAATCTGACGGATCGCCTTGGACCGGCGCATGTGTTGGTCAATAATGCCGCGCGTGACGATCGACATGATTGGCAGGACGTGACGCCCGACTATTGGGATGAACGCCAGGCTACGAACTTACGCCACATGTTCTTTGCAATTCAAGCAATTGCACCGGGTATGATCGAAAACGGTGATGGTTCAATCATCAATATGGGGTCGAATTCGTGGTGGGAAGCGGGGGGTGGCTTTCCGGCCTATGCGACAGCAAAAGCGGCTGTTCATGGGTTGACTCGGACAATGGCGCGAGATCTCGGAGAACATCGTATTCGTGTAAATACCGTGGTTCCCGGTTGGATCATGACCGACCGACAAAAAGAGTTATGGGCAACACCTGAGGCCCTAGAAGCACATCGCAATCGACAGTGTCTGCCGGATTTAATCGATCCGGTTTATGTCGCTCGAATGGTGTTGTTTCTTGCATCCGCAGATGCAGCGATGTGCACGGCAAATAATTACATGGTTGAGGCAGGATCGATTTAACCGACTACGGATTGTTCAATTTTTGGATGGCGACCCGACCAACGGTGGCGGATTCTACTTGCTTTGGCCACAGCTGCGTTCGATAGCTTGGTATGTTCAAAAATCGTGCCATCCTCTTCATTCTTGTAACGCTCATGATCGATGCGATTGGCATCGGCATCGTCTTTCCGATAATGCCCGATTTGATGGCCCGTGTCGGATCTGTTGATATCGGGCAAGGGGCATTGTGGGGTGGCTTGCTCATGGCCGCTTATGCTGGCGCGTTATTCCTATGTGGCCCGATTGTCGGAAGTGTTTCGGATGCTGTCGGACGTCGCCCGATCCTGATCGTAGCGCTGCTTATGCTCGCATTAGATTACGTGATTATGGCGTTGGCTGACAGTTTCTGGGTGCTTTTGCTGGGCAGAACTCTCGCAGGGCTGGCCGGCGCGACGTATATCACGGCAACAGCCTACATTGCGGACATTTCCAAACCACAAGAAAAAGCTGCTAACTTTGGCCTCATTGGTGCCGCTTTTGGTATCGGGTTTGTGCTTGGGCCTGCGATTGGCGGCATTGCGGCCGACTTTAATATTGTTGCTCCCTTTTGGATCGCAGCGATATTGTCTGCAGGAAATGCCGTTTTCGGCTTTTTCGTACTGCCAGAAAGTTTGTCTCCACAAAAGCGGCGTCCGTTTGGCAAACGTGATCTGAACCCATTCAGGGCGATTTTCGATGCGTTTCGATTGCCGGGCCTTGCAGTGCCGTTGCTGTGTATTTTTGTCTTTGAATTTGCAAATATGGTTTACGCAACTCTTTGGGCGTTTTGGACGCGTGAAGTTTTCGATTGGTCGACACTATACATCGGGCTGTCGCTGGCGGGCTATGGCGTATTGTTGGCTTTGGTGCAGGGCGGATTGATGCCGATCTTCATTCGGCGGATTGGGGATTTTCGTACATTGGTTTTGGGCGTTAGCTCTGCGCTTGTCGGAATGATCGGTTTTGGGTTCACGCAAACAGTTTCAGCTCTGATTGTCTTCATCGTGCTTGCCGCTTTGTCAGATCTCGTCCCAGCGCTGACAACGGCTATGGCGTCAAATCAGGTCGACCAAGACAGGCAGGGCGTCGTGCAGGGGGTTATTGCATCCTTGTCGTCAGTCGCAGCCGTTTTGTCACCCATCGCAATGACATGGATGTTCCAGCTGTCTGTCGATGGAGAGGGGCTGTACCTGCCAGGTGCTCCTTTTTTGTTCTCGGCAGTTCTCGTCTTGGCGATGATGCCGCTGGTCTTTCGTCTTAGGGGCCATGCTTCTGTTTGATGATGATCTTGAAGGCGATCGGGCCCAAAATGACTTTGGCCCCTTGTTACCGCAATGATAACGAACATATGGTACCCGGGTTTTCATGTCAGAGAAAACGCGAAGATGTAAGTTGAACCAGAGACAAAGCCTGCCAGGATGTATGCTTTACAATAGTCAGCAGCTGAGCGCGCGATTTGTGGATGCGGATTCTGACATCGTGGTTGTTTCCTTTCCCGATCGGGTGCACCCTACGGATCTCCTTGGAAAAGGGTGGGGCGAAGATTTTTTTAACTACCGCGAATTGTCAGCTGTCTATATAAATATCGCCGCCACAAACTGGTTCCAAATCTCTGATTTCTTTGACGCGATGGCTACGATCCGCGCCGCCATTGGGTCGGGTTCGAGAGTGGTAACCTACGGGAGTTCGATGGGGGGATATGCTGCACTGCTGGCTGCGAAAGCACTTAATGCGGATCGTTGCCTCGCGCTTGCGCCGCAGTTCGACATTAGTCAAACTGTTGTGCCTTTTGAGACTAGATTTCAGGAACATGCGCATAGGATTGGGCCCTTTATGCACATCCTGAAGGCACAAGCTTCCCAACGCTGCGCATATTTTGTGGCATATGATCCAACCCATCGGATCGATGCTAAACACGTGGTTTTGCTCGAACGACATTTTAATTTGAAACGCGTATTATGCCATGGGGCGGGTCATGGTGTTCTTTCTCACTGGATCGAAACCAAGGCGCTCGCCGAATTGTCCTGTTTCCTTACGGGGGAGCTGGATGTTTCTGACTTTAGAAAAGCAATCCGCGCCCGTCGCATAAATTCACCGAAGTATTTGCGCCGTATGGCAAACAAGGCAGCTAAAGCCCAACACATTGGTCTCATTGACTATTCTGGTCTCGCCCGGGAACAAGGATTCCTCAAGGTCGCGGACAAGATCAGGGCCGCGGCTCCCAAACCTCGTAAGCTAAACCGTCGTCTTGTCATCCACGCAGGGCTTGCCAAAAAGGGCACCAGTTCTCTGAAGACGCATTTATTCCCACATGTTGAGAAATAGTCAAAATCTGGCCCGTGGTATCCAGCTAAGGTTGTTGGCCGTTCAAATTTGAACCATGCTTGGATGCGTATTGGCCATCGCCATGCAGACACAAAAAGGCTTGAACACATGTTGGAAACAATGCCGAAACATTGCCATACAATGCTGTATAAGTCACATCCGGATTTGATAGCTAAAGAACGATTGCAACGACGTTGAAGCGAACTTGCATCGCAATCTCAAGACGGTTTCTTAAAGGATACAAGTGCAACGGGACTTGTTGGTATCGCTTCGTTGATCTGGACGGTCATGCCAGCCGCTACGGGTTAAGGCGAAGGCTGTGACCGAAGACTTGATTTTGCCGTTTCAGTCGAATTTCGGCTATAATAATGCGGCACCTTTGGATGTGCGACATTTGACAACATCGCAAAGCAGATCGGATGGTATCGATCATCATATTCTGCCGAAAAAACTGGCATGAGCCAATAAACTCGAGAGGATTGAATGGAGCAAACCGAAATCTTGCGAGGATTTTGATTGGAAAAAAGAGACGACGCCCACGATCTAATCTGACCAGAGGAAAAAAATACCTATATCTCTCCGAGATTTGGAAAGGAATGTTGACGCAGTCAAGATCTGAGACGCCATTTTGCTCATTTCGAATGGTGTTTTGCCGCCTACCTGATGCCTAAAGAAAAAATAACGAACTTCAATTATCTTTATGCACAGAGTGTTGCAAAATTCAGGGCGGTCATAAGGCCGAAGATTTCTACGTTGTGGAACATGACGCATTCATACAGCGGTCGGTTGACCTGCAATTGGGGGAGGTTTGTCTCGCCAATCTAACGGAGTCCGATCTTGCGGCGGCAGCTGCGTTAAACGGTGCTTCGGGCCAAGGCGTTATTTGGAGGCAGAAATTAACCAATGCCGGCGGGCCGGATGTGAAACATTTAAGCCCCACAGAGGGTGTGTCTGCGTTGGGAACGATTTCTCCTGACGTAAAAACCGCAAAATCAAGCTCTGCATTGACCGAAATTTTGGCAGCAGGTGCGGAGTTCGATTTCCTCGTAGATATGCAAGACAGACGACTGCGTCGTGTTGTTGGTCCCTCCGGCGACACTTTTCCAACTTTCACGTTTAATAGGAAAATTGGCGATAAGGGCCGCATACTTTGGCCTTTGCTGGGATACCATTCTCTCGGTGAGCCGAGTTTTTTGGGTCCATGTGATTGGGGGGACATTCCATGGGCACATAAAAAAGACATCGTTGCATGGCGTGGTGCGTTGAATGGGCGTGCGGATTGGCATGGTGACGTATCAAAAGAGGGGATGCGCTATCGAGCTGTACTGAAGTCTTTTCGCTCTGGGAAGATGTCGCTCAGTGACGCGCGGAGAACACTGGAGGCTTTTCCTCGGCATCGTTTGGTTTCTCGATATATTAATGATGCTCGTTTTGACATCGGATTTACGGATGCGGGCGGTGGGTTGTCGATGGGTGATTTTCCCTTCTTGCGAAATTTAGTGCGGGCGCGGGTAGAAATGGCTGATTTCCAAAGACACAAATATCTTCTCGTTTTAAAAGGGATGGATGTCAGCTCTGCGTTTTACTGGACTATGAACAGCGGTTCATTGGGTTTGGTGATGGATGGCGTTTTTGAGACCTTCGCGTCCGGCCATTTCAAACCTTGGGAGCATTATGTTCCCTTTCGTGCCGATTTAAACAATCTTGAGGAAAGTTTAGAGTGGTGTCATGAAAATCAAAACGAATGTGAACAAATGACCCATCGCGCGCGCGAGATCTGTTCCTTGATCGGCAACAGGGATCTTAGAGACAAAATAAGTAAAAATATCGTACGATCTGTATCTGAAGCCTTGGAACGGAATTAAGGTTCCCACCTTGGATCGTCGCGGGCCTCTGCCAGCCAAGCGATGATAGCGGTGAGTCTTGACAGGATCAGTTGGCTGCTTTCGACCGTCGCCTCGAGTCTTCCTCATTCATAGCGAGCGTTTGCGGGAGTGGTTTTTATGTTCTTCGTCGTCAATTTGGGCACGCGCGCCGGGCGTTGAGCCCTCAAATTGATCCTTCGCACGACGCGCTTCAGCAGGTGTTTCGTTCTCCAGTGGTGAGTTCGAGCTGACGATGTTGTCATCGTATCGCCAGAGCGGCAGCGCGCCAGCTTACGGCGGGCGTGCTCCAAGCTGTCGAACCATTCTTGGCTCAGCAGTTCATCTCGGAAGCTCCCGCTAAATGCCTCGATGAATGCATTCCGCTGCGGCTTGCC
>JBDWVP010000011.1:0-25026 GCA_039983935.1 Roseobacter sp. | reverse complement strand
TGTCTTTTCCGATGTCGACGCCAATGACTGTAACCTCACCGAGGTCTTCTCGCTTTTTTTATTTCATAGCTACTTCTCCTGTTTGCAGTATAGGCACAGCCTAACCTGCTGGGTGACGCAGCCGGTACACCCCATTAGTGTAAACGATCAACAGCATTCAAATCACCAATTCGGGATCAATCGAGCGCAGCAAATGATCTTGCGGGATAGGATCCTTTGACGAAAACTCATAAAACAGCACCGGCTGCGGTCCCAGCATCGCAACATCCTCTAATACTTAAAGGAGTTGAACCAGCCTACGCCCACAAAACAACTAAAAACTGTTAAACAAAATTCACGCTAGGCACCATCAACAGAGCCATGTGCCGATGTCTGCTTTGGTGACATGCGCTGTTTAACGGTAGCTATACCTAAAAGCATGAGTTAGACGATTTGAAGACGGGTTGCTGTTTGGTTTAGCAAACTATGGGACCCTCCGGCTTTTGATATGTATGCCCGACTGAATGGGGAACATGATGACTAAAACGATACTGCTAACGGGTGCGAGCCGCGGCATTGGCCATGCGACGGTAAAGAAGTTCACGCAAGAAGGGTGGCGCGTTCTAACCTGCTCACGTCAGGCGTTCGATGATAATTGTCCTTGGCCGGGTGGGCAAGAAAATCATATCCAGATTGATTTGTCTGACCCGGCAGACACGATAAATGCAGTCGAGATCATTCGAGATCGCTTGGATGGTAAGCTGCATGGTTTGATCAACAACGCGGGTGTTTCGCCCAAGGGTCCTGATAATACGCGATTGAATACAATGAATACCGACCTCATGGATTGGGGAAAGGTATTCCATGTCAATTTCTTTGCGCCGGTCGTCCTGTCCAGGGGGTTGAAGACAGAACTTATGGAGGCCAAAGGGTCCATCGTAAATGTGACTTCAATTGCTGGGTCTCGCGTGCACCCCTTTGCTGGTGCCGCATATGCAACATCAAAGGCAGCACTTGCCGCCCTGACACGGGAAATGGCACATGATTTCGGACCATTCGGTGTCCGTGTTAACGCAATTGCACCCGGTGAAATCGAAACATCCATTCTGTCTCCTGGCACCGAAGAAATAGCTGAAAAACTGCCTTTGCAACGGATGGGCAGCCCGAACGAAGTTGCGGACGTGATTTTCTTTTTATGTTCGGATGCATCCTCTTACGTTAGCGGCACAGAGATCGAGATCAATGGCGGGCAACATGTTTAAACCGACCGATCTTTCTGTCGGACATTTGCAGTAAAGACATGTTTATTCTTTCGTCGCAGTTGGAACCGTTTAATTGAACCGTGAAAAAGAGGACATTGGTTCAATCGTCGCGAACGGCCGTTTCGCCCTGTAAAGCCGCCATCGAACAGTAAATTGGGGGAGAAAATCACTCGTAACCACATCGAATGGTGGCAATGAGCCTAATTTACACTCTTAACTTCTCAAGCAACTAATGTCTTTTTCCGCTTTACCTCAACCTTACTTGAGACTGTATGATTGCCTCTCATGCCAGAAATGGTTGCAATATTTCATAGAAGCGGAAAGGCACAAAATGCATTTCACTATGGCTGGAGTTATTCTTTTCACGGAGAACTATGAGGAGTGCGTAAGCTTCTATGGTGAAATTCTCGAGCTAGAGATGTTGCACAGGATTGATCGTGTGGGTGAGCAGCTTACGACCTTTAAACTTGGGGATACTTATCTGATGGTCGAAACGGGCGGCATCGCACATGGTGATCTAAAAACCATAGAAAGTTCTCCTATTAAATTTCGATTCAATGTTCCTAACGTGAAAGCTACCTGCGACGAGCTTCGAAGCAAAGGCATCGCGTTAAAGGTCTTTGATCACACTTGGGGCATAACTGCTGAATTTCATGATCCAGATGGAAATTGTTGTGCGTTAAGATCAGATGAGGGGTTTGGAGAGTGATGGTAACAGAGTCCGGTTTTTACAGGTTCGTGCGCCGCGCAATGAACGGCGCAGTCTCCCAAAGCGGCCACTCATGACCAGCGCGGCGAAAGCCTCAAAAGAGCCCGCTTTTACCGATGCTGCACTGGGCATGGAGGTCAGTTTTTCGAGATTTGGCCTTGACTTAGAGTTACTCTAATCCGCTTTCCAAAGGGTAGAGGAACTCATGCGAAGATGAGAATTGCAGAAGCGGCGGAAGCCTGTGGGCTATCAGCCCACACGATACGGTTCTATGAAAAGTCAGGAATGCTACCTGAAATCGAGCGTGGTGCAGATGGGCATCGTCGGTTCAGCCCCCGGCTGATCGAATGGCTGAACTTGTTTTATTGGTTGCGTGAAACGGGTATGTCACTCGCACAAATGCGCCGTTTCAAAACACTCGCCAAAGCGGGCGATGCCAGTGTCGCAGAGCGACGGCAAATCCTGTCGCAACACGCGGACGCGTTGAAGGCCAAGCGCGCAACTCTTGAAAAATGCGAAAGCATCCTCGCAATCAAGATCGCCAGCTATGGCCCAGACCCGAACGAGGATGACAAGTGAAATTTGCATATCTAATTGAGCCACCATTTAATTACGTTGACGCAACAGGCCACGTCACAGGCTGCGACGTAGAACTCGCACGGCATGTATTTGCGGAACTTGGTATTGCGGATTTCGAGCCGGTCGAGACAGAATTTTCTGAACTCCTGCCTGGTCTTGCGGATGGTGCCTGGCGCATGACGACCGGTCTGTTTGGAACCGATGAGCGCAGGCAGACCGCATTGTTCAGTCGTCCTATCTGGGCGTTACCTGATGGGCTACTGGTGGCCAAGGGCAATCAATTGGGGCTGTGCGGTTACCGCTCGGTGGCGGACAATTCACATGTTAGGCTGGCCGTCATCCGTGACCAGTTTCAGCATCGTTCGGCGGTTGAATTTGGCGTCACCGCGGAGCGGATCTTGATATTCGAGACCTACACGGAGGCTGCGCAGGCTGTTCGCGAGGGCCGTGCCGACGCCTATGCAAGCGTCGGTAGAGCACATAGCGGCTTCATCGAGGAGAACCCCGACTGGGAGTTGGAATTGGTCCCTGTGCCAAACGCGGAGAAGCCGCCTGCATTCGGGTCATTCGCCTTGGGCTTGAACGAGGCAGATCTCCTTGACGAAGTCGATGCGGTTCTGTCTCGATTCCTGGGGTCTAACGACCATCGGAAATTGGTCGCGTCTTTCGGCTTCTCGTCTGATGAAGTGGATCTGGTGGCTTCCTGACAAAGCGAAGCAGATATTGCCGCAGCCGCAGCGAATTGGTGACTTGTCCGCATAGGCTACTGCTGAAGCCGATAATCGTGCACAATGCACCAAGGACCGCTTCCGGGAATTTTGCTAACTCAACCCCAGAGGCGACAAATGTCAGGTAAGGGCAGCCCTTTCGAACAGCGCCAACCTATTTGATTTCGATGGCTTCAGATATGGCCAGCGCATCTTCCAGCTCAACGCCTAGATATCGAACCGCGCGGTCTATCTCGGTATGCGGCACGGCGCGCAGGTTGCCCGTCTTTGTAGATCTGCGTGACTTTGGTTCAACGTATCGAATGCGTGGCATAAGCGGTGGTCTCTAGGCCGATGGATGTGACCCAATCGCGCGCGACCCTTGCGTATTGCCGCGTAGAGATATGAAACCGCTCGTGAAACTGTCCCAGCCATAGATATTCTGATCCGACCATAAGGGGGTCTTCCATCCATTTTAAGACCGACGCCCGCGTGCCTTCTGACATCTCGAATCGCACCGATTTCTGGGTCTTGCTCTGCAAGACGGACGCCCGTTCCTTTACCTCGCCTGATGCCAGGACATCGAAAATTTATATCCGGACAAGTTCACAACCGCGCAGCGTGCTGTCGATCGCCATTTTGACAAGCGCAAGATCGCGGTGGTTGTTCGCGAGTTCAAGGCGGACACGGATGGCCCACACGTGCTTTGGCTTGAGTGGACGTTTTTGCCCGATAATGCGACCTTTGTTTCAGGCAGGACGAAGTGCACGAATGGCAGGTAAGTTTGGTGTTTGCATGACTGATCCTCCGATCCGCCAACCCCTCCTGAAATGACAACCCGACGGTGACCTTTGGATCATACCGCAAGATGCTGCGGTCGATCCAATGGCAGCAGAGCGCGCAGTTTGACTGATGCTACGGGATGTCCGAACTGGCGCAATGCGCAGAAATCGGACTTTGCAAAGTGACAGTGCGGCCTGGACACGACGTTCCAAATCCAAACACGCGCTGTAATGCGGTTTCAGCAGCACAGTCGTTTACGCATTAACCCAATTGGAAGGCACAGGCGTTATAAGTGGCTTCGCATGATCATAGATGAACATGGCCAAACCGAACCAACAACGAATTGAGCAATGAGATGGAAATCACGACTCTTGACCAAATCATCGATGGACGCACCGTCGTCGCTATTGAACCAACAGAAACCGTCCAATCTGCCAGCGAAATTATGGGCAACGAAAATATCGGAGCACTTATCGTCACGAAAGGCGATACATTGGTTGGTATCTTGAGCGAACGGGATATTGTGCGGCGCTGCGTGGTATACAAGCGAAACCCTGAAAAAACCACCGTTGGTGAAATCATGACCGCGAATCCACGTTCGGTGAGCACTAAGGCGACTGCTTCTGAGGCTCTTTCGATCATGCTTGTTGGCGGCTTTCGCCATGTTCCCATCGTTGATAATGGAATTGCAGTTAGCATGATTTCTATGCGCGACTTCCCTGCTGAAAACCATCTGGCTTTGAAAAATTGAAGCAAATGGAATGGGGCACTCATTCCCTGTTCGACCAGCGCTCGTAATCATAACTGTCCAGAATTAACGTCCGACATGAACTGGCTGCGGTCGATGGGACACGCGAGCCAAATGGCAACAACGTCCCGCTCACCTGACCTCCCCACTTCCTGCGGTGTAGGTCCGGTCTGGGTCAGAAATGCGTGACGATTGGGTCAATATTGCCCGACACTGCCCATTGGTAGGAATAAGAGAATCCGAACCATCGAGCGAAAGGCGTCCGACGTTCCACAGCCAATCTCTTTGACTTTCCTCGTCACGAAATGACGTCTTCAAGGTGCAAGGTTCGCCATAATTTGTGCGACGATCATTCTATGAATGGCTTCTCGATTGGTTCCTGCTGGGTCAGTGCACACCGGATCATCTTGTTCTTCGATCAATATTGCTTCGGCCATTGGTTTGCAAAGCGGCAGCGCCGTAAAGTGCCTTGCTGGTGCGATATTGGTGACCTGTGCATGGGGCAGAAAATTTGCCAGACCGCTCCTGTCGAAATCAGTTGCCAATAAACGATCCTCGTCCTGTCCCAATCCAATCAGATGGACATTGTTAACCAAACCCGTTGTGCCAGCCTGTTCCAAACCCCAAGTCAGACCGGGATCAATTGCGGTAACATGGGTAACACGCGGATCGATGTAAGATGCGTTCCAGTCGGCTTCATCAACGTCTGACAACGCGATACCTTCACGGATCAGGTCATTACAATGACTGGATGTGGTCGCATACATCTCGCAGTGCGCAACATACCCTGCATGATTCCCAAGCAAACCACCCAGCGAAAGCGCAGTCCAACCGCCGTAGGAAAACCCTGCAGCCATGATCCGGGTTTTGTCGATATGTCCGGCAAACTTGGGATCGTTCAACAGAGTGTCTAGTGCCAGGCTTAGATCTTGAGCCCGCGTCCAGTGCTTTAAGCCGAGAACCATATCAAAATCACCCCATGTGGAGTTTGGGTGGTTCACAGCAACAACAATTGCGCCTTGTTCGGCCAATTGACTGGCCAACCATGTTAATGATCTGATGTTTCCACCCATTCCATGGCTTAGCAAGACGACAGGGTAGGTGCCGTCCTGAAATGTTGCCTCTTCGACGACGGTCACGCCTTGGAAAACAGCACTATCTGCAAAGTCGAAAGCACGACCGTCGCCCATTGAGGGGTACCAAATTGCGCCAATCATGCCGCGTTCATGATGTGCGGCATCGACGCCAAAAGGCGAATAGCCTGCAGGATTTGAGGCGGCGTTCGATACACCGAGGCACAATGCAGCCGCCATGGCGAATATTGTTTTCATTGGTTTTACTCCAAAAGCATTACGATGTGCTCTTGTGACGTGGACCAAACAGTCTTGGCGTCCTAAAACCGGTTAGAGGTCGCCAAGATTGCATTTTAGGACCTAAATTTACGCGACAATTTTCAGTGCAGGACCACAACCATGCCAAGCCTCCCCATTCCAATGATCAGTTCTCTTTTCTTGGGGTTTTTGCTGGTGCGCGTGTGGTTTATGGATCGTCGACATGGCCCATTGGTTTCGCTGTTGGGCATCTGCGCTGTTCAAGGCGTTATCATTTCGATGGCTCAACACTACCACGTGCCGGGATTTTTGATGATCCAACCTGTAACGGCAACATTTGTCCCTCCGATGGCGTGGATTGCGTTCCAAACAACTGCTGTGCGCCATGTCAGAAAGGCAGATTACCTGAATGTGTTAGGCCCGGCTTGCGCGCTTGCCAGCCTTATTTTTGCGCCGAATTTCCTCGACACTTTGATCCCCGCCTTGTCCGTGGGGTACGGCATAGCTATCCTCTGGGCCAGCTTGCAAGGTTCTGATGCAATGCCGCGTATGCACCTTGGCGCAGGTAATCTGCCAGGTAAAATCTGGCAAATCATCGGGGCTGCATTGATCGCAGCAGCCCTCAGTGATGTGCTGATTGTTTTCGCACGGATGATGGGCGTAGCCTACCTTCAACCTTGGATCATCAGTATCTATTCTAGCGGGATGTTATTGATTGTAGGCGGTCTGAGCCTTTCGTCTGCACTGGAGACCGAAGCTAGCGAAGTTGACGACAGACCTGAGCCGCAGGTTTCGGATCAAGACGTGGAGATCGTAGAGAAGCTGGATGCGTTGATGGCGTCCCAACCGCTCTATCTAAATCCTGACCTGACCCTGTCGCTGTTATCTCGCAGATTGCTGATCCCCGCCAAACAATTGTCTGCTGCGATTAACCGAACCACCGGTGACAATGTTTCGCGCTATATAAATGCAGCACGTATTAAATCGGCGCAGGAACTGTTGGTTGCGGGCCAAAGTATCACCAACGCAATGCTAGCGTCTGGTTTTAACACAAAATCGAATTTCAATCGGGAGTTTTTGCGGATTACAAACAAAAGCCCGAGTGATTGGTTGGCCGATCAAGCGGTCGACAAGTGCAAGGATGAAAAGAAGTAACAGTCTCGTTCATCGCCGGCCAACGCCATGAACGACCGGGTTTACTCGTAGAATGGCAGGGGGCACAGAAAGTAGCACGGGCCGGTGCTATGGTAAAATTAACGTTCTTTATCAAACCAGTCTTTTGTTAAAGTTCAACAGTCTGTTCGAGATGCCAAATCTTGGACGCGATCTTCCAGCCATCGTCCCCAAGCACAAAACCAAGGTGATCAACAAACACGCTTTGATGTGCCCTGATCCGGATTTTAACCGTTGCACTTAGGGGGGATAGAAAATCCATCGTCAGAATCTCGGCCTCGGGCAGTTGTCCCATACTTGCGGGTAAAACACGACTTCCGGCATCTTTGCTGAAGCTGTCGATTGGCTCGACGAAAATTGTGCTCTTATCGGCGTCAAAAAGGCTGGATTGCGAATGAAAGACTGCGTTCAGCTTTGCTGTGTCGCAATCGGGGATCGCATCAAAATAGGTTTTCATTGCAGTTAAAAGGTCTGCCGAAATGTTCATTGTGATCTTTCCTTACCAAGTTGATGGACAAGACTTGCACCGGTTTGACGAAATTGGATGCTGACTATACAGACGATATCCAGTCGGATTTTGCCATAACGTCTGAATTGAACACCTCCTTCAAAAAACGTCCCCTTGTTTGCGTTATTGCCTTTGACGGCTTGTGTACTTTTGAATTTGGAATTGCGGTCGAACTTTTCGCCTTGCCGCGGCCAGAATCCACAACCCAGTATGACTTTACGACAGTGCAGGCGAAGGCGGGTCCAATTCGGGCGGCCGGCGGGATAACGATCCAAGCGCAAGCGGATATTTCACAGCTGGAGAACGCCAACCTTATCATTGTGCCCGGATGGCGGGAGGCTGAGGTACCTGTTCCTGATAACCTGTGTGTGGCTTTGCGTGTTAGTCCAAGCCGGCGTCCCATCGACTTAAGCTCCGCCCGGAGTGGTCGATTGGTTCGGGAAACATCATCTTTAGTTATACGGGGCGGAAACAGAAAAGAAACGGACAAGTTTCTATTCGCATTCTCCGGTCACAGATCGGTCTTTTGTAAATTCATCTTGTCTTCCACAGCCGTTGATGGGAACTTTTGTGTATGAAATTTGCGGTATTGGCTGACATCCATGGAAATTCAGACGCTTTAGAAGCGGTCCTTGAGGACATGGCGAAACTCGAGATCCAAACGGCTTTAAACCTTGGTGACTGCTTTAGTGGTCCGTTGAACGCCGCAAAAACCGCCGACATCTTGATGGAGCGCGATTTTGTGTCCATTCGAGGTAATCACGACCGCTATCTGATTGAGCAAGAACGGTCCGAGATGGGGCCTTCTGATCAAGTCGCATTTGATCAGCTGTCTCTAAAACACATGGAATGGATAGCGAGCCTACAACCAACGCGAACCGTTTTCGAGGACGTTTTCATGTGTCACGGAACCCCGGCTAGCGATTCGACCTACTGGCTTGAAAGGGTGCAGAAAGGCGGGACAGTGCGCGCAGCTACTTTGCACGAGGTTAGGGCGCATGCAGAAGGTATCACCGAAAGCCTAATTCTATGTGCGCACACCCATATCCCACGCTGTGTTCGCTTGCCGGATGGCCGTACCATCCTAAATCCGGGCAGTGTTGGTTGCCCAGCCTACGATGATGAGACGCCCATCTATCATTACATGCAAACGGGGTCACCAAACGCATCTTACGCCATGGTTGAAAAACTGCATGACGAATGGACGATTTCCTTCCGGTCAATTCCTTATGCGACGAAAGACGCAAGTGCATGTGCAATGAGACATCATCGTGAGGATTGGGCCAGAGCGCTGGCAACTGGGTGGTTCGAAGAATAAAGAGTTCAAACCAGTTGGCGAGGGCGGTTTCGAGCGTGTGCTCAAGGTAAAGAAACTCCGTACTGGCAGTGCCGAATTCATTGAATGTAGGTAATTCTGTTAGACGATTTCAGGCGGTTTAGTCATTGCCCACCGGGAACAGCAGCAACGGCTTGGGCTTGGCGTTTTTTAGAGGTTTTTGGCGTGCTGCTGTGCGCGCTTAAGTTGAAATAGAATGAAATAATTGAAAAAGACGGCCGGGCGGACCCGGCCGCAAGGAAGAGGTCTGTCAGGGTGCCGGGGAGGTCACACCTGCCAGAACGCTTTGGTTGCCTCACGATGGGCTTCCAAAGGCGTCAAGCCCACGTCCTCCAATTGCCAGACCGTTAATTGTGTCAAGGTCTTTCGGGTTTGTCGGCGCGTGGCCCATTTACACATCGTTGCCGCAAACTCGACTGCAAAATAAGCAAGCGCCGGAACGCCACGTGCCTGGCCAAGGTACGCCAGCGTGTCAGGGGAAAGCGGAACAAAACGTGTCATGGGAATCTCCTAAATTGTATTGACACAATGCAGCATGAATGCTACGATTAATTGATACGAAAATTGATACAAGAATGCTAGGAAAACATTGTAATGGGTACAATTTGGCAACCTTCTTTATCTGAAAACATCAAACCTAAGTACAAAGCTGTTATTAAAACGATAAAAGATGGCATAGAAAAAGGCACATTGCCTGTTGGTGAAAAGCTACCGCCGGTCCGTGAATTGGCATGGAGGCTGGCAATAACACCGGGAACCGTCGCGCGCGCCTATACAATCATGACGGAAAGCGGCGTGCTGACAGCGGCCGTCGGACGGGGCACTTTTGTGGCAGAGCAATCGGCGTCACAGCTGAATGATGCGCCCATAGAGATAGATGTTATTGCCCATGGGGCGGAAAAATATGGCGACAGCTATCAGGTAAACATGTTTTCACCGCATCTGCCAGCAGTTGGGCAAGATGTTTTGGTGCGCCAGTTGTTGGCCGCGATCGCGCAAAACCCTCCCTCTGGCATCATGCATTACCCGAGCCGTGAAGGTGCTCGGCCAGCGCGTGAAGCAGTTGCGAAATGGCTTTCTGGAACACCTTTAGGGGCGTTGTCAGAAAAGGATATTGTATTGTCTCACGGGGGGCAAAATGGCATACAATTAATCTATCAAACAATTTTACGAAGCCGCAAGCCAACCATCCTGATCGAAGAACTGGCCTATCCGGGGTTTCGTCGCGCAGCGGAATTGTTGCGTGCTGAAATTGTACCAGTTGCCATGGACGAATATGGGGTGATCCCAGAAGCCTTGAACCAAGCTGCACAGGAGCACGAGGCGCAGGCTTTTTGTACCTCGCCCGAAGTTCACAACCCAACCGGCGGATTTACCCCAGTGTCTCGACGCGAAGCGCTGGTGAAAGTTGCGCGGCGACGTGATCTCCAAATTGTGGAGGATGATTGCTACCGGATGGGGGTGGACCGCGCGCCCACCTACCGAATGCTAGCACCGGAACGGGGATGGTATGTGTCTTCCTTGGCAAAAACCCTGACACCGGCCTTGCGCATTGGCTTTGCGATTGCGCCGCAAGGGCGTACATCAGCTTTGCGTAAGGTCGCAGAATACAATTGCTTTGGGCTTGCCACGCCGATGATCGATTTATGCGCGGTGTTGCTAACGCACCCTCAGGTGGATGAATTATGTGACGCGGTTTGTGATGCCTTTTCCAAATATGTTCAAAGCGCGGTTAATATCCTGGGGGGGTATGATGTCGTCTGGCGGGCTGGTGTTCCGTTTCTCTGGTTGCGACTGCCTCTTGGCTGGCGGGCAGGGGCCTTTTGCCAGGCAGCAGAAGCTGTCGGCGTTCAAATCCGATCCGCAGAACAGTTCGTCTGTCGTGACGCACGCGCACCCCATGCAGTACGCATGGCAATCAACGCAGGTGTTTCGTTGACCCAGTTTGAGGCCGCGACCATGCGCCTGCGGGAATTACTCGATAATCCGCCGGAACAAATAGGTGTATAGAATGGGGTAAAATAATACCTATTTACTAACATGTTGTTTTTGTGGTTTTATTTGGCCCGTATCGCTATTGACCATGCAAATCAATCCACTATAAACCCCCAATCGAATTCTGACCTGTGGTTCTTGCCGCATGGTCGTAACACCTAACGGGGAACCGTCCATGAAAACTTTTTCTGCAACACCCGCAGATATCGACAAGAAATGGATCTTGATTGACGCCGAGGGCGTTGTTCTAGGTCGGCTTGCATCGATCGTTGCGACCCGCTTGCGCGGCAAGCATAAGCCTTCTTTCACACCACATATGGATTGCGGCGATAACGTCATTATCATCAACGCTGATAAAATCCAGTTGACCGGTAAAAAGCGTGAAGAGCACCACTACTGGCACACAGGCCACCCCGGTGGCATCAAGTCGCGCACAAAAGCGCAAATCCTTGAGGGCGCACACCCTGAGCGGGTAGTAACGCTTGCTGTCAAACGCATGTTGCCTGGCAACCGCCTGTCCCGCCAGATCATGACTAATCTGCGCGTATATGCAGGCACGGATCACCCACACGAGGCACAAAGCCCCGAAGTTCTGGATGTAAAATCTATGAACGCTAAAAATACCCGGAGTGCATGAGCATGGCTGAAGAAATCAACACACTCGAGGATCTGGGCCAAGTCGCTGGTCTTGAAGCAGCTCCAGAAGTTATCGAAATCACGCGCGAACCTGTTCGGGATGACCTTGGTCGCTCCTACGCAACCGGCAAGCGTAAGGATGCTATCGCACGGGTCTGGATCAAACCAGGTTCTGGCAAGGTTACCGTAAACGGCAAGCCGCAAAACGAATATTTTGCACGCCCTGTTCTGCAAATGATCCTGGCGCAACCTTTCTCTGTTTCTGGTACAGAAGGCCAGTTCGACGTCATAGCGACTGTTAAAGGCGGTGGCCTTTCTGGTCAGGCCGGCGCGGTCAAGCATGGTGTTTCAAAAGCTTTGCAGCTTTATGATCCGTCCCTGCGCGGCGCGTTGAAAGCAGCAGGCTTCCTGACTCGTGATAGCCGCGTTGTTGAACGTAAGAAATACGGTAAAGCAAAAGCGCGTAAGAGCTTCCAGTTCTCCAAGCGCTAACGGCGCGAGACAATAATTCCGAAAAAATTACAGAGGGCCGCATGTTTTGTGGCCCTTTTGTATATTTAAAAATCCTGCAAAAACGTACCTTATTCGATACTGCATTGATTTAGCGTATCAAAGATATTTAAGGTATGTGCAACTCGGATTATTTAAGCATGGCAACAGTTTACGTTCTGATAAACCCAGCTTTCGAAAACTATGTAAAAGTGGGCAAGACGACGAACTTGGAGCAACGGCTGCGGCAGTTAGACAACACAAGCGTTCCTTTGCCATTTCGCTGTGTCTACGCTGTTGAAGTAGAAGACGATGCCCAAGTTGAGCGACTGGTTCACCAGGCATTTGCTGATCACCGAACGCGATCTACGCGCGAGTTTTTCGAAATTGACCCTCAGCGTGTAATTGCAGCCTTAAAACTAGCGCGTGGACGGGATGTGACGCCAAAGGCAGATATTGCAGAGGATGAAGAAGGCGTGAAGGCGTTGGAAAAAGCGACACGGAAGCCGCGCAAGACATACAAATTTTCTGACGCTGGTTTAAAAGTCGGTGACACAATCACCTACGCGCAAAACGATCAAATTACCGCACAAGTCATTAACGAAAAGAAGGTGTTGTTTGAGGGTGAGGAAACAAGCCTAAGTAAGTCCGCGTTAACGCTGCTGCAGAGAGATGGCTATACGTGGCAAACAGTAAATGGCTGGCAATTTTGGATGTTTGAGAGGGAGACGATAGCCGAACGACTTGAGCGAATGCTCGAAGAGGCAGAGACCGTAAATATGGAAACGGACGCGTAAGAAGATTAGCGATTTGCAAGAGCAAGGGTGGCCACGATAGAAAGCGTTATTTTTCTTCGGATGATGGGTCTTGAACAACAGCGTTCGCGCGGGGGCGTCCTGCGGGCAGTTCTGTCTCTTCGGGTTTCCCTAAGTCAATCGCATTTGAACGCGGCCTGTTTGCTGGTTGTCCTAAATCCATGGCATTCGCGCGCGCGCGGCCTTGTGGGGCTTCATCCATGGCATCCGTGCTGGGAGGTGCCCCCTCATCAATTGCTCCGGCCCGCGGGCGGCCGAGAGGGGCCTGTTGGTCAACAGCATTCGCTTGGGCGCGTGGCGCATTGTCTCCCGGTTTTTTGTCTAGCACCCCACTGGCGCGCACAGCCTTGGAGGCACCAATGCCGAGCGCCAGCCCTCCTGCTTTTTGCATGCCTTCCAGTTTTAGCGCGTCGCTTGCATCAACAGCATCAGCGGTCGCACCGATGCCGATCCCAACGGCGCCAGTGACTGCTAAGGCGCCGACTTCAAACCAATGGGCAATCTTGGCAATCCGCTTTGCTTTGTCGATTTTCTGTTGATTTTCGGGTGTGTTCGGTTCGGTCTTTAATTTAACGATGATGCCCATTTCAATGGATCGTACGAGCTTGGCTATGACGAAAATCATCGCTGGAATCTTCTTCCAATCCAGCGGGTTCCCTACAAGAATGGCAATGCCAGCTAAAATAGCCTCGACGGTGCGCAAACCTGCGATCCATTTTTGAGCCGTCTGGTTTTTATCCGCAGGGTCTTTGTCTGCTTGCTGCATCATAATGATGCCGCGGATCAGCTTCACGACGCCACTGCCCAACCCAATGGCCGAGCCAACGATGATCGGAACAGCGCCAGTGGCCGAGCCTGTGGTGATCCCCAGGATTGCCGCGGTGATGGTCAAGGCAGCCTCGGCCATCACCAACCCAGCAGCGAATTTCTCTTTGTTGCGTTTGAAAAACCCTGCAAATTGCGCTGCATCCTGAGCCGATTTGTATTGGGTGACGATCGTGCGGCCACCGATTTGAGCCTTGCCGTGCATGCCCATTTTGCATTGAAAGGTTCCTGACCAATCTGAATATTCGTCATTGCTCATGGAATGGGCTGTCATCCCAAGCTCGCCCAACATGGCTGAGCCTTGCGCCATTGTCTCGCCCGGCGTCTTGGAATGCCCGGCCATCGAGGCCCGTTGCATGAGGACGGAGCTGTCGCTGTAAGGCCCGGCGAGGTTCTCAGAGCGTTGAAGGGCAGGGGAATTGAGTGCGCGCATTGTAAGCGCGCTGCTCTGAGGAGATTTCGCGTGTTGAGAGTAAGCTATGCCAGAAAGGTGTTGGGGTATGTTATGGGCGGTTGACGGTCGATTTTCGTATGCAAGACGCTGACTTGGTCGACGATCAGCCCTGCGTTGAATACCTTGCAAGGAGCGCGTTGGAGCGCTGCTTTTCGCGTTTTCCGCAACCCTCGCCAGAGGGGCAGAAGAGGCATAAGTTTGGTTGAACGACTCCAGATCGCTCTTCTCAGTGACCGGGGTGATGCGCGCAGTATTGTGAGGCGTGTGGTTTATCAGAGGGGCATTTTCAGACACGGAAGCGATCACTCATCCAGATGGTTTTATTCAACCCTAGCAGGAAAAATGGTAAAGTCATCTGTCATCTTCATCCTCAAAAACCTTAGATCGAGTTTATCACGGGTCCTCTGAGATCAAGCCCAATCCGCGCAAATAGATCCCAATGCCACTTTCCAAAAGTTCGTCCGCAGGAATGGGGGATGCCCGCCCCGGCGAATTGCGTGCAAACAACTCCACGACCCCGTGGCTCATCGCCCAAATATGCGCTGAAAACATGGATGCAGGTGGGCGCTTGTCTTCTGGAATGTGTTGGCTGAGGTCGGCAGCGGCTTTTTCCAAAACGCCAGTGGCGCGCGCAGACACGGCTGCCAACTCAGGTGTTCGGTTTACAGAAATACCGCTCTCAAACATCGCAATATAGTGACCGGGATGTTTGCGCGCAAAAGCCAAATAGGCCCGCCCCGTTGCATCAAACGCCGACAATGCAGAAGGTTGGCCAGATTGATAGGCATATTCCATCAAATCCGCGAAAATCTCATAGCCTTGACGTGCTGCTTCCGCAATCAGATCTTCTCGGCCTTCAAAATGGCGATAGACTGCGGCGGGTGTGACGCCTGCCTGTTTGGCCGCTTCTGACAGAGTAAACCCGGTGGGCCCCTTGATTTCGATCAAACGCAGCGCTGACTCGATCAATGCTTGACGTAAATTACCATGATGGTACCCGCGTTTAGGCATGCCAAATGTCCGTCCCGCCACAAACCGCCGTGTCAATTTCCCCAATGGCGGAGGAGTTTTTATGATTATAATCAAGGGAATGAAGGACATGCCGCATTACATTTAACCGTGCGCGCCGTTTATCATCGGAACGAACAACAGTCCACGGAGCCTGCGGGCTGTCTGTGCGCTCCAAAGTTTCTGCGATGGCGTCAGTATAGGCGTCCCAGCGTTTCAACCCTTCGACGTCGATCCAACTCAACTTCCATTGTTTTAACGGATCGCTTTCCCGTTTCAGCATCCGACGCAATTGCTCTGCGCGCCCGACATTCAGCCAAAATTTAAAAACGATAACACCATCATTGACGATCATTTCTTCAAAAGGAGAGACCTGCGCAAAGAAATGTGCGCGCTGCTTGGCAGTGCAAAATTCAAACACGTGTTCGACAACAGCGCGATTGTACCAACTGCGGTCGAAAAAACACATTTCACCGCCCGCTGGTAAGTTATTGATGTATCTTTGGAAATACCATTGTGATTGCTCGGTTTCGCTCGGTTTAGAGAGCGCAACAACCCGGGCACCCCGTGGGTTAAGATTGGTTCGAAAACGACTGATCGTCCCGCCTTTGCCAGCCCCGTCGCGGCCCTCGAAAACGCAGATGATCCGGGCGCCGGTTTCCTTGATCCAGGCCTGCATTTTGACCAGCTCAATTTGTAAGGCGGTTAATTCTCGTTCGTAAGGTTTGCGTGCCATCCGTTCCGAGTGGGGATAGGATGTTGATAGGATATCGCCTTTTTCACTGCGTTTTATCGCGTCACGAATGACCGTCGGGCATTCGGATTGGAAAAATTGGCTGATTGCGCCATCAAACGGCAGGTCCATAGGGTCTCCAAAAGAGTTGTTGTCATCCCTGTATGGAATGTTAAGGCGCTTAACGCAAACCTGCTCGTGCAGCGACCCGATGTATTGCGGATAAAGTCGCCTCTGGGTCGGCGTGATGCGGCATGTGACCCACCCCTTCAAGGCGCGTCAAAACGGCGTCCGGAATCTGTTGCGAGAGCGGCTTGGCGTGTACTTCAAGTGGCACGATGATGTCTTGCGTTCCGTGCAGTATTTCAACGGGCAGCGTAAGGGACGAATAGCGCGTGTGCATTTGGATGATATAGGGTTTCAATGTGTTCACTTGCTGCGCATTTGCACGCTGAGTTGAACGGCGCAATGTCATGTGCGCTGAGATGTGGTCCAAATACCCGTCTGGGGAGGCTTGCGGCGTGAATATTTCGCCCAAGGCTTTTGCGATCGTGCCCCGCGGCGTCAAGGCCGTGATGAGGGGGATGGTAATCAGGCTTCCAAAGAGGCTTGAATTGACGCGGTAGAGCCATCCAAGTTCGCCTTCCCATGGGTTGGTGGCCGCGCCCAAAAGAACGAGGCCAGCAGTTTGATCTGGACGTTCCAATGCCCATGCCAACGCTATTGTACCACCATAGGAATGCCCGATAACAATCGGATTTTTAACGCCAATTTTATCTGAAGCTGCTTGAAGCAGCCGTGCCTGTAATGCGGGTGGTTCTGCTGCGACATTAAAAACACTGCCATATCCCGATGGTCGATCAGACCAGCCCAACCCGGGGCGGTCCAATGCAATAACTCGAAAATCTGCTTTCAGGCGATCAACCAGCGAAAAGGTAAAATCGCGCAAACTACCATTCGCGCCATGTATTAACACTAAATCAGGGCCTTGCCCTATGACCTTAAGGTGAATTTTGGTCCCGTCCACCTCTACGAACTGCCCTGTGGCTGGGAATTGTGCCTCGACGTTTGCTTCGCGTGACGCTGCGCGCCATCGAACAACCACAACAAAAACCAGAACAAATAAAATCGAAACGATCATCGATTTAACGACCAATGGCATTTATGTCATAGGGGGTTTCTTGATAAATTTCCGTCAGCCAATTCCCATACAAAAGATGGGCGTGACTGCGCCAACGGTTCAAAGGTGTTTGTGTTGGATCATCGTCAGGATAATAGTTCATCGGAATATTAATCGGCGTGCCGGCATCAACATCGCGGTCATATTCTTGTTTCAGCGTTTCGCTATCATATTCAAAATGATTGAAAATATAGAGCGCACGGTGATTAGGATCTTGCACAAGGCAAGGCCCAGCCTGATCACTGCCCAAAAGAGTGGTTAATCCCGTCGCGGCGTCAATCTCAACCTGTTTCATCTCGGTCCAGCGCGACACGGGGATCACGCAATCATCTGAAAACCCGCGCAAGTAAGGCGAATTTGGGACCAAATTTCTATGTCGGAAACAACCAAAGGCCTTGGCGTCCAACATATGTTTTTTCACCCCGTGGAAATGGTTGATCATCGCCATTCCCCCCCAACAAACACCAAAGGTCGAATGAACATTGGTCTGGGTCCAGTCCATCACTTCGCGCAATTCGTCCCAATAAGTAACCTTATCAAAGGCGAGGTGCTCAATGGGAGCACCGGTTATGATCAACCCGTCGAATTTCTGGTCCTTGATGTCCTGAAAGGGGCGGTAAAAGCTCTCCATATGTTCAGCGGCTGTATTTTTCGTTTGATGTTCGGACATGCGGATCAACGTAAGTTCGATCTGCAGAGGTGTCGCGCCGATCAGCCGCGCAAATTGGTTTTCCGTCTGAATCTTTTTCGGCATCAGGTTCAACAATCCGATGCGCAATGGGCGAATATCCTGTCGGGCCGCCTGATCGGGATCCATGACCATAACGCCTTCGTGGGTCAGCACGTCATAGGCGGGCAAGTCAGCGGGTATTTTGATAGGCATGTCAGCTGTCCGATATCTGTGTGAGGCAGGTCAGGTAGACCCTTGAAGGCAAAGTCTCAAGAGGGGTGGATGGTCACGTCCTGGTGAGCGTTTAAAGGCAACTGGTGATCAATCTGTCAAAATCGGTCGGCGTTTTAAGAGCTGCGACCTGATCCGCTGTAACCGTAATCCCCCATTTGGCCATGGCTGCATAACGCGGTTGGCGATGCTCCAAGGCACGCGCGTAGGTAAAACGAATGAAATCATTCGGGTCCACAGCATCCTCCGTGAGGTTTTTCTCAGCCAAATAAGTGTCCCAAACACGGGCCAGAAACTCAGGTTGATAAGCCATCGGTTTTGGATCGCGATCAAATCGGCGCACCAATTCCTGGGTATGGGCTTCGTCGCCCTTGATCCAGATCATCAGGCAGTGTTTTGACAGCTCGCTCATCAATGGATCGTTTTCATCCTCAGGATCGACCCATTCGCAGATGGATCCGCCTGTGTCGCAGATGAAATTTTGATATCCGTATAAAGCCTGCGCGCGGCCAGCAAAACGGGCGGTGTCGTGCAAGGCCTCGATTTCTGCCTGTTTGAATTGGGACTGCCTGCGCTGGTATTCGGTCATGGGCAGGCCGCCCTTGGTCGTGTTGCCGGGTTTGCCTAAATAGGTTGCGACAGGTGATAGGTTCTCAAATGTAATGTTGGACCCGATGTAAATGCTGTCACTCATCAGTAAATCACGCAGGAAAGGTACTTTCATCGCTTCGGCTTTGGCGTTATCCGCGATGAATTCGCCCATGTATCGCGTGCCGATGCGGTAATCGATCGAATAATGGAACCAGTTGCCATTTGCGCGCAGCAGGTTCGACATATGGGTTTTTCCCAATCCTGACATGCCGAAAACCAGAACCGATTTGCGGGGGGCTGCATGCCAATCAGAGCTTGACGCATATAACATTAAAAAGCCCCTTTAGGCCCGGAAACACTTGTCTTTTCCTAGCGGTGTGATGCAGGGTCGTCAATCGCTGCGCTGCTTGGCCATTTGGATCCACGTTAGCACCCGTCCATCCAGAATAAGCAAGCCAACAGCAAGCAAAGCAAAGCCTGCATAGGCACTGCGATTTAACGTTTCTCCCAGCAGGATCGCGCCTGCTACAATTGCAACCGGCGGGATCAGTAATGTAACTAACATCAGGTTGCCGCTGCCAGCCAACCCCAACAGATAGTAATAGAGCAGATAGGCTCCGGCAGTTGCGGCCAATGCATAATACGCAATTGCCAAGAACGTGTCATTTTGTAGGGAAAGCGTGATTGGGCCTTCCACAAAAACTGCAAGGGGCAGAGACACGAGCGAAGACCCTGTCAACATGCCAGCCGCCGCCACCTGAGGAGAAAGCCCGGCTAAATAGTGTCGCGCCCAAGCGGCTGCCACGGCATAGGATAAAGCTCCAGTTAAAACAGCGATTTGCGCTAAGGATTGGATGTTGAGCGTCAATAGGTTCTCTAATCCGATGGCTGTCGCCACCCCATAAAACCCAAGGCCGACGCCAATGACTTTGCGAATAGACAACCGTTCATCCGAAAAACAAAGAGCCGCAACCAGAACGCCAAAAATGGCCGTGGATGCATTCAGGATGGAGGTTAGACCGCTTTCAATATGCAACTGACCCCAAGCCATCAAGGTAAAGGGAATGATGTTGTTGAACAGACCCATAACGAAAAACGCACCCCACATACGCGGCGTTCGGGGCAGGGGCAAGCGCATGATCGCAACGACACCCCATAGGGCGAGCATGGCCCAGAATGTGCGGTGAGCGACCGACGTAAAGGGGCCAATTTCGTCCAAGGCAACGCGGATGGATACAAAGCTGAGCCCCCAAAGCGCTGCGAGCGTGATCAAGGACACCCAAGCGCGGGATGAGATGGTTTTTTGTTCAATCATGGACGTGTTTTAACGGATAGCGCGCAGGCGATGCCACCCGGAACTTGCGCAAAAAAAACGCCCGCGCAGAACCCTACACGAGCGTTGCTTCTGTTCCTGTTGGGGGAGACTAGAAGCGGTATCCGACTTTCACGCCAAGTGCGACAACGTCGTTGTCGTCAAATTCTGCCGCACGGTTGCCTTGAAGGCCAGTTGTTGTGTCACCGATACGGATGTACCGGAGCCCTGTTGTGATTTCCCATTTTCCGGTACTGTAAATCGCCGCTAACGCGATGCTCTTTTGACCATCGGCCGGGCCGAGGTTGGTGAAAAGATTGCCGGTGTTTTCTTCGTAGGCCAACGTTGCGGCAATCGACCAATTGTCGTTCAACTTACGACCCATGCCAATGCTGTAGGTTGTGACATCTTCCTCGTAACTTAAAAGAGCCGAGCCACTTGTGGCCTGCTCAAATAGAGCAGGGTCCAAGCGGAAATCAGACCAATCCACCCAACGTACGCCGCCAAATAACAATGTGTTCGCCGCGACGCCAGTTTGAAACTCGAGATTCAAAGATTGCGGAGTCTCGAAGGAGGTTGAGGAATCCAACGTGGTCGAAACGCCCGCAGTCTCGGCAGTATCCACGTCATGGGAAACTTCGGAGCTGTAAGTTAGCGATACACGCAGGGCAATTTCCGGTTTTTCATAGGCAACACCTGCGACGTAGCCGATCCCATAGTGGACATCCGCATCTGCGGTGTAATTTAGGCCAATCCCTGGAATTATAACATCCGCATCGGCTTCAACAGACTGCACTCGCAACCCACCATAGATCGAAAAACCCGAAGACATATTGTATTGCAACAGACCTGTCAGGGCGCGTGCTGTGAATTCGGCGTTTGAGCCTGCGGCGAAATATCCGGTATCAGCTGCGTAATCGACATCGGCACCAAAGGGTTCATCATAGATGATCGCATAGGACAATTTATCGTTGATATCAGCTTTGTAAGCAGCGCCGAAACGAAAATAACTTGGGGCGATGTCACCGGAACTGACGCCTGGTGATATGATAACTGCATCACCCTTGATATCCGGCGATACGCTGCCCAAACTGAATTCAGCATAGCGGCCTTCTTCGAAAAGCACGGCAATGGATTGCCCGGACCGACCGATGCCACCAGCCTGCACGCTGCCTGCAACAAGACACAGCGCCGAAGCGACTTTTATTTTGTTTTTCATTTGTCTCCTCCCCAGAAGATAGACCCTGCAATACGGTTAAATATTTTTGATTGCAGGTCTGGGCAATTAACCATGCATTTATTTTTGGTCAATCGTTGACAGCGCGTAACGATGCTGTGACCTAACGTAATATTAGGTTTTGTTGCGGGTTTCGGACCAAATGTTCAAATAATTGCCTGCGAATATGATGGTGGCCCCGACGAAAACCCAGAAATCCAGCGATTCATTGTAAACCAACATGCCTACGATCGCGATTGTCGGCAGACGCGCGAAATCTAACGGCATAACGACTGTAGCTGGTGCCAAGGCAAGCGCCTTGGTCAGGCAGAAATGGGCCGTAAGTCCGGCGGCACCAATGAGCAGTACAAGCGGCAAAGCTGCCATTGTCGGCACAGTGATATCCCCGTCATATCCGGCGGCAATAATGCCAAAAACCAATTGCATTGTCGTCAGATAGAACAAAATACACGTGATGCTTTGTGTCCGGGTGAGCCGTTTGGTGAACATGATTGACAGGGCAAAAAATATCGCAGATGCGGCTGCCGTAACAATACCAGAATTCAACCCTGCCATGTCCGGGCGCGCAACGATCAGGATGCCGATAAAACCCATAATCGCTGAAATTATTCGGATCAGTGTGAGTTTCTCGCCCAAAATGAAGGGAGAGAGCACTATCACCCAAAGTGGCGAGGTGAATTCTAAGGCGAAAACCTGAGCAAGTGGGATGATCGTGAGAGCATAAAACCAGAGGTTTTGGCCGGTAAAATGGGCCAAGTTGCGCACAAGGTGAACGCTCATATCATCTGTATTGATCTGGTGGAGCGTGCCCGCAAGCTTGGCGACGATAACCACAATAAGCACGCCGAACAAACTGCGATACATCATGATTTCGAATGTATCAAGTTCGGTCGACAGCTCGCGTCCTGCGACAGCCATGGATGAAAAAGCGGCGATGCCGCCAAGCATCCAAAGGCCCGCTTTGAAAGTGGTGTTCATAAATTCCCGTTCTGCAAAGAAAGGAGAGTGATGTCGCACTAAAAATTGCGTCCATCACAAAATGGAATTCATTTCATATTGTTCCCGCTCGACATATGCAACTACCGACATATCGCGGCCGAAACCAGAACGGCAAATGCCTGCCTGAAAATATCTGTAACCCGAACGGTCAGACGATCACAGTCTGCAACCTTTAGGGCCGTTTGTCGGGAGATTAGGTAATCTTCCCATTTTTAATAGGGCCGAGCCGTAGAACTCAGGCGGCTGTTTTTAGTTTGATAGCAGGTGTCATGCCGCCGATACCCATGTTGGGTCGCTCATTGTTGTCAGTCCAGAGCCATTCAGTCGCTTGGTCTTGTGCCTCCTCAACCGTTTTGAAGATGTATTGCCCAAGCCACTCGCCGCGGACGGTGCGGTTGTAGTGTTCAATATGGTTCCAGCCATAGCCCTGCACGTCGCGCAGATACAGAAAACATAGGCCGAAGCCCAAGTTGCGCTTGTTTGCCGTCAGACGTTCCAACCAATTGGCGATCTCTTCATTCTCATCGCTCAGAACCGGACTGCATCTGTAGCACGTCTCGCTGATCTGAAATGTAGGGCAAGCCAGCGCAATGATGACCCCGTGTTGCGCGACTGCATTCATGGCCATCTCTCGCCTTCGAGACGGCCTTAACGCTTTTTTCCAAGCGCCTCCTTCAGCAAATCGTTTTGCATGCTCATCTCGGCGTATATGCGTTTCAGGCGATGGTGCTCCTCGGCCATATTCTTCATCTCGGAAATCATCGACGCATCCATGCCGCCAAACTTGGCACGCCATTTGTAGAAGCTCGCGCTGCTCATCCCATGCTAAGGGCAAAGTTCTGAGACCGGAACACCGCCCGCCGCTTGCTTCAGGATCGCCATGATCTGCGCGTCGCTGTAACATCCGTTCTTCATCGTAAATCTCCTCAGATATCTTGCCGAGAAAATTCTACTTTTGAACACCACTAATTTAAGGGGGGATTACCAAGGTGCCTGTGTAGCAAGTGCGCAACTGGGTCACCACACCGCACATTTTCTCAACGCCTACGGACCCATTCGAATTCAATAGTTCAAGCAATCAGCACTTGCACATTACACGACGAAGAACGCGCTTAACCGATGCACGTTCCTATGTTCGTTTGTTCTTTCACCCCAACTTTCAAATCGGTCGAACATCGTATTTAATCAAATTTTTTTATTAGCCATAGCTAACCTTTAAAAAGATCGCCGGTACCATAGGACTGCTGATATTGTTTGCCAATCCATTGCTGATAAATCGTTTTCGAACTTATACCGTGCCCAGGCCGTTTGAATGCAAAATGATCCGAAGAAATTTCATCCCCAGCGGCAACTGGTTGTTGCAAGAAAGCGGACTTATAAAAGTATTCAATCCCGTCAACATCTTCCTTGGTTGGCTTAAGCCCGGGTGTACCCAGTGCAGCATAGCAATCGCGCACGTGATCCAACCATTCGGCAAACTCAGTTGCTTCATGTGCCTTCCAATGTCCGTTAGCTGCTCTAACCCGCGACAGAGTCAATCGCTTCTCTAATATTGTAGCTCCAAGACCCAGGGCCATAAAATCCAACCAGTCGTCTCGCCCTTGTGGTGTGTAACCGACCTCGAAGCCATCAGCTTTGAGTGTTTGAATAGCTAAAAAATTTCTGTCAAATTTGTTCTTTGTGTGAAAATCAAACAAAACAATAATCTCTGATCCACCAGCTTGTCTGTAAAATTCGTCCAGTTCAACAAGCTCACTTGCAGTAATAGTGCCAGTATCCAATAAGAGCGGCTTGCCATTTTTTGCCAGCTGCTCCACCATTTTCCAATGTGACAAACTCCACGTGCAGATTTTATTCAATGGCAGTTCTAGTGCATCAATTCTCTCAACAGCGCTTTCTACATGAGACGTGATTATTAGCCCAATTCCCAGTTTATCGCAGAAGTTTTTTATTTGCATCCAATCATCATCGCTGAGTTCCAAATTTTTAAACATTTCAACCATATTTTCGGTTTGGTTTCCGTTTAAAATAGTTGGATAGGTATATTCGATTTCCGTGTTATGGATTAATTCTGTGGCGGTTATCATCTGAAACTTGACCGCATCAACGCCCAGGTCTGCAGCTATACTAATCAACTCAAATGCCGTGGTTAAACAACCACCATTGGTAAGACCGAGATCTGCCATGACAAATGGACCGTTTTTGTTTTCTCTTTCAAAAAGCGTATGCAACTTTGTGGGGTTAAAGCTGTAAGTATTCATGCTCCTCTTTCCTCTTGACCTATTGATTGAATTGATGCGAATCATTCTTATTCTGCACTTCACGTTTTAGTGCGCTTTTACATTTATTGCTATTCAAAGGGAGAGGCTCAAGGCGAAAAACGTGCTTAAACCAAACACGTTCTTCTGTAACCGCTCCATTGGCAACGCCTGCCTAAATATGGGGCTTTGATCTAAGACACGTATTTAATGACGTCTCTTATGCGGGATCTGCGATGCGGGGCGAAATTCTTGGGGCTGAACGGCGGCGTTTCTGGCATGACGATGACAAGCTGGAGATTGTCATGTCGGTGGTGTCGACGGGGCGAGCGTGACGCTGCATCTTAGAAGTTGGAGATCATCCGGCTGGTCGAAGACAGCCACCTGTCGGCCCGCCTGACGCTCGCCAAACTGGGAATCCCTCGCACCACATTCTATCGCTGGTACGACAGGTATCTGCAGCGTGGCGAGGCCGGGC
>JBDWVP010000010.1:0-80582 GCA_039983935.1 Roseobacter sp. | reverse complement strand
CGAAGCCGCAGCCACTGCGTTTTTCACAAAATCCATCGGCAATACCGGTTGGCCAAACAAGATCGTTATCGACAAAAGCGGATCGAATACGGCGGTTTTGATCAACATGAACCGTTTGCTCGTGATGTACGGCTGGTGTTGCTTAGTCACTGTTAGGCGGGCGGCCTGCATCGCGACAATGTTATTGAGCAAGATCATCGGTTTATCAAGAACGTTACTCGCCCGATGCAAACGTTCAATTCGCTGAATTCAGCTTCAGCTACTCTTGCCGGGATTGAAGTCGCGCACATGATCCGAAAGGGTCAATTTGACGAACTAGAAAAATCTGGTTTCGCACAGTTCGCAGCGCTCGCTGGATAAGTTTGCCCGCTCGCAAAGCTTCCTTTGGCTTGGCGGAAACTTGGCGACACTACACGTGCCAAGGCATGTACGGAAGCTGACGGCGATTTAGCTGCCCTTCGCCGCGTACGTAGCGGGGTTCGGCGTTGCTGAAAGGATGTGTGATACTCCCAACCTCCTGATTCAACATGTTGGGCGAATTCTCAGGTAAGGCTTGCACTCATGAAGGGAGCAACCCAAAATCAACAGGTGTAAGCGCAATATCTGCAATAGAGTACTGGTCAAGCACGGCGAAGAAAGCGGTCTTTGCGTCTACTAAAGGTGAAATCGCTTTGCAGTAACGGGAAATCGCGCAGTTATTTTTAGAGCGCATGCATTCTACTAGATCGAAGTCAGTCTCCATATGTCTGACGATATCTCCAACCTTGATTTCAGTAGCTTCACGCGCGAGATAAAGACCGCCGGAGCGTCCTCGTTGTGCGGTTAAAAAGTTACCTTGAGTGAGTGTGTTGACGACTTTCATCACCGAGCTGCGTGGCAAACTATAAATATTGACGATTTGGTCGATAGTGATCCGAACCCCGCCCGTTGATGCCGCATATATCATAACTCGCAGGGCCGCGTCCGTTGTGTCGTTTAAGCGCATTATCGTTCCTTTTGCCGGACTGATTGGTCACGACCAAACTGTTACATTCCTAGACACAATGTCGCAGACCATTAAGGTACTTTTCAGTAGCATCTTAAGGGGGGTGTTATATAGATGCAAATCATCGGAACCTTAATTGTAGGAAGCCACAATGGTTAAGCAACTTACCGAAGAGACCTTAGGTATAATCGAAGCAACCGCCCCAGTTGTCGCAACACATGTAGAGCAGATTGTGCCCCGTTTGTACGAGAGACTCTTTGCAACTGCCAAAATACGTGCACTTTTCAATATGTCGCATCAGAACGGAAATTCGCTTCAACATAAAGCGCTGGCGCGTGCTTTGGTCGCTTATGCAACCTATGTTCGCACACCAGAGGTACTCTTGGATGCGCTTGAACGCATTTCCCAAAAGCATAGCGGTTTTCAGATACTGCCCGAGCACTATACTTACGTCGCCGACGCATTGCTCGGCGCAGTCTCTGATGTGTTAGGCGAAGCTGCGACCCCTCAGATATTGACGGCTTGGGGTGAAGCATATTGGTTCCTCGCCAACACATTGATTGAGCGCGAAGAAGAGCTTTACGCCGCTTCAGAGGCCCACGAAGGTGGATGGCGTGATTGGCGTAACTTTAAGGTGATTTCCAAGACACCAGAGACATCCGAAATCACGTCATTTGTTTTGCGGCCAGCCGATAACGGTCCCGTTATCAGGCACAGACCCGGCCAGTATCTAAGCTTTCGTTTCACTCCGGCCGTGGGCGAAGAATGCCGTCGAAATTATTCAATTTCTTCGGCACCTGATGGTGCACATTACCGGATCACTGTGAAGCGTGAGGCAGGAGGGCGCATTTCGAATTGGTTGCACGACAAGGTCGATGTGGGGAGCGAATTTGACGTGGCCGCACCCGCAGGCGAATTTTTTCTAGAGCCCGAAGGCAAACGTGAGGTCGTCCTTTTATCGGCAGGGGTCGGTGTCACTCCGATGATTTCGATGTTGGAATCCTACGGGAGCCACGATCTGCGGATTGTCGACGTCCATGCCGCACAGGATAATCAACACCATGCAATGGGTGGCGTACCACGTGCGCATGCGAACGAGAACTACGTATTTTACGAGACAGCAACGGATGATGATCTGAACAACGGACACCGCGCCGGTCGCGTTGATCCAAAGTGGTTAGTGACACTCAGCGACCCGTCGAAAACAGATTATTTCATCTGCGGCCCGACTGGTTTTATGCACTCAATGATCGAGGGGCTAAAGGCTGCAAATGTCCCAGAGGCTCACATCCATTACGAGTTCTTCGGACCAGCCGTTGCGCCCGCGGGATAATGCGGAGCCAAAGGTTCCAATTTGCCGAGACTTTTAGTCAACGCGCAGAACCTAATAAACAACTGTTGGGCTGGAAACCGGTTCGTCCTAGATGCACCTCACAGATCATACTTTGAGGGCTTGGCATGACCCTATGCCAGTCCAAGCCCTCAAACAAAGCTTCAAATTGAGCGCGGTTTATCGTGATCACGCTATTCGCCATACGCGGCCAGACAAAATCCGCGCCTTTGTTTCGATTGCAAGCTATGACCAAGCCGATTCTAAGGGTCAATTTAGGAATCTCGATGCACCGCTTACGGCCTTTGTGAGGCCGATGTTGGGAGAGATCACGCGCTTGGCTGCTCCATAGGAACGAAGTTTGTCGGTGACGGAGCGTTTTGTAGCAATGTCGTGTCGTTTCATCAATCTGTAACGCGGGCGTTTCGCCGTCTTTTTGTTCCACCGAGGTTGGAGAATTTCGACAAGCACGATCGCATTTTGATCAACGGCTCGCCATATCCAGAACGATTTGGCTGCGATCTTCGCGACGATTCTCCCAGACCCGAATATAACCGAGTCGAGGCTGTTGGCGGTGTCCGCAGACATACCTATTGTCGCTCAGCGCATAACTTTAAGATTGCGACAGTTTCCAAGATATTTGTCACCTAAAAGTATACCTTTCTGAACATTTGGCCTCAGGTCAGCTGCAAGTGTCTCGGTGGCCCCCGCTCGAACGCTGGAGAGGCATGATGGTCGGTTGCCACGACAAACCGAGTCCTGTTTTCCCTAAAGCGGTGCCCCTGCAGCATCTTCAGCATCGGAAATTCCGCACGTTCGACGATTGCCACGCCTGCAAGGAATGCGGGGCAGATATTGAGCGGTAAGATATGGTGCTTTGGCGAGTAGATGAATGATTCCTCTTTGGTGAGAATGGAATCAAAGTAGGGAATGATGACGCCGAGAATTTGGTCGCGCCACTGATCACCGGGACACGGAAACGGCTGAGATCGCGCCGCGCATGAGCAGGAGCCATTTTTTTTGCTCAGTGTTCTGCGTGGTCGTTCAACAACTTCTCACCGTGAGGTGCGGCGGCCAAATACCTCGTAAACGCCGGGCTGTCATCTCCGGTGGCCTTACCTTGGTAGGCCTGTCTGCAAAATGGGCAGGTAATTCGCCATCCTTGCAGGGCGCTTTTCAAGAAGGGCGATGAACGGGTTTCGGTCTAGCGACAGTACGCGCAAGCCTGCACAGGCGTTTTGGCAATCAACCGATGAGCGGCCTTGGGGGCCTGTGCGAATCGCATGCTGCGCACAACCTTTGAGCCGACCGAGAACCTTGCATCTGACCTGTCTCCGGAAACTTCCGTCAGTTTGATGTATAGTTTATTCAACCTTTGAAGGATCAAACAGATACGAAAGAGCCGATTTAGTGAAGCCCGGATAATTGAGATGATCAAAGAGCAAGAAGCGGGAACGCCGAAGGCGGAGGTGTGCCACAAGCCTGGCTTTAGCTGAGGAACGTTCTATAAGTTCAAATGCCAATACGGTGGTATAGAAGCTTCTGATGCTGCAAAGTTGCAGGTAATGAGTGACGAGAACGCCGAGCTGAAGCGCCTCCTGGCAGATACGATGTTGGACAATGTTGTCCTGAAGGAGTTGCAGGGAAAGAACTCAGAACGCCAACCGAGCGGTAGCGCTTCGTGCGACGCCGGATCATGATGTCTCGCAACGCCGGGCCTGAGATGAAGGCAGTTGCTCACCAGCGCCGACGGATTTACGCAAAGCCAACCAGCATTGTCAGCGATCACGGCAGACTACACTCGTCCCTGAACAACCGAACACCCGTACCAGACCTCAAACTCAACGGCGTTGATCCGCAGCCATGGCTAACGTCGGTTCTCGACGCGCTTACCCCTTGGCGTTATTCCGCTCAGGTCGCATAACAGCGATTGCAGGCACCGCGCCAGAACGTCTTTACAGGACGAGTATTCTTCGTGGCGATAAAAAATACATCTAACCCGCCGAACGTAGCGCCGTTTGTAGAAACTTGCGCTGCTCATGCCATGCTCGCGGTACAGTTCAGAAACTGGCAAACTGATCGTTCCAGAATCTCCATAACTTGTGCGTCTCTTTATTGTCCATTCTTCATCTCAAATCTCGTGAGATGTCTTGTTGAGAAAACTCTATTTCCTGACGTCTATAAATTGGCGGCCGTGGGTGACAAAGATTTGGTCTGCGTTCCGTGAAACTGGTTAAAGCTTGTGCGCCCAAGCTGACCATTGTTTTACGCGATGCGGGCGGGAGCGGGCGCGTAGGATATTGCGTCGTTTGCCTGGGTCGACAGACGTCGCCCCATGCGCTGTGTCCGTTGCGAAAAGGAAAAATGTTCCTGCCGGTCCACCGGTTGAAACGACTGGAAAGCCTTTTTCTTGGACCTGGTTCACAATTTTCCCGTAAGGAACACCATCAAACATCGCATCCTCTCTGATGTATCGAGTCCATGCGGCAGTTCCCACTCCAGCGCGCATAGGACCATAGCCGTCAGTCGCATCAGTCACATATAGCCACGACTTCAACGTAAGCTGTTTGTCCCAATGCAGCGCTCCGGATGCAGGGACATCGGTGTGATCCGTCCATTGCACGAATAGATCGCCATTGTAGTCAAAGGGCTGTCCCGCAAAGAATTTTTCAGTGACTTTCTCGACGGTACGAGAACCGAACAATGCCGATGTTTCAGGGAAGCGGTACGCGCTGAGAGCTTTTCGCTGGAGTGAAATACCGTAAGAATTTGCCGGGGTGTCTTCGCGGGCTGCTACATCCAGCGCTAGATTAGCGCCATTCTCGATCAAGTCATTGTATTCTTTTTCAACCTTTGCCAGTTGGGTTTTTGAATAGATGGATGGAAAGATGGCTAGCCCATACGTTCTAAGGCAATCGAGAACTGTCGCCTCCGACACTGGCTGATGAAAAGTAACTTTGTCCAGACAAGCCGACAAATCACCGTTAACCGACTGCGCGCGCGCAATGCGTTGTTGTAGTTGATTTACGAGTTAAGAGTCGCTCGCAGCAATAGAGAAAGTACTGGTTTCAACTGAGGCTTCTTCCTGCGTAGGCGCCAAAATTCTGCCTGCCAAAGGGTCACTTGACAAGCTTAGGGAACGCGCACCGATTGCTTTATTTTCCAGTTTCCTACGAAGCTTTGAAAAAACCATCTTGTTGTCACCTAGAGTATTTGAGGTTTGTCTTGCAAACGACCGGCTTATGCAGCGAAGGCTTCTGGATTTTCGTGGCGCATGGATCTTATCCGAATCAATAGGATAGCCATGCTACGTCGAGCACTTCAAATACGCATGACGGGTTATTTTCCAGTATCTATCAAATTCATCGCGCATTTCTTCCGGTTGTCAGCAAGACAGCAGAATGTATACGAAATACGCGTTTTCAAAGCCGGCAGTAGAACGTGTTCCCCTACGCGCGGGTTTTTCTGTTTGCTAACCACGCTGATCGAATGTGGGATGGCGGCTGAGCGTATTAACCTCCGACCAGTTTGTTTGTGAGTAACAAAGCAGTTTCATAACATTCAAGGTTCGCAAAGGTTTGAATCCATGAGATGAATATCAGTGTCGCAGCTCCCGTCCTAAAACCCACAAGACGTCTCAAATTTCCTGTGGTTTTGACCAGCGGGGGGAACTTTTTCGGTGTCCCGACGTTAATCCGCGCCCCCGGAAGTTTCTCTCAGTTTAATGTAGAGTTTGTTCATCCTGTGACGGGGCGTTATCACGTTAACCATGCAAAGCCAAAATGGAGTACTCACAACGAAATCTAGGCGGCTTCGACCGCAGCGGTCCATCCGCCGAAGGCTTTCATTCGGTGGTAACGGATGGTCAGGGCGGAGGCGCGACGGGAGGGAACCGAGAAGCAGTTTCTAATCGCAGAATGAACAGATTCGAAGTGCTGCAGGCCGCCCGTAGAACGAAACTCTCGCATTGTTCGTTCCCGTTCTCCAAATGCTAGGTGGCTGTTCTCAGTGCGACTGTTGCGCCTTTTGTGTGACCAATGATCGAGATTCGGAGTGACCTCCCGTTTGGCGGCACCGTAAGATCGCAATTTTTCAGAAACCATCCGTTTCGACAGGCCATGGCGCTTGATCAGCCTGACCAACAGCCGTTTCGCCGCCCGTTTTTTGCGCCTTAATTGTATGATTTTCTCCAGAACGACGCCATGTTCGCCAACGACTGGGTCATGAGCGTCAATTGCTCTTAAACAACCAACTATAAGTTTACGCGACAACACCCGGAAAATATTTCAGGCGCAGCAATTCAGCTGGAACCATCAAGCATAGGTGCTGTCCAAACCGTGCTTACAAATTTCAACTAACAAGTACATATGTACGATGCGAGACTACCTGCGACGGATCCCTTTGAGGAACTCGTTTCAAAGTTCTGAAAAGGGCGACACTCAAATATGCGTTACCTGCTGCAGTGCAGCATGTCGTTTAAATTTCTTCCATGTTACGCAGCCCCAACAAGTCGCCTTAAAGGTCTTTGTGCTGAACTATTGGAGGTCATCATGCTGACAAGAACAATCACAATTGGTTTGCTCAGTTTCCTTACGCTGATTGACCTATTTGGGTCCCAGGCAATTCTACCACAGCTGACAGAATTCTATGGAACCGATCCGGCGTCTATGGGTCTGGCGGTTAACGCGTCTACATTCGGGATGGCCGCCGCCGGTTTGGTTGTTGCCCTTCTCAGTCGTCATATAGACCGGGTTAAGGGCATTTGGATCAGCCTTGCCGTGCTAGCGGTTCCGACCACGCTTCTTGGATTCGTCGACGATCTGGCACTTTTCTCGTGGCTGCGCATCGCGCAGGGTGCGTTGATGGCGACGGCATTTACCCTGACTATGAGCTATCTCGCCGAGGAATGTAGCGCAAAGGAAGCTGCCGGAGCGATGGCTGCCTATATTACCGGCAACGTTCTGTCTAACCTCGTTGGCCGCTTAATGGCTGCGAACTTTGCCGATTGGTTTGGTCTGTCCATCAGCTTCTGGCTGTTTGCCCTGCTCAACGTCATCGGCGCCGCTCTAGCGTATCTCTGCCTCAGTCAGAGTACACCACAAAAAGCCAACTCAGATGGGCCTTCGGTCATGCAAGTTTGGAAAATCCACCTCACAAATCCGCGTCTCCAAGCGAGTTTTTTGCTCGGCTTTTTGATCCTTTTCATCTTCTTATCTGTGTTTACTTACGTGAATTTCATGTTGTCCGCGGCCCCATTTTCCTTGACAGGTAAACAACTTGGCTTTGTTTACCTGGTCTTTCTACCCGCTGTGTTCACCACTCCATTGGCCGGAAGAATGGTATCGACACGGGGAACATACTTTGGGTTTAAGATATCGATGGGATTGGCGTTCCTCGGCTTGCTGGCCCTGTTGGTTCCCAGCTTGCCTGTCGTGATCTTAGGTCTCACGGCCGTCGGCGTTGGCACCTTTTGCGCCCAAGCCGTTGTGTCTGGACAGATCGGGTCATCGGCAACAGCAGACCGCGCAACAGCCAGCGGCCTGTATCTGACCAGTTACTATTTCGGCGGTTTGATCGGTGCGGCAGTGATCGGCAATATATTCACTGCCCTAGGATGGAACGCTGCAATTTATGCTCTGCTGGTGATCACCGCCGGTTCGGTGATCGTTGCTCGACCCCTCGGGCGCCCTCTTCAAACTGCCTCAAGCTAATCATCGTCCGCATCTGTGGGCGCGTATTCAATACGGAGAACTAAAATGACTGAAGTTAAAACAGCCGTCGTCACCGGGTCATCCAGTGGCATTGGACTTGGCATTGCTAAAGGACTGGCAGCCGCCGGCATGAACATCGTCATGAACGGGATCGAAGCCCCCGAAGACGTAGAGCACGCGCGCAAACAGCTTGAAGACGATTACGGGATCAAGGCCGTGTATTCCCGTGCCAATATGATGACACCCGACGGCCCTGAAGAGCTGATCGCTCTGGCACAGAACACTTTTGGCCGGGTGGACGTCTTGGTCAACAACGCCGGTATCCAGTATGTTTCACCTGTCGAGGATTTCCCGAACGACAAGTGGCAGGCCATTATAAATCTGAACCTTTCAGCGGCCTTTTACACAACCAAGGCCGTTGTACCGGGGATGAAGGAACGCGGTTGGGGCCGGATCATCAATATCGCATCTGCCCATGGTCTGGTCGCCTCGCCGTTCAAATCTGCCTATGTTGCTGCCAAACATGGCATCGTCGGGTTCACCAAAACTATCGCGCTGGAAACGGCGGAGCATGGCGTGACCGTCAACGCGATCTGTCCCGGTTACGTCTGGACACCCTTGGTGGAAAAGCAAATCCCCGACACAGCAAAAGCCCGCGGCCTGACCGAAGAGCAAGTTAAGCGCGATGTGCTGTTGGCTGCCCAGCCGACCAAGCAATTCGCAACGGTCGAAGAATTGGCTGACCTCGCCGTCTTTCTCTGCACCGATGGCGCCAAGTCCATCACTGGCACAGCTCTGCCCGTCGATGGCGGCTGGACTGCTCACTAAAGTGTTTAGTTCACAGAAAGGTACATGGCATGAAATCACCTAAATTGATTGCTACTGTTGCAATCTGTATTGCTGCAAACGCAGCACTTAGCCATGATTTGACCAAGGTAGATACCGAAGTCATGCTGGGGCTGACCGGACCAACAAAAGGTGCGAAATTAGTGCCTGTGGTTGTTGCTACCCAACCGCTCGAGGCTGAAGGCATTGCCGAGCTTGCAGGACGCAGCCTGCGCACGCGATTTTGGTCCGTTGGTGGTCCAAACGGTATCGTCCCAATTC
Source organism: Roseobacter sp. (assembly GCA_039983935.1). Classification (GTDB taxonomy): domain Bacteria; phylum Pseudomonadota; class Alphaproteobacteria; order Rhodobacterales; family Rhodobacteraceae; genus Roseobacter. Next base: position 71,449 of record JBDWVP010000010.1, on the reverse strand, counting down.
ACAGCCATGTTAATCGCCCTGCGGTTTTCACTGTCGCAACGGGTGAAATCTACGAATACTCGAGCTTGGCAGACGAACCGTTCCTACACCGAACAGGAGGCTTGGCCATGGAAGCGGGTGGCTCAGCCCATTGGTGGCACAATGCAGGATCGGAAACGGTCTATTTGATCGCCTTTGACATTCAACCCGTTGCGGATGAGTATGCGAACGTTGCCGTTGAACCCGTGCCCACAGCCGCGAATTTCGATCTACCAGAAATGGCTGAGGCGCATAACGATCTGCTGGGTGTGGTTGATTTGGGCCAACATTTCGACGACGCCTATGGCACCGGTTGGGGATTGAGCACCTATCGCGCCACAATTGAACCGGGTGGAACTTTGCCCGATTTCACCGGCGCTGGTGAGCCATTGCAAGCCTTTGTTTGGATCGGCGAAGTGCAAGAGCACCGCTCGGATACAGACGCATCTACCACGTTGAGCGAACGCACCGGTAGCAATCTAGGGACTGGCGCGACGGGGTTTTGGGAGAACACAGGCGACGTTGATGCCGTGATGTATTTTGGTGTCGTCGAACCGATGAGCGAGGTCAAAGGCGTAAAACCTGTCGGTGTCTTGGCGCACGGATCCCACTAAGCGAACGACGCCGACACATCCTTTCAAGACAAAGCATAAAAAAGGGACATTCCAGATGGCCATCAAAACGAAAAAGATCAATCTCGCGCTACAAGGTGGCGGATCGCACGGAGCGTTCACCTGGGGTGTTCTTGACAAAATCCTGGAAGATGGGCGATTGGAATTCGAAGCCATTTCAGGCACATCTGCCGGAGCCATGAACGCCGTCGTTTGCGCCGACGGATTGATGAATGGCGGCAACGATGGCGCCCGCGAAGCGTTAGAGCATTTTTGGTCGGAAATGAGCAAAACGGCTAAAACCAGCCCAATTCAACGCGCGCCCTTCGATGTTTTCATGGGAAATTGGACCCTTGAGAATTCGCCCGGCTATCACTTTTTCGACGCGATGACACGCATAGTGTCACCCTACCAAATGAATCCGTTCAACATGAATCCGTTGCAGGATTTGATCACAAAGGTCGTTGATTTCGAAAGAGTTCGGGCCTGTAAACAGGTCAAATTGTTTATTTCAGCAACGAATGTCGAAACTGGTCGCGTAAAGGTTTTTGATCCGGATTCATTGACAGCGGACATGGTTATGGCGTCGGCCTGTTTGCCCATGGTGTTTCAGGCCGTTGAAATTGATGGCGTACCGTATTGGGACGGCGGATACATGGGTAACCCAGCCTTGTTCCCGTTCCACACGCATACAGATTGTTCTGATATTTTGGTGGTCCAAATCAATCCTGTGGAACGCTCAGGCGTCCCAAAATCTGCCCAAGACATTATGAATCGCGTGAACGAGATCAGTTTCAATTCTAGCCTGCTGAAAGAACTGCGGTCCATTGATTTTGTGTCGCGTCTTATCAAGGAAGGCAAACTTTCTGACAAAGATTACCGCGCCACACGTATTCACATCGTTGAAAATCAAGAAGCGCTTTTGCCTTTGGGTGCTTCTTCGAAAATGAATGCGGAATGGGCATTCCTGACCCATTTACGCGACCTTGGGCGCAAGACTGCGACGAACTGGCTGGAAGAGAATTTTGCAGATATCGGGCATAAGGCAACGGTTGATATTTCTAAGCTGTTTCAGGGCATCGGCCCGCAACATCAAGGGTGATGAAATGACCCAAGAATTCCCCCAAGTCGCTCAATTGCCCGAAGTTAATACCCAGACAATGATCGAGGTTGATCGGATGATGATGGAAGATTTCCAAATCAGCCTCTTCCAAATGATGGAGAACGCCGGTCGCTGCCTGGCGATCACGACGCGTGATATTGCCCTCGGGGGTGCGCCAGAAGGGAAGCATGTCGTGGTTCTTGCTGGTGGCGGCGGCAATGGTGGTGGTGCGTTAACAGCTGCGCGCCGATTGGCGACATGGGGCGCTAATGTCACGGTCGTTACTGCGCAAGCACATACGCAGATGGCAGAGGTTCCAAAGGTCCAACTGAATATCCTCTTAGGGCTTGAAAATGTGGCGCAAATGTCCATCGATGACATCAACAAACCCGTTGATGTCATCCTTGATGGATTGATCGGCTACAGCCTGAACGGCGCACCTGGTGGTACCGCTGCCACGTTGATTAATTGGGCCAATGACAACCCTGCACCGACCTTGGCGTTAGATGTACCATCGGGCTACGATGCGGCCACAGGCACCATCTATGAACCTGCGATACGTGCGACAGCGACCTTAACAATCGCTCTGCCCAAACTGGGGATGCAATCCACTGCCGTTACAGATCACGTTGGGACCTTATATTGCGCGGATATCAGTGTGCCGCCAGAGCTTTACGCTCTTCTCAATCCCAGCATAGAAATTGGCCCCTTTTTCAACCGTAGCGACATTGTAAAAGTGTCCTGTTCATAAAGAGGCGGTTACGGCATCGGTTCCCATATCATCGCTTAGAAAACCTTTTGCCACAGTCCAACAAGAGATAGCTGAGGCATGACCTCATATCGGATCACCTGACTTCGACCCCGCGCTCCGCCATGATTTCCTAAAGATCGCCGAAAGAAACTGTATACGGGACATAGAAAAATACCGCGCACAGGAAGCTTTCGGATGATAACTGCCTTAGAAGCCAGTCGTCACGTTCTGATACTCACCGGCCAATTCAAAGGGCGGCCTCTATCACAGCTTGGCAAGCACGCCCGTATTCCAAAAACTTCGTGACAGGGCCCTGTTTATCACCGGCCCCATTTCGAGGGCCAGTGATAGACAATTGCTGCGCTAAATTTAGTTGAACGGCGACAGCAGCGCAGGGTTCATCACAAGATTTCTGACACCGTGCGCATGCTTCTCGTCAAAAATATTATCAGAATACCATTTGCCGACGGATTGAATATCAACTTTGATGACATTGGGCCGAACCGACCAGCTGACTTGAAACGGAGACCCTTTTTCATTGTAACTTGGTCCGGTTGTTGATCCGTTATAGGCAATCGGTTCGCCTGTATCTGTCGGTAGGTTCGGCGCTTGCCAATACCCGTTGATCTTCTCAACTGATGCCAGTTCAACAAAATCATTGGCCTGTGTGTCGTTGACTAAAACCATTACTTGGGTTTCCACCCGCAATTGGGGATTGCCGACGGCCTCTGAGAGGCAAGATCCCAGCGTTGGACCGGGTTGGATCTGCGCAGTCGTGTGCACGTAATGCACCTCGATCGTCATCCCCGGTTCCAGCAGCCCTTTTTTTCCTTCCCCAATTGCCGTGTCGATTGGCGATAGTTCGGCTTCGCTCAGCGTGCCATCATAGCCATAACCGGTGCCGTAGCCCTTGCCATTCCCATTTCCTAAGTAGGTGGTGAATTGGCCACCGCGATGTTCGGCGCCTTCATGAAAATGAATATTGCATAAATTCATTTCTTTATGGGTGGGCGCGCTTCCAAAACTCCGCGCATTTTCCCCAGCTGGTGATGCGAGATCACGTGGGGCTTGCGGACCATAGCCCTGCCCGTCAGTATTTGCAGCAAGTGCAGCGCGTTGCCCTGCGACGATGTCGTCACCGACGTCTTCAATCCGCTCGCCGTAAGTTGCGGATGCCACGAGGATCAACCCTACAGTGACGGAAAACCTTCCACTTCTCATTCGTTTCTCTCCCAGTTGGGTCAGCTTTTGTATCGCCAATGGATTTGATTCCAATGACATTCAGAAGTTTCGCCGAGAAATGATGCCCGCGCAAGCTTGCCCAAAATCGGATGTGTTGACATGGGCCGGGAGGGTTAAGGCTGTGTTCGAATTTTAGAGCAGAATTTCATAATAAAAGGCTGTATTGAGCTGAAAACGGTCAAAAATCCGGCAGAACTCGTGTTTTTTCAGATGACTTCGCCAAGCTAACTAACTTTAAACTATGATAACATATGCGTGACCCCATCTAACACGTGGGGCCGAGCATGCTGAAAATGGTTGATCGATTGACGATCAGAAACAAATTAGTCGCAACGATGGCTGTGTGCTTGGTTTCGACTCTCCTGTTGGGGTCGGTACTTTCGTACGAAATATCTCGGATATCTCGATTTACAGAGTCGTTGTTTGAGAGAGAATATTATGTTGCTGCTTCTTTGCGCGCAGTAGAGACAAGGTTGATTTCGATCAATCGGGACATGCTTGTCGCATTGGTCGATCAATCTTCTGAAGCACATGAGACTTTTTTGGATTCAGCGTTGCAAAGCGAAGCTTTCGTTCTTGAGTCTCTCGACTCGGTGGCTGGGCGCATGCCCGAACATGCCGAAGAAGTTGCTCAATTGAGTATGGCCGTAGAAGAGTGGAGGCCGCTTTGGATGGGGGTGTTTCAGATGGCCGCCAAGGGAGGTCACGATTTCGCCTATGAAGCCTATCGCGAGTATGGGCCACCTCAATTACTGGGGATCAGAGAAGTTCTTGATCGCATAAAAAACAAGGCGGATGCTTCTACGGAAGCTTTTGTTCAGCAAGCATATTTGACAAAACAACGCGTTTTTCTGCAATCGGGTGGTTTCATTGCTTTGGCTTTTGTCATGACCTTGATGTGCGGTATTGGTCTGTCGCGTTCCATTGTAAAAGGGTTGACCGCGCTCAGTGACGTTGTCTGTAGCCTCAGTTCTGGGAAAAGGAATATTGATGTACCATATACATCACGTGGGGATGAAATCGGTGATTTTTCTCGAAGTATCGATCATTTCCGACATACTTTGATAAAGCACGAAGCTGACCTCGCCGAAAGTGAAGCCGAGAAAAAACAAGCAGATGAACGTAGATCTACAATGCTGGCCGAGTTACAAAACGGAGAACAGCATCGCGCGACGATGCTGTCGGATTTACGGAGTGAAGAAGAAAAACGCGCTCATATGCTGTCTGAGCTGAGCAACACAGTCGGTTCTGTCGTCGACAGTGTGAGAGATGGGTCGCTTGATCAGCGCGTACAAAGCAGCTTTGACGATCAAGAAATCGATGCGCTTGGCAAAGGTGTGAATGAGATCTGTGAGGTTATCGGGAGCTACCTTGAAGATCTCCAGCGGACCTGCACAACCTTGGCAGATGGCGACCTGACCGCACGTATGCCAAAGGACTTACCTAGGAAATACGGGTCAGTTGCACAGCAAATGAACAATTCCTTTGACGAGCTAGCCAAGTTGATGGGGGCCGTTCGAAAAGCCACAGTAGCCTTGGAAACCCCTGTATCTGAATTGGATCAACAATCAACTAGTCTGTCAGCCCAATCAGAACGGCAGGCCAGATTGGTAAAAGAAACCGCCTCAACGGTCGCGACCATTTCTTCTGCGATCAAGTCGAACGCTGATATGTCGCAAGATGCTAAGACGACGGCTCAGGATGCGCGAAACTGTGCCTCAAGAGGTGAGCAGGCCGTTACCCAAGCCATTGAAGCAATGAGAGAAATTCGCGACAGTTCGGAACGAATTTCTTCAATAACGGAAACGATAAATGGGATCGCTTTTCAAACTAACCTGCTCGCCTTGAACGCGGCTGTCGAAGCCGCACGCGCGGGGGACGCGGGTAAAGGCTTTTCGGTTGTAGCGTCCGAGGTAAGGTCGCTGGCAATGAGAACAGCCGACGCCGCAAAGGAAATTCAAGACCTTGTTGATGAAAGTTCCAACCAAGTAGAACGAGGTGTGGATTCCGTGGGCGGGGCTGGTGCGGCATTGAACGAAACAATGACGTCGATCGTCGAGGTTGTAGATAAAGTAGACGCAATTGCACGCGCGACTAAGGACCAATCTGAAAGTGTGATCGATCTAAACCAAACGGTTACCGAAGTTGACAGTGGATCACAGGAAACCGCGTCGATCGCAGAGAGAGCGTCAACAGTTGCAGCTTCTCTCGGTGCCGAGGTCTCTAGTTTGGAAAGTCTGATGCGCGAATTTAAAACCGACGTGGGCGGGTAGATCGTAAAGCGACGCGCGCGGTTCCGCTCCGAGCAACTGTCGTCGTTAGATTAAAGCTGATGGCAAGGAAGCGGTCATGGTAAGGAATTTAGTTTCCGACATAGGATGGATCAAAATCAAAAATTGAGTTGGGCCCCGCTGGCATAGTGATTGTTTTGAATAGAACTGGTCTTTTCGTTTTTGACTTGACGTAGGTTGCAATTATATTCGTATACTAATGAAATTTTGAACCTTTTGAAGAGGCACGACATGGCTAAGCTTGTCATCAGGAACATTGGACAAATTCTTTCGGGTAAACTCGAAGAACCAATCTTTGATGGGGATTGCCTCGTCGCTCTTGATGGGAAAATCTCTGAATGGGGTTACGAGAACGACATTGACTGCGATGATGCGACGACAATTGTTGATGCGCATGGCGTGACACTTGCACCCGGTTTGATCGACAGCCATATCCACCCAGTTGTTGGCGACTACACTCCGCGTCAACAGCAGCTCCATTGGATCGACAGCACGTTGCACGGCGGCGTGACCACATTGATTTCAGCGGGCGAGGTGCACATGCCAGGGCGGCCAAAAGACATCGTAGGACTAAAGGCCATGGCGATTGCATCACAGCGTTGGTACGAAAATTTTCGGCCTTCAGGTGTAAAGGTCCATGCGGGCGCGCCAGTGATAGAGCACGGCATGGTTGAAGAGGATTTCAAGGATTTGGCGGATGCAGGTGTCAAATTGTTGGGCGAAGTGGGGCTTGGCACAGTTAAAGATGGTAAGACCGCCCAACAGATGGTCAGTTGGGCTCGGAAATACGGTATCCAAAGCACCATCCATACGGGTGGGCCGTCCATACCTGGGTCTGGTCTCATTGACGCCGATATGGTGATTGAGACTGGCACGGATGTTATTGGCCACATCAATGGCGGACATTCCGCGCTCCCGGATGACCAGATTATTTGTCTGTGTGAAAGCTGTCAGTCAGCGTTTGAGATCGTGCACAATGGTAATGAACGTTCAGCTGTTCTGGCGCTGAATACGGCCCGTGAATTGGATAAATTGGATCAAGTTATTTTGGGTACTGATGGGCCCGCCGGGTCGGGTGTGCAACCTTTGGGTATCTTGCGGATGGTTGCAATGCTATCGGCATTTGGCAATGTTGCTGCGGAGAAAGCGTTTTGTTTTGCGAATGGCAATACCGCGCGGCAACGTGAATTGGATACAGGGTTGATTGAGGTTGGTAAATGCGCTGACTTTGTGCTGATGGATCAAGCGCAACATTCTCCGGGTAAAAACATGTTAGAATCCGTTCAGCTAGGAAACCTCCCGGGTGTTGGCATGACGATCATAGATGGCGAAATTCGTTCTGAGCGGTCGCGTAACACACCGCCTGCGATGCGGTTGCCCGAACGAATTTTATGACCTTTGGAAGAACTGCAACTTGTCGGTCTTTACTTTGACCAGAGAGCTGACGACATTGCCAATTCAGCAGTTGCAGCTCTATGGGTCACGTGATTTTGCGGAGTAAGTTCAGGAGTATTTTCTGTTCTTTTGCTGTTAAAGGAGCGAGTGTTTCTTCGCTGATTTGTAGACCTGTAAACTTGAGGTCGTTTATCACAGTCTCGCCAAGCTCTGTCAGCGAGATAACGGAACGACGCTTGTCGACCAGATCAGGTTCAGTTTGGATCAGCCCTTTGGATTTTAACCTGTCCACGACTCCCTTGATCGTGGCCACATCCATTGCGGCAAGACGTCCAAGATGATTTTGCGATACTTTCCCAACCTCGGACAGCCGTATCATTGTGCTAAACTGCGTTGGTGTCAGTTTTTCGTTTGTACGGGTTTGAAAAATGGTCGCATGTCTTTGGTTCGCGACGCGCAATAGAAAACCTATTTGGTTCTCGAGAACGTAGTCGGTTTTTTCAGAATGCAAAGGATCAGAGGCCATGCCAAATTAGTATCTAGCAAAAAGATATAGTACAACCTGATCCATGGCTTTGCCTCAGTACAACCCGTCTTTTCCTGTGGCGTCTTTGTGGGTTAACCCGCCGACGCGCGGCAGAGGGCGTCCACTATCTGTGACGGCCACGGCGACCAAAATCTCATTCGCGCGTGGCGCATCATTCAATCTCACCTCAATTCCGTCAAAGTGACTGCGAACATAGGCTGCATCTTTGTGACCCAACGGGACATCGAGTACTTGACCGGGGCTGCCCATTTTCTTGGAGGATGCCACCAAGGCTGCGCCTTTTTCAACGGCGGTCCGCAAAGGGGCACCAAGTTTTGGGTGCAGGATCGCCGCAGCATGTTCCAACTCTCCATTCTCTCCGACCATGGCAGATTTGCCGTAGCTCTCGGCCTGTGCTGGGGTGATCTTTAATGCATCGACACATTTTTTACCTAACAGCGCGCCGAGCTCTGCGCCGATGTCCATCAACAGGCTAAGATCTTCTTGATAGCTGCCAGCGAATGGGTTTTCGATAACTGCCACAGCAACCGCTTTGCGCGTTGCCGGTGAAATTTCACGACCAATTTCGCGATGTGTTTCTTCGATGTTTACGGCAATTTTCCTGATTTTGGCGTTCATCTCAAGCCATCCTTTCCAATGATATTCGCAGCGTCTAGACCACCGGCACGGTTGTGAATACGTGCTCCTGTGCTCATTACGAGGATCAGCACAAGTTCGTTGGCACGCGGTGTGTCATTCGCACCAACTTCCATCGAGTCGAAATGGCTGCGCACGTATGATGCATTGATATGGGTGATCGGGACATCCAATCGTGCGCCCACACCCGTAACCTTTTTGGACGATGGAACAATCGCATGTGAGTCGGCCAATAGTTGCCGCATGGCGTAACCACCCGGGGCATGCCAGAGGGCTCCATGTTCTAATTCACCCGCTTCGCCGATCATTGCACCTTTGCCATATCCTTCGATTTGATCTGCACCGCCCAGCAACTCGATCAGCTTTGCAGCCATGCTTAGTCCGAGGGGTTTCAAATCTTCCATGAAACTTTGAATCTCGGGTTCAAAACGTCCTGCAAATGGGTTTTCTATCACAGCTAAGGCTGCGGCGCGGCGATGTGATTTTTCGGGCTGTGGACCCCCTTCATGAAAGGTCTCTTCTATGGAATAAATGGTTTTGCGCAGGATGACGTCAGGCATGGTGCGGTGTCCTCTGTGTGATGGAGAGCTGCGCAGGGCAGGTTGTTTCAGATCTATCTTGCAGGAAAATGGCCGCGCCTGAAATCAGATTTCTTGTGATGAAGCTGTCAGCCCGTTTTAGACCTGTTTCAAGTGCATAAGTGACATCGACAGGAGCCAGTTTTCCAACAGCAGTAACAACCGGCAAAGAACCAAGGTCGCTCGTGTCATCAAGCGCGAAGGCCGGTGTTCGTGTCACTGCGGGATGGTTCGGCAGGTCTACGGCATTGGCAATCAAGGTTGCAGCGACATCAGCGGCCCCAGCGTTTTGTGCAAGAACCGTAACGCTATCTGCAATGCCGAGGCTGTGACTGCGCCCATGGCGACCGCTGGTCGCAATGCCGCGAATAGGGTCGGTGTAATCGATTTTGATCCGGCCAAGTTCCTGACCGTGAGATGCTGCCATAGCCATCGTAAAGGACGTGTCCGGCGTCAAATGCAGGGCGATATCGCCACCATTGTTGACGTACCCGCGCGTAATATCTTGTTCCTTCATCACGTCTAAAACCGTATCGGCAACGCAACCTGCAACTGCAGCCATTCGGGTGACATAGGCGGTTTGCATAAATGGGCGAGCCGCTTGATTCATGCGCCGAGCAGTTGAACCAAAAGGTGCTGGAATATCTTGTGTTAACGGTAATCGCAGCTCGGGTAATTCTGCCACAAGATCTACGAGGATGGTCTGGAACCGCGCTGTTGCAGCCTTGAAGGCGGCGTGCCTGTCGCCATCTGCCCCGATGATCAAATCAATTGGGCCGTGCTGTAAATGCAGACGTTTGCCGCAAGGCAGGAGAAAGGCGGTTGGGTCCATTACGATGATTTTTCTTTTGACCAGCTATAATTGGAATGGGACATGGGGTTATGTCCCGGCGTGTTTTGTTTTACCCGCCGCAGATCACCTGCCCTGATCGCATCAATCGGTTGGACTTCGTCCATATGGCCCCCCAGCGTATCGTAATCGCGAATACGCAGGGTGAATTCGATCGGAGCGACAAGCGCGGGGGTCGGGACATAGCCAAACGATCCCGTTGGCATGTCTAAGACATCCACCATTACTGTGATTCCACCGCCGGGCCAAACATACACATCTGCACCACCACATGACACGTGGGTCAGTGAGGTTTTGACAGATCGGGTCAGCCGAACGGGGTTTTCTGTGACGCCAGCGCGCAGACTGCCACCTGCCCCCCCCATAAACAGCACAGAGCAAACGGAGGGTTCGCAATTTTCAGCAATTAAATCGGCCGAGGCGCGCAAGATATCCGGCATTTCCATGGGTTGCGGGGTGAGATCAGCGCCCAGTTCAAAATAGGCCGATTGTTCGCCAGTGGTAGACACCATCAACAACCGCATCCCTTCTGTGGCGGTCTTGGGGTTGAAGGGCCCCAAGATTTTGAGCGGGTCATCGATATCGGTGCCACCCCATCCTGTGCCTGGTTTCGCGACTTGAAAATAACGGCCTGGCGTGGAGCGGCGGCCAAGAATTTTGATACCAGTGGCCGGGATTTGCAACTCTTTCCCGGCTTGGTGTTCTGATAGGACGCCGGTAATATGATCATCCACGACAACGACGTCGTCGACGTGATTTTGCCATTGTTTGGCGAACATACCAATCGTCGCTGAGCCACAACCAACGCGCATTAGTTTTTCTTTGATGCCGTTGATGATTGGGGCTTTACCAGCTTCGATCACGACTTCTGTGGCATGATCACCGTCGCCCACCACAACAGTCACTGCGTCTCGGTTACATAGGCGCAGCAAGGCATCGCAGGTCACACGCCCTTCCTTTTTCGACCCGCCGGTGAGGTGTTCGACGCCGCCCAAAGACATCATTTTTGACCCATATTCAGATGTCATCATATGGCCAATAGGTTGCCCATCCGCGTAAACGACATCTCGTTCATGTCCAATATGGCGATCTGTATCGATTTTGACTTTCACACCACAATACGAGAAAATCCCTTCGGTTACGACTGTCACCATATCCACACCTTTGACCTCTTGGCTGACGATAAAAGGGGCGGGTTTGTAATCGGGATATGTTGTGCCGGCACCGACAGCAGTTACAAAGGGTCGGTCACCTTTGACGATATTACCATCCCAATCTGCGGGGTCTCCGTCTTTCAAAAACGGCACCAGTTTATGATCGGTACTCTCGATGATTGTTAGCGGATCTAGGCGCACAAGGTCGCCGCTGTGATTGGCGTAACGATCACAGGCCCCTGACTTTCCATCGGCAATGAAGCAATTAACAGGACAGGCGTCGCATCGAATTTTTTCTGGTTTGACTGTCTCTGTCATGATTTCTTTGCCTTTATGGCTGCGCGCACGCGGGCAGGTGTGGCAGGAACTTTGGAAATGCGAACACCGACCGCATCATGGATTGCATTCAAGATTGAAGGTGCCGTTGGGATCAAGACGTGTTCCCCTAGGCCTTTGGCACCATAAGGACCGTGGGCATCGGGTTCTTCAATGATGATTGTTTCGATCGGGGGGATATCCCCTATGGTCGGGATTAAATAATCATGCAAGTTTTCGGTGCGCCCGGGGATGTATTCTTCCATCAACGCCATGCCCAGACCTTGTGCGATGCCGCCGTGAACTTGACCCTCAACCAACATTGGGTTGATGGCTTGGCCAACATCGTGCGCGGCTACGAATTTAATTGGTTTGACCGTGCCAAAATCGTTATCCACATCGACAACAACCAAATGTGCAGCATAGCCAAACTGTGCATAGGGTTCGCCTTGACCATTTTCATCAAGGGGCTTGGTCGGTGGATCATATGTTTCTTCTGCGCGGAAAACGAATGCATCGGCGTCCACGTCGAGTGTATCGAGCACAAATTCATGTGTGCCGCTCGTGTCCGTTGCGAACACCTTGCCGTTGCCAAAGCTGAGGCGCGCGTCATTGGCGACGTTCATGCGTTCCAAGATCAGCGCACGTAACGCTTGGCCCGACAAACGCGCGGCATTGCCTGACACGTAAGTTTGCCGTGAAGCGGACGTCTTGCCGGCATCTGGCGTGACGTCCGTATCCGGTCCAACAATTTTGACTTTGTCCACCGAAATGCCCAAAGCCGTTGCAAAGATTTGCGTAATCACGGTGTTAGCGCCTTGGCCAATGTCCATAGCCCCTTGGTGCAGGACAACAAGACCGTCCGCCGTGACACCTGATTTAATTGTTGACGGGTTAGGAAGAGATGTGTTGCCGCATCCGTACCACCCAGCAGCCAGACCAACACCGCGTTTAACGGTGTTTGATTGGGCGTTGAAAGCGCGCGCCGCCTCGCGTTCTGTATTCCAAGCAGGGCGCAATGCCTCTAGACAGGCCGTGATGCCGACCCCTTGCGAAAAGACTTGGCCGCAAACGGTTGGCATCTTGTTTTTAAGCGCGTTAGTGATCCGGAAATCCAACGGGTCCATTTCTAATTTCGCCGCGAGCTCATCAAAAAGACATTCCTGCGCGATGGCAGATTGTGGCACGCCAAATCCCCGGAACGCACCAGCAGGTGGATTGTTGGTGTGAATGCCCTTTGATTCTGCGCGGTAATCCGGGATGCTATACGGACCAGAAGCATGAACCGGCACACGATTGGCTACGGTCGGCCCCCAACTAGCATAGGCACCGGTGTCGAATTCGCCATAGAAATTGAAGCCGCTGATTTTACCATCTGCCGTCGCTCCGATTTTCAGATGAATGTCTGATGGGTGTCGCTTGGTCGAACTCTGCATGGATTCCGTGCGTGTGTAATTCAAACGCACAGCCTTACCGGTTTTGAGCGCACCCAGCGCGAGGTATGGCTGGACTGAAAGGTCTAGTTTTGAGCCGAATCCACCGCCAACAGCAGTCGGCACAATCCTGATTTTAGTGCGGTCTATTGCCAGAATGTCTTCCAGCGCGTCCAAGTCCATAACCGGTGCTTGGGTGCAGGCATGGATGACCACCCTGTCTCCATCCATCCGCGCGAAACCAGCCTCGGGTTCGATGTAGGCGTGTTCGACAAAACCGCTCTCGAAATGGCCTTCGACGGTTGTCTTAGCGGCCGAAAATGCGCCCTCGGGATCACCACAGGTGACAAACCCACCACACATGACGTTACCGACACGCCCTTCGTGCAGTTGTGCAGCGTTGGGCGTTTGGGCCATATCAATGTCTCTGGCGGGCGTAAGTTCTTCCCAGAGAACAGGAAAATCCGCTGGGTTAAAACCCCGCATGAAATCAGGCGTTCCGATAACCGCTGCAACGGCCTCTCCGCGAAAACGGGTTTCCATTTCCGCAAAAACGGGTTGATCTACAAACTGTGGGATTACCCCAAACAAATTACGTCCCATGATATCGGCACAGGTCAAAATAGTCTCGACACCCTTGTTTTTCGCGACATAGGCCCCCAGATCGCCCAGCTTGAAACGCGCGCGTGCGAAAGGGGATCGAATGATGAAAATTTCAAGCGTCCCAGCGGGGGCAACATCATCGCCAAACGCTTGTGCCCCCGATACTTTTTCAGCAGCATCGATATGTCGAATAGGGTCACCAACGTGCCCTTGTGCGTCTTGCGCGATTGCTGGTGCTGACATTACAGCGTCAATAATTTTGCGATAACCGGTACAACGGCAAAGAACACCACCAAGAGCATCTTGTACATCTACTTCGTTTGGCCTGGGGTTGTCACGTAGCAAGGCAACGGCAGAAACGATCATGCCGGGGGTGCAAATGCCGCATTGAGCGGCCCCTGCGTCTTGGAACCTTTCAGCCAATGCCTGCGCTGTGTTGTCGGTTTTGTAGAGACCGCTTAACGTTTGGACACTGCGGTCGTTGACTTGCTGAGCAGGTGTGAGGCATGCACATACTGGCGCGCCATCGATCAAGACCGTACATGCACCGCAATCGCCAGCATTGCATCCGATTTTGACGTCTCGCGCGCCTAAATCCTCGCGTAACACTTGAGAGAGGCGCATGCCCGGGGCAGGGCATACTTCGACAGGGTGACCATTAAGGTTGAATTTTGTGGAAGTTGTTTCAGTGGTCATCCGCAAGCCCTCTCAATGGCACGCTTGCATTGAGCTGCGACCACATCAAGGCGGTACGATCCGCTACCGCGCACATCCGTGATGGGAGACAGGGACGACAAGTGGTCATCCCTTACGTCAATGGTTTCGGTGCTTTTACCGATGAGTTCTTTTTCAAGCTTAGGTAAACGCATCGCAACGGGCGAGCAGGATCCGACAGCTATTCGCGCATCGCTAATCCGCCCATCTGTGTCACAGCTCAAAACAACCGCAACCATTGATATTGAAATGACAAGATACTTACGGCTTCCTAGTTTTTCAAATGCAGAACGGGCGCTGTTTGGAACGGGTGGAATGAGGAGCGCTGATACGAGCTCGTCCTTCATTTGTGTCGTTTTGCGTACGCCTTTGAGGAAGTCGCTAAGGGGTAAAACGCGTGTTCCACGTTTGGCGCTGATCAGTTCGACCTGAGCGTCCAGCGCCAATAAAGGCGGGACGCCGTCTGCCGCGGGTGATGCGTTGCAAATATTGCCAGCGATCGTTCCCGCGTTTTGAATTTGGATGCTGCCGACCTCTCTTGCAGCTTGTTTTAATGCGTTGAAGGCGGGAGGTAGGTCAGATTTAACAATTTGCGTCCACGTGGTCGTGGCACCAATCCTGAATGTCTTCCCCCTACTTGTGATGCCAGAAAACTCCGCAATACGAGTAACATCAAGGTAGAATTCGGGGCCCTCGCCCTGCTTTTGAGCCGGATAAACATCGGTGCCGCCCGCGATGACTTTTCCTCCGCTCTGTGCAGCAATATCCAAAGCCGAGGCAAGATCAGTTGGAGTATGGTATGTCACTTGAGATCTCGCCCATCTGTCTTGTTTGTATACAAATGATATTGAGGCGAGGGTGCGTTTGTCAACTATAGAAACATTGGATGCCTGGTCCGTAACACTAAGGAGCGGTTGCAGGACGTATGCGATTTTGGGTCTTTTAGGGGCCGGCGCGAAATGCTGCCCCGTCACGCTGATTGGAGAGGCGTTTTTATCCTATTTCATTGTCGAAATAGGGGAGCAAACCGGTTTCCGGGTGACAATTCAGATATTCGCAACGCAAGTCAGAATTCAGTACATAAATTTCGTGATAGGTGAGCAGTTCCAAGTTTTCTTGATATTTCTTACGCTCGGCCAGTGCCCGGGTGTAAATCGCCAGATGTGTTGGGTGATCGTGCGCCCACTTTTCCAAGTGTCCGAAGGTTCTAAAAATTCCTAAGGAATAAGCTTCTTTTTGTTCGGCGCCGGTTTCATCAAGGCAGACTACCTGACGCAAGCTGCAACAGCCCGTTTCTTGCGGGTTGCCTCGAAGGTAATCCATGCCCGCGTCTAGTTTGGGTTTCAGGTTTGTTTCATAGCTGTTGAGTTGTTCTGCCCCACAATATTCCCAAGTAACGCCAGACCGGATGACGCACATATCGTCTGGAATATCACGCACGATTATCCGCTTGCCTTGTGTTTCGCGGCGCGGGTCAAATGTTAGCTCACTTGGTCTGGTTGGCTTGAAGGTATCATATGCCGATGCTTCAAACCGGTCGCGCGCGGCACCCCAATATCCGCTTTCGTCCATCGGCGCGATTTTTGACATGGGACAGGCTGACAGCCCCCGAATGTACTCTTTGAAGACGTTCGTTTCGCGATAGGCCGGTGGGACCGAAAAACTCTCGAGCCACATTCCGTGGAGCATTTTTGCTGGATCTTGCGCTGCCCACCAGACGTCGAACTCTTCTTGCCAGATTTTGAAGGCAGACTCGTCTTGCCAATACAAAACTGCCAGAACCGTCTGAAATCCTTGATCGTCGTGAAAAATTGCTTGGTCGTGATGGAGAGGATCGCCAGCATGCTTGAAAACGTCTGCCATCGTGGCCTTGAATGCCGTTTTGACATTATCTGCGTCGGCTGAATATTGGCATCCCAATATCAGCATTCGAATGCGCTCAACTGATGTATCAACCCGCGAGGAATATCTTTGGATCGCAGCTTGATGTCCTTCGGGCTTCTGCATCGGATAGACGCGGTCAATAGAATCAGATGTCATTGGCATGCCCTTTTCGGTTCATGACAAGGGTGGCATGGAGCGGCTCCAGTTTCAATAATTAGAATTAAATTCCACATCACAGAACTATTTTTGCCTCTTTGGGCGACTTTTTTACTGTTACAAAATTGGTGTTCCCGAGAGGTGTATTTCTTCTGTCTAAGCGTCAAGGGCTGTGAAAAACGCTGGTGGTGCCAAAGAAGAATTTTAGGCCGTGTGAATTAAGTGTTCCATAATTCAGAACTACGTTCTATATAATTTAGGGATCGATATTTAGCCGATGGGAACGTCGATGTCTTTTTGTGGCGCAGTACAGCGTCGCACCTGCCAACCTAACTGGTCTTTCTCAGTCCAGAAAACATAAGGAAACGTCTCGATGATGCCTCTGACTGGAAAGCGTGTGGTCGAATTTTGCGAAGTTGCGGCAGGTCCGTTTTGCGGGATGTTATTGGCGGATATGGGCGCTGAGGTCATCAAAGTTGAGCGCGCGCAAGGCGATGCCATGCGCATGTGGCCGCCGATCAATGACGGGTATTCGGAAAATTTTGCATCGATCAACAGAGGAAAAAAATCAGTTGTTCTGGATTTGAAATCTGACGACGGGATCGCGGCAGCCAAAGCGTTGATTTTGTCAGCGGATGTTGTGATCGAGAATTTTCGCCCGGGGGTGATGGCACGAAACGGAATCGATTTCACAACAATGAACCCGCAAAAACCAGAGCTGATTTATTGCTCTATTTCGGCCTTTGGCCAAAGTGGTCCGCGCTCCAAAGAGGGCGGTTTCGATTTGACGATGCAAGCTATGGCGGGCGTGATGAGCGTCACAGGTGAGCCAGGAGGAGCCCCGGTGAAATGCGGGGTTCCTCTGTGCGATTTTGTATCAGGTCTTTATGGGTCTTATGCAGTGGCGGCCGGCTTGCTCGAAGTCGCGCAGACCGGGCAAGGTAAACACATCGATGTGGCAATGCTGGGTGCGACCTTGGCTGTCGCTGCCTTGCAGACCAGCGAATACTTCGGCACGGGGAAAGATCCTCGAAAATTGGGATCTGCGCACCCGCGCAATGCGCCCTATCAAGCTTTTCAGGCGTCAGATGGGTATTTTGGTATGGCGGCAGGGAACAACAAACTTTGGGCGTCAGTCTGCGATGTCGTCGGCAAACCAGAATTGCTAGAGCAAGACCACTTTGCTAACCCTAGCATGCGTGCGGCAAATCAAGCCGAACTATTGAAGCTGTTAACTGAGGTCTTTGTGACAAAACCAGCGGAGCATTGGTTGGATGCTTTTGCCAAGGCAGGCGTGCCCAGCAGTGCGATCAACACCTATTCGCAAGCCTTGGATGATCCGCAGGTGCACCACATGGGCTGGGTGCAGGACATGACATTGCCCGGTGGCCGGGAAACGCAGACTTTCGGATCTCCTCTCCGGTTTGATGATGTGCAAACAGTACTGACGTCACCGCCACCGGTGTTGGGGGAACACACAGACCAGCTTTTGGCTGAACTTGGTTTTCTCTCCTGTGTCGATGGCAGCGCGGCATAAAGGATGCCAGTAGAGATTGAGAAAACGGGGGGGCATCTGTCAATCTCTCTTGCCAGCCCTGCGACGATGAATGCGCTAAGTCCGCAAATGGTCGAAACCCTCATTCACGGTTTAACGGAAACTGATGGCGTACGCTCTTGCACGATCCGCGGCGAAGGGCGGAGCTTTTGCGCTGGGTTTGACCTGTCGGACATCGATAGTTTGTCTGATGGTGATCTACTGCATCGGTTTCTGCGCATTGAAACGATGTTGCAATTGGTGCACCACGCGCCGTTCCCAGTGATCGCGCTATGCCAAGGACATGTCATCGGGGCGGGTGCAGATCTGGTGGCCGCGTGCTGGAAACGTGTCGCTGACCCTTCTGCAACGTTTAAAATGCCGGGGTGGAATTTTGAACTCGCGCTCGGGACGCGCCGATTGGCGAGATTAATCGGTACGGAAAACGCGCGCGACATGTTGATCGATACACGAGGTGTGGATGCCAACGACGCCTTGGACATCGGTTTAATCTCTGAAATCGCAGGGCAAGACGCGTGGGATGATTATGTCGAAGGCCAAATTCAGCGCGCAGTGATCTTGCCAAAGTTTGCCTCAACAACAATGTTTGATTTGACGCTGCCTGATACGCGGGCCCAAGATATTGCTTCTATTGTTGCGACAGCCGGTCGGCCGGGTTTGAAAGATCGTATCAAGGCATATGGCGCAGCGGTCGCAGCGGCGCGCAAAAAGAGAGGTCTCTGAATGGCAAACATGATGGATGAGTTTCGCGGCATACATGATTTGGGTGGCCTTATCGAATTGCCGCTTGATCAATCTGAACATGATTATGAACCTTGGGAAAAGCGCGTTCATGCCATACGCGAGTTGCTGGCGAAAAAGGGGCTGTTGCGTGTGGATGAATTGCGGCGCACCGTCGAAGGCATGGGCGAGGAAAAATACAAACGTCTAAGCTATTATGAGCAATGGGTTTGGGCAATGTCCCAGGTGATGATCGAACGAGGTGTCATCACGGATCACGAATTCGCGCAGCGTGTGGCAAAGACAAAGGCGGCCCATGGAGCCTAAATTTCAACCAGATCAAGCGGTGACAATCGCGCAAGGGTTCCCAATCGGCCATTGTCGAACACCGTGGTATGTACGTGGCCTGAAGGGTGTCGTTGAGCGACATTGCGGTAATTTCGCCAACCCAGAAGAGCTTGCCTATCGTCGAGATGGACTGCCAGCTGTCCCGCTATACCGTGTGCGCATTGCGATCAGTGATATCTGGCCACAAGACGACTTGCCGGCTGATGATACCGTGGAAGTCGAAGTATTTGAACATTGGTTGGCGCCAGCTGATCCAACACGCGGACGATAAAAGATGCATGATCATCACCCTCATCCAAATCAACCTGACGAAGAAGACGGCCCTCTCACTGAATACCGGTTCATGGAGATAACTCTTCGGGAATTGCTCATCGAAAAAGAGGTTATCACTCAGACTGAGTTGAACCAACTATATCTCAAGATGGATGACCGTGGGCCTCATAATGGGGCGGCGATGATTGCGAAGGCTTGGGTTGATCCTGAGTATCACGCGTTGATGCGGACTGATGCAACGCAAGCGGCACGCGAGATTGGGTTAGACCCAACGTGGTTAAATCTGATCGTCGTTGAGAATACGCCGCACTTACATAATATTGTCGTATGCACGTTGTGTAGCTGTTATCCATGGCCGCTTTTGGGGTTGCCGCCGGATTGGTACAAAAGCCGCAGTTATCGGGCCAATGTTGTGCGCATGCCACGCGATGTTCTGCGTGAGTTTAACACCGAATTGCCGGAGGGTGTCGAAGTACGTGTCCATGATAGTTCGGCCGACATGCGATACCTGGTGATGCCGATGCGCCCTGAGGGCACGGAAGGATGGGGTGAAGCTCAGCTGGCGAAACTGATTACGAGAGACAGCATGATCGGCGTCACGCAGGCTTTGCCCGCATGAGACAGCTGAACACACAAAGCGCGGTTGCGTTACGGCGGATGATTGGCAACCGGCAAATCTCGCCGGTTGATGTAGTGACAGATTGCATCGCCGCGGTTGAGGATCGCAACCCTAGCGTTAATGCTGTGGTGACGACCACTTTTGAGGACGCAGCTGCCGCTGCAAAAAAGGCCGAAGCCGAGGTTATGGCAGGCAATGAACTGGGCCCGCTGCACGGTCTACCGGTATTGATAAAAGACCTCGCAGATACAGCAGGCGTTCGAACCACATATGGCAGCAAATACTTCGCCACGCATGTGCCGCGCACGGATGCGGTTGTCGTTGAAAAACTAAAAGCCGCTGGCGCTATTATAATCGGAAAAACGAACACGCCAGAGTTTGGCGCAGGCGCCAATACGTCGAACAAAGTGTTCGGTGCGACTGGCAATCCGTTTAACACGTCACTGACGAGCGGTGGGTCATCTGGCGGGTCAGCCGCCGCACTTGCCTGCGACATGGCACCTCTTGCGACGGGGTCAGATTTAGGGGGGTCTTTACGAATTCCAGCATCGTTTTGCAGTGTGGTCGGCATGCGCCCGTCGCCTGGTGTGGTGCCGTCAAAGTCGCATGTGTCTGGATTTTCCCCCCTGTGGAGCGATGGACCCATGGCGCGCTCTGTTGAGGATTTGGCGTTGATGTTGTCGGCGATATCCGGGTTTGATCAGCACGACCCGCTGTCTACGCCAGCCTCTGACGTCAATTTTGATAATTTTTACAACGTCACGGACCTTGCCAAAGTGAAGATCGGATTTTCAACAGATTTGGGCGTCGCTGCAATAGAGGACGACGTGCGGGCCGTGTTTGACGCTCGAAAGCCATTGTTGTCTCGCTATGTCGGCGATGCATGTGAATTAGATATAGATATGTCCGCGGCTACTGATGTGTTCACCATTCTGCGGGCAGAAAGCATCTATGCGGCCTATGGCGATTTGGTCCGTGAGCAAGGCGAGGAATTAAGCCAAAACGTTGTGAACAACGTTCTGGATGCACAAAGATATAGTCTGATGGAGACAGCCGCCGCCAATGCCGCACATACACGTCTGTTTCGTTCTTTTCAGACTATTTTTGACAAAATAGACGTGTTGATTTGTCCGGCGACGGCAGTCTCGCCATTTCCTGTGAAAGAAAACCACCCGTCCCAGATAAATGGGCGGGCGTTGGATGGGTATTTCGCTTGGTATGCAATTACTTGGGTGTTGTCGCTTGTGGGGTGCCCGATCGTGACGATTCCCTGTGGGTTAGACCACAAAGGAATGCCTTTTGGTGTGCAAGTGGTAGGTCGGCGTCACACCGATCTTGCGTTGACCCGCATTGCATCCGCGTTCGAGTCGATCCTGGAAAACGAAGGGGTCGGGCGCGTGCGGCCATCGTTTTAAACAGACATTGGGTTTTTAGAAGACGCTCTTTAGTCTGTGTTGATTGGCTGGATGTGGCGTTCACTCCCGGTGTGGCGCAGGCGTCACGTCTGGCGTTGTCCGAGCGTCGACCATATCGCCTGCGTGCAGCCCAAACCGGTCGAGATTTTCTCGGCGTATTCAAGCAGACTGGGCGCGAGCACCTTAAGCTCTTTTTCAGACAGGCGGCTTGCCGGGGCAGATAGACCAATGGCCCCATCCACACGTCCCATGGAGCAAGACACCGGCGCACTAATCCCAATAACGTCTTTGCGCCATTCGCCTCGATTTAATGCAAAACGTTGTTGGCGGATGGCGCGTGCTTCACGCAAAAAAGCATTGGCATCGACGATCGTTTTGGACGTATGAGCGACGGCGTCGGCGATGACGTTTTGGATTGTTTCGTTGCTTTGATAAGCCAGCATAACCTTCCCGGTGGCCGTGCAATACGCCGGCGCACGGCCACCTAATTGGGTATAGGCGCGCACGGGCTCTCGGCTTTCTATTTTGTCGATGTATAGGACCTGACCGGCATAAAGCTCTGAAAGATGGACGGTTTCCCCGGTCGTCTCGGCGAGCATTTGCATATACGGGCGGGCGACATCGCGCATGCTGACACGAGAAATGATCTGGCAGCCTAATTCCCAAACTTTGAGTGAGGCCGTGTAGTGCGTTTCATCCGGTTTACGTACATAGCCAAGCGTCATCAAGGTCTGCAGCAGGCGGTGTACATTGCTTTTCCCCAGATCAGTTTTGTTTGCCAGCTCAGTGATGCCCATAGGGGCATGATGTTGCGCCAAAATTTCCAGAAGGCTAAAGGCTTTAACAACTGCTTTGTCCACGTTTCTGATCCACAAATAACCGGTCACCTACGTAACGACCTTGGTTAAAACTTGTCAATCATTGCGCGGAAACCGGAAAGCGGAGGAAGTGGTATCAGATCTTCCGCATCATCGGCCCAGTGGGTGCAAAATTAGGCAACCCCTTTTTGCTTCAGTGCATTCTCAACTTCAGCTGCGACGCAGAACGCGAACCCATCGCGATGCCGAGGCGCAATGATCTGGAGCCCAAAAGGCATCCCATTGTGATCCGTGCCTGCGGGTACTGTCACAATTGGGCAGCCCATTAATGACAACGCCCACGTCACGGCATACCACGCGACATAGTCTTCGACAGGTGCGCCGTTGATTTCGGTTGGGAATGGTTGTTCGACGGGGAAAGGGGATACCGCCGTGGCCGGGCATATCAGGATGTCATGTGTTTTGAATAATTCATGGAACGCTTTGAACAGGGTTGTATGTGATGCATTGGCCTGCGCGACGTCGGCAAACGAGAGCTCTTTGGCAAGAGATATATTTTTGGTAATATTGTCGCCAAGTTTATCTCCATGAGCCTTTATCAATTTGTGGGTTGCTGCATAGACATCCATAACGCGAATATTGCGAAAGACTTCTGGTGCGGCAGACAAATCAGGGGAGATGGTTTTGGTTTGGGCAAAACAGGGTGCGAGCGTAGAAACCCGGTTTTCAAAAACCTTTCGAATTTCGTGATCTAATTCCCCTAACCCAAGGTCTGCGGATACGCCAATTTTGATGTTCTTAAGGTCTAACGCAGCTAAACTGGTGCGCTCAACAAGTGGAGTGGCACGCGGATCGCTTGCATCGTACCCCTCGATTGCAGCCATACACAAAGCCGCATCTTCGACAGATCGTGCCATTGGTCCTTCAGTCCACAATGGGGAATGCCCAATCGCTAAAGAAGCACATGGGATGCGCCCGGGTGTGGGGCGCATTCCAATGACGCCACAAAAGGACGCGGGTATACGCAGGCTGCCGCCAAAATCTGATCCAATGGCCAGCGGTGCCATGCCGCAGGCGACGGCGACGGCTGATCCTCCTGAGGAGCCACCGCAGGTTAAATCTGTATTATGCGGGTTTCGGGTGGCCCCATATACTTTGTTAAAAGTATTCGCGCCCGCGCCAAACTCGGGCGTATTGGTTTTTCCTAATATGATTGCGCCTGCCTGTCGGAGGCTGTCAACCACACCTGCGTCTTTCTGGGGAACGTGACCCTCAAAACAAAGCGATCCATATGTGGTCGTCAGTTCTTCGGTATCAATGAGATCTTTGATCAGAACGGGCAATCCAAAAAGCGGGGGGAGTTCTGGTAGATGTTCCTTTGAGGCATCCATTACGGCTGCTTCTTTTCTGGCTCTCTCATAACAGGTCGCGACCACGGCATTGACTTTGGGGTTGTGTTCTTCAATCCGCGCGATGCAGCTTTCCAGCAATGCAGATACGCTGAGCGTTGCCGCGCCAATTTGGCGCCGGGCTTCGACGGCTGACAGATCACAGGGTTGGGTCATTTATCTACCTCAACAGTGCCAAGCATTGGTGCGTCGCGCGACAGAGAGCGTAATTTGCTGGTAAACGGGAGAGCAGCCTTGGCGCGCGTCACGTGATTGGGCGCAACATGGATGACCCGTTGAACGCCGTATTCTGCGGCCATTTTTGCAGTGTCCATATCAACACGCGCCGTGCCTGCAAGAGTGATGACATTACCTGCGTCGAAATCGAAAAACATCAATGATACTCTGGGGTCCAATAGGATATTCCCGATTGTGTTGAAAAATTTATTGCCATCGTAGTCAGGAATGACAAGGGTTCTGTTTTTGGTAACCTGCACAAATCCAGAGAGTCCACCGCGATGATTGATGTCGACGCCTGCACGTCGGTCATCGCCAATGTCTGGAGCCCTTGAGGCGATAAATAGAGCATCAGCGCTGGTTATTTGGGCTATATCTGTGTCGGTCAGATGCGGACCCTCTGACAGTTCTGGACGTCGCTCAACGGTGGTTAGATGATCACGTGCATGGATATAGCGTGGGCAATTTCCAAAGCTCTGATCGACGGTGACTGTCATTGTATCGCCTTGAACCTGGCTGATTGTGCCGTTCAACCGATTTCGCCGTTTGGTTTCAAATTCAATACCGAGGACACTGATTTTTGCACCGGCTTTTAGACGCAGATCGGGCCTCTCAAACACCGTCGGGCGTGAGGTAATACAGAGCTGTTCCGCAGAAGGTGAGCTCATAAAGCCCTGCGGGCCGGTGCGCAAAAACGCCCAAGGCTGCCCATTTGCATCCAGTGCACTCAGAACGACAAGCCGTTGATCTGCAAAGAATGCGCGATGTTGGTCTGGCATGAAGTCGCGGATGACAACTGCGCCTCGATTTCGCATTTTATCTGCGACCCCGAGGGCGTTTTGCATCTGTTTCTCGCCTGCATGCCAGACGTCGCGCGTTGGTTTAGGATCGCGGGATGTCAACAAAACCATCCAGACCTTCGATGCAAGCAAGCCAGTTCTGAACGTTAGGATAAGGGGCCAGATCCAACTCACCTTCATTTGAAACAGCAACGTAAGAATAGCACGCGACATCGGCCAATGTCGCACGGTCTCCGACCAACCATGTTCGGTCTGCCAGATGGTTTTCCATCAGTTCAAACACTTTGGTGCTCATGGCGACAGCGGCGTCATGATCTCCCGGCATTTTGAAGAGCTTGATCAAACGCGCCATGTTCGGCCCGCGGAACATGACACCTGCTGCTATGGCGAACCATTCGTCAACTTCCGCCAAATGCTCGGATTTGGTCGGCATCCAACCCTGACCCGATGCGTGTGTGCGCTCAAGGTGTTGAATGATTGCAATGGAATCGCGAACCGTCGCATTGCCATCCACCAACGTTGGAACCTGTCCCAGTGGGTTGATCGCCAAATACTCAGCGCCCTGACGTTGGCCTTCCATCTCCATTACCGGAACCAAATTGAGATCCAGATCCATCAAAGCAGCGGCGAGTCGCACACGGTGGCAGTGGCCAGATTTGGGAACATCATAGAGCGTGAGTGACATGCATTATTGTCCTTTTTTGCAATGTGCTAATTTTTTCAGCCCTATATTTTAAGGCATGTTCAAAACTATCGCAGAGTAATATTGACATGCCAGTCCCCAATTTGAGAGAGTATCTGTGCGAAATTCAACAGGTGAAAGCATGAACGCACAGGATCACAATTGGGAAGATTTACGTCTGGTCTTGGCGATCACCCAAGGGCAGGGATTGTCGGGGGCATCCCGTATTCTGTCGCTGCATCACGCGACAATTTTACGACGTTTAAACGCGTTTGAGCAACGCATGGGTGTTGTGTTGTTCCATCGAGGCGCCCGTGGATACGAGCCAACAGAAGTGGGTGAAGAATTGGGTCGAATGGCCTTGGGTATCGATCAAGATGTGGAGGATGCCTACCGCAGGCTTGCCGGTCAGGATTTGCGATTGTCCGGGACAATTCGACTGGCCACATCTGATTTCATCGCACAGAGCCTTTTGCTTCCAGTTTTGCGCAGCTTTAGAGAACGCCAGCCCAGTATCGAGATTGAAGTCTCGATTTCACCTCAATTTGCCTCTCTGACAAAACGGGACGCTGATGTTGCTTTTCGCGCAGCAAACACGCCGCCAGATAATCTGGTTGGGCGGAAAATTGCTAAACTCGGGTATGGGATTTACATACACAGATCCTTATTGGACAGACTGGGCGAACATGCTGGGTTGGAACAGTTGGATTGGGTGGGGGACGATCATTCGATCGCACATGTCACAACCAATCAGTGGCGATCACGGGAATTCCCAAATGCGCGCGTGCGAACTCGCTTCGATAGTTTGATTGGTAAATTCGGAGCGATACGGGGCAAAATGGGCATCGGTTTCTTGCCCCACTTTTTAGCAATCTCGGACCCGGAACTTGTCTGTCTGAAAAGTCGGCCAGACAGATGGACGTTGGATCTATGGTTGTTAATCCATCCCGACTTGCGACAGATGAACCGAATAAAGTCATTTGTTCGTTGCGCTGAAGACGTCCTAAACCACTTTGATTTGTCAAACATAAGCGAGACAACATCACCTTTAAACTTTTGAAAATAAATCATTTAAATGATCAATGAAGGCTAAGGTTGAACGTCTGTAGATGTTGCGTTTCAAGCTGATCGCGCAAAGTTTCAGAGATCGATTTGAGCCCTCGAGCGGTACGTAATGCACGCGGGTGCCGTCATAGTTGCGTTTATTTTTTGGCATTAAGTTCAAAATCGAAAACCCCAGTTGATTGCCAACGAAGGATCGGATTGTTTCGAAAGAAGCGACTGGGACTGTGTGGCGTGCTTGCAGGCCTTGGCTGGTAAAGAGCGAAAAAAAGTAACTGCTGGAATGAGGGAGATCGAGATACACAAATGTCTCATCCAGCATCTCCTTGAGCGGTAAAGTTTCATTGTTGGCGAAACGATGCCCCGCAGGCAAGACCAGTTGCGGTGGAAAAGTTGCTAGATAATCGATGCGGTATTCTTGAGGAATGTCCAAATCAAATGTCAGGCCCAGTTCGTACCCTCCAGAGTCAATTGCATCAAAAATTTCCTGCTGG
Organism: Roseobacter sp.; assembly: GCA_039983935.1. Lineage (GTDB taxonomy): Bacteria > Pseudomonadota > Alphaproteobacteria > Rhodobacterales > Rhodobacteraceae > Roseobacter. Next base: position 44,758 of record JBDWVP010000010.1, on the reverse strand, counting down.
TTTCCAATCATCATTTCGACACGCGTTCCGGGGTACTTTTCTTGAAATTCACGCGTGATTGTCGCCATGTAGACCGGTGCGATATTCACAAAACAGGCTACTCGAATTTCGCCGGTAACATCATTGAGGACACTGGTGGCCAGTGCCTCAAAATCCCCCGCATGGGCGAGAACACTTCGGGCCTCGCGCAGTAAAAGGTCGCCTGATGGTGTCAGGCGAACGCCATTGGAATTGCGGCGCAGGAAGAGGGACACAGAATACTGTTTTTCCAATTGTAAAATTGCATTGGAAATGGACGGCTGCGACACATTCAACGCGCGCGCAGCGTTTGAGATTGATCCGTGATCTGCCGCCGCCACGAAATAGGCGAGTTGGCGTAAAGTGTACCTCATAGCTTTTCCCTATGACCGATGACGAAAGTTAATATTATGCAAATACCCAGCGATTGCACCAAACTTTTGATGCGCAGTTCACCTTGGGGAACGAATTTTCCGGACAGCAACTGCACCTTCGCAAAACAAACGCGCCAACACAGGCGTGATACACTCAACAGGGATGCTTTCGATGAAACATTTCACTCTGGCTTCGGCCAAAGCGGCGCTGGTTGGCGTTGCAACACTCATAGCGGCACCTGTAGTTGCCGAAGACGATATTGACATCATGGTGTCGCCCACGGGCACCGGGCCGTATCTAGCATGGGCTACGGTTCAGACCTATGCGCCAGATTTCCACGAGTCTCTGCGCCCGATTGCGGTTGAAACACCTGGTTTCGTCTACAACGTTCGCTACTTCGCGTCGCACCCAGATTTGTGGAAAAATACGCTGATCGGGTCTGGCGAGGTTGTTGAATGGGCCGCGGCCAATGGTGTGCCGCCGTTCTTTCCAGAACCGCTAGAGGCAGCCAAGGATTTCCGTGTGATTGGCACGATGACACAAAGTTCGAACCTTTTTGTTGCGACGGACCCCAAGATCCAGGGGCCTTCGGATTTTGAAGGAAAGCGTATCGCGACTGGACTGTTAAGCCAAAACGAGTGGGGTATGCACCAACGCCTGATGGTCGAGGGGCTTGGCTTGATGGACAAGGTCGCCAGCTACAGCCCGCTTGGTCCGAACGCTAATGTCGAGGCGCTGCTGGATGGCAGGGCGGATGTAGGTACCATCGTGTTGCACTCAGCCAAAGGCTTGAAGAACAATCTAGAGGCAGGTCCGTTTAAGACATTAGAGAGTTCAGGCCGTGATTGGCATTATGTGTCCATCGATCCGGTGGATATCGAAACCTATATCGAAAAGACAGGCGCTCCTTTTATGGTGCGGGAATTGCCCGCCAATACAATGAGTAACCAGCCAGAAGCGGTTACGACTGTTGGCAACAATGTGCTTTTGACAGCGCATAAGGATTTCCCTGAGGAGATGGCCTATGAGTTTACAAAGCTTTGGGTGACGATGGGACCAACCGTGGCGAAATATAACGCTGTCGGGGGGATTTGGGATGCGGATTCCATTGCCAATATGGCACGGACCAACCCAGAACGCATCCACCCAGGTGCCATGCGTGCCTACAAAGAGCTTGGCCTCGTAGAATAATCTCCCCGGCCGGGCTTCCGCTTTGCCTCTCGCGGGGGCCCGGCCAAATGAGCCGCTCAAATCCTTCTTTTTTTCTGGTGAGTTAGCCACGTGACGACGCATTCTGATATCGACAGCCCGACAGATACACCTTCACCATTGATCTTGCGCGGCCTGTTAATAGCCGTTGCCGTCGCCTTGATCGGTTACAGCAGTGCAACGGTTTGGTCTTCTCTGACGGGGGCGATGGAACATTATACCATCCATATTTCGCTGATATTTATGTTGGTTCTGGCCGAAGTCATGGTGGTCAAATTTGCAACCAATCGTCTGCTGACAGTCTTTGCAGGCGTGCTGTTTGTTTCCATAGCAGCATCAGGATTGTATTTTATCGATCAGGCCAAGGTGTTGGAGTTTTCCCAACCATTCATTTCATCCACTGATTTTGCGTTCGGACTTTTGCTGGTCTTTGTGATCTTGTCCGTTGCTTGGATCACATGGGGCCCTGCGTTGGCCATGATTTGTATCGTTGCTGCAGTCTATTTTGCCTTTGGACACATGTTACCTGGCGATCTGGCTACGAGCCGCAAGTACGACGCCAACCTTATTGTCAGTTATCTGGCGGGGATGGGCGGGCCGCGTGGTGTGTTGAATTATGCGCCGCTGTCTGCAGATGTTATCTTTTTGCTCCTTGTTTATGGTGGCACCCTGCATGGCACCCGGATCATCGATATGTTCGGCGAGATCGGCAATGCCATCGGTAATTTATTTCGCGGTGGGGTCGCTTACTCTGCAACCACGGCCAGCTTGTTGATTGGCATGGTCACTGGGCAATCGGTGAGCAATATCGCCCTGTCCGGCTCGATGACAATCCCAACGATGACACGCACGGGGTTCACCCGCAACGAGGCTGGCGCAATCGAAGTATTGGCCTCCACTGGCAGTCAGTTACTGCCGCCCATCATGGGTTTGGGCGCGTTTCTGATGAGCGTGATTTTAGGGATTTCATATATCGAAGTCGCAACAGCAGCGATTGTACCTGCGATATTGTATCTGTTCGCAGTTCTGTCAGGGATTGTGTGTCTGATTGCCGCCTCGCGCACGATCCCCTTTAACAGACAAGCAGTTGATTGGCGGCTGATCGCGTGGATTGCACCATCGTTCCTAATTTCATTCACGGTTCTTATCGTTTTGTTACTGATGCGGTTTTCTCCGCCTATGGGCGGCTTTTGGGGCATAATTCTGGCTGTTGGTCTCAGTTTCCTGCGGCCCAAAGAATATCGCCCATCTTGGCATAACCTATTTGGCGGTTTCCTCGAAGGCGCCTTGGCAGGTGCGAAACTCACCGTCATTCTTTCTGCAATCGGCATCATCGTTCAGATGTTGGTGACCACAGGAACAGGCTTGTCGCTTGGCCGATTGATGATCGAAGCATCGGCTGGAAATCTGGCGATTGGCCTTATCCTCGGCATGCTGGTGTCTTTGGTAATTGGCATGGGTTTGCCCACCCCGGCAGCCTATGCGCTGATCGCAATTGTGGTCGTGCCTTCGCTGATTGATCTTGGTATCGAACCATTGGTCGCTAACTTTTATGGCTTCTATTTTGCGATCTTCTCTACGCTTTCACCTCCGGTGGCTGTAGGTATTCTAACGGCGATCCGTATTTCGAACGGGACCTTCATGGGTACGGCTTGGGAGTGTTTTAAATTAGGGGGCGTTTGCTTTTTGCTGCCATTTTTGTTTGTCGCATTCCCTAACATTCTCGGGTTTCCAAACATCGACCCGGCCACGATTGCGATGATTGGCGCTTACTTCTTTGCGACAATCATGCTCTCAGCAGCGACGTATGGGGCCGTTCCCGGCCGGCTGCTTGGCCGCCTTGAACGTCAGATTGTCGCCGTGGTTGGGCCTGTAATTTTCGTGCTCACGCTGTTTGCTGACAGCATAACGTTACACCTCATAACGCCAGTTTCTTTCATCCTCTGGATGATATGGCATGTCAAACAACGCAAACTGGCCGCACCGACACTCGCCCAATGATCAAGGACTACTCTCATGAATATCCCCAACTCCCCCGTCGCCGCTCTCATTGGTGCGCAGATTGACCGCGCGCGCCAAGCGCAACGTCTCTTTGAAAAAGGCGCCAAACAGGAACGGTATGATTTAGCCGCGACTGCCGTCGGCTGGGCGTTGCTGGATCCCGAGCGGAACAAAGAGCTGTCCGACATGGCCGTTGCGACCACCGGTTTGGGAAACGTAAACGACAAAATCACCAAAAACCACCGTAAGACGCTGGGTCTGCTGCGCGACATTCAAAGTAAAAAGACATGTGGTGTCGTGTCGAAAAATGACAAAACCGGTCTGACAGAAATTGCCCGACCGATCGGTGTGATCGCCGCTATTGTGCCGTCTACAAACCCAGTGGCCACCCCGGTGAACAATACGATCAACGCGTTGAAATGCGGTAACGCAATCATTTTAGCCCCGTCACCAAAAGGGGTCGCTGTTTGCGAAAAGCTAATCGGATATATTCATGACGAGCTGCGCAAATTGGATCTACCGGTTGATCTGGTGCAAATGGTTCCAGCCCCGGCGGCCAAAGACAAAACCCAAGCATTGATGGAGATGGCCGATTTGTTGGTGGTGACCGGCAGTCAGGACAACGTGCGTCGTGCGTATTCGTCGGGGACACCCTCCATCGGTGTCGGGGCGGGGAACGCCACGGTGATTGTGGATGAAACAGCTGATCTGGCCGCGGCGGCTGATAAAATTGCGGCTTCAAAAAGCTTTGACAATGCAACATCATGTTCATCCGAAAATGCGCTGGTTGTTGTCGATGCTGTATATGATGCCTTCGTTGCCGAGTTGACCCGCGCAGGTGGACGAATGCTCAGTGTGCCGGATCAAGAAAATCTAAAGTCATCCTTGTTTCAACAGGGTCATCTGAACCGAGAGATCATTGCCCGCGATATAGATCGGGTGATTGAAGTCACAGGTGTCAAAGTCGAAGCCCCAAAAAGCGCGCGCTTCCTGATTTTGCAAACGGATGGGATCGGTGCAGATCACCCGGAATCTGGAGAAAAATTATCCCTTGTCTTGTCGTTGTATCGTGCAGCTGACTATGACAACGCGGTTCAAACCGCAGAACGTATTTTGAACCATCAGGGGGCGGGACATTCTATCGGCTTGCACAGCAGCGATCCTGATCGACCGGTTGAGCTGGGGTTAACTCTGCCTGTCTGTCGAATTATCGTCAATCAGGCACATACATTTGCGACCGGTGGGTCGTTCGAAAATGGCTTGCCCTTTTCGCTTTCTATGGGGTGCGGATCCTGGGGTGGTAACTCCATTGATGAGAACCTCAATTATACGCACTTCCTGAATGTGACAAAAGTCGTTCGGCCTATTGCAGCGAATGAACCGAGCCTGCCAGAGATTTTCCAACCTTATTGGGATGCAGTGAACCCATGACAGCACATTTTGACACCAGCCCCATCAGCGGTCATTCGGTCAGTAGCCTATTGGCCGAAAGGGCCCGTAAAACCCCACATGAGCCATATCTTATTGACGAAAATGGAAGTGTTCTCTCATTCTTAGAGGTGGAACAACGGGCCAAAAATGTGGCTGGAATGATAGCTGCTCAAGGGGTTGAACCCAATCAGAGTGTTGCATTCGCACTGTCAAATGGGATTGATGCGGCATTGGTGATACTTGGCGCATTCTATGGCGGTTATATGGCTGTTGCAATTAATTTGGTGGCTGGCCAAGATACTATCTCATATGTTCTTGAACACTCGCAGGCGCGATTGGTGCTGCATGATGCTCGCGCTGAAAGCTTGATCAACGCCGCTTTGACGGATCATCAAAACCCACCAGATCTTGTCCAGGTGTCTGATGACGTCTTTACCAGTGAGGTTACAACGCCAGTCGCAGTTGACACCAATACCGGTGGGTTGTTGATGTACACGTCCGGCACAACAGGACGGCCAAAGGGTGTGGTGCTGACGCATGAAAACTTGCTCGCGGGTGGGCAAAACGCTGTTTTGGCTCACGCCCTGAAACCAACTGACCGTGCGCTGTGTGTCTTGCCGCTCTATCATATCAACGGTCTTTGTGTGACGTTGCTGGGACCGCTTGTGTCTGGTGGAAGTGTGGTGATCCCGCCCAAATTCCGTGTTTCCACGTTCTGGGAGATTGTCGCACGAAACACCTGCACATGGATGTCCTTAGTGCCAACGCAAATTTCCTATTTGCTGCATGACGTCCAACTTACGGAACCATTGTCGCATGTGAGATTTGCGCGTTCTGCATCTGCGCCTTTGTCACCAGACGTCCAAACGGCTTTTGAAACAGCCTTTGGAATTCCTATCGTCGAGACAATGGGTTTGACAGAAACTGCTGCGCAAATCTTGTCCAACCCTCTGCCACCGGGCAAACGGAAAATCGGCTCTCCTGGTGTTCCGTTTGGGAATGAAGTTGTCGTCGCGGATCCTTTAGGGAACGAAATGCCCCGCGGTGAAGAGGGCGAGTTACTGGTTCGGGGCCCAAATGTGATGCGAGAGTATCTCGACAATGAAAAGGCGACGAACGAATGCCTGACCAGCGATGGTTGGTTGCGCACCGGAGATTTGGGCTGCATGGATGTTGACGGCTATGTCTTTATTACTGGTCGTTTGAAGGAATTGATCATCAAGGGAGGGGAAAACATCGCTCCCCGCGAGATCGACGATGCGCTTTACAGCCATCCCGATGTCATCGAAGCGGCGGCCTTTGCGCTGCCTTGTCCGCATTACGGTGAAAAGATCGAAGCAGGCGTCGTCCTTGAAGAAGGCACGGAGATCGACGGCCCCGGACTTGTTGCACATTGCGTGCGCAAAGTCGGAAGCTTTAAAGCGCCCGACCATGTTCATATTTTTGACGAGCTGCCAAAAGGTCCTTCGGGAAAAATCCAACGGATCAAATTGGCAGCCTTGGTATCGCGAAGCTGAAAACGTCTGTTTCGTTTTACGTGATCACCTGAACCACAAGATCGTGGAAGGCATGAACGCAATTGCGAAACAGACGACGATCAACGCCATGAAGGCCGGAATAGCCCGTATCGCGATGCGCATGAAAGGTTCCCCACTCACAGCGGATGCGGCGAACAGGTTGATACCGACAGGTGGGGTTATGAATCCAACGGACAGCGTCGCCACTACAAAGACGCCAAAATGCACAGGGTCAAATTCGAGCTGCTGGCCGATCGGGTAGAGGATCGGCATGATCACCAGAATTGCGGCGATTGGTTCCAAGAGGGAACCAATGACCAGCAGCATGATGACGATCAGGGCAACAGAAATTGCAAAGCTGGTGTCAAAGGATGTGAAGAGTTCAACAATTGTGCTGGGGACTCGCAGGATGGCCAGGACTTCCGCAAATAAAATTGAGAACGCGATGATGGGTGCGAGGATGCCCGTCGTGCGCGATGCGGCTGAAAAGATGTCGCCAATCTCACTGATCTGAATTTCACGAACCAGAACCAACTCGACCAGGAATACATAAGCAACTGCTACGGCGGCTGCTTCTGTCGGAGTGAATAATCCCCCGTAGATGCCGCCAAGAATGACAACAGGTGCGCCAAACCCATACCGTGCCTGCCATAGCGCCCTGAGGGCTGTCGAACCGGAGAATGCGGTGCGTTCGCTTGCGCCCCAGATGCCAAAGCGACACACTAGATAGTTGGCAACGCATAAGCCAAAGGCGATCATGAAACCGGGCAAGATACCGGCGACGAACAGATCGCCGACGGATGTTGCCGTCGCAATGCCGTAGATGATAAAAATCAAGCTAGGTGGAACGATCACGCCTAAAATACCGCCTGATGCGGCAAGTGATGCGGCGTAGCTGGTATCGTAGCCCTTTTTCTTCAGGGCCGGCACCATGATTTTACCAATGGTTGCTGTGTCAGCGGAACTGGATCCGCTGGTTCCAGCGAAAAAGAAACATCCAAATATTGTGGCCATCCCCAGTCCGCCACGCAACCACCCAACCAATGCTTCGCCTAAATTGACGAGATCCCGGGCAATGCGACCGCGCGATATGATCTCTCCTGCGAGGATAAACAAAGGCATTGCGAGCAAAGCCCAGCTGTCCAAGCTGGCGAAAAGTGTGGTGCTTAGGCTGCTTAGGGAATAGGCTCCAGTCAGCAGCATCAGTGATAACGATCCGACGGCGAGCACGACGAAGAGCGGCAGTCCGATCACCAGATGAATGACCATCAGAGCAATAACTGCAAAAGCGATTTGTGCATTTTCCATGCTTAAATACCTCCGTGGCCAGCAGTTTGTGTGGGAAGAGGTGAGAACAGATGTGGTGCAAACCTGCGACCAAGTCTCTGTCCAATCCGAATAATCATCAGGCCCCAACCCAACGGCAAGGCCAGTTGCGCCCATGACAGGTTTACCGGCAATGCATGCATGCGGATATTCGCCATCTGCTGTATCTGCATTAATTGGATCGAATACCAAATCACTGCGACCGAAATCGCCACGCACAGCAAATCAATATAGGTCTCAAGCACGTTGCGAGCCCGTCTGCCAAGGCGTTTCGGGATTAAATCAATGCGAATATGTTCGTCATGTCGAAAGGCTTCGGCGGCAGCGAAATACGCAAAATACACAAAGGCATAGCGCGCAGTCATCTCACCCCATGTGGTTGAATGTGCGAAGAAATAGCGCATGGCAACTTCGCTGATGATAATCAGGAAAAAGTAAGCATAGGCTAGGATGATAAACCACCTAATGAAGGGCCCATCAAGAAAGCTGAGTACATTGCGAAGCGAGAAATTCATAATTTTGGCCATGTCCTTGAGGAGGGCGCGCCCGGGGAATTCCACCGGGCGCACCTTGTTAAATCAACCTTGAAGCTCAACGATTTTGTCGAAGGCGTCGCGTCCAAAGGCATCTTTTAAGCCATCATACTCGCTGCGTTGGTGACCCATGGTTTCCACCCAGACAGATTTGTCTGCCTGTTGCAACTGAGTGACTTCAATCCCCTGCTCTTGCCATAGTTTCAACATTACGTCGTTGGCTTTCAATTGTTCAGCGCGTTGAAATGCATAGCTTTCACGCCCGGCTTGCATGATAGCATCTTGGACTTTGGGGGGGAGGCCATCGAACCAGCGCTTGCTGAGTGTGGTGATGTGGCAGTTAAAGTTTAGTTCATAAAGGGTCGCGCTGGACAGAGTTTCATGGATTTTGGTCGCCGTTAGAGGCCCTAGTCCAACACTGAGCGCATCCGCGGCACCTTGTTGCATGGCTTGATAAGCTTCGCCCCAAGCGATCGAAACTGGGCTGGCGGAGGTGAGTTTAAACATTACGTCTTCGACGCGTGTACCGTTTGTGCGCACTTTCAAGCCTGCAAGATCTTCTGGTGTCTTCACAACCCGATCTATTTTCTTGCTGATACCCAGCACCCGGAAACCGGCATTGGCCCACATGCCGGGAACAACTTGAAAACCGTTCGCAGCTGGCGCTGATAGGAAGTCAGAATCGCGGAAACCTTCCTTTTGGATCGTGCTCTCGAACTGGTCGTTTGAGGCAAACAGATAGGGAAAATCAAGGATGTTGTAGACTTCGGAGTAATTAACAAAGTTGCCGGTCGACAGCTGGCATCCTTGAATGGCACCTGTGAGGACTTTTTGTGGGAGAACATTCTGGCCACCCAAGCTGCCAGCTTCGTGGATATCGACCAGAAGTTCGCCTTCAGCATATTTTTCGGCCGCTTCTTTAAATTGTGACAACCCTGTAATCATGTAGTTTTCGGTCGCAGCGCCAAAAGTATGACCAAACGTTAATGTGTATTTGGCGGATGCGGATGCTCTGGTAATCAACGCGGGTGAGGCGAGTGTTATAACCCCTGCGGCGGCTGAGTGCTTTAGGAAATTTCTTCTGTTGCTTTTGGCTGCAGTCATTTTTTTACTCCATGTTTGATGTGCGCCGTGATCTTTTCGATGACCTTGGCAGGGCTGATATGCGCTAAGACTTCATCGGGCGAACTGCGATGTCAAATAAATTTAGAAGAGCGTTCTGTAATTCAGAACAAAATGCACATCCGCACATTTCTTACTCACAATGCTTGTGGTGGAACCTAATTTTGGCTGAAAGTCATGGAATGCGGACGGCATTGTCTCACATGAGAGTGGGCATGGAATAGACGTGGATCAGAATGATAGAGTGTCGTGGCAGCAGGGTCGCGCGGTCAAATCGATGCACAGAAAAGAACAGTGACTAATCGCTGTGGCGGAACAGGTTGGCAATTTATGACAGGCTAGCAAGGCCCTTTTTGAGAGGCCTAAATCGTCAGGAATACTCGATTGCCGCATTGATCAGGTAGCGCAATTGGTTTGCATATTCTGTTTCTGGCACGTCAGCCATTCCCGTTAGCTTCAATGTCTGACGGACCATCGAGGCACCTAGAACCACAGCCACAAACATGGACAGTTGACGGGCTGCGTCTGGCCCCTGCATACGTAATTGCAACGGATGGATTAACTGATCCTGCAATATTTCGCGCAAGACATCGCCAACCTCTGGATCATGTGCATTCATTACGATCATTTGTATCGCCGACACATGTTGCGCTTCTGTTTCTATGTGGGCATATTTTTCGACGGCAACTTCAAACGGATCGTTTGTCTCGTCCAATATTTCAGGCCAGTCAAAAGCACTTTCTAAAGTTGCTTTGAAAAGACCTAATTTGCCGCCGAAATACCGTGAGACCAAAGCGACATCCACAGCGGCTGCCTTAGCAATCGCGCGTAAAGAAGCATTAGAATACCCAAGTTCGCAAAACGCGACGCTTGCGGCTTCCAATAGTTTTTCTCGGGTTACATCAGCCTTCCGCATGAGGTGCGTTTAATGCTCTCAAGGAAATTGTCAACGCATGTTGACATCCTGTGAGGTAGAACCATATGAATGTCAACGCTCGTTGACTTATAGGAAAAGCCATGCCCAAAACTGCCTTGATCACTGGTGCCTCAGCTGGCATCGGTCGCGAATTCGCTCGATACCACGCAGCGAAAGGCGGTGATCTGATCATCACCGCGCGCAGAGGAGAAGCGCTTGATGCTCTTAAATCTGAGCTTGAAGCCGCCCATGAGATCAGCGTCACACCTATTGCGCTGGATCTTGGCGCGCCCAACGGCGCTGCAGAACTTTATGGACAACTCAAGGGTCGAACAATCGATGTTCTCATTAACAACGCTGGCTTTGGAGGGCATGGCAGTTTTATCGAACGTGACCTACAGGCGGATCTTGAGATGATTGATTTAAACGTGAAATCACTGGTCAGCCTATGCCACATGATCGGTCAGGATATGGCCGCCGCCCGTAATGGAAAAATTTTGAACGTCAGCTCCACGGCCAGTTATATGCCGGGACCGCTGCAGGCGACTTACTTTGCAACGAAGGCTTTTGTCAGCAGTTTTTCCCAGGCACTGGCCGAAGAACTGCGCGAACACGGTGTCACGGTCACCGCGCTTGAACCTGGCTATGTCGTCACAGAGTTCGCCGCCGTTGCAGATCTTGAAGGAACTGATCTGGTGAAACAAAAAGGGGCTACCCCTGAAAGTGCCGCAAAATATGGATATGACGCGATGTTAAATGGTCAGCTTCGCGCAATCAATGATAGCAAGTTACGGTTTATGTTGAACTGGGTCGTGCCGATGTTGCCGCGTAAAATAGTCTTGGGCATTGTACGAAAAATGCAAACTAAATAGTCAAATTCAGGATTCTAATTTGCCATTTCCGGCCGGTTCATCCCGTTTTTGATTGCGCTTTAGTTTGGCCCCCAAGCCCGCAATTCCTATGGTGATTTTGGACATGCTTTTGGCGAACACAAAATATATTTCCTTTAGGGGGGCGACATACATTGTCACAAGATTTGTGGCCGAATGCCCCTCGGCATCAGTCAAACCGTATTCTATGTTTTTTTCACCTTCGGAGACGTGAAGCGAACCAAAGAGCCAGTCCCAAACGGCTAAAGCCGCCCCAAAATTCTTATCGTAGTGTTTTTCGGCAATCGAATGATGGATTTGGTGCTGTGCGGGGGAAATGAAAAAATGTTCGACCCATTTCGGGTATCGAATATCGATATGAGAATGACGCAAATTAGAGCCGGTCATGTGAAAGGCGAACACCAGCACGTTTACGCCCACGATCGTAAACAAATCGACCTTGTCGCCAAAGAGATAGTAGAACAGTGATATCACGGAACCCTGAGCAACGGCGCTGCGCGATGCATAAAACACCCCTTCTAACGGGTGGATACGGTAAACAGTAATGGGGGTCATCGTTTCTGCCGCGTGATGAACCTTATGGATCGGCCACAAGATCGGCCATTTGTGCATCCAGCGGTGCATCAGGTATTTTGTGAAATCATCAACCACAAACATCGCGACGGAGAAAAGCGCGATTACAGTTGGCTTGGATACCCCTTCCATGGCACCCCACGGGATTATTTCGCTGCGTACGAGTGCCATATAGACAGCGGTAGCAATCACCACATGTGTCAAAAGTAGAGGGGAAATGAAGCCCGTAAAAATGCGATTCAGGACAAAGATTTTGTAATCAGCGATGGCGGATTCGGAAAAGATAATCTTTGGATCAAAGATGCGTTTCAGCGCGTTTTTAGCAGAAGATTTGTGCAACAGTACAAGCCACAAGAACGCGATCAAGCCCGAGACAGCGAGATATCCCGCAAAAACACGTTTTTTAGGGTTGGTGAAGTCTGAAAAAAGGTCAAAGAGCTGGTCCAGATATTCCATTGCACTTCCCCTTAGCTAAAGAAAGTGGCGCCAAAAAAAGGCGCCACTTAAAATATATCAGTCTGTTTCAGAACCGCCGCTATCGGTATCCAGTTCCTTGACCAGATTTGCAAGGTCAGCCGTCGCATCGTTTGCGCGGGCTTGGATGCCAAATTCCTTGACCAGAACGTCCTGCACTTTCAGCATGTTTAACTGATACGCATTCCATGACATTTTCGCGTCTTTTACGAATGCGCCTTTCGCATCAACGCCCGTCACAATTGTCTCATCCATTGTTACTGGGCTAAAGCCAATCAATCGGTTCAGACGCACAGCCGTGCCGCCAAGATTCTCCCGTCCCGTTTGGATTGCGAGTGAGAAACCTTTCAACTCACCCCAATGTTTGACGTAATCGCGATAGGCTTTGGCATCGTCGTCGCTGTCATCGGCACGCATTTTTGCGATATCTTTGTAGACAGATCCGGCGTATTTGAACGCCGCTTCGGCGAGAACTTTTGTCCATTCTTCCTCGATCACCTGCGCGTAGGCCTGTAGTTGCGTGCGCTGTGCGTCGTTTAACGCTGCGCCATCAACAGAAACGATGAGCTTTCGACCTTCGATAAAGGCGCTTGTGATCGTTGGTAAATAATCCGTTTTGCCGCTCTTGTCAGCACCGGCCGCGTAATAGGCGTTCCCAAAAACCATTTCGGTTTTTAGGTCGATGACGCCGTCACCATTTGCGTCTGCAGCAACTAAGTCAGTTCTTTTGTTGATGTTGTAAGCTTGGTCAGCCTGCAACGTCAGGCTGTGCGCAGCAGCGCCAAAGTAACCAAAAGCTTCATCCCAGGAATGCTCTTTGCCAGTGTACGCGGCTCCGTCACTGTATGGTTTGTCGTTGGGTTTCTTTTCGGAGGTTAGGTTTTCATCGAGGTAGTTATCAACAACCTGATTGAAGCCCATTGCACCCAGAGCGAACTTTTGGATCAGTTGACCCCAATCCATACCTGTGTCGGGATCAAAACCGCCGTTTGATTTGGCTGCCCGATCAATCATGTCTTCCAGAACTTCTGGACCAGTCAAATTGCCGGGCCATCCTGGCACCAAACCTTTGTAGGTTTTGCCTTGGACATTTTTGCCAGACGAAATTTCGTTGATTGTATCTTGTTTGATGTCGAAATCGTCTTTGTCTGTATAGGACAGGATCGGAAGGTCTTCTTCTGAGCCAGCAAAATACGCCATCATCTGGGCCTTTAACGCTTCTGCGTTTGCGCCGCCGTCGCCCTTACTGGCGAGTACCTTTAGACTGTCAACCAACACGTTTCGCGCAACTTGACCAGAGTAGGAGACTGAATTCGTTTTTTCGCCGGCGTAGCTTTTTTCTGTAATTGGGTACGGACCGTAGTTTTCCGCAAAAGCCGTGCTCGACAATAACCCGGCCGTCAGAACAGTAATCCCAAATTTGACGGAGCTTTTCATACTTCCCATCCTTGCTGTTTGATTCCCGATAAAAACCATCGGGATTTATGGAGATGTATATGCACCGATGATATGGGGAGATGTCAAGTACTACTGAAGCACTTTTTTGAGTGAAGGAAATAAATTTAAAGCATTGATTTGAAACGCTAAAAAAATCGTAATCAGCCTGCATCAGTCGATTTACCTAACGGAGCCAAATAAATTTGACTGATTTTGTCAGTTTTAGTAAAAAGATCTGCTTGGTGTAAAACGCAGAATGGCTTGGCAGATCGCCAAGCCATTCATGTTCTGTGATTGGAAAGCCCTAACAGGAACGTTGCACTCAGTACCAACTTACTTCGTTAAAAATTCTTTGAGCGGTTGGAACATTTTTCGCCACTTTGCTGAGATCGACTGCATCGGGCCGAAATAGTCCGAGTTGGGCGACAGCCGCGCTCATTCCGACGCCTGGAACCGATGGGTATTCATCATTCCCGCCGCTGAAATGTTTCTGGGCGGAATCGCTTGCCAAATACTCGAGAAACTTTATGGCATTCTCGCGATTTGGTGCATGGGCCGCGACACCAGCGCCAGATAAATTCATATGAGTCCCTTCTGCATTTTGGGCCGGAAAAATCCACCCAATATTGGGCAATGCTTCTTCGGGCAGACCCTGCACTCCTTTGCGCAATGCACGGGCGAAGTAATACGTGTTTGCGACAGCAATATCGCATTGGCCTGAAACAATTGCTCGGAGCTGGTCAGTGTCACCGCCTTGGGGTTCGCGGGCAAAATTTACAACCACTCCATCTGCCCATCTACGCGCGACATCTTCACCATGGTTTTCGATGATGGCGGACAAAAGCGTCTGTGAATATGCATTTGAAGAGGATCGATGGCATACCATCCCCTGATATTTTGGATTTGCAAGGCTAAGGTAGTCCAAAGGTGGGTTGGTGACGTCAGTTTTGTCGTAAAATATAATGCGAGCCCGTTGCGAAAATCCGAACCACTGGTTGTCAGAGTCTTGAAGGTTGGCAGGGATGCGTGCCTCTAAAATGGGGCTGTCGATAGATTGCAGAACACCCGCCGACTTTGCTCTTTCTAATCTGGACGTATCTACTGTAATTAAAACATCCGCTGGCGAGTTCCGCCCTTCCGCTTGTAGTCGGGCAATCAAGTCATCGCCTTTGCTCTCAATGCGGTTCACTTTAATACCAGTTTGATCCTCAAAATCCGAATACAAGCGTTCGTCAGTGTCATAGTGCCTCGATGAGTAGAGGTTTACTTCACCATCTGCATATGCGCTTGCCGTCATCAATGCGGCAAATGCCGCGCTGAGAAAAAGTTTGAATGTCATTTTTACTCTCCTGACCGGAAATGTTTCGCTTGTGCGCAACACGCCATCGGTCGCCGAGATAATCAAGAGCTTTCTGATCTTTTTTGTCAGATTTGAATGCAAGAGATTTTATCACTCTCAAAAACAACGTTTTTCCGTGTCTTTTTTGCGTTTCAAAATGAAGAGCGTAGGCGGTAACGCCAAACTGTTTGGTTGATCGATTTTGTCTAGGGATATCTCATGGAAATGCCATCTGGCTTGCCGTGCCTGCTGGGTTTCCGTTGTGGTCGTGTCGCAGACTTTGGATTTAGGCGGGATTACACGCACAATTAACATTATGGTTGGTGCCACTATTGCTGGTGCCGTGTTTTCAACACTTGGAATAGCGCAGGGAATAGCAGCGGCAGACGGATCTATCGTAGATTCGGCGGTCGGGTTGAGAGATGCTTTGCAAAAAGCGCATTGAACGGACACTTGAACGGATTCGAAATTGGTCATCCATTTTGCCGTCCTTGAAGAATTTTATCCACACCAGCCAAAGTACAAAGGGATCGATAAGACCCGTGATCAAATTCGCATGAATATCGATAAAAACAAAAATGGATTAATTTGGTCTAGACGTATCGAATTGATGAGAGCTACCTTTGGGCACCCGTTTTTCTATCATTCTTCCTGGCAAAGGGAATGAAGTTTTCAAAGGAATGGAGGGTCAAATGACGCAAACAGGAGAATTTAAATATGTTTCCGGAAAAGTCATGACGTTGGCAAGCTTTGTAAAAGCGAATTTTTTTGTAGGCGTGTACTGTTTGTGCCTTTCATTTTTATTTCTCTTTGGAGATGAGGCGCTTGCTGAATCAACTAGTAGAAAAAACTGTTTGGATGCTGATACGTGCCTTGGAAATTTCTTTGTTTATGTCGACGGCGTTTCTTATGAAGATACTGAAAGGCTAGGGTATTTCTCTTGTGCTCTGTTTGATTTTGCTATCTATCCGGTAGACTTACAACACTACCAGTCTCTGGATAATTATGTGTTGTATGAAACGGTTATGATCTTTGTTGATGACGTTAGCCTCGCCCAAAGAATTAGGCCTGAATTCGTTCCGCCGCATGATGTAGCGGGCCGTAGTCAGTTCGCGGCAACCCTCACTGGGCATTCCGATGGAGTTGAGTATATCTCCAAAGTAATACTGGTGGAAAAATCTCAGGTATGTCCGACGCCTAAATGCCACCTGCAGGCTAGCATCCAGTTCTTACAAGATCTGCACAATGTTGAGATACTTCCAATGACTGAATATCAACAGAACCGCAATCCACAATGCCTTGAAAGATTGAAACAATGAAAGAGATTACGAGCAAGGCACCAGGCGTTTACGGTACCACTGGCACTAAAGGTACAGTAAGTGTTGACCTTACAGGTGGCATCCGTGGTAGCAATGGCGTCGTTTCGGTTTCGAGCAACAACGCAGTGGACCTCAAAACTGGCGAAACAAAAGCAGTTGGCGAGTTTGGCGTAAGCATCGGGCTAGCTTGAGAAAGCCTAGCAGGTGGCGCTACTGTAGATGCAAATGGGAATTTTGGCGACTATTTCGCAGTAGAAAACGGAGCCGGGGCGGGCTTTGGCTGCTTCGCAGTTGTTGCAGAAGTATCGTCAAGTCGCGGAACATCTTACAAGCCGGTACATAGTCGCATAACGAAGCCTAATCAATCTGATGCTTTATCAGGTCACCGTTTTCCACCTCAGATTATTGCATACGCCGTCTGGGCCTACCGTCGAATTCCCATGGGTTTGCGCGACGTCGAGAATTTGTTGGCCGCGTGTGGGGTTGAGGTCAGCGACGAGGCCATCCGCGCTTGGGTTGCTAAATTTAGGTCGCAATATACCAAGATGATCCGCCGAGATCGTCCAAAAGCTACGGGCTGCCCTGAAGGAGCTTGCTCCGCAAATAGAGCATCGCAGCCATAAGGGCCTTAACAATCGATCCGAAGGGTCACATCGCGACACCTGACGGCGAGAAAAGATTATCATGATCAGGTCCAAGCCATCTTTGGTTCCCACCGCCACACACATTCCGCCGCTGCCTACCGTCCGACTCGAGCCGACGCCCATTCGATCTGGAACGATATCACGCGTGAGTTGAAAGCGACCTGGGATCTAGTGCGCCGGCTTTGGATGCCAGAAGCGCCGATAAACTGACGATGCCGTTGGTAGCTGAGCAAGGGGAAAACCTCCGTAGCCGACTGCTGGCTTACCACGCCACGGGCAACGTTCCAGAGTTTGTGTGACAACACCGCCCATTGGGAGCCTGTGTGCTTTTCCAGTTACAACAATAAATACAGTTGCGTAGGCCGGTTCTGCAAAGGTTTTGACACCGTACGATTGAATAAAAATGCAGCTGTTTTATGTCTTCGTTTTCTTATTTATAGCAAACCTGTTGACAGGATTTTTCGTTCATGAAGTTGTACTTTCACTATACGCCATCTCTGTCATACTTGTTGCAACAATTACTCTATTGGTTGCACTTAAAGTTGAAAAAAATCGTCTCCAAGAACCTGTTAGAGTAATGGCTTTTTCTTCGATCTTATTTTTGGCGCTTTGGTTTAGTTTATTTTTTATCATGACCTTTCCCTATTCGGGAGACCCTTGGGGTTTCTGTTTCGCCCGCATCACATAGTCGGCGGCAATATCCCATTTAGCTGTTTGGTGCTCTGGGTGTTTAAGTCGCTATCTTATCAAAAAAAACGTCGGATAACGGTATTACAGCCCGCTTCCAGGACGGACTTGTTTGGGTCACGGACAGAACTGCAGTTACTGACAACCTATCGGTCAATTCTATTTTTTTGGGGTTGCTATGCTTTCCTCCGACAGGCTCGACCCGGCGATATTTGGCATTTGGGTGAAGTCACCGTGAGAAGCAGCAGCCGTACATTGTGGCTCTGGCGTGGGGTTGATCAGGACGGCTTGGTTCCGGACGAAATACTGCAAAGAAAACGCGATAAACGGGCCGCCAAACGACTTCTGCGGCATTTGATGAAACAACATGGGAGGGTTCCCAAGCCTTTCCTTGCTGACAAACTGCGATCCTTTGGCGCCGCCATGCCAGAGTTCGCGCCAAGCGTTGAACACAGATATTACAAACGGTTAAACAGTCGGTCCGGAAACAGCCTTCTCCCGTTTGAAAAGCGAGAAAGAGCAATGCAAGGCTACTGGTTGTGGGGCAACTTGCAGCGGTTTATCTCGATCTATTCAGCCAGTCGAAACTGCTTCTCCGTCCCAGCCCGTCGTCGTTCTGTCCTAACAATCCGACAGCACCGGTTGGAAACCTTTGACGTTTGGAACGTGGTGGCGTGTGCTGCTTGAAAATCAAAACGGGTGCCTTTTCTCAGACCTGCGGTTTACGGAACACCACCGCTGATGGTATGTTTAGACCGCGCCCGTGATGGCAACGAAACCCGTTCAGGCGCAACATGCTGGGTCGATTTTTGATGAAAAAGCCCTGCACAAGCCAATGCGCGCTTTTAACTTGGCAGCACTGGGCCAAGCCAATAGTAACTAAACTGAAACTAAACCCCGATTTTTGCCAAAGCTGTAATTGAATACGCTTTGTTGGCAAGAGCGTTGTGGCATGATCTTGTACCTCGCGCTGGCTTGTCTTGACACGAACCCGCAGCCACCCCATTACGGCCGAAACCAATGAATGGAGCGCGCCACATGGCTGCAACAGAAGAGAAATCCGGAAACGCGATTGTTGAGACGATCAAAACGGTTGTCTATGCCTTGCTGATTGCGGGCGTGTTTCGCACTTTGTTTTTCCAACCCTTCTGGATTCCGTCAGGCTCGATGAAAGAAACCCTGCTGGTCGGTGATTTCCTTTTTGTGAACAAGATGGCCTATGGATACTCTTATGCATCCTGTCCTTCGGTTATCTTGCCTCGTTTCGGGATCAACGTGGACGCTGAAAAAATCTGTGGGTTCTTGGATGGGGATAATACGCGCATCTTGGGTGGTGAGCCAGAAAGAGGCGATGTTATTGTCTTCAGGCATCCAATTTCGGGACGTGATTACATCAAACGTTTGATTGGGTTGCCCAACGACACGATCCAAATGAAAAATGGTATTGTGCATATTAACGGTGTTGCGGCTCCTCAGGAGCCAGCGGGAACGTTCACTGAGTTGATGGCGCCACAAGGCCCCGAGAGTCGCCGTCCGCGGTGTATGAACGGCCCGGTTGGCGATGGCGGTGAGTGTCTCAAGGGGCGTGCGATCGAAACGTTGCCGAATGGCGTGCAACATACTGTTCTTGATATTGGGCCGCAAAATTCGGACCGCACCGGTGTCTACACAGTGCCAGCCGGGCACTACTTTTTCATGGGCGATAATCGGGACAATTCCGCTGACAGCCGGTTGCCACAACAAGTACAAGGCGTTGGGTTTGTGCCTTACGAAAACCTGATCGGGCGCGCAGACCGGATCATGTTTTCATCTGGCGGAGATTCGATGTTGTACTTTTGGACGTGGCGTGGCGATCGCTTTTTCAAGAGGGTCGAGTGAAACTCTCAGCTGAACTGAGGGCCTTTGAAGGACGGCTGGGGCACAGGTTCAAACGGCCGGAACTGCTGGCCCAATCTGTCACCCATGCATCGATGTCCTCGGCCAATCGAGATGATAACCAACGGATGGAGTTTTTAGGAGACCGGGTTCTGGGTCTTGTGATGGCAGAAGCCCTGCTGGAATTGGATAAACGAGCGGCCGAAGGTCAGTTAGCACCGCGTTTTAATGCATTGGTACGCAAAGAAACCTGCGCCGATGTTGCGCGGGAGATCGATTTAGGGGCAGTTCTGCGGCTTGGTCGATCCGAAATGTTATCTGGTGGCAGGCGTAAACAAGCTCTATTGGGAGATGCCATAGAAGCCGTTATCGCTGCCGTCTATATGGATGGTGGATTTGATGCGGCTAAGGCATTGATTTTACGTCTTTGGGGCTCGCGTATTGGCGATGTCGAAGAAGATGCCCGTGACCCGAAGACCGCGCTTCAGGAATGGGCACAAGCGCGGGGTTTAAAACCACCGTTTTACGAGGAAGTACGGCGGGAAGGCCCTGATCACGCGCCGGTTTTTACCATTGCCGCGCGTCTGGCCACCGGGGATAGTTACGAGGCGACTGCTGGATCAAAACGACAGGCAGAGCAAGTCGCTGCAAAGGCTCTATTGGCCAAACTGGAGAAAACAACATGAGCACGCGCGCCGGATTTGTGGCCCTGATAGGGGAGCCGAACGCAGGCAAATCGACATTGCTAAACCGCATGGTCGGCGCAAAGGTGTCGATCGTCACACATAAAGTGCAAACAACGCGCGCGCGCATCCGAGGCGTGGCGATGGAAGCACAATCGCAAATCGTTTTTGTCGATACTCCTGGGCTGTTCCAACCGCGCAGGCGCTTGGACCGCGCAATGGTCGCGGCTGCCTGGGGCGGGGCAGCGGATGCCGACGTCGTTGTGCTGTTGGTTGAGGCGCAACGCGGCGTGAGCGAAGGTGTCGAACGTATTCTGGAGGGGCTTGGCGACATTGGGCAGGGGCGCACGGTAGCCTTGGCGATCAACAAAATCGACCGTGTTCAATCTGACGCCTTATTGGGCTTAAGTAAGGACCTCAATGACCGTTATCCTTTTGCTGAAACTTTCATGATTTCTGCGGAGCGCGGGCATGGGGTGGATGCTTTGCGCCAATGGCTGGCCGGAGAAGTCCCCGAGGGGCCTTGGTTATACCCCGAAGATCAGATCGCCGATTTGCCGATGCGCATGATTGCAGCAGAAATGACCCGGGAAAAACTGACACTGCGGTTGCATCAGGAATTACCCTATCAGTTGACCGTCGAAACGGAAAATTGGGAAGAGCGCAAAGATGGTTCGGCACGGATTGATCAGTTGATCTACGTGATCCGGGATGGCCACAAAGGGATCGTTCTTGGCCATAAAGGCGAGACGATCAAGGCGGTGTCAAAAGCGGCGCGTGAAGAACTAGAGGAATTTCTAGGCCGGCGTGTGCATTTGTTCCTGCAGGTCAAAGTGCGGCCCAATTGGTTGGATGAGGCCGAACGATACACCGAAATGGGGCTGGAATTCAAAGACGGTAACGTCTGACATCTGTCGGTGTTCGTCACCGGGGTTTGACGACAGGATCAAAATAGCGGGGGTGCAGAATGCCTAGACTGACGGCGCGGTTTTGGATTGATGCCTATCTGCTGAGGTTGCAACTGCTGAATATCCCGGCGTTTGTTGTCTCTCATGGGGATGACACAGCGGGCAGCATTTTGATTAAATTAAATACCTTGGATGGTGCTGCGCAGGTCTACCAACGCACCTACAATATGCTCGAAGATACGCGCGCGTGGAGCGTTTTGCTGCAAGGGAACGAGGCCGAGGTTGATGAAACCATCAGACGGCAACGCGAATTTGACCCCGATGTTTGGGTTCTGGAAATCGAAGACAGGCAGGGACGTCATTTGTTGGATACACCGGGACTGACCTGATGGAATGGCGCGACGAAGGGATTTTGCTCAGCACGCGCCGACACGGCGAGAGTGCCGCAATTATCGAAGTTTTTACGCAGGAACGCGGACGGCATGCCGGTGTCGTGCGCGGGGGCAGTGGCCGCAAAATTTCTCAAATTCTGCAACCTGGCGCGCAATTGGACGTGGTTTGGCGGGCGCGATTGGAAGAGCATATTGGCAGTTTCCTCGTTGAACCTCTCCGAAGCCGTGCAGTGGCGGCAATGGGCGATCGTCTATCGCTTGCAGGCCTCAATGCGGTTACGGCATTATTGGGTTATTGTCTGCCAGAACGTGAACCGCATGGCGACCTCTACACGGCTACAGAGCGTGTGCTGGACCTATTGGGGCAACCGGACATTTGGCCGCTTGCATATTTGCGGTGGGAAGAGACGTTGTTGCAGCAATTGGGCTATGCGTTGGAGCTGGAAACCTGCGCGGTGACAGGCAGCGAGGTCGACCTAATCTTTGTCTCGCCGAAATCTGGTCGAGCGGTGTCCAGATCTGCTGCGGGTGAATGGGCTGATCGATTGTTGCCACTTCCACCGGTATTGCGTGGTCTGGGTTCAGCGCCTGACGCAGAAGTCGCACAGGCGTTCATCACAACCGGTTACTTCCTAGAACAGCATCTGGCGCGTAATCTGGGTGACAGGCCGCTTCCCTCTGCGCGGGCGCGATTTATTGAGGCGTTTTCGCGGCGGATTTGAACAGAATACTACGACCTTCGGGCGTGGAGAGGATCATTGTGTCTTCCAAAACCTCGACCAAGGTCATATCCGCCAGCGCTTCGATAAAGGTCGTTTCCGCCGCCAAATCTGGGCATGCCCGTTTTGTCATTTTAATCGCGCTAAGTTCAAACCAAGGATATGGCGTTTGCAATTCTGCGCTGAATTGGTTGCAAGGAGCGGAGCCTGAAACGATCCCGGTCTGAGGAAATGTGAGCGAAGCCGTCGCAGGAAATGCCATCCCGTCAACCTCAACGACCTGCCAAATTTGATCCGCAGCACCATAAGCCGCAACGGTTTCGTCTTTTTTACAAGCACCCAGAGTCACAAGGAGAATGCCTAAATATTGAGCAATTCTTGTCATTTCAAAGCGAGGATAAGGTCGATCATTGTCTCAAAAGCCTTTGACGCTTGGGTTTTGTTGCCAATCGTCGGCAAGCCCACCAGTGCAGCAAGGCTGCCGCGGGCAAAATCATCGTTCGCGATTCCCAAGTGGCGTAGCAGGTTTGTCAGGTATTTCATACGCTCAGCATCTACCTGAGCGATGGCTTTTGCGACTTTTTTGTCCGCCCGTGCCCAGGCGCGCATTGCGGGATCCTGAGAATTCGAAAGGACCTTTTTACCAAAGCGCCGCAATCGTTGTTCGGCGTTTCCATTTTCTTCAAGGGATTGTAATACATCGGAAAAAGCGGCGCTTTGCCAGTGTTTTATGACAGCGGCTTGGAAATCGGGCACGTCTTTGAAATGCCAGTAAAACGACCCCTTCGTAGTCTCGAGCTTGCGTGCCAAAGGCTCCGCCGCAAGGGCATTCGGCCCCTGCGCTGCGAGCTCAGACAGGCCTGCTTCGATCCAAGACTGTGGGGAGAGACGTTCGCGCTTCATGAGGTGAAAATATGAAGAAGCGAGAAATGCTGCAAGTGCGAAGGTGTCACATGCGATTATTTTGCAAATGCAGCATTTCATTTCATGGGATCGGTTTCATCGGTTGAGACCGACAGGGTGGTAAACCCTCAGCTTAGTAGACGCCGAGCGATGACCTGTGCTTGTATTTCGGCCGCCCCTTCAAAGATGTTCAAAATGCGGGCGTCACAGAGCACACGGCTAATTTTGTATTCAAGAGCAAAGCCGTTCCCGCCGTGAATTTGCAATCCATTGTCGGCCGCTGCCCAAGCAACGCGCGCGCCCAGCAGTTTGGCCATGCCTGCTTCGACATCGCATCTGCGTCCCTCGTCTTTTTCGAAGGCAGAAAAATAAGTCAGCTGTCGCGCGATCATAATCTCGACAGCCATCATGGCCAGCTTATTAGAAACCCGCGGAAAATCGATGAGGGATTTGCCGAATTGTTTGCGTTCTTGGGCATATTGCATTGCGATATCCAGTGCGGACTGAGCTACACCAATCGCCCGGGCAGCTGTTTGAATGCGCGCGGATTCGAAGGTTTCCATTAATTGTTTGAAGCCTTTGCCTTCCTCCCCGCCCAACAGGTTCTCACCCTTTACGTGAAAGTTATCGAAACCCAATTCGTATTCCTTCATGCCGCGATACCCCAGCACCTCAATTTCACCGCCGGTCATGCCTTCGGTTGGGAAGGGGATATCGGTATCGCCGGGTTCTTTTTCCGCCAGAAACATGGATAGACCACGGTAATCCGTCGTATCCGGATCCGTGCGTGCCAACAGGGTCATGACATGTGTCCGTGAGGCATGCGTGATCCAGGTTTTGTTGCCTGTAATTCGGTAATCTTCTCCGTCTTTAACGGCGCGGGAGCGCAAACTGCCGAGGTCCGACCCGGTATTGGGTTCCGTAAAAACAGCTGTTGGAAGAGTTTGCGCGCTCGCCAATTGCGGTAGCCACTTCTCTTTTTGTGCCTTGGTGCCGCCCGCAATGATTAATTCTGCAGCGATTTCTGACCGGGTTCCCAGAGAACCGACACCAATATATCCGCGCGAAAGTTCTTCGGAGACGACGCACATGGCCGCTTTTTTAAGGCCAAAGCCTCCAAATTCTTCAGGGATTGTCAGGCCAAAGACGCCCATTTCAGCAAGTTCGTTGATGATTTCAATAGGGATGAGTTCATCTTTGAGGTGCCATTCGTGAGCAAATGGTTCGATTCGCTCGACCGCATAGCGCCGAAATTGCGCGCGAATCATTTCTAACTCATCTTCCAGACCCGCGGCCCCAACCGTGATGTTGGCTGATTGTTCCTGCATCAACTCCACAAGGCGTGCCCGTGTTGCTTGCGTGTTCCCGGATTGGGTCAATAGAGTCGCAGATGGATTAGCTGACCCACTCATATCCGCAGGATCGAGGCCAAGGTCTTGCAATCGAACGATTTCACCTTGGTTCATTTGAATGCCGCCGTAGATTTGGCAAAGGTATTCGCCAAATGCAATTTGATGGAGCAATTGTTCGATCTCTCCGAATTTACCTTCGTCATGAAGTTTTTCGGCCCAATTCTGCATTTGGGTCAGAGATTGAACATATGTAGCCAGCCAAGCAAGCCCGTGGGCAGCAGTCTGATTGGATTCGATTAGCGCATTGGAAACGCGACCATTCTGCAAGACGCGCTGTCTAACGCAGTTTGTTGCGGTTTCGAGCAAAGCGGTAACCGGCCCAATTGCTTTTTTTGTGTGCGCGATAAGGTCGCTCAAAAGGATTGGAGCGTGACGTGTTGTATCTTGTCCATCATGGGGCATAACGACTTCCTGTTTTGGATTCTGTATGGGTTTAATCCCTTCGCACTTGCAGCGCAATAAAAATACCAAAAACATCAACCTTTCGAACAATAGTTACGCAGGCGATAATTTTAAAATGAGTGCCAGCGCCGTCCAAAACCACAAAAAAAACCCGCAGCAGAAGCTGCGGGTCGATAATCGTTAAAAATACACTACCGAAAAATACTTTGGACTACCCGGTCGAAAATAAACCGGATTACAACGCCTTAATTTTGGCGGGCTACCGTTACACCGGAAACATCTTCAATGAATGTGACAATTCGCGATTTGACGGACTCATCTCTGATTGCGGCGAGCGCGCTAACGATCTCCAACCCGGGATCGCGCTTACTTGTCGCGTGGGTCAGCGCATCCAAACCTTCAAAAAAGAAAGATGTTGGAACATCTAAAATCCGTGACAATTCATACAGACGACTGGCCGCGATGCGATTTGAACCAATTTCATATTTTTGGATCTGTTGAAACGACAGATCCAGTTCGCGCGCCACGTCTGTTTGAGACAAACGGCGCATCGTTCTGATCTGTTTTAGCTTACGACCAACGTGAACATCTACTGGGTGTGACATAACTTGATTACCTCTAACTCTTGTTGCTTCACTCATCGCGGGAATCGCTCTTTGGTTCAACTAGCTACCTTTTTCATTTTTTTGATGAAATATTTACACGTAATGGGTGAAAAATGTTGCATTACTGGATGATTTATTTACCGTTGATGGCATGAATGAGAGAATGGAATCTGATTTGGCTGCGAAAGCGATACGCAAGCCGACCGAATCGCATGCGCTTTTGCATGAGATGATCCGGTCATTTACTACTTTGGCGAGAACATTAAATTTGTCGCATGCTGTTAAGGAACTCGGCAGCACCCGGCAAACCTTACGGCGGCACATCGCTCTTTTGGAGGAGTTGAAGGGTGTCGAATTGTTCGCTGTTGTGGACCGGCAATACCGCCTGACGGCAGCCGGAGAAAGAGCCCTTCCAGAGGCCGAAGATATCCTCGCAAGAGGCAATTCATGGCTCAACAGAGATGTTGGACATGTTGGGGGGCTGGAACACATAAGCAAGGTGCTTCCGGACGGGTGGTTCTTTCATCAACAAGAACGTCCAATGGGTGAACTTTGGTCGAACCCGCGCCCGTTGTTTCGAGAAACATTGAAAGCTTGGACATTGGCTCAAGGGGAGCTTGAACACGAAGCCTTGCAGCATGTTCGCCCTTATTTCATGGTGTTTCGTGATGCACCCTCTGGTTGGTTGAGCGTGGAGATCGGTGATGACGCCGCGTATGTTTCTTGGTTTGGTTGGTCATCCGCGCGTAGTAGCATCGGACGCGATGTTGGGAAAATGCCAGGGGGGGATGACTTCGCGCGATTAATCACGGCACCATTTGACCAAGTAAAACACACGCAAGGGTTGCGCTTAGACCATGTTTTAACACGACTTCCACGTGTTGAGGATGGCCCAATGGTGACGTTGAGCTACCAGAGATTGATGCTGGGTGGGACCTTTCCTGATGGTAGTTTTGCGCTCTTTTCAGTGGTTGAAAGATGCTATGATTTAGACATCGAAGGGGTAACAGAAGAAGACGTCAGAGGGATGCCTGAAGAGATGTTAACACCCCTAATTCCGGAGGTGCTAAAATACGAGCGTGATTGAATAAGTTGCTCTATAATCGAAGTTCTGGAAACAGTCCAAGGAGAGCTACGATGACCATGCATGCGTTCAACGATGACAACTTTTTCCGTGCCGCGAGCATGGATATTTTGGCACGATATAAAATAAAATTGACCATAGGGAGCGATTTCGAGGAGTATCGAGAGCTCCTGGCAGAGGGCAGGCCCGACCATATTCTGGGTGCGCCATTTGACCCTGCACTCCATGATCTGAACGAACACAACGCCTTTTGGATAGTCGGGCGATCGACGGACGGCAAGATCATGCACGCCCAAGCCATGAAATTGCTCGACACAGGTTTCTCCTCTGTGGGTGAATTTTTCCGCTATAACTTTAAGAGTTTCCCCCCTCCCGGTATAGATATTGATTTCAAACGTTCGCGCTATCGGGCAGGCCCCGGTGCGCAACGTATAAAGGGTCGTGTCTGCTATCACGGCGAAGTTTGGATGGGGGGAGAACCGGGTCAATATCGTGGCAGCGGGCTGTCCTGTGTGTTAGGGCGCTTTGCCTTCATGACTGCGCTTCAACGACTGTCGCCAGACTACATTATGGGCTTCATGTTAAAGCCGGTGGCGTTCAAAGGATTTGCCGAACGTCAGGGGTACATGCACGCAGAACCAGGTGCGTTGCGTTGGTACAAAGAAGGGGCCGAAGATCCGATGGAAACCTTCATGGTGTACATGAGCGATGAAGATGTACGTTACGTACTGGATATGCCGCTCAAAGAACTGGTCGCTTTGGCCGCCTGATACAAAAATAGCCGCAGTAAAACTGCGGCTATTTGTTTTCAAATTGGAAACAATTTAACTGATCGCGGCTGCCCGGACATCTTCATCGATAAAGGGCAAATATTGTTCAAAATTGTCCGAGAACATTTTTACAAGTTTGGCGGCTTGACGGTCGTAAGCCTCCGGGTTGTCCCACGTTCGACGTGGATCCAAAAGTATGCTTGGAACACCCTCAACGTCTACGGGAACGCCAAACCCAAAATTAGGGTCTTTGCGGAACTCAGAATCCGCCAGAGAACCATCCAAAGCGGCCGTGAGAAGGCCTCTGGTGGCTTTGATGGGCATCCGGTTGCCTGTGCCATACGCACCCCCTGTCCAGCCTGTGTTCACCAGCCAGCATGTTGCGCCATGTGTTGCGATTTTTTCGCGCAGAAGTTTGCCGTATACCTCTGGGCGCCGCGGCATGAAGGGGGCACCAAAACATGTTGAAAACGTCGGTTCCGGTTCTGTAACGCCGCGTTCTGTCCCGGCGACTTTTGAGGTGAAACCGGATAAGAAATGATACATTGCCTGAGCAGGTGTCAGCCGCGAGATAGGAGGGAGCACGCCGAAAGCGTCGCACGTCAACATGATGATGTTCTTGGGGTGGCCGCCGCGCGCAGAGGCCGACGCGTTGGAAATGTAATGCAGCGGGTAAGCGCAGCGCATGTTCGCAGTCAGGCTATCGTCTTCAAAATCAAGTTCTTTGGTCTCTTCATCATAGACCATATTCTCTATCACGGTGCCGAATTTTTCAGTCGTCGCATATATTTCGGGCTCTGCGTCAGGGTTCAGGCTGATCGTTTTAGCATAGCAACCACCCTCGAAGTTGAATGTGCCTGTGTCAGACCATCCGTGCTCATCATCGCCGATCAGAATGCGTGCGGGATCAGCCGACAAGGTTGTTTTTCCCGTTCCTGAAAGTCCAAAAAAGACGGCCGTGTCTACAGGATTCCCTGTCGCGTGATTTGCCGAGCAGTGCATCGGCATAACGCCTTTTTCGGGCAGTAGGTAGTTGAGTAGGGTAAAAACAGATTTCTTGTTTTCACCGGCGTATTCCGTGCCGCCAATCAAAATGAGCTTCTTTTCGAAGTTCATCGCTATAACCGTTTCGGAACGACAATCGTGCTTGGACGGATCAGCTTGAAAGCTAGGGCAATTTATAACTGTGAAATCAGCGATGAAATCATCTAAATCTTCACGATCTGGGCGTCGCAACATGTGGCGGATGAAAAGCCCATGCCAGGCCAGTTCAGTGACCATACGAACACTGATCTCATGCTTGGGGTCTGACCCTGCGGTCAGGTCCTGTATAAAGTAATCCCGACCTTCCATATGGCTGAGCATATCTGTATGCAGAGCATCAAACCCGTCGCTGGACATCGCCGCGTTGTTTTCCCACCAAATTTTGTCAGCCACGTCATCTGTTTTGACAACATGTTTGTCTTTCGGGGAGCGGCCAGTAAATTTCCCGGTACTTACGAGGAAGGCACCGCCTTTTCCAAGATTTCCTTCCCCGCGGGACAAGGCTTTTTGGATCAAATCGGGTTCGATCAGGTTGTAATAGACAGTGCCGAGCCCTGTGATCCCTTGATCTTCGAGCCGAAAGTCCGGGTTTACCCGTCCATGTGTCATTTTACTTCTCCTGCTTGTGCGCGCCTCAGAAAGTGTTTTTTGAGGCATTCTGAAACCTGTGATGATGGTCCATAACATGACGTTTTACGTCGTGAACAGGCCGCGTTTGACAGTTAGCGCCACCATCGTCATCTTTGTTGCGGCACCTCTGTTTTGGGCAGAAACCTTGGCCAAATAAGGTAAATAAATGGCGGCAATGTGCGGCAATTTAGTCATTCGTAACTAAATTCTGACCCAATCTCCCGCGAGCAGAGTGCTGATTCGCACTTAATGATTGATTCGGCGGGGCAAACAATGATGAATGCCGCAAAAAAGGCTAGCAACTGAGCAGCACAAGGATGCAAGAAATGTCAAAGATCGCACTGGTGGACGACGACAGGAACATCCTGACGTCTGTTTCGATGACGCTTGAGGCCGAAGGTTTTGAAGTAGAAACCTATAATGACGGACAGGCAGCGTTGGATGCCTTCAACAAGAAACTTCCTGATATGGCTGTTCTGGATATTAAGATGCCGCGTATGGATGGTATGGACCTGTTGCAAAGGTTGCGCCAGAAGACAGCCATGCCAGTGATCTTTTTGACTTCTAAAGATGATGAAATTGACGAGGTTTTGGGCCTGCGGATGGGCGCGGATGATTACGTAAAAAAGCCCTTTTCTCAGAGGCTTCTCGTTGAGCGGATAAGAGCTTTGCTGCGCCGACAGGATGCGGTTTCTGGAGAAGTTGTTGCGGAGACCGAAGAAACTAAAGTTATGGAGCGAGGTGAGCTGCGCATGGATCCGCTGCGCCATGCAGTAAGTTGGAAAGGCAAAGATGTGTCGCTTACTGTGACAGAGTTTTTGCTGTTGCAGGCTTTGGCGCAACGCCCGGGTTTCGTAAAGTCACGTGACCAGCTTATGGACGTGGCCTATGACGATCAGGTCTATGTGGATGACCGCACCATCGACAGCCACATCAAGCGTCTACGTAAGAAAATGCGTTCGGCGGATGATGAATTCTCAGCGATTGAGACGCTTTACGGTATCGGCTACAGATACAATGAAGAATAACGTTTCGTAAAAAAGGGCTTTCGTGACTGATTTGACCCAACAGCCTTCCGCGCGCGGAAACGCTGTGCCGAATGATGACACGCTGGCGCCTGAAAATGCTGGCAAAAAAGGCAAACGACGCGACCCTCAGAGAGGGGGGCTGATGTCGTTGCGCTGGTCGCCA
Source organism: Roseobacter sp. (assembly GCA_039983935.1). Lineage (GTDB taxonomy): Bacteria > Pseudomonadota > Alphaproteobacteria > Rhodobacterales > Rhodobacteraceae > Roseobacter. The sequence continues at coordinate 14,329 of JBDWVP010000010.1, read as the reverse complement.
CTCACCCGCAAAATTATCCTGCTGAACTTGGTTGCTTTAGTGTTTTTGTTTTCGGGCATCGTTTACGTGACGTCGTCGCGCGATGCTTTGACATTCCAGCGAGCTGCCTCATTGGTTTCTGAGGCGGAACTGGTCGCTGATGTCATTGAAGTTCAGCTCCCAAGTGATGCGCCTGTTAATTTTGCCACTGGGGATGGGGTCGATATATCCAGCACACTACAAAGCCTAGATTTGCGCCGTGGGGTTGAGGTGTTTGTATATGATAGTGCGTCTGCATTGATATCCAATACGGAAGGGCGCCTGTCAGCGAACCAAGTGTCTGGGGCGCTTTCAGGAGCGACACATCTTACTGATGCTTGGATCTGGATATGGTCGAAGATATCGCGTGCTGCTGAAGAGCAAGTTGAGATTGACCAACGCCCGTTGGGTGAAAAACTGAAATTACTGGTTGATGTGAGCTTGCAAGACGGCACTCAGTTCTACAACGAATCCGATATTCTTGGCGGGGCGCTCTACGCGGTCGTTACTCCTATTTTCCAAAATGAAAAACCTGTTGGCGCCGTCGCTGTCGCCACTGCTGCGGGTGAAATTGACAGTTTGGTGAGGGGCGAGCGAGAGCGTGTGCTGCAAATGTTTTTCATAGCAACGTTTGTGACCGTCGGTTTGAGCCTCGTTTTGGCTTCGACGATTGCAAATCCACTGGCTGATTTAGCCGCTGCCGCGGAACTGGGGCGTGATAAGAACGCTCGAAAAATGAACCCGGGACGTATCCGAATTCCTGATTTGACAGATCGTCCGGATGAAATTGGCCGACTAAGCGGAGCGCTGAGGGGTATGATCTCAGCGCTCTACAACCGGATAGATGGGAACGAACAGTTTGCAGCTGACGTGGCGCATGAAATCAAGAATCCTCTTGCCTCGTTGCGTTCCGCTGTGGGCACTTTGCGGATGGTGAAACGCGAAGATCAACGCGACAAGTTACTTGATGTAATTGATCATGATGTGCGCCGTCTCGATCGGTTGGTCAGCGACATATCCAACGCATCGCGACTTGATAGTGAGCTAGTGAAGGAAGAGGAAGAACCGTTTAACATACTGGAGACACTATCCAATATTGCTCAGTTTTTAGGTGAGGATGCTGGCTCAAAAGGGATCGATTTTATAGCGGACCTGCCCAAGACACCCATTGCGGTTTATGGGTTAGAAGCGCGGTTGGCGCAGGTTTTCGTAAACCTGATTACCAATGCGATCTCGTTTTGCGAAGACGGTGACGCGATCCGCATCTGGGCGCGCGAAAAAGAGAATCGCGTTTTGATCGTTGTGGAAGATACTGGACCAGGCATTCCGGATCAGGCCTTGTCCAAAGTATTCAAGAGGTTTTACTCGCAACGCCCGGATGAACATTTTGGCAATAATTCTGGTCTTGGTTTAGCGATCTCCAAGCAAATTGTTGAGGCTCACGGTGGTGTTATATGGGCCGAGAACATACGCCCAACCGAGGCTGATGTTACATCGGAGCCTTTAGGGGCTCGTTTTGTCGTTGGTCTGCCAATCTGAGGATAAGGTGCCGAATGTCAGATGCTGAGGCAACTCTTAATTTACATGCGAGTTGTGTTTCCTTTGAAAGCAAAGGTGTTCTGATTATAGGTCCCTCGGGTGTGGGTAAGTCAGGCCTTGCCTTGCAGCTGATGGCATTGGGGGCTGCGCTTGTCTCGGACGACAGGACGGACCTTTGGGTCGCGGATGCGCAGTTGCTTGCATCCGCGCCTGACCAGATCAGAGGTTTGATTGAGGCTCGCGGCGTTGGGATTTTACGCGCTGAACCCTGTACGATAGCAAAAATTAAACTAGTTATTGATATGGAGACCGTAGAAACCGAACGTTTGCCGCCGGCAAGATGGGTGACTATATGTGGCATGCAAAAACCGTGCCTTCACAAAGTCGACAGAACCTATTTCCCTGCCGCAATTCTGCAATATCTGAAGTTCGGCAAGATGGAGCCATCATGACGGAAGCAGATAGTGCCGCGCGCCGCATCGTTTTTGTATCCGGACCCTCAGGTGCCGGTCGTTCAAACGCATTAAATGTGCTGGAAGACGCGGGATTTGAGGTGGTCGATAACCTGCCATTGCGGCTCCTGTTTGCGTTTGTTGACAGTGCTCCCCAAGGTCATCCCTTGGCGCTGGGGATTGATCCAAGGAATCGAGATTTTTCAACCAATGGAGTGATCGACGCGCTGGATCGGCTGACCGCGCAAACAGATGCTGATCCAGAGCTGTTGTATCTGGACTGTTCTACCGACGTTTTACTGCGCAGATTTTCGGAAACACGGCGGCGCCATCCGCTTGCACCTGATGATCGACCCTCCGAAGGAATCGTGCGCGAGTTGCAGTTGTTGGGCTCTTTGCGCGCGCGCGCAGATGTGTTGATCGACACTAGCGAACTGAATGTGCATCAGCTTCGGGAAGAAGTGGAAAGCTGGTTCACGCCGGATGGGAAGCGGCGTTTGAGCGTTTCGGTTCAATCGTTCTCTTACAAGCGGGGTCTGCCGCGCAGTGTCGACATGGTTTTTGATTGCCGATTTCTGTCCAATCCGTTCTGGGTCGAAGATTTGCGCGTCCTGAACGGAACGGATGGTCCCGTTCAGGAACACGTCAAGGGCGATCAGCGATTTGAGTCGTTTTCACAAAAAGTGTTAGATCTGAGCCTGATGTTGTTACCGGCGTATCGTGATGAGGGAAAATCACATCTGTCAATCGCCTTTGGGTGTACTGGCGGACAACACAGATCAGTTGTTATGGCCCAAAGCCATGCTTTGCAGCTTGCAGAAGCGGGCTGGCAAGTGTCAATTAGACATCGTGAGTTGGACCTGCGCCGGAAAGAAGAGGCATAGCTCTTGATCGGAATAGTTATCGTTGCACATGGAGGGCTGGCCAAGGAATACTTGGCAGCCATTGAGCATGTCGTCGGGCAGCAATCAGGCATTGAAGCGATTTCTATACACGCAGATCATGATCGCGCTGAAAAAGAGCGTGAAATTTGTCAGGCCGCCGATGCCGTTGATCGTGGCGAAGGGGTGGTCGTTGTGACGGATCTATACGGAGGCTCTCCTTCCAACCTCAGCTTGATGGCCTGTCGCCACAGTAACCGGCGCATCCTATATGGTGCGAATTTGCCTCTATTGATAAAACTTTCAAAAAGCCGTGATAAATCTGTCCCAGAGGCCGTAAAAGCAGCCTTGGAAGCAGGAAAAAAATATATAGACAGCCAGAATGTCAGTCCGCAGAAATAGGGTTCAACTGGAATGACCAATCGCACTCTTGAAATTGTAAACATTAAAGGCTTGCACGCGAGAGCGTCGGCCAAGCTAGTCGAGGTTGTCGAAGGTTTTGACGCCAGTGTTGAAGTTTCCAAAGACGGAATGTCAGCGTCGGGTGACAGCATTATGGGTCTTTTGATGTTGGCAGCTTCTTTGGGAAGCTCTATTGAGATTGAAACGGCTGGGTCGGATGCAGACGCGCTTGCAGATGCTCTAACGGCGTTGGTCGCTGATAAATTCGGGGAAGAGTCGTAAGTACCCTACTCTTTTGCAACGCAGGACGTGAGGAGTGTTCCCGTGGTTGATAGTTCGCATGAAATCCGTGCTGAGCAAGAGGCGGAACCCGCTAACTTTGCGAAATATGACAAGCGTGCAATCTCCTATGCGTCCACGTTTGAGGACCCTTGGCAGTCAGCATTTATTCGTGTGGTAGAAGCTTTCACTGGAAAGCTGACGCTTTTGAAGCTGGTGCGTGAATTTGAACGTCGTGGGGCTCCGCAGGGGCAAGCATTTTGGCGTGCCGCTTTGGATGTCATGGGTATAGAACTTCAGACACCGCAAGAACAGCTGGATCGGATACCAAAAACAGGCCCATTGATCGTTGTCTCAAACCACCCGCACGGGATGGTGGACGGGATGATTTTTGCTGATTTGATTGGCCGAGTGAGACCGGATTACCGAATTCTGACACGTTCGCTCCTGACTGTAATAGATGAAGTGGCGGGTTCTTACATGATTCCTGTCCCATTTCCTCACGATCCAGATGCCCAACGTAAAGGTGTTGAGATGCGGTCGCGGGCGATGAACCATCTGAAAGATAACGGTGTGGTTGCATTGTTCCCGTCTGGCGGAGTTGCTGCGTCGGAAACCTTCTTCGGACCTGCGGTGGAAGGGGAATGGAATGTATTCACGGCCAAGATGATCCGAAGATCTGGCGCGACGGTTTTGCCGATCAAATTCCTCGGACAAAATTCACGTGCCTACCAGATTGCAAATCGTCTCTCACCTATGTTGCGGCAAGGGCTTTTGCTGCATGAAATTGTTCATGCCTTGAACAAGCCACAAGCGCCCATCGTCGGGCAGCCGCTGAGCGACGAAGATGTTTCCAGATGGGAAGACGATCCGCGTGGCTTCATGTCATGGCTGCGCGCGCATACTTTATCCTTGGAGAGCTGATATTATCGCGTGGGAACAGGTGTTTCACCGCGATAATCATAAAAACCGCGTTGTGTTTTTCGACCTAACCAACCGGCCTCGACGTATTTTGTAAGCAATGGGCACGGGCGATATTTAGTGTCAGCAAGCCCCTCATGCAGCACATTCATGATGGCGAGACAAGTGTCTAACCCAATGAAATCCGCCAACTCAAGCGGGCCCATTGGATGGTTCGCTCCCAACCTCATCGAACTGTCGATCGATTGCACATTACCGACGCCTTCGTACAGCGTGTAAACGGCTTCGTTGATCATCGGCATCAAAATGCGATTGACGATAAATCCGGGGAAATCCTCTGCAGAAGCAGCTGTTTTATTTAATTTTGTAACGACGGTTTTGCACGCCGAGAAGGTGGGTTCATCCGTCGCAATACCCCGGATGAGTTCCACCAGCTGCATGATGGGCACTGGATTCATGAAATGGAAGCCCATGAATTTCTCGGGACGGTCTGTTCGGCTGGCTAATCGAGTGATCGAGATCGATGAGGTATTTGACGTCAGGATCGTATGTGGCTGCAGGTGCGGGATCAGGTCTTCAAAGATGGCCTGCTTTACTGTTTCTCGTTCTGTTGCTGCTTCGATCACGAGGTCCGTTTGCCCCAAATCCTTCAAGGCAGTGGTTGTTTTGAGCCGATCGAGTGCGGCAGATTGCGCTTCGGCTGTAATTTTGCCACGGCTGACCTGGCGGTCCATATTCTTGGTTATCAGTGAGACGGCGTTTTCAAGCGCGTCCTGGTTGATATCATTAAGCATGACTTCATACCCGCCGAGCATCATCACATGTGCAATGCCGTTGCCCATTTGGCCGGCACCGACGATCCCAATCGTTTTGATTTCCATCGTTAGCTCTCTTTTCGGATGCGAGTGTGTTGGTCTGTTTTAAGGCCCTGTGGCGGTCCGCTGCAAGTGCAATGCGACGACTTAACCTTCGTTAAAATTTTAACTTTAACAAAATTGAAACCGGAGAGAGCGATATCATCCTGTGGGTGAAGAAAAAGGTGGGTTTATGACCTATGACGTAATAGGGGCGGGGGCCCTGAACTACGCGCCGTGCCGATATGGCAATTCGCGTGTATTGTACCGTGGTCCAGAACGACGATTAGACGTGCCTTACGTGGCGTTTATCGGTGGAACTGACACATATGGTAAATTTATAAACGCGCCCTTTCCGGCGTTAGTTGAAAGCGACATTGGGTTAAATTGCGTGAATTTTGGCATCGCAAATGCCGGGCTGGATGTGTTTTTGAACGATGGTTTTGTCATGGATGCCGTAAATGGATCCGAAAAGACTGTCCTTCAGGTTCTTGGCGCGCAAAATATGTCAAACAGATTCTATTCCGTGCACCCACGTCGCAATGATCGTTTTGTTAAAGCATCGCCCATTTTGAGTTCGATTTTTCCAGAAGTCGATTTCTCTGAATTCCATTTCACGCGGCATATGTTGAACGCATTGTACCAAGTTTCGGATGAAAGGTTTTCGTTGGTACAAAATGAATTACAGACGGCTTGGTCAGCTCGAATGAAGTTGTTGCTACAGCGCATGGATGAGGGTGTTGTGCTTTTGTGGTTTGCGGATCATAGCCCAACGGAAGACAATTCTCAGGTTGTAAACCCTGCGGATTGTTCTGATCCGATGTTTGTGACGCGCGGAATGTTGGATAATTTGCGCGCACATGTTGTCGATTTTGTTGAGGTGCGTGCATCGCAAGATGCCCTGAATGCCGGAACCGAAGGTATGGTTTTTGGAGAGATGGAGACCATCGCTGCTGGCAAAATTATGGGGCCAAGAGCGCATGGCGAAGTGGCTTTGCACTTAGGGCGTGCATTGCATGCGATTTTGTAAGCTGGCCTCAGATCGAGATCATCCGGCCAGCTTTTTTAGTGTTTTGCCTCGAAATTAGTCAAGTTTTTCGATCAGTTCGGGGACGGCAGTAAACAGGTCTGCAACCAAGCCGTAGTCCGCAACCTGGAAAATAGGAGCCTCTTCGTCTTTGTTGATTGCGACAATCACTTTACTGTCTTTCATGCCAGCAAGGTGTTGAATTGCGCCTGAAATTCCGACCGCAACGTAAAGCTCTGGGGCGACGACTTTGCCGGTTTGACCAACTTGCCAGTCATTGGGGGCATACCCGGAATCGACTGCGGCACGAGATGCTCCGACTGCCGCGCCAAGTTTGTCCGCCAGTTTTTCGATCAAAGCAAAATCATCCTCAGATCCAACTCCGCGGCCGCCAGATACAACCACGCCTGCTGAAGTGAGCTCAGGGCGGTCACTTGCCGCGACCTTGTCTTCGACCCATTCACTCAGGCTGGGATTGGCCGCAGCTGCAATGTTTTCAACAGGGGCGTTCCCGCCCAACTCAGCGGCATCGAATGTGGAGCCTCTAAAGGTTACGACTTTCTTGGCATCCGTGGATTTTACGGTTTGCATCGCGTTACCTGCATAGATCGGGCGTTCAAAAGTATCGCCGTCCACAACTGCTGTTGCATCCGAAATGATCATAACGTCCAAGAGCGCCGCAACACGGGGCATTATGTTTTTAGCGTCAGTTGTTGCTGGGGCCACAATGTGCTCGTAATCGCCTGCAAGGGACACCAGCAAATCGGCGACTGGCTCTGCCAGCCGTTTCCCATAGAGCGCATCCTCGGCGCATAGAACTTTAGCGACGCCCTGAATTGTTGCCGCTTCTGCGGCAGCCTCTGAGCAGCTCGCGCCAGTGCATAACAACGTAACATCCCCGAGGGATTGCGCGGCAGTGACCGTTTTAGCGGTCGCGTCCATAGACAAAGCGCCATCGGTGACTTCTGCAAGAAGAAGAACAGCCATTACACAGCTCCTGATTCTTTGAGTTTCGAGACAAGCTCGTCAACTGATCCAACCTTGATACCGGCGGCACGCGTCGCGGGTTCTTCGGTTTTTACAATGGTCAAACGTGGGGTGACATCCACGCCATAATCAGCGGCGGTTTTTTCATCCATAGGCTTTTTCTTTGCCTTCATGATGTTTGGAAGGGACGCATAACGCGGTTCGTTTAAACGCAAATCTACTGTCACAACGGTCGGCAAATTCACTTTGATGGTCTGCAGACCGCCATCGACTTCACGCGTGACAACGGCTTTGTCGCCATCAATTGCTATCTCTGAGGCAAACGTCGCCTGGCTCCAGCCCATCAAGGCCGACACCATTTGCCCTGTTGCATTCATGTCATTGTCGATTGCTTGTTTGCCGCAAAGAACCAAACCAGGCTGTTCTTCGTCCACAACTGCTTTGATGATCTTTGCAACGGCCAGTGGTTCGATGTCGTTGTGTACATCATCGGATGCGATGACCAATATCGCGCGATCAGCTCCCATAGCGAGTGCAGTGCGCAGTGTCTCCTGGCTCTGTTTGACTCCAACGGACATCACGACGATTTCGTCGGCCTGACCTGCCTCTTTGAGCCGGATTGCTTGTTCGACGGATATTTCGTCAAACGGGTTCATCGACATTTTTACATTGGCAAGATCGACACCTGTGCCGTCCGCTTTAACACGTACTTTCACGTTGTAATCGATCACGCGCTTGACAGGCACCAAAACCTTCATGTGCATTTCTCTCCTGTTTATCGACTCACCCTGCGGGTGCGCCCATTTCCTCTGATGAAAGGTTTAACGAAGGCTGCGGCCTCGAAACAGTGCAAAAACGTCGCGTCGTTGTTTAGTGACGTCCCGTTTGTCCAATCTGTACAAAAAGGCAGGTCGGACTAAGGTCGGATGCAGCCACAACCGGGTCCTCTGATCGCTTTCGTTCGTTGCGATTAAGGGTCGACGCCTAAAGTTTCAGCGATTGGCTCCGGGGACCCACAGAACATCATTCTTTCCGCCATTGTTTGCGGTTCGTGCTGCGACAAAAAACCAATCGCTCAATCTGTTTAAGTATTTAACTGCTGAGGAATTGATTGCTTCCATTGTCGCAAGTTCGACGCAAAGGCGTTCTGAACGGCGGGCAACTGTACGACAAACATGAAGATGGGCAGCAAGTCGGGACCCGCCTGGAAGTATAAAGCTGCGCAAAGGGTCGAGGTCGGCGTTCATTTCGTCGATTTCTCTTTCGAGGCGGCTGACTTGCGCATCCGTCATGCGCAAAGGGGGGTATTCTGCTTCGGCATCTTGTTCCATATCTGGGCGACATAGGTCCGCCCCCAGGTCAAACAGATCATTTTGAATGCGGCTCAATGCATCATCCATCCCGTCCGTGGCCTCTAGCCGGGCAACGCCAACGAAAGAATTCAATTCGTCCGATGTGCCATAGGAAGTCACGCGCAATGCGTGTTTGGCCACGCGCACGCCATTCCCCAAAGCGGTTTCCCCAGCGTCGCCAGTTTTAGTGTAGATTTTGTTTAAGACGACCATTTTTATTGACCTCCTTGTTTTTGGAAGTAGACGAACAGAACGATAAAAATCACTGCCACAAATTGTGCGGCAAGACGGTATCGCATCAACTTGTTGGAGTTTTTCTTATTGAATGCTCCGCCACCTGCAAACCCTCCCAAGCCAAGAGCCAGGACAACAACAACGGCGATACAAGCGATCACAGCAAGAACGAAAAATGGGTCTACCAAAATTTTTATCCTTTTTCAGTTGAGTGCACGATGTAGAGGAGAGTTTCGGAAAAGCGAATGACTATTTTTCATGTGGTACATTTCCGCTGCGTGCCAGGATGCTGTCCAATACTCTTGTTGGGAGAACGCGCTTCAAAGTTCCCATCAAATAAGTTGGCGTGGTCACGTAGTACCGGGGTTTCGGTTTTTCAGAACTCAACGCGTGCATAAGCTTCTTCAAAACGGCTTCGGGGGGCAGCTCAAACGGATCTGGGCCACTTTTTTTGTATAGGCGCGGGCGCAATGCTCTGTCGTACCAATCACGGCGCGGGGAATTTTCCCAATCAATCCAACGTTCAAATTGTGGGATCGAGTTTTGGCGGATTTTCGATGTGATGGGACCCGGCTCAATCAGGACGATATGAATATTGGTGTCGCGCATTTCGATACGCAAGGTATCGGTCAAACCCTCGAGAGCATATTTTGTCGCATTATACGCACCACGCCATGGCATAGTGGCAAAACCCAGCACGGAAGAGCACTGAATAATTCTGCCGTGACCCTGTGCGCGCATAACCGGGATGGCCGCCCGTGTGAGCTCGTGCCACCCAAAAAAATTTGTTTCGAAAATTTCTCGAAGCGCATCTGTTGGAAGATCTTCTACAGCGCCCGGCATTCCAAATGCACCGTTGTTGAAAAGGGCATCAAGTGTCCCACCCGTCGCGTTAAGGACGTCGGCAAGCCCAGACTGAATGGATTCTGTTTTTGCATAATCTATCTGTGGGCTTTCGAACCCTTCGGCTCTTAGTCGATCACAGTCTTCGGCTTTGCGGCATGACGCAAAAACACGCCATCCAGCATCGCGCAGACCTTTAGCTGCACATAAGCCAATGCCAGAGGAGCTGCCTGTAATGAGGATAGATTTTAGAGCCACGTATCAAACCATCATGTTCGTTTTCACGTAGGAACCCGATTGGATGCAGTGTAGTCAACCACTGGTGAGCAGAAATTCCGCGATCCATCCTGTTGTACCACCTGGCAGAGGACGCAATTCTACCCATCCATTCCCTGTATTCGTGAGAATCTCTACGCGGGTATTCTGGCTCAGTTGATCCACAACATCGTAATCGGTACCAGGGCCTGACCGCATATTGACCAGTGTACCTTTGATGGTGCGGATGTCTGGATCAGGTGACGGGACTATCGAGGAAGCGCTCACCGAATTGCCGGCAAACGCCACGCCGCCTGCGCTTTCCTCTTCCAAAGACGCGATGCTCAGTGGAGCCGCTTCAGTTGCTGCGAGTCGGGTTACTTCTTCGAGCGGTGCCGTCGGCTGTATGGCTGCTAGAGGTTGCGGTACAGGGGCAGGGGCAGGTACAGGCGCAGGGGCCCGGGCAGGGTCCACGACGGAAGCAAAAGAAACAAGGTTGAGGCTGTTTTGAGTAGCCCGATTGGATGGCGATGGCACAACATCTGACCGGTTGTCTGATGTTTCCACCTGAGCCTGCGTAAACACGGGGGCTGTCCGCGTTGCAATGCGCGCCGCGTAACGATCAAGGCGGGCGTTTATCGCACTTTGGCGCGCAGATGCAGGATCGAATTGAGATCCGCCGCTGAGTTCATAAAAACCCAAACAACAGAAGACAAAAAACAATAGGATAAATTTGTTCATCATCACATTCCCCACAACACGCGCACTGGTATAGCAAAAATTTTATATTTTATTCTCCTAACAGGCCTAAACGATTCTGAGGAGGGGAGTATTTAGCCAAACCGCTCATTTCTGGAAAATTGTTGTCAGGGACCCTTGTGTGAAAGAAAACACAGTAATAGGCGCTTGTTCCCCACAAATTGCCCGGTTACACACAACCAATGAGTGACGATAGCGACACCACAAACCTAGAGCAGCCCGATCTTTCAGAGCCCCTACGCCGTGCTCTGGGGGAACGCTATCTGACCTATGCGCTCAGTACTATTATGCACCGCGCGCTGCCTGATGCGCGTGATGGTCTCAAACCTGTGCACCGCCGCATCCTTTATGCCATGCGAGAACTGCGACTGAATTCTACAGGCGGCTTCCGCAAGTCGGCAAAGATTTCCGGTGATGTGATGGGGAACTATCACCCACACGGTGACGCTGCGATCTATGACGCGATGGCGCGTTTGGCGCAGGACTTCAATGTGCGGTACCCATTGGTGGATGGCCAGGGCAATTTTGGCAACATTGATGGGGATAACCCGGCCGCCAGTCGATACACAGAAGCGCGAATGACCGCAGTCGCGGAGGCCATGTTAGAAGGTCTTAACGAAAATGCGGTGGATTTTCGGGAAAACTACGACGGCACGTTGACCGAACCAGTGGTGCTGCCCGCTCAATTCCCGAACCTTTTGGCGAATGGCTCCAGCGGCATTGCGGTGGGCATGGCCACTAACATTCCGCCCCATAATATTTCAGAATTATGTGATGCTTGTATTCACCTCATAAAAAGCCCGGATGCGCGGGACGACACATTGTTGAACTATGTGCCGGGTCCCGATTTTCCAACCGGTGGGGTGATTGTTGAGCCCCCAGAAAATATCGCTCAGGCCTATCGCACTGGCAAGGGCGGGTTTCGATTGCGTTGCCGCTGGGAAGTCGAAGACATGGGGCGTGGGCAGTGGCAGATTGTTGTCACCGAGATTCCGTACCAGGTCCAGAAATCCAAACTGATTGAAAAGATTGCCGAGCTTATCCAGGCCAAGAAGATCCCGATCCTTGCGGATGTTCGGGACGAGTCAGCGGATGATGTGCGCATGATCATTGAGCCACGATCAAGGTCTGTCGACCCGGATGTGCTGATGGGTATGCTGTTTCGCAACTGTGATTTGGAACTGCGGTTCTCGTTGAACATGAACGTCTTGATTGATGGGGTCACGCCCAAAGTGTGCTCCATGAAGGAAGTTTTGCGCGCTTTCCTTGATCATCGCCAAGAAGTTTTGTTGCGTAGATCTCAGCATCGTCTGGAAAAGATCGACCACCGACTGGAAGTGCTAGAAGGTTTCATCATTGCCTTCCTTAATCTGGATCGCGTGATTGATATTATCCGTTATGATGAGGATCCAAAAGCTGCGCTGATGGCCGAGGATTGGGGCAAGGAGCACAAACGTGCCTTGGATGAGGCGGATTATGTGCCCCCAGCACCGTCAGATGAAATTTCCCTTACCGAAGTGCAGGCCGAAGCCATTCTGAATATGCGCCTGCGCTCATTACGTCGGCTTGAGGAAATGGAATTGCTGCGCGAGCAGTCCGCACTGATGGAAGAACGCGCCGGGATCGAGGATCTTTTGGACAGCTCCGACCTGCAATGGGCCCGGATTACGGATCAGTTGCGTGAAACTAAAAAACAATTCGGCAAAGATTGGGACGGCGGGGCGCGTCGGACGACGTTTGCCGAAGGGACCGTCATCGAAGAAGTGCCGATCGAGGCTATGATCGATCGTGAACCGATTACTGTGGTTTGCTCGCAGATGGGGTGGGTGAGGGCAATGACCGGCCATATCGACCTTAATCGCGAGTTGAAGTTCAAGGATGGAGATGGGCCAAGATTTATCTTCCACGCTGAAACCACGGACCGCTTGCTTGTATTCGGGTCAAACGGCCGTTTTTATACGGTTTCGGCGGCAAATTTACCGGGCGGCCGGGGTATGGGAGAGCCGCTGCGTTTGATGGTCGATTTGCCCAATGAGGCCGAGATCGTAACGATTCTAACGCATCAACCTGGGCGGAAATTGCTAGTGGCTTCCTCTGCGGGAGACGGTTTTGTCGTTCCAGAAGAAGATGTGGTCGCACAGACCAAGAGTGGTAAGCAGGTGCTCAATGTGCGTGGGGAAACACGCGCTAAAATCTGCAAAGCCGTCACCGGGGACGCTGTTGCGGTTGTCGGAGAGAATCGCAAAGTGCTGGTCTTTGGCTTGGATGAGTTGCCGGAGATGGGGCGCGGTAAAGGCGTGCGTCTGCAAAAATATAAAGACGGCGGACTTTCGGATGCCGCGACCTTTACGCGCGAATTGGGCCTGAGTTGGCTCGATCCAGCAGGGCGGACGAGAACGGAAATCAATCTCGAGGAATGGACGGGTAAGCGGGCCTCGGCCGGGCGCATGGCCCCGCGTGGTTTCCCGAGAGATAACAAGTTCACGTGACGAAACTCCCGCTGGCAACGGTTCGAGCTCTCTGCCGTTGGCAAAATTGATATATTTCAGATGGTTCGCGGGATTTTGAAGTGGTTTAAATCTGCCGGCAATAGATCGCTTGTCGCGCAGGTGTGATTGCGCCGCACGAAAGCTTCCGGTACTTAATGCGCCGAGTAGGTTTGGTGAGGGCAAAATAAATGATAAGACGGGCTTTTCTTTTGGCTGCAACAATTGCCTTGGCTGGCTGTGCGCAAACCCTTGTGGATGAAGCGCCGGAAAGTCTCGGGGAATTTAAGTTGCGGGTAAACTATGCTTTTGCGGAAAAGGCCGTGCAAGGGCCGGTTTCCCGCGATGCGACCCCGGATGAATGGACCGCATCCATACAAACCGGCATTGATTCGCGTTTGGCGCGTTATTCCGGAAGCCAAGAGTATGATATCGGAATAAGTCTCGAGGGTTTCATGCTGGCCCCGCCGGGTATCCCGATCCTTTTCGCGCCACGTAGCACCGCGATTGTTTTGGTGAATGTCTATGACGTAGAGCAGGAAAAATTCTTGGCCAAGGCACATAAAATTCAGGTGCTGGAAGATACAACTGGCGAAAGCGCGGCCGTTGGTTCGGGCTATGTTCGTACAAAAGAAGAGCAAATGGCGGGGCTGTCGCTTAATGTGGCTGACAAAGTCGAAGAATGGCTGGCCAAAGAGCATTTGTCACAAGGTTGGTTTGACAAACGATCCGACCAACTTGGTGATGCGGCGAGCGATGTGGCTGAAGCGCCGCAGATCCCAGAGTAAAAGTCATTGCAGGAGGCGCTTGATTTTCGACGCCTTTCGCAATAAATGCCCGGCCATGACTTAACGACAGGATCACATATCGTGAACCGCTTGGAAAAAGGGTGCCGTATCCATGGCAAAGGAAAAGTTTGAACGCAATAAGCCGCACGTTAACATCGGCACGATTGGTCACGTTGACCACGGCAAGACGACGTTGACGGCGGCGATCACGAAATATTTTGGTGATTTCCAGGCGTATGACCAGATTGACGG
>JBDWVP010000009.1:0-59434 GCA_039983935.1 Roseobacter sp. | reverse complement strand
GATCGACGTCGACGCCGCGTTCTCCTAAAAGGTCTGCGACGTCTTGGTAAGAAAGGGGATATCGCAAGTACATCCGCACCGCAGACAAAATGATTAGTGCCGGAAATCGATGACGTTTGAATGGCTGCTTTTTATGCATTTCTGCCCCCTGCCCCCTGCCCTGCTGGAAATTAGCGTCTAACAAGTTAATGCAACAGTCCCAAATCAAGGATCATCCGCCATACCCGGAACACCACGCGCGGCCATCGTTTTTTGTGCAGCCGCGCCCAACTCGTCGAAGACGGTCGAGGTGGTCACACCGACTTTTTCAAACACGCGACCACCGCGCAAAGCAAACATCACACCGCCCCCTGCATCCACAACATCATCGGATGCGCGCGTCGTGACGGTGCGCTCGAACCATCCGGTGGGCAGCAAGACCGTTGACCCAGAAGTCTGGCTGTCTTCCAAGGTTTAAAAGGCGGCAACGATCTGGTCACGCAGGGCATCAAACCATCCGGTGGCCTTGGCTTTCTGAGGGGCGAATATGTCGCTCATATGGGTGAGCTTTCAATTGTGTTGCCTGCGCCCAATTCTGCCAGAGCAAGCTTAGCAATGGTTTGCGCGTCTTCCTCTTGGGCAAGGTGCCCAAGGTCAGGCAGCAGAACACAACGCGCGTTTGGCATCTGATCGGCCGCCTTTTGCGATGTGGCGTAAGGAACAGCGGTGTCGCCCTTGGCCGCTATCAAAAGGGTCGGTGTGACATTCTGCGACAAACGCGCCAACAACGGGTCCAGCTTCCATTGGGCCATCATCAGCAAGGTCGCACGCACATGACTGCGGCTGGCCACAAGCTTGCGGTAATAGCCAAGGTCCTGCGGTGACAGCTTGGATCCTGTGCCCGCGATGATCTTGGCCACGGTGTTGCCCTGCGAGGCGGTGGCGCTGAACAATGTCGCGGCCATGGGTGTCGCGGCGATGGCTTTGGCCAGCACAGGAAACAGCACGCCGGCAACGCCTTGAAACGTATCCAACGCGGCATTCAGACCAATCACACGCGGTCCCGGCTTTAATTCCGTCATTCGCAGTGCAATCGCGACTCCGGCGGAATGTCCAATGATGGCCTCGGGTTGCAGGTCTTGGGCAGCACAGAGCGCAAGGATATCTTCGGCCATCGCGTCAAGCCCACAGCGATGCGGCGCGCCAAGTTTGGTAAAACCCTGACCGGGCAGATCAAGGGCAACAACCCGATGCTTTTCGCTCAATGTCGGGATCAGATGGTGCCAGCAATGGGTCGAGCCGCCAGCCCCATGGATCAACAGAACAACCGGGCCCGTGCCGACATCTTGAACATGCCAGCGATGCGGTTTGCACGAAACAACACGCGAATGCGGCGCCAACGGCCAGGTTTTGTGGTCTCTGTCCCAGTTCACGGGATCACTCTGCCAGAGATTTGGAAATCGCGGAAGACACCCGGCGCGCATCTGCACGGGGCAGGGGGATATACGTCGCGTTCATGGTTTGGGCCACGTGTTGCAGGGTCTTTTCGGGTCGAATTGTTGTGTCGATCACCAAAGCTTCTATGCCCGCAGCTGCGATTCTCGCGGCGAGGGTTTGCGCGTCCATGTTGGCCTGTGTGCGATCCGCGTTACCGTTTAACGCGATATTCGCGCGCCCATCAGCAAGCAGAACAATCGTCGGGGCCAGTCCTTTTTGAGTCGCGGTGTGTGCAATTTCGACGGCCCGAGACAGACCCGTCGCCAAAGGTGTTGCGCCCCCGCCCGGGATTGCAGCCAAACGCCGTTTGGTTTGCACCAACGATCGCGTCGGCGCGAGCAATATCTCAGCGTCGGTGCCACGATAAGACACAAGTGCGACGTGATCGCGCCGCGCATAGGCTTGTCCCAACAACAACTCCACCGCGCCTTTTGCCTCGGCCAGCCGGGACATCGCCGCCGAGCCTGATGCGTCCACCGCAAAGATCAACAACCGGTCCGACAGTGTTTCGAAGCGCTTTTGACGCAAGTCCGATTGACGAAAGATCGGGCCGGTGCGCGTTGGTTCACCGCGTTTGCGCAGCGTTTGCCAAGGAATTGCTGCGCGTAAGGTCGCGATCAGATCGACGCGGGCTGTGTTTGTTCTGGCACCTTGGCGTGCCGGAAGGGGGCGTCCTTTGCGGTTTCCGACCCGTTTGGTTCCGGACCCGCTGCCCGAAGCACCCCGTGTTGGCGTCGTGCTGAGATGCGCAAGTACATCGGGCGGCAGGCTGGCTTTCACAGCGTCTAGCAAAATTTCGTTTGGCACGGTGAGTTCGTCAGGTTGGGCAGACGCCTCGGGTGGGGTGTCGGGTGGGGGCTTGTCCGTCTCTGGCTCTTGCGGCAGGCGCGTTGCGCGATGTGCGTAAACCAAGGCTACACTGGCGGACACGTCTTCGCTGGTCAGGCAATCACGGCCATTCAGTGCGGCATGCGTCTGTGCGGCGCATAGCGCAAAAGACGGCGCACGCAGGCTGGAAATTCCAAGGCTGGCGGCAAGAACGACCAAATCCTCTAACATCTGCCTTGGTGCTCTGACTTTGCGGGTCTGACGCCGCAGCGTGGCCAGCTCCTCTGGCAAGGTGATCGGCGCAAGATCACTCAATGAAACCGCATCCAACGCAACGTGAAACGCCGCGCGATCCGACAAAGCTTCGGGCAAGGACTCGCCGTCTTCTGCACCTTCATCAAACGCCAGCAACGCATGCGAGCGCCCCGTATCCAACACCTGCCCCAAGCGCGCAGACATATAGGCGTCCACCCGTTCGGCCATTGGCAACACAATCAATGAGGGCGGGCGGTCCAACAATCCACGTTGCATCACCAGCGTGCCACCACTGAGGGTCGCAGACAGGTCGATCTCCCCGTCCAGTACCTGCGCGGTCATATGCGGATGCAATCGCACCGATGGGATGGGCAATGCCGTTGCCGCAGTCTCAAACGCATGTCGGGCGGGGCCAATGCGGGCGCGCACAATCATGCCTCCCAAGTTTTGCGGATCAATCGCCAGGAGTATCAGCGCAAGCGTTGCGCGCTCCCACGGGGTCATCTAGGCGTCCAGTGTTTCTTGCAAAACACGCTCCACGCGGGCGCCTGAGCCTGCTTCATCCAGAGGGTCGCGACGCAAACGATGCCGCAGCGCCAATGCCGCCGTTGCGCGGATATGCGTCGTGGTCAGCACCGTGTCATCGCGAAACGCCGCAAAAGCGCGGGCGGCCTTCAACAGGGTGAGCTCACCACGTAACCCGTCAGAGCCTAGATTGATGCAAAGTTCAGCCACAACACGCAACGCAGAGTCTGGCGTCTTGAGGTTTTTTAGGGTCTGACGCGCAGTCATGATGCGATCCCGCAGGGCCGCGTCCTCGGTTTGCCAACGCAGCATAAAGGCGCTGTGGTCGTTCTCATAGGCATCGCGGCGCTTGATCACCTGTATCCTGTCATCGATATCCGTGGGCGAGGTCACATCCACGGACAGCCCAAACCGGTCTAGCAATTGCGGACGCAATTCGCCCTCTTCGGGGTTTCCTGAACCGACCAAAACAAAACGGGCCGGATGACGGATAGACAGGCCTTCTCGCTCAACCACGTTTTCGCCGGATTGGGCCACATCCAACAACAGATCAACGATGTGATCTTCCAACAGATTGACCTCGTCTATATACAGATATCCCCGGTTGGCCTGCGCAAATAGTCCCGGCTGAAACGCCTTTTCTCCCTTGGATAGGGCCTTTTCGATGTCCAACGCGCCGGTCACGCGGTCCTCGGATGCACCTAAGGGCAAATCGACCACAGGTGTGGGAATATCCTGCGTTGAGATATCTTGAATTTCGGCCCAGTCGGGGCAATCCTCGGGCTGTGCGCAATTCACCGGGCAATCCTTGACGACGCTGATGGGGGGCAACAGTCCGGCCAAGGCGCGCACGGCGGTGGATTTACCGGTGCCGCGTTCTCCGAAAACCAGCACGCCGCCTATTGACGGATCAATTGCGGTCAGGATCATGGCCTGTTTCATGTCTTCCTGACCGACGATTGCAGAAAAGGGGAAGGGGTGCTTCATGCGTTGTCCAGTTCTTGCAAGGGCGAGGTGCCGCCCCATGTGCCGTTGTCGGAAATCAGTGTGAAACGGGCGTAGAGTTCTTCTTTAAACCAACCATCCGCGCGTACCGCCTTGATGGCTTCGGCGTGGGGTCCGGTTCTTGCGAACTGCGACATGCTGTTGGCGTCGGGCCAAATCGAGAACGTAACCTGCTGCATCCACGGGACTTCCCCGATGCCCATTTTGAAGACGACGTTGGGGTCTTTGCCGATCACAGTCGAGATATTGGGCACACGCGCCCAGAATTTCGCCAACATGCGGGGGCGCAGTGTCGCCCGTGTCAACGCGGCCAGCGGGCCAACCTGCGCAGCGGGGGAGGGGGCAAACGGCGTTTGCCCGGACCATTCACCCCGTGCGGTGTCAGGGGTCATGAACACCGTCCAGTTTTCCAGTGCCGTGGAGCGATATCGCCGGAACACGTCGGCGTTTTGAACCGCGTCATGCGCGACACGCGCATCAGGCCAAGTCGCAAGGATCGCATAGACGGATGTGTCGGGTCGCGGTGTAAACCCCTCGCCCGAACCTGACCCGCAGAGTTTCCAAAACCCAATACCGGGGATTCGGCCCAACGGTCTACGCGCAAGCCCCATCATCGCAAACGCCCAAAGGCGGCTTCGAAACGTTCCAAATCTGTAGAAACTTAGGCTTACGACTTGCGTCATGGCGCTGGGATTCCCAATTATGTCAATTTATCCTGACACAATTTCCTTGCAGAGGAAAGAAGTTTCGGCCTAGAATTGTCAGGTAAACTAGACACTTTGCATATTGGACATATATGACCCGGCTCGCTGAAACCGCTCAGGACAACCGCGCGATTGTGATCGGCGCAGGCCTTGGGGGGTTGGCGGCGGCGATGCGTTTGGGGGCCAAAGGCTATCATGTGACCGTGTTGGACAAATTGGATCGGACCGGAGGGCGGGGCTCTTCGATCACACAAAACGGCCACCGATTTGATCTAGGCCCGACGATTGTGACCATGCCACAAGTGTTCGAAAAGCTGTGGGCTGAATGCGCGGGCGACTTTCATGCGGATGTGGACTTGCGCCCGATTGAACCGTTCTACGAGGTGCGCTGGCCAGATGGATCGACGTTCCGCGCCAGTTCTGATGACGACAAGATGCTGGCCGAGGTCGCGCGTCTTAGCCCGTCAGATGTGGCGGGGTTCAAACAGTTTCTCAAGGATGCGCGCACCCGGTATATCGTCGGATATGAGGGAATGGTTGCCAAGCCCATGCACAAGTTATGGGAAACCGTGAAGGTGCTGCCTATGTTCGCGTGGCTGCGCGCGGATCGTTCAATTTATGGTCTCGTCTCGCGGCGGATCAAAGACGCGCGTTTGCGCATGGCCTTGTCGTTCCACCCCTTGTTCATCGGTGGTGACCCGACGCATGTGACGTCCATTTACGCGTTGGTCGCGCATCTGGAAAAGACCCACGGCGTACATTACGCAGTGGGCGGTGTTCAGGCGATTGCCGATGCGATGGCCGCGGTTGTGCGTCGGCAAGGCGGCGAGATTGTGCACAATTGCGTGGTGGATGAGATCCTTGTCCAAGACGGCGCGGTGCAGGGCGTACAGCTGGTCGATGGGCAACAACGCACCGCCCCTTTGATTGTCAGTAATGCTGACGCGGGCTACACCTATTCTCAGTTATTGCGCCGTCACACTAAGCGGCGTTGGACTGTGGGTAAACTGGCGCGGCAGCGTTGGTCTATGGGGCTGTACGTTTGGTATTTCGGCACCAAAGGCACGCAAGGGAAATGGGCGGATGTGGGTCACCACACCATCGTGAATGGTCCACGCTTCAAAGGATTGCTGCACGACATTTTCGCAAAGGGCAAACTGGCGGATGACATGAGCTTGTATATCCACCGCCCTGCGCTGAGTGATCCAACGGTCGCACCTGACAGCGACGATACGTTTTATGTCCTGTCGCCTGTGCCGCATCTGGGCTGGAAAAACGCAGTGGATTGGACGTTGGAAGAACCGCTTTATCGGGCAAAAGTTGCGGCTGAAGTCGAAAAGATACTGCCCGGATTCCAGGATCACATTGTGACAGAGACAGTGTTCACACCCGAAACGTTCCGCGACCGCTATTTATCGCCCCATGGCTGTGGGTTCTCCATAGAGCCGCGCATTCTACAAAGCGCATGGTTCCGCCCCCACAATGTCAGCGAAGAGGTGCGTGGGTTGTACCTCGTCGGTGCAGGGACGCATCCGGGTGCCGGCTTGCCCGGTGTCGTCTCCAGTGCGGAGGTCGTTGCGAATTTGGTCCCCGATATGCCTGCTTCTGTTGAACAAACACGACTGGCCGCCGAATGATCAAACCCGCCGACCTAGACCATTGCCGCGATGTGATCCGCACGGGGTCGTTGTCCTTTCATGCTGCGTCAAAACTGCTGCCTGCGTCGGTGCGTGACCCAGCACTTGCGCTTTATGCTTTTTGTCGTCTGGCCGATGACGAAGTGGACGAGGGCAACAACAAAGCGCGGGCGGTGATCGATCTGCAAGACCGTCTGCAACTGGCCTATGCTGGGTGTCCACGGAATGCACCAGAAGACCGCGCATTTGCTGCCGTGATCGAGATGTTCGACATGCCGCGTGAACTGCCCGAAGCTTTGCTGGAAGGGCTTGCGTGGGATGCGATTGAACGGCGCTATGACAGTTTGGCTGATTTGCGCAGCTATTGCGCGCGCGTGGCCTCGGCCGTTGGGGCGATGATGTGTGTGTTGATGCGTGTGCGTGATGCGGATGCGTTGGCACGGGCCTGTGATTTGGGTGTTGCGATGCAGTTGACAAATATCGCGCGGGATGTGGGCGAGGATGCACGCATGGGCCGGATTTACCTACCGCTGGACTGGGTGCGCGCGCATGGGCTTGAACAAGACGCATTCCTGCGTGCACCCCAAGCCACGCCTGAGGTCAAACAGATGGTCAAAGACCTGCTGCGCGACGCACAGGGGCTTTATGTCCGTTCTGAGGCGGGGATTTCCGCGTTGCCAATGCGTGCTCGGACGGGAATTTTCGCCGCGCGCTTTATATACGCCGCAATTGGCGAGGCCGTGCACCGCAACGGATACGATTCCGTCAACCACCGCGCACGCACCACCAAAGCCCAAAAGATCGCGCTAATCGGGAAATCTGCCTTGCGCGCCGGCGGCTCGGTGATCCTGCCAAAATCGCCGATCCTTTTTGCCTCACCTGTTCCTGAAACGCGTTTTTTGGTCGATGCTGTGGCCAGCAATGCGCCACAGTCACAGACATGGGGGCCAGGGCGCACGGGGTCTTTGCTTGGCGTGATGGCTGATCTTAAGGCGCGTGAAAGTAGCGGACACACAAGTGGGGTGGCGGCAGAGTAAGACCTGCTTTAGCGTTAGATTATGGATATTATTCTTTTTCTCATCTTCCTTGCGGCCTGCTTTGGCGCAGCTGGAACAGGCGCAACATTTCCACCGGGTGTTTGGTATCAACAGCTTGCCAAACCTGCGTGGACCCCGCCCAATTGGCTGTTTCCTGTGATGTGGACGACGATTTATGTGCTGATCTCCTTTGCTGCTGCGCGGGTTGCGGGGCAGGAGGGCAGCGCCTATGCGATGGCGTTTTGGGCTGCGCAGATTGCGTTCAACGCGCTTTGGACCCCAATATTCTTTGGCCTGCGCCGCCTCAAGGGCGCTTTGATTGTGATGGCCTGCCTGTGGTTGTCGGTTCTGGGGTGTGTTGTGACCCATTGGCAGTTGGATTTATGGGCTGGTCTAGCGATGCTGCCCTATCTGGCATGGGTGAGTGTCGCGGGCCTTTTGAATTATACCGTGGCGCACATGAACCCAACAGTCGCGCCGTTGGATTTGTCCAAGCTTTAGAACACCCATCCACGACGCCGTGGCACGCGCACTGCTAACATCGGCTTGATCAACGGGTTCGCATAGCGCCTCAAATCAAGCGCTTCGTGCACGCCTTGTACAATTTCTCCGTCGACCTGCGTTTCAACGACCGCGCGCGAGTAGAACGGCGCGTCCAGCATGGGTTTCACCTGTCGTGGGGTAATTCCAGGGTCTGCCCGCGTATCCCGGCGCAAGGCCCATAAGGTCCGTTTGAACGGGGTCGAAGCTGGCGCGGCAACAGATCGTGCCTGCCCATCCGGTAAAAAGTTAATTGCTGCATCAAGCTGTGATCCATCCGTGCGCTGCGCATCATAAAAACACGTGGCCCCATCCGCTGTCGGATAGCGCGCCCAAGTCCATGTCGCGAAGTCTTGTTCAAGCGGGCGTGTCCCAAAATTACTGTCAAAATAGCCATGCCCCTCGAACTGCCATCCTGGCGCATCCAGCTGGACCGAGATGTCGGCAATGGGCGCGAACGGACGCCAAATATGTTCGCCCCCCTCGGTCAACGGCAGCTCCACTTGCGTCACAGCGCTGGGCGTTAGGGTGATCTGTCCACGCATGCTCGAAATCAAAGGCAACGAGGAGATTTCATCAACATCGATCACCAAGCTGCACCCGGTCCAGCGCAGGCTGGAAGGACCGACCTGCAGGCAATCTTTGGACTGGCGTAATGCCGCGCGCCCACGGTCCGTCATCGCGAAACGTCCACCCTTGCCATAGGTCGCAACGTTGATGCAGCAGTGATTGTCTGGATCACCACGACCGGACCACGCGTACCATGGTGAAAAGACGGACCCGATAAAGCCGATCACAGACACAGCCCGCGTTCCGTCGTGACTGACCCCATCCACATACCACCACGCATAGCCACCCGGTGGGACATCTATGTCGAAGGCAGGTCGTTCAGAATCGCCGCGGCCGCGTGCCGTGCGGAGAGAACTGCCATCGGCACACCTGCTCCCGGATGCGCCCCGCCGCCCGTCAGATACAGACCCTTCATCGCCGTGCGGGCGGTCGGGCGCTGGAACGCGGCCATCATCCCGTGTGGGGATCGCCCGTAAAGCGACCCTTTCGAGGCCGGGAACATCTGCTCGAAATCCTGAGGCCCGGTCATTGTCGTCACATCTGGTGCTGGCGAGAAGGTCAGCCCGTGATCCCGGAGCTGCGAAAGGATGCGTGTCTGACATTGCTGTTTCACTTCCTGTGATGGGATTTTTTCGCCAAGAGGAGGGCTGTTCAGGATAATTTCGAACCGTTCTGTCCCAGAGGGGGGATCGCGGCCAAACCGATCTTGTGCGCAGATATACAGGGTCGGATCGGTTTGGTTCTGACCCTTGGAGAGCGGTGCATATTCGCTCTTTGGGTCTTTAGCGAAAAACACGTTGTGCGCCGCCAGCGGCGGCCCTGCAGGAGTTGCCGCGAAACTCATCACATGGGCCGATAGGCTGCGCGGCGTGACCGCCGAGGGTGACACAGCAGATATGCAGGCGGGACCAAGTGCGCCCGCCGTCAGCGCGTTTGGATCACCATTGAAGACAACCGCATCAACCTGAAATCGGCGGTCCTCTGTTTGAACCGCGCAAATGGCACCGCCTTGTGTTTCGATCCGCGTCACGTGGGTGTCATAGTGAAACTCTGCGCCCTTAAGCGCCGCCGCGCCCGCGATACCGCGGGCAAGCTGGTGCATCCCACCGTCCACATGCCAAACGCCCTGACTCTCGGCGTGCCAAATCAACCCCAGTAACGCAGGCGTCGCCGTCGCAAGCCCACCAACATACGTGGCATAGCGGGCAAACAGCTGTGCAAGGCGTGGTTCTGAAAACTGGCGATTCAAAGAGGCCGCTAACTTGCGCAAAGGATCCATCGCCGAAATAACGCGGGGTTCAGAGGCCACAACCCGAGCAACCGCCGCCAGTGACGGTGTGGGGGTCTGCATCATGGGGGCGTCAAATGTCTCGAATAGATGCCGCGCTTTGGCTGAAAAGGCGGAAAATTCCCGCGCTGATTTTGACCCAAACGCGGCCTGCACATTGTCAATGCTGGAGAGTGGATCAGACATCAAATCAAGGGTTGTGCCGTCGTGCCAGAAATGGCGGGCCAGCAGGTCTTGGGGGTGAAAGGTCACAACATCTTCCAACTGCAGGCCAACATCCGCGAATAGCGCATCAAACACAGGTTTCAGCGTCAGAACCGTTGGGCCTGCATCCACCGGGCCAGCGGGGGTCGCCACTTGCCGCATTTTGCCGCCGGGCGCGCTATGGCGTTCCAAGACTGTTGTGCGAATACCGTGATGCGCCAGCCTTAACGCCGTGGCCAATCCGCCGATTCCAGCGCCGATAACCGCAACATGTGGCGAGGTCTGCGGCACGGATCGGGCTCCTTTCATGCGAGGGGTGATTGACAGGCTGCGCATTAATGTACACTTTAGTTTACACATAAGACGTCACAAAGGAAATACACTTTCCCGCGCGGCACTGGCCAACAGCGGAGCACATCATGGCATTTAAAACCCGTATAGAAACCGCGATTGCAAACGCTATCAGCTCAGGGCAGGTCGCCCCGGCACCGGGCAAACTGGCCTCGGCGCTGCATTATTCGGTGTCCCCGGGGGGGGCACGAATCAGACCAACTATTTTGATGAGCGTGGCAACAGCCTGTGGCGATAACCGCCCAGAGGTCACAGATGCCGCCGCTGCTGCGTTAGAGCTTATGCACTGTGCATCGCTTGTGCATGATGATCTACCCTGTTTCGACGACGCGGACACCCGGCGGGGCAAACCTTCGGTGCATCGTGCATATGGAGAACCTCTTGCGATCCTTAGTGGCGACAGCCTGATCATTATGGCGTTCTCGGTCCTGACCGACGTGGCGGCCATCGAACCAGAACGCGCCATCAACCTGTTGAAAGTGCTCGCCGAAACCACAGGTATGCCAAACGGGATTTGCGCCGGGCAAGGCTGGGAAAGCGAAGATCATATTGACCTGTCCGCCTATCACCGGGCTAAAACGGGTGCGTTATTCATTGCGGCGACTAGGATGGGCGCAATTGCGGCAGGCCATGATGGCGCACAATGGGACGAGCTGGGCGCCCGGATTGGCGAGGCCTTTCAGGTTGCCGATGATCTGCGCGACGCACTGTATGACGAGGCGACCTTGGGCAAGCCAGTGGGCCAAGACGACCTGCATGGCCGCCCCAGCGCTGTGACGGAACTGGGTGTGCAAGGTGCGATTAATCGGATGAAGGACATCCTAAGCGGCGCAATCGCCTCGATCCCGAAATGTCCGGGCGAAGCCATGTTAGCCCAAATGGTCAACGCCCAAGCTGAGGTTCTGACCCCGATGAAGTGGCGCGCGCGCCAACCAAGTCCGATCCCTGGTGAATAGATGACGGATCTGCCGCATCCCGCAGAGGCCATGCCGGCGCGGCGCGGCCTGAAGGGCTGGAGCGCGCGGCTGATTGCATCACGTGGATTTCAGCGATGGGCGGCGGGCTTTCCGCTGACACGTGGGCTTGTGCGGCGCGAAGGCGAGGCGTTGTTCGATCTGTTGGCGGGGTTTTGTCACAGTCAGGTTTTGATGGCGTTGGTGCAACTCGATATTCCGCAAATATTGCTGGACCGCCCGCGCGATGCGCCCGATCTGGCGCGCCAGTGCGGCGTGCCTGTACCACGTATGGAAATCCTTCTGCGCGCCGCTGTGGCGTTGGGTTTGATCAAGCGCACCCGGCACCAAACGTTTAAGTTGTCCCGCAAAGGGGCCGCTCTTGTCGGGGTTCCGGGCCTTGGCGCGATGATCAAGCATCACGATATCCTTTACCGAGATCTGACCGACCCTGCCGCGTTTTTTCGAGGCGAGACCAAGACCGAACTTGCCGCGTTTTGGCCCTATGTCTTTGGCGGAGACATGGACGCTGAAGTGGCCGCGACCTACTCCGACCTCATGGCGCAAAGCCAGCAGTTGGTGGCCGAAGATACGTTGCGGGTGCTGGATTTCTCTAAGGTGACAACGGTGCTGGATGTTGGCGGCGGGTCGGGTGCGTTTTTGGAACACGTGGGCCGCGCGTATCCAAAGCTGAACCTGATGTTGTTCGATCTGCCCAAAGTCGCGCCCTCGGCGGGGCCGCGCTTTGCCCGCGCTGGGATGGCAGAGCGGGCACAGATTGCTATCGGCTCGTTCCAGAGTGACCCACTTCCCACAGGCGCGGATGCGATCAGCTTGATCCGCGTCCTTTATGATCACAGCGACGCGACCGTCATGGCGTTGCTGGAAAAATGTTACGCCACGCTGCCTGCGGGCGGTGGCTTGTTCATCTCGGAACCTATGACAGGTGGAGCCACGCCGGAACGCGCGGGAGACGTTTATTTCGCGCTTTACACACTTGCCATGCAGACCGGAAAGGCCCGTTCCGCTGCGGAAATATCCCTGCTTTGCCAAGCCGCAGGCTTTGTTCCGGCGGCAACGCCCAAAGCGCCACGGCCGTTTGTGACCCGCTGCCTTGAGATGCGTAAGCCGGGCTGACATCATTTATGTCTATTTTAGTTGACAGTTAATAGTGTCAGTTTTACCTTACATTAAAGAACGCCACCCAACCCTGAGTCTTTTTCAGGATTTGGTTGCAAAAGAGGGGAGCCACTTTGCATACCACCGCTGTCATTCTGAAAGGGCCAAAGGATCTTGGTTTGGACATCTTGGACGTGACCGCGCCCAAGCGGGGTGATTTGGTTGTGCGCATTGATTATTCTGGGATTTCGACGGGCACTGAAAATTTGTTCTGGTCGGGCGAGATGCCGCCCTTTCCCGGCATGGGCTATCCGTTGGTGCCGGGCTATGAGGCCACGGGCGAAGTCGTCGAGGCCGCGCCTGACAGCATCTACAAACCCGGTGATACGGTCTTTGTGCCCGGCGCGAATTGTTATGACGGGGCATTCGGCCTGTTTGGTGGCGCGGCGCGATTGTTGGTCAGCGCACAGAACCGCGTGACCAAAATCGACAACGGATTTGGCCCGCAAGGGGCGTTGCTTGCACTGGCCGCAACGGCACGACATGCGATGGCAGGGCAGGGCAAAGCCGTCCCTGACCTGATCATTGGGCATGGTGTGTTGGGCCGACTGCTGGCTCGGTTGACGCTGGCCGCAGGCGCGCCTGCTCCGACGGTTTGGGAAATCGACCCAACTCGGCGTGGCGGGGCCGAAGGCTACGAGGCTATTGACCCCGAAACAGATGCGCGGTGCGATTATCGTTCGGTTTATGATGCCTCCGGGTCTGCGACGGTGATCCCTTCCCTGATCGGACGCATCGTCAAAGGCGGCGAGATCGTCTTGGCCGGGTTTTACACCGATCCCATCAGTTTCGCGTTCCCGCCCGCCTTCATGAAAGAAGCCCGCTTGCGCATCGCCGCCGAGTGGAACAACGACGATCTGACCTGCACCCGTGCGTTGGTCGAAAGCGGCGCGCTCAGCCTTGCGGGATTAATCACACACACATCCAACGCAGCCGACGCGCCGTGTGCCTATGACACCGCGTTCAGCGATCCGGCTTGCCTGAAAATGATGCTCGACTGGAAGGACATCGCGTGAAAGACGAAGTGCCAAATCTGAAAGATTTCGACCAACGCCTGCGCGACGAAGCTGCTGTTGACCCAACGCTGGAAGTTCCCCAAGGCGCGCCAACCAGCAAAACCCAGATCATCGCGATCTATGGTAAAGGCGGCATTGGCAAGAGCTTTACGCTGGCCAACCTCAGCCACATGATGGCCGAGCAAGGCAAACGCGTTCTGTTGATTGGCTGCGATCCGAAATCCGACACGACTTCGTTGTTGTTTGGCGGCAAAGCCTGCCCGACGATCATCGAAACCTCCGGCAAGAAGAAGATTGCCGGCGAAGAAGTCAAAATCGGGGACGTTTGTTTCAAGCGCGGTGGCGTCTTTGCAATGGAACTGGGCGGCCCTGAAGTGGGTCGTGGCTGTGGGGGGCGCGGGATCATCCACGGATTTGAACTGCTGGAAAAGCTGGGCTTTCACGATTGGGATTTTGACTACGTGTTGCTCGACTTCTTGGGCGACGTGGTCTGTGGCGGCTTTGGCCTGCCCATCGCACGGGACATGGCGCAAAAGGTGATCCTTGTCGCCTCCAACGATTTGCAGTCGCTTTATGTGGCCAACAATGTGTGCTCGGCGGTGGAATACTTCCGCAAGCTGGGCGGGAACGTTGGCGTCGCGGGCTTGGTCATCAACAAAGATGATGGTTCGGGCGAAGCCGCAGCCTTTGCCGAAGCGGTCGATATTCCGATCCTTGCCTCAATCCCGCAGGACGATGATCTGCGCAAGAAATCCGCGAATTATCAGATCGTTGGCACCTCGGCCTCGCAATGGGGTGAGCTGTTTGGCCAATTGGGTGACGCCGTAGGCATCGCCCCGCCACAGCGCCCAAAGCCGCTGGATCAGGACGGGCTGTTGGCGTTGTTTGACGCCAAAGACACGGGTGGCGACTACGAGTTGGTGCCCGCCACCGACATGGACATGCGCGGTTCCAAATCCGCACCCAAAGCCAGCCTAGAGGTGGTTTATGATGATGTCTGAACCACACCGCACCCAGCTACGAGGTCTGGTATGACTCAAGGTAGCGACCGTCAGGGATTTGAGGTCGGCTTTGATGCCGATGGCAAGGTTCAAGTTATCGAAACTGCCGCCGTTGATGACGCGCCGGTTCTGATGGACGTGTCCAAGGCGGTCATTCAAGATACGGCATTGCAAGGCGGATGCACCGCCGGTGCTGCGACCTTGGAAGGGGCCGCGCGCGCCGCGGGCAAGTCCGAGATATTGGACCAATACGCCGCTGACTACCCGCAAGGTCCCCACGACAAGCCCCAAAGCATGTGCCCGGCATTCGGGTCTTTGCGCGTCGGGTTGCGCATGAAACGCACAGCAACGATCCTCAGCGGGTCAGCATGCTGTGTCTATGGGCTGACCTTCGTGTCGCATTTTTATGGCGCGCGCCGTTCGGTCGGGTATGTGCCGTTCAACTCGGAAACGTTGGTCACTGGCAAGCTGTTCGAAGACATCCGCGAGGCAGTGCATGACATAGCCGATCCCGAAAAACTCGACGCGGTTGTGGTGACGAACCTTTGCGTGCCAACGGCTTCTGGCGTGCCATTGCGCTTGCTGCCTGATGAGATCAACGGCGTGCGCATCGTTGGCATCGATGTGCCCGGCTTTGGCATTCCGACCCACGCCGAGGCCAAAGACGTGCTGGCCGGTGCAATGTTGAGTTATGCCCGCCGCGAGATTGAGGCTGGACCCGTCGCATCCCCTGCAAGTGGTAAGTCGGACCGCCCTACCGTTAGCCTTCTAGGCGAGATGTTCCCGGCAGACCCAATGGTGATCGGGCAAATGCTCGCCCCGTTAGGCTTGGCGGCTGGCCCAGTGGTGCCGTGTCGCGAATGGCGCGAGCTTTACGCGGCCCTTGATTGTGGGGCGGTCGCGGCGATCCACCCGTTTTACACAGCCAGCGTGCGCGAGTTCCAAGCCGCTGGCCGCCCGATCATCGGTTCGGCCCCGGTGGGTCACGATGGGACGCGCGATTGGCTGGCCGGGATTGGCGATGCGTTCAACATCCCCGCCGACACGATTGCGGCTGCGCAAAACCAATTCCTGCCCGTGATCAAAGGCGCGCTGGAAACGGCGCCTATCAAAGGCACGATCACCTTGTCGGGCTATGAGGGCAGCGAGCTGCTGGTCGCCCGGTTGTTGATCGAAAGCGGCGCGGATGTGCCTTACGTGGGCACCGCTTGCCCCAAAACGCCATGGTCCCAAGCCGACGCCGCGTGGCTGAAAGACAAAGGTGTCACCGTGAAATTCCGCGCATCTTTGGAAGACGATTGCGCTGCGATGGAGGCGATCAAGCCGGATCTGGCCATCGGCACAACACCGGTTGTGCAAAAGGGCAAAGAGCTGGGCATCCCATCGCTGTACTTCACTAACCTGATTTCCGCGCGCCCTTTGATGGGCCCGGCTGGGGCGGGCGCGTTACAGCAAGTGGTGAATGCGGCCATCGGCAACAAAGACCGCATGACCCACATGCGCGCGTTTTTCGAAGGAGTTGGCACCGACGACACGGCAGGCGTTTGGGAGGGGAAACCGAATTTGCACCCGAATTTTCGCGCAACAAATGCCAAAAAGCTGGAACGCGCGGCCAAAGCTGCCAAAGCGGCGGAGATGATTTGATGCGCATTTTGCCCAAAATGCCCAGGGTGACAGGTGGCGTTTGCCAAAACGCGGTGCCTTTCCTTTTGCGTAAGGGAGCGCCGCGATGCTAGTCCAAGACCACGACCGCGCAGGCGGATATTGGGGCGCAGTCTATGCGTTCTGCGCCGTCAAAGGTTTGCAATGTGTGATCGATGGGCCTGTGGGGTGCGAGAATCTGCCGGTTACCTCAGTGCTGCATTACACCGACGGCTTGCCCCCGCATGAATTGCCCATCGTCGTCACCGGCCTTGGCGAGGAAGAGATGGGGGCTGGCACCGAGGAGTCGATGAAACGCGCATGGGACGTGCTGGATCCGGCGCTGCCTGCGGTTGTCGTCACCGGCTCGATCTCGGAAATGATTGGCGGCGGCGTGACCCCGCAGGGCACAAATATCCAACGCTTTTTGCCGCGCACCATCGACGAAGACCAATGGCAGGCCGCAGATCGCGCAATGACATGGGTGTTCACCGAATTCGGTATGACCAAGGGGCGTATGCCACCCGAAAAGAAGCGCGAAGAGGGTGCAACCCCGCGCGTGAACATTCTTGGGCCGATGTATGGCACGTTCAATATGCCTTCGGATCTTGCGGAAATCAGGCGCTTGGTCGAAGGCATCGGCGCCGAGGTCAACATGGTGATGCCGCTGGGTGCACATGTGGCCGAAATGCGTGGGCTGGTGAATGCGGACGTGAATATCTGTATGTACCGAGAGTTTGGCCGCGGATTGTGCGAAGTGCTCGGTAAGCCCTATCTACAAGCACCCATCGGGATTGAAAGCACCACGAAATTCCTGCGCGCCTTGGGCGAACTGCTGAACCTTGACCCTGAACCATTCATCGAACGTGAGAAGCATTCGACCATCAAACCGGTCTGGGATTTGTGGCGCTCGGTGACGCAAGACTTCTTTGCCACCGCGTCTTTTGCGATTGTCGCCAACGAAACCTACACACGCGGCATCCAAACCTATCTGGAACGCGATCTTGGCTTGCCATGCGCCTTTGCTGTGTCACGCCTGCGTGGACAAAAGACCAACAACGATGATGTGCGCGCGATGATGCACGACAAAAAACCTCTACTGGTTTTGGGGTCCATTAACGAAAAGATGTACCTGGCCGAAATGCAGGCGGGTTTTGGTCCGGCGCCGTCGTTTATTCCCGCGTCGTTCCCCGGCGCTGCGATCCGGCGCGCCACAGGCACACCCTTCATGGGTTATGCGGGCGCGACCTATTTGTTGCAGGAAGTCTGCAATGCGCTGTTTGATGCCTTGTTTCACATCCTACCGCTGGGCACTGAGATGGACGAAAGCCCAGCCACACCAACACCTCTGCGCCGCGACTTCCCTTGGGATGCAGACGCGCAGGCCCGATTGGACGAGATCGTCGTATCCCATCCGATCCTAACACGAATTTCCGCCGCCAAAACACTGCGAGATGCCGCTGAAAAGCGCGCACTCGACAGTGGGGCCGAGCGGGTTGTCCTGGAGATCGTTGAGGGTCTCCAATCTGCTTCAGGAGGGAGCCTATGAGCGATTTATCAAGTGAAATGCCAAACGATGCCAAACGGCACCGGCACGCGACAAGTGAATACCGAATTTACCTGGGTTTGATCTTCTTGGCCGCGGTTCCGTTCTGCTTGGTCATTTGGGTTTACACCTTGATCCGAAATGTAAAATTACCCGCCCAAGGGCCGATTCCAAAAGCCCTGTCCGAAGCCCGCACCATCACGCCGCGGATCTTCTGGGCCTAAGCGAATACCCGGCGATTTAGGCCGGGTTACACCATCCGCACGTCTTTCGAGGCAGTGGAGTTCAAGGCAGGGGAAGAGCCCTTGTTGCACCCCAGTCGCGGGGGAATCGCGGCTTCAGTACATGTTTTCAGGAGAAAAAAATGGCTGATAAAAATGACCTGAGTTTTACAGGTCTCACAGATGAACAAGCGCAGGAACTGCACTCAGTTTACTTGAGCGGATTTTTGATCTTCACGGCCGTTGCGTCCGTTGCTCACATTCTGACGTACATTAAACTGCCTTGGTTCGCTTGGGGTTAGGGAGAGGACGATGTTAGCACAATTCTACAAGATCTGGCTGATTTTCGACCCACGCCGCGTGTTCGTGGCACAGGGTGTTTTCCTCTTTTTGCTGGCAGCAATGATTCACCTCGTTCTGCTGAGCAATCCCCAGACAAACTGGTTCGAACGTGCCTTTGGCGCGGAAGCCGAAGAGTAACTTAATGCTCAAATAATCGCTGTGGGCGGTGCGCAGTCGTGCCGCCCACAGCAAACAAATCTGCAATTTGAACAGGTGAGGGCCCCGTGAACGGGCGCTTGCGTGAAAGGGAGTATGAAGATGGCATTGCTCAGCTTCGAAAGAAAGTATCGGGTCCGCGGAGGAACCCTCATAGGCGGAGACCTGTTTGATTTCTGGGTTGGCCCTTTCTATGTCGGCTTTTTTGGCGTCACGACGCTCTTTTTTACCGCTCTTGGTACGTTTTTGATCTTCTACGGGGCCGCCCTAGGGGACACTTGGAACCCGTGGTTGATTTCGATTGATCCGCCCAGCCTAGAAGTTGGTTTGGGCATCGCGCCTATGGCCGAAGGGGGCTTGTGGCAAGCGATCACGGTGTGTGCAACGTTTGCTTTTCTCAGCTGGATGATGCGCGAGGTTGAAATCGCGCGCAAACTTGGGATCGGCTATCATGTCCCGTTCGCCTTTAGCATCGCGATCTTGGCCTATGTGACGCTGGTCATCATTCGCCCTGTCCTGTTGGGCGCATGGGGGCATGGGTTCCCTTATGGGATCTTCAGTCACCTCGATTGGGTGAACAATGTCGGCTATGCATATGGCAACTTCCACTACAATCCCGCGCATATGGTGGCGATCACGTTCTTCTTCACCACTTGTTTTGCACTGGCGCTGCACGGTTCGTTGGTTCTGTCCGCTGTCAATCCGGGCAAAGGCAAAACCATCGCCACGCCAGATCACGAAGACACGTATTTCCGGGATCTTATCGGGTATTCCATTGGACCGCTCGGCATCCACCGACTGGGCCTGTTTCTAGCCCTCAACGCAGTTGTTTGGAGCGCGATTTGCATTGTGATCTCGGGCACAATTTGGTTCGACGTCTGGTCAAGCTGGTGGGATTGGTACACTGAATTGCCCTGGTGGGCGGATCTGTAGGAGAGGATAAAGACATGGAATATCAAAATATCTTCACGCAGGTTCAGGTCCAAGGTCCGCCAGAAATGGGCATGGATCCTGAAGGCAAACTAGAACGCGAGCGCACCAAAACTGCGAGCTTCTCGGGGCTGCTAGGTCTGTTTGGCAATGCGCAACTGGGGCCGATCTATCTGGGACCGTTTGGGCTTGTCTCGATCGCAACTGGGTTCATCTGGTTCTTCATCGTTGGCATGAATTATTGGGCGCAGGTTGATTACTCGCCCGCCTTGTTCTTGCGCGATTTGTTCTGGCTGTCGCTGGAACCACCGGCCGAAGAATACGGGCTGGGCATGGCACCTTTGGAGGAAGGAGGGTGGTGGTTGATCGCCTCATTCTTCTTGCTGGTGTCAGTCATTTCCTGGTGGATCCGCACCTATATGCGGGCCGAAGAGCTGGGCTTGGGCAAACATGTCGCATGGGCCTTTGCCTCGGCAATCTGGCTGTTTTTGGTCTTGGGCCTGATCCGGCCAATCATGATGGGAAACTGGTCCGAGGCCGTGCCCTATGGCATTTTCTCGCACCTTGATTGGACCAACCTCTTTTCGCTGACCTACGGCAACCTGTTCTACAATCCATTCCACGCACTGAGCATTGTGTTCCTCTATGGCTCGGCGCTGTTGTTTGCGATGCACGGCGCGACCATTCTGGCGGTCAGCCGGTACGGTGGAGAGCGTGAGATCGAACAGATCGTGGATCGTGGCACAGCCTCGGAACGTGCGGCCCTGTTCTGGCGCTGGACCATGGGGTTCAACGCCACGATGGAAGGCATTCACCGTTGGGCTTGGTGGTTTGCGGTGCTGACCACGCTGACCGGCGGTATTGGTATCCTATTGACCGGCACTGTGGTGGATAACTGGTTCATCTGGGCTCAAGAGCACGGCTATGCGCCGCCTGACGAATAAGGAGATCGGAAATGACTGAGAACCACGACTATTTACGACGCGGGCAAGACAGCCGAACCAGCATGATTGCCGACATCACATTGTTGATGCTGAAAGGCGGGGCTTATGCAGCGATTTTCTGCACCGCGATATGGTTCCTGATCGGTGCGACGTACTGGGTGGGCAAAATGTTGCCCGAAGAGTCTCGAGAGACCGAAGACCCAACGCCGTTTTCCTATCTGTTGAGTGATCAAAACACTGCGCAAAGTTAAGAGATTGTTCGCGAGCCATTGATCCGGCCGCCGAGCGCAGAGTTTCGGTTCCTCTACAGTCCCTTGAGGGGCCGAAAACATCAGGACCTCAGCATCCTGATACACCCTGTTGGCTACGGGAGGCAGATACAGATTTCTAATATGACACCTGTATCTGTCCCCGGCCAATTCGGCCGCAGCCAACTGGGGACGCACACGAACCTAAGGAATAGCTGCTATGACCCGCCCAAGTTCTCCACTCCTTGACCGCATCGCTGGACCGGCTGACTTAAAAGGCTTATCTGATGCTGACTTGGCAGTTTTGGCTGATGAGGTCCGCGCGGATGTTATCCACTCGGTCGCCCAGACGGGCGGACATCTGGGGTCTTCCCTTGGGGTCGTCGAACTGACTGTCGCGCTGCACGCGGTTTTTGATACGCCGCGCGACAAGCTGATCTGGGACGTGGGGCACCAATGTTATCCGCATAAAGTCCTGACCGGGCGGCGCGAGCGCATGACGACTTTGCGCCAGGAGGGCGGCTTGTCCGGCTTCACCAAACGCAGCGAAAGCGACTTTGACCCATTTGGGGCCGCGCATGCCGCGACCTCGATCTCGGCCGCGATGGGTTTCACGGTCGCACGCGATATGGGCCAGCCAACCGGTGACGCGGTGGCCATTATTGGCGATGGCTCGATCAGTGCAGGTATGGCCTATGAAGCGATGAACAACGCAGGGGCCGAGGGCCGGCGCATGTTCGTGATCCTGAACGACAACGAAATGAGCATCGCCCCTCCCGTTGGTGCAATGTCGGCTTATATGTCCGAACTGACCCGATCCGCCGCGCCAGATATCGACACATTGGGCAGCGATCTGGAAGCTGCGATGCCCGGTCCGTTGCGCGCCCAAGCGCGGCGCGCGCGTGAATTGGTCACCGGGGTCATCGGCACCAACGAAACCTTGTTTGAGGCGCTGGGATTCCAATATATCGGCCCGATCAATGGTCACGACATGGAACAGTTGTTGCCTGTTCTGCGCGCGGCCCGCACCCGCGCCACAGGCCCGGTTTTGATTCATTGCTGCACGGTTAAGGGCAAGGGCTACGCGCCTGCCGAAACCTCTGCGGATCGGTATCATGGGGTGTCGAAATTCGATGTGGCCAGCGGGGCGCAGGCCAAGGGCAAGGCCAACGCGCCAAGCTACACCAAAGTCTTTGGCCAAGCCCTTAGCACATTGGCGCAAACCGACAGTCGCATCGTCGGTATCACAGCCGCCATGCCCTCTGGTACCGGGATGGACATCTTTGCCCAAACTTACCCGGCCCGCATGTTTGACGTTGGCATGGCCGAACAGCACGGGGTCACATTTGCGGCAGGTTTGGCAGCAGCGGGAATGAGGCCGTTCTGCGCGATTTATTCAACCTTCTTGCAACGCGGTTATGATCAAATTGTGCATGACGTGGCGTTGCAAAACCTACCTGTTCGCTTTGCGATTGATCGGGCGGGTTTGGTCGGTGCTGACGGCGCGACCCATGCTGGAGCCTTTGACGTCGGTTATTTGTCCGCGCTGCCCAACATGACCGTGATGGCCGCGGCGGATGAGGCAGAGCTGGTGCACATGATAGCTACCGCAGCTGCGCATGACACAGGGCCCATTGCATTTCGCTATCCGCGCGGGACGGGAACGGGTGCCGCCTTGCCCGAAACCGGCGACGTGCTGGACATCGGCAAAGGTCGTGTTGTGCAACAAGGTAACGACATTGCAATTCTGTCCTTTGGCGCACATCTGCCCGAGTGCGTTAAAGCCGCTGATCTGATCGCGGCGCAAGGGATGACGGCAACCATCGCGGATGCGCGATTTGCCAAACCGCTGGATCACGCGCTGATCAGCCAGTTGGCGCGCCATCACAAGGCGCTGATCACTGTCGAACAAGGCGCGCAAGGTGGATTTGGCGCGATGGTGTTGCACTATATGGCGCAAGATGGTTTGTTGGATGGGCAATTGGCCGTACGCTGCATGACGCTGCCGGATCGGTTTATCAACCAAGCAGCCCCGGATGCGATGTATGCCGATGCGGGCCTGACCGCGACCGATATCGCTGCGACCGCCCTACAGGCGGTGCAACGCGCGCCGCTAAGCGTTCACTGACAAACCGCTGAAAATCATGTCGCTATGCTGTGTGATATAGATGTGCAACCACGGCGTGAAGGCGTCGGGGGTCGCGGATAACTCTTTCATCAAGGCGTCACGGCTGATCCAGCGCGTTGCGTGTACTTCGTTAGGGTTTGGCGTCATCGGATGATCAAGCCGACTTGGCGCGACATAAACCTCGACCACTTCATGTTCGGTCAGACCACCCCCGACATCGGCACGATATTCAACTTGTCCGCAATGGCGCGGGGTGAGGCCTGAAATGCCAAGTTCTTCCTGCAAACGACGCGCCGCGCACAGCAACGGATCTTCCTTCCAGTCAGGGTGTGTACAACACGTGTTCGCCCACAAGCCCGGCGTGTGGTATTTGCCAAATGCGCGCTGTTGCAACAGGATGTGCTGACCTGCCATCACAAACACCGAGACCGCCTTATGGCGCAGACCCATCTGATGCGCGGCCAGCTTTTCAACAGGCCGGAGGGTTCCATCAACCCAAGCGGGGATCATGATCTGCATCAGACGTGATTGGCGGCAACCAGCCGCGTCAAATGGGCGAGGTTCTTCAACCCTATTTTCAAATGTGCCATGGGCCGCGCCTTGATCAGACGCTTGTTCATATAGGCCTCAAAGGTCAGTTTTTGCACATCAACGTCATGGCACAGCGACACAAAGCGTTCGCGTCTGTCATCACTGCGGTAATAGGCGTTTTGCATCGCACCGAGAACTTTGAAGACGCTTTTGTGTTCGCGCATGAACAGCTTGCGCGCCAGTTGCAGGTCTTTGACCCGTCCCGATGCCAAATACGCGCTGGCCGCGGTGGCCGCCACGCGCCCACCCAGCATCGCGTAGTAAATCCCTTCCCCGGATGAGGGCGCAACAACGCCTGCCGCGTCCCCTGCAAGCACAACGTCGTGTCCGTTGTCCCAACGATCCATCGGGTGCAACGGAATAGGAGCGCCCTCGCGGCGGATGGTTTTGCACTCGGACAGACCCGAGGCGGTGCGCAAATCGGCGGTCGCCTGTTTCAGGTCGATCCCTTCGATCCCCGTGCCCATGCCGACACTGGCCGATTTGCCATGCGGGAAGACCCAGCCATAAAAGTCGGGCGAAATCGCGCCATCATAAACGACATCACACCGCAGAGGATCATAGCTTGCATTGGGTTCGGGTGCTTCGATGATCTCGTGGTAGGCGATCACATAGGGGATTTTGTCGCCCCCCGGCACATCCGATTTCGCCACTTTTGAACGTGCGCCATCCGCACCGATCACCACTTTGGTCTTCAGCTTGCAATCCGTGCCGGACTCTTTGTCGCGATAGACAACATGTGTGCCGGCGTCGTCCCGCTCGATACGCAGGAAAGTCCCCGTCACGCAATGTGCGCCTGCTTGCGCCGCGCGCGCGCGCAGAAACGGATCAAAATCCTTGCGATCGACCATGCCGACAAAGCCGTTCTCGATCGGAATGTCGACTTGACGCCCGGTTGGCGAAATCATGCGCGCGGTATTGATACGTGCCACGATCTGACTGTCGGGGATTAGAAAATCCTCGATCAGGCGCGGCGGAATCGCACCGCCACAAGGTTTCACGCGGCCCTCGCGGTCTATCATTGCAACCTTTTGGCCAGATCGCGCAAGGTCTTCTGCTGCTGTGGCGCCCGATGGGCCACCTCCGACGACGACGACATCAAACATGACTATTCTCCCGGGACCATCGACACATCCGCACTTGGACGTGTGGTTTCCATAACGCGCGCAGCCATCATGGCAGCGGCAAGAAATAACAAAGCTTCAAAGGCAAAGACAGCGCCAAAGGCGAGACCATCCGGCGCGAATTTGCGTGCCACATCGGCCAACACGGCACCGGTCAGACCGCCGAACCCGGCCGCAATCGCTTGGGCTGCACCCCACAGCCCCATGCGCGTGCCTTCCCGGCGCCCGCGCCCTTGCGAGGCCAGCGCCATCATCGCGCCAATTGCGGCCACTGCGAACATGCCGTTAAAGACCCCCAATGCGATGACCAAATAGGTGAAGTTCAACTCCGTTTGCGCCAGTCCTGTCAGGCTGATCAAGCCCAGCACTACGCAAGATCCCAAGCATCCGGCCATGACCCACCCGCGTAAGCTGCCCAGTCCCAGCCCCGTCGCGGCGATGCCAACAGTTAGCATCCCCAAAAAAACCCCACCATTTTGCGCGCCACTCAGCGCGGTGGATTCGCCGGGAGTGAAGTTGAACACGAGGCCGGCATAAGGTTCTAGGATCAACTCTTGCATGAAGTAGGCGTTCATCGACAGGAACACGAACAGGGTAAAGTTGCGGGTCTTTCGTTCGGCCCAGATGTCCCGCATGCCCTGCAGGAAGGGTGTCGGGTCCGGCGCAACCTCGCAGGTCACATTGGTTTCAATCCGGCCAATTGCGAGGATCGTCATCAAGACTGCAAGCCCCGCGATCACAGTCACCACATTCAACAAGCGTTGCGGGGAATAGGGGTCAAGGAACTGACCCGCCAGCCCGGCGGTCATCGCGATACCAAAGATCATCATCAACCATGTGATTGTGGCCGCCGCCGCGCGTCTGTTTGGCGCGGTTGCCGTGGCCAGTAGGGCCAGCAAAGAGGTGCCGGACGCCCCAACGCCAATCCCAATCAAAGTGTAGGACACAATCGACACAGCCAATGCCAGGCCAAAGCTGTAGGCGAACAATGTCACGCCAAACGCCGCACCTATTCCGCCAACCGCCAACGTCACCATACCGCCGATGATCCAGCGCGTTCGGTTCCCGCCCGTGTCAGAGGTAAAGCCCCACCGCGGTCGTGACAGCTGAATTCCATAGTGCAGACCAACCAGCGCACCGGGCAACAAGGCGGGCAGGGCGAATTCGACAACCATCAGGCGGTTCAAGGTCGACGTGGTCAAAACGACAATGGCCCCCAACGCCATTTGCACCAATCCAAGCCGCGCGATCTGTGCCCAGGTCAGCGTCATGACAGCGCTCGCAAGGCAAAAGCGGCGATCATCATGCCCGACACATACATCGCCACACCTGTTCCATTATACCAAGGCGCGCGCGCTTTTGGATTGCGCAGCAAGACGGTCATGGCCCATATTTGGGCGACAAAAAGGGCTGCGATGACACTGGCAAACACAGGTTTGCCCCAGACCACCAGCAACGCAATGACAACAAGCTGTGGCAACGCCATTATCCAGCACGCGACACGCGCTGCGCGTTTCGGGCCCAGCGTGACGGGCAACGAATTTACACCTGTTTGGCGGTCTCCTTCCAAAGCTTTGAAATCGTTTAACGTCATGATGCCGTGGGCGCCGATGGCATAGAGCGCGGCAATGACAACGATGGGCCAGCTTGGCGCGCCAACGGACAATACCGCTGCGCCGGTGAACCAAGGCAACCCTTCGTAACACAAACCTACAAGCCCCGGCCCCCACCAGCCCGATTTCTTGAGCCGGACAGGCTCTGCCGAATAGGCCCAAGCTGCCAGAACTCCAAAGACCGTCGCGCCAAAGCCCCAAGGTCCCAATTGTGCCCCCACCAGCAAGGACAAGACGGACATCGCCAGCGCGATCCACAGCCCCCACTTGCCGGGAATGCGCCCGGAGGGGATAGGTCGGTCGGGCTCGTTTATTGCATCGACATGACGGTCGCACCAATCATTCGCGGCTTGGCTCATCCCACAAACAATTGGCCCGGCCAGCAAAATACCAAGCAAGATCAAACCCCATTGCCCGCTCATGCTGGCACCTGACGACACGACGCCGCACAAATACGCCCACATCGGCGGAAACCATGTGATTGGCTTGATCAAACACAACATTGCGCCCGCTTCGGGCAGCCTACGAACTGGAAGAGCGGTGATATCTCTCATACTGTAAGTTTAACGTTACATATTGCGAGTCTTCAAGTGTAAAATATGATTGACATTGTGGTGCATTGCGCGATGATATTGCTCAAAACACCGGGCGGCTTGAATTGGCGACAATCGATTCAAGTCACGGCCCAGAAAAGGAGAACTCGGAATGAACAAGCTGTTAATGGCAACCGTTGGAATGTGTTTCTTGGCGGTGCCAGTCTTTGCAGACGGTCACGCAACAGGCGATGCAGACGCGGGCGAAAAAGTCTTTAAGAAGTGCAAGTCGTGTCACTCGATTGTGGATGCAAACGACAATGCCATCGTGAAAGGCGGGCGCACTGGCCCGAACCTGTTTGGTGTGTTCGAACGCACCGCCGGAACGGTAGATGGGTTCAAATACGGCGATTCCATCGTCGCAGCGGGCGAAGCTGGCCTGGTTTGGAACGAGGCTGATTTTGTCGCGTATACGAAAAACCCAAGAGACTTCCTGCGCACTTACCTTGATGACAAGAAGGCCAAATCCAAAATGGCGTTCAAGTTGCCCAAGGAAAAAGACCGCGTGAATGTTTGGGCCTATCTCGTCTCTGTTGGGGCGGTCGCTGAAACCAACTAAGCGCCCGACGTTTGGGAAACATTGATTTGGTCTGCACTTCGGTGTGGGCCTTTTTCATGATGGTCTAGCTGGCGCGCACCGTATCAATCATCAGCTGCACGTTCTCTGGGTCTGCATCCGGCGTGATCCCATGACCGAGGTTGAAAATATGTGGGCCGTTCTTGAACGCTTCTACGATTTTGCGGGTCTGCGCGACCAGGTTGTCGCCGCCGCTCACCATATGAGACGACGCCAGATTGCCTTGTACACACCCCCCCGTTTGAATCAGCGCTGCCGCCCGTTCGGCGGTAATTCCGTCGTCTAAGGCAATACAATCTGCACCAATCGCAGCATGCAATCCGGCATAGCGTTCACCCGCACCACGTGGGAATGCGATGACCGGGATATGTGGATAAGCCGCTTTCAGCGCGCTGGTAATCCGGCGCATCGGTGCGACAGAATACTGTTGGAAATCCGCGCCTTCTAACGAGCCTGCCCAGCTGTCGAACAGCTTGACCACCTCTGCTCCGGCTTCGATCTGTGCGCTCAGATATACAATCGTTGCTTCGGTGATGCGTTCGATCACCGCGTCGAAAACCTCGCGATTCTCGGCCTTCAACCTATGCGCAGGACCTTGATCTGGTGTCCCGCGTCCCGCAATCATATAGGTCGCCACAGTCCAGGGAGAGCCCGCAAACCCGATCAATGTCGTTGCACCCGGCAGCTCTCGAGACAGAATTTTGATGGTTTCATAGACCGGTGACAAGTGCTCATTGACGGTATCTGCAGGTTTCAACGCGTCAAACTCGGTTGATGTTGTAATGGTTGATAACCGCGGCCCTTCACCGGTCACAAACCACAGATCCGCACCCAAAGCTTGTGGCAATAGCAAAATGTCGGCAAATAAAATCGCAGCGTCAAATCCATAACGGCGGATGGGTTGCAAGGTGACCTCGGCCGCTAATTCGGGCGTGTAACACAGCGATAAAAAATCCCCAGCCTGTGCGCGAGTCGCTTTGTATTCGGGCAAATACCGCCCCGCTTGACGCATCATCCAGATCGGAGGCGTTGGCAGGGTTTCACCCGCAAGCGCCCGCAGGATCGTTTTTTGGGAAGTCTGGGAAGTCATCGCGTGGCATTCCTTAATATTTGGTGCCGCAACTATGCACGGGAACAATCTTGTGACGCAAGAGTTGTAAAGAAAAGTTTACACCTCTAGACAGGAGGATATGAGTTTTGAACGCCCAACACCGAGCAAGCCATTTAACATTGGCACCCGTGGATCACCGCTGGCTCTTGCACAGGCCCACGAAACCCGCGCCCGGCTGTGTGCGGCTTTTGATTTGCCACACGAAGCCTTTGCCATTCAGGTCATTACAACGACCGGGGATCGCATCATAGATCGCCCGCTAAAGGAGATTGGCGGCAAGGGTCTGTTCACCCGCGAAATAGAGGAAGCGATGTTGGCCGGATCCATCGACATTGCGGTGCATTCAATGAAAGACATGCCCACTTTGCAGCCCGATGGGTTGGTGCTGGACACCTATTTACCACGCGAAGATGTGCGCGATGCGTTCATATCGTTGACCACAGTCGCGTTGGCCGATTTGCCAGAGAACAGCGTTGTTGGGACGTCAAGCTTGCGCCGTCAGGCGCAGTTGAAGTTGCGCCGCCCGGATCTGCATGTGGTCGAGTTTCGCGGTAACCTGCAAACCCGGCTGAAGAAGTTGGGGGATAAAGTTGCCAATGCGACGTTCCTGGCGATGGCCGGTCTGAAACGGCTCAAGATGGGCGACGTTCCACGCACCGCGATTGAACCCGAAGACATGCTGCCTGCCGTTGCTCAGGGTGCAATTGGGATTGAGCGACGCGCCGACGACATGCGCGCGGCCGAGATGCTTGCCGCTGTTCATGATGATCCAACGGGGCAACGTCTGAACGCGGAACGTGCCTTTTTGGCCGCCTTGGACGGGTCATGCGAAACGCCCATCGCTGGGCTTGCCGTATTGGAGGGCGGATCGCTGCGTTTGCGTGGTGAAGTGCTGCGCCCGGATGGTTCGGACGCGATTGGCGACGATATGACTGTCCCGATTGAAGACGGCGCAGAGGCAGGGCAAGCAATGGCGGCCAAGCTGTTGCATTCAGCTGGGGCAGGGTTCTTTGACTGGCGGACAGGCTAAACGCGTTGTGGTTTTCGGTGCATCAGGCACCGCTGGGCAGGGCGCTGTGCGGGCCTTGGTTGATGCAGGCCATGCCGTGACGTGTGTATTGCGCCGCCCGCAAGACGTGGCGGATGGGGTCATAGTTTTCTTGGCGGATGTCACCCAGCCTTTGCAGATCAAGGGTTCGTTTGACGTGGTGGTGTCTTGCCTTGCCGCGCGCAGCGGCAGCCCCAAGGATGCCTGGGCGATTGACCATGATGCGCAACTGAACGTTTTGACATGGGCAAAAGCTGCGGGGGTCAAACAATTCATCCTGCTCTCCGCGATCTGCGTCCAAAAACCAAAACTGCCGTTTCAACACGCCAAACTGGCCTTTGAACGCGCGTTGGGCGACTCGGGCCTGACCTATTCCATTGTCCGACCC
The DNA here is from genome assembly GCA_039983935.1 of Roseobacter sp. GTDB lineage: Bacteria > Pseudomonadota > Alphaproteobacteria > Rhodobacterales > Rhodobacteraceae > Roseobacter. The sequence goes on along the minus strand of JBDWVP010000009.1, from coordinate 29,664 downwards.
ACTGCGTTTTTCAAATCCCTATCCGGGCAATTGGACAGGGTGCGGGCGGGCAAGCCGTTTCTGGTGTTTGGGGATGGTCAACTGACGGCCTGCAAGCCGATCAGCGATGATGATCTGGGCCGTTATATCGCCGGCTGTATTGGCGACCCTGCACGATACAATCAGATCCTGCCCATCGGAGGCCCCGGTGCGCCGATCACGCCAAAGGAGCAAGCCCAAGCGTTGTCTGGATTGCTGGGAAAGCCCGTGAAATTGCGTCACGTGCCCGTGGGGCTGTTGCGGGTGATCTTTGCGGTATTGAGGGTTGCGGGTTGGGTCAGCCCCAAAGCTGCAGACAAGGCCGCGCTGGCCCAAATTGGCCATTACTATGGGACCGAGTCGATGTTGTTTTGGGACGCCGAGGCGGGGCGATATGATGCTGAGGCCACCCCCTCAACCGGGTCAGAGACCCTTGTGGAGTTCTATGCGCAGTTGATCGCCGAGGGCGACACTGTCGACCGTGGCGATCACTCCGTTTTCTAGGCAACCGCGTGCGCGATGGCGCATTGCTTCCACAGCGAGGTCAAGGCCGCCACCAGATGTGCTATATCCTGATCCGAATGCAACGGTGACGGGGTAAAGCGCAGGCGCTCAGTGCCTTTGGGCACAGTTGGATAGTTGATGGGCTGCACATAAATCCCCCACTCATCCATCAGATAGTCGGCCAGCATCTTGGTCTTGACCGGATCTTTGATCATCACGGGCACGATATGGCTATCATTCATCAAATGCGGAATACCTGCGCGATCCAGCCCGGCGCGCAGTTTTGCGACTTGGGCGCGTTGTTGCATGCGTTCCGTGTCGGACTCTTTGAGGTGCCGGATCGATACCCGCGCCGCAGCAGCCACCGCAGGGGGCAGGGCTGTGGTAAAGATGAAGCCAGAGGCAAAGCTTCGGATGAAGTCGCACAAAGCGGCAGACCCCGTGATAAACCCGCCAACCACGCCATACGCTTTGCCAAGCGTGCCTTCCAGCAGGGTAATACGATCCATCAACCCTTCTTGCTCGGCAACACCACCGCCACGCGGACCATAAAGCCCAACCGCGTGCACCTCGTCCAGATAGGTCATCGCGCCGTATGTCTCGGCCACTTCAACGATCTGGCGGATCGGGGCGATGTCACCGTCCATCGAATAGACACTCTCGAAGGCGATGATCTTGGGGGCATTGGCGGGCAGGGACGCCAGCTTGGCCTCTAGGTCGGCCACGTCATTGTGTTTCCAGATCACTTTTTGCGCACGCGAATGGCGAATACCTTCGATCATCGATGCATGGTTGCCCGCGTCGCTGAGGATGATGCAGTCCTTCAGGCGAGAACCCAATGTGCTGAGGGCCGCCCAGTTCGAGACGTACCCGGAGGTGAACAGCAACGCGGCCTCTTTGTTGTGCAGATCCGCCAATTCGCGTTCCAACAACAAGTGATCGTGGTTGGTGCCAGAGATGTTGCGCGTTCCGCCTGCACCGGTTCCAGTACGCTGCACCGCTTCGCACATCGCCTCGATCACTCGCGGGTTTTGCCCCATGCCCAGATAGTCGTTCGAACACCAGACCGTCACATCACGCACATCGCCTTCATGGTGGTTGGCTGCGTGCGGAAACTTACCGCATTTGCGTTCCAGCTCGGCGAAGTAGCGATAATTGCCTTCTTCTTTCAACGCATCAAGTTGGGTTTGGAAAAGTGCATCAAAGTTCATGGGACTGTCCTGTCTTAGAGGTCGAGGGCAGCGCCGGAAGCATCCAGCGCCAAAGTTTCGCATCTGGCAGTGGGATCACCATCAGCCAGTGTTCAAAGGTTGCCAAAGTGCTCAGCGCCAGCAGGAGGGCAAAACCTACCTGCGTCGGCGCCGTTTCGGCGGAATACAAGTGCTCTGCAAAAAACGCGGTCGCAAAGCTGAGGAACGTGACACCCAGCACAAAGGCCAATGTGATGTTGCCCTGGCGGAAATAGCTTTTGAGGTGCCCCAGCGGTTTGGGAACGAATTCAGTATTGATACGCGGGACGCCAAAGAACAGGTTCAATTTGGCCGAAATCCGCGCCATGAACAGGATCAGATAGGTCCAGAACCCGATGGAATTAGCAGCACTTGCCGTCGTCACGGTGACACTCAGCAACCCACACAGCAATAGAAGTTCGTGGTAAGATACGGTGTGCCAGGCCCGCACAAACCGCGCCCAGCCTTGTAAGCCTTCGGGGCAGGGGCGGCGTTCCGGTCCGGTGATGATGCCCGACAAAAACGCCAGTTCAATCCAGCCCCATACCAACAGCACCGAGAAAAACGCAATATAGGCGTTGGCCACGCTAAGACCGGCGCCCGAGATAATCAGCCCCGCCACCCCAAGCGCGAGGAACGGCACGCCCAAGACAGTCGCCGCGCGGTGCGCAGCCCCGCCGGAGCGATCCGCGCGACGCACCACCAGCAATATGATCCCGGTGAAGAACCACCAGGAAAATATGGCCAGAAGGGCAGCTATCCAGGGTGATGTAAACACTAGTAGGCCGGTTCCATCCGGGTGTCTTGCGGCACGTCATGCTTGTGCGCGGGGATCGTGAAAATCGACACGAACGCCACGGCCGCTTTGGCCATGCCAGCAACACGCGACAGCGTGCCCACCACACCGCCACGCTTTTTAGCTTCGGCAATCTGACGCGACGCCGCTTCCATCCGGTCCAGATTTGGACGCCAACGCGGGTGATCAATGTCCAGCGTGATCGGAAAGACCTGCTTGGAAATCTCGGACGTTTTGCGGAACACTTCCTGCCCGTACCACGTCACATCAACCCCGAGCGCGTCATGGAACACAGGGCGCTGATGATCGCGCACCCACATGGTCGAATACACGGCCGTCAAAAAGAACTTGATCCACAGCTTGTTGGTGAAACTCTCGGTCAGCTTGGGGTCTGTCTTCATCAGCAACGCGAACGCCTCGCCGTGCGAAAACTCGTCATTGCACCACTCCCGGAACCATTTGAAGATCGGGTGGAACCGCAACTCGGGGTTCTGCTCCAGATGGCGATAGATCGTGATATAACGCGCATAGCCGATCTTTTCGCTGAGATAGGTCGCATAATAGATGAACTTGGGCCGGAAATAGGTGTATTTTTTCTGCTGGGTCAGAAACCCAAGGTTCACCCGAATTCCAGCTTCACGCAGGGCGTCATTGATAAAGCCCGCATGGCGTGCCTCGTCGCGCGCCATCAGTTGGAACAGCGTTGTGATATCTTCGTTGGACCCGCGCCGCTTCATCTCTTTGTAGAGCACACAGCCTGAAAATTCCGCCGTGCAGGATGAAATCAGGAAATCAATGAACTCAGCCTTCAGCGCCGGTTCCATCCCGTCCCAATCGACCTCATCCCAATCGGCATTCTTTTTGAAATGGCCTTTGTTGGGGTCTGCTTTCATCTGCGCGATCAGCTTGTCCCAATCGGCTCGGACGGGGGTGACATCAATCGCGTCCATCTCGTCAAAATCGGTGGTGTAAAAACGCGGCGTCAGCAACGTGTTTTGCATCGCAACTTCGGTGGCCTTTTCAGAAGTCATCGGCCCATCAAGCGCGTCTTGTGCGGCGATCGCATCCTCTGCCGTTTCGGCAAATGCGGAATGTATAGGGGCGTTCATGTCAGCACCTCCTCAGAGAACGAAAACTCGCACAGTTCCATAAACTCAAAGTCGCCCGTGGCACGGGTCCAAAGCTGTTCCAGCTTGGAGGCGCGGGTGATCGTGGCGGTGCGGTCCTCAACAACCACTTCGCCGTAGGGGGCCATAATCTCGGCCCCGTGTACCTGTACAGTGTCACCGGGATGCACGACGGCCCCGTTGTTGAATTTCACATGTGCGGATAGCTCCTCGAAGCGGTGCGATATCGTCACCGTGCAGGGGGCGGTTTCTTTTGATCGTGTCAGAAGTCCCATTGTTTAAGTCCCTTTGGCTATAGTGATTCAGTCGATCAGCTTGGCGAAAGCTGCGACGTTGTCTTGGCCATATCCGATCAGTTCGATCTTCCAGCCGGTGGTATCGTCAATCACGGCCACATGGCCGTTGGCGCGTTTTACAAGGCGCACAGGCGCGTCCGAAGGCACGTCTTGCACCAGTCGTTCGCGGTTCACAGACAGCCAGATCACGTCGATGAACCCGGCTTTGTTGTCATTGGAATGCGCCAGCTTGGCCCCGTCTGCGTCCAGAACTTGCACACCATCACTGCGGTTGCCGATCAGCGTTATGGCAACCTCCGAGACGATGTCACTATGGGGCGCAACGGCGATCACGGGGCGGTCGGTCAGGCGGGCATAGCCCACAAGTGCGACGGCGCCCACCATCAGCGCGAACATGGCTTTGACCAACACGGTCGGCACCATATCCTGGTCGCGGTGTTTCATCTGAGTGGCGAGAGAGTGTGTTGTCTGCATCTCGATCACTCCGCTGGAACGGCATTGGGTATGGACACCGGTGCGATTTTCGGCGTGGACACCCGGGTTTCCGCCGCATCCGCAAAGATCGCAGCCACACGAGCGGCATCCGGGATTGCACGGAAGGACGGCTGTGTGCGGCGCATGGTCCAAGGGCGCACATGCGGCCATGTCATCAGGTAGGATAAACGCGTGTCGCCCATCAGCTCAAACGTGATGGTGCCCAAACCTGACGGGCGTACTGCGGCATTTGCATTGGCAATGCACACATAAGGCAGGTTCAACGTCATCGTCAGCGCGGCACCAATGCGCATGCAAGCGCGCTTGTTGGTGAGGGTGTAAACCGTGCTGCGCGCTTGGACAGTGGCCATGCCAATCACGATCATTGCGACCAGCGCTCCGGCCACTAGAAACGGCACGCCTTGTGCCATGGCGGCTGTCAGGGGCACCTCGCCCGAGGCAACAATGACGCGCGCCATCGCCAGCAGCGAGAAATACCCAAGGATCCAGTTCAATGCCCATGCGTCCTTGGCCAAACGCAACGGATTGGGCGCGCCTTGCCACAGAATATGCTCGTCCGCCGGTAAGGTTTCGGGCAATCCGCGGATCGGTTCAAACTTGAAGTCATCATGGTGCATTGTCTTCATCCCTTTTGTCGTCACCGGGCCTTGGCTGAGACCCGGTGGTCATATGTTTAGATCTTGGGTTCTATCCGGGCGGGATCGGCATACAGCGTGCCGCCACCGTAATAGGCCATGATCTTTTCCTCTTCGAGCAGCGTGATTTGGCCCGGTTGCGCAATACCCGGCACATCCGCAAACTGTGTGCTGTAGATCGAGCGCACAGCCACGCGGTTTTTGTGGATCTTGCAGAAGTTCATCGGGATCAAACGGGTTTGCCCGCTGCCTTCCGGGTTCAGATCTACGGTCAAGTAACGCACCAACTGTTCGGGCACGTCGACCCACATGTCGATAACACGGCCAATCACTTCGCCGTCGCCGCCGACCACTGCTTTGCCGCGCGGATCAATTCCTGCAGACACGTGAAACTCTTCCAGCATCGACAACGGTTTGATCTTGGCATGCCCATGGGCGTCCAGCTCTGGCCAGTCTTGGCGAGGTGCCCATGCAGCCGGGCCAACCCCGTCCAACATCGGATTGCCCGTCGGCACAAAGGGGGACCCCGCCGCGTGACCTGTCGCCTCAAGCGCCAGATTGTCCCGGTCGCCACGCTGGCCCGAAGGCACAGTCAACGCGCCGCGATCATGGGGCAGGTGGAACGTCTTGTCTTTTGGCACCGGAAATGGCCCTTGGTTCGCAGAATCGCCGCCACTGTCATTTTCCAGCGGATACCCTTCGCGCATATTTTCGGTTTGCAGGTAATAGACCAGCAGTGCGAAAAAGATCCAAAACATCCAGATCGCAGCACTCGCCAGATCGAAGTTCCCAAAGAACTCAGTGCCAAGCATTTTTATCTCCTATACGTATCATGTGGGGAAATCCGTCAGTTCAAAGCTGCGCGGTGTCCGAGCGGTAAGGCCTTTGGTGCGCACAAGTGGCCCCAAAGCGATGAGTGTCACGAAAAGCAGAATGATTTCGGTCTGATAGACCACTGAATAGCCGATGGAGGGCGCCTGCAGCACACCACCCAAAAGGCCGCTATTGGCGGCCGAATTGACCAGATCACGGGTCGCGCCGCCGACGAAGATCGACAAGCCAGCCCCCGTTGCTTGCGCCGCGCCCCAAACGCCCAAGGCAAGGCCACGCCCTGCAGCACCCGGCACATCAATGGTCATCGCGGCCGTCAGGGTTGCCACCGCGAACAAGCCACCGCCCAAGCCAATCAAAGTGGCCCCGGCGTAAAACAACGCAGGTGACGCAAGTGGCGCGGACAACAGCACGGCGCTGAAGGCAAACAAGCCCACGACCACGCCGCGCGCGCCCATGCGGTAGGGGTCAATGCCCAACGACAACCAGCGCGCAGCAAGGCCAAAGCCCAGCAATGCGCCCGCTGCCCACATCGCGGTCAGTAACGTGGTCGCGGAAACGGACAACCCAAGGACTTCGCCGCCGTAAGGTTCCAACAAAACATCCTGCATGTTAAACGCGATGGTGCCCAGAAAGATCGTCACAACCAACCGGGTCATATTGCTGTTGCGGTTCAGATCCGCCCACGCGGTACCAAAGCTGGGTTGCGGTGCGGCACGTTCTTCTTTGGTCATGGGGGACATCTTTTCCTGCTTCCACAGGGCGATGATGTTCAACACCAGCGTCATCACAGCCGCGCCTTGCACGACCTGCACCAACCGCAGAGCGGCGTAATCTTTGAGCAGCGTGCCAATGATCACCGCCGACACGCCCATACCCAACAGGTACATCACATACAAAAGCGACACGACCTTTGCGCGGGTCTCTTCGCTCGCGCGATCTGCCGCCAATGCAAGGCCTGCTGTTTGGGTCATGTGCATGCCGAGACCCGTCAGCAGGAAGGCCAATGCCGCCGCGACTTGGCCAAACAGACCTGCATCAAGTGCCGTATCCCCAGCTAGTGCCAGCAGTGCCATGGGCATGATCGCCAACCCACCAAACTGCCAGAGTGTGCCGAACCACAGATACGGCACCCGTTTCCACCCGATGGCCGAGCGGTAATTGTCTGATTTGAACCCCAGCAAAGCGCGAAACGGCGCGATCAGTACCGGGATCGCGATCATCAGCGCAACGATCACGGCGGGCAATGAAAGTTCGACGATCATGACGCGGTTCAAGGTGCCAAGCAGCATCACCGCAGCCATTCCGACCGAAATCTGGAACAACGACAACCGCAGCAATTGAGACAATGGCAAGCTATCACTGGCCGCATCCGCAAAGGGCAACATCCGGAGCGTCATGTTTTTGACTGTGCGCTTGGGAATCATGGACGGAACTCCAGCGCTTGCGAGATATAAAACCCCGAGGAGACCCGCTCGATTTCGCGCAATTGACCTGTGGTCGCGGCAGCGATCTGCGCGGCGCGATGTGGGATCATGGTGGGTGAGCGATCTGCACGCGGGAACAGTTTCCCGGCACGCCACATCATCAACAGCAACGGTGTGCGGGGCGCCACGGTGAAGGTCATGTTGCCACTCAGACGCGGCGCGAGGTCATCCAAAATGCGGCCAATATCCAGTGCGGTATAATAGATCAGGCTGTCCATCGCCACGATATGATCAAAGCGCCCCAGTTTAGGGTCCAGCATATCCCCCGCCGCCAGGGTCAGCGACCCAACCACATGCGTGGGGCGGCGTTCTTGCGCGATCTCAATGAGTTGCGGTGATATATCCACGCCCACAACATCCGCACCGCGTTCGGCCAGTTCAAACGACAAAGCGCCGGTTCCACAACCTGCATCCAGTATGCGTGCGCCGCGCAAGTCTTGGGGCAATTGCGCGATCAGCACATCGCGCATCCGATCCCGACCGGCGCGCACAGTCGCGCGAATTCCCGACACAGGCGCGTCAGATGTCAAACGCTCCCATGTGCGGGTGGCGGTCTGGTCAAAATAGGTTTCGACCCGGCTGCGGGTGGCTTCGTAACTCATCAATCAAACCCAAGCAGTTCAAAGATATCACGGTCGGGCAGGGGCGCGGGTGCCAAAGGCTCTGTCCCGTTCCACAACGTCTCGGCAAGGCGCATGTATTCCTTGCGCACCTGCACGATTTCTTCGTCATCAGGCATTTCGAACAGGGTCTTTTTCTTCAACCGCGAGCGGCGAATGGCATCCAGATCAGGCATATGCGCGATGCGATTGAAGCCCACTGTCTTGCAATAACGATCAACCTCGTCGGTTTCACGCGACCGGTTTGCGACACAGCCCGCCAGCCGCACTTTGTAGTTCGCCGATTTGGCTTGCACGGCGGCAATGATCCGGTTCATCGCATAGATGCTGTCAAAATCATTGGCTGTCACGATTAAGGCGCGGTCTGCGTGTTGCAAAGGTGCTGCAAAACCGCCGCACACAACGTCACCCAGTACGTCAAAAATCACCACGTCGGTGTCCTCCAACATGTGGTGCTGTTTCAGCAGTTTTACGGTCTGACCAACCACATAGCCGCCGCAACCTGTGCCGGCAGGGGGGCCGCCCGCCTCAACGCATTTGACACCGTTAAAGCCGTCAAAGACATAGTCCTCGGGGCGCAGTTCCTCGGCGTGGAAATCAACCTCTTTCAGAATGTCGATCACGGTGGGCTGCAAGGTGCCGGTCAGCGTAAATGTGCTGTCATGTTTGGGGTCACACCCGATTTGCAGCACCCTTTTGCCCAGCTTGGAGAACGCAGCTGACAGGTTCGACGAAGTTGTCGATTTGCCGATCCCGCCTTTGCCGTAAACGCTGAAGACTTTCGCGCCTTCGATCTTGGCATTGTCGTCCTGATGGACCTGCACAGATCCCTCACCGTCCCCACCGAGATTGGGAATGTTTCTATCAAGTGGGCTCATTTTGGTCCCTTTCCAAAGGAAATGAAGGTCATTCGGCTGCAATGCCCTCTAGTCGGTCTTCGATTGCGTCGGCTGCGTTTTGCAGCGCAGCGAGTGTTTCTTCGTCCGGTGTCCAATAATCGCGGTCGGTTGCTTCCAACAGGCGATTGGCCATGCGCATCGACGCTTTGGGGTTCAGATCCGCCAGCCGCTTGCGCATCACGTCGTCCAGCACAAACGTCTCGGAGAGCTCCTGGTACACCCACGGATCCACTTTGCCAGTGGTCGCGGACCAACCCACAGTGTTGGTGATATGGGCCTCGATCTGACGCACGCCTTCATGGCCGTGTTTCAGCAGCGGTTCATAGAATTTCGGGTTCAAACTGCGGGCGCGAGATTCCAGCGCGACTTGCTCGCGCAGCGTGCGCACCTTGGCACCGCCACGGGTTTGATCCCCGATATAGATCGGCGTTTCCGCCCCGTTCTTGGCGCGTTTCACCGCCGCTGCAATCCCGCCGAGCGTATCAAAATAATGATCCACCGTTGTGACACCCAGCTCGACCGATTCAAGGTTCTGATAGGCCAGTTCGACGTTTTGCAGCGTGTCTTGCAGTAACTCAGATTGTTGGGACGCCTCGCCATCCGTGCCATAAGCAAAGCTTTTGCGCGCTTGATAGGCATCGGCCAGATCACCGTCATCCTCAAATGCTGAGCTGTCGACCAACTGGTTCACATTCGAGCCATACGCCCCTTCGGCGTTCGAAAACACCCGCAACGCGGCGGTTTGCATGTCGCACCCCTGCGCGGCGGCAAAGGCCAGCGCGTGGCGACGAATGGGATTCAATTCAAGCGGTTCATCAGCAAGCGCACATTTTAAGGCCGCATCCGCCAACAGTTTGGTTTGCAGTGGCAGCAGATCACGGAAAATGCCCGAGAGGGTCATCACCACATCAATGCGCGCCCGGCCAAGTTCCGCAAGCGGCACCAGATCCGCACCACACAAGCGGCCATGGCTGTCAAAGCGAGGCCGTGCGCCCATCAGCGTCAGGGCTTGCGCAATTGGACCACCATTCGACTTGATATTGTCCGACCCCCACAGAACCAGCGCCACCGTTTCGGGCAGCGCGTCATGGGTGCGCAACAATTCCTCGGCCTGCAACGTACCCTCTTGCATCGCGTAGGCCGTGGGCATGCGAAACGGGTCAAAGGCGTGGATGTTGCGCCCGGTTGGGAGAATGTCCGGCGCGTTGATCACGTCACCCCCTGCCACGGGTTTGATGAACTGGCCGTTCAGCGCGCGCATCAATGCGCTCAGCTCACCACTTTGCGCCAGATGCGTGCGCGCCGCATCGCGGGCGACATCCGTGTCGAACTGCATCAGGGCCAGCATGTCCTCAACGGCTTGGGGGCCAAGGTCTCGACCCACCACATGCAGGCCATCCGGGATCAGCGCATTTTCGGTTTCGAGCACCTTGATCCAAAGGGTATCCAGATCGCGGGCGTCCAGGTGCACGGTATCGGCCTGCACGGCGATCAGGTCTTCCAACGCGGCGCGCGATGCATCCTGGGGCATCATGCCGCGCCATTTGGTCAGGCTGTCTTTCAGGTCCGCCAAACCACGATACAGCCCCGATGCCTGCAAGGGCGGGGTCAGATGCGTGATCGTGATCGCATTGCTGCGCCGCTTTGCCAAAGTCGCCTCGGACGGGTTGTTCGCGGCATAAAGGTACAGGTTGGGCATGTTGCCAATCAGGCGGTCCGGCCAATCGGTCCCACCGCAGCCGTTCTGTTTTCCCGGCATAAACTCCAGCGCGCCGTGCATGCCAAAGTGCAGCAGCACGTCGGCCTTCAGGTCGTGCTTAAGATAGCGGTAAAACGCGCTGAAGGCGTGGGTTGGGGCAAAGCCCTTTTCAAACAGCAGGCGCATCGGATCGCCTTCATAGCCAAAGCCCGGTTGCACGCCGACAAACACCCGGCCAAACTGCGCGCCCAACACAAAAACGTCGCTGCCATTGCTTTGGATGCGGCCCGGTGCGGGACCCCACGTCGCCTCGATCTCGTCCAGCCAAGGCGTTTGCGCAACGATGGTATCGGCACTGACCCGCGCGGCCACGTTGGCCTCTTGTCCCATGGTCATCGCGTTGCCGTTCAATACCGCATCCCGCAAATCGTCGACCGTGGCAGGTGGGATCAAATCATAACCGTCCCGCGCCATTTGGTGCAGCGTGTTGTGCAAGCTTTCAAAGACCGACAGATACGCCGCAGTCCCAACGGCGCCCGCATTTGGTGGAAAGCCGAACAGAACGATCCCAACGGTTTTCTCAGCGTTCTCAAGGCGACGCAGATGCGCAAGGCGCTCGGTCTTTTCTGCCAGTGCGTCAATCCGTTCATGGCAAGGCGCCATCGCCTTGATCGAGCTGGCAGCGGAGCATTTATGAGCACAGCCCGTGCAACCTTCTGGTCCGTGACGACCCGCAAACACGGTTGGGTTTGTCGCGCCGTCAATCTCGGGCAGGGCGACCAGCATGGTGGCCTCGATCGGGCTAAGACCCTGTCCGCCATCTGCCCATTGGGCCAGCGTCTGGAACTCTAACGGTTGTGCGGCGATATAGGGCACATCCAGGTGCGCAAGAGTCGTCACCGCGCCATCGCTGTCGTTATAGGCCGGTCCTCCGACCAGCGAGAACCCGGTCAGGGACACAAGCGCATCGATCTGCCCGGTATGATAGGCGTCAATCGCCGGGCGCGCGTCAAGACCACCGGCAAAGGCAGGGATAACGCGCAGCCCACGAGCCTCTAGCGTGCGGATAACACTGTCATAGTGCGCCGTATCACTTGCCAGAATATAGCTGCGCAGCATGATCAGACCGATGCAAAGCCCATCCCCGCGCTGTGGCAGATCAGCAATATCTGTCGTGATATGGTGTTCCGGCAGATCGGGGTGGTAAAGCCCCACTTCGGGGTATTCCACAGGCTCTTGCGCCGACACGCCGCGCCATTCGGGCCGCGAGGCATAGCGTGAGATCAGGAACCTTACGAGGCTTTCGATATTGTCATCCGACCCGCCCAGCCAATACTGCATTGTCAGGAACCAAGCGCGCAGGTCCTGACTTTTGCCGGGGATCAGACGCAGGATCTTGGGAATGCGGCGCAGCATTTTCATCTGCCCCGCGCCCGCATTTCCGGATTTCTTTGCAGGCTTCAGTTTCTTGAGCAAAGCCATCGCACCGGTGGCCGGGCGCATCATGTCGAGATCGCCCATCTTGGTCAGTTGCACGATTTCCTGATCCGCAATGATCCCGGCCATCGCATCACAGTGGTCCCGGCGGGCTTTGAGGTCGGGCAGGATCGCTTGGATGTGTTCCTCAAGGAATATCACCGAGGTGACAATCAGATCTGCGGTCGCAATATCGGCCTTCGCTTCAGTCAGAGCATCTGCGTCCTTGGCCCATTCCGCCGCAGCATGGATGTGCAAGCGCAGGCCTGGAAAGTCAGCCGCCAATTTGGGCGCAACCCGCGCGGCAGGGCCCGCCGCATGGCGGTCCAACGTCAGCAACACGACGTTGTAAGACATATGGGTTACATCATCTCGCAAAGTGCGCCTTTGCCTCGTACAGAGTGTCGATTGAAATTTCGGAGACGCCTTTTTCCGCAGCATAAAACTCCGTGTTCCGACGGGCCTTGCCACGCACAAAAAATGGAATTTTCTTCAACTCGCGCTCGGCATCTGTTAGCCAGATCACGTTGTCCGAGCTTGGTTTGGTCTGCTGAGTTGGCTGCACCTTGTCATGATTGCTGCCCCCATGATGGCTGGGTCCAGCGGCGTCGTTGAACTCGAAATCCTCGCGGAACATGTGCAACAAGTGCTCCTCCAAGCCCATGACCAGCGGGTGAATCCACGTGTCAAAGATGACATTCGCGCCCTCAAAGCCCATCTGTGGGGAATAGCGCGCGGGGAAATCCTGCACATGCACAGGCGCGGAAATCACAGCGCACGGGATCGACAGACGTTTGCCGATATGGCGTTCCATCTGCGTGCCAAGGATCATCTCGGGTTGCAGGGTCTCGATGGTTTGTTCGACCAGAAGATAGTCATCCGTGATCAACGCTTGGACGCCATAATCCTTGGCCAGCTTGCGGATGTCGCGGGCATATTCGCGGTTGTAACAGCCCATGCCGACAACCTCGAAACCCATTTCGTCGCGCGCAATCCGGGCGGCGGCTTTTACATGTGTCGCGTCACCAAATAGGAACACGCGCTTGCCGGTCAGATAGGTGCTGTCAACGGACCGCGACCACCATGTCTGGCGCAACCGCTCATTGTCCAACTTAGCTGTGCTACCACTCAGCGCACGGACCTCTGCGATGAAATCCTGCGTCGCGCCCGCGCCAATTGGCACCACTTTGGTGTAAGGCTGGTCAAAGGTCTTCTCGCAATGCTGCGCCGCAGCTTCGCCGGTTTCGGGGTAGAGCAGCACGTTGAAATGCGCCTGACCCATCTTGGCAATGTTACCGGGGGTCGCGTTCATCGGGGCGGTCACGTTGACCTCGATCCCCAACTCGAACAGGAGGTTTGTAATCTCGGCCACATCATCGCGGTGGCGAAAGCCCAAGGCTGTTGGGCCGATTACATTGCAGCTGACACGCGCAGTCTTGGGCATCGGTTTGGCGAGGTGTTTGACGATCTGAAAGAAGGTCTCGTCCGCACCGAAGTTCTCTTTGCGCTGATAGCTGGGCAGTTCCAGCGGAATCACCGGGATTGGCAGGCCCATCGTTTCCGCCAGGCCGCCGGGGTCGTCTTGGATCAACTCGGCGGTGCAGGAGGCACCAACAATGATCGCCTCAGGCTGGAACCGGTCATAAGCGTCTTGGCACGCCGTTTTGAACAGCCCCGCCGTATCCGCGCCAAGGTCGCGCGCTTGGAATGTCGTGTAGGTGACCGGCGGGCGATGATCGCGCCGCTCGATCATGGTAAACAGAAGATCGGCATAGGTGTCGCCTTGCGGGGCGTGCAAAACATAGTGCAGCCCCTTCATCCCGGTCGCCACACGCATCGCGCCAACATGGGGTGGGCCTTCATATGTCCAGACGGTCAGTTTCATTCTGCGGCCACCTCCAGAATGGATTTGCGGCGCAACGGGCGGGCAAACAGCCCCGCCAGGTCCCCCGCCTGTTCGTAGAAATGCACCGGGGTGAAGACCAGCTCGATCGCCCATTTGGTCGACAGACCTTCGGCCTCCAACGGGTTGGCAAGGCCAAGACCGCAAACCGTTAGATCGGGCGCCGCGTTACGGCAGCGATCCAGTTGCAGATCCACGTCTTGTCCTTCGGAGATTTGCGGGCCAGCCGGCAAAAGGTCGAGTTCCGGGCCGTGGATCGCGTCGTGGATGTAGGGAGAGCCGACTTCGATTGCCGTCATTCCGCATTCGCGGGTCAAGAACCGGGCCAGTGGGATTTCCAACTGGCTGTCGGGGAAGAAAAACACAGATTTGCCGTTCAGCAGCCCCGCTGCTTGGGCCACAGCTGCGCGGGCACGCCGGCGTGGGGCTTCGGTGACAGCTTCGAAGGTTGCATCGGATACGCCAAATTCGGCGGCGATGGTGGCAAGCCATGCAGTTGTGCCTTCTTCGCCCAAAGGGAAGGGGGCCTGTAAATGGCGCGCACCGCGACGGGTCAGCGCCGCATGGGTGTCGCCCAAGAAAGGCTGGGTCAGGGCGAATACTGTGTTCTGGCCCACGGCCACATCCGCATCGATCGTGCGCGCAGGCAAAACCTGAACGTTTTCGATCCCCATCCCGTCCAGCAAGGATAGCATCTGATCCTCGACCACATCAGGCAAAGCCCCCACAACAATCAGGTTGCGGGCCTCAGTCTTAGGCAAGACGGGCACCATCGCTGCAAGGCAAGCATCTTCGCCTTGGGTAAAGGTCGTTTCGATCCCCGAACCAGAATATTCCAGCACCCGCACTTTGGGGGCATAGGTCTGAGTCAAACGCTCGGCGGCGCGGTTCAAATCCAGCTTGATCACTTCGGAAGGGCAAGAGCCCACAAGGAACAACTGGCGAATGTCGGGGCGGCGCGCCAACAGCGTCTCTACTTCGCGGTCCAGCTCGGCATGGGCGTCGTTCAATCCGGCGAGGTCTGATTCTTCCAGAATTGCTGTTCCGAATCGAGGTTCGGCGAAAATCATCACCCCAGCCGCGCTTTGCAACAGGTGCGCGCAGGTGCGTGAACCGACCACTAAAAAGAACGCATCCTGCATTTTGCGGTGCAGCCAGATGATCCCGGTGAGGCCGCAAAAAACCTCGCGTTGCCCGCGTTGTTTGAGGACCGGCGCAGAGCGACATCCACCGCTGATTTGAGAAGGAGAGAATTCGGTCATGCAGCGGCCTCCGCTTGCAGGCGGGCCGCGCGCAATTTCCACACAAACTGACCCGCATTCACGGCATAGGCTGCATAGGCCGCCAGAACGATAACGATGAGCGTTTCAGGTGGCATCCCACCCGTCAGAAGCCCGTAAAGATACAAGGTATGGAGGGCGATAACGCCAAAACTAACGACGTCTTCCCAGAAGAATGCAGGCGCAAAAAGCCACTGCCCGAACACCACTTTTTCCCAGATCGCGCCGGTGATCATGATCAGGTACAGCAGGCCCGTTTTCGCGATGATTGAAGCAGTCGCAATCTCGTATCCGGCGCCTGTCGCCATGTAACGCAGAATGAGACCCAACGAGACCAGAAACACGACGAATTGTAGCGGGGCCAAGACCCCCTGCACTGACGTCCATACGGTGCTGTCTCGGCGTATCCGCTGGTCGGGCGTATACAATCCCAACTGAAGTTTTGAAGATGCCGAAGCGCTGGTCATCGAGTCCCCCTGAGGCCAATTGCTTTTCAATGAAATCTGGCAGGGAGTGCCAAAACTGTCAACTTAGATTTACATTTATATTGCAATTGGATTGGAAATTTTCCACGCATAATACCATTTTATGCGGTTATAATTAGGATTTTGTATGAAAGATGTCATGTTTTATTGACATTTACGCAAAGGTAAAACACGATATCCGTATTCTGAACGAAATCCGCAGCAGACGGCACCATGTTTCAGATCCAACAGATTAAGGGGGGGGATTGTGTCCCGGCATGACCATGCCATTGTGAAAGACAACTCCAACGTCGTTGCTCGAGTGGCACTTCGGGCTTTGTCGACTCTGGCGCCCAACAACTCAAATAGCCCGGACAATAGCGAAAAACACGGTTCGCTCGCCGATAGTGCGCGCACGGATGATCTTTTGGACAGTCTGTATTTCGCCGCTATCGGACAAGATCCGGCGCATTTTTTGCAAACGTTTTTAGAACTGCGACGGGCTGGGTGTTCCAGTGATTTCTTGGCGTTTGATTTGATTCCCGACGTTGCGCGCAGACTGGGCGCATCTTGGGTGGATGACGTGATTTCATTTGCGGACGTAACGATTGGATGCGCGCGCCTGCAATCTGCATTGCGGCAATTGCCCGATGATGTTCCGATGTATGTCGATACGTGCAATGGCGTAGAGCAAAACTGTCTGGTCGCGGTCCCGATCGGAGCTCAGCACACAATGGGCGCGATGGTGCTGGCCAAGCAATTGCGGCAAGCACGTCAGCGTGTGGTTGTTGACCTGACTGCGCACAAAACCACGCTGTCTCACCTAGCCGGTCAACATGACTTTGACATCGTTCTGATTTCTGCGACGTGTGGAGAAAATCCCGCAGAAGTTCAGGCCCTGATCGAGACATGCCGTGCACATTGGGGCGCATGTAAAGTGATTGTCGGTGGATCATTTTGTGACTTAAACGATGATGTTTTGTGCACAGTCCATGCGGATCGTTTCACAAATGATTGGCAAGAGGCACTAGACTTGTCATCTAGGGATTTTACTCGCGTAGAAATACCGTTATTGGGCTGACACACGGCATGTAAAAAAAAATTGTCAGAAGGGCCGCGATGAATGGCGTCACATGTTGAAACGACTTGGACCAGCGGTTTGATTTCTGCGATGAATTCCGATGTTGCCGCCCAGATCATCTCGCGGGTGGCTGATTTCGCGTTGATTATAGATGGTTCGGGGAAAGTTTCTGGTGCGCAAAGCAGTCTGGAGTCTGTTGATCAAGCGTATATTGCCAAATGGTCTGGCCAGCAGGTGCAATCCACACTGACGGTCGAATCTGTTCCCAAATTCGAGTCGCGCATAGCGCAATTTTTGGCAGGGCAGGGCGATGTTCTTCCGGTCGAGCTTAACCACAAAGCTTCTGGTGACTTTTCTGAGCTGCCCGTCAGGTACGCTTTCCACCATTTGAATGATCAGGGCGCGATCCTGATGCTGGGCAGTGACCTGCGACGCACTGCAGAAATGCAGCAACAACTTGTGTCAGCTCAGATCGCACTAGAAGCGGATTACGAAGCGCAGCGTGAACAAGACATTCGCCTGCGTGTTTTGATGGAATCCTCTGACGTTGCCACGGTGTTTATCTCTGCGGCCACAGGACATGTTGTATCGTGTAACACGGCGACCGAGGTGTTGTTGGGCAAGTCAAAGGAGGCTCTGATCGATGCTCCTTTTTCAAACGAGTTCGAGGCGAAAGGGCGCAAAGACATTGTTGAACGCTTAATCAGTGCTGCCGCCGAACAATCGCAGCCCCCTGTCATCGTCAAAGGCGTGCAAGGAAGCCGGAAATTGTCCCTTAGCCCGACGTTGTTTCGCGGCTCGAGCAGCCAAATGGTTTTGTGCAAGATTACGCCTATTGGCGTGCAAAGCGGAACTGCGGATCAGTTGCAGCACCATCTCGCGGATCTGTTTCGCAGCGGCGTAGACTCGATTGTTTTTGTCACCGAAGCCGGGACCATTCTCAGCGCGAACGAAGCATTTTTGAAACTCGCCCACGTCGCTCATTCGCAAAGCGTCATTGGACGCTCCTTCGTTGATTTTTGTGCGCGCGGCACGGTGGATCTGAATGTGATGATCGAGAATGCACGGCGCAGCGGTGGAATGCGACTCTATGCGACCAAAATTATCAGTGCGTATGGTGGTGAACGTGCGGTCGAAATTTCTACGTCAGTGTTGAAGGCGGGCGTGGAACCTGTTTTTGCGCTGATCATTCGGGATTCGCATCGCGTTGAAACCGTCAGTACCTCCAACAAGCAGATCACCGATGTTGATATGAATTCTGTCATCGAGCTGATTGGCGGGCAGTCGCTGAAGGATATCGTGGCCAAAACCACGGATGTCGTTGAAAAGATGTGCATCGAAACCGCGGTTCAAATGACGTCAAACAACCGTGTCGCCGCAGCTGAGATGTTAGGGCTGTCGCGCCAATCTTTGTACGTGAAGCTGCGGAAATACGATCTGATCAGTAAGACCTAACTGGCTATATTGGTCTCCCAAAGGGCGGACAATTGCGCCTGAGCATCTTCGACGGTTGCCGCAATCACATCCAAGCCCATCAAGGTTAAGATCGGTCTGACCTCTTCAACGTTCGGGCCGCTGACAGCTAGGATTGAGCGCGGACAAGAGATGTGCAAAGCAACCACCAATCGCGACAGCGCTTTGATGGAATGTTCGCCGCTAATGGACAGGCCAACAATCCCAGCAGGGGCTTGTTCGATTTCAGCAACGAGTTGATCGTGATCCAACCCGACTTTCAACGCGATTTCCCAACCGTCTTTGCGGAAAATATCCGCGGCCATACGAACGCCGAGTGTGTGATCCTCGCCAGGAACGGCCGCGAAGATCGCCGATTTGTCTTCCCGAGGGGATGTGGGCTCAAACAAGTGGCGCAGACTGCGCATGATGGCCAGCATCCGACCCGTGCCAACAGTGACTTGACTGAACGTCATTTCGTCGCTGACCCACATATCGCCCAACACGCGCGCAGCAACAGCGAGCTGCTTTAGGTAAATATCCTCTGGTCGCACGCCATCTGCGCGCAGTTCGGAAATAATCGCCGCTGCCGTTGTTTGGTCATCCGACACAAGCGCATAGCAAAAATCTCTGATATCTGCTTGCGAGGCTGTGAATGGCACATGTTCCAACTCTTGCTCGTTGGAGGCCACACGCAAAATCACTTCGCGGGCCAAATTCACAACGAGATCTTCAGGCAAGATTTCACGCAAACGGCGGATATTCGCTTCGCTTCTGCGATACATAGTAAATTCCGGCGGTGCGGTTGGCAGGCGCGCGGTCGTAACCTCATTGTCCCTAGACATCGGTGCAGACTCCCTAACCCTGTACCTAGTAATTTTGACGCCAAACCCATTCTAGGTTGCGGCGCTAACCTCCTCAGCCCATTGGTCGTGTGCTTAACTCTGCCTTGGTGCCGCCTGTTTTAAGAATCAGGTTTACACTGGCTTTCTATTGTACTGACCTCATCGATCTAGACCTTAGGGTGAATTGCCAAGAGGGAGATAGGTCGGAATTACCACTGCGTAATACTACGTGCGTAGAATGTGAATTTACCCGAGCATCCGGATCAAATCAGCCACGCCCCGCGCGTGCATCTTTTCGCGGATCCGCGACCGGTGCCCTTCAACAGTACGCTGGGAAACGTCCAGTTCGTTTGCGATCTCTTTATTCAGTTTACCCATCAAAAGGTGATCCAAAACATCGCGCTCGCGGTCGGTCAATTTCTCAAGACGGCTGGCAATAATCTTTTTCGACACAGTTGGTAGTTGTCGATTGAACAGCAAACCGGATACCATGCCTACGGCTTCTAGCAATTGCGCCTCTGAGGCCGGCTTTTCGATGAAATCAATAGCACCAGCGCGCATCGCTTTGACCGCGACGGGCACATCGCCATGCGCGGTTATCACGACAGTCGGGATTTGGATGCCGTTTTCCAACAGGTGGTTTTGAAGCTGAATACCACTCATTCCCGGTAGTCGAAGATCAAGGATCATGCAGGCTTTGACGTCGGGATCGTAAATCTGCAAGAAGTGTTCGGCCGATGTGCACGCAATTGTTTTGTGCCCATGTGACGACAACAACGCACACAGCGATTTCAACACAGCATCATTATCTTCGACGATGTAAATCGAATAATGTTCAGTCTTCTTAGTCATCTATCCCCGCGCGGATCGGTAGTTGTACAACAAGTTTAGCACCGACTTTGGTTGGCTCCACCCAAATTCGCCCTGCATGTGCTTCAACAATAGAGCGGCACAGGGACAGGCCAATACCCATGCCTTTGGTTGTTGATGCGTGAAATGGTTCGAAGATAAAAGCCTGAACATCCTCTGGAATTCCGGGGCCTGTATCATGGACCGAAATCTCGACTCGATTGTTCACCTGCCGCGTTGCGATTGTGAGAGTTTGCGCGTCTAAATGCGCCATCGCGGACATGCTGTTGCGTGCAAGATTGAGCAAGACCTGACCAATCTGGACGGGATCTGCGAAGACAGGTGGGATATCTGAGGCGAGGTCAAACTGGACCTTCAATTGTGGAATTTCTTTGGTCACATGCGCCAACGCCACGCCCTGCCGGATCACTTGGTTGAGGTCGATAAGTTCAGCCTTGAGATCACCGCGGGAAATGAAATCTCGGACCCGCCGCACCAATTCACCGGCTCGCGCGGTTTCTTCAATGGCTGTGTCGATAAGGATTTTGGCTTGCGGAGGAACCGCGACCCCAGCGTTCTTGAATTCTTGTTGGCACGCGCTCACGTAATTTGAAATTGCCGACAAGGGCTGGTTCAATTCATGGGCAATAGCTGAGGCAAGTTCACCCAAAGAACTGGCCCGCGCCGCATCCAACAAAGAATGGCGCAAACGAATTTCTTCGGCTTCGGCTTTCTTTTGCGCTTCCAGCGCCTGTCGTTCGCGTTCCACCGAATTCAGCGCAAACAGCGCGCGCCGCAAAATGCGCAGTGTATCCCGGTCAATCGCATCAAAGGGCTTACTTTTGCCGCGTCGCTCTTCTTGCCAAAGCGCAAAAGACCCACGCGGAGATAGGCGGGTGATACCGTCTTTGTCCGTGGTCTCAATTTTCTCAGGTTTTCCCGCCCATCGAATTGTCTGGTGGTAATTTCTGCGCAGCAGGACAAGGTAATCTTTCCCATCATCCGATAGGTTGAGATAGGCCGCCCCGGCCACGCTGGCCATTTGATCCGGTGTCATGTCGATGGTGCTGGAAAGAGTGTCCGTTGTCGCAACACCTTCGGCGCTCAAAGCGTTCAGTTGGGCAAAGTCCAACGGTCCACCAGGCAACGCGCCAGCATGTACCACGTCGTCGCCCAGAACCATGCATAGCCCCTCGGCATCAACCAGCCCCATTAAAACATCGGCCTGTTGAGTCACCAAATCTGACAAGGCCAACCCACCGCGGACCTGTTGTTCAATAAAGAACGCGGTCTTCTCGGCTTCGATGTTCTTTTTCAGCTGGTTGGTGTTTTCGATGCTTTGCAGTAAGGCCGAAACTGTCCCCCCCAACAATTCGGCAAAGCGCAGCCTGCTAGAGGACACCAATCGAGGGCTATAATGGTGGCAGGCGACCAGCCCCCATAATTCTCCGTTTGTGATCAGGGAAATCGAAAGGCTCCCACCGACACCCATATTATTTAGGTATTCGACATGCACTGGGGCTACGGCCCGCAGTTTAGAGTAGGTGAGGTCCAAGGGCTTGTCAGATTCCGCATCAGCAACTTCGCCCGAAAGTCCAAGGATGGGAATATGCGCGCCATTAATATCGGGGATAGAGCGCATGACATTCAAAGTGAAATGCCGTCTTGCCGGGTCGGGGATATCAGAGGCCGGGTAATGCAGCCCCAGAAAACTATCCGGGCGGTTGGTGCTTTCAGCAATGACTTCGCCGTGTTTATCTTCGGCGAATTTATAGATCATTACGCGGTCAAATCCGGTTACGTCGCGAATAATACGCGCGCTGACATCCGCAAGTTCGTTCAAGGCATCAGGCTTGATGAGTTCCGAGATAATCTCGCGACGCAGCAACTCGTCCTCCCAAACCGTGGCAGGTGCAGCTTGATGTTGTAGGAACTCTAGTATGATGTGGTTCTTGTTTCGGTGCGGTAGGCATTCGGCCTGAATGATTTCGCCCGTCGCACCGGCGAATTCGATGAACCACGGCTTCAACAACTCTGGCATTGTTGTTTCAGACGAAAACGCGGGCATCTGAGCGACGTTCTCGGTCCCAATCAGAAAGCTGATTGGCTTGTCCAGAATGGCCTGCGGTGAATGCCCTACAAATTCGGCCGAATTGGCGCTCGCGTAAATGATCTTGTGGCTGTCGAGGTCAAAGGCAACCAGCGCCCCATGCGGTTGCACAGCGCCAATCAAGTGGATCGGTTCTTGATCGCAGGTATCCAGATCGACGCGCTTTGAATTCACGACACAGCACTTTCGGAAATTACTTTGGGCTGGTCGAGCGGTGCAAGCCAATCTGCCAGCGCTTGAAACGTGTCATTTGCGCCTTGGATGATGGCGTCCAAATTGTGATCTGATGTTTCCCGCTGCGCTAAATAAGCATTGATCATTGCCCAACGCGATGTGTTGTTTGCCCGTGACCAAGCCCAAAATCTTCGGCCATCCGGTGTGTCAGATTTCAGCAAGCGGTGCGCCGCACGATCGATTTGTGCGGCGCCAAGTGTGGACCCTTCAATAACATACAGCACACCGGCCAAAGATTGCGGCGTAACAACGTCGTAAATAGTTTCACATGTCGGGTTTTGATCAATGTGACGCGCATTGTACCCCAGATCGCGTAAATCCTGCGTCAACAGATTTGCCCGTTTGGTGTATGAAAACGAAATCCCGCCGGGTGTAATTTCCGAGAGAGCGCGATCCACTCCGCGTTCCATCGGCGTGTAAAACCCGTGGAACGACCGCATCAAAGCGCTGTATCGTTCGAGAGAAACCGAGCCGTCAAACAGCTCTACAAACAATGAATGTTCGTGCAATTTCTCGTGTGCAGCCCGCGTGCACACCCGCAATTCGTCTCGTATCGAATGGCTACGCACGGCGATTTTCACAAACGTTTTTTCCTTTTCCAATATCTCGTAGTCCAGTTTGCAGTCGCAACATCTTGTTTTGTTTGTAGGCTAGGCTGCTTCCCCGGTGTGGAAACATCTAGCACGGAATAGGCAGTAATCCACCTTTTCCAGTATCGTTAAATTGCTCGAGAAAAAGGTCTTTTTCTAATGCAATTGGTCAAGCGAAGAGCTCAAAATACTGTAAAAAGCACTCGGTATACCCTGCGATCTTTTTAGCTTTGCCATTATAATGCAGATTATTGGATTTCAATCTCAGCCACAAATTCTGTCATCGAAACGCCCAGCCCCGAGCAAATTTTCTGGTCCTGTCGCAAAGTTTGCCCGCCATTTCCTTATCCCCAGAATTTCGCGTTACGCTTGCCAAAAAGACTAGGGGCAGTATTTCCAGGACGACGATTGATTTCAAAGGGAACCATTACCCGGAAAGCGTGATCCTTTGCGCTGAGTTTTTTTATGTCCGCTACGGTGTCTCGTATCGGGATCTTGAGGAGATCATGGCTGAACGCGGTGTTGCAACCGATCATGCCAGGCTGAACCGCAGGGTGGTGAAATTTTCACCGCTGATTGCCGTAAATACCCAGGCCAGAAAGAGGCCGACCGCCATTTCTTGGCGCGTGCCCTTTCGAGATATTGCTACGCAATACCCTGCTGGGTGAGAGATGAAACCTACATCAAGGTTCGTGGCAAGTGGACCTATCTGTACCGTGCTGTAGATCGGGACGGGCAAGCCCTTGATTTCATGCCGTCAGAGCGCCGCGATACCGCTGCTGTGCGAAGATTTTTCAAGCGCGCCGTTGGCACCAAAGGTGTTCCAGACTGAATGACTATCGACAAGAGCGGTGCCAATTTAGCTGGTCTGCAAAGTCCAAACGTCATCCTCAAATTCACGGGAACTGGTCGGATTATCGGTATCGTTCAATCTAAACACCCCAACCGCTGCATGGCAGGGTAAACTTGTTTGCCCGAGAATGAATGTCGTCGAACAGGACCACCGTTTTATCAAACGAATTAACCGGCCCATGCTTGGTTTCAAAGCGTTGCATCTGGATCGGAGTTTTTACGGCGGGCTCGGCGGGGCAGGGGCGTGATCGGATCGCATAAATTGTTGCGTTTATTTCACTTGAGGGTGGGCGCATCAGTGTACATCCAGTAAGGGAAAAGGAGTGAGAAGATTGCGGACTTAGCGACAAAAGACTACCACAGCGGCTTGATGGAACGGCTTCCCACGCGTGAAGAGATCGATAGTGCCGCGCAGGCAGCTACAGCAATTGCGATGGAACTCGATGATGGCCTGAAAGTCTCCGGAGAGAACGGCGATCCTGTCAAGATTCCGCCGGCAGTTGATGAGCTGATCATAGCGCTTCTTGGCCATGTCAGCGATGGCAATATGGTGACATTGGTTCCCGTCGGAACAATGTTGACCACGCAGGAAGTCGCGGACATGCTCAATGTATCCAGGCCACATCTGACGAAGCTTCTCAAGAAAGGGCAGATGAGATTTGAAGAGGTGGGCAAGCACCGTCGCGTGCCGGCCGCCGCTGCGCGGTCACTCAGAAAAGTTCGCAAGCGGTATGATAACCCCCCAAATCTTCTTCAGAGTTTTTGTTGATCTGACGAGAAGTAGGTTCTTGAATCTTGCGGCTTCGGCCCGTGCCGATCTGGAGTATATGTAGCGGGCATATTCGCGGGAAGGCGGGGACATTTGGCATTTAGTTCGCAGGTGCAGCTAAAAACACCACCGCCATGGGTGGAATGCAGACATTCGCCGCAAGTGCGTAATTGTCAAAGAACCCGCGGGTTCGACAGCTGTCAGTTGTAGAAAACTGGAGTGAACCGATAAAAACCTAGCATGTCAAGCCGTCAGCTTACGTCTTCCCAGAAGTGACTCGGCATATCGTGTATAAGTTCCGCAGCCTTGTCATCAATCCAGTCTTGCTTGTCGTCAATAGACCAATTTGATGCGGCCTTGTCGAACCTCAAGAGTTGAACGGCTTTTGATTTTGCCTGACGATACTTCATCTCACCAATGCGATCGTTTGGAATGATCGCGTAGACAAATTTCCCACCCATTGCTGCTGCCAGTTGCTCCATTTGCTTGAGTGAAACAGCGCCGTCTTTTTCGCTCCGTTCAGCCTGATAGACAGCATTGCGGCTGA
The DNA here is from genome assembly GCA_039983935.1 of Roseobacter sp. Classification (GTDB taxonomy): domain Bacteria; phylum Pseudomonadota; class Alphaproteobacteria; order Rhodobacterales; family Rhodobacteraceae; genus Roseobacter. Next base: position 4,576 of record JBDWVP010000009.1, on the reverse strand, counting down.
CGCCTTTGCGGTGAGCAACATATTCCGCGGACATGCCAAGTGCGGTACGCATTGCGGCAATCCACCCTTTGGAAGGCGCCTCCACCTCAGCAAGCTGTTTTGCTGTTCGATCAAGTAGCCGCGTCAAGCGTCTTTGTTCCATGAAGTCAGGCATAAGGCACACTTTTCGTATCAATATAGATATGATTATTTATTATAACTGAAATTATAAAATAAGCAATTTATATTTTTTGCATATATATACTTCAAATGTTTTCAAAGTTATGTTATTTATGATTTGAAAGGAAAACAATGTTCGAACTTTTTACGTCTGCGGAGACAACCCCGTTTTCTATCGCACTTGCGGTTGTCGCCGGTCTGTTTGTGCTCGAAATCATCACGGCACTTTTGGGCGGCTCAATTTTAGGGGTTGGAACGGATGCGCCCGATGCTGATATCGATCTCGACTTTGACTTTTCGGCGGATGTGGATGCAGGTGTCGAAATTTCTGACGGGCTCGACGGGTTGAATGTCCCGGATGCACAGGCATCGATTGGCGGCATTTTCACATGGATCGGGGCACGCGACGTGCCCATTCTCATCTGGTTCGTTTCGTTTCTGACAATGTTCGGTTTGGCGGGATTGATCCTGCAATCAGTCAGTGGCGCTGTGAATGGGAAACACCTTCCACCGCTAATCGCAGCCTTCATCGTCTTTGTACCTGCCCTTGCTGTAACTCGGGTGATTGCAAATTGGGTCGCACTCATCATGCCGAAAACCGAAACAACGGCGCTGCGCGCCCGCCATTTGGGCGGCTATCATGGGACTATAACGCAAGGCACCGCCTCACGGGGCAACCCTGCCGAGGTCAAAATCAAAGACCGCCATGGTAACATTCACTATCTGCGGGTTGAACCGCTACATGATGACGACAGCTTTGCCCAAGGCGCTGACGTCACACTTATCCGGAAACGAGGCGATAAATTTTTCGTCGTCTGATGCCTATTTCCTATCGTTTTCAATCATCTAAGGAGTTATTCAATGGATCTTATGTACATAGCAACCGTTGCTGGTATTATTGTCGGTCTACTTATTTTCATCGGCCTGATCATGGCCCGTCTTTATAAACGTGCCACACGCGAAACGAGCCTTGTGAAAACAGGGTCCGGGGGACGAAAGGTTATTATGGATGGTGGTACGGTTGTGGTACCTTTCTTGCACGAAATTTCCAAAGTGAACATGAAAACGCTGCGCCTCGAGGTGGCCCGCGTGAATGAACAATCATTGATCACCAAGGACCGGATGCGTGTTGATGTCGGTGTTGAATTCTATGTCTCGGTGAATGCAACCGAAGACGGAATTTCACGTGCAGCTCAAACGCTCGGTGACCGGACATTTCATGTGGATCAACTGCGTGAGATGATCGAAGGTAAGTTGGTCGATGGTCTGCGGGCCGTGGCCGCGCAGATGACCATGGACGAGCTACATGAGAACCGCGCGAGCTTTGTGCAAGAGGTACAGAATGCGATTTCTGAGGACCTGTTGAAGAACGGCTTGGAACTTGAAGCGGTATCGCTGACTGCTTTGGACCAAACGCCTTTTGAGTCGCTTGATGAGAACAACGCGTTTAACGCTGTCGGTATGCAAAAGCTGGCTGCCGTGATCGCTACGTCCCGCAAACAACGTGCTGAGATTACAGCAGAAGCGGATGTGTCAGTGGCGCAATCTGAGATGGAAGCAGAAAAGCGAAAATACGAGATTGAGCGTGATCAAAAACATGCTGAGATCAAACAGATCGAAGAAATCCAGACGCTGCAGGCCGAGCAAGAAGCGCAGATCGCCCGTAATCAGGAAGCTTCTGACCGTGCGAAAGATGAAGCGCGAATTAGCCGTGAAAAGGCTGTCCGGGAAGCAGAGATCGCTCGCGAACGCGCCATCCGTGAGGCTGAAATTACCAAAGAGCGTGAGCTCGAAGTCGCAGATCAAGAACGTCAAATTATCGTTGCACGTAAGTCCGAGGAAGAAAGTCAGGCGAGCGCATCTGCGGATAAGGCACGTGCGGAGGCCAAAAAGGCATCTGAGGCAATTGAGACTGCGCGCGCGGTTGCCGAAGCCGAACGTGCCAAGCAAATTGCTTTGATCGAAGCCCAGAAAGAAGCGGAACGTCAAGCTACGGCTATTCGTCTCTCTGCCCAAGCCGAAAAGGAAGCAGCAAGCGACCGTGCTGCAGCAAAATTGGAAGAGGCACACGCGGACGCCAATGCATTGACAGTGCGTGCAGAGGCGAAGAAGGCTGACTTACTCGCGACCGCTGAGGGTCAGACGGCGATAGCGAATTCAGAGAACGAATTAAGTGCTGAAATCATCGCCATGAAAGTCCGCTTGGCGCAACTCGAAGCGATGCCAGCCATCATCGCGGAGATGGTGAAGCCAGCTGAGAAGATCGACTCTATCAAGATCCATCAAGTTACTGGTATGGGCGGTACTGGCGGGGCTGACACGGCCAACGCAGGTGGTACTCCGGTTAATCAGGCGCTCGACTCTGTGCTAGGCATGGCCTTGCAAATGCCCGCCATGCAGGCGCTCGGTAAGGAGTTGGGCGTGAGTTTAGAAAATGGGTTGAGTGGGGTTGTTAATGACGTGATGGACGTTCCGCCGGCAGCGGGTGAAGCTGCCAACGAAGACAGCACTGCCTCCTAAGCGACCCTGTTATCGCCCCTTCGGGGGCGATATGCAATTAGCAGATTGCCGTAGGAGCCGATTTGGGTACGACGTAACGGGTGTCTAATTTGTGGCACGAAACGAAAGTGCCGCAATGCGGCGTCACTTCGTTGGTCGCTGTCCCGTTTGGGCCGTCATTGTCCGTCGAGGAGATCGAGGCGGCAGGGTCGAGCTGCGCCCCAAAAGAGGGAGATTTAACTTTTGGTAACTAAGCCACTTAAAGCGTTCGTCGCTTTCACAAGTGCGTTCGCGATTAGCGTGACGCTCGCTTTGATTTGGCGAGAGGGGCGAACGATGGATTACAGTGACGTACTGGGCAGGCCGGTTCGTTTCGCGGCCTGGAACGTCGAACAGGCCGATGTTGATTTGCTAATTGAGCTAGAAACCCAGGAAAGAATTGATTTTGATTTCATAGTTGACTTCACTGCGCCAAATGGCATTTTGGAAGCCGACGCTATTATTTTGGCTGTCTCCCAAGATCCTGATTTTATAGAATATATGTCAGGTTCTCTGAACATCGAGAGAGACGTCTTTCAGGAAGTTGCTGAAGGCCGCGCCAGCTATATAAAAGAACACCACTATGCAAGCTTGGATAGAATAGTTCGGTTCTTCATTTTCGACCAAACCGATTACAATTCAGTTTCACGGTCATGCCGGGCAATTTACTTGCAGAAAATAATACTGACGCCGAGCGTGGCTGACGAAAGCAATCAAGAGCCCCTTTTTGATTTTACCTGTGAGAGAAAATGAGCGACCTATTAAACAAGAGTAAGCCCAAAGTATCGGCTGACCCCTCCACTGGCACATCAAAAACCAAGTTCAGGTCACCGCATAAAAACGGTGTAAAGGCCCAGTTTACCAAAACTGAGGATACTTTCAAAGTCGACGTCGAGGTGGACAAAGGGAGCATGATCGTCGGAGGTGGGGTAACCACGTACAACTCTGAAGATGGCTACGGCTTTGGCGGGCATTTTTATGGGATAGATCGGTTGGGATTTCATCCAAATGCCACTTATCGTTGAGCCAAGGACGATCACGGCGGATGTCATGTGCGATTTGTTGGTCAAAGCGATAGACCCAAAAGCGGATGGTTTCGCGGCTGACGATCACGCCGCGTTCTGCCAGTAGGTCCTCAATATCGGCCGTACTCAGAGCAAAACGATGTTAAATCCACAGCATAGACGATGATTTCACAGGGGTAGCGAAAGCCCTTTAGGTGCGGCATGTCAGTCGGGGATTTCAACCCGCTTGCATACAAGTCGAGATCAGCCGAAACAAATTGGCAACACCAAAGTTTTTATGTGTGGTTGTCTATTGCTCCTGATCGCGGTTGCAACCCTGTTTGCTATCATTTCGACGCGAGAATTTCTAACTCGTTTAGGTTTACCTAGCGCTACTCAGCTATTGGTCGCGACGTTTAGATTGTTTCTGTTCTCCGGCTTTATTTCGCTTTTTTTGCGGGTTTCGCTCCTCATGTGTTTCGAGCGATGCTGCCGTTTGTCGCAGGAGATCGTTAGTATCAGCGCTTTTTGCGCAAGTTTCCGATCTTCTCAACTGAGGAAGATTCGAAAAATGAATAGATATTGCGGATTGGGTGAGCAAGGGGCTGTGGAATGACAAGCCAAACATTTAGTATATCTGTTGGCGTTGGTACGTCAGGGGTAAGTGTCTGTTGAGGGGGTGTTGTCACGGTAACATTTTTGCGATGCAGGCCGTCGGCCTAACAGTGATCAATCAACACCAGCCGTACATCACGAGCAAACGGTTCATGTTGATCAAAACCGCCGTATTCGATCCGCTTTTGTCGATAACGATCTTGTTTGGCCAACCGGTATTGCCGATGGATTTTGTGAAAAACGCAGTGGCTGCGGCTTCG
>JBDWVP010000008.1:0-196965 GCA_039983935.1 Roseobacter sp. | reverse complement strand
CATCAGCAGTCTTCTCACCAGATTCCTGTTCCTTGATCATCGCTATGATCTGTTCGTCCGTAAATCGTGCCTTCATTTGTCCGTCCTTTTGTTGGGCGGACTCTACACAAATCTGGAGGAACTTAAGGGGCGCAGGTCATAAGATATTGATTTGATTTTATGAAAGGCAATGTCACTGGTTCGCTCGGCAAAAATAACCCCGGTCGTCTAAATAACTATCCCGCTGCTTGATCCAATTCTGGAGGGCATGGAGGGCTCGCAACGTCGGGGCAAAATGCCACGATTTGGCTAATAATTTCTGCTTTACGTAGTGGCTTCGTTAGATAACGATCTAATCCAGCCTTAAGGATTTCTTTGTCATCACCGCTCATTGCATGTGCTGTTAATGCTACGATTGGCGTGTGCTTCTCGGTTCCCTTCTCGAGGTCCCGGATGACTCCGGTGGCTTCTTTTCCGTCCATGCGTGGCATCGAAATGTCCATGAAAATCAGATCTGGTTTGAATGTTTTGTAGGCCTCGACTGCTTCAATTCCGTCGCAGGAAAATTCAAGATCGACGTCCAATGCCTTTAACATTTTGCCGAAAACAAGGCGATTTGTTTTATTATCCTCCGCAGCGAGGATCCGCATTTTCCGGGGCTGTGCTGTTTCTCCTTCCGCTACATCACAATCTGAAACGTCCTTCACGTGGGAGAATGTCGGTACATCGACTAAATCACTGGAGGCGTCGCCGTGCTCGTCATCATTCTCAAACTGTGTGATGGGTGTTACATTGCTAAGTAACCTAAACAGACTGTTCCGCAGAAAGGGTTTTTGCAAAATATGATCTGCGTGTTCCAGAAGAGGGTCGCTGCGCGCGTGACCGTGGTTGCTGCTTATCACAACTATTTGCTGATTGTGTCCGGCGTCTCGCAGTGACTTCGCGAATTCAAATCCGCCAACATCGTCCATGATGTGTTCGGTGATCACCAAGTCTACAGAGGTATCAACAGAGCCAATAGCTTTGATTGCGTTGCTGCAGCTCGTGACCTTGAGCCCCAGTTTCTCTAGCTGGTGCCGGCTGATCTCACGACTTACCTCGAAATCATCTAAAAGCAGAACATGCCGAAGGGCTGGGTTCAAGTTCGGGTGCGGAATTTCGGCGCTATCTACGGGAACGAGACCTATTTCAAACCCGAAACAAGACCCAACACCCTGCTCCGAAGTAAGCCAAATGCGTCCCCCCATCATCTTAATCAGTTGTTTGGTGATTGCTAACCCTAGGCCAGTACCGTCGAATTGGCGATTTTGCTCGCTTTCAACTTGGTTGAACTCACCAAAAACGTGGTCAATCATATCAGCTGGAATCCCGATACCAGTGTCTTCTACGGTGACCTGAACTTTAACTTCTCCGGTGGTCTTGTCAGGTTTACCGGACACCCGCACAGTAACAGATCCGTCGGTTGTGAATTTTACCGCGTTCCCAATAAGATTGGTCAAAATCTGGCGAAGTCGACCGGGATCACCGATGAAATTTGACGTCAAAAACAGAGAATAATCGACGCAGAGCTGGATACCTTTATCACGTGCTGACGATTGCAATAACATGAGCACTTCGTGGATCGATTTTTCCAAATCGAAAGGATCGGGATGTAATTGCAAGCGTTCCGCTTCGATCTTGGAATAGTCCAACACATCGTTGATGATCACCAACAGTGCTTCACCGGAGTTTTTAATGGTGTCAACGTAGAGACGTTGCTCCTCGGTTAAGGACGTGTCTATCAACACATCAGCCATTCCAACGACGCCATTCATTGGGGTGCGAATTTCGTGGCTCATGTTGGCGAGGAAGGCAGATTTTGCTCTGTTGGCGGTCTCGGCGCTTTCGCGCGCTGCGGTCAGCTTTTCTTCGTATTTTACCGTTTCCGTGATGTTTAAGCCCAGCGAGATGATGTCCCCATCCGTCCCACGCCGGTCGATCATCTTTATATATTCCCCATTCCACAGCCGAACGACAACTGTTTCGGGTTGTGGGGATTGTACCCGTTCGATCATCATTTGACGCCAATCTGCCGGGCGTAAATCCCCGATGTCTACGACACCTTCTTCGGTTAAAAATTGCAGAACGCTGACATAGCTCGCGCCAGGTTTCATCTCCTCTAGCCCGTCAAACACCGCCAAGTAAGATCGATTTGCCATGATAAGTTCGAGATCGGGAGAATAATAAGCAAAGCCATCGTTGATTGTCTCAATCGATTGCCAGAGACGACGTTCTACCCGTTCAATTTTTTTGTGTGCAGCGGATAGATCTGATTTGACCCGCTGGTTTTCGTTGCGCACATTGGCAACTTCAGCACGTGTTTCGACAATTTCATTGGAAAGTTGTTTTGCGTGGAGGCCGAGTTTGCGGTTCGCAGCAAAGAGTTCGGCTTGCTTGAGTTCAAGCAACCTTTCGGCAGCAAGTCGGCTGCGCCTTTCTTGGGCCAGTTTATTGGCCAAACTCATTAATACACCCGCATGAAATCCTAATTCTTGGGGTTAGCCATGCCGTATTTGGGTGAATATCTGTTTAATTCGGGCGCGTAAAACTTTCCGCGCGTTTATTTTTGGTGGAGAGTACCCACTATCTTCGGCCTTCATGTAACCAGGCTGCGGTTATCAACACAGTGGATAACAAAAGTACCAACCAAGGCGGTAACAACGGCGTTTGGCGCACATCTTGTGTTTCATATGCTCCACGGGGCGTTAGACCAATCCATCCACGACCGGCAGCTGGTCTGCCAATTCGAACGTCTCTTAGCCTGGGCAATCCGTCTTCCAATAGCATGCTGCCGCCGCGTAAACTGGCCACAACAGGGGATAAGATTTCTGTGGTGGCAATAGTGCGTTCAAATTCCTTGGGCGCGGCTGGTCCCAAACCGATAACCGCCATTTGGTCGCCGTTTTCCAACCTGTAAAGGCCGATTTCCGGGCCCTCAAAACTACCTTCGAATATCCCGGGCTGTCCCTCGGTAAGCGGAAGCTCGGTGATGACGCCGGATGGGTCCGTGATGCGAACCGGAGGAACCGTGGCTTCGAGGCTGCGACGTTGGATGCGCATGCTTTGGCCCGTCGCCTGCGCCGTGAGGGCTTCTTCCTCCAGCTCGGGTTCTTTCATCATCCAATGTGCCAATCGGCGTAAAAGTTCCAGTTGTGGGCCACCGCCTTCATATCCACGGTTCCAAAGCCAAGCGTGATCCGAGGCCAGCAACGCCACTCTGCCTTCGCCGACACGGTTCAGAACCAGCAAGGGACGGTCGTTGAGACCGGACATGACGACGTGGCCTTGGGGATTGCTCACATCAATTTGGCGCAGCCAGCGCCCCCAATCCCCATCTGTCGGCAATCCCGTTGTGACAGGATGTCTTTCTCCCAGGTCGGTGATCTGGGGCAGGTAAGGTTGGTCTATCACACGTGCGGTTGGGGCGGCGGGTAAAACCGGCCCCAGTGGAGAGCGGTAGATACTATCGGCACCGGCAAAGTCGGGACCTGCCGCAACCAGTACAGCGCCGCCTTGGCGAATGTAATTTGCAACATTGTCCAGATAGAGCGCTGGCAGAATCCCGCGTCGTTTATAGCGATCAAATATGATCAGATCAAAATCTTCGATCTTTTCAAGAAACAGCTCGCGTGTTGGGAAAGCGATCAGAGACAGTTCGCTGACAGGAACACCGTCTTGCTTTTCGGGCGGGCGCAAGATGGTAAAATGCACAAGATCAACGGAACTGTCCGATTTTAGCAGATTGCGCCATGTTCTCCCGCCAGGGTGTGGTTCGCCTGAAACTAAAAGAACACGTAAACGATCCCGAACACCGTTCATTTGGATTAGAGCTTTGTTATTGCGATCGGTGAGTTCTCCATCAGCAGGCGGAACGGAAAACTCAATCACATTACGCCCCCCATGCGGCAGGATCACCGGTATTTCAATGTCTTGGCCCAAAGGCACTTGAAACTGCTGAGGCTCCGCGCCATCAACAGAAATTTCCAACGGTGCCAGAGAGGCATCTTGTGGGCCGTTCCCCATGTCCTCAACACGTAAGGTCAGTGTGACCGGCTCGCCAATGATTGCAAACGCAGGCGCGTTTTGAATGCTAAGACGACGATCCCAATCCGTGCTTTTACCGGATAACATCAGGTGCAAGGGGGCTGGCAAATCGACAGGCAGATTTTCATCATGGACCCGTCCATCAGACAGGGCAATAATTCCGGCGACGCGTCCGCGTGGTTCTTCTGCCAAAGCTTTTGATAAGGCTGTCATCAATTGTGTGCCGGCATATCCATCCCCATCAGGCACCGAAATACGGCGCACTTCGGTGTTGGAGCGCGCATTTATTCTGTCTGCCAGTGTGTCTGCCGCCGTGCGCGTTTGCTCCGCCCGATCGGAGAGTTTTTGGCTGGCACTTTCGTCTTCGATCACAAGGACGATGTCGCTGAGCGGCGCGCGGTCTTCCTGTTGGTAACTGGGGCCCGTGAGGGCAGCAAGAATGACCAATGCGGCCATTCCCCGTAAGGCCCATCCGGATAATCCACGCGTGGCAGCAAGAACAACCCCGGCAATCACCAGAACAGCCAAGACGATTAGTAGGATCCATGGGACCAACGGGTCAAAGAGCATCTGTCCGGTCATTGTCCGAGCCTGTCTAACAGTGCGGGTACGTGCACTTGATCTGATTTATAATTGCCGGTCAGCACGTGCATGACGAGATTCACGCCAAACCGATAAGCCAATTCACGTTGGCGTTCGCCGGAAAATCCACGGCCAATGGGCACGATGGGGGCGCCGTTGTCGGACATCGCCCAAGCTGATGCCCAATCGTTTCCGCCAATCACCACAGGTGTGACCCCGTCGTTTAGATTGCGAAAGGGCATGCCTTCGATTTGCTGGGCGTCCGACGGGGCGGCCTCGACCCACACATCACGACTGGTATGACGTCCGGGAAAGTCCTGAAGCAGATAAAACGTCCGGGTCAAGACATGGTCTTGGGGCAGTGGTTCAAGCGGCGGAATGTCTAACGCTGCGGCCAGGTCACGTAGTTTTCGGCCATTGGGACTGGATGTGCCAAAACGGGCGATGTCTGCGTCACGGGTGTCGAACAGGATCAAACCGCCAGAACGCAGATACGCATTGAGCTTACTATAGGCCTCAGAGCTTGGTCGCGGCTGATCCGGGGTCACGGGCCAATAAAGGATCGGAAAAAACGCCAATTCGTCGCGTTCCAGATCAACACCCACGGGTGCGGTTGGCTCTACAGAGGTTCGAAAGTTGAGCGTCTGTGACAACCCGAAAAGCCCCGCGCGCGAGATGTCGTCAACCGTTTGGTTGCCGGTAATTACGTAGGCTAAAACCAGTTCCTGAGTTGCCAATAGAGCAAAATTGTCAGCCTCATCGGATTGCGCGCGGGTTTGTGTTGGCGCGCCAAAGGCAAGGAGACCAGCAAATGCGAGCATCGCCATTTGGCCGCTCTTTGATCCCACCAATCGCCCTGAGAGTGCGAGCGAAGCGATCACATCCGCAACCAATGCCACAATTGCAAAACTTAACAACCACCCCGCAATGGGCTGTTCAGGGGCAACGTCAAATCCTCTGACCGGTATGCCGGCTGGCCATGAGGCGGGTTCCAAAACGGTTTCATTGGTGACCACGTTGCGCGCGAGCCTGCGATCCCCAGAGGCATAGATGCCGGGCTGCATGTCGGCGCTCGGCGCAGCGCTGATCAAATCGGGGCCGGGAACACCGGGTAGATTGCCCGCGTCGTTCAATGTGCCAAAACCGTCCATTACCTGCACAGGTGTCCAGGTGGTTCCTTCCAATTGTTCCGCGTCAGGGCGGCTGGCCGATGAGGCAACGGCAAGCCGTTCAAGCATTTGCACAAACAGACCAGACAGCGGAAGAGTTGACCAATCGGCTGACGCGGTAACGTGAAAAAATACGATTTGCCCTTGTTCGCGTTCCTTGCGCGTGACGAGCGGTGTGCCGTCTGTCAGTTCGGCAATGACGCGTTCTGCGAGTGTCGGGTCGGGTTGCGCCATAACCTGACTGGTGATTTGCACATCCCCTGGAATTGGCAACCCAAAGAAAGGCGATCTTTCCGTGAAGGGGGCGAGCGATTTCGGCTCTCCCCAACTCATCGCGCCGCCAACCGTGCGCCCGCCGTTGCGTAAACGGACAGGCATCATGGGGTCTTCAGCGTCACGGCTGATGTCGCTTGCAGCTATGCGCGGTCCGGCAAACCGTATCAACATACCGCCCTCGTCAATCCATGCGCTCAGGTCTTCGGTTTCGCCGGGCGACAGTGTTGCGACGTCGGCCAGAATGATAACATCTGGATTTGCAGGCAAAATATCATCCAATGCGCCGGTTAGCAGGTCCGCATTCGGGGCAAGTGCCTGTTCCAAATAGTGCAGCGGCGACAAAAGCTGCAGCCCCTCATGATCTTCGCGCCCGGCGATCAGCGCAACTTCACGGCGGCGCAACGCATCATCTGCCAAAGTTGTCGCACCAGCAGACCGTTGCCCCTGCACATCGAACCGCGTGATCCGGGCGCGCAGTTCGGCGGGCAATGTCAGCGCCGTTTCTGCAATTGTGGCTTCATTTTCAAAGGTTGCCGTCACCGAAGCGAGAAGTGTCGCATTCCCAACAGGATCGCGTCCTTGGATTTGGAGCGTAACTTCGCGCTCGGTTCCCGGGGCAACGCGCAGCGCGGTCAGCGTGATCGCGCCATCCTCAAACCCTGCGGGAGCAAGGGCGATCACGTTTGACGCAGTTTGGTATACTTCTACCGTTCCTTTTTCTTCGAAAACGGCTAGGGCGCGGTCTTGGGCATCGAATTTTAAGGCGTCACTGAACCACAAGGTGTCAAATGGCCCAAGATCGGCTACCATTGATATAGCCTGTGCGATGCGTGCAGTATCGGGTTGCCAAGCCGACGGCACAAAGCCAGCCAATCTGGTGCGCCAGACATCTGCTGCCTGAAAGGCAGGGATCTCGGGACGTGATAGATTGAGAAAGGCCACCGTTCGTTCCAGTCGCGTTGCGCGGGCAAGTTGCGCATCAATCGCCTGTAGTTGTTCGTTCCAACGCGTCGCTCCCGCCCAACTCCCGTCCAGGACAATCAACAACGGACCATCGCCTTCTGTCTGATCCACGTCGGGATTTAGAATGGGGCCGGCCAGCCCTATGATCATCGCGGCAACAGCAAGAATGCGCAATAACAACAGCCACCATGGTGTCCTGTCAGAAACGCTCTCGTTGTCTTTGAGCCCCAACAATAGCGCAACGCCGGGAAACCGCCGACGGATCGGCGCCGGAGGTATTGCGCGCAAAATCAACCAAAGCGCGGGCAAGGCGAGCAAGGCCGCCAGCAGCCAAGGCGCCGTAAATCCAATGCCGCCAATCGTGGTCATCTGAAACCTCCGCCATCCAATGCGCTGTAAAGCCACAACAGTGCCGTTTGCGCGGATGTGTTTGTATGGTGCTGACCATAATGCCAGCCTGTCAGGGAACAGAGGCTTTGCAATTCCGATTTGCGCGCCGCCAAACGTTCTAGGTAACGGTCGCGCAAATCACTGGCTTTGAGCGTCTCATGGCTGATCGTGCCACCCACACTTTCAAAAACGGTACGCCCTTTGAACGGAAAGGTCTCTTCTGAAGGGTCCAGAACGTGTAAAAGCGCGCCGCGCACGCCACGATCAGCAGCCTTGGTCAAGGCCAGTTTTACTTCTGCGACATCGCCCATAAAATCTGAAATAAAAACAGCGCGGGCCGATGGGATCATCGCTTTATGTTCGGGCGGGGCGTAATCTTGTTGCTCATCGACGCTGAACATTTCAGCCAACCGCAGGATTTGCGTATTGCCACGACGCGGCGGCAGGGTCGTTCCGGTAAGGCCAACGCGTTCGCCTCCCCGCACGAGAAGAATGGCAATAGCCAGCCCAAGAAGCCGGGCGCGATCTGCTTTTTGGGGTAACTCCGAACTGCTGGAAAACCGCATAGAAGCGCCGCGGTCGACCCATAGCATAACCGACTGGGCAATCTGCCACTCTCGTTCCCTGACAAATTCGGTATCACCCATTGCAGAGCGGCGGTGATCGACCAACCTTCGGCTGTCGCCAGGTTGAGCGGGTCGGTATTGCCAGAAATTATCGCCCATACCAGCACGGCGACGGCCGTGATCGCCCAGCAAAACGGCTCCGGCCAAGTTTTCAGCACGTGCTAAAAGGGGCGGCAACATCGCGGCCTGCGTTTCCGCATCGGCGCGCAAGGTGGTTGGTCGGTTTTGCTCCGGGACGGCGGAAAAAGAGCTCACGCGGCGGCCTTTGCCCCGGAAAGCTCGGTTGCCGTTGCGTCGATCAAATCAGTCAAGCTGTCGCCTCGTGCACGGGCCGCGAAATTCAGCGCCATACGATGGCTCAAGACAGGGCGTGCCATGTCAATGACGTCTTCTGCCGAGGGTACTAGCCGGCCTTGCAGCAAGGCGCGCGCTCGAACGGTCAGCATCAACGCCTGCGCGGCACGTGGCCCGGGGCCCCAAGCGACTGTTTCGCGAACTTGCTGGCTTGCCCCTGCTTCTTCTGGTCGGAAAGCACGCACCAAATCAAGGATCAATTCCACGACACTTTCGCCCACGGGCATACGACGCAGCAACGTCTGCGCTGCCAGAAGTTCGCCAGCGCTAAAGACCTCTGTGGCGTCCGCCTCGGTTTCACCTGTGGTCGCCAATAGAATATCGCGTTCGGTATCCCGATCCGGATAAGCGACGTCGATTTGCACAAGGAAGCGATCGAGTTGCGCTTCGGGCAGCGGATAGGTGCCTTCTTGTTCAATCGGGTTTTGCGTTGCAAGGACATGGAAAGGCGTGCCCAGAATGCGGTCTTCGCCCGCAACGGTGACGGTTTTTTCCTGCATTGCCTGCAACAACGCGGACTGCGTACGCGGAGACGCGCGGTTGATTTCATCTGCCATCAACAATTGGCAAAAAATCGGCCCCTGAAGAAACCGAAAAGCGCGGCTGCCATCTGATGCGGTTTCCAGAACTTCGGAACCAAGAATATCCGCAGGCATCAGATCCGGTGTAAATTGCACGCGACTGCCGTCTAGCCCCATGACCGTTGACAGGGTTTCAACCAGACGTGTCTTGCCCAATCCGGGAAGCCCGATCAGCAGCCCGTGCCCACCGCATAAAAGGGCCGTCAACGTAAGATCTACGACACGCTCTTGTCCGATGAAACGCTTGGTGATCGACGCCTTCGCCTCGGCCAGTTTTTCACCTAGTTTTTCGATCTCGGCGACCATGTCCTCTGCTTCACTCATGACAATCGGCTCCATTTGATTATATGCTCATTGTAAATCTATCGCGTTTGAGGGAAATGGCAAAAGTAATGAGTGGACAAAAAACTGTTACCCCCTCCGCTGAAGGCCTTGCAGCGTCAATAAATGCAGCAAAAACACGGGGACTACCTCCGGTTGAGGAGTGGAACCCGCCTTTTTGTGGCGATCTCGATATGCGAATTGCCCGGGATGGGACGTGGTATTATCAAGGAACGCCAATTGGGCGGCCCGGATTGGTCAAATTATTTTCATCGATTCTCTTGAAGGAAGGCGAAAAATACTTCTTGGTCACGCCTGTTGAAAAGGTCGGAATATCCGTTGACGATGCGCCATTCCTTGCCGTCGATTTTGATGTCGAGGGCAACGGTCATACGCAGGTATTAACCTTCACGACGCAGGTGGATGACACGACCGTCGCGAGCGACAGTTTGCCAATCCGCGTCGAACGCCATCCAGAAACCGGAGAGCCTGCGCCCTATGTCCGAGTGCGTCGCAATCTGGAAGCGTTAATTGATCGCAAGAGTTTTTATCGTTTGGTCGATTTGGGCGTCCACCACGAGAATTGGTTCGGCGTGTGGTCGTCGGGACGTTTTTTTCCGATCATTCCCAGTGCTGAATTAGAGTGATTAACAACCGCGCAGTTTTCAGGTTGCTTTGGTTCGGATTGAAAAAAGTCGCGGGGTTTTGGTCGGTTAATGAAACTGACCATTGCGGTATCAGGCGACCCAACACAGCTAGAAGTCGGTAGAACTGATCGTCAAGCAACTGTCAGACAAAGTCGGCAAAGAGCATAATTTGGTTATATGGGTTCAGACAAATGGGTCCAGACTTCTGCGTCTGGTTCGTGATCCGCGCGTGTGCCATCCGTCTCTGCCCCAAGACGTTTAGCAACCGCTTGCGAACGATGATTTTCACAATCAATGTAGCTCACTAATTTTTTGAAACCATGGGCTTGATACGCCCAAGTACGAACGGCTTGCCCCGCTTCGGTTGCGTATCCATTGCCCTCAGCGCCGTCAAAAAGATGCCAAGCCAACTCAACTTCGGGCCAATTTGAGTGCTTAAGCAGCCCAACACGACCGATAGGAAGGTTCTGTCCATGTACAGTTAATGTAAAAAAGCCAAACCCGTGCCATTGCCAGTGACCAATCGCGATCAGAAAGCCAAACCAAGCTTGTTCTTTGCTGCCCGTTTCTCCCTGAGCCCGCATCCTCGGCGAACTCGTCATAAATCGGGTAAGCTCGGGTAGATCACTTTGAAGTGGCCCGCGTAGGGTTAAGCGTTCTGTTTCAAGGACTGGCGCGGACGTCAAAGGTTCGGTCATATCGGGCTCCATTCGAGCATTAGTTTAGGAACCATAACTCGTCATTGCCAGACCAAAACCGGGTCTCTGGCTTCACATGAGAGAGCAGCTTGCCCGCACGGAGAGTATTCTCCGGAGCAAAAATACTAGTTTTTACCCGTCAAGTATGGACCTTTTAATGTCTGCAATCCAATTTTTGTCCGGCTGCTCTTTTATGCTGATCACTCAACCCTTCTTTAGGCAAACTCACTGGTGTTGACGTGAATCATCTTTTGGTTGGAAACGCCAAAGGATCATTGGTTTCGTTGAGGAATCGAGCAAAGACGTTTGACGAATCCTAAAATGAGAAATTTTTATGTGTAACGAATTGCGTTCCTGATCGCTCACCTTAAAAGTGTTAAACACAGGACGATTAGGGGAGATCGCTTTTGAAACTTGCAGCTAATTTAAGCAGTTTATGGGCGGAATTGCCTTATTTGGATCGATTTGATGCGGCTGCATCCGCTGGATTCCAAGGTGTTGCCGTCCCGTTTCCGTATGAGCTGGCTGCAAAGGATACAACGCGGGCGTGTTTACGCGCAGGGGTCCAAGTTGTTCAGATTACCGCGCCGCCCCCAAACTATACCGGCGGCGCGCGAGGGTTCGCGGCTATGCCTGGGTTGGAGGACCGTTTCAAATATGATCTTCGCCGCGCGTTAAGGTACTGCGATGCGCTTAACGTTCCAGTGCTGCATATCATGGCTGGCGCGGCGCAGGGCAACGCGGCGCAGGCAACCTTGGTCGCAAATTTGCGCCATGCGGTTTCAGTGGTTCCCAAGGGGATCAGTCTGACGCTCCAACCTCAGGCGCAAGACGGCGCGTTTCTGTCGAGTTACGCGTTGGCTGCGGATGTCATCAATGAGGTGGGTGCGGGGCAATTGGGCCTCCAGCTTCACAGCCAACATGCGCGCCAATTGCACGGCGATGTTGGTAAGGTTTTTGAAACCTATGCGCCAATGATCCGGCATATTCAAATTGATCATGAACTGGCAAGTGGTGCATCGATGGCGGGTGCGATTGAGCTGTCAAACCTACAAGATTTACTGAACAGGTATGGATATGACGGATGGGTGGTGGCGGATTACTCTGTAACGGGCGCAACCGAGGACACCCTGAATTGGGTGCCACAACTGGCAAGTTAAGTGTAAAACGCCAACCGCTTGACTGATTTTAGTCGCGTTTTGTGATGGAAGGGCAGTGTCTTAGTGCGCAACCGCCCAATTGGGGCCAGTGCCCGCATCTACTGTCAGTTTGACGTCCAGTTTGACAACGGGGTCTGCTGCGTTCTCCATCACGTTTCGAGCAGCTGAAATCAGTGCATCCTCGGCACCTTTTTCGACTTCGAACAACAATTCATCATGCACCTGCAATAGCATTTTTGCCGGCAGATCTTTGATCGCGGCTGGCATGCGCACCATCGCGCGTCGGATAACGTCAGCGGCGGTGCCTTGTATGGGCGCATTTATCGCGGCACGCGCTGCAAAACCCGCCTGCGGACCTTTGGCCGTAATGTTGGGAGTGTGAATGCGACGCCCAAACAGGGTCTGGACATATCCGTGCTCTTTGGCAAAGGCCTTGGTGTCATCCATATATGTCCGGATGCCCGGGAACCGTTCGAAATATCGATCGATAAAGCCCTGTGCTTCGCTGCGCGGTATGCGCAAATTGCGGGCCAGACCAAAGCCAGAGATGCCGTAAATGACACCAAAGTTAATCGCCTTGGCGCGGCGTCGAATGTCTGAAGTCATTTCTGCCATCGGCACATCAAACATCTCGGAGGCCGTCATGGCATGAATATCCTGACCTTCCTGAAAGGCTTGTTTAAGCGAGGCGATGTCGGCGATATGGGCCAGAATGCGCAACTCGATTTGACTGTAATCCAAAGCAACCAGTGTTTTACCGTTCTCGGCGACAAAGGCTTCGCGAATGCGGCGTCCTTCTTCGGTGCGAATGGGGATATTTTGCAGGTTGGGGTCCGTGGATGCTAGACGCCCGGTCGATGCTCCGGCAATGGAATAGGACGTATGAACGCGACCAGTGTCCCGGTTGATATGTTCTTGCAAAGCATCCGTGTAGGTGGATTTGAGTTTGGACAATTGACGCCAATCGAGAATGTGTCGCGGCAATTCATGTTCTGTCGCGAGATCTTCTAAGACGTCGGCGCCAGTGGCATAGGCTCCGGTTTTCCCTTTTTTACCGCCAGCCAGACCCATTTCGTCGAATAGAATTTCACCCAGTTGTTTTGGGGAACCAACATTGAATTTGCGTCCAACCAGCGTATAGATTTCGTCCTCAAGTCCAGCCATTTTCTGGCTAAAGGCGTTCGACATCCGGCTTAAGGTGTCTCGATCGACTTTGATGCCGGTCCGCTCCATATCCGCCAGCACCTGAACCATCGGACGTTCCAGTGTCTCATAAACACGTGTGACTTGGCCCTGATGCAGCGCTGGCTTGAACTGCTGCCACAGACGCAGCGTGATGTCCGCGTCTTCCGCGGCATAGGGCACGGCCTCTTCCAAAGGGACCTTGTCAAAGGTAATCGCCGATTTACCAGAGCCTAACAGCGGCTTAATCGGGATAGGTGTGTGATCGAGGTAGCGTTCAGACAAAGCATCCATACTGTGACGGTGCAACCCACCGTGCATGGCATAGGACATCAACATGGTGTCATCAATCGGCGCTATTTGAATGCCGACTTGGGCAAAGATTTTTGCGTCATACTTCATGTTTTGCCCGATTTTGAGGATCGTTTCATCCTCGAGCACAGGTTTTAACACATTCAGCACGTCATCGACCGGCAGTTGACCGGCTGCCAAATCATCTGAGCCAAAGAGATCATCGCTGCCTTGGGCCTTGTGGATGAGCGGGATGTAGCATGCCGTGCCGGGTTCTATGCAAAGGGAAATACCAACCAGATCCACAGTCATTTCATCCAAGCCAGTGGTTTCCGTATCAACGGCCACATAGCCGCGTTCGTAAATCTGATCGATCCAACTTTGGAGGGCGGCAGCATCGCTGACCTGACGATACCCTGTTTTATCAAACGGTACCTGAGCCACTTCGATCGCAGTCTGGATGCTGGCGGGGGAGTCTTCTATGGCGGGTGCTTCGACACCTAACTGTGAGGCCACACGTTTGGTCAGCGTGCGGAATTCCATCTCGGCTAAAAAAGGCATTAATTTTTCAGGATCGGGGTCACGGACTTCTAAATCGTCCAATGTGAAATCCAGTGGCGTGTTTTCGTCCAGCAACACAAGACGACGCGAGAGTTTGATCTGATCCGCGTTGTCGATCAGGGTTTGACGCCGTTTGGGTTGTTTGATCTCGCTTGCGCGTTCAAGCAATGCGTCCAAGTCACCATATTCATTGATCAGCAGCGCGGCGGTTTTGATGCCGATCCCGGGCGCACCGGGTACGTTATCTACCGAATCCCCGGCAAGGGCCTGCACATCAACAACCCGCTCAGGGAAGACGCCGAATTTTTCAAAAACGCCATCGCGATCGATGCGTTTGTTTTTCATGGCATCCAACATTTCGACACCGCCGCCGACCAATTGCATCAGATCTTTGTCAGAACTAATGATCGTGCAACGCCCACCAGCGGCCCGTGCCTGAACCGCCAGCGTGGCGATAATGTCATCCGCTTCGAACCCTTCTTTTTCCTTGCAGGCGATATTGAAGGCTTCGGTTGCTTGTCTGGTGAGCGGCATCTGAGGGCGTAAATCCTCGGGCATCGCGTCGCGGTTCGCTTTGTAGAGATCATACATATCGTTGCGAAACGTGTGGCTGCCCTTGTCGAAAATGACAGCTACATGAGTCGGGGCGTCTGGCCCAATGTTGCCTTCGACATACCGGTGCAACATGTTGCAAAAGCCTGCGACGGCCCCAATCGGCAAGCCATCAGATTTTCGCGTCAGCGGCGGCAACGCGTGGTACGCGCGAAAAATAAACGCCGATCCATCGATGAGATGAAGATGACATCCTTTTCCAAATCCGATTTTGCTCATGATGCCCCCTAAGACTGGTTTGTGCTTTATGTATATGACGCGCTTTGTATTTACGAGCCTTCTAGTGATTGGAAGTGCGACTAATGCGGCTTCGGAAAACTGTGATCTGCAAAGTGGCAATTGTATGCCTTTTGTCGGTTGCTCCGAAGATGGCACAGTGTTCTGCTACGCAATCACTCTGGACAAGAATGAGGTGTCGGTTTGTGCCTTATCTACAAGCGGGGCGTTGTAGTGCGGGCAAGGCGAAATTCACTTGCGATGATGGCCGGTCCGGGCGCGCAAAATATACTTTTCTCGACAAGACGTCCGGCACGGCCACGGGCAGAACAACCACCAGCTCGAAAATTCGGTTTCGAGCGGTCAAGAAATATCTCGTGTATGTGGTGTCGTATGAGACTGAAACACGGGAAGTGATCGCCTGTGTGTTCGAAGCGGCTTCAAAGGTGGCGCACGCTAGGCGTTTTCTTCATAGTCCGCATGCACATATCTGCAGTCGCAATACCCGCATTCAACCCAACCAACATCTTTGGGAATTTGCAGCCAGACACGCGGATGACCCAAGGCGCCCTCACCACCGTCACAGGCGATGCGGAAACTTTTGACGATTTTTGTTTCTGGGGGCTTTTGCATGGGCACGTCCTCACGTTCTAGTCTTTGCTTTATGACCAAAGCAATGGCAGGGGGCAAGCCCAACTGCGCCTGCCTCTGCTATCCGTGATCGGTAAATATTGGGTGACCGACGCCGAATGAAGTGTTGATGCGCTTGAAACGAGCATTGTCAGCAGCAATTTGCGAGGGATTCGGGTGTCATTCGAGGCTGCGACCACGAGCGTTGGGAGACTTATTTCCAGTCGGTATTGTCTTGCGGGGCAGTTTTCCGTCTCGGAAAAGTGAAATAAGACGCCTTAAGGCGCGCCAAAGTAATTTATGCAGAAGATTCATTCCGAAAAGACTCCAAGTGAGAACAAAAGGTGAATATATGTATTTGCATCCATGTTTGCTGAGCTCAATATCACGTCGAATTTCTCCTTTCTAAGAGGTGCTTCGCATCCTGAGGAATACATGTCCCGTGCGGCTGCGCTGGGCATGGAGGCGATTGCAATTGCGGATGAGAACTCGGTTGCAGGGATTGTCAGAGGGCATGCTCAGGCGCGCGAGATTGCGCGACAGGTCCGCGAAAGAAAAGAATGGGACGCCACCCACGACAGTATCGGGCCTGATCTTCCCAAGGGGTTAGCGCAACATCAACGATCTGCGACGTTGTATACAACGCCACGTTTAATCCCCGCAGCGCGCCTGGTGTTTCAAAGCGGATGCCAAGTCACCGCGCTCCCCGAGAACCGCAAGGGATGGCGCGCGCTTTGCCGTCTTCTTTCGGCGGGGCGGCTACGCGCCCAAAAAGGGTCTTGCGATCTAACCTTGTCGGATCTGCTGGAATGGGGTGATGGATTGCAATTGATTCTCTGGCCAGAGACGCAACAGGGGCTGCCCGGCGCGGATGATTGGCTTGATACAGCGCAGCAGTTGACGCGCCGCTTTGCTGAAAAAATCCACGTTGGATTGTCACCTCATTATGATGGGCGAGATCGTTTGCGATTTGCGCGTCTGACAGAACAAGCCCGGCGGCTAGGGTTGCCGACCCTCGCCAGCGCATCTCCGCTGATGCATCATGGATCACGGCGCAAGTTGGCGGATGTCATGACGGCGATCAGAACAGGGTGTCGCGTGGATGATCTTGGCCGTGACGCATTGGCCAATAGCGAAATACGTCTGCGCTCAGAAGCTGAGATGCGCCTCTTGTTTTCAGGATTTGAAACGGCTGTTGATAATGCTTTTTCCCTGGCACAGAGCCTGAATTTTTCTCTTGATGAACTCCGATATGAATACCCATCAGAAATCGCAGATCATGAAACCCCCGGGGATCGCCTGCGCCGTCTTGCCTATGAGGGGCTCAAATGGCGTTATCCGGCAGGTGCCTCAGACAAGGTGCATCGACTGCTCGAACACGAACTGACCCTGATCGCCAAATTAAAATACGAACCTTATTTTCTAACCGTGCGAGATATCGTGAGCTTTGCGCGCGCGCGCGACATCTTGTGCCAGGGACGCGGATCTGCGGCAAATTCGGTGGTGTGTTATTGTCTGGGGGTGACATCTGTCTCACCTGAAATCGGGACAATGGTATTCGAGCGATTTGTATCCGAAGCCCGTGACGAACCCCCCGACATTGACGTGGATTTCGAACACGAACGCCGCGAAGAAGTCATACAGCACATTTATGAACGATATGGCCGTCACCGCGCAGGTCTATGTGCGACGGTTGTGCACTATCGAGGGAAACGTGCCATTCGCGAAGTCGGTCGCGCCATGGGTCTGACCGAAGATACGATTTCGGCGCTTTCTTCACAACTCTGGGGGTTCTTCTCGAGCAAAGGCATTGAAGCGGAACGCATGGCGGAAATCGGCCTTGATGCGCGGGATCGTCGTCTGCAGCAAACTCTGGCGCTGGTTTATGAAATCAACGGCTTCCCGCGTCATCTGTCTCAGCATGTCGGAGGGTTTGTGATTACAGAGGGCCGATTAGATGAGCTGGTACCGATTGAAAACGCGACGATGGAAGGGCGAACCGTTATCTGTTGGGACAAGGATGACATTGAAACACTTGGTATTCTCAAGGTGGATGTCCTCAGTCTCGGTATGTTGACCTGTATCCGCAAGGCGTTTGATTTGTTACATATGCACCACAATGTCAGTCACACTCTGGCGTCGCTGCCCCCGGAGGACCCGGTTGTGTATGACATGCTTTGCCGTGCGGACAGCATTGGTGTCTTTCAGGTGGAAAGCCGCGCGCAGATGAATTTCCTGCCGCGCATGCGTCCACGGTGCTTTTACGATCTGGTGATCGAGGTTGCGATCATCCGTCCAGGTCCCACTCAGGGCGATATGGTGCATCCCTATATCCGGCGGCGCAACGGCGAAGAAGAGGTCTCCTTTCCCTCTGATGAATTGGGCGAAGTTCTGGGTAAGACCTTAGGCGTGCCGCTTTTTCAGGAACAGGCAATGCAAATTGCCATCGTTGGTGCAGGCTTTACCCCCGATCAGGCGGACCGCCTGCGCCGTTCGCTTGCGACATTCAAAAAGCACGGCAATGTCAGCGCCTTCAAAAACCTGTTTCTTCGGGGGATGAACAAGAAAGGCTATGATGGTGATTTTGCCGAACGGTGTTTTTCCCAGATCGAAGGGTTTGGCTCTTATGGTTTTCCCGAAAGCCATGCGGCAAGTTTTGCGCTTTTGGTCTATGCCTCAAGTTGGCTCAAATGCCATCATCCGGGGATTTTCGCCTGTGCGTTGCTGAATGCGCAGCCTATGGGGTTTTATGCCCCGGCCCAGATCGTGCGAGACGCCCGTGAACACGGAGTTGATGTGCGCCCGATTTGTATCAATGCCAGTTTTTGGGACAACACGATGGAACCTGACGGGCAGGGGGGACTTGCCCTGCGTCTGGGGTTCCGGCAGATCAAATCTGTCACAGAAGAGGATGCAACATGGCTGACAGCGGCGCGCGGCAATGGATACCGGTCTGTCCGGGACGTCTGGCGGCGCGCAGGGCTTCAACCTGTAATGATCGAACGTTTGGCCGAAGCGGATGTCTTTGCAGGGATTGATCTGAACCGCCGTGAAGCTCTCTGGGAGGCCAAAGCGCTGACGCCCGGCGCGCCCTTGCCTCTTTTCGCGAAGGATATTGATGGGGAAATCATTGATGAACCCGCGGCGTTACTGCCAGAAATGACATTGGGCGAAGAGGTGGTGGAGGATTATGTCGCGATGCGATTGACGCTCAAGGCACATCCAATGGCGCTCTTGCGGGATCGTTTGACGCCGCCCTCTGCATGAGTAATTCGTAAAATCCGGCAAAAAGGTGATACTCCAGATCAAAACCCGGCCATGATAATGAGGAAATTGTTTTGCATTGGGCACAGATCGCTCGGGATCCGCTCGAGAGGAAACATCAGGCAGGATCGATGGTTTTTACGATCCAACAGTTCCTAATCCATGAAGCACAGAAAGAGGTTCACCCTGACCATGCGAGCCGCTACAAAGCGTCAAATTCATTTGAGAGGAAGCAGCCATGAGTGTCCCTAAACCAGTGGTTCTATGTATTCTGGATGGCTGGGGTTTAAGTGAGAGACGTGAAGGCAATGCGCCTTTGCTGGCGCAGACGCCCAACATGGATCGCCTTATGGCGACGTGCCCCAATGCCACGCTGACCACATTCGGACCAGACGTTGGTCTGCCACGCGGACAAATGGGTAACTCAGAAGTGGGTCACACAAACATCGGCGCAGGTCGTGTTGTAGCAATGGATTTGGGCCAAATCGATTTGGCCATTGAAGAAGGCAGTTTTGCAGAAAATGCGCAACTCAGAGATTTTGTCTCGACCTTAAAGAACACCGGCGGGACGGCCCATTTGCTGGCTGTCGTTTCTGATGGTGGTGTGCACGGGCATCTTCAACATTTGATTGCGGCAGTAAAAGCGATTGCGGCTGCGGAAATTCCTGTCGTTATTCACGCCATGACGGACGGGCGCGACGTCAGCCCACGTTCCGCATTGGGGTATTTTACGACACTGCAAGCCACCTTGCCCAAGGGCGCGCGCATCGGCACCGTGACGGGGCGCTATTTTGCGATGGATCGTGATACACGTTGGGACCGCGTGTCAAAAGCATATGCAGCAATCGTGCGCGCAGATGGCGGGGCCGCGCCATCTGCTATCGACGCCGTCGAGGCAGCTTACGCACGCGGCGAAGATGATGAATTCATCGTTCCAACGGTTTTAGACGGCTATGCTGGCGCACAGGATGGTGACGGGCTGTTTTGCCTGAATTTCCGGGCGGATCGCGCGCGGGAAATTCTGGCGGCTATTGGCGCTCCTGACTTTGACGCATTTGAAACAGGTCAACGTCCTGAATGGGCGAAACTTATGGGGATGGCGCAATACTCAGAGGCGCATTCCACCTATATGACGACAATGTATCCCAAGCCGGAAATCGTGAACACATTGGGCGATTGGGTCGCGCAACAGGGGCTACGCCAATACCGCCTTGCTGAAACCGAAAAATACCCACACGTTACGTTTTTTCTAAACGGTGGTGAGGAGGTTTCTTTTGCAGGCGAAGACCGCTTGATGCCCAAATCACCGGATGTCGCCACATATGATCTGCAGCCAGAGATGTCGTCAGTTGAAGTCACGGACGCGTTTGTTGCGGCGATTGAGGCGGAATACGATCTGATTGTCGTCAATTACGCAAACCCGGATATGGTCGGCCACACCGGTGATGTGGATGCCGCCATTGCAGCATGCGAATCTGTTGATCGCGGATTGGGTCGGGTTTTGAAAGCCCTGGAAAAAGTTGGCGGTGCGATGATTGTCACTGCGGATCATGGCAACTGTGATGTGATGATCGATCCAGGCACCGGTGGGCCGCACACGGCGCATACTCTGAACCCTGTGCCAGTTGTGGTTTACGGAGCACCAGATGGCACTCAACTCAAGACGGGCCGGCTTGCGGATTTGGCACCAACGCTTTTGCATTTGATGGGGCTTGAGCAACCAGCGGAGATGACTGGCGTATGTTTGCTGTCCTAAAGGGGCTAATTCTTGCACTCTTGATGTGGCTGCCCATGGCTGTTTCTGCGGCAACAGCGGATCGCGCCAGAGAAGCCGCCGCGCTTTTGGATGCGGCAACGGCGGATTTGAACGCAGCCCAAGGTGCACGTGACCGGGTGCGTGCGTTGACCAAGACAATAACCGCCTTTGAAAAGGGGCTGACGGCTCTGCGCAGTGGTTTGCGGATGGCCTCATCGCGGGAAATTGAACTGATCGCAGAGTTGCACGCTAAAGACGCAGAAATCGCAACTTTGCTGGCAGTGATGATGCGGGCAGGCGATTCTGTGTCTCCGGTTGCTATGCTGCATCCCGGTGGGGCGATTGGCGCGGCGCGTGCCGGGATGATGCTGTCCGAAGTGACCCCGGTGTTTAACGAAAAGGCCGAGCGTCTGCGCAGTGAGCTCTCCGAACTTAGGCAATTGCGGCAGGTTCAGGAAACCTCGGCCGAACGTTTGGCAGTTGGATTAAAAGAAGTTCAGATCGCACGTGCAGCGCTCAACACGGCGATTGCGGATCGCGAAGAATTACCAAAGAAATTTGTAGCTGACCCTGTGCGCGAGGCGATTTTATTGTCGTCAACACAGACACTTGGCAGTTTTGCCGCTGGGTTGGATCAGATCTCAGCGGGGATAACGCCCGCAGCACCACTGGCCATGGAGCAAGCCAAAGGAACTTTGGCCTTGCCCGTCACCGGGCATATTCTGCGCGGGGCCGGAGAGGCGGACGCGGCCGGTATTGCCCGACCAGGTATCATACTGGCCACTGAACCAAAGGCCCTGGTCACAAGCCCGGTGGGGGCGACATTGCGATATGTCGGGCCGCTTCTGGATTTCGGACAAGTTATAATCCTTGAGCCGGAAGCGAATGTTTTATTTGTTTTTGCAGGATTAGAGACCATCTACGCAGAAACAGGCGAGGTGGTTGAAGCGGGCGCGCCACTGGGTCTTATGGGCGACGCTGGCCAGAAAAATACCAATGCAGCGTCAACAGATGGTGATGAGGGTGGTACTGAACGTTCAGAAACGCTCTATATAGAGGTTAGAGACAACAACAGGACTGAGAATCCAACTTTGTGGTTCCGAACAGAACAGAATGGATAAAGAGATATGAAGAAGTTTGCCATGGCGGCACTAGGCGGAACCCTCGCAGGCGCGATCGCAACGACGCAGATTGCAGGTCCGTTGCTGGCCCAGGAAACAGACCGAACAGGCAGCGTGTACGAGCAATTGGATCTGTTTGGCGATATTTTCGAGCGTATTCGTGCGCAATATGTCGAAGAAGTTGAACCCGGAGAACTAATTGAAGCAGCGATTGATGGGATGCTGACCTCTCTGGATCCACACTCCAGTTACCTCAGCCCGGATGATGCGGCACAAATGCGCGTACAGACTCGTGGTGAGTTTGGCGGTCTGGGCATCGAGGTCACGCAGGAAGAAGGCTTTGTAAAAGTCGTCTCGCCAATTGACGACACGCCAGCAGACGAAGCAGGTGTCGAAGCGGGTGACTTTATCACACACGTCGATGGGGAATCAGTTTTGGGTCTGTCCCTGGACGAGGCTGTTTCGATGATGCGGGGGCCTGTTGGATCTGAGATCATCATTACATTGGTGCGCGAAGGCGAGTCGGAACCTTTTGATGTTTCCATCATTCGTGACACGATCAAATTAACGGCTGTTCGCACCCGCACGCAGGGTGACACTGTTGTTTTACGGGTCACGACATTTAATGACCAAACCTACAGCAACCTCGAATCGGGGCTTCAGGAGCAGATCGAAGAAGCCGGTGGTATCGATCAAATCAACGGCATTGTCCTCGATTTGCGGAATAACCCGGGTGGCTTGCTGACGCAGGCGATACGGGTGTCCGACGCGTTCCTTGAAAAAGGTGAAATCGTCTCGACTCGAGGTCGGGAAATTCAGGATGGTGAGCGCTTTAACGCCACGGCTGGTGATTTGGCTGGCGGAAAGCCGATTGTTGTTTTGATAAACGGCGGGTCGGCTTCAGCTTCGGAAATCGTTGCCGGTGCGCTACAAGATCATCGTCGCGCTATTGTCGTTGGCACCAAGAGTTTTGGTAAAGGGTCCGTTCAAACGGTCATGCCTTTGCGCAGTGATGGTGCGATGCGCCTGACAACAGCGCGTTATTATACGCCGTCGGGTCGCTCTATTCAGGCGTTGGGCGTTTCGCCTGATATTGTTGTTGAACAACCACGGCGCGCACCTGAATCGGAAGAGGAAGAAGAGACAACGAACCGTCCTTCCCGCTCGGAAGCTGACCTGCGCGGTTCTTTGAACAACGACAGCCTGTCAGAAGATGAAATCAAGCAGATCGAAGAAGATCGTGCAAAAGCCGAAGCCGCGGCGGCGTTGCGTCAGGAAGATTACCAACTGGCCTACGCGATCGACATTCTCAAGGGGCTATCAGCGATCGGCACTCCAAACTGATCACTATAACCTATTAATAAAGGCCCTGTTGTTTTTCGCCGGGGCCTTTTTACATTGCGGGGGCAGATTTGAACACTTAGCTTTCCGCCCGTTGCTTAGGCCGATTTCATCCAGCTACGGTGGGGGTGATGCCTGTGATGGATCCGGGTCGTTGGCAGATCAAAAACCGAAGTGCTCGAATGATATCCACTGCTTCCCGCAAGTGGCTAAGGGATGATTTTCGAGTGGAGATATGATCCGTTATTTAACCGTGATGACAGATCCGTCAGGTTGGGTTTGCATACACAGGGCGACTTGGCTGGTCGAGTGAAAATATGCGCCAGCCTTAAACCTGAGCACGCGGACGCCTGCTGAAGGTCAAGTCACGCAGCGTAATCCGATTCTGCTTGGGAGCTTCAAATATAAGGTCGAGCCATGCGCCTTCTATGCGTTTTTCATTCAGATCCGCATAGGCAAGATCGAACTCAACTGAAGTTTCGATGTCTTCGAGCGAAAATTCACGAAGGATTTGTTCCGTGTTGGGCCCGTGTTGAATGTTCAGGCGGGCAAATACCGTCAGAGGCTGGGCCATCTCGATAACCGCGGCGACACGCAGAATGTGGTTCCGTTTCAACCCATCGATGGCATCTTTGGGGTAGTCTATGGCCAGGGATAAGAAGGACCCGCTAAATTCAAAAATTTCAAAGCGCAGGCCACTGGGTGCACAAATGTTATGACGTTTATTGCTCTGTTGGCTGAGGTGTAGGTCGGGCGCGGCGCAGTCGTGGAAGAGCGTGATATCATCGCTCAGTTTTGACTTGTCCGCGATGGACGAGAGATCACAGGCAAAGAGTGGATTTCGCCAAATTTCCGGTCGCCAAGCCCAATCGGCATTGTGTGGCATCCAACGGCAATTAGGATCGATAACCGGCAGGGATAAACCATCCTCCGTGATGTGAATTTTTTTACCGAGAAGTTTTCGAAAACTGTTAGGCCGGCGGCGTGAGCGCGCCAAAATTCTGGAAGCAATCTGCCCCTGATCTTCGTCAGAACGGACCCAACGCGCAACCATGGTCTGGTGGAACGCTTTAGTCCGAAAAATATCGCCGGTTATACCCATTCACGCCCTGCAGACTTCATACCAGTGCTGATGTTTATCGACTAAAAGAGTTGCTTTCCGATAAACAGGTAGAAGTTTGATGACGTACATTGGCAGAGCAAAAAGCCCCGCACTATTCAGAATGCGAGGCTAGATGTTTTAGAGATCCATGTATTCGTGGCCTTCTTTTTTGCCACCGGGATGTGTCACAGCGCCAAGATAGGTTGGACCAACGAGTTGCGAATACTTCCACAGGGCTCCAGCGCCATAGATTGTCTGACGTGGACCTTTCCAGTTCTTTTTGCGTTCCGCCATATCATCGTCACTGACATTGACAGAGATTGTCCCTTCAATTGCGTTCAGGGAAATCATGTCGCCGTTTTCGAGCAATGCGATTGGTCCGCAATGTGCTGCTTCTGGTCCAACATGCCCAACACAGAAACCGCGTGTCGCCCCAGAGAAGCGACCGTCGGTGATAAGGGCGACCTTTTTACCCATGCCCTGACCTGACAACGCGGCAGTTGTGGCAAGCATTTCGCGCATGCCGGGACCACCAGCGGGGCCTTCGTTGCGGATGACAAAAACGTCGCCCTCTTCATAAGCGCGGTTTTGCACGGCATCAAACGCGTCCTGCTCACATTCAAAAATACGGGCGGGGCCGGTGAATATCAGATGCTGAGGCTCCATTCCGGCGATTTTTACAATCGCACCTTCCGGCGCCAGGTTGCCCTTTAGGCCCACCACACCGCCGGTTTTCGAAATCGGTTTTTCGACGGGGTAAACCACCCGGCCGTCCGCTTCGAGCGATACTTTATCCAGTTCCTCGCCCATGGAGTAACCGGTGACAGTCATACAGTCTTCGTGCAGCAAACCGGCTTTGCGCAGTTCTTTCAGGACTACCGGCACGCCACCCGCTTCGTACATGTCTTTTGCCACATATTGGCCGCCAGGCTTGAGGTCGACAAAATACGGTGTATCGCGGAAAATTTCGCAAACATCATCGAGAAAGAAATCGATGCCCGCTTCATGCGCCATTGCAGGCAAATGCAAACCAGCATTGGTAGAACCACCTGTGCAGGCGACAATCCGCGCTGCATTTTCGAGAGATTGGCGCGTCACGATATCGCGGGCGCGGATGTTCTTTTCGATCAGGTTCATGACCGCAGCACCCGAGGCTTCGGCATAAGCGTCGCGGCTTTCGTAAGGGGCTGGTGCGCCTGCTGAATTGGGCAACGCCAGACCAATCGCTTCGGAGACACAAGCCATTGTATTGGCGGTGAATTGCCCGCCACACGCCCCGGCAGAAGGACACGCAACTGCTTCCAGTTTTTCCAACTCGCAGGTGGTCATGTTGCCGGCCTGATGCTGCCCAACGGCTTCAAAAACATCCTGAACAGTGACGTCTTGGCCATTCAGACGACCCGGCAAAATCGATCCACCGTAAAGAAACACGGAAGGCACGTTGAGACGGATCATTGCCATCATCATGCCCGGAAGCGATTTGTCACAGCCTGCAAGGCCCACAACGGCGTCATAGCAGTGCCCGCGCATGGTCAGCTCGACGGTGTCCGCAATGGCTTCCCGTGAGGCAAGTGATGAACGCATGCCTTCATGCCCCATCGCGATCCCGTCTGTGACCGTGATTGTGGTAAATTCACGGGGTGTCCCCTGTTGGGATTTCACCCCCATTTTCACAGCTTGGGCCTGACGATTTAGCGCGATGTTGCATGGCGCGGCCTCGTTCCAGCATGTCGCCACACCGACCAATGGTTGGTGAATTTCATCATCCGTCATACCCATCGCATAGTAATAAGACCTATGCGGTGCCCGTGCGGGCCCTTCGGTTACGTGGCGACTAGGTAGTCTGGATTTATCAAAGCGTGACCTGGACATCGGTGTCTCCCCTCAAAGAACGTTGACATGGCAATAGCCAACCCCCCCGCAGCCTGCAAGGCTCAAGCGTTCATTGCAACGGCGTGGCTGGCGTTATGGTCGCTTGTATTGAGGAGGCCGGACACATAAGTTGAATTTTCAAGGCATATTCAGCCGTTCCCCTGCTGGTCCAGATGGACCCTGTCCAGGCCCATAACGAAAGCCGGTTTATGGAACCCACGATATTTTCTTTCATCTGGAAGTATTCCAAGCGCGAACAACTGTTTTTGTTGTTTTTTACGCTGTTCACCTTCCCTTTTCTTTACGCAACGCTCGAGCTGCCCAAGCGGATCATCAATGACGCGATCGGTTCTGGATCTTCGATTATTACTCTCTGGCGGGGTATAGAGGTCACACAGATTCAGTTTTTGCTGATCCTGTGCGGACTTTATTTGGCGTCTGTTGTGGCGCATGGCTTGCTGAAAATGCGCCTCAACACCAAGAAAGGCGTGCTTGCGGAACGTTTGCTGCGCCGGTTCCGCTATCAGCTTGTCGGGCGGATGATGCGGTTTCCCAGATCCTATTTCCGTTCTACCAGTCAGGGCGAACTCGTTTCCATGGTAACCTCCGAAGCAGAACCAATGGGCGGATTGATGGGGGATGCCGTCGCGCAACCCGTTTTTCAGGCGGGTCAGATGTTGATCATCGTCGCCTTTCTATTTGCCCAAAGCGTTTGGTTCGGGATCGCTGGGATTGCCCTCATTCCTTTGCAGGCGTGGCTTATTCCGATGCTGCAGCGTCAGATCAACTTGCTGAATAAAAAACGCATTGTGCAAGTGCGCGCCTTTGCATCTGAAATCGGTGAAACGGCTGCGGGGATTACAGACCTGCGTACCAACGGCGGATGGCGGTATCGGTTGGCTGGTTTTACTGATCGACTGGGACAGCTGTTCGAAATTCGGTTCCAAATCTACCAGAAAAAATTCTTCATGAAGTTCCTCAACAACTTCATCACGCAGTTGACGCCGTTCTTTTTCTATTCCGTTGGCGGAATTTTGGCCATTCGTGGGGACATTACAGTTGGGGCTCTGGTGGCGGCTCTTGCCGCCTACAAAGACCTCTCCAGCCCATGGAGAGAGCTTCTGACCTATTACAATCAGGTCCAGGATATGTCGCTGCGTTGGGAGATCGTAACAGAACGTTTCGATCCAAAAAGCATGATTGAAGAACATTTGTTTGAGGGTGAACCAGCCGAGATGCCGCACCTTGACGGAACAATTTCCATCCAAAACGTGACCGTGCGAAACGCTGATGGAAACCCCGTTCTTGAGAACATCAATCTCGAAATCCCGGAAGGCGCACGGGTTGCTGTAAAGGTCAGTAATCAAACAGAGCGAACAGCATTCGCAGAGCTATTGTCCCGCGAGGTTACCCCCGCAAGAGGAAATATCACGATCGGGGGCCGTGCGTTGAACGATCTACATCAGGCCGTTTTGGCGACACGTATTGGCTATGCTCATTCGCGGCCCTATCTCTTTGACGGCACGTTGGGTGACAATTTGTTCATGCCGTTGAAATCCAGTCCCAAGACGGTTCTGTGGGATCCGGATCGTAAAAACCGCAAAGCCATTGAGGCGAAACGGACCGGCAACAGTCTTGATAGCATCAAGGCTGACTGGCTTGATCCGGGGCTTGCGGGCCTCAGCTCTGCTGAAGAAATACGCGGATGGTGGTTCCGTCTCGTAGAAGCAATGGGTACGGACGATGTCATGTTTCGCCGGATGCTTGATGCGCGGATGGACTGTGAAAAACACCCCGAGCTTGCAGCTCGATTGGTGAGCTTGAGAGAGTGTGTGCATGAAAAGCTGGAAGAACGCGGATTGGCAACAATGGTCAATCGTTTTCACCCGGATGTGTTCAACCCATCGATCCCGCTGGGGGGTAATCTCATGTTTGCCTCACCCAAACGGGATATCTCCCAGAGGGGGCTTGCTGCCGAAGGCAGTTTTCTAGCACTGATCACTGAATTGGGTCTGGCTGAACAAGGAATCGCAATTTCGCAAACTCTGATCGAGACTTTGCACCAGACCTTTGGCATGGACGGTACAAAGCATCCCCTCTTTACAGCGTTGGGCATCGAAGAAGAGATGTATGAGAAACTGGTTGATATCGCGACACGACGCCAGGAAAAAGGCGATCAAGCAATTTCTAGAGAGGAATTCGCGCTGTTGCTGACGGTTCCCTTCGCGTTTACCGCAGAACAGATCGGTCCAGGCTTTCCTGAAAGTTTTAAGCAGGAAATTCTGGAAATCCGCGCCGTTAAGAGCGCGGAAATGCGGGAGAGGATGAAGGATTTGTTTGTCCCCGTTGAGCCAGACAACTATCTGCCACGCCTGACTTTGATGGAAAATGTTCTGTACGGACGTATTTCTGCGATCGCAGGTGTGCAGGGTGAGCTGATAGAAGATATCGTGGCCAAAATAATCGACGAAGCTGGCCTGAAACGGTTGGTTGTTGAAATCATGTTGGACATGCAAACCGGATTGGGAGGATCAAAGCTTGCCAGTGTCTTTCAGGAACGTGCAGCGTTTTCACGCGCTGGGATCAAGCGTCCCGATATTCTCATCCTAGACACGGTTTTGGCCAGCCATGATGCGGCCTCTCGTAAACGCACCAGATCGCGTTTGCAGGAGATTTTACCAAAAACGACAATCTTCTTTTTGGAACGAAAATTCGAAAACCCCCAAGCGTATGACCTTTTTGTAGAAATCAAAAATGGTCGTATTGATGGGGGGTTCTCGGCGGAAGAACCGGGCGAGGGAGAATCTGGGTCTGACGATCTACGCCGCAAAATCAGAGTTATCTCACGCACCGAACTCTTTGCCGATCTGGGTGCGCAAAACCACCGTCTGCTGGCTTTTGCGGCACAGTGGTATCCTGCCCCAAAGGGACAGTGCATTTTTACAGTCGGGGATCGGGCGGATGCCGTCTATTTGTGCCTCTCAGGCGGCGGGGTGATGAGCTATCTCGACGAGACAGGCAAACGTCTCGAAGTTGTTTCGGTTGAGCCCGGTCGCCTGATTGGGGATCAGGCTGTTATTCTGGACGAGCCCCGGCGGCTCGATTTGATTGCGCGAGAAGACAGTCAATTTCTGCGTATTGGTGCAGAACAGTTTCGCGCGGTGATTGGAGACGATCCTAAGGTGTTGATGAGTTTACTTAAAACCGTAGCTGGTCACTTGGCCGGCGCGGCAGAACTGCTGCGCGAAGCAAGAGTGGATGTCCGTGAGGCGGCATTGCAGCGTGACTTACGGATCGAGGCAGAACAGGCAACGGCGCCTGACGAGACGTAGAAAATGAGTTTGTTTGACAGGTATGGCCCGCATGAGGCGCTGGTTGCCCCGGCGCGCCCTAAGGCGCAAATTTGGCGCCTTTTCATGGGGTTGGTTTTGATCGCCGGGGTTTTTCTGGCAGCCAATCAATTCGTGCATCAAACGCTTGGGACGCTTTTGGGGCGGGATGGGTATGCGCGGCTTACTGGCCTTGACGGGCGGACCTCCCAACTGTCCATGATCTTTCTGCTCCTGTCCTTTGGAATGATCATTATCGCAGTGGTTGTGGCGCTGCGGGTCGCCCATCAAAGAGGGTTTTCCGAAGTTCTGGGAAACAGCATCGAATTTCGCAACCAATTCGCGTCTGTTCTGACGATATTGCTCATTTTGAATGCGGCCGTCTTCATTCTGCCGCCTTGGGGTATGGGCGAACCATTGGTTGCCAACGTGTCCTTGGGCGCGTGGCTCTGGGTGCTGCCGTTCGCGGTTTTTGCCATTTTGGTCCAAGTGAGCGCTGAAGAAATCCTCTTTAGAGGATATTTGCAACAACAGTTGGCTGCGCGCTTTTCCAACCCGATCATTTGGATTTTAACACCCGCATTGCTGTTTGGCTGGGGGCATTACGCGCCGAAAGAGTTGGGCGAAAATGCCGTGCATTTTGTGGTGTGGTCAGCGATTTTTGGCATATTCATGGCTGATCTGACAGCGCGCGCCGGGACATTGGCACCCGCAATCGCGGTGCATTTAGTAAATAACCTTGTGGCTATTCTTTTGGTTTCTTTACCGGGGAGCCTTTCAGGGTTGTCGCTGTATCTCACGCCGTTTTCCCTAAATGACACTGCAACGATACGTGCATGGTTGCCTGTGGACTTCATGATGATATTTGTGAGTTGGCTGGCAGCGCGATTGGCGCTTCGACGTTGATTGCACTTTCTGAGACAGGCGATTATCTAGACCTAGAGAATGCTAAAGGGATAGAGCAATGAACTGGATCACCAATTACGTCCGGCCACGGATCAACTCTATCTTTTCGCGCCGCGAAACGCCGGACAATCTTTGGACCAAATGCCCAGAATGCGGCACCATGTTATTTCACCGTGAAGTCTCGGACAATCTGAACGTTTGTACAAATTGCCAACATCACATGCACATCACGCCGCGTGATCGCTTTTTAGCGCTTTTTGATGGCGGTATTTTCACCGAAGTCGCTGTGGAAGCTCCAAAGGCTGATCCGTTAAGTTTTCGGGATCAGAAAAAATACCCTGATCGTTTAAAAGCCGCCCAAAAACAGACCAGCGAAGACGAAGCTATGATTGTTGCTTGCGGAGAGATCGGACGTACCCCCGTGGTCGCAGCCGCGCAGGATTTCTCGTTCATGGCGGGATCGATGGGGATGTATGTCGGCAATGCGATCATTGCTGCTGCGCAAGAAGCCGTCAAACTCAAGCGACCGCTGATTTTATTCTCTGCAGCAGGTGGCGCGCGCATGCAGGAAGGCATCCTGTCTTTGATGCAGATGCCGCGGACAACCGTCGCTGTGCAAATGCTCAAGGAAGCCGGTCTTCCTTATGTCGTCGTTCTGACGCACCCAACGACTGGGGGGGTGACGGCCAGCTATGCGATGTTGGGTGATGTTCATATCGCCGAACCAAATGCGTTGATTTGTTTTGCTGGGCCACGGGTCATTGAACAAACCATCCGGGAAAAACTGCCAGAAGGTTTCCAACGGGCAGAATACCTGTTGGATCACGGGATGCTCGACCGCGTTACCCATCGCAAAGAAATGCGCGATGAGCTCATCACTGTGATCCGGATGTTGCTGGGGTTACCACCTGCTGTGCGCGGTGATTTGCCACCGCCAGATCCAGAAGTAGAAATGCCTGCAGCGCCTGAACAGGCCGTAGCTGCGGATGCCCCTGAAAAATGAATAGCCCATCGTCGGACGTGATCCTTGATCGTATGATGGCGCTGCATCCGAAGGTTATCGATTTGACGTTGGACAGGGTCTGGCGGTTGCTGGATGCATTGGGCAATCCGCAAAACGATTTGCCTCCGGTGATCCACGTCGCTGGAACCAATGGAAAAGGCTCTACGCAGGCCATGATCCGTGCAGGGTTGGAGGCGGCAGGTAAACAGGTGCATGCCTATACCAGCCCTCATCTGGCGCGTTTTCACGAACGCATCCGTGTTGCGGGCAAATTGATTGCAGAACCTGACCTGACGGCGATTTTGGATGAATGTTATGCCGCCAACAACGGTGAGGACATTACATATTTCGAGATCACAACCTGCGCGGCGCTATTAGCCTTTGCGCGAACGCCAGCAGATTTCACCTTGTTAGAGGTCGGCCTCGGCGGGCGACTGGATGCGACGAATGTGATTGATCGACCGGCGTTAACGATCATCACCCCTGTTTCGATGGACCACGAACAATTTTTGGGGGATACGGTTGGTAAAATCGCCTTTGAAAAAGCAGGCATTATCAAACGGGGCGTGCCGTGTATTGTGTCACAACAGACCGAGGACGGCATGGAGGTCATCGAAGAGATTGCCCAACGCAATGCAGCCCCTCTATTGGCATATGGTCAACAGTGGCACATCGGGCCAGACCGAGATCGCATGAGTTTTCAGGATGACACCGGTCTGTTGGATATGCCGCGCCCGAACTTGCCGGGCGCGCATCAGATCATGAATGCAGGCGCTGCGCTGTGCGCATTGAGACATTTTGGTTTTGGGGCAGGAGCCTGTGAAGCGGCTGTCACACAGGCAGAATGGCCTGCGCGGATGCAACGTTTGAAACACGGGCCGTTGCTTGAGATTTCGCCACATGCAGAAATTTGGCTGGACGGCGGGCATAACCCTGCGGCGGGAAAAGCTCTTGCTTCTCATCTCAGCAGCTTACCCACGCGACCCACGTTTCTCGTATGCGGGATGTTGAACACAAAAGACGCGAGTGGATATCTGAGCCCGTTGGCACAGGTGAGTGACGGGCTGACCGCGGTTTCTATTCCCGGAGAAAAAAACACACTCCCGGCTGATGAAACAGCCTGCGTTGCAGGAGACGTCGGATTTAAGACAGATGTCGCGTCAGACGTTGCCACAGCCATTGCTAATATCACTGCACACACGCCGCATGCGCGCGTGCTGATTTGCGGATCGTTGTATCTTGCGGGCGCGGTTTTGCGCGAAAACGGCTAGCGACCCCAGCCCTCGGATTGCATTTCACGCAGCCGGGATGCCGTGCGTTCAAATTCAAATGTGCCCTCGCCTTCAAGGTACAACATTTCCGGTTTAGCGGCGGCTGAGCAAATCAATCTGACCTTGGCTTCATAAAGGGCATCGATCAGCGTGACGAACCGTTTTGCCTCGTTGAAATTTGAGCGCGATAACGAAGGAATGTCGTCAATCATCAGGACTTTTGTGGCCTCGGCCAAGGCCAGATAATCCCCCGGGCCCAGCGGTTGACTGCACAGGTCATGAAAACCCGCGCGCCCGACACCGTTGCGAAACGCGGGTATGGTAACCTCGCGGCCGGTAACCTTCAGCACCAAGGGACCACCGCCGCCGCCAGCAAGATCATTCCAGACAGCGTCCATCGTTGCGCGAGACTGGGCATTGACCGGGGTGAAATAGACTTGGCTACCCTCTAGGCGGTCTTGTCGATAATCCGTGGGGCTGACCAGTTCGTGGATTACCATCTTTTCCTTGAGCAGCGCGATAAACGGCAAAAACAAGTCTCTGTTCAGGCCATTTTTATAAAGCGCGTCCGGATGACGGTTGGACGTGGTGACAACGACAACGCCGGCCTTAAAGAGCGCTTCGAACAGCCTTCCGACAATCATAGCATCGGTAATGTCGCTGATTTGCATTTCGTCAAACGCCAGCACGCGGACCGAAGACGCCACGTGTGCTGCAACAGGTGCAATTGCATCGTCGACGTTTTTCTTGCGTGCCTCGTGTATGGCGGCGTGTATCTCCTGCATAAAGGCGTGGAAATGCACACGTCGCGCAGGAATTTCGACCAGTTGTTCGACAAAGAGATCCATCAACATGGATTTCCCACGCCCAACACCACCCCAGAAATAAACTCCCTTGGGGGGCTCGGGCGCTTTGCGGAAGAGGCTTTTTTTAACGGGTTGCATCAACGCATCCTGAATGCGCTGAAACTCTGGTAAAGCAGCAATCTGAGCTGGATCAGCCTGCAAAGTGCCGTCCCTGGTCAGTTGCATGTAATGTTCGCTGAAGGATGCCATAAATGCCAATAACTTGTACGGCCTTCAGAGAAAAGAGCCAGAACAGATCAACTATTGTGATGCAGCGATAAAAACACATGATTTGACCTGTGCGTGCGCATGGATACTGTGCAGATGAAATCGACAAAGGAACTTAGCATGCAGTCGCGAAACGCTCTCTTTACGCCTGTTTTGATTGTCGGCTGTGCGATTATCCTCGTGAGCTTCGCAGTCAGGGCTTCCTTTGGTGTCTTCCAAATTCCTATTGCCGAAGAATTCGGTTGGCTGCGCGCTGAATTTTCGATGGCGTTGGCCATTCAAAACCTCGCTTGGGGCGTTGGACAGCCTATTTTTGGCGCAATCGCAGAAAAAATCGGAGATCGAAAATCGATCGTTTTTGGCGCGATTATCTATTCGATCGGGTTGTTGCTGT
Organism: Roseobacter sp.; assembly: GCA_039983935.1. Taxonomy (GTDB): domain Bacteria; phylum Pseudomonadota; class Alphaproteobacteria; order Rhodobacterales; family Rhodobacteraceae; genus Roseobacter. Next base: position 163,212 of record JBDWVP010000008.1, on the reverse strand, counting down.
CGGCGGGATCAACGACCCCTATTGAACTTCAGCTTTATGGCTGGCTGGTGGGGTTTGGCGTTGCGGGCACGGGGTTTGGTGTAATTTTGGCCGTCGTTGGGCGCGCTGCGTCAGATGAAAACCGATCTATGTCTTTGGCGATTGTTTCGGCTGCTGGCAGCGGCGGGCAGATATTTGGCCCTCCGCTGGCAGAATGGATGTTGAACGTCATGTCTTGGCAAGGCGTCTTTTTGGTGTTCGCGGTGGCGGTTCTTGCGATCTTGTTACTTTTACCCTTCATGCGCTCGCCCGGTATTGCCAGTAAAACAGAGCTAGAAGAAGGGCTTGGTGAAATTCTGGGCAAAGCGTTTCGCGACCCGTCTTTCACGTTTATTTATCTGGGGTTTTTCTCCTGTGGGTACCAGTTGGGCTTTATCACGGCACATCTGCCGGCCTTTGTTACCGAACTTTGCGGCCCGATAGCGCCCGGAGGCGTATTGGATTCTATCGGCATCAGTACAACATCTGCATTGGGGGCCATTGCAATCTCGCTGATCGGGATCACGAATATTGCCGGGACACTTCTTGCGGGATGGATGGGCAAATATTATTCAAGGAAATACCTGCTGGCCGGTATTTATCTCGCGCGCACAATTGTGGGCGCCCTCTTTATTATGTTCCCAATCACCCCAACCAGTGTCATCTTGTTCTCACTGGCGATGGGCTCACTTTGGTTAGCGACGATACCGCTGACCTCAGGCCTTGTGGCCCATATTTATGGGTTGCGCTATATGGGGACGCTCTACGGTATCGTTTTTCTGAGCCACCAACTGGGGGGCTTCCTGGGGATCTGGCTGGGTGGCAGGTTGTACGACGTTTATGGCAACTACACATTGGTCTGGTGGATCGGTTTGGCAGTTGGCGCGTTTAGCGCAGTGATTCATCTGCCGATACGGGAACGACGCCTCGAAGGATTGCGGACGGCTTAATCTGGCCGTTTTGTGAATGCTTCCACGTGATCCAAAACCTGCTGCGCGTGGGTATAGCCGAGGCCATGACCCGCGTTAGCGATGACTTCTTGCTGCACATCTGGGTTCCAAGTGGCGAGCAGATCTTTGCACGACAGATCAATGACGTCATCCGTCGCGCCCCAAATCGCCAAAACAGGAAGTCCCACTTGGTGAATAGTCTCATGTTCGCGTTTCAGCGGGTTTGTTAACATATGGTGCAAGCATGAATGAACCGCGGGAATAAAACCGCGATACTCTAGTTCTTTGGCTTGCAGTGCGCCGATGTCTGGCACGCTGCTGGGTAAATGCGCTTCTGCGCGCAAACCACGACGCAGGAGGGAGGGGTAGCGCAACAACATCAACCATCGTCCGAAAAACGGTGTTTTGACCATAAAAGCCAGATTACGTCCAACTGTTTGCATGCCTGCGGGGGCCAATAGAACGAGCTTTCGAACAGAATTGGGATGAGCTGCTGCAAAATCTGCGGCAATCACACCCCCCATAGAATAGCCTATCACCGTCAGATCGCCGTCTATTTTCTGGTCAGCCAATAGGTCATGCAACTGGCGTCTGAAAAATGCTGCGTTTTGCGGGCCGGGCGGGCGATCAGAAAAACCGCGTCCATAGAGGTCATAACTCAAAACGCGAAAACCTGCGGCAGCCAATCCGCTTGCGATGCTCCGCCAGACAAAACTAGGTGTTGTGAGGCCATGAACGCAGACAATCACACGTCCATTTTCGGGCCCATTCCACTGAAAGTGCGTAACCCCTTGCGACAAGGACACGAAATTCCCCGGTGCGGTGGCGCGTTCGGTATCGTTCATCGGTTTGCGTCTGGCCTCGATCCCGAAGGGAAACGCCAGAAAAGCAATCAGCAGTAAGACAATCCAGATCAAAGAGGGCGCGCCTTCCAACGGTCGAGGATATATCGGCTGGTCATGAGATCTAAATGTGCACCGCCGCCATTTTTAAACAAGGTGATTTCATCGCTGCTCTGTCGGGCGAAACGATCAAGCGTATAGTAATCTGATACGATGTCATCGGGTTTGAAGGCACCGTTTTCGATCGGGATTTTCAGCTCGCCAATATGCGCAACGGTTGTATCGAAGCTGTCGACAAAAACGGTTGCTCTCTGCAGAGCAATATCGTCGACTTCGCGCATGTCCGGTCGGTATGCGCCTATTAGATCGATGTGCTGCCCCGGTTGTAACCAATCCCCGCGGATCAGCGGCTGAGATGACATGGTCGCAGAGGTGATGATGTCTGATGTTTTGACCGCAGCCTCAAGATCATCGGCGATGGTGATTTGGGGCATATCTTTTGCCAAAGCCTCAGCATTCTGTCGACTGCGGTTCCAGATTGTGAAATGCGCGTCGGGAAACAGTGCGCGATAGGCGGCAAACAATCCGCGCGCTTGTGTGCCTGCACCAACGATCAGAATGTTTTCGCTGTCTGGACGCGCAAGGCGGCGTGCCGCCAGCAAACTGTCGCCTGCGGTTTTCCATTTGGTCACAAGGTGAAAATCAACAATCGCTTCGAGCGTGCCTGTGTCATCGGCATAAAGCGTAACCCCGCCATTTACGGTAGGTTTTTCTCTTTGCGCATTGCCGGGAAAAATCGTTGCAGATTTTACAGCCAGCCCCAAGCCATCAATCCAGGCTGCGCGGTTTAGCAATGTATCCGGATCGCGATAGAGGAAAGTATCTGCGATTTCCGCCTTTGGGAGCACGTGGCCTGCCGCGAGTGCGTCGGTTAACCCGATCCAATCCAGTTGCGCTTCACCCTGCGCAAAAGGGATAACAGGAACCTCTATCATGCAGCTTCGCTTTCACTCAGCAGACCCGCCGAAACGAGACGATCAGCCCAGCCTTGTGGACCCTCAAAAAGATGTGTCTGCCAGTTCAACGCTTGGGCCGCGGAAATATTATCTGTCCGATCATCCGCAAACAGGATGGAAGCGCCGCTCAGGCCGGATTTTTCCTCGACGATCTGGTAGATCGCGGGGTCCGGTTTGGTCACAGCCAGATGACCAGAAATGAAATCCAGATCAAAGGTGTTCAGGAAGGGGTAATGCGTGGCGGCATAGGCGTAACTCTGAATGCCGAAGTTGGTCAGAGAAAAGACAGGTATCCCTTTCGCTTGAAGGGCTTGTTTTAGCCGTACGGAATGATCGATGACCGGGGTCGCGAGCTCAATCCAGCGGTCGTGCCACATGCGGATTTCATCACGCCATGCCGGGTATTCTTCGGCAGTCGCATAAATTGTGTCCGTAAAGTTTTCACCGCGATCAACCCGCTCGTTCATCCAGTGGAGGTCCACAGCCTCGAACATTGTACGCCGCCGTTCTTCGCCTATTTCGGCGTCATAAAAGCGTTCAGGTTGCCATTCAATCAGGACGTTTCCGATGTCAAAAATGACGGCTTCTGGCTTGGTATCACGCACGTTGTGTCGCTCCATTTCAGTGGTTAGTGGGCTGAGGTCGCTTTGCGCAACGCGCGCTCCAATGCGTCCAGAAAACGCGATCGATCAGCTTTGGTAAAGCCTTTACCGCCGCCTTGGCGAAAAGGGTCTGCGGCACGTAGATCTGCCATCAAGTCACGGGTCGCAAGAACATTGCCTATATTGGCTCCGGTGAGCGCTTCGCCACTGTGTTTGAGCACGTGCGCGCCGGCCTCAACGCATTTGGCGGCCAGAGGGATATCTGAGGTGACGACGACATCATTTGGACCACACCGCTCTGCAATCCACATGTCGGCAACGTCAGGGCCATCAGGGACGATAATTGTCTCTACGAGAGGGTTTTGTGATGGTCTGAGGCCGCCATTTGAGACCACGAACATTTGAACTTTGTGGCGGGTAGCCACTTTCTCGGCTTCGGCTTTTACCGGGCAGGCATCTGCATCAATATAGAGCGCTGTCATGCGTAAAGTGCATCCGCATGAAAGGCGACGTGTTCTTCGATGAAGGTCGCAATGAAGAAGTAACTGTGGTCATATCCCGGTTGCAATCTGAGGGTAGCTTGTTGGCGGCGCGCAGTTGCGGCTTGCGCCAGCGCTTCGGGTCTTAATAGATCAATGAATTGATCGTTGGTGCCGGTGTCCACCAGAACGGGACCATCAAATCCTTTGTCACGCATCAACAAGGTGGCATCATGTGCAGCCCAGTCAGACGGTTCCGCCCCAAGATAGGCGGTAAATTGTTTTTTACCCCAATCGCTTTGGGTTGGGTGACAAATCGGTGCGAAAGCTGAAACGGAACGAAAGCGTCCGGGCAAGGACATTGCGATGGTCAATGCACCATGCCCGCCCATCGAATGGCCTGTGATGGCCTGACGTTCCATGTCCAAATTGAACGTTTCCCCAAGCAATTGCGGGAGTTCAGCAGTCACATAATCCCACATGTTAAAGTGAGGTTTCCACGGGTCTTGGGTCGCGTTCACATAAAAACCGGCACCTTGCCCGAGATCGTAGGCTTCGTCATTTGCAACGTTTTCGCCTCTGGGCGAAGTATCAGGAAAGACGATGGCAATACCATGATCTGCAGCCCACGCCTGCGCGCCAGCTTTGACCATCGCGTTTTCATGCGTGCATGTCAGACCGGATAAAAACCATAAAAGCGGCACGGGTCCGCTTTGAGCTTCTTGCGGGAGAAACAAACCAAATGTCATGTCACATGCGCAGCGTGTTGAGGCATGCGAATAGACCCCTTGCGTGCCGTCAAAGCAGGCGTTCTCTGAAATCGTTTCCATTCCACTTCTCCCAATGTTCTAATAATTGGCTAGCCGTTGGCATGATACTGCGCAAGCATTTCCGTATCAGTGGGGTGAAACCGTTGCGATAATTGCGCTGACCGTGACGATACTGATCGCTGTTGAAACCAAAATGGTTGCCGAGACGCGCTGTGGGGCAACGCCGTAATGCTGCGCCAAAATATATACGTTTCCTGCAACCGGAAGCGCTGACGCCGAAATGACAACGGCGGCTGTGTATGGATCGACTGGGAATAAATAAAGCACCCCAATTGCCACGAAGGCTGGATGCAGGATGAGTTTGCAAAAACTCAGCCATCCGGCAACTGACAGACGTTCAGCGGATCTAGACGCCAAGGACGCACCAATTGCGAACAGGGCACCCGGCGTTGCGGCGCCGCCTAAGATAGATAAAAAATCGTTCATCGGTGTGGGGATCGGGATTTCCAAGGCTGACCATATGAGACCGGTGCTGATCGCCAAAATCATCGGGTTTTTGAACAGACCAAGGGCGATGGTTTTCAAAATTCCAAAACTGAAACGGCCATCGCGCGAACCGGTTATCAGAATGACAATCAAACTGGAAAAAACGATGAGATCCACGGCGAGTGCCATCATAATGATCCCGACAGATTTTTCGCCCAGTAGGAGAGCCAACATCGGAATGCCCAGAAAACCGATGTTGCCAATCGCTGCACACTGCGCTTCGACGGCAGTGGTCGCCACGTTCTGCCCGCGCAACATGCCAACCGTTGTAGCAATTGCGTACACAGCAAAAGTTCCCACCAAATAACCCGTCACAAGATTTGCATCCCAGACCTGCGCCAGCGACAAATTGGCGGAAAACCGAAATAGCATTGCCGATAGCGCGAAATAAAAGACGAATTTGGTCAGGTAGGCTGTTGCTTCTTCGGGAAAGAATCGCGTGCGCCCTGCCCAATAGCCCGTTGCAATCAAAGCAAAGAAAGGGACTGTCTTAAAAAATACGTCAATCATTTAAGCCTGCCTTGCGTGTTGCCCTTTGCGAACGTAGAGGCGGTTGCTGTGAGCGGATTGTCGGGGAAATATCTGAAACTTTGGATAAGTTGATCGTTTTTGCGCTTTTTCCTTGGGAAGTGAACTGATCGGTTTATACTCGGGCACTGAACCATTCGAGGGTATAATGACTGTTGCGACTTTGGCCATCCGCAAAGGGCGGAAATTTGAACAGGTGCTGAACGGCGCTCGGCAGGTTTTTATGAATGATGGTTTCGAAGGCGCAAGCGTCGACGAAATCGCACGCGTGGCCAATGTTTCTAAAGCGACGCTGTACAGTTATTTCCCAGATAAACGCTTGTTGTTTATGGAAGTCGCAACCACTGAATGCCAGCGCCAGGCACACGATGCATTGAACAATATCGACATGGCGTCGGTTCCCGGAGAAGTACTAAGACAGACGGGTTTGCATTTTCTGAGCTTTATCACCTCGGAATTCGGACAACGCATTTTTCGTATCTGCGTCGCAGAATCTGACCGTTTTCCGGAATTGGGCCAGAAGTTCTACAATTCTGGCCCTGCGGCTTTCCGGCAGGAAATGGTTGCTTATTTCAAGCAGGCCGAAGCGCGGGGTGAACTGCGGATTGATGATTATAGCTTGGCAGCGGATCAATTCGGTGAATTGTGCAAGGCGGATTTGTGGCCACGGTTGATTTTTGGTGTGATCGATACTGTGTCTCACGCGGAAATCGCCCGGGTTGTCGATAACGCAGTTGAAACATTTTTGGCGCGATACGGCACCTGACCGGACTCGACTCGTCGCGTTTACAGTCTTATGAGGGATAAGAACAAAAAGTGAACATATAAACGTGCTCGGTCCGAAAAATCATGAAATCGCGACGTATTCTTTCCTTGTGGTTCCCGTATTTCGGAGCTGATCGGCTGTGCCGCCGGGACCCGATGTTGAGTGATGTACCGCTTGGGGTCGTGGAAGAACGGCAGAATATGCAGGTGCTGACGTCGCTTAACAGGACCGCTGCCGGGATTGGATTGCGGGTTGGCCAACCCATCCGTGACGCGCATGCGATGTGTGAAGGGTTGGTGACGCGCACCCGAAACATACCTGCTGAACAGGTTTTTCTGAATGCGTTACAACGTTGGGCGGGAAAATTCAGCCCTTGGGTCGCACCAGAAGCAGAGGATGCTTTGGTCGTTGACCTGACAGGGTGCACCCATCTTTTTGGAGGTGAAGGCCCGCTTCTTACGGTGGTTCAACAGGATTGCGAAGATCTTGGGCTAGGTGTGCGTATGGGGTTGGCAGATACACGCGGTGCGGCCTGGGCGCTGGCGCGTTTTGCGGGCCAGCACGCCAGCTCGCATCGCACAGGGGATTCGATTGACCAAGAAGCGCGTGCGACACGATCTCGCGCAGGCAAACGTCGCCATTGGAGCAAAGGGGGATGCGCGCCCGCGCTTGTGTTGGGGGCAAATGAGGGGGCACATCCTGTTGCGGCACCCGGCCAGACATATTCTGCTCTTAGTCCTCTTCCCGTCGCCGCTTTGCGGTTGGATACCCATACAACCGCACAATTATCGCGGCTGGGGATTCGGCGCGTGGGTGATTTGCTGGGTCAGCCACGTGCCAGTCTTGCGCGCCGTTTTGGGCGAGGATTGGTGATGCGGATGGATCAGGCAATAGGGGCCGCGCCTGAACCGGTATCCCCGGCCAGAGCGCCGGATCACTTTGCCGTCCGGATGACGTTGCCCGATCCGATTGGGCTGAAAGAGGATGTCCTCGCGGGGTTAGATCGCCTGCTGCCACGTCTGTGTGAGCGTCTTGAAACGCGGGGACGTGGCGCGCGGCGGGTGCTGTTTCAGGCTTTTCGTGCAGATCACGGGGTTGAGGTGATTGAGGTTGGATTGGCACGGGTATCGCGTGATCCGGACCGTATCCGACCCCTAATCGCCCTGAAACTTGATGATTTAGATGCAGGTTACGGGATTGACATGCTGCGCCTTGAAGCGGTGCAGACCGAAGCCATTCACGCCCGTACACCCGTTGGTCATCTTGAAGCTGGTGCGGCGGTGAACACGCGGCTTGCAGGCAGTACTGATATGGATGATCTCATCGGACGTATCGGGGCGCGTGTCGGGCTCGAAGCCATCACCCGGTTTGCCCCTGCGTCTAGCCATATCCCCGAGAAAAGTTTTTCGATGCTGGCGGCCGCTTGGTCTCCGGCTCATGAAGGAGAGTGGCCAGCACCCTCCAATCCGCGGCCATTATTGATGTGGCAACCCGAACCTGTGCAAGCCCCGGATACCCCGCAATTGCCGCAAACGTTTAGGTGGCGTGGTCAACGTCTGCGACAGCTGCGCGCGATTGGCCCAGAACGCATTGCACCGGAATGGTGGTTGGATGACCCGAATTGGCGCAGTGGCGTGCGCGACTATTGGGTGACTGAAACAGAAGATGGGCAGCGCCTTTGGCTCTTTTACGCGCATGGGCACTTGATGTCTTCGGGATGGTTTTGTCAGGGGGCCTATGCCTGAAATTTTTGGCGGCACAGGCCAATATAGCTGCAACTGCCGATTTGATCTGCTTATGATCGCTAAAAAACCAGAAAGCGCGCTTAACGCTTGATTTGTTGTGCAATCAGCGCAAGTCTGGAAGCATGAATTATCAGGTACCACCAACGGACAATCTTCACCCGTTTCCGCCCACTCAAGTGGCATTTCATCGAACAGAGCTATCCGTGATTCTGTCGCTTTATGGCCGGTTTGTCGCCGCAGGAGAATGGCGCGATTATGGTATATCCTGTTTGCGTGATGTTGCTGTGTTCTCGGTCTTTCGACGCACCGCCGAGACCCCTTTGTACCGAATAGAAAAACGCCCAAAACTGCGGGACAAGCAGGGGATGTATGCTGTTGTTGGGATGGATGGACAGATCATGCGACGCGGCCATGACCTCAAAACGGTATTGCGTGTTCTAGAACGCAAGCTCATCCGCGCGGTAGAATAGACGCGCTGTTTTCGCAGATTATAGTTGGACGCGCCTATACGAAATAGGGGGGCCATCGCCCTGCGCTTCTATTCTAGTTAATGCATCTGCAATTGGTTCATACACCGTTTCCATATAACCGGCATTCGCATGGATCAGCGTGTTTTCGTCAACGACAAGCGCAACGTGGCCTTTCCAGAATATCAAATCGTTGCGGTGCCGTTCTTCATCCTCTGCGAGCGGCACGCCTAAACTGTCGACTTGCTGAGAGCTATCAGCAGCGCATGCTATTCCGCAGGCCATAAAGGACGTTTGAACCAACCCCGAACAATCGATGCCTTGATAGGTGTTTCCGCCCCATAAATAAGGTGTGCCAAGGAATATCTCTGCAATCGAAACGGGATCCTTAGAAAACGTATCTTGGGCGCGAAGATGTTGACGCGGTACAAACCCAATCTCTGTTTCGATAAATGTTTCTGTTTCGGACACTGCAGAAAGATGTGCCCCAAAAGGCAGTGAGAAAAGATTGGGCGACTTGAAATTCGATTGGGCATAGGCGTGCGTTGTTCGCGCCGAAACTCGATGTGTTCGGCCCACCGCTGGGCCGCAGGCATCAGATGGCACGGTGCCGCGATAGCCATCCTTTTCAGAGCGAATGAGACAATTGTCTTTTTGTCGTTCCAGAATTGTGATGCGATCTCCAAACAATAGCTGCCGATCACGCGGACCTTGTGGGCCGCGCGTCAGATCAACGACAGGCCAGACAATGCGACCGGTTTCCTGCGAAGTATCAGTGTCTGAGTTGGGTATATTTGGTTCATTCATCGGCTTTCGTAGCTCCCCAAGGTGCTCAGCAATGCACGCGTGGCTTGGCCCACGCCTCCTTTTGATCTGGCGGGCGCATCGCTTGGAGACCAGCCGAAAATATCAAAATGGGCATAGGGGCTTGATCCCACAAAGCGCCGCAGAAATAACGCCGCGGTAATTGAGCCTGCAAAACCTCCTTTGGGAGCATTGTCCAAATCCGCAATGCCGGGTTCTATCATTGCTTCGTATGGTGTGTGAAAAGGCATGCGCCAAACAGGATCCCACTGCGCTACGGAGGAGTCTTCCAGCGCCTGCACAAACGGTTCGTGGTCACAGTAATAGGGGGCAAGATCAGGTCCCACTGCGACGCGGGCAGCACCAGTCAATGTTGCCATCGACAAAATCAGGTCAGGGTCGGCCTCCTGTGCGTAGGTCAACGCATCTGCAAGAACCAGCCGCCCTTCCGCATCCGTGTTATTGATTTCGACGGTCAAACCTTTGCGAGAAGGTAAAATATCCCCGGGCCGAAATGCGTTTCCAGAAACCGCATTCTCAACGGCTGGAATAAGCACGCGTAATTGAATTTTTTGTCCCGTGGCCATCAACATATGCGCCAAACCCAGAACATTTGCAGCACCTCCCATGTCCTTTTTCATCAGACCCATCGATGCGCCGGGTTTCAGGTTCAACCCGCCGGTATCAAAACAGACGCCTTTGCCAACCAAGGTGATTTTTGGGCCAGTTGTCCCCCACGAAAAGTCAATCAAGCGCGGTGCACGGTCAGCCGCGCGTCCAACTGTGTGAATAAGCGGGAAATTCTGTTCAAGTAGCTCTTTGTCAGTGATCACCGAGAAAGAAGCGCCAAAGGTTTCTGCCAATCTGCGTGCCGCGTTCTCTAACTCAGGCGGTCCCATGTCATTGGCTGGTGTGTTGATAAGGTCCCTTGTCAGAGCTTCGCCAAGAGCCATCGCCTCAACACGATCGGCATCGACGTTTTCAGGGCACTGTAAGCGGGCAGCCATAGGCGCGGTTTCTGCATATTTATCAAACCTATAGCTGGCGATTAGCCATCCAAACGCCTCGCAAGTCGCGTTGCCCTCAGGTAATCCAGAGGCGATGGCATAGGTTCCTTTTGGTAGTTTGCTGGCCGCTGCCGCAAGGTAAAATCGCCCTCGGCTACGGGCTGAGGCAGTGCCGTATCCCACAAGCGCCATAAGTGATGCGCCGCTGGGGTCAGGCACGACAAGCGTTTGACCAAGGCGCGCGGAAAAGTCATTGGCTGCAACCCAGGAACGGATCCTTTCAGGTTGATCTTCGAGCCAATTGTCCAGCACGCCTTGGTCGATGACATGTAACGGTGTCGCGGACACGGTTTTATCGGCAAACAGGAGGATCATGGGCAGGCCTTTCAAAGGAGATAAAGCTAGCCTAACCTGATCCTCGGCCGGTGAAAATATCAGATCGTAATGTCTTGGATATCCCAGATCGCTGTCAAGGATTGTTCCCCAATCCGCAGCAACCGTGCCAATGTCGCAGCGATCGCCGGGACATCACGTGCATCTAATGCCTCCAGCACATCTTCTGCTACGCGTGCAAGCACAAGCATTCCGATTTGTTCTGCAATTGCAATCAAAGACCGCGCGCATTTACGCAGGTCGTCCCACTGGCCAGAATCATGCAGTCTGGCACAATGGGACATTCTCAAGGCTAACTCTTCCATCGCACGACAAACGACATCCTCTGCGGCTGCTTCGCCCAATTGGACATAAAGCGCGCCGAGTTTATCCTGATCGACATGAACAGTTTCAGTTAACTTGATTTTCAGGACATGGTCCATTTAACTCACCCTTAAACGCCCCCACGGCGTGTGCGCAATATCTCCTCCAATTCTGACTAAAGAGTTGAGACGGTAGAATGTTTACTCTCGAATTTTCCTTTAATTGAGATTATAACACTGTAAAAATCGAGAAAGACCTATTGATGGAACAGGCCAAACCTCTCCCTTCTTACCTTGTGCAGCGCTACCATGGTTGGAAAGCAACCGCTTACGAAGAAAACCAATCTTGGTATCGACAACTTGCGCGGGGCGGGCAACATCCACGCGCCATGGTTATTTCCTGTTGTGACAGCCGAGTACATGTCAGCGCTCTTTTTGGCGCCGACCAAGGCGAGTTGTTCATTCACAGAAATATCGCGAGCCTCGTGCCCTCCTATGAACCTGATGGTGAGGCACATGGGACGTCTGCAGCCGTAGAATACGCAGTGACGATGTTAAATGTCGCTCATGTCATTGTTCTGGGCCATTCTGGGTGTGGTGGCGTCAAGGGATGTATCGATATGTGTCAGGGCAACGCCCCAGGTCTGGAAGGGAAAGACAGCTTCATCGGGCGTTGGATGGACATACTCAAGCCAAGCTACCCGCTTGTTGCGGATGTAAAAGATCCTCTTGTTCAGGCGCAGGAGTTGGAAAAACAATCTGTCCTCGTGAGCTTGCAGAACTTGATGACGTTTCCTTTTATTAAATCTCGCGTAGATGACAGACTCCTGACACTGCACGGGCTTTGGACGGATATCGGTGATGGCGGGTTGGAGTATTTCAATCCGGAAGAAAATTCCTTTCGGCCCGTTTAGCCTGCTTGAGCCTTGATGAAGTAGTCAAAGCCACTTAAACGCGTCTAAATTTTTAATGAAGGCGCTTATGGAACAGATACTGTCACTTGCGGCCAACAATCTGTTGTCGCCCATCATTTTATGTTTTGCACTGGGTGTTGCTGCATCTGTCGCGCGTTCTGATCTGAGTGTGCCTGAGGCTGCCGCCAAGGCGATGTCGATCTATCTGCTCTTCGCCATAGGGTTTAAGGGTGGCGTCAGTGTGGCAGCACATGGCATTGACGTGAAACTGGGCCTCAGTCTTTTGGCGGGGGTCGTTTTGTCTGCGGTCTTACCCATGATTGCCTTTGGATTGCTGACAATAATGAGCAATTTAAGCCGTCTAGATGCCGCCGCTGTGGCCGCGCATTATGGTTCGATCTCAATTGTGACTTTTGTTGCCGCATCGTCCGTTTTGCAATCCAGCGGTATTGAATACGAAGGCTATATGGTTGCAGTTGCTGCGGCGATGGAAGCACCTGCGATTCTGTCGGCCTTGTGGTTGATTTCACGCGGTGGCGGTGACAGGCGGATGGACCGCGATCTATGGCGTGAAATTTTGCTGAACGGGTCGATCGTTTTGTTGATCGGCGCGTTCTTTATCGGATGGGTCACTGGCGAAGAAGGGTTGGCTGAAATTTCAAGCTTTATCGTTGCACCCTTCAAAGGGGTCTTATGTCTTTTCTTGCTTGATATGGGGCTGGTCGCAGGACGCGGTTTGCGCGGCGGTGGTGGTGTCTTGCGTCCAGGCGTCTTGGCCTTTGGTCTCTTGATGCCGGTTGTTGGCAGTACCCTAGGTGCTGCGTCCGGGCTGCTTTTGGGCCTTTCAACAGGGGGCATTGCGTTGTTGATGGTGCTGTCAGCTTCGGCATCCTACATTGCGGTTCCGGCGGCCATGCGGGTCGCCTTGCCAGAAGCCAATCCTTCGATCTACCTTACCCTCTCTTTGGGAGTGACCTTTCCCTTTAACCTGACGCTGGGTATTCCGCTGTATGTAGCGGTCGCTTCGGCATTGACGGGAGCTTGAGCAATGCAGACACACAAAGCGAAACGTGTGGAGATCACGATTGAAGCCATCATGCAGTCGCGTCTTACGGATGCGCTGACGGCGGCAGAAGTCACCGGTTATACAGTTTTACCTGTCTTGGGGGGCTCGGGGCGTTCCGGCGATTGGGTGCGTTCCGGCGAAATCGGTCGCGCCAGTGGTATGGTTCAAGTGGTATGCATCATCCATCCAGATCGATTGGACGGGCTGCTTCAAGCTGCGTTCACTGTCGTCGAGAAACACATCGGCATCGTGACGGTCGTCGATTGCGAAGTGCTTCGTGCGGAACGTTTTTAACCTTATTTAAATGTAGTTAGGCAAAGTTGCGGGCTATGGAAAAACGCCCTGTCACAGTTCAATTGCCAGCTGATTTGCTTCGGGCTGTCCACGACCTTGCAACGGAACGAGAAGATACTGTTGAGAAACTTGTCGAGAATTTGATTGTTGAGCATCTGAGCACGAACAGCGCCGTTAAAAAGCTGTCGTCTTCTTCTCCTGAAAAATTAATTTTCGCACTGCAAAAACTGTTGTTCAGGGACATGGCTGAGGCCAAAGATTGGGACGATTTGGGTGACCGTCTGCGCAAACATGGATATTTTCTAAAGATATCTTGGGGTGGTTTGGCCCTGCATACAGAAACCAGTGGTCAAAAACTGTGCCAAACACACGATCTTGGGTTTTCGTATGGCACATTCCTGCGCCGGTTCGGACCGGGAAAACCCAAAGAGCCTTGGGCGGCATAACAACAATCACGACCTGCTTAGGCGACTGCTCTAGAACCGCGTCTGCGATGGGTCAGCGTTATTTTCTTCTTGTCTAATGGATTGAGATTGCGGCACGCAAAACGCAAACTAGAGTCGAGATTCGACCACGTCCTAATAGGTGAGATTACAGTTTGCTCAACGCACAGTTCCTGCGCCTTTCCGACAATTCTACGGAAAATTTGCGCAGTCAGGTTTGTGAATTGATCAGCTCCGCCATTGCGCGCGAGCTATTCCCGGTGTCGGAACCTTTACCATCTTGCCGTGCTTTGGCTTCCCATTTGGGCGTGTCGCGCAATACAGTCTATGACGCCTATAGCCGTTTGATTGATACCGGCTTGGTAACGGCCCGAGATCGCAGCGGGTATTATGTGAATGAGACATTAGCCAATTCGCCGACTGCCATGTCTTCGCAAACTGACAGTGAACGTTGCGAAAGCTCGCCAATAGATCACTTGTTGAATGAAAAACATCGCCCATCTGACATGCGCAAGGTTGATCATCCGGTAGATTGGGCGCGATATAAATACCCTTTTGTGTACAATCAAATCGAGCCAGCAAAATTCCCGATCCAAGCATGGCGCGAGAGTATGCGGGTGGCTATGGCATCTTCCAATCTCGAGGTTTGGAGCCATGACGCTGCGGGCACGGGCAGCGCCAGACTTGTTAAGCAATTGCAGCAAAGATTGCTTGGTTATCGCGGAATTAGTGCCAGTTACGATGAAATATTGATCACATCTGGGGCGCAAAACGCAATTTATTTGCTGGGGTGTTTTAATGCATATCTCGGACGCAGCGTGGCCATCGAAGACCCCTGTTATCCTGAAGCCCGCAATGCATTTGAGGTTGCAGGCAACAGCGTTGTGAGCGTTCCAGTTGATGAAAACGGGCTCATTATATCGGATATCCCGTCGGATGTTGGTTTGGTCTACACAACACCCAGTCATCAGTTTCCTACGACGGTGACGATGCCGCATGAACGCCGGTTAGAACTCTGCGCCCGGGCAGAGCAGGATGATTTTCTGATCTGCGAAGATGACTATGAAGCCGAAATGAACTTCGTACGCTCGCGGGGGCGTCCAATCCGTTCAGTCGAAACCTCAGGGCGGGTTATTTATGTTGGGAGTCTATCCAAAAGTGTGGCCCCGGGGTTGCGTATTGGATACATGGTCGCGCACGCCGATATTATAAAGGAAATCAAAGCGATAAGGCGGTTTATGATGCGCCATCCGCCGATCTTGATGCAAGAGGCGATGGCGCATTTCATAGCCAGCGGCGCATTGGATGTTCACTTGCGAAAAATGGAACGGCGTTATCGGTCCCGTTGGGAAGTTACACGCGCTGCACTGGCACAAAACCTGCCGCAATTCCAAATACAGGCCTCCCAAGGGGGAACATGTTTTTGGCTGACGGGACCGCCGGAAATCGACAGCGGTCTGCTTGCGCAAAGGCTTAAAAGGCGTGGTGTCTTAGTCGACGAAGGTTCAGTTTTTTACAAAAATCCAACCCAAGGCCTGCGCAATTTACGCATTGGTTTTGCGGCTCTTGGCACCTCCGTCATCCAACAGGGAATTGAACTCATTGCTGAGGAAGTCAGCCAAATGCAATCGTAACAGTACTCCAATCTGTCCTGATGTTTATTAAAATCTGTCCATTCTCATGGGCTGAAACCTTTGGCAGTCTTCATCTCAGAGTTCGGCGATAGGGGCGGTAAACAACGCCCCCTTTGTCCGGCTTATCAACGTGAAGGAGAGAAACGCGCATGACGCAGGCAATAGATTGGTCGACGCAGTCGATAATCGACAGACGAGACACCTATTACGCCGCCTCTCAGCGCGCATTTGTTCCCTACCAAAAACCGTTGATCCTGAAAAAAGGAAAGATGCAGTATTGCTGGGATGAAAATGGCAATAAACTGACCGATCTCTTGGGAATGAACCTTTGCATTAGCGTAGGGCATGCGCATCCTAAAGTTGTTGAAGCCGTAACGGCGCAGGTGCAAGAACTGACGCATTGCACGACGATGTTCCACCATCCTGTCCCTGCACATCTCGCGGAAGAACTTGCAGCAACCATGCCTGCTGGCCATGAGTGGGTGGTGCATTTTACCAATTCTGGAACTGAAGCAGTTGATTTGGCGATCATGATGGCGCGGGCTTCTACGGGCAATCAGGATATCATTGCGTTGCGAAATTCCTACCACGGCGCAACATATGGCGCGCAGGCTTTGACGGGTGTGCAGGGGTTTCGACACAATATCACTCAATTGTCGAACATCTCTTTTGCTGCAGAGCCCAACCAATACAGAGGGATTTTTGGCGAGGGAACAGCGCCCTATCTCGAAGAGGTCGATCGTACGATTGCCTACACAACAAGCGGTGCCTTGGCAGCAATGTTCATTGAAACAGTCCAAGGGTACGGTGGGATCATTCAAATGCCACCGGGTTATTTGAAAGGCGCGGCAGAAAAGGTGCGCGCCGCAGGTGGTCTGCTGGTCATGGACGAAGTCCAATCTGGGTTTGGAAAAACAGGGGATGCGATGTGGTGTTTCGACCATCATGGTGTCGTGCCGGATATGATGGTCATTGCCAAAGGGTTGGGCAACGGTATCCCTATCGGGGCCGTGGTCGTCAAAAAAGAAATCGCAGAAAGTATGGCGGGCAAATTGCTGTTCCATACCTACGGTGCCAACCCCGTGGCTTGCGCAGCAGCGCGTGCCGTTTTGCAGGTGATCAAAGAAGACAACCTGATCGCCAATGCAAAAACAGTGGGCGCAGAATTGCACGCGGGGCTGCAGCAGCTCCAAAATCAATACGACATTATTGGAGACGTGCGCGGGCGTGGGTTTATGCAGGCGATTGAACTGGTGAAAGATCGCGACACAAAAGAGCCTGCCCCTAAACACACGGCCTATGTTTTTGAACGCACGCGCGAACATGGTTTGATCCTGTCAAAATCCGGCGCTTTCAAAAACGTTCTGCGCATGGTCCCGCCTCTTTGTTTGCAAAGCAAAGATATTCAACCGATCCTTGACGCCTTGGATCGAAGCTTCTCCGATCTTGAAGAAGCCAATCTGGGGTAGAGTTCAATGTCACTCCATGATCGCGATGACAGCACTGCCGAGCCGCCACACATCATCGTGGTTGGAGGCGGCATGGTGGGGATTGCCACTGCGATCTGGTCACAACGGGAAGGATGCCGGGTTACCCTAATAGACAAGGGCGCGCCCAAAGATCGTGCCAGTTATGGCAACGCGGGTGTCTTGGCTTCGGCGTCTGTTTTGCCGGTTACAATGCCCGGATTGATCGGTAAAATTCCGAAAATGATGGTGAGCGGCAATGAACCGGTTTTTGTGCGGTGGCCATATATGCCCCGGCTCTTGCCTTGGGCTTTGAAATATTTACGCCACGCAACCGCATCTGAAGCACGGCGTATCGCAACAGCCTTGCAGCCCATCATTGGGAACTCTCTCCAAGATCACCAATCCTTGGCTGACGGGACAGATGCTCAGCGTCATATTACGCCTTGTGATTTTGCCGTTCTCTATCAAGACCGCGCGGCATTTGAGGGCGATGCGCTTGGCTGGAAAATCCGCCGGGATCTTGGGTTTAAATGGTCCGAACACGACGGTCCGCTGCGTCAATCTTATGATTCTGTTTTCGCAAAGGATTTTGGATTTTTAGCTGCATTGTCAGAGCATGGTCAGATCACCGATCCCGGTGCTTATATGCATGACCTGCGTGTTTTTTTCGAACGTTCTGGTGGGACAATCGTGAACGATCAGGTCAGGGATGTGTTGCAGCAAAATGGGCGTGCCACAGGGGTCATGACCGAAAAGGGCGCAATATTAGGCGACCGGGTCGCGATTACGGCTGGCGCGTGGTCACCGCTTCTAGTTGAAAAATTAGGCGTGAAAATCCCGGTAGAGGCGGAAAGCGGATATCATCTGGAATTCTGGGACCCTTCGTTTTTACCGCGCTCACCAACGTTGGTTCCGAGCAAAAAACTGATCTTTTCGCCTATGAAGGGCCGTTTGCGCGTCGCCGGAGCTGTCGAGTTCGGGGGATTGAAAAACGCCGGGCAAGACAAGGTTTTTGCGCTGTTGAAACGCTCATTGATGGAGGTTTTGCCCGATTTCAGCTTTGGCAAAGAGACACGTTGGTTTGGACACCGCCCGGCTCCAACGGATTCGGTACCTGTCATTGATGAGTTGCGCGCGGTCCGCGGTGTCTTTCTTGGATTTGGTCACCAACACGTGGGTCTCACGGGGTCAGCGAGAACGGGTCAGATCATCGCTCAATTGATGGTTGGAAAACGGCCGAATATTGATCTGTCGCCCTATGGCGTTACGCGATTTACCGCCGGGCAGGGCCAGGCACTCTCACCATCCCCCTCAGCTCATCAAAGGGAGCGCGCCTAGTATGGAATGGAATTTCGCGCCGGTTCTCGGCAGTTTTGATATATTACTGCTTGGGTTGGTAAACACTCTCAAAGTCACTGGTCTGGCGCTTTCCTTCGGGGTCCCATTGGGGCTGGGTCTTGCGCTGTCGCGGTTGTCGCAAATGCGCGCCCTGTCGATGATCGCTGCCTTTGTCATCGAATTTTTCCGCACAACCCCGCCGCTCGTGCAACTCTTTTGGTTCTTCTTTGCCTTTCCGATCCTGTTCAACGTCAACATGACGCCATTCACGACGGCGATTGTTACCTTTTCGATCCAGTCTTCGGCCTTCTTTGCCGAGATTTTTCGCAGCGGTATTCAATCGATTGATCGCGGCCAATGGGAGGGAGCCAAAGCCATCGGAATGACGCGAAACCAATGCCTAAGGCGGGTGATCCTGCCGCAAGCGGTCAAACGGATGATCCCCGCATTCATGGAACGCTCGATCGAATTGTTAAAAACGACGACGCTGGTGTCGACCATCGCCTATACCGACCTGATGTATCAGGCGAATGATATCGCGCAACGGACGTTTCGACC
The DNA here is from genome assembly GCA_039983935.1 of Roseobacter sp. GTDB lineage: Bacteria > Pseudomonadota > Alphaproteobacteria > Rhodobacterales > Rhodobacteraceae > Roseobacter. Next base: position 144,261 of record JBDWVP010000008.1, on the reverse strand, counting down.
GCTCGAAGTCTACACGGTTGTGGCAGTGGTCTATTTCCTTTTGATTTTTGTCTTTAGCCAAGCATCCATCGTTATCGAGCGAAAATTAGCCAAGTCGGGTGAAGGGACGGTGCATTAAAATGGGGTACAACTGGGATTTCGCAACGATTTTTCAAAATTGGCAGGTTTTCTGGATTGGCCTTCAGGGTACCTTGCTGATGTTTGGTGTCACGGTTGTGCTGGGCATGTCCGGCGGTTTGATCGTAGGCATAATGCGCTATGTGAAATCGCCTTTCGTGGCGTGGCCCGCGCGTATCTTTGTCGAGGTGTATCGTAATACGCCTGTCCTGGTCCAGATCATCTGGTTCTATTATGCTTTTCCAATTTTAACGGGCATCGAGACGTCGCCCTTTCTCGCGGCGGTTCTAGGTATATCCTTGAATACAATGGCCTTTTCCGCCGAAATTTATCGCGCCGGCATTCAATCCGTCGACAAAGGTCAATGGGAAGCGGGCAAGGCCATCGGTATGAATTTTGCACAAACAATGCGCCGCGTAATCCTGCCAGTGGCACTAAAACGGGTTCTGCCTGCATTGACCAACCGCGGGATCGAAGTGTTCAAGATGTCTACACTGGCATCTATCGTCGCCTATGTTGAAACCCTGAATCAGGCCAAACTGATTGCTGACCTCAACTACAATCCAATTGAATCCTATACCGCTGTCGCTTTGATTTTCTTTGTGGTGCTCTACCCCGTTGTGCAGGCCACTTATGTCATCGAGCGAAAATTAAAACGGAGTGACCAATGACTGACCTCGTTCGTGTAGAAGACTTGCACAAGAGTTTTGGCAAGCTGGATGTCCTTAAGGGCATCGACCTCACGGTAAAGGCAGGTGAAACGGTTGTGCTGCTGGGGTCCAGCGGGTCGGGGAAATCCACGTTGTTGCGGTGCATCAATTTTATGGAAACGCCGACGGAGGGGCGGATTTACTTGAATGGCACTGCGGTTGGCGCAGAGGTTGGCGGTAAGATGCGCTACAAAGAAGCCGATTTGTGCAAGCTGCGCGCGCGTATTGGAATGGTGTTTCAACACTTCAACCTCTTCCCTCACATGACGGTGCTGCAAAATGTCATGGAAGGCCAGATCACGGTGTTGGGACGCGGGCAGGGCGAGGCTAAAACCAAATCTATGGCGCAACTCGAACGCGTCGGGCTTGCCGACAAGGCCGCTGAATATCCGGCACGACTGTCAGGTGGACAAAAACAACGCGTGGCCATTGCGCGGGCCTTGGCGATGGACCCCGAAGTGATGCTGTTTGACGAAGTTACTTCTGCATTGGACCCGGAACTGGTTGGCGAAGTGCTCAAGACCATGCGCCAACTGGCCGATGAAGGCATGACGATGATCTGTGTTACCCATGAATTGGGTTTTGCCTACCACGTTGCAAATCGGGTTTTGTTCTTGAACCAAGGCGCAATTCACGAGGAAGGCGAACCGCAGGCCCTGCTGAAAAACCCACAAACGCAACGCATGAGAGAATTCTTGGACGGGCATGCCTTGTTCAAACTGCCAGACTAAAAACTACCAACGGAGAGGACGAAAAATGAGAAACATTTTCAAGAAAACCACACATTGGTTGGCGGGTCTGACCGCGGCCGCAGTGCTGACAACCGCGCCTGTTACAGCGCAAGAAACATCGACTTGGGAGCAAATCCAAGAATCCGGTAAATTGCGCATCGGTGTGACACAAGCGCCGCCATGGTTCAGCAAAAACCCGGCTACAGGCGAATGGGACAGTGGATTGGGCATTAGCATAGGTCAGAATATGGCCGACACGTTGGGCGTAGATTTGGAGGTTGTCGAAGTCACATGGGGCACAGCCGTTGCAGCCTTGCAGGCAAACAAAATCGACGCCATGCCCGTGCTTGATCCCAAGCCTGATCGCGCTGTTACCGTGGCTTTCCCGTCTAACCCGCTACTTTATATCTCCTTGGCCGTACTGGCGAACGAAGACCTTGCTGCCAGCACGTGGGCCGAGTTGAACAGTGCGGATGTGTCGATTGCGGTGCCTCAAGGGTCGAGCATGGACACATATGTCACGGCCAACTTGCCAGAAGCTGATATTCAACGTTTTCCGGACAACGGTGCTTCCATCGCGGCGTTCCAGTCGGGTCGTGTTGATGCGGTTTCTTTGTTCCACCCACCGCTGTTGGCAGCGCGCCAGAAATTGGGCCGTGGTCAGCTTGTGATCCCAACACCGGCGTTTTCCTCGCCAACATCTGTGGCTGTCCGTCAGGAATCTGACCAACGCTTCCTCAACTGGGTAAACACGTCTATCTTTTACTGGTATGAAACAGGCCAGACACAAGGTTGGTACGCGGATTTCTTGACTGATTTTGGCCTCGACCCCAATGCTTCCCCGGTCATTCAACGTGAGTTGATGTTCAATAACTAAGAACTGATGCCGCCATAGTGATGCCGGGCGCAAAAGTCGCTCGGTATCTTTTTACACAAGCCAGTCAGGCAGTCCCGCAGCAAGATGACCTTCTACTGCCGCATCCGCACATTCAGCAAGGCTCGTAAATCGGACAGTCCTTCCAGACAGCCCGGGGGCGTAGTGGGCATATTTACCCGAGTTCGTGACAAGATTGCGGGCATCAGGCGGGAAGACCGGTTCAGAGATCGAACACCAGCAAAGATCATGAAAAACTTGGACACCCGAAGCTTCGAGACGTTCAATCAACCCCTCGGTCTGTGCCTGTTGCTCGGTCTCGCGCCCCATTGTAATGATGCAGGCCGTTTCGGCTGTGCACATACGCCCTGCCATCAAATCCGCGAAAATCCGCGTTTCTCCAATCGAAAAATGTGGACTGCCCAGAGCCACCAAATGCACCTGTTCCGGCCCGGAATTCAGTGCAATCCAGGCTTGGGCCAACATGGTTTTGGTGATTTTGATACAGGGGGCATCTGGATGAGGGGCCCTTTCTCCCTCTGGCGTCACCCCTTTAATGTGAAGCATAGGCGCTGCAGAGGTGGTGCCAAAGGCCGCACACAAGGCTTTGAGATCGTCTTCAACGATCCCGGCATGTTCAAGCCCGTCAATCCGTGGCACCCGGTCCGGGGCGTGTTGGCCTGCGACCCAGCCGATCAAAGGCCATATTGCTTCGGAATGGTTGGAGGGCAAATCTATCGACAACCGCACCATGGCTTGCCGATTTTCCGACAGATAGACATCGGCCAGCGGCGCGCGCCCGGTCAACGCCACGAAAAGATCAAAGAAATCCGGATGTTTCACCGTGCGCGCACCCAGCACACTGTTTGCAAAGATCACAGCATTGGATTCCGACCACCCGATATCTTCTCCAACTTGGGGCCGATCTTGGGCCAAATAGGGCGCACAGGTGAAAGTTGGTCGCGCGCCCATTGCAACATAGGCTGCTGCAAGTTGACTGGCGGGCGTACCAAACAAATTGGGCACGCCCTGATTTTGCCAATTGTCAAAATCGACAGAGATTGCGTTCGTTGTTGTGGGGATTTTCACCCGAGCGCCCATCTGCTGCATGGCGTTGGCAAACGTCAGATTGGCCGCCCCGGCATAGATACAGCCGTCAATATGGCCGCGCGTGATGTCGGTCAGTCGCGTGGCAGCTTGTGCCGCCCCCATCGTTTGGATCACCTGCATCGCCAATTGAACGGCGGGCCCCTCAGCGCCCTCCAGCATCGCTTGGTCCTGCGCTGTGAGCGCCAGAATATCCGTATCCAATGGGGTCAGCGTCAGGACCACGCCGTCAGCCACAATCCGATCAGCGGTTATATGTGCATGCGTGCAGTGGGTCAGACGGTCGTAGCTGTCCTTGGACAGGCGCAAAACGGCCAGCGGGCATTCGAACATTTTCGCGGCGATCAACGCCCCCAAGGTCAAAATATCTTCGGCTTCGTGAAAGATGAGCGCTGCCGGCGCGTGCCCGTTCAAGACCAGTTCAAGCAAAACGCCGCTCCCCGAACACGATCCTCGGCTCGTGGGCATCAAGACGATTTTGCCCGCCAGAGACTGGTTGTGTTGGGGGTGATGGGCATCCTGAACCACCCCGTTATCGGCATTGACTCCGCCCCAAAAACTGATGCCTTCGTCACAGGTCAAGATGGTCCCGCTCGTTTCATGTGGGACGATGATTTGATCCATGAATTTTCTTTCTTTCTGACCAGTTTTCGACGTGGACAGCTGCGTCGTGTCTGTCATTTATATCGACAAAAACCAAAAGGATCACGCTATGCAAGATGTTAAACGCACCTCTCACGATTCAGATGAGGATCCACGCAACTTGGACACCAAAGTCTATGTGAATGGCGAGATTTTCCACCGCGACGAGGCGAAAGTCTCTGTCTACGATAGCGGGTTTATGCTGGGGGACGGCATGTGGGAAGGCATGCGGCTCTACAACGGTAAATGGTCGTTCTTTGAGGAGCATATGGATCGCTTCTTTGGTTCGTGTAAAGCTGTGTCCTTGGACGTGGGCATGGATCGCGCGGGTATCCTTGAGGCGCTGACCATGACAGCCGAGGCCAACGGAATGACCACTGATGCACATTGCCGTTTGATGCTCACCCGAGGGAAAAAAATTAAACCTTACCAGCACCCCTCGTTGAGCCGCACAGGGCCAACGCTGGTGATCATCATGGAGCATTCCAAACCCTCGGGCGGTTTGCAAAAGGGTATTCGTCTGGCCACAGTCCCGCAAGTGCGTGGCCTGCCCATGAGCCAGGATGCCAAGTATAACAGCCATTCGAAACTGAACTGCGTTTTGGCCTGCTTGCAAGCGGAACAGGTCGGGGCAGACGAGGGGTTGATGTTGGACCCACATGGGTTTGTGAACACCACCAACGCCTGCAACTTTTTCATAGTGCGCAAAGGTGCTGTTTGGACCTCGACCGGCGATTATTGCATGAATGGTGTGACCCGCCAGAAGGTCATTGATATTTGCCGTGACAACGACATCCCTGTCTATGAGCGCAATTATTCTTTGTATGAAACCTATAGTGCAGACGAAGCATTTATGACGGGCACTTTTGGTGCGCAAACACCAGTTTCAGAGATTGACGGAAAGCAAATTGGCTCGGGTGAACGTCCTGTTATGGATCGCATTCGCAAACTGTATAAAGACCTTATCATAGCAGAGACAGGCGCTACATTCTAAAAGAGGTAACCGAGTGTTCCGGGTTGCCGTTTGCGCGGGAACTTGGAACACGGTTCAATTGATCCGCCTCGCATCGCGATATATTATTGGTTGACAGAAATCGCTCACTATTCCAAAAAATGTCCAACATTTTTAATATTGGCGGAACACCATTGCTTTTTTCCAGTAAGAAATCTGACGATGGTACGATCGTAGAATTGCTTGCCTCTTCGCTGAGGCGTGACATCGCGTTTGGTATGTTGTTGCCGGATCAAAAGCTAAAAATAAATGAATTGCGTACGCGGTATGGCGGGTCGAACCATTCGATGCGAGAGACGTTGCGCATTCTTTCCACGGAAGGGCTCGTTGAGGCCACAGCGCAACGTGGGTTTCGTGTCACATCTGCGACGCAAGATGATGTACGTGACATTCAGATGGTGCGTTTTGAGATCGAAAAAGTGGCGCTGTCGCGCTCTATTGCGCTGGGCGATGTGGCTTGGGAGGGTCGCGTTATGGCCGCGCATCACGCTTTGCAAAAAGCAGAGACGCGCGCTGCGACAACGCCTGATGATCTGATCGCGCTGGAGTGGGACGAGGCTTGTCGTGCCTTTTCCTTCTCTTTGATCGAGGCCTGCGACAGCCCCCGCTTGATTGATTTGCATCGTAAGTTTTTTGACCAAAGCCGCCGTTTCCGCCTTGCTCAACTGCGAGAAGGGCACCTGGATTGGGCCGCGCGCAAACAGCGCCAAAAGGGCTTGTTAGAGGCGGTTTTGGAACGGCAGGTCGAAGCAGCGCTTGTACTTTTAAAAGAGGATGTGAAAGCGGAACTGAGACAATAGACAGGAAAAATGGTCATTTAGGGAGGAAACATGACACATATAGATCGCCGCAAGGCATTGGCTCTGATGGGCGGAACAGTGGCGGCCACAGGGTTGGCCGCTCCGGCTCTGGCCGCGAATAAAAAAATCAAAGTGGGCGCGTTACGTTTTACCTCGCATTCCGGAAACTTCGTTGGTTTCGAACGAGGTTATTTTGCAGATGCGGGGCTTGATGTCGAATTTGAATTTTTTCAGGCAGCACAGCCTATGGCGGTAGCCATTGCATCTGGGGATGTTGATTATGCCGTCACAGCTGTTTCTGGCGGTTTGATAAACCTCGCCGATAAGGGCGCAATCAAAGTGATCGGCGGCGCCCTCAGCGAAGAAGCAGGCATTGATGGTCAGAAATATGTGATTTCAGATGCGTCTTATCAAGCAGGTGTAAAAACCCTCAAGGACCTTGATGGCAAGAAATATGCGGTGACGCAGGCGGGGTCTTCGTTCCACTATATGGGGTCAAAAATGGCGGCCGCTGAGGGTATTAATCTGAGTTTCACGCCGTTGCAAAAAGTAGGCGCGATCATTGGCGCTATGAAATCTGGGCAAGTAGATGGCTGGTCGATTGTGCCTCATATTGCCAAACCTCTGGCAAAGGCAGGTGCGTGGCACATGATTGCCAATGTCTCGGACTACATCCCTGATTATCAGGTGACGACAGTCTTCACATCGGCCAAGAACGCTGCCAACGAACGCGGAATGACCGAAGGGTTCCTTGCTGGGTTTTCAAAGGGGGTTGATGATTATGCCGCCGCGATGATCGACAAAACAGCCGATCAGGACGAAATGGTCGATCTGATTCACAAATATGTCTACACAGACCGTGAACGGGCCAAGGCCGCGCCATCAATTATCAATGGAACCATGCGTATCAGCAAAGGTGCCGCGCTAAACATCGCATCGATTCAAGATCAATTGGCGTGGTTCCAATCCGAAGGTCTGGTGGATGCCGATATCAGCATCGAACAACTTGTTGACACGTCCTATGTGGATCTGATCGGGGCATAGCCCTCATATCGGGGTCAGTTTAGTCTGGCCCCGTCTCATTTAAAAGGTCCGCTATGGATATTCGGCTGGAAGGCATTAGCCATTCCTATGACAGTTTCGAAGTAATGCGCGACATTTCTCTGGATATTTCCAGCGGGCAGATCGTTTGCATCGTTGGCCCGTCTGGGTGTGGGAAATCCACGCTTTTGCGGTTCATCGGTGGGTTGGAACGCCCTATGTCCGGTAAGGTCTTGCAGTTGGGCGAACCGCCCGACGCGTGTCTAAACCCACTCACCTATATTTTTCAGGATTTTGCGTTACTGCCCTGGCGCACGGTGTCGGGCAATGTGTCTTTGGTGCTAGAAGATCATGGCATCAAGGGTGAGGCGGCAGAGAAGATCATCAAAGACGTGCTCACCCGCACCAAGCTCACCGATTTCGCCAAAGCTTTGCCAAAACAGCTGTCAGGGGGCATGAAGCAACGTGTGGCAATAGCACGCGCGCTTGCCGTCAATCCGGCGGTGATGCTGATGGATGAACCGCTTTCCGCGCTGGATAGCCAAACCCGCGAATTGCTGATGGATGATCTGGTAGAACTCTGGACACGTCAGCCATTCACGGCTGTCTATGTTACCCATAATCTAGCCGAAGCCGTTCGTCTGGGTCATCGAGTTGTCGTGTTATCGCGACGCCCTGGAAAGATCCGCGAAATCGTTGAAATCGACAAACCTCTTGCAGAACGAGAATTCGGGGACGCCGATCTCGAACGGGCGCAAAAACACCTTTGGCAATTGATGCGCGACGAAGCACGGGCAGCAGATGCGGAGCTGCTTCATGGCTGAATCAGAAAAAACCGTCACGTTTCGCGGCGGAGGATTTGCACCAAAATCCCGTCGATGGGTCGGCGTTACAGTCTTCATTACATTGGTCCTTTTGGCAGAATGGGGCACGCGGGCAGGCTGGATTTCGGCCCTTTCCTTGCCCAAACCGTCAGATGTCATCGACACTCTGGTGCAACTTTACAACAGTGGCCTGCTGTTCAAGCACTTAGGTCTTAGCCTATCTAGGCTCGTTTTGGGGGCTCTTATCGGCGTCAGCGTTGGCATTAGCGTCGGAATTCTAATCGGTTTGTTTTCCTATGTACGGTCTGGCCTTGTGCCCCTTGTGGCGGCGATTTTCCCGATTCCCAAAATTGCGTTGTTGCCGCTCTTTGTGATTTGGTTTGGTATTGGCGAAGGGTCCAAATACGCCTTGATCGCATTTGGAACTTTTACGCCGACTGTCGTTGCAACCTATGGTGCCGTCGATAACGTGGATCGCACGCTGATCCGCATGGGGCAGAGTTTCGGCCTGTCATGGTGGTCTATTGTGCGCAAAATTGTCTTGCCGGGGGCCATGCCGGGGATTTTATCCGGGCTTAGGATCAGCCTAGCCATCGCGATCATTTTATTGGTCGCTGCCGAAATGCTCGGTGCGGAGTTCGGTATCGGTGCCTATATCCTAGAAGCCGGTTCGCTGTATGATCTGGAACGCCTCTTTGCAGGTGTTGTCATTTTATCGGCGCTGGGCGTCTTTGTCAGCGCCGTGATCGGTGCAATTGAAAGGCGTTTGTTAGGATGGCGAACGTAACGTTGTCTGTCTCCAAAATGGATATACGCGGCCGCTTTTCCCAAAGAGAAATTGTTAGAACCAGTGACGACATTACGATACTCTTTTTGGATGGAAATTGCACAGAATTTCGCACCTCACCAGTCTCTTGCCAAACAACTCCTGCCTCATGCGGTTGGTGCGACAGATGACGGGTCACATGATCTATCCCATATACTACGCGTTTGGAAAAATGTTCAGGCGATTGTGAAAACTGAAGGGGGTGACGGCCTGGTTTTGGCAGCGGCAACGTTGCTGCATGATTGCGTTGATGTGCCAAAGGACTCGCCTCTACGATCATCGGCGTCGCGCTTGGCTGCCGAGAAAGCGTTCAAAACACTTATTGAGCTTGGCTGGTGTCAAAGTGCGGCCGACAAGGTGGCCCATGCTATTGAGGCGCATAGCTTTTCTGCCAAAGTTGATCCGACGACCTTGGAGGCCAAAATTCTCCAAGATGCTGATCGTCTGGACGCAATTGGCCATACCGGCATTGCAAGATGTTTCTATGTCTCGGGTCGTCTTGGGCGCGCCCTTTATGACCCGCTGGACCCAAGCGCAGCGCACCGTGACCTCGATGACATGTCTTATGCGATCGATCATTTTAAAACAAAACTCTTGCGCTTGTCCGGGTCATTCCAAACGACGGCTGGGAACGCATTCGCCGCCCAGCGGCACCAAGTCTTGGAAGAGTTTATGACTGGATTTCTTGCTGAAGTGAGGAGCAGCTAAACCCCATCATATTTGACGTACACATTTCAACAAGAGCCATGAAAAAAAGGGCATCGAATGGGTGCCCTTTCATGCTCTGAATATCAGAAAATCAGCCCTTTTTCAGGATGCGATTGCCAAGCAATTCAGCGATCTGAACGGCGTTGAGCGCCGCACCTTTGCGCAGGTTGTCCGAGACGCACCACAGGTTCAAGCCGTTGTCGATTGTGCTGTCCTGACGAATCCGGCTGATGAATGTCGCAAAATCTCCGACACATTCGATCGGAGAAACATAACCGCCATCTTCGCGCTTATCGATCACCATGACACCCGGCGCTTCGCGCAAGATTTCGCGCGCTTCGTCTTCGTCCAAATGGTCTTCGAATTCGATGTTCACAGATTCGGAATGGCCAACAAAGACAGGGACGCGGACACATGTCGCCGTGACTTTGATTTTGGGGTCGACGATTTTCTTCGTCTCAACCATCATCTTCCATTCTTCTTTTGTGTCACCCGAGTCCATGAAGACATCGATCTGCGGAATCACATTGAAGGCGATCTGCTTCTGGAATTTTTTCGGCGGCTTGTTGTCGACCGGGTTGTAGATCGATTTCGTTTGATCCCAGAGTTCGTCAATCCCATCCTTGCCTGAGCCGGACACGGATTGATACGTCGACACAACGACGCGTTTAATCGTTGCGCGGTCGTGCAAAGGCTTTAGCGCCACCACCATTTGCGCCGTCGAGCAATTGGGGTTTGCGATAATGTTTTTCTTTGCATAATCGGTGATCGCCTCCGGATTCACCTCTGGCACGATCAACGGAACGTCAGGATCATAGCGGTAAAGCGATGAGTTATCGATAACCACGCAACCGGCTTTGGCGGCCTTGGGTGCGTATAATTTGGTCGCTTCGGAACCGACCGCAAACAGCGCAAAATCCCAGCCCGTGAAGTCAAACGTATCAAGATCCTTCGTCGTCAGCGTCTTCTCGCCAAAGCTCACTTCCGTGCCCAGAGACTTACGAGATGCCAAGACGGCAATTTCGTCCACTGGGAAGTGACGTTCAGAAAGAATGTTTAGCATTTCGCGGCCCACGTTACCTGTGGCACCCGCAATAACGACGCGGTAACCCATCTGTTTACTCCAATGTGTCTGATGTGATGGTGGGCGCGTCTTATACCCCAAAGCGCCGACTTGAAAGAGGTGGATTGCAGACTGGCACGCAACATGGCGTGAAAAGCATCCTTTGTGTTATGCTGTTTCAAGTTATGCGGGTGGATGGCGATGAGTAGCGACAGCAGTGCATTTTATGATCTCTTGATTCCAGAGACATCATTTGCCCGCCTCACTGATATGGAACGCTACCAGAGGTTGCCGACAGATTGGTTTGTTGGGGTGGCAGATGTTGTGAATTCAACCGCCCACGTGGCTGAGGGGCGATATAAGACGGTCAATATGGTCGGGGCTGCTGTGATTTCCGCTGTGATAAATGCGCATGAGGGTCAGATTTTTCCATTTGTTTTTGGCGGTGATGGTGCTGGTTTTGCCGTGAGTGCTAAAAAAGCGAACGCTGCAAAGCAGGCGCTTTCGGCTGTGGCCACATGGGCTGATCTTGAATTTGATATGGAAATGCGCGTTGCTCTGATCCCTGTGTCAGAAATCCGCAAAAATGGACATGATGTTTGCGTGGCCCGGTTTCGGGTCTCGCAAGGTGCCGATTACGCAATGTTTGCTGGTGGTGGGGTGCTCTGGGCAGAACAACAAATGAAGGTGGGACAGTTTACGTTACCCAAAGCGCCTCTTGGTACGGCTCCGGATTTAACAGGTTTGTCCTGTCGCTGGGCGCATATGCGCACACAGCAGGGGACGATTCTCTCGTTGGTGGTTGCGGCTGAGCGGGAGGCCGCACCGGAGGATGTTGCTGATGTGTATCAAGATCTCATATCGATCGCCGAAAAGTTGGAACGTGGCGGTCATCCGGCTCCGTTAAATGGGATGGAGGCACGTTGGCCTCCGGCTGGTGCAAGGTTAGAGGCGCATGCTGCAGGTGCTGGTGGGTCATTCAGGACAGCAAAATTCAAGGCGCTCTTTGAATCCTTCATTGCTTGGGTGCTGATCAGGATGGGCATCACGTTAGGCGGCTTTGATGCCCGGCGTTACGCGCAGGTTGTTGCCGCCAATGCTGATTTTCGCAAATTAGATGATGGTTTGAAAATGACGTTGGATTGCGATCCCGAAAGCCAGCAGCAGTTGGAAAAGATTCTGTCAGATGCCGCAGCAAACAACATTGTTCGTTATGGGATCGCAACTCAGGACGAAGCGATGATGACTTGTATCGTTCCCTCGATCATGACGGACGATCATTTGCATTTCATCGATGGGGCCGCAGGAGGCTACACGCAGGCTGCAACGATGATGAAAATGCGTTAGGGTCGTTTCCACTTTGCGGCCGCAGTTTTCCCGTTTTGCAGCAATAAGGCAATGTCCATGGCAACTGCGACAAAGCGTGCGCCTGCCTTAAGAGAGGCATCAATCATGTCATCGTCCGTGGTTAGGATGCCCGCAGCTTTTCCACTGTCGCTGATACGTTTTAAGGCGGAAAGAATGGTTGCCTGCATGTCAGGATGCATGGTCTGATCCAGATAGCCCAAACTGGCAGAAAGATCCGCAGGGCCGATAAAAACACCATCAATTCCTTCTACTGCTAAGATGTCGTCTAAATTGTCCAAACCGGTTTTGTTTTCCACCTGGACCAGCAGGCAAATTTGCTCATCCGCCGTTGGCCCGTAGTTTTCCATTTGGCCAAAGCCGGACGCGCGGCCAACCTTGTAACCCACACCGCGTGTACCTTCGGGGGGATAACGACAAGCGCGCACCAGCTCACGTGCCTGATCTGCGGTTTCGACCATCGGGACCAGAAGGGTTTGCACCCCAACGTCCAGTGCTTGTTTGATGATCCAAGTTTCGCCCGTGGGAACCCGGACAATAGGGTGACTGGAACTGCCCTTGAGCGCGACGAGTTGATCCCGAATAGAGCGAATGTCGTTGGGCGCATGTTCTCCGTCAATTAACAACCAGTCAAACCCTGCGTTCCCCAGAATTTCGGCCGTATAGGCTTCGGCGATGCTCATCCAGCATCCGATAACTGTTTTTCCCTCAGAAAGGGAGTGTTTGAACGTGTTGATCGGCGCGGGCATTGAGCAAATTCCTTTTCGTGCAAGACGCAGCGCCACCATAGAATAGACAATCGGAAAATGACCAGAGGGACATTTTGATACACGTGGTTATGAATGCAACTTGTTGCCAACCTTAGATTCCGGTTAGAAAGCTTCAATTAGTCAGAGCAGAGAAGCATTATGACAGAAAATATTCATCCAATGGCGCCACATTACCTGCCTTTTTATTTTGCAGGTCCGGATGGATCGGATTCGATGTTCACGACCATGACGTTTTTGTTGATCGCGGCCATCGCTCTCTTGGGTGTCTTTTATTTCACATTGCACTCTCTGCCGGAACGAATGGCCCATAAAAGCAACGCGACCCAGCTGCAGTTGATCAGCATTTTGTGTATTCTCGCGTTGTTCACCCACAATAACATCTTTTGGGTGGCTGCGCTGGTTCTCGCGGCGTTCCGCCCACCGGATTTCGGAACGCCATTGAACTCCATCGCAGAATCCTTGCAGAAACTGGCCAATAGGGTGCAATCTAATGATTGAGTTGTTCTTGTGCTCGTTGGTCACAATTTTCCCTGACTATATGATCAGACGCCACGTACAGGGAAAGCGTTTTGGTCATGAAATCAACTTCTTTACGGTGTGGTACGAGCTGCGTTGGGGGATCACCCTCTGCGCGATGATGACAACGACCTTGATTACGATCGTTTTCTACTTCCACCCAAGTACATCGAACGCCGTTTCTTTCTTTCGCACCGTGACAATTCTGTCCGAAGGTGCTGGGCGCGTTGAAGAGGTGTTTGTCGAAAACAACCAGCACGTCGAGGCAGGCGATGTTCTCTTTACGCTGGACGCCAGCCGTGAATTGGCAGCCCAAGAGTCTGCGCAACGTCAGATCGAAGAAGTTGATGCGGCCTTGGCTGTGGCGCAAACTGATCGCGTTGCAGCAATCGCATTGGTTGATCAGGCTGCTGCTTCGTTGTTGCAAGTCCAAGAAGATTTAGACCGCCGCCTGGAACTCCAGGGGCGCGGATCTGCGGTTGTCTCTGAACGTGATGTCGAAGTCCTTGAAAACGAACTGGATGTACGTCAGGGCGCGTTGGAGGCAGCACAAGCCGGGGTTGAAACCGTTGATGCTAACATTGATGTGTTATTGCCGGCGCAACGTGAAACGGCCGAAGCGGCCTTGGAGCAGGCGAAGGTTGAAATCGGTAAAATGACCGTGGTTGCAGGAACCAGCGGTACGGTAGAGCAATTCGCGCTGCAAATCGGGGATATCGTTAACCCGATCCTACGCCCGGCTGGTATTTTGGTGCCCGAAGGCCGAGGCAGTAAGCGTTTTCAGGCTGGGTTCTCGCAGATTTCCACCCAAGTGGTTAAACAGGGTGGCGTGGCAGAAATAATGTGTGCCTCAAAGCCGTTTACTGTTATCCCAATGGTGATTGTCGAAGTGCAAGATGTGTTTGCGTCTGGGCAATTTAGACCGGGGGATACGCTCGTTGATGTGCAATCAGCGAACAATCAGGCGGGGTCTATTGTGGCAATTCTCGAGCCGATTTACCCAGGACAAACGGACGAAATTCCACGCGGCAGCCGGTGTTTGGCCAACGCCTATACGAGCAACCATGAGCTATTGGACGACCCTGAATTGGGGTTCGGCAGGCGAACGTTTCTACATGTCGTAGATACCGTCGGGCTTATCCATGCGGCAGGGTTGCGCCTGCGCTCACTGTTGATGCCGTTCACAGTATTGGTCTTTTCCGGGCACTAAGACGGTTTAAATCACCTTTATAACGTCTTTGTTGATCGCCAACATGTAGCCGCGCCGCGCAATGTTTTTGACCAACAGCTCGGCAACGATCTGATTGCCGAGCGTGTCCCGCAGTCTTTTGATGCGCGTGGCCCCAGCTGCTTCTTCACAATCCGCAGCTGTGCGGCCAGAGATCACGCCTTCGATTTGCGCGCCTGACAAGACATCATCATCCATACGCGCTTCTGCGAGCAGTGACATGGTTTCCATGGCCGCATCGGTCAATTTGAACCCCAGATTATTCAGATACACGGTGTTTTCTTCGCGACTGATGAGCAATGAATTCACCTGAATACCTGCGCGTTCGATCTGGGCCATGCGCCTGTTGAAACTCACCAACATGACCAAAAAGACCAGGGCAGCGATCAACATTGCCGTTGCAAAAATCAGCAAAACAAAGATCACAAGGCGATAGCTGCTCAGAGTGTCCGAAAAGGCGGTCCCGGATTGGGCGAGAATTTCCAGCAACTTAATTTCAGCCTGAGATGTCAGATCATTGTTTTCGATGAACAAACGTTCAACCCGAACATTAAAGGCATTTGCATCGGGCAAGGCCCAGAACAAAAAGCCAGTCGCAATGGCAAGGATCACGAGAATTCCAGCGATACCAAATCCGACGATACGCGCGCCAGAACGGCGCATTTCAATAGCGGAGATAGTTTGATCCTGCACTGTCTTTCCTTTCTGCCAAGCCGCTTTCGTCAAAGACCGACATGACGTTCAATATCGTCCAGCCCTTTGAAGCCAATCTTTTGGAGAGTTCTGTTTTGGCAGTCTTTTTTGAACACTTTGATACCTCTGCAACCCCGTAATGTAGGCGCAGTGGGTTGTCTTGTTTTGCCTTGTAATCAGCGAAACAGGCGGCCGATGCATATTGAGCGCTCATCACGAACACCGCGCTGAGAGCGAGTTTGGAAAGTGAATGTTTCATGAGTCGCACAGTGGGCAGGACCGCGAGGTTATTCAATAACAAAGCAGTCTTTTCCTCGGTGCTATCCGATAACACCCTGCTGATATTGCCTGTCTGAGGGGGTCTGCCCCAGTTTCTAAACAACACGCCGCACAGTTGTTGCGCACTTGTTTAGCAAAAAGGAAAAGATCCATGACCCGTAGATTTATTGCCACCGTCGTCGCCGCTGCCTTGAGTGTGACCGCCATAGGGACTGCGCCCGCCCAAGCGAATGAAGATGTCGCACGCACACTCGCTGCAATCGCTGGCATTGCCATCGTCACAAAGATCATCAGCGACAAAACAGATAAAAAGAAAAAATCTAGCCACAAAGAGAGCAACAAAAAACGGTATGCGCCACCCGTCCAGAAAGTGCAGCGTGTCAAACCGCGTTCCCTGCCACAAAAAGCGCGGCGCCATTTGCTGCCCGGCGATTGTCTGCGCAGCTACGAAACCCGCAATGGGCATCACCGAATTTTTGGTAAGTCGTGCCTGAAAAAGAACTACAATTTTACTCACAGTTTGCCGCATGCCTGCGAGGTGTCGTTCCGGGCGTCCAAGAAAAAACGCAGCGGGTATGACGCGCAATGTCTGCGCCGTGCTGGATATCATTTGGCGCGGACGTAATTCAGCGCCATTTAGAAGCTCTGACAGGTTTCAGTGGCTTCCACCTTTAGGGCGGCGTTCGGGCGTCGCCCTGTCTTTCATAGGCGGGCGGCATTTTGAGTGGTTCCCTCAGGGTGTTTCCGGCGCTGGCGTGCGGGGTAAAATCTGCAAACCGATCAAATCTGGACCTTGCGTTGATCTGCTGATCGTCAGAGAAAAGCCTATGGGACCAGATTACGAAATGGAAAAGGCTGCCTTGGATGCAGGAGCCCTGCATGTTGCGGGTGTTGATGAGGTCGGCCGTGGGCCGCTTGCAGGGCCTGTCACAGCGGGTGCCGTGATTTTGGATGCCAGTTGTATCCCAGAGGGGCTCAATGACTCCAAAAAACTGTCCTTGAAAAAACGTGTCGCGCTTACTGAGGCGTTAACCCAGTGCGCCCATGTGAGTATTGGGCATGCGAGCGTCGAAGAAATCGATGAACATAACATCTTGCGAGCCAGCCATCTGGCCATGGTGCGCGCGATAGCAGGGTTGCCGATTCAACCGGATTTCGTTCTTGTCGATGGCTCAATGTTGCCGCGCGACTTGACCATCGATGCACAACCTGTGGTGAAGGGAGACGCCCGTTGCCTGTCGATTTCGGCGGCATCTATTGTGGCCAAAACTGCCCGCGATCAGATCATGGTGGATTTGGCGCAACAGTACCCGGGATATGGGTGGCACACAAACATGGGTTATGGATCAAAAAGCCACATGTTGGCATTGCAAAATCTTGGGGTAACCCCACACCATAGACGAAGCTTCAAGCCTATACACAACATGTTGTATCAAGATGAAATCGTAAAGCCTTGATTCAAAAAAGAAATTGACCGCGAATCGGCTTTGAATCATCTTACACTTAACGAACGAGTGCAAAATGCACCGGATCAGAGGCAGAATGATGATGACAAAGACCAAGGGCGCTGCGGCGCTTCCTTTAAACACGATTATTGACGGCGACTGCATCGATGTGATGAACAGTCTTCCTGAGGCGTCCGTGGATCTTATATTCGCAGACCCGCCGTATAATTTGCAGCTCAAGGGCGATCTGCATCGCCCTGACAACAGCCGCGTTGATGCGGTTGACGACGAATGGGACCAGTTTTCCAGTTTCAAAGCCTATGATGATTTCACCCGTGCTTGGCTCAAAGCTGCGCGCCGCATTTTGAAGCCTAATGGCGCCATTTGGGTGATCGGCAGCTATCACAATATTTTCCGTGTGGGAGCCGCGCTGCAGGATCAGGGGTATTGGATACTGAATGATGTGGTGTGGAGAAAATCCAACCCAATGCCAAATTTCCGCGGCAAACGTTTCACCAATGCCCACGAGACAATGATCTGGGCTGGCCGGGAAGAGACGAGTAAATACACCTTTAACTACGAAGCGCTTAAGGCGCTGAACGAAGGAATTCAGATGCGATCTGACTGGGTGCTGCCAATTTGCACCGGTCATGAGCGCCTGAAGGACGAGAATGGCGATAAGGCGCATCCGACACAAAAGCCGGAGAGCCTGCTGCATCGGGTCTTGGTGGGGGCCACGAATCCGGGCGACGTTATTCTCGATCCATTTTTCGGTACCGGCACGACAGGTGCTGTTGCCAAGATGCTGGGCCGTGATTTCATCGGAATCGAACGCGAAGCAGCCTATCGCAAGGTTGCCGAGAAGCGCATTTCCAAAGTGCGTAAATTCGACCGGGACGCTTTACAGGTCAGCACATCTAAACGGGCCGAGCCACGTGTGCCGTTTGGTCAGCTTGTGGAGCGCGGCATGCTGCGTCCGGGGGAGGAGCTGTTCTCCATGAACAACCGCCACAAGGTTAAGGTCCGTGCTGATGGTACTTTGATTGGCAGTGACGTCAAAGGATCCATTCACCAAGTGGGTGCTGCCCTTGAAAACGCGCCGAGCTGCAATGGTTGGACGTATTGGTGCTACAAAAAAGAGGGTAAAAAAATCCCCATTGATGTGTTGCGCCAACAGATCCGCTCAGAGATGACCAACTAAGCCAAATTCATTCGAACACCGCCGGTGCCTGTGGCCTCCTGAACGAGGTCGCCTGTAATGGGCACCCCCCTTGACCCCGCCCTATGGCGGGGTTTTTTTACCTACGGCGAGGGTTTGTCCCCATATCGTAGGGGGCCCAATCATCGATGTCGGGGTAGTAGGTGTCACGCCAGCTTTGGACACGCGGGTTCATGACGCGGCGCCATAGGGAGGGCACCATCGCGGTCATGGTCATGACCGGATAGCCAAATGGCAGTTGAGGTGCGGTGTCCGCGTCATAAGTTTGCAGCACAGGATAAGGACGGCTGGGTTTGAAATGATGATCAGAATGGCGCTGAAGGTTCAGCAACAACCAATTTGTTGCGCGATGGTCTGCATTCCAAGAATGCTGAGGTAAAACATGTTCGTATTTCCCCTCGCCCAGATGTCTGCGTGTCAAACCATAGTGTTCGATGTAATTGACCAATTCCAATTGCCAAATCGCTGTGGCCGCCTGAAGGAGAAACAATAAGACACCGGTCAGACCGCCCAAGCTGAATGCGAGGATCAACATACACCCTTGCAGTGTCCAATACTTGAAAAAGGGATTGGAGCGATGCTGCCATGGCAAATTTTTGCGTGCCAACATTGCGCGTTCCGCGTTGAAAGCTGATGACAGACATTCATGCAATACGCGGGGGAAAAACCGATAAAACCCTTCGTTGTAGCGCGCGGTGACCGCATCTGTCGGTGTGCCAACATAGCGGTGATGCACCAGCAGATGTTCCGAGCGGAAATGTGAATATAGGACCATTGCCAGTAAAATATCCGCCAACCACCGATCCATTTTGTGTCTTTGGTGCATAAGCTCGTGACTGTAGTTTATGCCAACAGTGCCGGTAATGACGCCCACGCCAAAAAACAAAACGCCACGTTCCAATGTGCTGAGATGCTCGGCCTGTGGCACATACCAAATCATGCCAAATAGCAGCAAAAACTGTAAGGGGGCCCAAATCAGCGTAATGAGATGATGGGCTGCGAGCGCTTGGAGATCTGTGTCAGGATTCGGGTTGCCGTTGTTACGTCCAAAGACAAAATCCAGCCCTGAAAACAGATACCAAGTATAGAGCGGTAGAATACATACGGCCCATCCTCCCCAAATGGCGCCACAAAGCGCCAAAGGAATCAATGTCAACGAGATCCAGAACGGTGCCGCATTTGGCAGTGGGCTGTATTTCGATTGAGGTGTGTTCGAATTCATCTTTGTTTCCTGACTGGGAACCATGTGGCTAAAGTAACGCAAGAATTCATGGTGCCAAATCAAAAGCTTTGCGCATTACAGTGGGCAGGTTGGAAGGTTGAAACGTTTCGCGGGAGACAAAATCACCAGCGGCCGGGCTGACATCTAAAGGCACCTTTGCGAAAAAAATATGCAGAACGAGATGGAAATGCGTGAATGTATGGCGCACCTCACCGTCGATCAAATGCCAGTTTCCGCGACAGGGCGGGTCTGTTTCTGGCAATTGAAGGTTCACATCTATCCAGTCTGACCCGGGCCATCCCAACATGCCGCCCAGCAGACCTTTGTCCGGTCGCCTTTCCAATAGCCAAGCACCATCCTCTCGCTGGGCTAAAAACACGGTGCCGTGCCGAACGGGTTTGGGTTTCTTAGGTGTCTTTTTGGGAAGCTCGTTGGCGGTTCCCTTGGCTCGTGCGACACAGGGGGCATTCCAAGGGCAAATCCCGCAGGCTGGCGATTTAGGTGTGCAAATCGTGGCCCCCAGGTCCATGACAGCCTGCGCGTAATCACCCGGTCGTTTCTGTGGGGTCAATGCCTCGGCATGCAACATCAGTGTCGGTTTTACTTCTGGTAGAGGTGTATGCACATCGTGCAAACGCGCCATCACGCGTTCGACGTTTCCATCCAGAACAGTATGGTGCAAATCAAACGCAATTGAGGCGATCGCCGCTGCTGTATAAGGCCCTATTCCTGGCAGTTTTAGCAATTTTTCATGATGTGGTGGGAATTGACCGCCATGTTCATCCACGACTTTTCGAGCGCATTTCAGCAAGTTCCGCGCACGGGCGTAATATCCTAATCCGGCCCATTCCCCCATCACATCGGCGTCCTGTGCCGCAGCAAGTTCATGAACAGTCGGCCAGCGTTGGGTGAAGCGTTCAAAGTAACCTTTGACCGTTGCAACTGTGGTTTGCTGCAACATCACTTCGGATAGCCAAACGCGATAAGGATCTGGTTCAATTCCAGATTTTCGCAATTCAGGCGGAACACGCCAAGGCATGCGTCGCGCGTGCGTGTCGTACCAATCCAACAGGCCTAAATTCAATTGTTCTGGATCGCTGTGATTGTAACGCAATATTTATAACCTTCCTGTGTCGCTTGGGCTGGTTGCATGATGCATTGCACGCTAAGTTGCTATAGATATCCATGGGAAGATAACGATGCAGCGACGTCGCGCCAGTACAAAAGGATTTGCCCGAACGTCAAGTTTACTGACGCAGCGTATCCGTGCGGCATCCGAATCGCGTGGGTTTGCACAGAGCAGACTGCTGACACAATGGGCAGAGATTGCCGGTGAAATGATTTCAACCGTGTCGCGTCCTGTGGATGTTAGCTATGGACGTGGGGGAATGGGAGCCACTCTTACCTTGCTGACCACAGGGTCCAATGCGCCCGTTCTTGAGATGGAAAAAGAAAAGCTGCGCGCGCGTGTGAATGCTGTTTACGGGTATAACGCGATCGCACGTATTCGTATTACCCAAACAGCCCCGACAGGATTTTCTGATGGTCAGGTGGATTTTCGCCACGCAAAAGGATCAAAGCCCGTTGAGAGGACAGATCCGGTGTTGCGTCAAAAGGCCGAGGATTTTACTGAACCTGTAGCTGACGACAGCCTGAGACGTGCATTGGCACAATTGGGCGAGAATATACTCAATAAAACCAACCGATGAAAAGGGAAACGCTATGTCGCGTATGATGATTATTTCGGCTGCCATGGCGGTTATTGGTCTTGGGGGCTATTATGTTACGACCCCGAACTCCAGTTCGGTAACGCCGGCCAATCCACTGGGGGCCGCTTATGCACAGGATGCGTCAGATTTTGACACGTCAAGCATTGTTGATATGTCAATCGGGAACCCGGATGCGCCTGTGACGGTCATCGAATACGCCAGCTATACATGCCCACATTGCGCGCGTTTCCATGAAGGAACGTTCAAAGAGCTGAAATCGAACTATATCGACACCGGCAAAATCAATTTCGTCTATCGCGAAGTGTATTTTGACAGATACGGTTTATGGGCGTCTATGATCGCACGTTGTGCGGGGACGCCCGAAGCCTTTTTTGGCATGAGTGATTTGTTTTATGAAAAGCAATCCGAATGGGCCCGTGCAGGCGATCCGTCTGCGATTGTCGGTGAGTTGCGCAAGATTGGCTTGCTTGCTGGGCTCGACAACGACACGATGGAAGCCTGCCTGCAGGACGGTGAAAAAGCGCAAACATTGGTTGCATGGTATCAGGAAAATGCGACAGCCGACGGTGTCGACAGCACGCCTAGTTTTGTGATCAACGGGACAAAATACACAAACATGTCCTTTGCTGATATGTCGGAACTGATTGACGAAGCTTCTGAGTAGTCTGTGCCAGATCGTAGAAATCGAAATCGTGGTCCGGGATTCTCCGGGCCATTTTTTTTAGGATGACTTGACCGATAGTATGTGCGTTTAAAGCTTAGAATAAATCAGTCAGTTTACTCTTTAGGATCGCAATATCAGTGCCAAAATTGAGCCTAACAGGTAGCGTAATAACTTTGTGGCGAAAACTGGACGGCAATCTAACAGCGTCTTTTTCGGTCGTGATGAGTTGCGCGCCCAATCGCGTTGCGTCGGCTTCTAATCGTTTCATCAGAGCCGATGTCAGAGGTTGGTGGTCGTCCAGGGCTTCGGTGTGAACAACATCTGCTCCTAGATTTTTCAACGTTGCGAAGAACTTTTCAGGGTGGGCAATGCCTGCAAAAGCAATGGCGCGCGTTCCGGGCCATTCCATGCCGGTTTGCAGCGGATCAAGAGCAGCCCGCAAATGCAGTAAATCGGCGGGAAGGTCCGTTCTATCAAAACGCGCCTGAGCACCGGGAGCGCCGACGGATAATAGTACATCAGCCCGAGCTAGTCCGATGTTAACGGGTTCGCGCAACGGGCCCGCAGGTAGGCAACGCCCGTTCCCAAACCCTTTTTGGGCGTCAACGACGACGATGTTGAGATCTTTCCTGAGCGTCGGGTTTTGAAAGCCATCATCAAGCACGATCACGCTGGCGCCTGCCTGTTGTGCAGCCCGCGCACCTGCGGCTCGGTCTTGTGCCACCCACACTTCTGCAAAGGCCGCCAGTAACAGCGGTTCATCTCCGACCTCAGCGGCAGAATGGCGCGACGGATCAACGCGAACCGGGCCTTTCAGACTGCCCCCGTATCCTCTTGTGACAACATGTGGGGACTGGAAAGTGTCGGTTAGAATCCCGAGCACAGCAATAACAGTTGGCGTCTTTCCTGTGCCGCCGGCATTGATGTTCCCAACACAAACCACGGGTACATCGGGCTGAAAGGTAGGATCTCGCGCAACTCGTTTTGCCGTGGCGAGGCTGTAAACCTTCCCCAGCGGGTTCAAGCATCGCGCCAGGAAGGTAGGATCGTGTGGTGGTGTGTACCAAAAATCAGGTGTGCGCATTGGTCGCTTCCAACTCACCGTCTAATGCGGCATGTACGAGGTTGATAACGCGATCGGTCAGCCGCGCGCCTTGGCTGATGACATCCCATCCGGCATGCGCCATGGACGCTGCCTGATCCGGGGCGATCAATCGTGACACAGCGGTTCCTAAGGTGTCGTCGTCTTTGACGATGCGCGCGGCGCCCGCTTTGGCCAAACGAGAATAAAACGGCATAAATCTGCGGACATTTGGGCCGTATAATACGGCGGAGCCGAGTGCGGCAGCTTCGAATGGATTGCGTCCGTGATAGCCTTGAACCAGCGAACTTCCCATGAAGGTGATCGGTGCAACGCGATAAAACAGACCTAATTCATCTGTATCAGGTGTCATGAGTATTTGTACTGCGTCGTCCGGTTCGCCCTCTTCTGACCAATTAGAGAGTTGGAACCCTTTTTGCGTAATTTCATCGGAAAATTGGCCGCATAGGTCCTCCTGCGCGGGGTGAATGATGAGAAGCAAACGGTGGGTTAGGCGTAAAGCTTGCCGATGGGCGTTGAGCACCGCATCCAGTTCTTCTTGCTGAACATTGCTGGCAAGCCATACGGGGCGGCGACTAAGCGCTGAGGACAAATCAGACAGATCAGAGTCGCGACAGGGCAGAGCGTGACCTCCGGCCTGTAAAGGGGGCGTAACATCGATACGTGTGGTGTTCAGGCCGAGATTTTCCAAACGGCGGAGTGCAGAACTTGAACGTACCATAAGGGCCACGAATGGATCGAGCAATTGGCGCGATAAGTCGGGTAACCACCTATCCCGACGCCCGTCAAAGCCCGCTTCATCTGCATCAATCAGCGCGATGGGACATTTTTTTTCATGCACCCAATGTAGCAAATTGGGGCGCAAATCTCCCCACGCCCATATCGCAATGTTGGGGGTCCAATGCCGCCAAAAGGTCTTGATTGCATCAGGGTGTTCGCTTGGCAGTTTCTCAAGGTATATCAGCTCATTTGGCACCCAATGAGCTCGGG
The DNA here is from genome assembly GCA_039983935.1 of Roseobacter sp. Lineage (GTDB taxonomy): Bacteria > Pseudomonadota > Alphaproteobacteria > Rhodobacterales > Rhodobacteraceae > Roseobacter. The sequence continues at coordinate 120,583 of JBDWVP010000008.1, read as the reverse complement.
CTACGTCAAGTTGGGATTGATCAGGCACAGTAATGACAACGTGCAAATCATAACGCGCGGAACAAAGGCGTTGCGCTAAATCTTGGATCGCCAACAGATTGTCTGGTTCTGCGGCATGGAGCCAAAGCAACGTTCCTTCGGGGCGTGGCGCACTTGGGTCAAAACGGCGTTCGGATGATCGACGTGACAGCGCGCGATATGCCGAGAGCCCGAGCGAACGGCTCACGTGCCCTTACCCGAGTTTTTCGGTCGAGGAAGCGGCGGCTTCTTCGTCACGCAAGCGGTGCAGGTGGGCGATGAAGTAACGCATGTGCGCATTGTCTACTGTGCGTTGCGCTTCTGATTTCCATGCATCAAAGGCAGCGGCATAATTTGGATAGATGCCAACGATATGAATGTCGTCGACATTTTTGAATGTGTTTTTGCTGGGATCAACCAGCTCTCCGCCGAAAACGAGATGAAGGCGTTGTGTCATGGGAGGAACCTCGGGTCAGAAATGAGAGTGATCGGAAGGTCGTTTATTAGCACTGCGGGGTCAAGCCAATCTAACCATCTAAGGCTTCAACCAAAAGGCCGTGCAAGACAGGCCCGGCGGCAATCATGCCATTTAACTGAGGCGTGGCATTGTTGAACAACGCAGGTTGCCCGGTTTTGTCAGTACAGATCCCTTTTGCTTCTTGAATAATCAAGGCTCCCGCTGCGACATCCCATTCCCACGTTGGACGTAAGGTTAGCATTCCGTCGAAACGGCCCTGACCAACGAGCCCAAGCCGATAGGCAAGCGACGGGCGGTGGGCGCGTTTGATTTCGGGAACGCCATTGGGCCATTGATCAGGGGATAGTGTGGGTTTGGTTGCGAGAATATCAGCGCCGCTCAGCTCAGTTCTTTGTGAGACATTTAACGGCATGCCGTTTAGCCAAGCGCCTTTTCCTTTGGCTGCAGTGTATAAGAAATCGCGCATTGGCAAATAGATCGCGCCGGCAGTTACAACGCCATGATCTGCGACGGCGATTGAATGGGCCCAAGTGCGTGACCCTTCAACAAAACTGCGGGTGCCATCTATGGGATCAACAATAAAGACCGAGTCGCAAGATAAGCGTTTTGTGTTGTCTTCGGTTTCTTCGGACAGCCAGCCGTAATCTGGGCGGGCCATCCGCAAAACGGATTCTAAATATGCATTTACCGCCAAATCAGCTTCGGTGACGGGGCCTGCGCCGTCGGGCTTGTCCCATTTTTGCGCCGTACCTCCGACAAAACTGCGCGCAACGCGCCCAGCCATTCGGATTGCCTCGGTGAGGAGCGTCAGATCAGTTGCCGGCAAGTGTCATCCCCGGCACCAGCAAGGATGGGACAATGCGGCTGAGGTGCGTGCGCGCATCATTTGCGGGAACCAAATTGCGCAGCATTTCTCTTAGATTACCTGCAATCGTACATTCATTTACCGCGTGCGTGATTTCCCCGTTTTCGACCCAAAGACCCGCCGCGCCGCGCGAATAGTCTCCTGTGTTGGGGTTGATGGTTGATCCGATCATTGAGGTGACCAGCAAGCCAGTCCCCATATCCTTGATCAAGGCGTCGCGGGTTTGATCGCCCTGCGTTAGAGCCACATTCCACGTCGTAGGCGACGGACCCGATGATGTACCACGGGCCGCGTTTCCTGTTGAGGCCATGCCCAGTTTGCGTGCTGTTGCCAGATCCAATGTCCAGCTGGTCAGCACGCCGTCCTGGACGATGTCACGGGCCATCGTCGGCAGGCCTTCTGCGTCAAAGGGACGTGTGCCAGAGGCGCGCGGCCGATGCGGGTCTTCGTGTAAATACAGGCCATTTGGCAGGATCTGTTCGTCTTTTGCGTCCCGTAGCCAAGACGCCCCGCGGGTGATCGATGACCCATTGGCCGCGACCAGCAAATGGCCGATCAAGGTAGATGAAACGCGTTCATCAAACAGCACAGGAAAACTGCCCGTGGGTGGTTTACGCGCGCCGATGCGTTCTACTGCGCGTTCGGCTGCTCGGGCCCCGATGGCATGTGGGCTGCGCAAATCGGATTGAAAAATGCGGCTATCACCGTCATAATCTCGCTCCATTTCGGCACCACTGCCACTGATGGCAACACATGAAAGGCCTCGGTCGGTTCTGGTGTATCCACCTGAAAAACCATTGGTGGCTGTTAGTTGAACTTCGCGTGCTGAATACCCGGCTGAGGCGGATTGAACTTGCGAAATTCCACTGTTTTCCAATGCGGCGGCTTCGGCTTGGGCTGCGTCTTGCTGCAACATCTCTGGTGATGGTTCTGGCGTTAGATCACATAGCTCCAAGGCTTCCAGATCCCAACTGGTGCTCAACTGCTCCGCAGAGGCGAGCCCAGAATATGGATCTTCCGGCGCTTCCTTGGCCATTGCAACAGCGCGCTGGGCCATTTCCTCGAACGTGCTGTCGCGGCTGTCGGATGCGGAAACAATCGCGCTCCGTTTTCCGACAAACACACGTAAACCGATGTCTATGCCTTCCGCGCGCTCGGCTTGTTCCAGCACAGCTGCGCGTACATCGATACTGACAGAGGTCCCCCGCACAGCCATTGCATCTGCACTTTCTGCGCCGGCTCTATTGGCCGCGTGCAGCAGTTTTTCCGTCAGTTCGCCAAGGGGCTGCGTCATATTGGGCTCCGATAAGGGTGCGCATGAGGTAGCGAGCTAAGAGCGCCTCTGCAAGGGTGTCGCAAAGAATGCCCGGATTTCAGCTCATTGAATACGTTGCCCGTTTGCGATCACATGGCCTTCTTTGTTGATCTCAATCTTTGTTGACATCGTATCGGGGGCCTCCCCCGGGATGGTCAACAACCCCATCATCAAGCGGGCACCCATGGCCTGTTGTTCGGGCAACACTCCAATTGCGACCAGCGTATCGATTAAGCCATTTCCCCCGGATAACGCCAGATCGATCGACCCGGCTGGTTTGGGCGGACCGAATTGAGCGTTGTCGAATTCGAACGCACCTTTTCCGGTCAGCTCGGCACCGGCGGCGGATACGTCCAATCGGTTGATATTAAGGTTTTTCACTTCGACCGGTCGTCTAACAGTCTTTAATGTCTCGGCAAGGTATGGATCAAAGAAGTCGATCAAAGGTTTGGCCTCGCCGTCCAGATCAAATGCGACAGTTGCCGGATCCCGGGGCAGTTGCCCGCTGGGGTCGAAAAGATTCCACAAAGTGTCAGATATTACTAACCCGTTTAAGGCAACGCCAAGGCCGAAGTTTTCGAAGGTTTCGGATGCAATAAGTGGAAAGGACAGGTTTAAGTCGGTGTCCGCGGCAGAAAATTGTATGGGCAGAGGGAGATGGAGAATAGAAAGATCCCCCTGAATATCACTTTGTTTACCCTCTATGATCACGCCGTTTTTATCAACACTTGCTTTGATTTCGCCCATTCCGCCGACCATCGATATCTCTGTTTTCCCATCTAGGTCGTCCAGAAAAGTATTAAATGCACCCGTTTTGAAACGAACGGAGCTTTTGGAGGAATACCCTGCCAAGAGTGCTGCGTTTAATTCCCCTAGCTCAATTCCGCCATCCGGTGCGACGACGGAATTAGACATTGAAATATCTCTCATTTGACCACTTGTATCGAGGCTATGGTTTGCTGTTTGGTCTTTGACGTCTAGCTGATAGCGCAGCACGTCGGCTTGCCAGAAATTTTCAAACCGGCCCGGGTTTATTTGTTCAAAATTCACCCGCCCGGATAGGTTTTCAATGGCGGCATCCAAGTTCGCACCTTTTTCGGAAAAGGTTCTGCCGTTGAAATCAATATCTGCCGAATTGAGCGCGATTTCCTCGGCTGTGTATTCATATTGTATGGCTTCAGGATCGCCGGAGGCTGTGATTTTTAATCCGGTTTGAAGAACGTCTAGGGACAATTTCGTTGAATCCGCTGCGCTTGAGTGCATCGAGATCCGGGCGGGTAAAGTCATAGAGACCGTTCCGTCTGAGTGTTCCGTCAGAACGACGCGTTGGAATGAAAAATCGGTAGGCGCTTCGACATATTTCCACTTCACATGGAGGTCGTCGATGGTCAGGCCGTTTTGCGTTTGTGTTTCATCTCCACTGATGTCGTATCCAAATTCCGCGGCGTTGTTTTTCAAGCTGGACCAGACGTCTTGCGCGGACAGGTCGGCGAGGGCCGCAGAGGCCAAAAAGCTCAAAGCTGTGCTGGCAAAAAGAGAGTAGGATAGAGGAGACATGAAGTGGTCCTTTTGGCGTGTGACGGGATATCGTCGGTGATGGGCTGGCAATGGTCAAGAGGTCACGGGCTGGACCCGGCGGTCAGGCAGGTTTACCACTGCTTAGATAGGAACGAGCGAAGGAGAATTCCATGGATATGACGGGAAAGACAGTAGTGATTACCGGGGCCAGCCGTGGCATTGGGGCAGAGGCTGCGCGCGTATTTTCCAAAGCTGGTGCGAATGTCGCTCTATTGGCGCGCGGTCAAAAGGAAATCGCTGATATCGCAGGGGAAATTGGCCCCACGGCCATTGCCATTCCCTGTAATGTTGCCCGCTACAGCGATGTGGCCAAAGCGGTAGAGATTACGACTGACACGTTTGGCGGAATAGATGTGTTGATTAATAACGCGGGGATCATTGAGCCGATTTCACATCTGGGTGAGGCGGATCCGGACGCGTGGGGCGATGTCATCGACGTCAATCTCAAAGGTGTGTTCAATGGGATGCATGCGGTATTGCCGGTCATGCGTGCCAAGGGCGGCGGCTCTATCCTGACGATCAGTTCAGGTGCCGCGCATGGGCCGATCGAAGCCTGGAGCCATTATTGCACGTCCAAGGCGGGGGCCAATATGTTGAACCGCTGTTTGGACAAGGAAGAAGCCGTTCATGGAATCCGGGCAATCGGGTTGTCACCGGGCACGGTTGCGACCCAAATGCAGCGCGAAATTAAATCTAGCGGCATTAATCCTGTCAGCCAATTGGATTGGGACGTGCACATTCCTGCGGATTGGCCTGCGCGAGCTTTGCTCTGGATGTGCAGTTCTGAAGCGGACGAATGGTGTGGTCAGGAGATTTCGTTGCGTGATGAAAATATCCGCAAAAAAGTTGGCTTGATGTGATTGAGATTGAACGAAGCGCTGGTGTTTGGATGATCACACTTAATCGGCCGGAAAAAGCCAACGCGCTCACTGAACAAATGCTCATAGAGCTGATTGATGTGATGCAGCAAGCCCAAGATGCGCGCGCGGTCATTTTGACCGGGCGCGGCAAGGTGTTTAGCGCAGGGGCAGATTTAGATGCAGCGCGTGCGGGATTGGCGACCTCTCCTTTGTGGGAGGACCTGTCCGGCGCGGTCGCAGCCATCCCGGGCATGACCGTCGCGGCCTTGAATAGGACGCTCGCCGGAGGTGCATTTGGAATGGCACTGGCCTGTGACTTGCGTATTGCGGTGCCGGATGCAAAGTTCTTTTACCCAGTGATGAAGCTTGGGTTTTTACCACAACCCAGTGATCCCGGTCGTCTGTCGGCGCTGATCGGTCCGGCGCGTACTAAACTTATCTTAATGGGCGCACAAAAACTGGACACGACCCAAGCCTTGTCCTTTGGGCTGATTGACCATGTGACACCCAAAGATAATTTGATCGCACAGGCAAAATTACTGACAGAAGCGACGGCGGCTGCACCCCCACAGATCGCCGCTGATATTAAAAAAATGTGCCTTTGACGTCGACCATTTGGCAGGTATTCGTTTCCTGTCCAAACAGGACGCGAATACGTCCAAGTGCCAAACGTTGATAGTCAGTTTAATGAGCACGCTGCTGCGGTAGTTCGGAAGGCGAACGGCAAACCAACATCGTACTTTATACCCGGGTCAGTGGGTTGGTCGCATTAGGACAAACGCCAAAACCGTTGCGCAGTCTTACTGTTTGAATCAGTCACCTGGGACGCCCAAACGTGTTGAAATTTTCTTAATTTCAGTGATCACCGTTGGGACCAATTTCGTGAACAGATGTGTATTCGTTAATTCAACGTCTCCTGACTAGGGTCGCCTCGTTTTTAACCAGTCTTGAGGAGAACCCTACATGACAACTGAACTACGTGTTTCCATTCGGAATGAATCCGACATTGGTGGAACGGCACTTACACCCTTTTTTACGGGTTTCCATAACGGAAGCTTTGACGTTTACGATCTCGGAGGTGCGGCGTCAGCCGGCCTGGAAGCACTGGCAGAAGACGGGAACAATTCCGTTATCGCTGGTGAACTGCTTGCAGCAGATGCGGATGGGCAGACAACTAATGTGGCTGGCGAACGTGGGCCGATTGATACGCGGGAACTGGCTTCTTCCACGATCAGTGTGAACGGCGTCTCAAATGGGTATTTAGGTCTCGCATCAATGATTTTGCCGTCTAACGACGCATTTATTGGCACCGCGAATGCCGTCCAGCTCTTTGATGACTCTGGTCAATTTCTCGGTGCTCAGACGATCAGTTTTGGGGGTTCCGACGTCCGGGATGCGGGAACAGAGGTGAACACTGAGGTTGATGCTGCATTTATCAACCAAACTGGGCCGAACACGGGTATCGATGAAGGTGGCGTCGTCACGACACACGCGGGATTCAACGGATCAGAAGGCAACCCAGGCGGAGAACAGATTATTCTGGGCGGAACCAACGCATTTGGGAATTTCATCGACCCATCTGCGGCGGATTTCACCGTCGAGGGCGCTCAGGTCGCAACCGTACATGTGAATACTGTGGCGCGTCAGTCCGGCAGTGATTACCGCGATTTCCTATGGGGCGGGCGCGACGATGACTTTATCGATGGTGGCGCGGGGAATGATATTATCTCGGGCGGACGTGGTTGGGATGTTTTGAACGGTGAAGATGGACGCGATTTCATTTTCGGCGGGTCTGGCGATGACATCATCAACGGTGGCGCTGATCGAGACTTCCTTAAAGGCGGGAGCGGCAACGATGATATCTCAGGCGGCAGCGGCAACGACACAGTCTGGGGTGGATCGGGAAATGACAACATCAGCGGCGATGAAGGAAAAGATTTGATCTTTGGCGGATCTGGGAACGATCTGATCGACAGTGGCGCCGGTCGCGACAACGTTTATGGCGGACGCGGGGATGACGTGTTCATTTTTGCGCAAGGCAATGAAACGGACATCATTCGTGATTTTGACCGCCAAGGCGACGACCGAATTGCAATCACAGTCGATGGTTTTGAGGCGTTCGGTGATGTTGTTGATGCTGCTTATGACACCCGCTGGGGTGTAGAAATTGACTTTGGCGCTGAGGATACACTGATCCTTCGTGGCGTCGAGGTCAGTGATCTAAGCTCAAATGACTTCCTGTTTATCTGACCAATTCTAACCTAAAATACCTGCCGGGTCAGCACTTAGGTTGATCCGGCAAATGAGACACGCACCACTGGTCAAACAGTTGCAAAATGTTCGACGTTTTTACTCAAATAACTTTGACACGGGTCCAAAAAATCGCATTGCATTGCGACCCCTACGCCGGCGCAATGCAGCTCAGTCTCGAATTTACTACAAACAACTTTGTAGTGCCTTTGGGGGGCAAAGAATCCTGACGTTTAACGCCTGATGATCGACGCGCTATTGCCTTGATGTGACAGGACAGGCAAAACCCGTAGAATGTTCGTGGGCAGGGTTTGAGGAATACGCGGTGGAATTTGATCTATCAGAGCAGCCGGAGATTGTGCAGCAGGCCGCAGGCTATGCTTTACAGATAACCGACATTGCCCAATCCTGGGTGCTTAGCCCGGCGGCGTGGTCACAATTTGGCTTGCTGGTGGCTGCATATTTTTTAGCGGTCATGGTTGCCGCACGGTTAAAGGGTGTGCTGACGCGTGTTCTGACCCCTGCCGACGATGCGGTAAATGCCGTTGCCCGTGCACGCCGCACAGCGCTGGTTTATCTTCCGTTGCTGCTGCCCTTGTTGGCCTATCTGTTTACAGCCGTTGGCGAAACTGTGGTTCGATCGCTTTTTGACAGTGGCGCTGTGATCGCTTTTGGCAAGCGGATCTTTATGTTTCTCGCAGTGCGTACCCTTGTACGCGAGATCATCTCCGACCCGCTGTTAAAGATTCTTGGCCGTTATGTTCTGCTTCCTATTGCTGCGATCTATGCGCTGGGTCTGTTGGATGCCGTCAGCCAAAAGCTGACTGAGATGACGGTGAGCCTGGGTAACATTACGTTTTCGGTCATGAGTTTGGTGCGAGGCGCAATTGCCGGAGGGTTCCTGTTCTGGCTGGGTGGTTGGTCTAATCGGCAAAGCGCGCAATTCATCGAAAACCAAAAAGAGATGCGCCCGTCGATCCGGCAATTGATGGCCAAGGTGGTGGAATTCGCCATTTTTGGCGTCGCCTTTTTGCTGCTTCTCAACATCATGGGTATTAATCTGAGCGCGCTTGCGGTGATCGGGGGGGCCATTGGTGTTGGACTTGGATTTGGTCTGCAAAAGATTGCATCGAACTTTATCTCTGGTGTGATTCTATTGATCGAGGGACAGGCGACCGTCGGGGACCACGTTGAGCTTGATGGTGGAGAATCAGGTCGAATCGTTAAAATGACCGCGCGCGCCGCAATACTGGAGACATTTGACGGCCGTTGGATCGTTGTGCCGAACGAAGATTTTATCACAACACGTGTCGTCAACTATTCCGACAGCGGATCAGCAAACCGCTATGAGGCGCCTTTTTCCGTCAGTTATGATACGGATATCAATCTCGTGCCTGACATCATCGAAGCCGCGGTGGCCACGCACCCCGGTGTTTTGGATACGCCCTATCCCCCGGACTGTGAGTTGCGCGGTTTCGGCGACAATGGCATCGATTTCGCCGTTGAATTCTGGGTGAACGGTTTTGATGATGGGCCGAATAAATTTACATCAGATGTCCTGTTCCTGATTTGGAACGCCTTGAAGGACAACGACATAGAAATCCCATTCCCACAGCGCGTGGTGGAAATCAAAGGTGGGCTGCCGCAGGCCCAGCTGTGACAACCGCACTCGTTATCGGTGCTGGCCCTGCCGGGTTAATGGCGGCCGATGTGCTGGCCACAGCCGGGGTCAAGGTTACGGTGTGCGATGCAAAACCCTCTTTTGGCCGCAAATTTTTGATGGCAGGTAAATCCGGTCTCAACCTGACCAAGGATGAACCGCTCGAGACATTGCTGTCTCGGTATTCTGACGGTGCTGAAACGCTTCGCCCAATGATTTCAGATTTTGATGCACAGGCCATACAGGATTGGGCACGTGGTTTAGGTCAGTCTGTTTTTATAGGCTCAACAGGTCGTGTTTTTCCCGATGAGATGAAAGCTTCGCCTCTTTTGCGCGCTTGGCTTTCGCGCCTGACAGAGCTGGGTGTTGAACGTCGTACCGGTTGGCGTTGGACAGGCTGGCGAGAAAAAGACGCGGTTTTTGCTACGGAAACCGGGCAACAGGTTTTAACGGCAGATGCCATTGTTTTTGCTTTGGGGGGGGCGAGTTGGGCGCGTTTAGGTGCTGACGGACAATGGGCTGGCATTCTGGCTGCAGAGGCCAAAATTACGCCATTCCGGCCAAGTAATGCAGCCCTTCAAGTCAAGTGGACAGATCATATGGCCTCTCATATGGGTTCGGCGTTAAAGGCTGTGGCTTGGCGGGCGGGTGGACAGATATCACGTGGCGAAGCGACCATCTCAGCACGTGGCCTGGAGGGGGGTGGCATTTACGCTTTGACCCCAGCCTTGCGGCAGGGGGAATCACTGGTCGTCGACCTTGCCCCTGATACTTCAGCGGACAAGATGATGGCTGTTTTAGCAGCCAAACCAGATAAATTACGCCTGTCTCAATGGCTTAAGAACACGCTGCGACTGCCTCCTGCAAAGATAGCATTTTTTCATGAGATGACGGCTGGGAAAACGCCTGTTCGAAAAAAATGGGTAAATGAAATCAAAAATTTACGTGTATCTCACGACGGTCTCCGGCCAATGGACGAAGCCATTTCAACAGCCGGTGGCTTGCGGTTTTCTGCCCTAAATGACGACTTAATGTTAACAGCCCGACCGGGTGTTTTTTGTGCCGGCGAGATGCTGGATTGGGACGCGCCAACGGGTGGCTATCTGCTGACGGCCTGTCTGGCGACAGGGAGATGGGCGGGGCAGGGCACGCTTCGCTACCTTGCCGTCGCCGCCTGAAATGCAGGCCGTTCGCGCAGATCTTTGGCATAGGTAAACAGTTTGGCGTCAACGCGCGGAAAGCCTGCGCCAACAGCCCAGTTCAAACAATGACAGGCCAGAATATCCGGGATTGTAAGACTGTCCCCGATCAAAAAAGGGCCTTCCAAACGATCAGTCAATTTTGCCGCCGATGCTGAAAATTCTTCCTTCAATACATCCTTTACGGCTGGCATGCGCTGCTCTTCGGGGAGAACAAAACTGTGTTTTGCAGCAGACCAAAGGATCGCATCAAACTCATCGATCAGCCAAAAGGTAAGCGCATCCTGTTTTGCACGTGCCACGGTACCCGCTGGCGCCGTCAGCTTGCCGTGTTTATCTGCAAGATAGGTTACAATCGCCATCGAGTCGGTCAGCACATCGGGGCCATCGACAAGCGCTGGAATTTTACCAAGAGAATTGAATTTCACTGCTTCTTCTGACCGCGGTGAAACGGGTAAATGTTCATAGTCTTGGCCCAGCTCTTCGAGCATCCACATCACCCTGAACGCGCGGGACTTGGCAGCGCCAACTACTTTGTACATGTTGTTTTCCTCTTTTGAATTAACGCCCGGCAAGCATTGCCAGCCGAATGAATGCGCGTTCCACTAAAGCCATGCCCGGGGCGTGTTGCCCAGCTGAGCGTAGCTGTAAATCCGTGTCTGTTAAAACACCCAAAGCAGTTTCCAATCGTACAGCCCCCCATTTGCGCGATTGCGCCAACATCCGATCCCGGTTGGGGCCAAAAATTGTTGGTCGCCCGGAGGTATCACAGGCCGCGCGGTGCAAAGCGCGGAAATGGCGCATGGCTCCAATACATAATCCCACCGGATTGGCACCCTGCGCCGTCAGTTTCTGCATCATCGGGCCAATATCTTGCGCGCGGGCCTCGGCGACGACCATCAAAACGTCATCCACAGCGGCTTCGGTTGATGTTGGGGCGCAGGCGATGATGTCTTCTTCACTCAGCGGGTTGGAATCGTTTAGTTTGTAAAGGGACAGTTTTTCAACCGTTTGCCTAAAGTCGCCGGGGGCCAGCGCCTGCGCCAGATCGTTTAATAGGGCCATGACATCACCGGAAGGAATGGCGAGGTTTCCGTCCCGCAAGGCTGTTTCGATCTCTTCGCGCGTTGGTGGGTTATCGTAGATTCCAACGGCATAGGCATTCGTATGGGTTTCAAATGCCTTGCGTAGTTTTGATGTTGGTTTGAGAGCACCAGCGGTCACGATGATCTGAGCGTCGCCATGCTGCCAGTCTTTTAGGGCCGAAAGAATAGCAGGCGCGGTGTTTTCGTTTGCCTCTTCGACAAATACGGCTCTTGGACCGGGGAAAAACCCAACGGCTTTGACGGCATCTAGTATCAACGCAGGATCCTTGCGCAACGCGCCGCCAGAGAGACGCGTCAGGCGCATTTCTTCTTCTGCGCCTGTGCCCAGCAATGCTGCGAGTATTTGCTGACGTTTGAGCGCAACGCGCATGGCGTCGCTGCCGTAAATCAATAATCCAGATTTGGTCGTGTCGGGGCGCTTGAAATAAGCGTTCGCATCCCGCGTGCTGAGCTTCATGAGATATCTGCGCTGAGCAATCGGACAACAATTTGATCTGCCAGCAGGGTCATCAGGCGTTCGCGCGCATCCCGCTCGGCTGCAAGTGTTGCCACAGTCGTGCCAGAGGCCGACGACCCGGTAAAGTTATTCACTCTGCCAGAGGTTACGATTTGCCCTGTCGCCTGATTTACCAATACGTATTTTGCCTCACCGATCAAATTGAAACGATTGATATTGCTTTCGGAATTCACCGCCAGACCTTCGCTTCGGGAAGTAACATCGACCGTTAGCTTGTAGCTTGGCGCTGATGCGCGCCCCAGACGTTCTTCCAGCCTGCGCGTTACCAGAAAACCATTCAGATCCTCTACTTCGCCAACTTCAATGCGGTTTTGCAGCGTCACACCGGATTGGCCGGTGCTGTACACTGGGGTGAAACCGCAAGCTGCCAATGCAACTGGCAGGCACAAAAAAGAACGGCGGCTATATAACGACATTCACAATACGTCCCGGTACTACGATGATTTTCTTAGGGATGGCCCCATCCAACGTTCTTATCACAGCAGCGTCTGCAAGGGCGGTTTTTTCTACGTCTTCTTTGCTCATCTCTGCTGGTACGGTGATTTCAGCACGACGTTTGCCGTTTACCTGAATGGGCAGGGTGACCGTGTCAGACACCAACATGGCTTCGTCTACCACGGGCCAGGGTGAGCTGGTGATCAAACCTTCTTGCCCGTGACGAGCCCAGATATCTTCTGCCAAATGCGGGGTCATTGGTGACATTAATTTGGCCAGCGTCAGAATTGCCTGTTTTTGAGCCTCGGCGCCTGCTTTGGATTTATGAAGAACCGCAGTAAAAGCATAGAGTTTGGCGATTGCTGCGTTAAACCCAAAGGATTCAACACCCAGGGTCACATCGCGGATCGTTACATGCATCGCGCGCAGCAATTCGGCATCGTTTTGCCCTGTGCCGGACATTTCGGCGATTTTTTCGCTCATCGTCCAGACGCGCCCTAGGTGTTTGTATGCCGCTTCGGCACCTGAGGCTGTCCATTCCACGTCACGTTCCGGCGGACTGTCAGACAAGACAAACCAGCGCGCGGTGTCTGCACCAAAGGCCGAGATGATGTTGACTGGATCGACAACGTTCTTTTTGGACTTTGACATTTTTGCCGAAGGAATGATGTCAACCGCGGTCCCGTCAGCCAACTTACCGTCAGAAACATCTTCGGGCAGATGGTAAACAGGGCGACCATTATCGCCTGTGGTCTGGTAAATCTCATGCGTTACCATGCCCTGCGTGAATAACGCGTCAAACGGTTCAACCGCTGATTCTGGCAAATGCCCGGTAATCTGCATCGCCCGCGCGAAAAAGCGCGAATACAACAGGTGCAAAATAGCGTGTTCGATGCCGCCGATATATTGATCGACGTTCATCCAGTAGGATGCATCAGCCATGTTTGTTGGCGTTTCGGCTTCTGGGGCGGTGAAGCGCGCAAAATACCACGAGCTGTCTACGAAGGTGTCCATCGTATCCGTTTCACGCAGCGCTGGCTTGCCACAAGCCGGGCACGTGGTTTCGCGCCATGCTGTGTGCCGGTTTAACGGATTTCCCGGAACGTCAAAGCTGACATCATACGGCAGTTCGATCGGCAAGTTTTCTTTCTTTTCAGGGACAACACCGCAAGAATCGCAGTGGACAACGGGGATAGGGCATCCCCAATAGCGCTGTCGGCTCAGGCCCCAATCGCGTAAACGGTATTTCGTGACGCCTTGGCCTATTCCATTCGATTCGCAATGATCGACGGCTGCATCAATCGCCTCTGCGCCAGTTTGCTGTTGCGCGCCTGCAAAGCCCCGATTGTAAAAAACCTGTTCGGATTTTGTCGGAACAAAGGCTTCGGACAGCGTTTCAGGCGCGTCGCTGGCCGGTAAAAACGTCGAGATAATCGGCAAGCCGTATTTCGTCGCGAATTCAAAATCCCGCTGATCATGTGCGGGGCAGCCAAAGATTGCGCCTGTGCCATAGTCCATCAGGATGAAGTTCGCGATGTAAACGGGCAGTTCTGTGTCATCTATTAGGGGGTGCGTTACGCGAATCCCCGTGTCGAACCCAAGTTTTTCAGCCGTTTCGATGGCTTCTTCTGTGGTGCCGCCCTTGCGACATTCCGCGCAGAAGGCTGCAATCTCTGGGGAGTCGCTCTCGAGTAGTTTTGCCAGCGGATGATCCGGCGAGATGCCAACAAAAGAGGCTCCCATTAACGTGTCAGGGCGGGTAGTATAGACTTCGATTTGCTCGTGACCCTCAGGGGCATCAATGGTCGAGAACGAAAACTGCAGGCCGCGCGACTTGCCGATCCAGTTCTCTTGCATCAGCCGCACTTTGGCGGGCCAGTTCTCTAAATTATCCAAAGCCTCAAGCAATTCTTCGGAATGATCAGAAATCTTGAAAAACCATTGGGTCAATTCGCGCCGTTCAACAACCGCGCCAGAGCGCCAGCCACGGCCGTTTTCCACCTGTTCATTGGCCAAAACGGTCATATCCACCGGGTCCCAATTCACCACAGCGTTTTTGCGATAAACCAAACCTGCCTCTAAAAAATCCAAAAACAGCGATTGCTGTTGGCCATAATATTCCGGGTCACAGGTGGCGAATTCACGAGACCAATCAATTGACAGGCCCAGTGGTTTCATCTGGTCGCGCATGTCTTTGATGTTGCCGTAGGTCCAGTCTTTTGGGTGGCCTCCAATGGCCATGGCCGCGTTTTCAGCCGGCATGCCAAAGGCGTCCCAACCCATCGGGTGCAACACGTTATGTCCGGTGGCGAGCTTATACCGGGCGACCACGTCTCCCATTGTGTAGTTGCGTACATGACCCATATGGATGCGGCCCGATGGATAGGGGAACATCTCAAGCACGTAGTATTTGGGCTTATCCGCCGAGCGTACCGCTTTAAAGACTTCATCCCTGTTCCAGACTTCTTGCCAGCGGGCTTCAATCTCTGTGGGGGTGTAACGCGACATGTATGCGTCCTTTTTGACGTAAGAGCGCCGGGAGCCGCTTTATTTGCGGGGCCCGGCGCCGTGTATGGTATTTAACTGTTCCGACTATATTTGCCGGTCACAGCCAGAAATTCAATTGCTTGTTAAAGCGCGTCATCAGCAATGCGCAATTGCCGTGCTCTGCTCAGAATCGCGTTTTCAACAGCGACAACTGCAGCTTTGCTTGCAGGGCCGTTGCGGGTTTGAAGTCCGACATTCAACGAACGGGCATCTAACGCAGGGTCATCAATCAGAATGGTCGCGCGATAAGCACGCCCACCACCTGGCGGTGTGCCAAAGTCTGTGACGATCACGCCAGTGAAGGGATCAACGGATTGAACCGGCAAGAATTCCAGAACCTCAAGAGAGGCCGTCCAAAGGTATTTGTTGACCTTTATTGTGACGTCCTGCTTGCCACCCGCGCCAAAGGCTTCCCAGATTGTTGTTCCGGTGGATTCGTTTTCCTCACGGGCGCTGGTGTAGCCCCTATCGCTGGTCGGTCCGCCGACTGAGCTTTGTTCTGACGTGTCACTGCAGCCAGATACCAAGGCCACCACCGTGGCACCAACAATCATCGGTTTGAACCATTTTTTTCGCATCGAAAACCCGCTTGGATACTATATAAGAGATGACTTACTTCAGAACCCGGGTCGTCGCAAGCGGCAGGGGGATCACAACACTTTTTATGGGAAAAACGTGGTGTGGCAATCGAGCACCAGCTTTTTGAAAACTGTGGCAGCTTTTTGGTCTTAGCTTGAGATCATAAGCCCTGTGGGACATTAGAGCACATACGCCTAGGCTGCGATGACATTCTAGGAAACTATCTAACCCCGAGGGATTACGACATGAAAAAAATTCTTATGGCATCCACGATGCTCGTCGCCACAGGCGGCATGGCTGCAGCGGACATCACATTCAACGGCTTCGGTCGCTTTGGTCTGTTCTACCAAGAAAACGACTCCAGTGGTCTTGATGACACGCGCCTTGAGCAGCGTTTCCGTTTGAACATTGTTGGTACTGCTGAAACAGATGGCGGTGTTAAATTCGGTGCTCGTGCACGTATTGAGAACAACGACGACGGAAATGGCGATGGCACTTCTTCCGAAGTTCGCGCGCCAGAATTCAACGTACAAGCCGGTGGTTTCCGTCTTGACGTCGGTAACACATCTGACGTTCTCGACTCCGGTGACGTTGTTGATTACTTCGGTTACGGCGTTGGTCTGACATCCTTCTTGGAGCAATCCAGCGGCTTTGCACTTCCTGTGAGCGGTATCTCCGGAGATGCTGTAGTTGTTCCAACAATCAAGGCACGTTACACAGTTGGCGATTTCACAGTTGCTGCATCTATTTCCGATGATGCACAAGATGCGACCAACGATGAGTACCAAGTCGGCGCAGGTTACAAATTTGGTAACTTTGCGGTTGGCGCAGCATACGGTAGCGTAGACACCGCAACTGGCGACAATGACTTCTGGGCGGCATCTTTTGGCGGCACTGTTGGCACAATCGGTTTCTCCTTGCTTGTTGCTGATAGCGACGACCAGGACGATGTATCCTACGGTGGTTCTGTGTTGATCCCAGTTGGCGCAGCGACAGAGATCCGTGTCGCAGTTGCCGACAACGGCGTTAGCGGAGATGACACAGCTTATGGTATTGGTTTCCGCCACAGCCTCGGCGGCGGCGTATCCCTCCGTGGTGGTGTAGGTGAAAACAACGAAGGCAATAGCACTGCTGACTTGGGTGTAATCTTCGACTTCTAAGTCGAAAATCACACTGTGAATTTGGGGCGGTCCTTTTGGTCCGCCCCTTTTCTTTTGTAAGAGAGCACTATGTAAGCCGGAGTCAGACGGGGAATTCATGAGCCTTCACGATATTTCAACACGCGTAGAACAAGCAGACAGCGTGGCGGGCCGCCAACCGGGTAAAACGCATTTAATCGCTGTTTCCAAAGTGCAGCCAGATGACCGGGTCGATGCTGTCTTGGCGCAAGGGCATCGTTGTTTTGGTGAAAACCGGGTCCAAGAAGCGGCAGGAAAATGGCCGGAATTTCGCGAGACATATGATGACATCGATTTGCATCTCATCGGTCCACTGCAAACCAACAAAGTACGGCAAGCGTTTGAGTTGTTTCAATGTATTCACACCTTAGACCGGCCAAAACTGGCCAAAACCTTTGCTCGCCTGGCACAGGAACTCGGGCATTGCCCGACACTTTTTATTCAGGTCAACACTGGTGAAGAGCCACAAAAAGCTGGGATTTCACCGGGCCAAGCTGACGCCTTCATCAAGGAATGCCGTGACTTTGAACTGCCGATCGTTGGCTTAATGTGTATTCCACCGGCCCAAGAGGAAGCATCGATGCATTTTGCATTGCTGGCTAAGATTGCCGCACGCAACGGGCTGGATGGCCTGAGCATGGGGATGAGCAGTGATTTCGAAAAGGCAATAGCCTTTGGCGCGACGCATGTTCGGGTCGGATCCGCCATTTTTGGCGATCGGGTGCCGACCTAAGGGCATTTGTTACCGCACAATGAGCCGTGTTCGGGGCGAAACGCGCGACGCGATGGAGTGCAGATCCGTTCTGGACAGCGCGATACAGCCTTCGGTTGGATACCCGGGGCGGCGGTATTGATGAATAAAAATCGCTGATCCGCGCCCTTTTTCGGCATGAGGCCAGTTCCAATCCGTTAGCAAAACAAGATCATACAAAGGATCGGATCGACGAAGAACCTCGTGACTAAAGGGGTAGGGGGCCCGCACCATCAGATTATAATCGTTGCGTTCGACGTCGTCTGACCAAAGATCATTTGGCCCGATGGGAAGCGCCCACTGCGCTGGACGCGCGATCCGATCCGGTCTGAACAACATGCCGACGATGCGATGCATGCCGCTGGGGGTTGCGCCATCCCCTTCTCTTTTTGCCGTCGTTTTTCCCGTTTTGCCAATGGTACAATTGTAGGTATGTCCCTGAAATCGTAATCCCATCGGCGTCAGGACAAGGTCATCCGGGTTCATTCCAAGTGGCCCGATTTGGCGACCTTTGTCGCGAGATATTCGATGTTGTGTTTGTTTTCACCGACATGCAGTGGCACGCGTTCTGTTACTTCGATGCCACTTGCATTCATCATGTCGACTTTGCGTGGGTTATTTGTCAGCAGGCGCGCTTTTTTGAAACCCATCGTTTTTAGGATGTCCGCACCAAGACGAAAATCACGTTCGTCATCCTCAAAACCCAAGCGATGATTGGCCTCGACGGTGTCATAGCCTTGATCCTGCAAGGAATAGGCGCGCATTTTGTTGCTCAACCCAATGCCGCGTCCTTCTTGGTTCATATAGAGTAAAACGCCGTGACCTTCCTGCCCCATCATGGCCAGGGCCGCGCGCAGTTGTGGCCCGCAATCGCATTTCAACGATCCTAACAGATCTCCGGTAAAGCAGGCAGAATGAAGGCGCGCCAACACAGGTTCATCTCGTTTTGGCTTGCCGATTTCAATGGCGTAATGCTCCTCGGCGCCGTCGTCGGGGTTAAAAATGTGCAATCGGCCAGCTTCTGACACTTCCAAAGGCACGCGGGCACTGACGACCGGGTGTAAAGGGCTACGGCTGGAAAAGGCGGTTTCAATTTCTGCGGCATCGAGACAAACGAGGTTATTTGCACGGGCGAAGTCAATTGGATCAGCGAGCGGTGCGCTGACAACAGCCGGCAAAAGACGTGCGGATTTTAGTAACTTGAGGCTGATACGATGCGCGCTGACATCCCCCCCTCGGGCGCATTTGAAAGGGCCTTTCATAGGGCGGTTCAAATCCTTGGCCGGATCGGCAATGCCGTGTATCCAATCAAGTGTGGCGTCTTTGGGTAGGACAATTCGCGCAAGATCACCATCATAAACACGGGCCTTTAGTGTACCTGCTCTGCGCGCTGTGATCGTCAAACTGCAGTCATTCGACAACGCGCGTAATCCGCGCAAACGATCATCCGTCAGGGTCTCTGCGGACGCGATTATCAGAGACACGGGCGCATTCAAGACGACAGGAACGCCCATTCTGAGGTCGGCACGCGCACGAACGAGCAGTTCTGTTTGGTTCGGGGTGAAGGTCATGATGTAACATTGCCTAAAGATTCTCCCTCTGATCTAGGTTAATTCCTCCCGAATTGAAACATTTGTCGGTACTGTTAACACGAGGGCGTGAGACTTCGGATGATAAGGTTGTTGCCGCAACAAACAATGCTCATCTTTAGTTCAACAAAAGGGAGCGACCCAATGGCACAATTGAAAAAAATCCTGCTGGTGGATGACGATGATGATTTGAGAGACGCGTTGAGCGAACAACTCATTATGACCGAAGACTTTGATGTATTTGAAGCAGCGAATGGCGCGGATGCGATGGTACGCGCCAAAGAGGCGATTTACGATCTGGTCATTCTGGATGTTGGCCTGCCAGACACGGACGGTCGCGAGCTTTGCCGTCTGATGCGCAAGCAAGGTGTAAAAAGCCCGATCCTCATGCTGACCGGACACGACAGCGACGCCGACACAATTCTCGGCCTAGATGCTGGGGCAAATGATTATGTCAGTAAGCCCTTCAAATTTCCGGTTCTTTTGGCACGCATCCGCGCGCAGTTGCGCCAGCATGAACAATCAGAAGACGCTGTTTTCCAACTCGGGCCGTATACATTCAAGCCTGCGATGAAAACGCTATTGGCGGAAGACGATAAGAAAATCCGTTTGACTGAAAAAGAGACAAACATTCTCAAATTCTTATATCGTTCGACAGAGGGCGTCGTGCCGCGCGATGTTCTGTTGCACGAGGTTTGGGGGTACAATGCAGGTGTGACCACCCATACGTTGGAGACTCATATTTATCGCCTTCGTCAAAAAATTGAACCTGATCCATCCAATGCTCGTTTGCTTGTGACTGAATCAGGTGGATATAGGTTGATGGCATAAGCGTTTTTTCGCTTTTTGATATTGATCAAGAATTTGTTAACTAACGTTTGCTAACCATAAGTAACCCGCGCATGTCCGGGTCATGACATGCACCTCCCTGTTGGACTTGGCCGGGCTTTATGCCCGGTCTTTTTTTGTCTTCAGCAAAAGTAATTTTGCCTCAAAGAAACGATAGCGTGCTTTCAAGGCATGGCGCCTGACGAAGCAGCCCGTTACTGTGCGCTCGATTCTGAACAGTGGAGCGAAGTCATGACATTTTCATTGGCGACTTGGAATATCAACTCGGTGCGATTGCGCCAGGATTTGGTTCTCAAATTGTTGGGTGAAGAAGCGCCAGATGTTTTGTGCCTTCAAGAATGCAAAAGCCCGGTTGAAAAAATGCCGTTGGAAGCCTTTGCTGAAGCTGGGTATGCCCATGTCGTAGCGCGTGGCCAAAAGGGGTATAACGGTGTTGCAATTCTATCAAAAATCCCAATGGAAGACGCGGGCTCTGAAGACTTTGCCGCACTGGGTCATGCGCGCCATATTGCCGGACGTTTGGAAAATGGTGTAACGGTCCATAATTTTTACGTTCCTGCGGGGGGCGACGTTGCAGATCGCGACGTGAATGAAAAATTCGGCCAAAAGCTGGACTACCTGACGGGAATGAGAGATTGGTTCCGTCAAGAACCGCCAAAAAAGTCGATACTGGTCGGGGATCTGAACATCGCACCGCGCGAAGATGACGTTTGGGATCACAAAAAACTATTGAAGGTCGTAAGCCACACCCCAATTG
Source organism: Roseobacter sp. (assembly GCA_039983935.1). Taxonomy (GTDB): domain Bacteria; phylum Pseudomonadota; class Alphaproteobacteria; order Rhodobacterales; family Rhodobacteraceae; genus Roseobacter. Next base: position 100,052 of record JBDWVP010000008.1, on the reverse strand, counting down.
AAGTAGCGCATTTGGCCGAAACGCAGGAAGCCGGTTCGTGGGTCGATGTTACACGCAATGACATTCCCGAAGGACGCCTGTATAGCTGGTGGTCATACCGTGCCAAAGATTGGTCTGCGGCAGATAAGGGGCGCCGGTTGGATCACGTTTGGGCGACGTCAGACATCGCGCAATCGGGGCATAACAGCCGGGTTTTGCGTGATGCGCGCGGTTGGGAAAAACCAAGCGACCATGCGCCTGTGTTCGCAACTTTTGATCTTTGAAAACTTCAGCGACTTACCATAAATTCACAACCGCCTGTTCCGAAGGATAACGACATGATGGACCTCAATCTTGGTGCTGCGCAGGCAGCGGATGATCTCATTAAAGACACAACCGAAGAAAGCTTTATGGCAGACGTGGTTGAAGCGTCACAGACAATTCCTGTGATCGTCGATTTCTGGGCGCCTTGGTGTGGCCCTTGTAAAACATTGGGCCCGCTTCTCGAGGATGCTGTGCGCGCCGCCAAAGGGGCGGTCAAAATGGTCAAAATCGACGTGGATAAAGCGCAGGCGATTGCAGGTCAGCTGCAAATCCAGTCCATTCCGACGGTCTACGCCTTTTTCAAAGGGCAGCCGATTGACGGATTTCAAGGTGCCTTGCCAGCTTCTGAAATCACGGCCTTTGTGGACCGTGTGATTAAGGCAGGTGGTGGCGAAACGCCTGGTGACGGTTTGGCCGATGCCGTGGCCGCTGGTGAGGATATGCTGGCTGAAGGTGCCGTGACGGATGCCGCGCAAACTTTTTCCGCCGTCTTGGGCGAGGATGAAAAACACGCTGGCGCCTATGGTGGTTTGGTCCGGGCACATATCGCATTGGGCGAGCTTGACCAAGCCGAGGCAATCTTGAATGGCGCACCCTCGGAAATCTCCAAGTCGCCAGAGCTTGAAGCCGCCTTCGCTCAGCTAGAATTAGCGCGCCAAGCAGAAGGTGCTGGACCTTTGGGTGATTTAAAGGCGGCGGTCGCGGCAGATCCGGAGGATTTACAAGCGCGTTTTGATCTGGCTTTGGCGATGCATGCCAATGAGGATGTGGAAGGTGCTGTCGCCGAATTGCTGGAGTTGTTCCGGCGTGATCGTGAATGGAATGAGGGCGCTGCCAAAACGCAGTTGTTCACGATTTTTGAGGCACTCAAAGCCAGCGATCCGATTGTGTTAAACGGTCGTCGCAAACTAAGCTCGATGATATTTGCCTGATTGCGCGATTGGGCTAGGTTGTACTTTATGATGAAAACCGCTGAGATGCCCTCCACGTTGCCAATTTTCCCTCTGACGGGTGCGCTTTTGTTGCCGCGGGCCCGTCTCCCGATGCATATTTTTGAACCTAAGTATCTGCAAATGTTGGAAGATGCTTTGAAGACGCCGGCCCGGCTGATCGGGATGGTTCAGCCAAACGAAGTGCCCGGTCGTGCAGGTTCCGGCCTGCACACCATTGGCTGTGCCGGACGCATTATGCAGTTTTCCGAAACGGAAGACGGCAGGTATCTGATCACGCTAGGGGGAACGTCTCGATTTCGGATCACGAAAGAGGTCGACGGGTTTACGCCTTATCGGCGATGCGATGTCGTCTGGGATGGTTTTGATCGAGATCTGGGCCCAGAGGAAAAAGACGTTGAATTTCAAAGAGATGGTTTCCTTAAGCTATTGGAGCGGTATTTTGATGCGCGTGAGTTGTCGGCCGACTGGGACACGTTGACGGAAGCAGAGGACGAACTGCTGATAAATTCGCTGTCGATGATGTTGGAGTTCGATCCGGAAGATAAACAGGCCTTGCTTGAAGCGCCGTCTCTTAGCACCAGACGCGAAACTTTAGTTACCTTGATGGAATTTCAGCTGCGCGGCGGCCCTGAAACGGAGATGATGCAATGACGGAAACCGAAGTCGTATTTGATCGGCGCATGCTGGACGCGCTGATCTGTCCGCGCACGCAAACGCTTCTTACGTACGACGCAGAACGGCAAGAATTGATTTCGAAATCGGCAAACTTGGCCTATCCGATCCGCAATGGCATCCCCGTCATGTTGATCGACGAAGCACGCACGTTGGACTAAAGCGGCTCCCCTTTTAGCAGCTTTGGCAGTTCGCCTGTTAGACCTGCAGCCTCTCTAATGAAACTACGGCGTAACCCTGGCATATTTCCGACGATCCCCATGCCGATGTCCCGGATGCCACGAAGTATTGGGTTATCGTTTGAAAACAGTCGATTAAATGTGTCTGTCGCAAGGGCGAGCGCTGTGTTGTCAAACCGGCGCCACTCTTGGTAACGCGCCAGTACCGGCGCCGCCCCGATGTCTTCGCCACGCCGGACCGCATCGGTTAGAACTTCGGCCAAGGCAGCAACATCGCGAACACCAGCGTTTAATCCCTGTCCGGCAATGGGATGAACCCCATGTGCAGCATCGCCCAGCAAGGCCACACGCGGGGCAATCAGTTCATTGGCCAGTGACAAGGATAATGGATAGGTGAATCGCACGCCAACCATCCCGATTTCCCCTAGAAAGCTCCCAAATCGAGGGCGCAAAACGTTTAGGTAGTCCTCTTGTGACATTGCATTGATTTCGGTGGCATTTTCTTCTGTTTCGCTCCAGACAATCGATGATTTGTTCCCTGTTAGTGGGAGAATTGCCAAGGGACCAGACGGCATAAAAAACTGATGCGCGACGCCATTGTGCGGGAGTTCGTGTTCAATGGCGCAGACCAAAGCCGTTTGCCCATATGACCACCCGGTTCTTTTGATGCCGGCTCGATCTGCAGTGCCAGAGCCACGCCCATCACATCCAACCAGCAATTTGGTGCGTAAAGTACTGCCCGAGGCAAGCGTTACATTCATTCCCGTCGCATCGACATCCTGTGCGACAACCGTTTCGCCATGCATCTGTGTAATTGCGCTACATTGCTTTGTTGCGTTCAGCAGGGCCGCGCGAAGATATCTGTCCTGAACCATGTATCCCATTGGCCCTTCTTCGATTTCTGCATGGTTGAAATGCATGAAGAAGGGAGAAGGTCCTTCGCCCGCCCGCCCGTCAGTCACCTTAATGTCGAGTATTGCCTGCGCGTCGTCTTCCAACGCATCCCAAATCCCAATGCTCTGCAATAACAGTGTTGACGTCAACGCCATTGCATAGGATCGACCATCAAAACCTTGATGGCCAAGTGTTTCCTGAGGCAAGGTGTCGAGGATCGTAACCTGATGCCCCGCCCCTGCGAGCGCCAAAGCCAAAGCGGAGCCATTAAGCCCGCCTCCTACGATCAGAATATCGCTATCAAATGTCATGATACTGAATATGGCGGGGACAGGGGGATTGTCCATGCGCGCTTGCGTCGCTACCTTTGTTTTGAATGCAGGTACGAGGGTTTAGATGCAACATTGGCTTAAGATGACGGCAGCAGATTTGGGACGCGGGATCGCTTCAGGAGAGATTGATCCGGTTTCGCTTACGGATGTTTACCTCGATGCCATATCGAAACACCCGCTTTGCGATCGAATTTACGCGCGCGTCACCGAAAAACGCGCCCGAGACGAGGCTTTGGCGGCATCTGAACGTGCACGTAACGGTCAACGGTTGTCCTTACTTGATGGTGTTCCGATCAGTTGGAAAGACCTGTTTGACACGGCGGGTGTTGGAACGGAGGCAGGCTCCAAATTGTTGGAGGGGCGCATTCCGGATCGTGATGCGTTGGTATTGGAACATGCCACAGCTGCCGGGTTGGTCTGCCTAGGTAAAACCCATATGAGCGAGCTCGCTTTTTCTGGCCTCGGCTACAATCCAAGCACAGCAACACCACCCTGCGTGAACGATGCAGATGCCATCCCCGGTGGATCTTCGTCCGGGGCCGCGGCGTCTGTCGCATTTGATCTGGCGGCGGTGGGTATCGGCTCTGATACTGGTGGATCTGTGCGTATTCCCTCAGCGTGGAATGATCTGGTCGGTTTGAAAACAACCGCCGGTCTCCTCAGTTTACAAGGGGTTGTCCCATTGGCGCCGCGGTTTGACACTGTCGGCCCGTTGTGCCGCTCGGTGGAAGATGCGGCGTTGATACTGGCTGCGTTGGAAGGATCAAAGCCGACCGATCTTGCTGGGGCGACGTTAAAGGGAAAACGATTTGCTGTTCTTAATACGGTTGCGCTTGATGATGTGCGTGAAGAGCCGATGGCAGCGTTCGATGACGCGGTTGCAAAAGTGACAGCAGCAGGTGGGTATGTTGAACATATCGACATTCCGGAAATTGACATGGCAATGGGGCTGACAACATGCGTCTATACCAGTGAAGCCTACGGGTTGTGGCGCGATGTAATCGAAGCGAACCCTGACGTGATGTATGATGAAATCCTCAAACGGTTTCGTTTGGGACAGGAGCATTCCGCACCGGATTATGTGGCGGCGTGGGCAGCATTAGAAACTGCGCGTGCTGCTTATAATCGCGCGACAATTGGGTTTGATGCTGTTTTGTTGCCGTCTGCGCCAATCTTGCCGCCCAACCTTGAACGGTTGAATACAGACCATGATTATTATGTCACAGAAAACCTTTTGTCCCTCAGAAACACGCGGATTGGAAACCTGATGGGGCTATGTTCGCTGAGCCTGCCAACGGGCACGCCAAGCTGTGGTCTCATGCTGATGGGGCCGCCCAATGGTGAGGCTTCCTTATTGCGGGTTGGGGCTGCCATAGAAAAGGCCTTGGCCTAAAAGCCACAAATTATGATTTTACTGCGCCTTTTTGTGGACGCAGGACGCTGCCTTAGGTACTTTAGTCATAACGGGACGTTCATGATCCCGATCTGAGGCAGATTTGATGATGTATCCTGAGCGGTTTTCGAACCTCCCTGCTCACGTTTGGCCGCGTTTGCGCACTCTTTTGGACAGTCACGATGGTGGCGGGCCAGCAATCCATATGACCATCGGAGAGCCTAAACATGCTTTCCCTCAATGGGTTACAGACGTGATTGCGCAAAACGCAATTGGGTTTAACAGCTACCCGCCCAATGATGGGGCGCCAGTTCTGCTGAAAGCGATCGCGGATTTTGTAACGCGGCGGTATGGCGTGCCGGTCGATGACAAATCGCAAGTGATGGCGTTGAACGGGACCCGCGAAGGGCTCTATAATGCGGTAATGGCACTGTGTCCCGAAACAAAGGGGGGCAAAAAACCAACTGTTTTGATGCCAAATCCATTCTATCAGGTCTATCTCATTGCGGCGCTTTCAACTGCTGGTGAGCCTATGATGGTGCCCGCGACGGCCCAAACGGCGCATCTACCGGACTTCAAAGGTTTGCCTGATGAGGTCCTAAATCGCGCGACTGCGGCTTTTATCTGCTCACCGGCAAACCCCCAAGGCGCAGTGGCCACACGAGAATACTGGCAAGAAATGATCTCCTTGGCCGAGCGTTTCGATTTTAAGATTTTTGCTGATGAGTGTTATTCAGAGATTTATCGCGACGAACCGCCAATCGGAGCGTTGCAAGTCGCGCATGAGATGGGTGCGGATCTTAATCGCGTTGTGATTTTTCATTCACTGTCCAAACGATCGAATTTGCCGGGGTTGCGGTCTGGCTTTGTTGCCAGTGGTGCGGAAAATATCGCGCAAATAAAACAGCTTCGCAATTATGCGGGTGCGCCTTTGCCTCTGCCGCTTCAGATCGCGGCGGCTGCGGTTTGGGATGATGAAACACATGTTGAGGAAAACCGGGCGCTCTACGTTGAAAAATACGATATGGCTGACCGGATTTTGGGAAATGTTCCGGGCTACGCCAGCCCCGAAGCTGGGTTTTTCTTATGGCTGCCAGTCGAGAACGACGAACAAGCGGCATTAAAGCTATGGCGAGAAACCGGTGTCCGGGTGCTCCCCGGAGGGTATCTGGCACAGGATTGGCAGGGTGTTAATCCCGGACAAGAGTATATCAGGGCTGCCATGGTTGCCCCAAAAGCGGAGACGGAGCGGGGGATCGAATTGATCCGCGATTGTCTCTATCCGCGAACAAAATGAAGGGTAAAAAGAGTATGGCATATCAGACGCGCGGGCGGGATCCTCTTTTCGACTCCAACATGACAGAAGCGATGGAAAAGCGTGGTAAAGAGCTCTTCGGACTGCTTTTGATTGCTCTTGGGATGATGGCATGCGCCATGATTGTGTCATATACGCCAGATGATCCAAACTGGATGGTGTCCACCGATGCCCCGACCCAAAACTGGATGGGGCGGATCGGAGCCTCTATTGCCGCGCCTTTGTTTATGATCGTTGGTTGGGGCGCATGGGGATTGGGCATTGTTCTCTTGGCGTGGGGGGCAAGGTTTACCCTGCACATCGGCGCTGAGCGCGCATTGGGGCGATTGATATTTGCGCCGATCGCAATTGCGTTTGGCTCAATCTACGCGGCAACTCTGACGCCGGATGGCAATTGGCTCGAAATCCATAGTTTCGGGTTGGGCGGTTTGTTCGGCGATACGGTCATGGGCGCGTTGTTGACGTTGCTGCCGATAGGATCGACGGTCACCGTCAAGCTGATGTCATTGGTTATGGCGGTTGGCATCATCTTTTTTGGCGCGTTTGTGCTGGGTTTCACGCGTATGGAAGTGAATCGGATCTCGCGGTTCCTCGTGGTTGGTCTGATCATGCTATATGCAATGCTGATGAAGCTGCTTGGCCGTGGGGCAAAAACAGCCGTAAACAGCGCACAGACGCTGTCTGCCCGGCATGCGGAACGTCGTGCGCAAGCCGCCGTTGACGCACCAATAGAAGTCACCCCGATGCCAGTTGGTCAGGCCTTTCAATCACCCGAAACTGAGCAGAAAGAGGGTCTTTTTGCCCGCATGCCTTCGCTTGTAAGGCGAGCGGAACCTCCTTTGGACTCCGAGTTGATTGAACACGATCTGCCAGAAGATGAAATTGATATTGATGAAGGCCCCGGTGAAGAACGCATAAAAGCACGAATTGCCGACGTGATTAAATCGCGAGTGCGGTCCAGTTCGGCCGTTCATGTTCCGGCGACAGCGCCGTTGACGCGAGGGCGTGGTCGCGGTCCGGACCCCTTGGTTTTGGATACATCACCGGTGCGTGCGGAACCTCCATTGACGGCGCAACATGCCTCTGTTCCGCTTGCACCATTAGATGAACCCATGATTGAAGCGCCAACGCCAACGCCAACGCCAACGCCAAACGTTGCTCAACCGGAACCAACGATCGATATTCCCAGCATCCCGGTTGCAGAGCCGCGCCGTGTCGTTCAACAGTTGGTTCGTAAACCTGTACTGCCATCCAAACGGGCACAAGCCGAGGCGCAACCGGCCTTGTCATTCGAGGATACGCATCCCGGGTTTGCATTGCCGCCACTGAATTTGTTGGAAAACCCCGTAGACGTTCCCAGATTGCACCTGAGCGATGAAGCATTGGAAGAGAATGCGCGCATGCTGGAATCTGTTTTGGATGACTACGGCGTTAAGGGCGAGATCGTCGCGGTGCGCCCTGGTCCCGTGGTGACCATGTATGAATTGGAACCTGCGCCGGGTTTGAAAGCCAGCAGAGTTATCGGTTTGGCCGATGACATCGCGCGTTCAATGGCCGCTCTGTCTGCACGTGTTTCGACAGTTCCGGGACGTTCAGTCATTGGCATCGAGTTGCCCAACGAAACACGCGAAAAAGTGGTCCTTAGGGAGATTTTGTCGGCGCGCGATTTTGGTGATAGCAATATGCGTCTTCCATTGGCTTTGGGTAAAGACATCGGTGGTGATCCGGTTGTTGCGAACCTCGCCAAGATGCCTCACCTGCTGATCGCCGGGACCACTGGTTCAGGTAAATCTGTTGCGATCAACACGATGATCTTGTCGCTACTCTATAAACTGACACCGGACGAATGCCGGATGATCATGATCGACCCCAAGATGTTGGAGCTGAGCGTTTATGACGGCATTCCACATTTGCTGTCCCCGGTCGTTACAGACCCTAAAAAGGCGGTTGTCGCCTTAAAATGGGTCGTGGGCGAGATGGAAGAACGTTATCGCAAGATGTCGAAAATGGGCGTGCGTAACATCGAAGGCTACAATGGTCGTGTGCGCGAAGCTCTGTCCAAGGACGAATTGTTCACCCGTACGGTTCAAACCGGGTTTGATGAGGAAACCGGCGAACCCGTTTTCGAGACCGAAGAAAACACACCCGTCGCGTTGCCCTATATTGTGGTTATCGTCGACGAGATGGCCGATTTGATGATGGTCGCTGGGAAAGAAATCGAAGCGTGCATTCAACGCCTTGCACAGATGGCGCGCGCCTCGGGTATTCACCTGATCATGGCCACACAGCGCCCCTCGGTTGATGTGATTACCGGAACGATTAAGGCGAATTTCCCGACCCGTATTTCGTTTCAGGTCACGTCGAAAATCGACAGTCGAACGATCTTAGGTGAAATGGGGGCCGAGCAGCTGCTCGGAATGGGGGATATGCTCTATATGGCGGGCGGCGCCAAGATCACCCGTTGTCATGGTCCGTTCGTGTCCGATGAGGAAGTTGAAGAAATCGTTAATCACCTCAAAGCCTTTGGCGAACCGGATTATATTAACGGTGTTGTTGAGGGGCCTTCAGAAGACGCAGAAAGTAACATTGATGCTGTGCTTGGTCTGGGCGGAAACACTGACGGCGAGGACGCGTTATATGACACGGCCGTTCAGGTGGTGTTGAAAGATCGGAAATGTTCCACCAGCTACATTCAGCGTAAATTATCGATCGGTTACAACAAAGCTGCCCGACTTGTCGAGCAAATGGAAGACCAGGGCTTGGTGTCACCTGCAAACCACGTTGGTAAAAGGGAAATCCTCGTACCCGAACAGGGATAAGCAAAAATAAATGGCGGAAATGCGCAGAGCGATATCGCATCGCGCTTCCGCCGTGCTTATCTCTAGAATAATGGTAAATTCCGGAGACAGGATTGTGGATTTCTTTTCGCGTAGTATTTTTGCGGCATGCATCGGGCTTTGGCCAACGCTCTCGGGCGCGGCTGAGCAGCTTACGCTGGCTGAACTATCGACGTATATAAACAGCCTGACCACCTTCAAAAGCGATTTTCGTCAGGTGAACGATGATGGGACCGTGAGCACAGGGACGCTTTATGTGTCGCGCCCGGGCAAGATGCGTTTTGAATATGATCCACCTGAACAGGCTCTGGTCGTCGCCAGTGCATCTGCGGTTTATATTATTGATCGTAAATCAAATCTTCCGCCAGAAACGTATCCGTTGAGGCGCACGCCGCTGTCGTTGATCCTCGGAAGAAACATTGATCTTACGCGTGCGAAAATGGTCCGCGAAGCCCGTTTTGATGGACGTACAACCGTCGTGACCGCCGAAGACCCGGATAACGCCGAATATGGATCTATCCAGCTGACGTTTACGGATGCGCCCACAATGCTGCGTCAATGGGTGATTTATGACGCAGCCGGTGGGCAAACGACCGTCGAGCTAAGCGCATTCGAGACGGGTATGGATTTGCCCAACGCCTTGTTTAGCCCGGAACGCGCCTCACGCCGCGACCGGTAAATTCATCCCCGCAGGCTGCAGGTCGCAAGCTGAGCTTGGTAGAGATCTGCACGTGCGTCCACTTTGTTTGCGACGTTCAACAACCACGATTTGCGGTTGTAAGACCCACGTGCATACCCTGTGTGACCTTCGTGATAGGCGAGGTATTGATTGCGGGTATCATACAACGGAATTCCATTCCGATCACGACTGATATTCATGTACCATCCCATGAAGTCAGATGCGTCCCGGATCCGGTCCCGACGTGCAAAACGTTTGCCTGTCGCACGTTGGTAGTCATCCCAGGTTCCATCCAGCGCCTGTGAATAGCCATACGCACTAGACACGCGCCCAACCGGGATAACCCCAAGCGCATATTTATGCGGTGTTTTGGCGTCGCCAATAAAGCGGCTTTCCTGATGCATTGTTGCCATTTGAACGTGTACAGGCACGCCCCATTTTCGTTCAGTGCTTTGGAACGCCTTTAGGAATTCCGGGCGCTGTTTGACGATGCTGCACGCGTCATTCAGATTGCGTGGTGCCGTAGAAGAGCCGCCCCCACAGGAGGCAACCAAAAGCACGATAGCCATAGCGCGAAGAGTTCTGCTCATCTGCCTCTCGCTTCATTTTTGTTTTTTTCTATTTTAACGCAAAAATCTGATTTAGGAAATCACGATTTCTACAAAAGAAGTGCCAAGAGCACGGGGAGTGTGGCTACAGACAATAGGGTCGATGTAACGACCAGCCCAGCGACGTCCTCAGAATCTGCCCCATATTTCTCGGCTAGCATATAGGATGTGACGGCAACGGGTGTCGCAACTTGTAAAACGAGAACGCCAAATGCGATGGGTTCCAGATCAAATGCCGTGCCAATCCCCCAAGCAATCCCTGTGCAGATCAGCAACTTGATCGCACTTAAGAGAACCGCGCGCGTCATGCCACCGGGCTTCAAGCGCGCCACGGCAACGCCAAGCGTAATCAACATAAGTGGAATAGCCATTTGTCCTATCAAGGACAGAGTGTTGGTCAAAAACACGGGTGTTTCCCAGCCGCGCCACAGAAAAAGCGCGCCCAATAACGTTCCGGCTACTATTGGTTCACGCAGGACTTTGCCGAGCGATCCAGACCCCGCCACCAACCAAATACCAAAGGTGAAAGACCAAACAGCCATGACTGCAAAAACGACAATCGCGTAGCTTAACCCAATGTTTCCAAATGCAAATATGGCCAACGGTAAGCCGAGGTTGCCAGTGTTTCCAAAGATCATCGGGGCGGCGAATGTCTTGCGATTAAGTCTCAGCACAAAAACCAGGGCGAGCATGGCCAAAGTGACCGATCCATATGTAACAATGCTCGCAAGAGACAATGCAGTGAGCGCGGCCGGTTCAATTTCGGTCTGCATAAGCGAGACAAAAATGAGGCAAGGCACAGACAAGGTCATCGCCATCTGGGTCACGAATCTGATGCGGTATTCAACGCCTAACTTAACCCAAGCAAACCCAATACTGGCTAACAAAAAGACAGGGGCGACGATTTCAAGCACTGTCAGCGCAAGGTTCACAGATTGTTTCCCTGTTTTTTGGAGTCAAGTGTTGGACAAAGGTGTCCAGAACCGTCTACTAACGCATGCGAGGGGCTACAATACTATGTTACGAACGCGTGCGAAATATCATCTTGGCCAGGTAGTAAGGCATAAAAAACATCCTTTTCGCGGGGTGATTTTTGACGTTGATCCCGAATTTTCCAATTCCGATGAATGGTATGAAGCCATTCCAGAGGAAAATCGACCGGTGAAAGAACAACCATTCTATCATCTGCTCGCTGAAAACGATCAAAGTTATTATGTGGCCTACGTGTCAGAACAGAATCTCATTGCTGATTATTCTGGCGAACCTGTGGAACACCCAGATATTTCCGATTTGTTTGGCCCGTTTCAGGATGGCGCGTACCCGTTGCACTTTCAGTTGAACTAGTACGCGCTCTTGATGACCCTAATACCCTAGTGCACATCCATCTTTGCGTGGATCACTGGCACCTTCCAACACACCGGACTCGTGCATCATGATTGCCTGAGCGCCGCCAATTGCCGTCTCGGGAATGCTGACACTGTGTCCCAAATCCGTTAACTGTTGACGAACTTGATCGGTGTAACCGCGTTCTACCTGCATATTCCCCACATCGGAAAAACAACGCGGCGCATCAATGGCGGTCTGAGGATCCATGTCAAAATCGATCATATTCGTAACGAAGCGCGCATGCCCATTGGGTTGGTAAGCGCCGCCCATGACCCCGAATGGCATGATGACTTTTCCAGCTTTGCGTATCATTGCGGGGATGATGGTATGCATCGGACGTTTGCCGCCTTTCAGCTCATTTGGATGCCCTTCTTCAAGGGTAAAGCCCGCGCCGCGGTTTTGCATTAAAATGCCGAATTTGTCTGATGCTATTCCTGAACCAAAATCCTTGAAAATAGAATAAATCAACGACACGGCCATGCCATCCCGATCCACCACGGTGATATAGATTGTCTCTTTATGCAGTGTTTCGGTGAGAGGAGCCGCCGCGGCCATCGCTTTGTTTGGATCAATCACTGCCGCCAGTTTTTTGGCCAGTTCCATGTCCAACATGTAATCGAGGCGGGTCGTATAGTCTGGGTCAGCGATAAATCGGTTCCGCGTATCATAGGCAAGTTTTGCAGCTTCTGCCTCTAAGTGAGCACGTTCCACCCCGAAAGGATCCGTGGATGCAAGATCGAATTGCGCCAGAATATTCAGCATCAGAATTGCTGTTGCGCCCTGACCATTGGGTGGATGCTCGACGACTTCGATGTCTTTGTAAGCACCAGCAACGGGGGTCGTTACATCGCAATTTGCCGCCGCGAAATCGTCAAGGGTGTGCAACCCGCCGGCCGCATTGAGTGTCGCAACCATGTCTTCGGCTACTTCTCCGGTGTAAAATGCGCTTGCCCCATGTTTTGCGATGCGACGTAGCACTTCTGCTTGGCCGGGCGCGCGGAATATCTCTCCTGCGCGTGGTGCTTGCCCGTTGATCAGGAACTTATCTCGGGCGGAACCTTGCAAGTTATGCGCGTTATTTTTCCAGTCAAAAGCTGCGCGAGGTGCGACAGGGATGCCGTTTTCTGCATAGTGGATGGCCGGTTCAAGTAATGTGTCTAGGCCAAGCTTTCCGACGTTTTCAGCCAGATGTGCAAAGGCCGATACGGACACGGGAATTGTAACCGCATGCGGCGTAAACGAGGGAACCGATGTTTCGCCAGCATCGCGCAGTGTCGCAGCATCGAGATTTTTCGGAGCGCGCCCGGAGCCGTTGAGGGCGTGTACTTTCTCGCGGTCATTCCCAGACCAAAGGACGAAACAATCGCCGCCAATTCCGGTCATGGCGGGTTCGCAAAAGCCTAAAAGAACGGCACCAGCAATCGCGGCGTCCATAGCGTTTCCGCCGCGTTGCAAAATATCAACGGCGGTCTTGGCCGCCAGTGGGTGTGAGGTGGCGCAAAGCCCGTTTGCTGCAAAAACGGGCGAGCGCCCAGGCAAGTGGAAATCGCGCATGGTATTGACCTTCTTAAGAAAACATAACGATAGTCAACCTAGCGTGTTCTTTAGCAATGTCCATGCGGTGTCCGCTTGGCATTGGAGCAAGGAAGATCCCCGGCGTCGCGCACTGGGTGGGGGCTATTAGACACGACGCCGAGGGAAGCTATATGCAGCTACAAGGTCATGTATGGCAGGCGAAAAAGGCACTAATATGAATGCTTCTTGTCTCGTTTAGCGACATTGGGGAAATTTCATGGCATGCGCCTTATTTCCTAACGTGCTCTTAATGAAGAACGCCAACAAGCAACCTCAACTGAAGGCGGTTTTCTTTTCCGACACGTTCATAAGTTACGTCTTTTGCGAGATTCTTGATCAAGAACCATCCAAAGCCACCCTCAGGTAGATCGTCCATATCAACATCAAGAGACGACAGTTGACCGATCGGCATTTTGCCATCTGGCATCGTGCGGCCTTGGTCCTTGATTTCAACGTATAGACCGTCAGGCTTGTGGACGCAGCTTAACGCGATGGGGCCAGAAGGCGCCGAAGCTGGATAGGCATGTTCAACAATATTATTAAGCACCTCAGCGAGGACCAATTCAACGGTGCTTGTTTCCTCTATGTTTAGTTGAAGCGGTTTTAAGGCTTCCAAGAAATGGCCGAGTGCATCGCGCACAGCGAGTTCGTCACTTTCTACATTAACTTCAAACGGAACAAGCGGCACGGTATCCACCTCAGTGTTACTTTCTCGACAAATCATTGCGGCTGTAATTCAGCCAATGCACCTTCGAGTGTCGTAAACACGTTGAAAACGGAGTCCATTCTGGTGAGCTTGAATACTCTTTCAACCGTGGGGGTCAGCCCGGCAAGGGCAAGTTTTTTATCTTTGCCCATATGCTTCATTGCGGCAACAATGGCACCCAAACCACTAGAATCGATAAATTCCACACGGCTTAAGTCAAGCACTACAAGATTAGGACCATTGTCGGTTTCCATGCGCATAGCGTCTTTGAACTCGATCGCGACAGCCGCATCAATGCGTGTTTCCTGAACGGAAACGATACGTAAATGCTCCTGTGTTTTGCTTGCAAGGTCCATTGATATACTCCGAAAAAATCGTACAGATTAACAGTAGCGGGCAAGTCTTACGAATTTATTGAGGATTGAACTTATGAATGCAGTGTCAAATGTCGTGATCGTTGGCGCAGCACGAACCCCTATGGGAGGATTTCAAGGCGTTTTTTCAGGGATGAGCGCTGCAGAGTTGGGCGGGATTGCAGTCAAAAAGGCAATTTCTAATGCTGAAGTTTCCGTTAACGAGCTTATCCTGGGGTGCGTTTTGCCCGCCGGGCAGGGGCAGGCACCAGCCCGTCAGGCAGGTTTTTTGGCGGGGCTTGGAGAGGACGTTCCTGCGACAACCGTTAACAAAATGTGCGGCTCGGGGATGAAGGCTGTAATGATGGCCGCGGATCAAATTGCTCTGGGTCGATCAGACGTCGTTTGCGCTGGCGGTATGGAGAGCATGACGAATGCTCCGTATTTGTTGCCCAAAATGCGGGATGGCGCACGGCTGGGGCATGGCGCGGTTGTGGATCACATGTTTCTTGATGGTTTGGAAGATGCTTATGAACCTGGACGCCTCATGGGCACATTTGCTGAAGATTGTGCAGAAACATACCAATTTACGCGTGCGTCTCAGGACGACTACGCGTTGCAGTCCTTGTCGCGTGCTTTGCAAGCGCAAGAAGGCGGTGCCTTTGCAGACGAGATAACGCCGGTCGAAGTAATCACACGTAAAACATCTGTCGTTATCGAGGCAGATGAACAACCCGGCACTGCACGGCCAGATAAAATTCCGAATCTAAAGCCTGCTTTTCGCAAGGGCGGAACCGTAACCGCGGCGAATTCATCGTCGATTTCAGATGGTGCTGCTGCGCTGTTGCTGGCATCAGAAAGTAAGGCAAACGATAACAATTTACCGATACGGGCGCGTATTGTTGGGTATGCAAGCCATGCACAAAAGCCGGGGTTGTTTACGAGCGCGCCAGTGCCTGCGACCCAGAAACTGTTAAAGGCGATCGGGTGGTCGCCAGAAAGCGTCGATTTGTGGGAAATCAATGAGGCGTTTGCTGTAGTTCCGCTTGTGTTTATGCATGAAATGAATATCAATCATTCCATCGTGAATGTGAACGGCGGTGCTTGCGCTTTAGGTCATCCCATTGGAGCTTCGGGTGCACGCATAATGGTTACATTGCTTAATGCGATGGAAAAGAGAGACGCAAAGCGCGGAATTGCCGCAATTTGTATTGGGGGCGGTGAGGGTACCGCAATAGCGTTGGAACGATTTTGATCTGTTTTCTGCTCATTCCCTAATTTAAATGCAGGGTATGAGGTCACCTGAATTTCTTGGGCTCTCGTATGGCAGGCACTTACGAATATTTATCTAAAACAATTGCTTCTCTCACGGAGAACGAAACAGATGTTGTTGCCCTAATGGCAACTGTTGCGTGCGAAATCCACCATGCAGACGATCGATTTGACTGGACTGGTTTTTACCGCGTTACAGACCCCGAGGTTCTTAAAATCGGACCGTATCAAGGTGGCCATGGGTGTTTGGTCATTCCCTTTAGCAAGGGCGTTTGCGGCGCTGCTGCGCGCACGCGAGAGGTCCAAATCGTCCCTGATGTGAATGCTTTTGCCGGTCATATCGCCTGTGCCAGCTCGACACGTTCTGAACTTGTTCTGCCCGTCGAAAATGCGGGAGGGGAATTGCTTG
The DNA here is from genome assembly GCA_039983935.1 of Roseobacter sp. Lineage (GTDB taxonomy): Bacteria > Pseudomonadota > Alphaproteobacteria > Rhodobacterales > Rhodobacteraceae > Roseobacter. The sequence goes on along the minus strand of JBDWVP010000008.1, from coordinate 84,186 downwards.
GTGTATTCGATATCGACAGCAATCAACTTAATGCATTTCGTGTGGAAGATGCTGAGGCACTTGCTGGAATTTTAAGGTCGGTTTTCGCCCAAAGCTAGAAAAGGCGCGCCGCCAAAAATGTTGTAAACAGTGTATCATCATATGAAAAAATCGTAGAATTTTTCATTCTTTTTATTTACCGTGAAAAAATGTAGGAAATTTTCATTTTATGCAGCGTAATTTATCGGATGAACACATGACGTTAGGGGCTGACTTGCGAGCTTTGCGTAAAACGCGAAACTTGACCCTAGCTGACCTTGCTGGACGACTCGGGCGTTCAGTGGGTTGGCTCAGTCAGGTCGAACGGGATATTTCCGGCGCATCCATCGGAGACCTGCGCCAAATTGCAGCAGTCTTGGGTGTTTCCGTATCCATGCTTTTTCGGAACGAGGCCGCACCGGTCAATGAAGAGGGCTATATCGTGCGCAAATCTGCGCGCCGTCCCCTTGGCCCGGGGAAATCTGGAATGGTTGAAGAATTATTGTCGCCAGACCTTACAGATGACTTTGAGGTTGTGCATTCGCTGTTCGAGCCAGGCAGCGAAATAGAAGCGCCTGTAAAGCGAGCAACGCAGGAAGTTGTATATTTGGTGTCCGGATGTTTGGACATTCAGATTGACGACGCGTCCCATACTATTAATCCAGGCGATAGTTTTCGTCTGCGTGGCGAAACGTTTCGTTGGTTTAACCCATACACAGACCCAGCCGTTGCGATTTGGGTCATTGCCCCGCCGGTCTATTGATGGACTTTAACGCGTGGGTCATATTCGCCTTGTTCTGGCTGGTTTTCGTTACCACACCCGGTCCAAACGCGGTGAATTGTATCCAAAATGGCATGCATCTCGGACTTAAACGTGCGTTGATCGGGGTGTTGGCTATTTTGACACAGGCGATCCTCTTTCTGATTATGTCGGCGGTGGGGATCACAGCATTGATTGCTGCGTCGCCGGGTGCTTTTTCGATTGCGAAACTGTTTGGCGCAGGGTTTTTGATATACTTGGGTGTGCGCGGTTGGTTGAACGCAAGCAAACCTGTGCAGATAGCAGATAGACCAGCCCGGTCCATTTATTTTCATGCCTTGGCTGTTGCGACAATAAACCCAAAGAGCGTTGCGGGATATTTGGCGGCCTTTTCGCAGTTCGTTCAAGCAGATGTTCCGATCTGGGAGCAAATGTTAGTGATCACGCCAACGGCTCTTACATTGACTGCGCTGAGTTATACCGGTTTCACCGCATTGGGGGCAGGGTTAGGGCGCGCAGCGTTGGGCGCGGTTTTCCATGTCTGGGTTCGGCGCGCACTGGCGGTTTGTTTTGTGCTCTACGGGATTTTGTTGGGCACTGTCGTTTCCCCGGGGAGAGCCTAATGTGCTGAAGGGTCGATGCAATTGTGGTGCTGTGACATTTGACGTGACTGGCGATGTCAAAAGCGTTTCCGCGTGCCATTGCGGTCAATGCAGGCGGCAATCCGGTGGTATATGGCATTCGGCTGTCGTTGAAAGGTGCGATCTACAGATCACTGGAATGCTGCAATGGTATCGCAGCAGCCCAACAGCTCAACGTGGATTCTGCCCGACATGCGGAGCTTTCCTTTTTTGGCAAAACGATTCTGAAAGTTCGATGAGTTTCGCGCTTGGTGCGCTTGAAACACCAACTGGCCTCACTCTGCAAAAACACATTTTTACTGCCGATCAGGGTGATTACTACACGATTAACGAAAACACCGCACAAAAGGAGACATAGCATGAGCAACTTTCCCACTACGGCCCGAGTGGTGATTATCGGCGGAGGCGTTGTTGGCGTCTCCTCGCTGTATCATTTGGCCAAGGAAGGCTGGACCGATTGTGTCCTGCTGGAAAAAAACGAGCTGACGGCTGGCTCGACGTGGCATGCGGCTGGAAACTGCCCATCTTTTAGTACGTCCTGGGCAATCATGAACATGCAACGCTATTCGTTGGGGCTTTACGGTGGGTTGGCTGACGCAGTTGATTATCCAATGAATTACCATGTGACCGGGTCCATTCGGCTAGCGCACAGCAAAGAGCGCATGCTGGAGTTCGAACGTGCCAGATCCATGGGGCGCCATCAGGGATTAGATATCGAGATGATGTCCATCTCTGATATGAAGGACCGATATCCTTTCCTTGAAACCCATGATCTTGCTGGTGGTCTATGGGATCCTGATGATGGCGATATAGACCCCGCACAATTGACGCAGGCGCTCGCAAAAGGTGCACGCGACTTGGGGGCCAAAATCGAACGGTTCTGTCCGGCTACCGGCGTAACCCGCGATGGCAAAGAGTGGATTGTACATACGGCCAAAGGCGACATCCGCTGTGAAAAAGTTGTCAATGCTGCTGGGTATTATGCGCAACGTGTTGGGGAGTGGTTCAAACCCTATGGCGGGCGTACAGTGCCTATGTCGGTGATGAGCCATCAGTATTTCCTGACCGAAGAAATCACAGAATTGGCCGAATGGACCAAAGAGCAAGGCCACAAAGTTCCGCTGCTGCGTGATGTAGATACGTCCTATTACCTACGTCAGGACAAAAACGGTCTGAATCTCGGCCCCTATGAACGCAATTGCAAAGGGCATTGGATGACACCTGAAGATCCGATGCCGGAGGATTTTTCGTTTCAGCTATACCCGGATGATCTTGAGCGGCTGGAATGGTATATCGAAGATGCCATGGCGCGCGTACCAATTCTGGGCACATCGGGTGTTGGGCGCGTGATCAACGGGCCCATTCCCTACGCACCTGATGGTTTGCCTCTTTTGGGCCCGATGCCGGGTGTCCCGAATGCCTACGAGGCCTGCGTTTTCACATTTGGGATTACGCAAGGCGGCGGTGCGGGCAAGGTCCTCGCCGAATGGATCGTGCATGGACAGACTGAATGGGACATGTGGGCCGTGGATCCGCGGCGTTTCACGGATTACACAGATCAGGATTACTGCGATCAAAAAGCGATGGAAGTGTATGGCCACGAATATGCGATGCATTTCCCGCATCATGAATGGCCTGCGGGGCGCAACAAAAAACTGTCACCTGCGCATGATCAGGTAATTGCGAATGGTGGCGTCATGGGGGCGTATAACGGGTGGGAACGCGCGAATTGGTTCGCTAAACCCGGTGACGATACATCCGAAACGGCCTCCCAAACATGGGATCGTGCTGGCCCTTGGAGTCCCCGAGTCAAAGAAGAAGTCGAAGCGGTCCGCGACGGCGTAGGTGTTTTGGATTTGCCTGGCTTTTCGCGGTTTAATCTCAGCGGAGAAGGCGCGGCCGAGTATCTGCGCGGGAAAATTACAGGAGGTTTGCCTAAAGCAGGACGCATGAACCTTGCCTATTTCGCGGACAGCAGAGGGCGCATTTTGACCGAAATGTCGGTGATGCGCCATGCCGATGACGTCTTTACGTTGATCACGGCCGCATCCGCGCAGTGGCATGATTTCGAAATCTTACAGCAAGGGCTGCCGCAGGGATTGGCGCTGACAGACCACACGTTAGAGTACGGTACGTTGATTGTAACAGGCCCGAAATCGCGCGCTTTATTTGAAGCATTGCACACAGAAGCTGATCTGAAATTGGGCTGGCTTACACATCAATCAGCCAAGGTATCAGGTATTGAATGTGCTTTGGCGCGGGTTTCTTTTGCGGGTGAACTGGGGTGGGAAATCCATGCGGCAAACGCAGAAATCCCGGCTTTGTATGACGCTGTGACCCGTGCCGGTGCGGTGCCTTTTGGCATGTATGCCCTGAATTCATTGCGGATCGAAAAAGGGTATCGCGCTTGGAAAGGCGATCTTTCAACGGATTACACCCTCCTCGAAGGAGGATTAGAACGCTTTGTCAAACTCGACAAACCGCAGGATTTCCCGGGCAAGTCTGCCTTGGTGACCGAAAAGCAACAAGGCAGCGCAAAGCGGTTTGTCACGATGGTCCTAGAGGTAGGTGCGCAGGATGCTCCTTATATGGCGAGCATTTGGCATGACGGACAAGTTGTTGGGGAAACCACGTCGGGCGATTGGGGGTATCGTGTCAACGCCTCTATCGCATTGGGTATGGTTCGAACGGATCTAGCGGTTCCCGGTACCGCGCTGGAAATCGAGATCTTTGGTAAAAAATGTACGGCTGTGGTGCAACCCGACCAGCCACTTTGGGACCCTTCAAACGAAAGATTACGTGCATGAGCGACATAATATTGTTGGACGGTGGGATGGGCCAGGAATTGGTGCATCGTGCCGGGGATCGCCCGACGCCACTTTGGTCAACGCAGATCATGATCGACCACCCCGGGCTCGTCCAGAATGTGCATGAGGACTATTTTGCCGCCGGTGCAACCGTCGCGACAACAAATACCTATGCCATCCACCATGACCGCCTGTTAGGGACCGGCATCGAGGGTCAGTTTTCTGATCTACACGGCCGTGCGATGACCGAAGCAACTGCTGCACGGGAAAAACACGGCGCGGGTAGAATTGCCGGATCGATTGGGCCTTTGCGCGCAAGCTATCGCCCTGATTTGCATCCCGTTTCGCGGACAGCAGTCCCGCTTTTTGCTGAAGTCGCCTGCATTCTGGCACCCAGCGTCGATTTTCTGGCGTTGGAAACGGTGGCCTCGCTGGCCCATGCACGCGATGCCCTTCAAGGAGCGCGAGAAACGGATTTGCCCGTTTGGCTATGTCTCACGGTCTCCGACCTAGAAGGTGATAAACTTCGCTCAGGTGAACCTTTGCAAGACGTGCTCGACATTGCATCGGGCGCGGACGCGGTGCTTATCAATTGCTCCGCTCCCGAAGCTGTGACCAAAGCCTTGCCAATCATCGCTCATCTTGGCTTGCCTTTTGGCGGTTATGCAAATGGATTTGTGCAAATCACTGATGATTTCCTCAAGGATAAACCAACGGTGGATACCTTAACAGCGCGCCGGGATATGGGGCCTCGTGCCTATGCTGGCTATGTGATGGAATGGGTGGCAGCGGGTGCCACAATTGTTGGCGGATGTTGCGAAGTCAGCCCCGCTCATATCGCCGAGATCGCCACCCGTCTGACGGCCACGGGTCACAAAATAATTTAATACCAAAATATCTGGAGCTTACTATGCCTCTGCCTCCTTCCAAAGCACGTGTCGTCATTATCGGCGGCGGTGTCATCGGGTGCTCTGTTGCCTATCATCTCGCTCAACTCGGATGGAAAGACATCGTGTTGCTGGAACGCAAACAGTTGACGTCTGGTACTACGTGGCATGCGGCTGGCTTGATTGCGCAGCTCAGAGCAACGGCGAATATGACAAAACTGGCTAAATACAGTCAGGAACTCTACGGAAACCTTCAAGAAGAAACCGGAGTTGCGACAGGGTTCAAACGGTGTGGGTCAATCACTGTCGCGTTGAATGATGAACGCCTTGAGGAAATACACCGTCAGGCTGCGATGGCACGCGCCTTTGGTGTGGACGTCCAAGAGATTTCGCCAAGCGAGGTCAAAGATCGATACGCGCATTTAAACATTGAGGGTGTGAAAGGTGCGGTTTATCTGGACAAAGATGGCCAGGGCGACCCCACAAATATCACATTGGCGCTGGCCAAAGGTGCGCGTCAAAATGGGGCATTCGTGCTGGAACGCACATGTGTCACTGGGATACGCCGACAGGGCCGCCGCGTTACTGGAGTCGATTGGGAGCAAGGCGATGACAGCGGATACATTGCCGCTGATATGGTCGTAAACTGTGGCGGTATGTGGGGGCATGAAGTGGGCCGTATGGCTGGGGTGAATGTCCCTCTGCACGCATGCGAGCATTTTTACATCGTCACCGAGGCGATTGCCGGGTTGACGCAATTGCCGGTTCTACGTGTGCCAGATGAATGCGCGTATTACAAAGAAGACGCTGGCAAGATGCTCTTGGGGGCGTTTGAGCCAAACTCCAAACCTTGGGCGATGGACGGCATTCCACGCGATTTTGAATTCGATCAGCTGCCTGAAGATTTTGATCACTTCGAACCCATCCTAGAGGCCGCTGTCGAACGGATGCCGATGCTTGCTGATGCGGGAATTCATACATTCTTCAACGGGCCTGAAAGTTTTACCCCAGATGATGCTTATCATTTGGGTCTTGCGCCTGAACTCGATAATTTCTGGGTGGCAGCTGGGTTTAATTCGGTTGGAATTCAGTCTGCGGGCGGGGCCGGAATGGCACTGTCCCAATGGATGGATCGAGGTGAAAAACCGTTTGATTTAGGCGATGTGGACATCTCGCGGATGCAACCGTTCCAAGGCAATAAGACATATCTTTTCGAACGTTCTAAGGAAACGCTGGGTTTGCTTTATGCCGACCACTTCCCGTTCCGCCAAAAAGCCACCGCACGTGGAATACGTCGTACGCCGTTCCATGCACAACTGCTGGAAAAGGGCGCTGTGATGGGGGAGCTTGCCGGATGGGAGCGTGCCAATTGGTTTGCCCGCCCTGATCAAAAACCAGACTATGAATACTCTTGGAAACGTCAGAATTTCTTTGATAATGTCGGTCAGGAACTTGCGGCTGTGCGGAGCAATGTCGGCATGTACGACATGTCATCCTTTGGTAAAATCCGCGTCGAAGGACGCGACGCCACAGCCTTTATGAACCATGTCGGTGGTGGAGAATTCGACGTTCACGTCGGCAAAATCGTCTACACTCAATTTCTGAACAACAATGGCGGCATTGAGGCCGACGTCACGGTGACCCGCCTGAGCGAAACCGCGTTTCTTGTGGTGACACCGGCCGCAACACGTTTGGCCGATCAAACATGGATGATGCGGCATAAAGGTGATTTCAATGTCGTCATCACTGATGTCACCGCCGCAGAAGCCGTCTTGGCTGTGATGGGCCCCAATGCACGAAAACTGTTGGAAAAGGTCTCACCGGCGGATTTCTCGAATGCGGTAAATCCCTTTGGCACCGCCCAAGAAATAGAATTGGGGATGGGGTTGGCGCGGGCCCATCGCGTTACTTATGTGGGCGAACTTGGTTGGGAGATTTATGTGTCTACCGACATGGCTGCGCATGTTTTTGAAGTGCTGCACACGGCGGGACAGGACATGGATCTGAGGCTATGTGGGATGCACATGATGGACAGCGGGCGGATCGAAAAAGGGTTCCGTCATTTTGGCCATGATATCACCTGCGAAGACAATGTGCTTGAGGCAGGTCTCGGGTTTGCCGTCAAGACCGACAAACCAGCATTTATCGGGCGCGATGCCGTGCTGCGCAAAAAGGAATCAGGGTTGCTGAGGCGGATGGTACAATTCCGTCTGACGAATCCGGAACCACTTTTGTACCACAACGAGCCAGTGTTGCGGGATGGGAAGATCGTTGGGTATCTTAGTTCGGGGGCCTATGGTCATCATTTGGGTGGGGCAATGGGGCTTGGCTATGTGCCATGTGAAGGCGAAACGGCAGCGGATGTTCTGGCATCGTCTTATGAAATCGATGTCGCAGGCGTCCGGTTTACAGCAGAGGCATCGCTCAAGCCGATGTATGATCCGAAGTCTGAGCGCGCGAAAGGGTGAAATATGATCTGTGAGCGGCAGCCCATCCATCTATGTTGCCGCCGGTTGGGTTGAAACTTAGCGCGACATCTGACAGCAGGACCCATGGACGAACCCTACACGCCACCCGATACACCCTTAGAAATCCTTCATGAGGATGCCGAAGTGTTGCTGGTTGATAAACCGGCGGGTCTTTTGTCGGTGCCCGGCAAGGGGCCACATTTGGCAGATTGTCTGCTTTCTCGGGTTCAGAGCATTTTCGCAGATGCCTTGTTGGTGCATCGTCTTGATCGGGACACGTCCGGGGTGATGATTTTTGCGCTGACACGACACGCGCAGCGTCACTTGGGATTGCAATTCGAAAAACGCATGACCCAAAAGACATATGTTGCACGCGTTTGGGGTGTCCCTGTGGAAAAGACCGGGACAGTCGATTTACCGTTGATTGTGGATTGGCCCAACCGGCCGCGACAAATGGTGTGTCATGAAACAGGTAAATCCGCGCAAACTGATTGGCGTATGCTGAATAACGATGGTGAAACAGCCCGAATTCGACTCCATCCGCGCACTGGCCGCAGCCACCAACTGCGGGTGCACATGTTGGCGCTTGGACACCCTATTCTGGGGGATCCGTTTTATGCCCATGGGGCAGCACGAGAATTTCCCCGAATGATGCTGCATTCCGAAGAATTGCGTTTCAAGCATCCGCAAGGGGGTCATTCAACCAAGGTCAGGTCTAAGGCTCCTTTCTAAAAACTGTTTTTGACGCTTGACATGATACCTTTCGGTTTCATAAATGCGATACCATATGGTATCGCAAAGGAGAAAACATGACCCCTTCCCAGGCTGCCTTTAAGGCGCTTGCTGACCCAACCCGCCGGGACATCTTGATGTTGTTGCGTGATCAGGATCTGTCGATTGCGCAGGTGTCGGAGAACTTTGACATGACCCGCGCAGCCGTCAAAAAACATCTCATGATCCTGTCCGACGGAGGCCTCGTCACCACGACGACCCATGGTCGCGAACGCGTCAACACACTGAATCCGAATGGAATACAGCCAATTCTTGATTGGTTATCCTACTTTGATGGTTTCTGGGATGACCGTCTTGCTGCTCTGAAATTTGCGATTGAAAAGGATAAACAATGAACGATCGAATTTTAAAAAAGACTATCTTTTTGAAAGCTTCACGCGAACAGGTTTGGTCGTATTTAACAGCGCCTGAACATATGGCCAAATGGTTCCACGCACCACGCGCACCTCTGAAAGAAGGCGCTGCGCTTGAAATGTATGGCGCCACCAGCGGGGATTTATTGATTTGGGGCGATGTTGTTGAGGCGCGCGCACCAGAATATCTCGAATATACCTTCACGGTAAAACCAATGGGCGATGCGGTTAGTTTAGTGAAATGGTGGCTGACGGCGGTTCCTGGTGGCACCGAACTGTCGCTAGAACATTCAGGATTACCCGGCACAGAAGAGAGCTTTGGTTTGACGCTTGCTTTGGATCACGGTTGGGACAAGCATTTCATGCAGCTGCGCGCCGATTTACATCCCGAAGAGTAGCCAGCCCCCTTGTCAGAATTAAACCCTTCTTCATCTCCTGATATTGAAGGGGGTGTAAGGAGGGCAATTTATGTTTAGATATGTTCAAGACCAAAGAAATGCATTGCACTGGAGGACACTATGGGCTTGCGTATCAACGACGTTGTTCCAAACTTTACGGCAGAGACCGATCACGGCACGATACAGTTTCACGACTGGATCGGAGACAGTTGGGCGATCCTTTTTTCACATCCCAAAGATTTTACACCAGTCTGTACCACTGAATTTGGCGCAGTTGCACAGCTTGAACAGGAATGGGAAAAACGGGGCACAAAGGTCATCGGCGTCTCTGTAGATGGTGTTGAGGATCACAAGAAGTGGAAAGGCGATATCGAAAAAGTCGCCGGTGCAAGCGCAGGTTTCCCGATCATTGCTGACGCAGGACTGGCCGTTTCAAAGGCATTCGATATGTTGCCGGCAGAAGCCTATATGCCGGACGGCCGCACACCAGCAGACAGCGCGACAGTGCGTTCGGTATTCATCATTGGACCAGACAAGCAGCTGAAACTGTCAATGACGTATCCAATGACCGTGGGGCGGAATTTTGCAGAGGTTTTGCGCGCCTTGGATGGGTTGCAAATGTCCATTGGCAATGGCGTTGCGACACCAGCGAATTGGGTCGTTGGTGATGATGTTATCATTCCGCCGACTGTTTCTGATGAAGACGCCAAAGCGAAATTTGGCGATTTTACAACCGTTCTGCCGTATTTGCGCAAAACCAAAGCACCAAAATAAACCTGTAACCGACGTGGGCGGCAAATCGCCCACGTCAACAGCTTAGTCACCTGTCACCGTTTTGTAGAGATCAGATCGCCGCCCTAACAAGGTGTCAAAGCGCCCGGCAACCCAACCACTGGTGCGTACAATATCCAGCAACGTGCGTCCTCTGGTGAAGGGTAAAGCGACAATCAGCCCGGCGATGATCACGATTTTTATAGGCACGCTCACCAGCACATTGAACTTGGCGCTGGGCTTGGATTCGAGCTTTCGGTGGTAGTTCGTCGAGGATTGATCGCGACCGCGTTTAAATTGGTAACTCACAGCCAAGCGCTCTAGGGGAATCTCTTCGTAAACAGCGGCTTTTTCCGCCCAGGCCGTTGGTAACCCGGCTGATTTTACTTGAGCACAAAGCTTGGAATCTGTGCCGCCCGTAAATCGCATTTTCTCATCAAACCAAATCCCATGAACGGTGAAAAGCGCCGTTTCCGCCAACCAATTATTGGTCACGATTGTCACACCAGGGGTGCCGGTCAGATCAGCGCGCCGCGCCGCGCGGGTTTCTTTGCGTAAATACCGGCGCGTGATGCATTTATCCATCAAGCTATCCAAGAAACCCAAGTGGCGCGCAGTCTCTTTCACACGGAGCGGTCCACCGATCAAAATGGCATCGCTGTTGCGGTATGCCAGTATCATTTCAGCCAGCCAGTCCTTCGCAACGATTTCGTCGTCATCCACAAATGCCAGTAAATCTGCGCCGTGATTTATCGCTTCCTTAGCGGCGCGATTGCGTCCAAATGGGATCCCCAGCTCCGGTTCGTGGGCATATTGAACTTGAGTGCCATTGGGAAGAGTTCCGAAATTTTCGATAGTTGAGGCGCTGAGAGGTTCATCATCGTTTTCGACAATCAGGAAATGTACTTGGGTTAATTCGGGCAAGTCCAATTCACCCCATGAGCCGATGAGCGCGCTCAGCATCTCTGGCCGTCTGCGGGTCAACGATGCGACAACGATGGTCAATGATTCTGAACGATTGTTTTTCATATTCACTTATTAAACGATTCCATAGGCATGTAGGCAAGTTATGGTTTTTTGGGGAGAAACGAACGTTTGGGCGTTAGTCACCTGTAATTTTTGAATAGAGCTTTGACCGGATGCCCAAAGCTGCCCCGACACGTCCAGATACCCAGCCGGTCGTCTTAGCCAATCTCAACAACGTTTTCCCACGCGTCAGCGGTACACTTATAGCCAAAACCACAATCTCGATTCCCTTTATGGGAAGCCGTAGCAACAGGCTAATGCGTAACAGCGGCTGCTTTTTCAATCGACGGTGAAACAGGTTGTTAATTTGATCGCGTGCGCGGCCATGTTGATAGACAAAACTGAGACGGTCACGTGTCAGGGTCTCGTAGACATAGGCGCCACTGACCCAGCCGACAGACAGTCCCTTTTCTTTGGCGACAGTGCAGAGCTTTGAATCCGTTCCGCCGGTGAAACGCATCGCTTCATCAAACCAAATGCCCAGTTCCGAAAACAACCGTGTCTCGGCCAGCCAGTTGTTGGTGTACACTTGCACCTCAGGAGTTTGATTGAAGGTTGACGTCGCGGCTGCACGGTCTTCCATCGCCCGAAAATTCGCTGTGATATTGTTGTGCATTACATTTTCCAGGGTGCTTAGACCGTCGAGCGGAGGCGCAATGCGCCGTGGGCCGCCCAACAAGATTGCTTCTCCTGCGCGGTAACCGTCGACCATCTGAACAAGCCAGTCCTTGGCAACAATTTCATCGTCATCGATAAAGGCGAGTAAATCGTCACCACGTGCGATGGCTTCTTTGGCAGCTCTGTTGCGTGCAAACGGAATGCCGGGCTCGGTTTCCAGCGCATAATGCAGGGCCAATCCGTTTGGCAAAGGGTCCATCTCTTCGACCAGTGATTGGGTTACAGGGGCGGTGTCATTTTCGACAATGAGACAGCAAACAGTGCAGTTTTCCGGAACATCCATCGATCCCAGTGAATTTAACAACACTTCGACCATTTTAGGCCGCTTTAATGTAAGAGATGCGACTGTAATAGAAAGATGCGCAGTTTTGCGGTCTTTTTCCATTAAGAAACCCAAGCTTAAATGCTTTTTTAAATCCGCCCCACCTGATAGGTGGAGCGGTTTTTTTTAATCGTCTTGTCGAACAGATCAGCCTTCGCTGGTCTCCTCTTTTTTGACTTCTTCGCCGGTCTCTTGGTCGACGACTTTCATGGACAGGCGGACTTTGCCGCGGTCATCAAAGCCGAGCAATTTGACCTTAACTTCCTGACCTTCTTTGAGAACATCAGAAGGGTGGTTAAGGCGACGGTTTTCGATCTGGCTGACGTGCACCAGACCATCGCGCTTCCCAAAGAAGTTCACAAAGGCACCAAAGTCGACGATCTTCACAACCGTTCCAGTGTAGACCATGCCTTCTTCTGGCTCAGCGACAATGGAGTGGATCATTTCGTAGGCTTTCTTGATCGCTTCGCCATTCGGGCTGGCAATCTTGATGGTACCTTCGTCGTTGATGTCCACTTTTGCGCCGGAAACTTCAACGATTTCGCGGATGACCTTACCGCCGGATCCGATCACTTCACGGATTTTGTCGGTTGGAATCTGCATGGTTTCGATACGCGGTGCGTGGATTGAGAAGTCCGCAGCACCCGTAAGCGATTTGTTCATTTCGCCCAAGATGTGCAAGCGGCCGTCTTTTGCCTGTGCCAGCGCTTTTTCCATGATCTCAGGTGTAATACCTGCGATTTTGATATCCATCTGCAGGGACGTGATTCCATTCTCTGTCCCGGCTACTTTGAAGTCCATGTCGCCAAGGTGATCTTCGTCACCCAGAATATCGGACAGGATCGCATAGGAACCGTCTTCTTCGAGGATCAGACCCATCGCAACACCAGCAACCGCAGATTTCAACGGCACACCGGCGTCCATCATGGATAAGGAGCCACCGCAGACAGAAGCCATTGACGACGAGCCGTTGGATTCTGTGATTTCTGACACCACACGCACTGTGTAGGGGAAGTCAGTTGCCGCAGGCAAGACAGCCTGCAATGCGCGCCATGCCAGTTTGCCGTGGCCGATTTCGCGACGACCAGGAGGGCCCACGCGACCTGCTTCACCAACGGAATAAGGAGGGAAGTTGTAGTGCAGCAGGAAGTTGGATTTGAAGTTGCCGTGCAGTGCGTCGATGAACTGTTCATCGTCACCCGTGCCAAGCGTGGTCACAACCAGACCCTGTGTTTCGCCGCGTGTAAACAGCGCGGAACCGTGGGTTCTTGGCAGCAGGCCAGTTTCACAGACGATGTCACGGATTTCATCCGTTTTACGACCATCAATCCGTGTGCCGGTTTTAACAACGTCACCGCGCAGGATAGACCCTTCCAGGCCCTTCATGGCGGAACCAAGGTTTGGGTCTTCTTTTTGCTCATCGCTGAGGGCAGCCAAGATCGTTTCGCGCGCCGCAGCAACAGCGGTTGTACGTTCCTGTTTGTCGGAAATTGCAAAGGCAGCCCGCATTTCAGTTTCACCAGCGGCTTTTACAGCGGCCGACAGTTCCGAATAATCGGCTGGAGCGAAATCAAACGGCTCCTTGGCGGCATCTTCTGCCAGCGAAATGATCAGGTCCAGAACGGGTTGGATCGCGTCGTGGGCGAATTTAACCGCGCCGAGCATTTCTGCTTCGGTCAGCTCATAAGCTTCTGATTCTACCATCATGACGGCGTCTTTTGTGCCGGCAACAACCAGATCAAGGCGCTGATCAGGGTTCTGACGCAAGTCCTGCATGTCATCTACAGTTGGGTTCAGAACGTATTCACCGCTCTCAAAACCAACACGTGCGCCTGCAATCGGGCCCATGAACGGCGCGCCAGAAATCGTCAGCGCAGCAGAGGCCGCAATCATTGCAACCATGTCAGGATCATTCACCAGATCATGTGACAGAACAGTACACATCACCAGCACTTCGTTTTTGAAGCCGGGGACAAACAGCGGGCGGATCGGACGGTCGATCAGACGCGCCGTCAGGGTTTCTTTTTCTGTCGGACGGGCTTCGCGTTTGAAAAAGCCACCAGGGACTTTGCCTGCGGCGTAGTATTTTTCCTGATAGTGCACGGTCAGTGGAAAGAAATCCTGACCGGGTTTTTGTTTTTTGGCAAAAGTGACGTTTGCCATAACGCTGGTCTCGCCGAGCGTTGCAATCACTGACCCATCCGCTTGACGGGCTACTTTTCCTGTTTCCAATGTGAGCGTTTCTTCGCCCCACTGCATGGATTTTTTCGTTTCGTTAAACATCTACGTTTCCTGTGTTGGCCCTCGGGCCATTGCATAGGGGGCGAATTCCCCCTGACCTCGGTATCTTCTTTTGGCGGCGCTGAGGTCCGGGCGCCGGCTTTCAGATTGCGCGGACATACACGAGAAGCGCGTCATTGGAAAGAGAATGATCAACCTGTCGAGTGTTGTCCAAAGTATCACAATCGGGAGGGCTGGTTGGAAAGGTCTGTGGGGATACATGCCATGCTGTTTGTATGTCAGAACAGAACCAGCGATCTGCCCTAACGTAACAAAACCGCGCTGAGGTCAGCACGGTTTTGCGGATATTATGAACGACTGTGTAGAATGTCGTGATTTGGATTAGCGACGCAGGCCCAAACGTTTGATCAGGTCCTGGTAACGGGCTTCGTCTTTGCCCTTCACATAGTCCAAAAGTTTGCGACGTGTTGCCACCATTTTCAAAAGGCCACGGCGACCGTGGTTGTCTTTTTTGTGTGTCTTGAAGTGTTCGGTGAGTGTCGCGATGCGAGAGCTCAAAATAGCGACCTGTACTTCGGGTGAACCAGTGTCACCTTCTTTGGTCGCAAAGTCTTTCATGACACGTGCTTTATCTTCTGCTGTTATCGACATCGGGGTCTCCTGTGTATTTGGTTTCAGTAAAGCTCAGGCCGGGATGTCGTCCAGCGCAGGCCCATGGAGGTATCCAGAGTATTCCGTCTGGAGATGCGCGCATATAGTCGGGTTTGCACGCGATAGCAATCATTGAATCTGACAAAGATCCCGGATGGATCTGTGCCTTTTGTCTCAGATGGCACTTAAAGAGCAGCGCGACTGAGGCCGGGAATCCTGTGCTGAGCTGAGATGCGGTAAAGGGGCGATTACCAATGCCTGCAGGGTAAGAAAAGTGAGGTCGCACTATCGCAAAGACATCGTTAATATTCAGACCAACTCGCTAAAGCACGCACGACCTCGCATACTCGATACTCAAGTACTGCGCAGCGTCTATCGTCAATTTCTGACCAGCCGGTTAATTAATCAAAAATCCAAGAGAATGGGTTTCTGATGGTAGGGTATATAGAGCGGATGTCTTGGGTGACCGTGTTTTGACAAGCCGAGATGGCGCATCTCAACACCCGATTGTTTCAGCATATCCTGAACGGCGGGCCCTCGGCCTAGATGGGCCCCGTGGGTACCCCAAGCGACGATTACAAGATCGGCCCGGTCGGCCTCGGCACACAATACAGCGTCATTTTCCGGTCCCTCCGGCGCCTTTGACCGTTTCATCGCCTTAGGATCAGTGTCGCGCCATGCGAAAATATTTGTCACGCAAAACGCAGAAAATCCCAGCTGCCGTGCACGTCTTTCGCATCTTTCCACTGTTGGATCGTTGCGAAACTCATTTGCGACCGACGGGTTGAGCATGATGAAGTTCAACAGGCGTCCAGTATCCCATCTTCGTTTCAGCCAATAGCGATATTTGCCACAGTCAGAAAAAGCTGCCTCGGAGCACGTATTTTCGGAAGTATGTTGGCGGACGTCCATGGGGGAACAGATGCCAGCCGTGACGTGGATGTGCAAGTGGCCCGAAGAGGGCGTCAATGACTAAAAAGAGCGGTGCGTGATCGCATCCCGCCAATAGTTTCGTTTGCCAACAGTCTCGTTTATTGTGTGATCTCTGCCTTGAAAGCCATCTCCAAGTGTTTGAGCAAAGCTGTTTCGAGGTTCGCCTCATACCTGCGGGCTAAAATATGTTGTCGAATGTCTGCGTTTTCAGGTAACCCTTGTCGGCTGAGAAGGGCGCGGAATTCTTTCATTTCCTCCCTGTGACCAGCCCGTGCCGCAGCCAAATAATGGAGTAAGAGCTGCGATGTCGATGTTGTCGTCGTCAAGGGCTTCACAGCCTCGAGCGCAGTTTGGGTATTGCCTTTGAGCATCGCGTGATAGGCATTCGTGACATAAAAAGAGCTGGGTGGTTCGGGAGACAGTGACACCGCCTGATCGATCATTTGCAAACCCTGTTCCCAGCTTCCGTCGAATTCTGCCATTCGGGAACCAACGTTGTTGAGCGTTTGCGGATGTTGCGGAAAAATCTGGGTCAGCAGCCCTGCAATGCGCCGAAATTCTGCCAGATCTTGAGCTGGGGCTTCGATGCTGTGGACTAAGGCGACATTCAAAGTTGTCATGCGCGTTGGCGCGTATTTGAGGGCTTGCTCGACGGCATATGCCGCATCGTCCCAAGGGGCGGTTTCACGTTCGAGATCAGGGTAAAATCGGGCGGAGTCCATGTGGATCAACCCCAAAGCTGCCCAGCCATCTCCAAATGTGGGAAAAGATGTAACCGCCTCCACAAGACATTCTTGTTGTTCCGCATGCGATTGTTCTGTCGGGTAGGCGATGTAGCGATAGGTGTTAAGGAAACACACAAAGGCCCTTAGGTTTTCGGGGGACGTATGGGCGTTTCGGGCCTTGGCAAGCTCAGGGGAAATTCCGTGGATTGACCCCAGTTCGAAAGCAATTTTGCTGGCGATTTCCGTGACAGTTGTCCTGATCGCCTCTGAGGAGGCCGTCAGAGATTGACTGCTGCCCCAAACAAGCTTTTGATCACCTGTCTGCACCAGTTGTGCGTTGGTTAGGATCGTGTCGTCAGCCCAAAATACGTCACCAATTAAAACGTAATCAGCATATTGTCTGTCCAGACTGTCAAAGCCGCTGATTGGGGCAACAACGGATATCCACGGGTAGGCCGATAACCCGACGGATAATTCAGAATATGCCCCAAATGCCAATTTTTCAGCATTCGGGTTGGCCCCTTTTCCCTGAAATGGCGCTACTGCGATTCGGATGACATCATAAGGCAAGTCGCGTTTCGGATTCTGATGTGCGTTTTTGAAGACAGGATCATAGTGCTTCTCAATAAAGACAGCCCCTAAAACAACGACCAAAAGAGCAGCGAGCAGGCCAGGGGTGACGATTTTCCATAAGCCGCTTGGTCGTGCGTGTTGCGGTCCAGGCTTGATGATTGAAAATTCCGGGCGATAAGAGCCTTTGGGGATTTCAATGCGGATTTCATCTGGCCCCGCAATTTCTGCCGAATAGAGTCGTAAGGCGTCCCGGAGGCGGCCGATTTCTGAACGAACAATGCTGTCAGTATTGGGGTCAAAACTAGAATCACGTTCAAGTACATCCACAGCGATAGAAAATGCTTTTATAACCTCCCCACGTCCTGAAAGTTCCATTTCAACGAGATAGTTTAGTAACTGAACCCGTCTTTCGCTTTTGCCTAGAACACCAGATGATGCGATTTTTTTGACAACAAGCAGCACGTCTTTCAGCGCAGGATTGCAGGCAATATAGCGTCTCGTTTTGGCGCAGCTGTCATCCATGTTTGTATCCAAAGGTAACGTCATCAATTCTCGTTTTTGGGTGAAAATGCGTCCGTTAATGCGGGGCACGTGCTGTCATAACACGTTCTCTGCTGCTTTTTTAAATTAACATTTTTTAAAAGGGCAAATTCAGATGACCATAGAGAAGAACAGAAATTCAAACGACAAAAACAGATCAAACAATGATATCGATCGCGTGGTTGAGTTGTTCCGTACTGCGGATCAAGCGTGCGAACCTGTCCCGCATGCCGATCCTGAGGCGCGCCAAGATCGTGATTGGGCCAAAAAACGACTGACATACCTGACAGAATTTAATGCCGGTGTTCTGAGCCCAATCAGTCTTGACTCCCCGCATGCCTGGATTGATCATGTTTTATCAGACGTTAGCCATTACGCAAAAGATGAAAACCTGCTTCTGGTCGGCGAATGCATAGAGCTCGTACAGCTGCGGATTCGAGAAATTTTGAATTCACCGTCATGAAAACACGGTACATTCGAGAGAGTTACTGCGGCTTTACGGTAACTATGAAGTAGAAATCATCGCGGTAGTAGGCGACGCTCGATGTGACATCAAAATGAACGATGAGCTGTTTGTCGTGCGAAATTTTTTCTTCGAAGTATGCTTTGTGTTGAAGTACCGGGTTTTTTTCGATTGCCGGGAGCGAATATTCGAACCCACAGTATTCCGGCACGTGGATATCGTTTGAGGCAAATTCCTTCGCGCCGAATAGTTTTTCCGCCGCTGTGTTTGAAAACAGAATCCGGCCTTCACGGTTAAGCACAAGAATAGGATCGGGCAGTGCCTGAAAGCCCGTCCGAAGCTCGTTTTCGGGTACATTCAAGGCGGCTAATTCTATGACGCTTCCGCTCTCATCAATCAGCGGTATGATAAGCCTATTCCAAAAATGGACGAAGACAGTGCTTGGCGGTTGATGCCTGCTTAGAACCCACTGTTGACGTTCGACCGCCGCGCAATAAAGGGCCTGAAAAAAGATGCGAACATATCCTTCGAAACTTGACGTGCGACAACCCGTGAGATCTCGTCCGTAGGAGTTTGTGATGCGCTCTCCGTATTGTAAGTACTCGAAATCGTTTTCCCCGGGAACCACACGAAGACGCATCATCCAGGGGCTATAACTTTCAAGGTTTAACTCGTTAAACTGGGCGAGAGGAACACCCTGATCGCTGGCACCAATGGAGCGGACCGAACGAGAAAAGGATTGGATCGTGGGGTGGTTAAAGTCAAAATCTGACGGGTGCCAGACGACCGTAGGGCAACCTTTTCCAAAGTTTTTGAAGAGCTCAGCCGCTTTGTCCATTCGACCATCTGTAAAGTCTGCCGAGAGAGCTTTTACATCTATCATAAATTACCTCGGTAGAGCTTCTTCAAAAAGGCAAGCCTGGGAAACTAGAAGCCTAGTCGAATTGAGTTATGAAGAAAAGTGCGAGGTTTAAATGTCAATCTGGTTCAAAGTGTGAAGCGTTCTCATTTCAAATGAAAACTGGCAAGTCGTCTGCCCTATCAAGGTGCATTTTAAGAGGCGCGGGTGTGAGAGCTTGCAATCAAAGATGCCTGAAATCTATTGTGTAGAGGATGGTTTCTGGGCTGCTCAGGTCGGGTGATTGATCACACGGATTGGGTGCAATTCACCTGATTTATACTGTCCGATTGCGATGGCGCGACCTTCAAATGCGGCCCAACAAGTGTCCCCGTATTCGGCATCTGATGTAATGACCATACCAGGGTTACCATTGCGCAGCCGTGTGGCACCTTGTTCTGTGGCATTCACTTGCGGCAAGTCTTCCAATGCGATTTCTAAGGGAAGGATAAAGGCGTCCAACTCCGGTGATTTCGCCATGGACTCGATTTTATCCAGACCTAAACCGTCTTCGGCATCAAACGGGCCAGACCAAACCCGCCTAAGAGTGATGACATGGGCAAAGCAGCCAAGCGTCTCGCCAAGATCACGCGCGATTGATCTGACATAGCCACCTTTGCCACAGGTGAGCTCTAACACGACGTGATCGGCATCTGGCCGGTCTAACAATAGAAGGCTTTCGACATATAGCGGACGTGCGGCGATTTCCATTTTTTCGCCGTCGCGCGCTCTTTTGTAGGCGCGCTCGCCGTCTATTTTTACTGCGGAAAATTGGGGAGGGACTTGCTCAATGTCTCCAATGAACGCCCCAAGGGCCGATTTGATGGCGTCATCACTTGGCCGGGTATCAGATTCAGAAATGACCTGGCCTTCTGCATCATCAGTATTTGTCGCCTGTCCGAGTCGGATGGTGAATTCATAGGATTTGAGCGCATCCGTAACGTAAGGAACGGTCTTTGTCGCCTCGCCCAAGGCCACAGCCAAAACGCCGGTGGCTTCAGGGTCTAAAGTCCCGGCATGACCGGCTTTTTTTGCATCTAACGCCCAGCGTACTTTGTTTACGACGGCCGTCGATGTTAGCCCTGCAGGTTTGTCGACAATCATCCAACCCGAAATATCCCGTCCATTTCGCCTGCGTCCCATGCGTGCCTCTTATGCTTAGTGTTGGCGCGCTCTTAGCCTTCTATGGTAGTGTTGCCCAGAGCTGATGAACGCAATCGTTTAGAAATTTGCGCGTCATAAGCATGCCAGCATCGAGAGTATCTATTGGATAGCTTCGACGATCCCAATGATGGGGCCTAGGGAAAACCCGAAATCACGGCGTCCTAAATCTGCCGCGTATAACCGAGAGATGTTACCATCGAAAAACAAGGCGTTTGGGGTTTCCAAACGGTCGCGAAATAAACGCCCAAAGCTGTGAAAGTTCACCGGTTCATCAGAGATGGCAAAAACTATCCGTGCACCGTCCGCGGATGTTCCAACGCCATTGCGGATGAAAGTGGATGTGCTGCTTTCCAGAAATTTTGGATGCAATGCGCCGTTGATGACCAACATAGGCCCGGATTGCGTCGCATCTTTGCAAGCTGGGCGCTGTTCAAGATAGGCGGTTGTTTCGAAAACATCCGCGCGGCCCTGCTGTAAACACAAAATCCCATTTGGGAGCAGGCCAAAATTCCCCGGACCAGCATTGGGAATAACGCGCATAATTTCTTGACCGTCTTCGATGTAGTGCCCAACCGGAGAGCGATCATCATGATACATCCCTGCATTCATCGCAAAAACGAGCTGTCGCCCCTCTGCAGCTAATGCGCGGTCAATGTTTGAGAATTGCCCGTAAATTTGGCCCTCACCGTCACGTAAGAACAGCTCAAAGGTTTCGGTTCGGGGGTCTGCTTGGCAAATCGTATAACGTTGATCATCAAAAACCGTCTTTTCACACGTCACGGCATAGGCAGGCAGCCAAAAGGCCCAAAGCAAGATAACCATGCTGCTGATGCGAATCATTCGGTGTCGGTCTCCTCTGATTCTGCGCCTCCGGTGTCTCGGCGGACTTCTTCACGGCCTAGCATTTCGCGGGTTTCATCCATGCGATCAAACGATTCATCCAGCCGAAACCTTAGGTCGGGCGCGAACTTAAGCGTCAGTTTTTTCGCGACCATGCGGCGCAATTCGCCTTTGTTGCGTGATAATAGCCCAATGACTTCATCCTGACCACGCCCCCCCAACGGGAGAACATAGGCCGTCGCAATTTTTAGATCTGGCGAGGCGCGCACTTCGCCCACCGTGATAGACAGACGGTTGAGGTCTGTATCATGTACGTCTCCGCGCGCTAAAACCTCGGACAACGCGCGCCGAATCGTCTCTCCGACACGGAGTTGGCGTTGTGAGGGGCCGGAGCCTTCGTGAAATTTGTTCTTGCCCATGAGACTCATCTAAGGGGTTGCTGTCCCTTTGCCAAGCACGCGTTGCCACGTTATGAGGCTGCTGACCATAAGGCAGGAGGGTCTTGGCATGAATACGCCACTGAAAATTGCAATCACCGGCGTATCTGGACGGATGGGTCGTATGTTGGTTGAAACGATAGACGCATCAGATCGGGCAACTGTGACCGCAGCGATTGAACGGAAAGGGCATGATTGGATCGGCCGTGATCTCGGACAAATGCTGGGCAGTGCGGCGCGGGGTGTTCTGGTAACCGATGATGTCGCGTCGGCGTTAAAAGATGCGGATGCAGTGATTGATTTTACCGCACCTGTCGCAACTATCGCGATTGCACAGGCTGCCGCTGCCGCGCAATCTATCCATATTATAGGCACAACTGGGATGACTGCGGAAGAGATCGCGCAACTGAGCGAACCCTCGAAATCCGCCGTGATCGTGCGGGCGGGTAACATGAGCCTTGGGGTGAACCTTTTGGTTCAAATGACCAAACGCGTCGCTGCGGCATTGGATGATGATTACGATATTGAGGTGATCGAATCCCACCATAATCAAAAGGTTGACGCACCTTCCGGGACAGCCTTGATGTTGGGCGAAGCGGCGGCGCAGGGGCGTGGCGTTTTGTTAGAAGACGTGTCTGATCGTGGGCGTGATGGGATCACAGGCGCACGTAAAAAAGGGGATATCGGTTTTGTCGCAGTGCGCGGGGGGGATATCATCGGTGAGCATGATGTCATGTTTGCCGCTGCCGGAGAACGGATCACCCTGCGTCATGTCGCATCAGACAGATCTGTGTTCGCACGCGGCGCACTCAAAGCTGCTCTTTGGGCGCAGGGACGTGCGCCCGGTGCCTATGATATGTTGGACGTGTTGGGCCTGAAGGACGAATAAAAGAAATTAACCCCCGCGGCAGATGATCCATTCCAACGATCAGTGCGTAAATAATGAAATAGCTGTATGGAACGGGTTAGAAATGCGCAGGAAAATACTTGGCTCCTTATTGATTTGCGTCATGGCAACATCCGCAGCCGCTGAATTCTCGCACGTCCGCGAGCAGTCGGATTTTGTGGCGTTGGTCGCGGGCAAGGAGCTAAAGCGTCCTTTCATCAAGCTCGAAGTGTCAACAGATGGCGGGATTTCAGGGATGGGCGCTGCTTGGCCGGTGACAGGCGAGTGGACGTGGCACAACGGTTATTTTTGCCGCGACTTATTCTGGGATGGTGATGCGTTGGGGTATAACTGTCAAAAAGTCGAGGCTGCAGGCGATAGAATTAAGTTTACATCCGACAAGGGTACTGGAAAATCAGCAGAATTTCGGTTGCGCTAGATAATCAGGGATAGAAATTGCGGCATTCCAACCGAGTGCAATTTTCAAATGAGCCATCCATCGATCAGAAATCGACAGCAATGCCCTTCTTCTCCCAATCTCCAAACCGCACAGGTTCTGGACCATCACGGCCGCCCAATTCTGGCGGCAATGTCTCTTCCTTAGATGCCTTGCGTCGCGCCTCTGCCTCTGCCAAAGCGCGTTTTGCTGCGGCGGGCATCTTGTTGAGATCATCGATGGTGTTGGGTTCGTCGCTCATTTGACACTATCCTCTGGCTGTTACCTTGATATATGTGCGCGCACCGTCGCGGCAACCCGCCTGCGAAAAAATGGAGAACAAGTAGCATATGGCTGACACCGGAGTCCCCGCGCGCAGGAGTGCCGTGTATTTGCTGGATCAGGTGCTTGGAGAAGGGCGACTGATGTCCGAACTGCTTGGTGCTGGTGCTCTTGAACATTTACCCGTGGAGGATCGTGCTCGGGCGGCGCGCCTGGCGATGGACACTCTGCGCGGGCTGGAACGCGCAGATCGCGTTTTGCAGAAACATTTGAAAAAATACCCTCCCTTGACGGTTCGAAATGCGTTGCGGGTCGGAACGGTCGAGCTGTGCACCGGAACAGCAGCCCACGGCGTGGTGAATGCCATGGTCGAATTGGTGTCGCGCCAAAAGAATCTGGGCCACTTTAAAGGGCTAACCAATGCGGTGTTACGCAAAATCGCACAGGAAGGCCCGGAAGCTTGGGCCGCCCGTCGTGCCCCAAGACTGCCCAAATGGCTGCGAGGACCTTTGGTCGAAGCATGGGGCGCAGAAGCGATGGCAGCAATGGAAGTGTCGCATTTTAACGCCGCGCCGTTGGATCTGACAGCCAAGGCAGACCCGCAAGCGGTTGCAGATTTGACCGGTGGTACCGTGTTGACCACGGGCAGCGTACGGATTTCGGACGCTGGGCAAGTGTCGGCCATGCCGGGTTTTGATGACGGGCAGTGGTGGGTTCAGGATGCAGCGGCAGCCATTCCTGTGCAGGTGCTTGCTCCGCAACGTAATGAAACGATTCTTGATCTTTGCGCCGCGCCGGGGGGCAAAACGATGCAGATTGCGGCATCCGGCGCTACAGTGACGGCCGTTGATGATTCGCAATCCCGTATGGCGCGCGTGTCTGAAAACCTGTCCCGGACTGGTCTAAAAGCTGAGCTGCGCGTCAAAGATGCCCTGGAAACAACCGGTGAATTTGATGCCGTGCTGCTGGATGCACCTTGTTCCGCGACGGGCACGATCCGACGTCACCCGGATTTGCCACATGCCAAAGACGGGTCCGAATTTGGCGACCTGATCGATTTGCAGGCACAGTTGCTGGATCACGCATGGTCGTTGGTCAAACCGGGGGGCAGGCTGGTGTTTTGCACCTGTTCGCTCTTGCCTGACGAAGGTGAGGTGCAAGTCGACGAGGCATTAGAGCGTCATCCGGATATGCAGGTGGATCGTAAGGCGTTGGAATTGCCCGGCATCAACACCGAGTGGGTCACCGAAGAAGGTGGACTGCGTCTGCGTCCGGATTTTTGGGCAGACCAGGGTGGAATGGATGGATTTTACATTGCCTGCTTGCAAAAATCTGAGTGATTTCATCGAAATCCGCGACGCCCTGACAAAGGACGGTGACTCTGTGAGATGGTCAGGGTATCATTTGCAAAAGCGCCGGCAGAGCGCGCCAGGCAGAGAGTTCAATGGCCAATAGCAATAGTTTTGCGGCAAAAAAGGTGTATTTCCTGAACCGATGGCATGCGGTTCGTGCAGGGCGGATGCAAGCACGCGCGATCGGGTTTGTCTCAACGCCTGAGCCCAGAACGATCGGCAGCTTTGCACGTGGACGACAACTTATGGTCGGGAATTACCTCTTTGCGGGCCATTTGCTGGCAAAACCCGACGTAGAACTTTGGGATCTAAAAGCGCCAAATGCGGAATTTGATCTCGAACTTAACGGCTTTCAATGGCTCGATGATCTTGCTGCCGTGGGTGACATTCCCGCGCGGGACACGGCGCAGCGATGGTTGTGGGGATGGATCGACAGATATGGGCGCGGGCGTGGGCCGGGGTGGACGCCTGACCTAACGGGACGACGTTTGATTCGCTGGATCAACCACGCGCTGTTTTTGCTGCGCGGCAACGAAGGCCCGGACAGCGATGTTTTTTACCGTAGTTTACATAGACAGACCCATTTTCTCGCTAAGCGCTGGCAAGGGGCGGCCCATGGGCTGCCGCGCTTTGAAGCGCTGACAGGTCTGATTTATGCAGGGTTGTCCTTGGAAGGGATGCAAGCCATCGCCCAGCCTGCTCTGAAAGCGCTGGAACAGGAATGCCGCAAGGAAATTGATGCTCAGGGTGGTGTCTCTTCGCGAAATCCCGAAGATTTGTTGGAAGTGTTTACCTTGTTAACGTGGACGGCGGCAGCGTTGTCAGAAGCGGACCAAACGCCGCCAGCGGAACTTCTTGAGGCCATCGAACGTATTGCACCCACATTGCGTGCGCTGCGCCATTCTGACGGGGGGTTGGCCCGGTTTCATGGCGGGGGCAGAGGAGCCGAAGGGTGGCTCGATCATGCGCTGGCTCAAGCTGGTGTGAAACGTCGCCAACCTGATGGGCTCTCTATGGGGTTTGCGCGATTGTCGGCGGGCCGGACCAGTGTGATTGTAGACGCCAGTCTGCCCCCGAATGGGCGCGCGTCGTTTAATGCCCATGCCTCGACATTGGCGTTTGAACTGACATCAGGACGACGCCAACTTGTGGTGAACTGCGGATCCGGTCGAACCTTTGGGCCGGATTGGCGCCGCGCTGGACGCGCAACGCCATCTCATTCAACCCTCGCACTTGATGGCTATTCTAGCGCGCGATTGGGGCCGGGCGATCCGGCAACGGGGCGCGAAGAATTGATAGAAGGCCCATCGCACGTCCCGATTGATATCGGGAACGCCTCTGATGGGTGGCGGTTTCAAGCTGGACATGATGGGTTCGAACAGACCCATGGGCTGACCCATGCCCGGACACTGGAGATGACCTTTGATGGCCGTGGTCTGGCGGGCGAAGATATGCTGCTGGCGATGTCTGATCCTGCTAAACGGCGGTTTGATTTGACGATGGACGCGGCAAAACTGGCCGGAATCGCCTTTGACATCCGATTCCATTTGCATCCTGAGGTCGACGCAACCATCGATCTGGGCGGAGCGGCTGTGTCAATGGCCCTCAAAAGCGGCGAAATATGGGTTTTCCGGCATGATGGGCAGCAAACGTTGAGCCTAGAGCCTTCTGTTTATTTGGAAACGGGGCGATTAAAGCCGCGGGCTGCAAATCAGATTGTCCTTTCGGGCCGTGCTATGTCATACGCCACCCGTGTCCGCTGGTCCTTGTCCAAAGCGCAGGAAACTGCCATTGGCGTGCGGGATCTGAGCCGAGACACGCCCGATTTGACCTAATAGACGAACCCAAAGGACCCTGCCATGACCGACCTTGTTCCATTGCGCCGCGCGCTGCTTTCCGTATCTGACAAAACCGGTTTGGTGGATTTGGGCAAGGCGTTGTCCGCACACGGTGTGGAATTGTTGTCGACAGGCGGAACTGCCAAAGCGCTGCGCGACGCCGGATTGGACGTCAAAGATGTGTCTGACGTCACGGGGTTTCCGGAAATGATGGATGGTCGGGTTAAAACATTGCACCCGGTTGTGCACGGCGGTTTGCTGGCATTGCGTGACAATGATGATCACGTTTCATCAATGACGGAACACAACATTGCTCCAATCGATTTGGTGGTGGTTAATTTATATCCCTTTGAGGAAACTGTCGCGAAGGGTGCAGAATACGACGAAGTTATCGAAAACATCGACATCGGTGGGCCAGCGATGATCCGTTCAGCGGCAAAAAATCACGGATTTGTCACGGTTGTCGTAGATGTCGACGATTACGCGGAAATCATCGCGGAGATGGATGGCAACGAGGGGCACACAAAATACGCGTTGCGCCAGCGTCTTGCGCAAACGGCCTATGCGCGAACAGCATCTTATGACACAGCTGTCAGCACATGGATGGCTGAACAGGTCAGCACCACCCCCCGACGTCGCAGCTTTGCAGGAACACTGGCACAGACATTGCGCTATGGTGAGAACCCGCATCAGCAGGCTGCGTTTTATACAGATGGTTCACAACAACCCGGTCTTGCGACGGCGATGCAGCACCAAGGTAAAGAGCTGTCTTACAATAACATTAATGACACAGATGCTGCGTTTGCTTTGGTCAGTGAATTTGACCCTGCGCAGGGGCCCGCCTGTGCGATCATCAAACATGCCAACCCCTGTGGGGTTGCGCGCGCAGGGACATTAAAAGAAGCTTATAGCCGTGCATTTGATTGTGATCGTACTTCTGCTTTTGGGGGTATTATCGCGTTGAACCAACCTCTTAATGGTGAAACCGCACAAGAAATCGCTGGGATTTTTACCGAAGTCGTCATCGCTCCGGGTGCGGACGAAGAGGCGCGCGCTGTGTTCTCGAAAAAGAAAAACCTGCGCCTTTTGACGACCGAAGGCTTGGCCGACCCGGCAGCAGCCGCATTGGCGGTCCGCCAAGTCACTGGCGGATATTTGGTTCAGGACAAAGATGTGGGCCGAATTGCACTCGATGATTTGAAAGTTGTCACAAAACGCGCCCCATCTGAACAGGAATTGGCCGATCTGCTTTTTGCGTGGACCGTCGCAAAGCATGTCAAATCCAATGCCATCATCTATGTAAAAGACGGGGCGACGGTGGGGGTCGGTGCAGGTCAGATGAGCCGCGTGGACAGCACGCGTATCGCCGCCCGCAAGGCGCAGGATATGGCCGAGGTGATGGGTCTTGCGGCTCCGCTGACCCAAGGGTCGGTTCTTGCTTCTGATGCGTTTTTCCCCTTTGCCGATGGGTTGATTACAGCGGCAGAGGCCGGGGCGACGGCCCTTATCCAACCCGGTGGCTCGATGCGCGACGAAGAAGTCATTGCAGCAGCGGATGAGGCTGGCCTGGCCATGGTCTTTACCGGCATGCGCCACTTTCGTCACTAGAAAGGGTCGCAGATGCGCTGGCTATACTGGGCTGCAGCATTAGGGTTTTGTATCGATCAGATCAGTAAATATCTGGTGATACATGTGATGGACCTATCGCGCATCCTGTCGATCGATGTTCTGCCGCCCCTGCTGAATTTTCGGTATGGGGAAAACAGTGGTATCAACTTTGGTTTGTTTGGTGGTGGTTCGGATGCATCTCGCTGGTTTCTGATTGGGCTGGCGCTGGTCATCTGCGTAGGGATCTATATTTGGTCGCGACGCGCGGAAATGACCGTGCCGGCCTATTGCGCGTCGGGTTTGTTGATCGGGGGCGCGCTGGCCAACGTGTTGGATCGGGTGTTGTACGGCTATGTTCTCGATTTTTTGAACATGTCGTGTTGCGGGATCAATAACCCCTTTGTTTTCAATCTCGCAGACGTTTTTATTTTTGCAGGGGCCATTGGATTGGTACTCTGGGGGCCTGATGATAAATCACAGACCAAAAAAGGCCAGTGACATTCCCTGTCTGTGTGACGTATCTAGGGAGCACCGCAAGGAGACGTGATATGCGCCTGACAATCGCCCTGATCTTGACCACAGCAACCCTTGGCGCCTGCGCCAATCATGGATTGCAACAAGTACAATCCACATCACGTGGAC
This sequence comes from Roseobacter sp., assembly GCA_039983935.1. GTDB lineage: Bacteria > Pseudomonadota > Alphaproteobacteria > Rhodobacterales > Rhodobacteraceae > Roseobacter. Next base: position 55,756 of record JBDWVP010000008.1, on the reverse strand, counting down.
CGGATGAGTTCGTCGTCGATCCTAAAGCGGAGCTGGTTTTACCTGAAGATTTTGCGCAACTCCCAACGCCGACGCCCGGTCAGGGAAATCGCGCGGACATTGACCCTACTGCCGAGTTGGCGACGGCTTTGGGCGGGCGGGCATCGAGCGCAACAGCCCCAATTCCATCTTCGGATGGGGCATTGGTGAGCGCGGCGAGCCGTTTTGGCGTCACGCCAGATATACGTCAGGCATTGGCCGTAGAAGATGAAAGTTTCCGGAAGCGCAACGCACGGCTAACGCAGTTCAGGATTTTTCCCGAGAATATCTATAATAAAGTGTACAGCAGTCAGTCATTGGACGCGCGGGCAACCGCCGAAGCATGGCGCCGGGCTGGTGCAAGAACACCGAGCTTTCCACCGGTACGTTAACGCGAAACGCACAAATTTAGCTCACATTCTAGCCAGCATGTCTTGAACGCTGGGTTTTGTGGCGTACCTTTTGCGACAGACCACGTATTTTTTCTATTTGGAAGGACACCACATGGTGCGACTTACTGCAATTGCAGCCCTTTTTGCGGCCTTGCCGTTGGCAAGCGTTGCGCAGGAGGAGGCGGTAACGACCTTTGAGCTCGACAATGGAATGCAGGTTGTTGTGGTGGAGGATCATCGCGCACCAGTTGTTCAGCATATGGTTTGGTACCGGGCCGGATCAGCGGACGAGCCAAAGGGATCCTCGGGTGTCGCACATTTTCTGGAACACCTCTTGTTTAAGGCCACAGATACGCTTGCTGAGGGCGAGTTGTCCGCAACTGTTGCGCGAAACGGCGGGCGGGACAACGCGTTTACCTCTTATGATTACACGGCGTATTTCCAGCGGGTAGCATCAGATCGGCTCGGCTTGATGATGCAGATGGAAGCTGACAGGATGAAGAATATTCGCCTGACAGAAAATAACATTACGACTGAACGCGATGTCATTATTGAAGAACGCAATCAGCGCACTGAAAATAACCCTGGTGCGCTTTTTGGCGAGCAACTCAACGCGGCGCAATACCTCAACCACCGCTACGGTGTTCCGATTATAGGTTGGATGCATGAAATGCGGACATTGGATATGGAGGATGCGATAGGTTTTTATGACATTTATTATTCCCCCAACAATGCTATTTTAGTCGTGTCGGGTGACGTGACGCCTGAAAATGTACGCAATCTCGCCCAGAAATATTACGGTGCTATTCCTGCCAACCCGGCGTTGCCAGAACGCTTGCGCACCGAAGAACCACCCCAAAATGCCGAACGTCGCGTGATTTATCGTGATGCACGCGTGGCCCAGCCTTATGTACGCCGCTCTTATCTGGCACCGGAACGTGACGCCGGGGCCCAAGAAACAGCGGCCGCATTGGTTTTTCTGGGTGAAATACTGGGGGGAGGGACGACCTCTTTTCTGGCCGAGGAATTGCAGTTTTCGAACAAGATCGCCACATATGCCGCCAGTTTTTACAGAGGCGTTTCCTTGGATGATACAACCTTTAATGTAATCGTTGTCCCGCGCCCTGATGTCAGTTTACAAGAAGCCGAAGATGCCATGGACGCGGCCTTGGCCAAATTCATGGAAACGGGCGTTGACAGTGCGCAACTTGAACGCATCAAATTCCAAATCCGCGCAGATCAGATTTACGCGCGTGATGACGTGGATCGCATCGCAAATCGATACGGTCAGGCGTTGTCATCCGGATTGACCATTCAAGACGTTCAGGAATGGCCGGATATTCTGCAAGCTGTCACAGAAGATGATATCATGGCTGCGGCCCGTCAGATTCTGGATCGGCGATCGTCGGTCACCGGCTGGATTATGCGTGAGGAGGTAACACAATGATGCGTTTCATTTTATCGATGGCTGCGACCATCTGTTTGTCTGTCCCCGCTTTCGCTGAGGTCGATATACAAGAAGTCAAAACACCCGGTGGTTTAACCGCTTGGTTGGTCGAGGACCACTCCATCCCTTTCACTGCATTGGAAATTCGCTTCCGTGGCGGCGCGTCTGTTGAAGAGCCCGGCAAACGTGGGGCAATCAACTTGATGACCGGCCTTTTAGAAGAAGGAGCCGGTGATTTGGATGCACGCGCCTATGCGCGCGCTGTGGAATCCTTGGCGACGTCAATTGGGTTCGGCGTTGATGACGATGCTGTTTCGGTTTCCGCTCGTTTTCTGAGTGAGAACAGAGACGAAGCTGTCGCGCTCTTACGCTCCGCTTTGATTGAGCCTCGTTTCGATGCGGATGCGATCGAACGCGTGCGCGAGCAAGTCATCAGTGGGATAAAATCCAACGAGAAGGATCCCGATGCGCTGGCCAGCCTCGCCATGGATGGGATCGCATTTGGTGGACATCCTTATGCGACGTCGCTCAGTGGTACCGTTGAGTCCGTCGGAGGGTTGACCCGGGACGATTTGATATCCGCACATGCTAAAGTTCTGGCACGAGACCGGATATACATTGGTGCGGTTGGGGACATCACCAAAGAAGACTTGGCAGCCCTTCTAGACGGTCTACTGGGCGAACTTCCCGAAGTCGGTGCGCCGATGCCACCGGTTATTGCAGTCGACATTCCGGGCGGCATTACCGTTGTCCCGTTTGAAACCCCTCAATCTGTTGCGCGTTTTGCACAGCGGGGGATCAAGCAGGATGATCCTGATTATTTCACCGCTGTGGTCATGAACCATGTTTTAGGGGGTGGGTCTTTCGAAAGCCGGTTGATGGATGAGGTGCGCGCCAAACGCGGTTTGACCTACGGCGTATATTCCTATCTGGCGGGAAAGGACTTGGCCGAAATTTACATCGGTTCGGTAAGTTCAGCCAATGACAGGATCGCAGAAGCGATCGCGGTTATCAAAGACGAATGGGTAAAAGCTGCAACCGAAGGGTTGACCCAAGAAGAAGTGGCGAATGCAAAAACCTATCTTACCGGAGCCTACCCACTGCGCTTTGACGGCAATGGTCCGATCGCGAATATTATGGTTGGCATGCAAATGCTGGGCTTGCCCATCGATTACATCGCGACACGCAATGAACGGGTCGACGCCGTGACCGTTGAAGATGTCAAACGCGTTGCAGGTGAACTTCTGGATCCAGAAGGATTGCATTTTGTAGTGGTTGGCCAGCCCGAAGGGCTCGAAACGACGCCTGCCAACTAAAAAACAGCTTCACTTTCGTCGTGCCGAAACAAAGTCGAAGTGACGCCGGTGATGGATAAAATCTGGGTGCATTATTCGCCGTAAGGCACCCAGATATTTTTAACTTCTGTGGCGGCGTCCAAAAATGCGCGACCTTGACCCTGGGGTCCTTGCCACGTTCTGCTCATACCATTGTTGACCCATGTGCGTTTCAGATTGCTCGCAGATGCCCGTTCAACCGTTTCGCTCAATTCAGCGGCACCAAAACTCCAAACCGCGTCGATGTCCATATGAGCTGCCATATCTGGTGCGATGTCCATGTGAACACCGGTCAAGATGTTCACGACCCCTGCCGGAATGTCCGAGGTTTCAAGCACCTGTATGAAATCGGTCGCAGCTAATGGAAACAGTTCGGACGCCGCGAGGATAACCCGATTTCCCATTGCGATGGCGGGTGCCATACAGGATATCAATCCCAACAGTGGCGCTTCGTTCGGGCAAATTGCGCCTATTGTGCCAATGGGTTCTTTCATGGCTAATGCGACACCACGGATTGGCACCCCGTGAACTTGTCCGTCAAATTTGTCTGCCCATGCTGCATAGGTAAAGAGGCGTTGAAGGGCGGCTTCTACTTCACCTGCGCCGGTTTTGCCGCCTTGCATATCGTCGAGCCGTTTGGAAAATTCCGTCGCCCGCGCGGACAGGTTTTCAGCCATGTAATAAAGAATCTGAGCACGCAAGTGCCCGGTGGTCTTTGACCAGTTCTTGGCAGCGTTTGTGGCTTCGACAGCATTACGCAGGTCTTTACGGCCAGCCAATGAAACATGCCCAAGCTGTTTTCCTGCTTTACTCCAAACGGCACGCGAGTATCCGCCGTCTGGCCTGGCCTGTTTGCCGCCAATGTAGAGCTTTGCGGTGCGATCAATTGGATCAACCGGATCGGGTTTGCCCGAGTATGCCTGTTGGGCTGCCAGCATTTTATTGGCAGCCTTTGGTTTGGTATAGGCCGCCAAACCTTCCCATCCGCCTTCTCGGCCAAAACCACTTTCACGCACACCCCCGAAACCGGCGGCAGCATCCATCATATTTGTGCCATTGATCCAAACAATGCCGGTTGCGAGTTTGGGGGCGATATCCAGGGCAAGATTTATATTCTCGCTCCATAAGGTGGCGGCGAGACCGTAGCGTGTATTGTTCGCCAATTGTACAGCTTCGGCGGGCGTGCGAAATGTGGTCGAGACTAAAACTGGCCCAAACACCTCTTCTTGCATCAGGCTGTCCGCAGGGTTCAAATCCGAAATCAATGTCGGGGGGTAAAAACACCCTGTTTCCGGCAATGTAATTTGCGCCACATATCTTTCGCCTTGCGTGTTCGCTGCCACCATCTCTGAAATGCGTGTCAGCTGCACAGGATCCACGATTGCGCCGACATCGATGCTTTTGTCCAAGGGATCTCCCAGACGCAATTTATCCATTCGGGCACGCAATTTGTTATGGAACTTGTCGGCGATGGGTTCATGAACCAGCAGGCGTGACCCGGCGCAACAGACCTGACCTTGGTTGAACCAAATCGCATCCACCAAACCTTCGACCGCACTGTCCAGATCGGCGTCATCAAAAACGATGTAGGGTGACTTACCACCCAATTCGAGCGTCAGCGCCTTGCCTGATCCTGCCGTTGTTTCGCGAATACGGCGTCCAATCGCCGTGGACCCCGTGAACGCAATTTTATCAATTTTGGCCTGCGTCAAAGCTTCTCCAACTGAACCATCACCGGTAACAATGTTTACAACACCTTTGGGCAGCCCCGCTTCATTGCAAATTTCGGCATACAGCAGAGCGGTCAATGATGTGTATTCTGCTGGTTTCAACACGACCGTATTGCCCATTGCCAAAGCTGGCGCAATTTTCCAAGCAAGCATCAAAAGCGGGAAATTCCACGGAATGATCTGCCCACAAACGCCCAACGCCTGACGATCTGGCAATTCATCTTCCATCAGTTGGGCCATGCCCGCATGATAATAAAAATGCCTTTGTACCAGCGGGATATCGATATCTCTGGCTTCGCGGATAGGTTTGCCGTTCTCCAATGTTTCAAGGACCGCAAACAGCCTGCTGTGTTTTTGCAGCAGGCGTGCGATAGCATATAAAACGCGTGCTCTGGCGTGCCCGCCGCTTTTCTCCCATTTGGGTTGCGCTGTGCGCGCCGCCGCGACGGCTGCCTCTATGTCCGCTGATGTGGATTGGGTGATACGCGCCAGAACATCCCCCGTTGCCGGGTTTTTGCTTTCAAACAGCGCGCCGGGGGAACTGAAAGCACCGTCAATGAAAATCCCAAATGTAGCGTTATGATCGGCAATCCATGCCAAGGCTTCAGCAGCGTTTTCAGGGGCTGAACCATAGTCCATTGTTTCAAAAATCTCGGAAACGGTCATTTTGTATTCTCGCTTGTTTGGCGCGTTTTACGTGCGTAGGAGTGTATTTGGGATCAGCTGGAGGGGTGTCTGTAACTCGCTGAATATGCGCCAGTTCTGTGGTGTTCGAGTTGGCGTTCAATATCGTTTAGCAGGGAAGATGCGCCAAAACGGAACAGATCAGGTCTGAGCCAGCGGTCCCCCAATTCTTCTTTGATGAGGGCGAGATATGTGATCGCATCTTTTGCTTTAGAGATACCGCCAGCGGGTTTATATCCGACGCGAAAACCCGTCCGATCATGATAGTCACGTATTGCACGTACCATGACCAATGTGACCGGTAGGGTTGCATTTACACTTTCCTTGCCGGTCGATGTTTTGATGAAGTCGGCGCCGGCCATCATACAGATCATAGAGGCTCGAGCGACGTTACGCAGGCTGCCTAATTCACCTGTCGCAAGGATCGCTTTGACATGAGCATCGCCGCAAGCGCGTCGGAAGCTTTGCATTTCGTCGTATAGCGCTTGCCAATTGCCAGTCAAAACGTGACGCCGGGAAATAACGATGTCGATCTCTTTTGCACCTGCTGCGACGCTTTCCTCAATCTCTGAAATTCTAAGGTGTAGCGGCGACAACCCCGCTGGAAACCCGGTGCTCACAGCGGCAACAGGGATGCCGGACCCATTCAATGCACGCACTGCTGCGGGGATCATCTCGTGATAAACGCACACTGCTCCGGTGGTCAGCTTGTCCATTCCGTAGAGCTCCAACGTCTCTGCTGTAACGGGCTGGCGTGCCTTGGCGCACAGACGCGCCACGCGCCGCTCCGTGTCATCACCAGACAGCGTCGTTAGATCGATGCAGGATATCGCGCGCAACAGCCATGCCACCTGATGATCTTTTTTGACAGATCTACGTGCGGGCAGGGTCGCGGCGCGTCGCTCGATTGCTGAGGTGTTCGCCGCCAAACTCATCACCCAATCCATATCGAGAGGCGTCCCCGGATTGCGAGGCTCGGTGATCTGCGGCAGTTGATGATCTGTCGGCGAAACCATTTTGGAGGTGCTTTGCGTGTGCATGACGTCAGTCCTTGAACCAGGTAAGCTTGAAATTCGCATGGCTTAGTGTGCTTGGCAAGCGCGCTGCTACGATCCCATTTAGCGAAATTTTTAAACACCGAAACCTCTAATTGAAGTTGAAGATGAGAATTGTTCGCAATTCGGTTGACTTTCTGCGAATGGTTCGCATATTCAACTGTATGAACAGAAATTTACCAAAGAGTATTTTGTCGCGCCGCAGCCTGCTTGGTGGGCTTGTTGGAACGATGTCCTTGGGCGGCGGGGTATCTCGTGTCCAAGCTGCACCCGGCCAACTAAACGTTGTCGCGACCACCGGCATGATCACAGATGCTGTGCGCGTTCTGGGCGGGGATCATGTGGCTGTAAAGGGCTTGATGGGCGCGGGTGTCGACCCGCATGCATATCGTCAGACCCGTAGCGACATTGTCTCCATGACGCGGAGTGATCTGGTGCTCTGGCATGGTCTGTATCTTGAGGCGCAGATGGAGAGCTTTTTTGCAGATCTGGCGCGCAAAAAGATCATTGTGCCTGTAGCGGATGCGTTGCCAAAAGATTTTTTGCTCAGTCACGAAGATTACGATGGTCGCTTTGACCCGCATGTGTGGATGGATCCGCGGATGTGGTCGCTTGTGGTGACGCAGGTGCAATCCGCTCTGAGCGCGGCCCTCCCGGAGGCTGCAGACGATATCGCAGCCAATGCCAAGGCCTATCAGGCCGAATTGGACGCACTGGATCAGTATGCACGCACGTCGCTTTCTAAACTGACATCTGAGCAACGTGTACTTGTCACAGCTCATGATGCATTTGCGTATTTTGGAAAAGCCTATGATTTTGATGTCATGGGTATTCAAGGTATCTCGACCGAAAGCGAAGCAGGTCTTAATCGTATCTCCGAGCTGGTGGAGACGTTGGTTGAACGTGACATTCGGGCTGTTTTTGTAGAAACATCTGTGTCGGATCGCAATATGCGTGCCCTGGTCGAAGGGGCCGCCGCGCGGGGGCATGACGTCGTGATCGGCGGCTCGCTTTACAGCGATGCCATGGGGGTGGAGGGCACCTATGAAGGCACCTATCTCGGTATGATTGATCGTAATGTAACAACCATTGCGCGGGCTTTGGGGGCAGAAGTTCCCGAGGGCGGCCGCCTTGGTAAATTGAGCCTGAACAGTTGAACGCCATGCCCTTAAGACTAGCAACAAATGACGGCAGAACGCCTCAAACACCGCCCGCAAAAGAAGTGCCGCTTCTGATTAAGGGAATGACTGTTTCTTACGGTCAGAAACCTGCGGTATTCTCCGTTGATATGGCGGTGCAGGTCGGGGCAATGACGGCGATTATCGGCCCAAATGGCGCTGGAAAATCAACGTTGTTAAAGGCCGCGCTGGGCATTTTGAAACCGCTTGCCGGGCGGTCGATGATCTTTGGTCAACCTGTTTCCAAAAGTCGCAACCGTCTCGCTTATGTGCCTCAACGGGCCAGTGTCGACTGGGATTTCCCAACGCGTGTGATCGATGTGGTGTTGATGGGGCTTTACCCAAGCCTTGGGTTGTTAGGCCGCGTCCGAGCACACCACCGTGATCAAGCGCAGGACTGTCTGCAACGCGTTGGCATGGAAGATTTTTCAGACCGCCAGATTGGCGCCTTGTCGGGGGGGCAGCAGCAACGCGTTTTCCTCGCACGGGCTTTGGCGCAAAATGCGGACTTGTACCTGTTGGACGAACCTTTTGCCGGCGTGGATGCCGCGACTGAAAAGGCGATTATCGCAGTGCTGAAATCACTTCGGGATGAGGGCAAAACCGTCGTCGCGGTGCATCATGATCTCAACACTGTACGCGAGTATTTTGAACATGTTTTCCTGATCAACACCCGGAAAATTGCAGAAGGTCCGGTGGATGAAGTGTTTACGGATGAAAACCTCCAAGCGGCTTATGGTGGACGTTTGGCAAGCACTCAAATGAGCCAACTGAGCGGCACGCTGGGCTAACCGGTGATTTTCGACGCGCTTTTTTTGCAACTTGGGTACAATGCGACCCTTGTCACCATTGGCGCTGCTCTCTTAGGCATGGCCGCGGGTGTGGGTGGAACTTTTCTGTTCCTGCGTAAAAGAGCTCTGGTCAGCGACGCGGTTTCCCATGCGACTTTACCAGGTGTCGGCCTTGCTTTTATGGTGATGGTCTTGATGGGTGGAGATGGCCGCAATCTCATCGGTCTGTTGGCTGGTGCGGCAATTTCAGCGGGCATTGGCCTGTTGGTGGTTCATTGGCTGAGTACAAGAACACGTTTGGCGGAAGATGCTGCCATTGGAGCGGTATTGTCCGTTTTTTTTGGGGTTGGCATTGTGTTTTTGACAATCATCCAATCGATGAACGCAGGCCGTCAGGCGGGGCTCGAAGGTTTTTTACTCGGCTCGACTGCTGGGATGTTGCGGTCTGACGCTCTCACGATCGCTTTGGCCTCGGCTTTGACATTGGCTCTGGTTTTGTTGTTGCGCCGACCGTTGACCCTCGCCTCATTTGACCCGCAATTTGCTGCAGCCACCGGGCAAGATGTCCCGAAAACAGATTTGGCCATGATGGGGCTGGTGCTGGCCGTGACCGTCGTGGGGCTCAAGATTGTCGGGCTCATTCTGATCGTCGCTTTGTTGATTATCCCCCCCGTAACCGCGCGGTTCTGGACCGATCGAACAGACCGGGTGGTGTTGATTTCAGGTATCTTAGGGGGATGCGCTGGGTATATCGGCGCGGGGCTGTCTGCGGCTCTCCCAGATATGCCCACGGGACCGATTATTGTCCTTGTTGGTTTTGCCTTCTTTCTAATCTCCCTCTTGTTCGCGCCACGTCGCGGCGTGCTTGCGGCGTACCTCAGTCACCGCAATTTTCAGCGCCGGGTTCATTTACGGCAGGGTTTGCTTGCATTGGCGCAAGGACAGCCGATTTATGAACGGTTGACCCTGCGCCTGTTAAGGCGTGCTGGCTGGGCGCGACGTGATGGTGTCGCAACGGCTCAAGGGCTTGGTCGGGCGAGCAAAGCATTGCTGGATGAAAAACGTTGGCAATTGGTACGCCAAGATCCTTCCTTTGAGGCAGCCGCGGCTCAATATGACGGATTAACCCCAATAGAACGCGTCCTGACCGCGGATCAGATCACAGAGATCGACAGCCGCATTCCAGCACCAGTGGGATTAAGCACATGACAGGTGCAGAATTTGTACCACTATCCTTAACGCCGATGCTCATTGGTGTGTTGGTTGCTGTTGCCTGTGCCTTGCCGGGTAATTTTCTGGTGTTGCGGCGTCAGGCCTTGATCGGTGACGCGATCAGCCATGTTGTATTACCTGGCATCGTCATTGCCTTTTTGATCACTGGCGCCACGACAACCTGGCCGATGCTACTGGGCGCTGCGGCCGCGGCTGTCGTCGCTGTGGCCGCAATAGAAACCATCAGACGGCTAGGGCGCATCGAATCCGGTGCTGCCATGGGGGTCGTTTTCACCACCATGTTCGCTGCAGGTGTTTTACTGTTAGAACAATCAGACACATCTTCTGTCCACTTAGACGTGGAACATGCGCTGTATGGAAACCTTGAAAGCCTGATCTGGATTGACGCTTCTGGCTGGTCGTCTTTGCTGGATCCGGTCGCCTTGGCAGGGCTGCCCGTCGAGTTGTTGCGAATGGCCGCAACATTCCTCGGCATTCTCTTATTTATTGTCTTGTTTTGGCGGCCACTCAAAATTTCGACGTTTGACGAAGGCTTTGCACAAACAATCGGGATGCGCACCCAGCCACTGGGGCTCGCGCTGGTTATTGTTTCGGCAATCGCGGCGGTCGCGGCTTTTGATGCTGTTGGTAGTATCATTGTCATCGCGATGTTTATTTGCCCGCCAGCGGCCGCACGCCTTATGACAAACCGGCTGGAACATCAGGTTGTCTGGTCCGTCGTTTTCGCGATGACTTCAGCGATCATCGGATATGTTCTGGCCGGTTACGGACCGCTCTGGCTAGGCTTTGACACCTCTGTTTCGGCTGCGGGGATGATTGCGACGGTATCGGGTGCTCTTCTTGGCGTTGCCGCCTTTTATGGGCCACATCGCCTGCGCGCGGGTGCAGAAAAAGGCGCATAGTCCTGACCCAAAATGCAGCATCACTAACGTGATGTTGTCATTGTTCAACTGCGGTGATGTATACCACCTTTCGGTATGAAACGGGTTTCAGAATCGGCGCAATACATGCTAGGTTTTGTTGTATGGCTTCTGTTGACCCCAATATACGCGATGCGCGACCCGAGATCCGCCAATTAGATGAAGGTGCAGTCAATCGCATTGCCGCCGGAGAAGTTGTGGAACGTCCGGCCTCAGCTGTCAAGGAACTGGTTGAAAATGCCATTGATGCGGGCGCACATCGGATTGAAATCGATTACGCAGATGGTGGCAAAACCCTGATCCGTGTCCAAGACGACGGATGCGGGATGACAGAGGCTGATCTGCCGTTGGCTCTTTCGCGACATGCAACATCTAAGATTGATGGCTCCGATCTGTTAAATATCCACACTTTTGGATTTCGCGGAGAGGCTCTGCCGTCTTTAGGGTCGGTTGGAAAACTTACGCTGGCCTCACGTGCTTCGGGGCAGGATGGGGTGGAAATTACGGTTTCTGGCGGGCATTTTAGCCCCATAAAACCAACGGCATGCAACACGGGCACAACCGTGACCTTGCGAGATTTGTTTTACGCCACTCCGGCGCGGCTGAAGTTTTTACGCACAGATCGCGCCGAAGCACAGGCCATATCGGATGTCGTCAAACGTCTTGCGATGGCCGAACCGTTTATCAGTTTCATTCTGCGCGATGTGTCTGGTACGGGCACCGCACGGCAGGTTTTTCGTGCCGATGCAGAACAGGGTGATCTGTTTGGCGCGTTGCATAACCGTCTCGCGCAGGTATTGGGACGCGAGTTTGCCGAGAATGCGGTGCCTTTGGATGCGCAACGCGAAGGTCTGCATCTGACGGGATTTGCCGCATTGCCGACCTATTCCCGAGGGTCAGCAGTTGCGCAATATCTCTTTGTGAATGGGCGACCAGTCAGGGATAAATTGCTCGTTGGAGCGCTGCGGGGCGCGTATTTTGATTTCCTTAGCCGTGACAGACATCCGGCGGCAGCCCTCTTTTTGGACTGCGATCCGGTGCTGGTCGACGTCAATGTCCATCCGGCAAAGTCAGAAGTCAGATTTCGAGATCCCGGCGTGGCACGTGGATTGATCGTGTCCGCTGTGCGCCATGCTTTGGCCCAAGCCGGGCATCGTGCCTCCAGCACAGTGTCGAATGCGACCTTGGGCGCCATGACGCCGGAACCAACCGGCGCGCGTGTCTATCAAATGGATCGTCCCTCGACCGGTTCGACGCGTACCGTGGGCCATGTAACCCAAACGCCAGAATTTTCCGAAGCCGCAGCCCCCTGGGGGCGTATTGAGATGGTAGAACCATCGGAACCCGAACAAGAAATCACCGAATACCCGCTCGGGACGGCCAGAGGACAAGTGCATGAAAATTACATCATTGCCCAAACGGCGACTGGTATGGTCATTGTCGATCAACACGCGGCGCATGAACGACTTGTCTATGAAAAGCTGAAACGCCAATTGGCAGAAAATGGCGTGGCGTCGCAGGCGTTGCTGATCCCTGAAATTATCGAGCTTTCTGCCAATGACTGCGCGCGGTTGCTGGAAATTTCCGATGAATTGGCAAAATATGGTCTGGTGTTGGACCCTTTTGGTGGGGATGCCATTGCTGTGCGTGAAACTCCGGCAATTTTAGGCACCATTGATGCGCACGCCATGGTTTTGGATATTTTGGATGAACTTGCCGATCAAAATAGTTCGAACACGGTTCAGGCCCGTGTCGAAGCGATCTTGAGCCGGATTGCCTGCCATGGATCCATTCGATCCGGCCGCCGGATGCGCGCCGAGGAAATGAATGCGCTGTTGCGCGAGATGGAAGCAACACCCCATTCGGGCCAGTGCAACCACGGGCGCCCAACCTACGTTGAACTCCAACTATCAGATATAGAACGGTTATTTGGACGAACATGATCGAAATTTTTTCACATACTCTTGATCTGAATGCGCCACTGGTACAGGTTGGGGTGCTGGGGGCTGTTGTTGCATTTTTGTTTTTTCTACTGCTGATTGCTTCGGTGCGCGCGGCAGGTCGAACGGCGCGGTTGGCCGCACCTTTGGCACAACAAATCGGCATGCTTGGCCAGCACGTGCAGCAGCTTCATGCTGGCCAAGAGCAGCTACGCGGTGGATTGCAAACCGTGTCTGACACACAGGCGAATGCGCAAACGCAGGTCATCCAAACGGTTGAGGCCCGCTTGTCGGCCGTGCAGCAGCAAATGCAGGAACGTCTTGCGGACAACGCAATGCGATCCCAACGTGCCTTGGCTGAAATGCAGGAAGGGATGAAAGAGACCCTGCATGGATCGAGCAAGCGAACCACCACATCATTGACGCAGCTACAGGAACGTCTGGCTGCGATCGATAAAGCACAGGATAATATTACCAAATTGTCTGGCGATGTTTTGTCGTTGCAGGACATCTTGAGCAACAAACAGACCAGAGGGGCCTTTGGGGAAATCCAACTGCGAGACATTGTGTCCAAGGCTTTGCCTGCGGATAGCTATTCGATGCAACATACGCTCAGCAATGGGAAACGTGCTGATTGTCTCATTCATTTGCCCAACCCGCCCGGGCCAATTGTGATCGACAGCAAGTTCCCGCTGGAAGCCTATGAGGCCCTGCGTGCAGCTGAGACCGACTGGGCGTTAAAGGACGCCGTCTCCAAAATGAAAACGGCCGTCACAAAACATATTTCTGACATCTCTGACAAATATATTCTGGATGGCGAGACGGCAGATGGTGCCTTGATGTTTCTGCCTTCCGAAGCGGTCTATGCCGAACTGCATGCGAATTTCCCAGAACTGGTGCGCAAGGGTTTTGACGCCCGTGTTTGGATTGTGTCACCAACGACATGTATGGCAACCCTGAACACCATGCGCGCCATTCTCAAAGATGCGCGGATGCGCGAACAAGCCGGTGCAATTCGCAAAACACTGGGGCAATTACATCGGGATGTGGAGCTGGTGGTTGAGCGTGTCGGCAAACTCGACACCCATTTCCGCCAAGCCCAACGGGATGTGCATGAAATCAGCACGGCTGCCGAAAGAGCTGGTAAACGGGCGACCAAGCTTGATAATTTTGACTTTGAAGATTTGGAAACCACAGAACCCAAAGTGCTGCCGCTATCCGCTTCGGAAGGTTGATGGGTCAAAATACGCTGGGTCATTGCCAAGTTTTTCAAGGCTGGCTCGCAACGAACGCCAACTTTCTGGATCAGGCCGTTACTTCAGCAGTTTAACGGTTCTACAAACCGAAGGCATCGTTGCGCGCGTTCCGATAGAAATTCAAGGACCTGCGGTTGTGACTTGAACCGACCAAATATCTTCTCTCGGTCCCGGGCGGATCTTTGTGCGACTTCGAATGTGCCATTCAATTCCTTGAAAACCGCCTAGCCAGTTTTGTACTACGGCGTGTTTGGGCGAGAATACCAAGCACGCCGCCGTCTGCGTCGACGGCGCGTCACAATTAATGAGTCTTACCTCTGATCGGGATGACGGCTTCATCTCATTGCGACTTGTCATTATGACGAGGAGGATCTCAGCTTATTCAATAAGCGAAGTATTGGACAGAAAAGTTGTTTCATGGTGGCGATGCCTTGCGACTGACAGTGACGAATCGCTCCGCCAGTAAATCTTCAACATCGGCCTGGACCGCTTGGGAGATGACCTCGCATGGGTAACGAAAACCTTACAGCCGCGGCATGTAAATTGGAAAAGTTGTAAAAAGCTATTATGGGTGTTCGCTTAGGCAATTTATTTGGCAATGCCTCTGGCGATGAGAGATGCTCCGGATCACCTAGTTTGCTGTCACGGTAGGGAAATTTCAGCCCATTGGCCTGTATGACTAGAGCGTTCCATCGCCGCAATCAACGCATGGACCGCCAACGCGTCCCGCCCGGTTGAAAGCGCTTGTGCGCGCCCGTCCAAGCTGGCGGCAAATTGTTCGATGACAGTTTGGTGCCATGCATGTGTAAAGGCCATCGGATTGGCTCCTCCGCCGGTGGCCGCTGTTTCGCCAAGAGCCTTAGACGTGCCGTCATGATGATGTATCGCCAGAACCCCGGATTCAAGATGAGCGCTGGCCTGCGTGCCATGTAGTGTTATGGTTTCACTGCTGCCGGGAAAAGCGGTTGTTGTCGCCATGATCGTTCCGACGGCCCCGCTAGTAGTTTCAAACAAAGCTCCTGCCCAGTTCTCTGCCTCTAATTGATGCGTCCGGGTTGTTGTCAGCATTGCCTGAACCCGCGAGACAGGCCCCAAAATCCACAGCGCAAGATCAAGTGTATGGATGGCTTGTGTCAGCAAAACACCACCGCCGTCGCGCGCATAAGTACCGCGGCCGGGGGATTCATAATAGGATTGATCTCGCCACCAGGGGATACGAACTTCGGCTGCCGTGATCTGTCCTAACTTGCCTTGTGACACCAATTCCTTGAGACGGGCCGACGCCTCCCGCGCGCGGTGTTGGAACACTACGGCCAACGGCACATTGGCGTTTTCGCACATCGTGACGAGCTGTTCGGCGGATTTCAGCGTGCGCTCGATCGGCTTTTCAAGCAGAATAGGTTTTCCCGAAGACACCAGTGGCAGCATGATTTCCCGACGTGCATCTGGCGGTGTTGCGAGGATCACAAAATCAACGCGAGGATCAGAAGCAACGGCCGAAACATCGGCGTATGGTGTTACATCATACCCAAGAAAGCGCGTCGTCTCCTGCGCGATTTTCGACGTCTTAGAAAAATCGCGGCCCATCACGCCGATCAGGTTTACAGTCTCGGCGCTGGCCAGCGCATCGAGGTGGGTCTTTGCGACCATCCCTAATCCAATGAGGGCCGCATTTTTCATAGGTCGTCTGGAGAGATGATCGCCCCTCGAAACTGAACCACTTTGGCAGCACAGGAATGCCCTGCTTGCAATGCATCGGTTTGCGAAGCGCCAGATAGAACAGCGGCGAGATAACCACCATTGAAACTGTCTCCAGCTGCGGTTGTATCTACGACTTTTGGCGCGGGTTCATAGGTTTGGTTGACCTCTTCCCCCAGCGAAATTGGGCCTTGCGCGCCACGTTTGATAGCGCCGACAGTGCCCAGAGCTTTGAACCGTGCAATAACATCTGTTTCGGATTGATTGTAGAGATCCATTTCGTCGTCAATCGAGGGCAAACAGATATCTGCACGTTCCCAGAAACCCGTTGATACCTGCTGTGCGGTTTCTTGGTTTTCCCACAAACGGGGACGGTAATTGCTGTCATAAGCCAGCCGGACAGGGTTTTGATTGAGCCACTCTAACAGCGCCAGGCGCACGGCATGCGGCAAAATGGCGACGGTGATGCCAGACAGGTAAACCAAATCATAAGCGGCGAGGAAGGAAAAATCATAGCCGTCTGCGGTCTGAAATAAACCTCGGGCGGCAGAGGCGCTGCGCCAATAGGTAAAGGAACGCTCTCCTTCGGGCGTTGTGGTAATCGCATAAAGACCCGGCGATTTTTCTGCAGCACGGCTAAGTGCCTCTGTGCCAATGTTTTGTTCGGCTATAAAGGTTTCTATTTGGTCCGAAAAAGGATCATCTCCGAGACGTGTGACATAGTCGACTGACACATCTTGTGCGCATCGTTTTAGGTAGATTGCTGTGTTTAGCGTATCGCCTGCAACACCGACCTGCGCGGCACTGCCTTGCATTGTCAGTTCTATCATTGCCTCTCCGACGGCAGCAATTCGGATCATTTTTTCTGTTCCCTTTTCCATATGGTGAGGCCTGAAATCACAATGATTACAGCGCCGATAACGACCCAAACATCGGGGATGTGGTCAAAGACAAGCCAACTAAAGCCGGCAATATAAATCATGAACGAATATGTATATGGCATGAGTGTGTTGGCGGGGGCAAACCGATGGGCATTGGTCAGCAATTGGTGGCCAGCCCACCCCCCCACGCCTAATCCGATCAACAAGATGAGCTGCAACGCCGAGACTGGAGGCACCCAAGTCCATAGAGCGGCGGGAAACAACAGTGCCGTTCCAAGCGCGCCCAGATAAAACTGTTGCGTTTGCACAGCCACAATTCCTGCAAGCCTGCGCGTCATCATCGAATAAAGCGCCAAAGCTGTCGCGTTATACAGTGGCAGAATCATAGCGAGGTGAAAGGTTTCGCCGAACGGGCGGATGACGACCAAAACACCTGCAAATCCGAGTAAGATTGCGCCCCAGCGCCATGGTCCAATTTTGTCTTTGAGAACGGTCATGGACAAAAAGCAAACGATGATTGGGCTGGAAAACATGATTGCTGAAATTACAGTCAGCGGCAGAAAATTTAACGCGTAAAAATTGCCCAGTGTCGCTGAGATCAAGAGCATCGCTCGGCTTAAAACTTGCCAGATGTGATCTGTGCGAAAGCGGTCAATATTTACACCGTCTTTCGCGATCGCGACAATGGAAATCGCAAAATGAACGCTATAGCGCATAAAGGCCAGTTGAAAGGCTGGAAAAGAAGCGAGCACAAGCCATTTGGCTGAGGTGTCCACAACCGCAAAGAGAAACCATGCCGCGAGCATCATCAGAATGCCCAGCTGGGGTTTGTCTTCAACGGCTTGTGCTGCAACTGCCATTTTATTTAGCGAACTTTCCGACGTAAAAATCAACCATCTGGCTTACCATATCATCCGCTTGGCCGGCATCCCGGGCTTCTTGCAATGCCGAGAGCGCACATTTGGACATAATGCTGTCAACACCGGCGTCATCCGCCATTTTTGCGTAGTAACCGACGTCTTTGGCGGCATTCTTGATTGCAAATGCCAGTTGGTTGGGGTCCTCGTCAACGCCATAAGCTTTGACAAAATCCATCATACCGGAACGCAATGGTCCAGCTGCCATCACATCATACATTTGTTGGCGATCCACCCCAGTGACGTCCGCCATTGCAAAGGCTTCTGCCATCGCGTTGGCAACCGTCATCCCAAAAAAGTTGTTGATCAGCTTGATTGTGTGCCCAGAGCCCAAGGCCCCTAGATGAAAGACGTTTTCGCCCAAGTCTTGTAAAACGGGCTCGACTTTATCAAAAGCGGTCTTGTCACCCGAACACATGATATTGAGCAGGCCGTCTTTGGCGTGGCTGGGAGTGCGTCCAAGTGGGGCATCAAGGTAGGTTCCACCCGCTGCCGCAGTTTCTTCGCCCAGCGTTCGGGTTGAACCAGGTAAAGACGTTCCGAAGTCGATGACGACTGCACCAGGCCTTAATCCTGCCAGAATACCGTCATCTCCGCGCATCCGGCCTTCGACGTGATCTGATGTGCCCATACAGAGCATGACGATGTCGGAACTTTCGGCAACCGCTTTGCCGCTTTGCGCCTCTGTTGCCCCACGTGCAAGTGCGGCATCTACATAGGTGCGGTCGCGGTTGCCAAGTATGGTCAGATCGTACCCTTGGTCCTGCAGGCGCCCTGCCATAGCGCCGCCCATGAGGCCGAGGCCAATAAATCCGATTGTCGGTTTTGACATGAAAATTATCTCCTATTTGATTGTATCAAAGACACGTTTTCTCATGCCTTCTGGGGATTTCGTCGTTTTAGAGTGATGTATTTGATTGGGAGAATAGATCACCCACTGCGAGGGTTTGAGAGGCTTACGAAGGTCAAAGGATGACCGCAAAATTGCGGATCTAAAATTCGTCCATTCCAGTTCCACATATTACGTCCTCAAGTAGGGAAGAGTCCTCAGTTTCGAATGAAATTTGCTCAAATGCCTGCACGATTGATTTCGTTTTCTCCTATTGTTTGTCCCGTGAGCTGTGTCTCTATCTCCAGCGCAATTTCCAAAGTGCGTGTGGCATCTGCAACGTCTATCAAGGGCTGAGCTCCGTTCATAACATCCAAAAAATGGTCAAGCTGAGCCTCCAGAGGCGGTTTGGTGCTCTGAATGGCGATCAAAGGTTGGGGTAGCGCAGGTGTTCCCCATTCAACCCCCGACCACGCCGTCAGCGACGGGAAGCTGATCGCACCTTTTGTGCCGGTAATCCACATCATATCCTGATGTGTTGTGCCGATATTTGGGTTTTCACCGGTTCCTGCTTCAAATCCCCACGGGCTGGGAGCAGTGTCCGAGAAACTGATGGTACCTGTTGCGCCATTTTCAAATGCCAGTGCGACGGCGCCAGATTCAATTCGGTCATTTCCGCGTTGTCCCGCGCCACGGATGGCCGAAACGGAGGTGATTTCCCCGAGGATGAAACGCAGTACATCAATGTCATGAACGAGGTTGATCATCACGGGGCTGCCACCCGCTGTGCGCCAATTCCCTTCAAAATAGATGTCCGGTTTGCGCATGGCCCAAATAACACTGGCCGTGATTGGCGTACCAATGGATCCATCTGCGATAATGGCTTTTAGATGTTGGACGCTTGCATGATACCGTCGGTGATGACCAACCAGCGAGCCGACACCAGATTGTGCCACGGCCTTGCTGACAGCCTTGGCATCCGCCAAATTATCTGAAACCGGTTTTTCTATCAGTACATGCCAACCTTTTGTCGCTGCAAATGCACCTTGTTCTGCGTGCAGATGCGTGGGCGTTGCAAGGATCACGCCGTCAACGTGCCCGGTGACATCAGACATGTCGTGAAATCGCGAAATCTGTGCATCGGACTGTATCTGAGGATTTGGATCAACCAAACCGGCAAGGTGGCACTGTTGATTTGCCTGAACCGATTGCATGTGACGCGCACCGATCAGACCGCCGCCAACGACTAAAATCTGTTTCACATGACAGCCCCAATTTGCCACGGAACGAATTCATAATCCCCGAGACCTTGGGCTTCGGATTTGCTGGCTTCGCCAGATGCGACCCGCAAAAACGTTTCGTAAATTTCGCGACCTTTTTCTTCGACACTGACGCCAGCGCTCAGGATTGTTCCGGCATCGATGTCCATGTCTTCGTGCATCCGCTCAGCCATCGCAGAATTGGTCGCAATCTTTATTGTAGGGGCGGGTTTTGATCCAAATGCAGAGCCGCGCCCAGTGGTGAAACACACCAGATTGCACCCGCCAGCAATTTGTCCGGTAACGCTGGCCGGGTCATATCCGGGGCTGTCCATAAAGGTGAAGCCTTTTGCCCGCACAGGTTCCGCGTATTTGTAGACACCCATCAACGGAGAAGTGCCACCCTTGGCCGCGGCACCCAGTGATTTTTCGAGGATCGTGGTCAACCCGCCCGCTTTGTTGCCGGGTGACGGGTTATTATCCATCGTGCCTTTATTACGGTGCGTGTAATCCTCCCACCACTTGATCAGGTCGACCAGAAGTTCGCCTGTGGTTTGATCGATCGCCCGACGGGTTAGCAAATGTTCCGCGCCATAAATTTCCGGAGTTTCGGCCAGCACCCCTGTTCCACCCTGCGCAGCCAACAGATCGCAGGCATACCCAAGGGCAGGATTGGCTGTGATGCCTGACCAAGCGTCCGACCCGCCGCATTGCAATGCAACCATTAATTCCGACGCAGGGCAGGGTTCGCGCGTTGCCTCATTGGCAATTGGCAGCATTGCCTCGATTTTCTTGATGCCAAGGGCGACTGTTTTACGCAACCCGGCGACCGACTGGATGTTCATCACCTGAAATGTTGGACCTTGCTGCAGCCCATAGGCCTCCAGCAGCCAATCGATTTGATTCATTTCACAGCCCAAACCAACCATTAGAACACCCGCATGATTGGGGTGTCGCGCATACCCCCACATCACACGTTGGAGGGCCTCAAACCCGTCGCCATCACCCGCCATCCCGCAACCGGTGCCATGGACAAAAGCGACAACGCCGTCAACATTTGGATAGGCGGACAAGGTATCAGCGGTAAAATGGCCCGCGATCATACGTGCGGCTGTTGCCGAGCAGTTCACCGATGTCACAATTGCGATGTAGTTGCGTGTCCCGACTGCCCCATTAGCGCGCCGAAACCCCATGAACTGATCGCACTGGGCCTTGGGTACGGGGTCTACTGGGCGCAGGTCGGTTGAAAACTGGTGTTGCGCGTCGGTGTTGCGAAATTCGACGTTTTGGGTGTGTACGTGATCTCCTGGGGCAATGTTTTCGGCCGCATAACCTATGACCTGAGCGTATTTGCGGATTGCCTCCCCTTTGGGGATCGCGTGCGTGGCTATTTTGTGCCCTGACGGGATAAGGGCGCGCGTTTTGGTCGTCTCAACAGCGACATCTGTTTCCAATGCGCGCGTGGCTGTAACGACATTGTCGGAAGGGTCGAGGCGTACTATGTCCATGATGTATCCTTAGGCGCAAAAAGGTGCGTCAGATGCCCAGCGGTGGATCGGAATATGGGGCTCTGTTGCCAACCGATCACGAGCATCTTCCCACATGTTTTTCCAAATTTTCCAATCTCGCAATTCGGTATCAGGGCTGGCACGCGAACGGGCTATGAATTCCGGAAAATGGCTGCGCCCTGTTGGTTCTCCTGTGACGTTGAAACGAATGTCAAAGGACCATCGAAAGTGATCTGTTAGATTACTAAGCGATGCATGCGGTGTCAGTGGGTGAAAAAGAACCACGCCCCCGGCTTTGACCGGCAAAGGGATGGCCGTTTGTTCATCGATAAAGCCCTCTGCAATCCCTGTTTGTGTGCGAGGACAATGGGGCAGGATTTTTTGATTGGGTGACTTTGATTGAACTTGCAGGCACCCGTTTTCGACAGTGGCATCTGTGATGGCGATCCATACAGTGACCATTTGGGTTTGGTCCGCTTCTTGAAGTGCTACGGCTCTGTCCTGATGCCAATCGGTAGAAGTGATATGGGCGCGCACCTCGTCTTTTTGTAAATCGATTGCGGGGGGCTTAATGCGCACATGTTGGATCGGGTTCGAAGTCAATTCGGGGCCTAAAAGGTGTTCAACGATATCCAGCACCTCTGGGGCTGTGAGCAAATCAAACACCGCGGGGCCAAAATGAAACGGTGTATCTGGCGAAATTTCATCCCCGGGCAGACTGATATCCATTGGCTGAAACCAGTCACATTTGGCGGTATAGGCTTCAAGCAGCATGTCCCAAAAGGACAGGCCTTCGGGCGCAATATGTACCCGGCCGGCAGTGTGCCAGCCACGATATAGCGTGCTCATCAGGTCTTGGTATTCTGATTTAACCTGTGCCAGAACGTTGCCCGGAACGATGTCCGGGACGACGAGATACCCATCTGTCTCAAAGGCGTTTATTTGTTTTTCAGTTAGCATTTAGCCTCCGATCGTTAGAGCAGCAGCGTGACGATATTTGGCCAGATCAACAGCACAGACAGTGCACACAACTGGATGCCGATAAAGGGCAGGAAACCTTTGAAGATATCTGTCAGGCTGATGTGCGGCGGTGCCACGGACTTCAAATAAAACGCAGCAGGGCCAAAAGGCGGCGACAAAAAGCTGACCTGCATGTTCATACAGAAAACCACGCCAAACCAAATTGCGATGTGCTGAGGTTCCAACTGACCGATGAACCCGATTTCTTCGATGGGCAGGCGCGCCACAATCGGTAAGAACACAGGGATAATCAACAATACAATACCTACCCAATCCATAAAGGCACCCATAAAGAGCAGGATCAACATCATCGCCAGAATGATCCCCATAGTTGGCAGCTCGGTCCCGACAATGAAATCAGCCACATAAGTCGGCCCACCAGCAATTGTGTAAGCGCCAGCCAGAGCCGCTGCACCGATGGTGACCCAGATAATTGTTCCTGTTGATTTCAAGGTGCGCATCAGGCTGTCCCAGACCAGATCCCAAGATGCTTCGCCCCGCAGTACTGCGATGACAAAAACCGCAAAAGCTCCCATGCCAGCGGCCTCTGTGATGCCTGTAATCCCGCCATAGATTGACCCCATGACGACGCCGATAACAACGATGGGGGCAACGAGGCCTTTGCCCATATTCCAGCCCTTTTTAGTGTTTTCACGGCCAAAAACAAAGAACATCAATGCCAGCATCAAGAGGAATGTCCCACCAAACCACGGCAACCAATCTGCCGTCCCAAAGGCAAAAGGATCCCCTTCGTTGGCCGCATTTGAGCCGGAAAATTCAAAAAAGGCCGCGCGCAGGAAAAGTGCAACGGAAAAGCCTGCGACAACGACAGACATGAAGGCCGCAAAGAGCATGCCTTTTTCGCGTCCTTGTGGGTCTCCCGGCACGGGGTCGGGCAGGGGGGCGTCTTCTGGGTGCATCCGAGTGCGCAGGACAATATATAGGATGATAAAGCTGGCCAGCATGAAGCCCGGCAAAAATGAGGCTGTGAACAGCGCTTTGATCGAGGTTTCCGTAATCAGGCCATAAATGATCAAAACAATGGACGGCGGGATCATGGTGCCAAGGCTGCCCGAGGCGCAAATCACGCCAATGGCGAGGTTCTGATTATACCCGAGCCGCAACATTTGCGGTAATGCAATCAATCCCAAAAGAACGACTTCTCCGCCAATGATCCCGGACATTGCCGCCATGATTACGGCCATAATAGAGGTAACGATTGCGATGCCGCCACGCGTTCCAGACAGCCAGACATTGAGAGACGAATACATCGCTTTGGCCACGCCGGAACGCTCCAGCAGGGCGGCCATAAAAATGAACAGCGGAATGGATATCAAAACATAGTCGGTTAAGAGCCCGTATATTTTTTGGGTCAAAATATAGAGTGGCCCAGTTCCGGGTCTCATGGTCAAAACACCATCTCCAAAGGAAAATGGATTGGTTAAAAGGGTCGGTTCGAATTTCATGACCAAGACCAGAACGGCGAGCGAGGCAGACGCGAGGCCAAGAGGCATGCCAATGGCCAGCAGCAAGATAAGGGCCAGCATCAGCACCAAAGAAATTGTTCCAATATCCATCAGTCTTGTCCTACCGCACGTTTGAGGGCTTCGATTTCGTCTTCGTCCGGCGTGTCATCATGAATTTCCGGTTCCGCATTCCAATCCGAAATCAGATTTAGGACGGCCTGTAGGGCAACCAAGGTAATCACAACCAGGATCATTGGTTGCAGCGTTGCGGGAATGGGCGGGTCAAACGCGGTCCCAAAGGTTTCCCATTTATACAGTTTGTTTTGGAAAACCTGTTTGTAGCTGCCGTACACAAGAAAGAAGGCAAAAATGACAATGAGCAATGTAGAGGTGCAATCAAACAAGCGCTGAATCCAGCGCGGGCAGACATCATACAGCAGGAAAATGCGAATGTGGCTGCGCTGTTGCATGGCATAAAAACCGGCCATTAAAAAAACAAACCCTGCCAACCAAAGGGACAGTTCGTTAGCCCAGAGCGTGGGGCGTTCCAACACGTAGCGCAAAAAGACTTCGTAGAGCATGACGCCGGTCATCAAGATGATCATCATCATCGTCACCCGACCAATGAACACCGCGCTGCGATCGACAGAACGCCAGTTTGGGAATTCCATATTCGCACGACGAACAGTTTTTGCACCCGCCACAAAAAGTATCGGCAGCAGCAGCAAGGCAACCAGATCGATAATATCCATTTTACCGATTATTGGCGTTAGGTTGGGTGTCACATCATTGCGATCGAAAATCGCCGTGACTTGCCCGAGCATAGATACATTTTCATGCGGAAACCATGTCAGCAGATAGGCAGGTATATGCCAGATTACCCACCCCGCGCAGAAAATAAACGCAAGTGGCATCAGCCATTCTATCAGGCTGCCTGAGGTTTTCTGCATTGTGTTGCTCCTTCGTCTGGCGTTTTTCACGCATCCACTGCGTAATGGGCGATGAAATCTCGGTCTGGTTCGACCCCGATACCAGGCCCTTGCGGGATGGAAACGCGGCCGTTGTTGGATTTTACTTGCTGCTGAATGTTCAGGGCGTCGATCAGAAGATCATCGCGGAATTTGTTGTCTGTTGTGTCGAATTCGAGCATCGGCTCCCACGGGTGTAAACCGCCGGGCAGCGGTGGCATCGCGGCCAAAAGTTGCAGGTTCGTTGCGACGGCGATGGCCGACCCCCAGACATGGTTCACCACAGGGGTGAAATGCGCATGACATAGTGCCAAGACACGCAGATATTCGCTGACACCGCCTAATGCACAAACCTCTGGCTGAGCAATGTCGAGACCACGGTTTTCCAAAATCGCGCGCCATCCCCAGCGGCCAAATTCAGCCTCGCCGCCCGAAATGTTTACGCTCAGACCCCGACGCAGCTCGGCGTAACCCGCGTGGTCTTCGGGTGCGATAGGCTCTTCGAACCAGTAGGCGCTCAATTCTTCGAGCGCGCGCCCAACGTAAAACGCATCTGATGTGGTGTAGGCATGATTGGCATCCACCATAAAATCAAAATCAACCCCAACAGCGTTACGAACCGCTTGGCACAAGGTCACGTCGGGTTTCGGGCCCAATCCGGTTTTCATTTTTGTCGCAGTAAATCCCATGTCTTTGATCGCTGCGGCTTCGTCTTCAAATCGCGCGCTGAGTTGCTCGACGGGTTCATCCCGGAGCATCATGCCGTATCCGTAACAGGGAACCGACATGCGATGCGCGCCGCCAATCAACTTGTGCAATGGTAGGCCAGAAACCTTTCCTGCAATATCCCACAGCGCAATATCGACACCGGATAGGGATTGCATCGGCATTCCCTTTTGCCCGTGATCCCGCAAAAGATTGTAAACTTTGTGCCAAATGACATCGCGGTCCATCGGATCCATTCCCAGCACCATGGGTTGGATGACTTTTTCGACAATTCCTTTGTTGGCCAAGGCGATGTTCCCGGGGCCAAAACACTCTCCCCAACCCGTCACACCTTCATCCGTCTCGATCTCCACGAGATGCGCCGTGCGCATGGTGTAGTATTGCTGCGAATACCCGAGTTGTTCAGGCATTTCGTACTGCAAAACATGGCTGGTGATGCTGGTGATTTTCATCAATCGGGGTCCTGAGGGAAAAGCGGCAGGGCCATTTCTGGCCCTGCCACCGTATTAACGCCGCTGTTGCAGGCGATTTACTTCATTGCACCCAGATCCTGTAGGAAGCTGATGTGGCTTTCCAACAAGGCGACGGCTTCTGGCGTTGTCGCAAATTCGGTCCAGCCCTTTTGAACCGCATCACGATAAACTTGCAGGTCTTCTGCAGTCCACTCGTAGAGGTTCACACCTTTGGCGCGCAGATCTTTTGCAGTCTGCGCGTTTTTAACTTCATTAATCGTGGCGTTTTGCAGCGCAAGACTGTCCATTGCCACTTCGATGATGCGCTGGTGATGCGCTGGCATTGCGTCCCAGACGTCTTTGTTACACGCGAGGTGATCCGCGGGCATCGAATGGAAACCAGGGAAATTTGTGTGCTCTGCGATGTCATAAAGACCCAAACCGACGTTGTTGGTCAGGTTAGCAGCATCCGCACCATCGATGATCCCGGTTTCAAGAGCCGTAAAGATTTCGGTGAAATCCATCACGATCGGAGATGCACCAAGGTTCGCGAAAACTTTTGTCGCAAGACCAGGGGGAGAGCGGAATTTCCAGTCTTTGAAATCATTGACGCTGCGGATCGGTTTGGTTGAGGCCAATGATTCCGGACCGGGGATCCACCATCCGATGAACTCCATCCCGTAGGGATTGTAGAGCGCGTTCAACGTGTCACGGCCATTGCCGTGCAGCAACCAAGCCATTTGCTGATAGGGATTTTGGTAGCCCCCCATGAGGTCGCCCGCAAATTGGAACGCAGGGTTCTTGCCGGTTTGGTATGCGCCACCGGTCATGTCGCAATCAAGAATACCCGTCGCGGCTGCGTCAAAGGTTTCTACTGATTTTACGACGGACGCGCTGTAAAACATCTCCACCGTGATTTCGCCATTTGACATTGTGGTGATGTCTTCGATGAACTTAGCGGCCAACTGACCGGAAAGCTGCTCTGGCGAAAAGTGTGTTTGGATACGCAGGTTCGTGGATTGCGCAGAAGCTGTAAGAGCCGTGCTTGCCGCCAAGGCGGCGACCGCAGCGATGCTCGCGGCTTTCTTTAATAGTTTCATGTTGTCCTCCCAGACGGTAAAGCGTTATTTTGTTGGGCACCCGTAAGTGGCCATTTTAAGTACGCTGACGAGAGGTTAAGCGGGGTGGCCTAAACGCGCAACAAAATTTTGTATTTTTAGAAATTTTGAGATTCTTCTAGATAATCGAGATTCTAATGTTACGGTCTGTCGAACTCACGGAGCGGTCCATGTCTGAAACAGATATCTATGCGAGCCTTCAGCACAGGCTGATCACGAATGATTTTGAGCATGGCGAAAAATTACGCGCAGAGCAACTGAAACAAGATTACGGGTGTTCGGCGAGTACAGTTCGTGAAGCTTTGTTCCGCCTTTCCACCGAAGGCTTGGTTGATTTTCAAGAGCAACGCGGGTTTCGGGTGCCGCTTAAATCACCGATCCTTTTGGCTGAGCTGACACATCTGCGCATACTGCTTGAAGCAGAGGGAACTGTTTTATCTATCCGTCATGGTGGTGTCGCGTGGGAAGCGAAACTTACGGCCGCGCATCATCAGTTGAGCCATATTGAAAAGCGTATTCATGCGGCCAGTGATTCTGCACCGTTTATGGGGTTGTGGTTTAATGCTGAATTAGAATTTCATCAGACGCTGATCAGCGCTTGCAACTCCGATAGCTTGAAAGCAATGCATATTCAAATCTACCGCAAGTTCCGGCAGCAACACATGGATGCTGACAGAAATTTCGAGTTCATTTCGATGAACATCCAGCACCATCATGCAATTTTAGTTGCGGCACTAGATGGCAACGAAAACTTAACGCGCCAAAAAATCCATGACCATTTGGCGCGTCATCTTGAGCCTGCGAAACGAGTTCAGAGCGCTGAACTGGCCAAATCGTCTTCGATATAGGTTTGAATGATCTCGTCAAAGCTGCATTCGGATTTAAAACCCAACTGCGTCGCACGTTCGGGCTGGAAATTACGGGGCCAACCTGCAACCATTTTCATAATATCTTCATCGGGTTTTGGGATAATGAGATCTACAGCTTTCTGACCGGCGACGCGGCGGAGCGCTTCGATTTGTTCTGCCACAGTGCAGCTGTACCCGGGCAAGTTTAGCGCGCGTCGTCCCTCCAGTAGAGTGGTGTTTAGGCTCGCCGCATGGGTTAAAAACCGCGCCGCAGAACGCGGAGATGCATGCCAATGGCGCACGGTGTCATCCACTGGTAAAATTGCTTGTTGCCCATTTAGAGGTTCCCGGATGATGCCTGAAAAGAATGAGGAGGCGGCAAGATTTGGTTTGCCCGGTCGCACGCAAATCGTGGGCAGGCGCAATGATAGCCCATCTACAAAGCCCTTTCGGCTGAAATCCGACAGCATCAGCTCGCAGGTCGCTTTTTGCGCGCCGTAACTGGTTTGGGGGGCGCTCAGAAATGTATCTTCTATCAACTCTGGATATGGCCCGCCAAAAACAGCGATGGAGGAGGTGAATACAATCCGTGGAACGTAAGTTTGGCCCGAATTCATGTGTTCTTCTCTGAGTGCTTCGAGAAGATGCCACATCGACATCATGTTGACGGCCCAACCTTTGTCGAACTCTTTTTCAGCCTCGCCGGATACGATTGCTGCCAGATGAAAAATGACATCGAACCGTTGTGCGGCAAGTGATTTTAAAATGCTTTGGTCAGTCAAATCACCTGTGACTTGGTGGCCCGGCGCGCTGGCGGTCGGAAACCCCATGTCAAATAGCGTTATGTCGGCCGCAGCTTTGCCCTGTTTTGCCAATCGATGTGCAAGTTTTTGGCCGACCATGCCGCCGCCGCCGAGGATCAGAAAGCGGGTCATGACAACAATCCGTTCTGTGCTTTTAGTTCCAGATATAGGCCGGAATGATCCTTGTTTGCGCCGTCCATTGCGTCACTAAAATGTTGAAAACGATCCCGCACAGTCTGCGTTGCTGGCAACTTGAGGTTAAGGCCAGCCGCTTCGTCTAGCGTGTTGTTCAAATCCTTAATCTGAAACTTGGTCAGCCCACCGGGTTCAAAATCACCATTGGTCATACGTGCACCATGTTGTTGTAAAATGGTGCTGTCCGCAAAGCCGCCTTGCAGCGCTTCGCGCACGGCGGCTGGATCGGCACCGCCCTGTTCAACCAATAACATTGCCTCGGCCACGGCGGAAATGGTGACCGCAACGATTGTCTGATTTGCCAGCTTAGACAATTGCCCGGCCCCCGAGGGACCAACGTGCACAGGGCGTCCCATCGCCGTTAAAACATCGCGCGCGGCGTCAAAGGTTTGCTTGGGTCCGCCAACCATGATGGCAAGCGTGCCGTCTTGGGCACCTTTGGTGCCACCAGAAACGGGCGCGTCCAGATGCGAAAATCCCAGAGCAGCCAATGTTTGTGCTTGGGTTCTGGCGTGCTCGGGTTTGGTACTGGACATATCGATCCATATGACACCGGGTGCCAAAGCCGCCTGAACCTCTGGGTTGTCAATCAACGCCCCTGTGGCAAAGCCGTCGGATAACATGGTGATGATAAACTCTGCACCCTCAACTGCGTCGACTTCATTTGCCGCGATCCGAGCATTGTCTTTAGCGAGTGGTTCAGCCCGTGCGATTGTCCTGTTCCAGACGGTCAGGTCGTGCCCGGCTTTCAGTAGGTTGCGCGACATCGGGAGCCCCATCAATCCGGTCCCGATCAGGGTAATTTTGCGTGATGTGGTCATGTGATGCGCCTCTCTGTCATCGGGTTTCTTCTAAGCGGTGGTCAAAGCCGCCGCGCTGTCCTAGGCTAGACGAAAGCAGCCATTGGACCAGCCCGTCCGGTGGTTTTTTGATGAAGTCAGCAACAATTCAGCAGTTCGGGCAAGCATAATCATGCCTGCGCGCGCTTTTATCTGATGTTGCTTAAGGGAGGAAATACATGTCAGGGCAAAGACTTAAAGGGAAACGCGCACTCGTAACAGCAGCGGGACAAGGGATCGGTCGCGCCAGTGCTCTCGCGATGGCGGCAGAGGGTGCACAGGTCTTTGCGACCGACATAAACGTCGAGGCCCTATCATCGATTCGGGGGGCGAATCACGAAAATATAGAAATTTTTGAACTTGACGCCCTGAACAATGATAGCGTCCTAGCAGGTGTTGAACGGGCTGCACCGGACGTTCTTTTCAATTGCGCAGGCTTTGTTCATCACGGCACAATACAAGACGCGACAGCAGATGAATGGGACTTTGCGTTTGACCTAAATGTGCGCTCTATGGTGCGTACCATTCAGGCCGCATTGCCGGGGATGTTGGAACGCGGTGGCGGGTCCATCATCAATATGTCATCTGCATGTTCCTCGGTCATTGGAGCGCCAAACAGGTTTGTTTATGGCACAACCAAAGCAGCTGTTTTGGGGCTGACGAAATCCGTTGCAGTCGATTACGTTGATAAGGGAATTCGATGTAATGCAATTTGCCCGGGCACAGTCGAAAGCCCAAGTTTGTTGGAAAGAGTCGAAGAACTGGGCAAGCAATTGGGCAGTCAGGAAGAGGCGATGCGCCAGTTCGTCGCGCGCCAGCCAATGGGTCGGGTTGCCAAAGCCGAAGAGATTGCAGCGCTGGTTGTGTATCTGGCCAGTGAAGACAGCGCCTTTACGACCGGGCATCCGCACATCATCGATGGAGGGTGGTCAGGCCAATGACACAGAATGAAAACCAGACATCGAAAAAACGCATCAGCATTGATGATTTACGATCACGTAAATGGTTTATGAACCCGGATAATCCGGAAATGACGGCGCTGTATCTGGAGCGTTATTTGAACTACGGGCTGACGCGCGCCGAGTTGCAATCGGGCAAACCGATCATTGGCATCGCGCAGACGGGCAGCGATCTGAGCCCTTGTAACCGCCACCACTTGGAACTGACCAAACGGGTTCGGGATGGGATCATCGCGGCGGGTGGCACTTGCATCGAAGTCCCGGTGCATCCCATCCAAGAAACTGGCAAGCGCCCCACGGCCATGTTGGACAGAAACTTGGCGTATCTTAGTTTGGTCGAAACTCTGTTTGGGTATCCTTTGGACGGTGTCGTCTTGAACATCGGTTGCGACAAAACGACACCTGCATTGCTGATGGCAGCGGCAACCGTAAATATTCCGGCAATCGCATTGTCGGTCGGCCCCATGCTGAATGGCTGGTTCCGTGGCGAGCGCACCGGATCAGGCACGATCGTTTGGAAAGCGCGCGAAATGCTTGCCGCGGGTGAAATCGACGATGACGGATTTATGGAACTTGTTGCGTCTTCTGCCCCATCTGTTGGTTATTGCAACACAATGGGAACGGCGACGACGATGAATTCTCTGGCCGAAGCCTTGGGGATGCAGCTGCCGGGTTCTGCTGCGATTCCAGCACCTTATCGGGAACGCGGCCAGATTAGCTATGAAACTGGGCGCCGCATTGTGGACATGGTTTGGGAAGATCTGCGTCCGTCCCAAGTGATGACGCGTGAAGCGTTTGAGAATGCCATTGTCATTAACTCGGCCATTGGTGGGTCGACAAATGCGCCAATTCACCTGAACGGAATAGCGCGGCATTTGGGCGTCCCGCTGGACAACAACGACTGGCAGAAACTTGGCCATGATATCCCGCTGCTGGTGAACTTACAGCCTGCCGGGGAATATCTGGGCGAAGATTATTCTCACGCAGGTGGTGTGCCTGCTGTTGTGGGTGAGTTGATCGATGCAGGTTTGCTTCCGCACCCAGACGCGGTGACTGTGAATGGCCAGAGCATGGGCGAAAATTGCGGATCTAAACGCAGCGAAGACACAAAGGTCATCAAACCTGTTTCTGACCCGCTGAAATCTCAGGCCGGGTTTATCAACTTGACCGGCAATCTGTTTGACAGTGCGATCATGAAAACCAGTGTGATCAGTCCAAACTTTCGGGCGAAATATCTGTCTAACCCAGGGGATATGAACGCCTTTGAAGGGCGCGCTGTTGTTTTTGATGGGCCAGAGGATTTCCACCACCGCATCGATGATCCTGCTGAAAACATCGATGAAGACAGCGTTCTGTTTATGCGGGGCGCCGGGCCCAAGGGGTATCCGGGCGGGGCGGAGGTCGTGAATATGCGTCCACCTTCATATCTGTTGAAAAAAGGCGTGGAAGCATTGCCATGCATTGGGGATGGGCGTCAGTCCGGCACATCGGGCAGCCCATCTATTTTGAACGCTTCGCCAGAGGCCGCAGCAGGGGGCGGTCTAGCGTTGTTGCAGACAGGCGATACGGTTCGGATCGATCTGAATAAATGCACGGCAGATATGCTTGTTCCTCTTGATGAACTGGCCGAACGGGCCCGCGTTTTTGAAGCCAATGGCGGATATGCAGCACCCGAAAGCCAATCACCGTGGCAGGAATATTTCCGCGAAAAAGTGGGCCGTTTCGATGAAGGAATGATCCTGGATGGCGCAGATAAATACCAAGACATTTCGCGTCGTTTCATGCCGCGCGACAACCACTAGACATTAAGAAATCACACACGCGGGCATCGGCCTGCAGTACGATAAGGAACGTTATATGAAACTTGTAAGATACGGTGAAACAGGCGCAGAGAAACCCGGCATGTTGGATGCGGAAGGTGTTTTGCGCGATTTATCCGCCCATGTAGACGACATTGCTGGCGACGTTTTGTCCGACGCCGGGCTGGACGCCTTGCGGGCCCTAGACACGGCATCCCTGCCGGTTGTGGAAGGGGATCCGCGCATGGGGCCTTGTGTGGGGGATATCGGTAAATTTATGTGCATTGGTCTCAACTATGCGGACCACGCGATTGAAACCGGCAACCCGTTTCCGGATCACCCTGTCCTGTTCATGAAGGCGACATCCGCTGTCGTTGGGCCAAATGACGAGGTTTCTATGCCTCGCGGATCTAAAAGCACGGACTGGGAAGTGGAACTGGGTGTCGTGATTGGCAAACCTGCGAAATACGTCAGCAAAGAAGACGCGCTTGACTATGTGGCGGGCTATTGTGTGTGCAATGACGTCTCTGAACGGCATTTCCAGAACAATCTGACTGGGACATGGACCAAGGGTAAATCCTGTGACACCTTTGGCCCCACGGGCCCTTGGCTGGTGACACGCGACGAGATCGAAGATGTGGATAACCTTAATATGTGGCTGGACGTAAACGGCAAGCGTATGCAGACCGGCAATACGTCAACGATGATTTTCAAAGTGACCGAAATTATCGAGCATTTGTCGGGTCTTATGACGTTGCAGCCAGGAGATGTGATTTCGACCGGGACACCTCCCGGTGTCGGCATGGGTATGAAGCCAGACCCGGTTTACCTGAAAAGAGGCGACGTGATGGAGCTATGGATCGAGGGTTTGGGACAGCAACGCCAGATCGTGACTGAGGACGCTTGATATGGCAGATCTATTGCAAATTGGCGGTCTTACCGACACGATGCGGGACAGGCTTCAGGAACAGTTCACGATACATAAATTGAGCGAAGGAACCTATCCGGCTGACGCCATCACACATGTCGCAACGAATGGTCATGCTGGCGTGCCAGCCGATGTCATGGCTGCCCTGCCCAATCTGAAAATGATTGGCTGTTACGGTGTGGGCTATGACGCGATTGACGTCATCGCGGCCAGGGATCGCGGTGTTGTTGTGACCCACACGCCAAACGTTTTGAACGCCGAAGTTGCGACAACAGCAGTCATGTTGATGATGGCCTGTTACCGCGAGTTGTTGCGCGATGATGCTTGGGTGCGCTCTGGCGATTGGGAAGCAAAAGGGAATGCGCCGTTGACCCGCTCGGTTGACAACCAAACCGTTGGGATTTTGGGCTTGGGGCGCATCGGTCAGGCCATTGCGGAGAAGCTCGCTCCCTTTGGGACAAACATCGTGTACCATTCGCGCAACCCCAAAGATGTCGCCTATAAATATTACGGTGATTTGACGGAAATGGCGGGCGATGTGGACTGTCTGATATGCATCACACCCGGAGGACCAGCGACCCATAAAATCGTCAACCGCGAGGTTCTTGATGCTTTGGGTCCACAAGGGACAATCATCAATGTCAGCCGTGGATCTGTCATTGACGAAGATGCGATGGTTGCGGCCTTGAGCGATGGTCGTTTGGGGTGGGCCGGTCTCGATGTATTCGAGGCAGAGCCCAAGGTGCCGGATGAATTGCGGAGCATGTCCAATGTCGTGCTCTTACCTCATGTTGGCAGTGCAACGACTGAAACCCGGGCTGCAATGGGGGGGCTGACTGTCGACAACATATTGCAACACCTCGCACAAGGGACGGTCATCAGCCCTGTGCCCGAATGTGCGGATATGTGAATTTATGACCGCGATCGCCACGGTTGAGGCGCGATTGTTTAATGTGCCGCTGGATGAAGTGCTGGTGGATGCCAAACATGGCAGCCACAGTCACTTTCACCTCATTACAGTGACCATAACACTGGACGACGGGCGCAGTGGAACCGGGTATACATACAACGGTGGGCGCGGCGGACATGCAACGGCTGCGCTGATCCAACATGACCTTAGCCCTTTTCTGGTCGGACAAGAGGCTGAGAATATCGAAGTGCTTTATGATGCGATGCAGTGGCACATGCACTACGTTGGTCGTGGCGGAATAGTCAGCTTTGCCATTTCGGCCGTTGATATTGCACTATGGGATTTGCGTGGCAAAGCCTGCGGGAAACCACTGTGGCATATGGCGGGCGGGCACAGTAACACCTGCAAGGCCTATGGCGGCGGCATTGATCTCGCTTTTCCTTTGCCCAAACTTCTGCGCCACGTGCAATCCTATCTGGACGCCGGGCTAGATGCGGTAAAGATCAAAATTGGCCAACCTGATTTGGCCGATGACATTAACCGCATCCGGGCCGTGCGTCAGCAAATTGGCCCGGATGTGGGATTTATGATCGATGCTAATTATGCGTTGAATGTCCCACAAGCAATCAAACTGGCACTGGCGGTCAAAGATCAGAACATCCTGTGGTTCGAAGAGCCGATTATCCCCGACGACTATTCGGGATACGCCGAGATTCGTAAGGCGACAGGGATGGCCGTGGCGCAGGGTGAAAATCTGCATACGATCCATGAATTCGAAATGGCCGTCGCGCAAAGCGATCTTGGCTTCATACAGCCTGATGCATCAAATTGCGGTGGCATTACGGGCTGGCTGCAAGTGGCAGATCTCATTCAAGGCACCGGGATCGAGATTTGTTCCCATGGCATGCAGGAATTGCACGTCAGTTTGGTGTCAGCGCAACAGCATGCGGGCTGGATCGAAGTGCATAGTTTCCCGATTGATCGCTATACATGCCGCCCGCTTGTGGTTGAGAACGCCCGCGCTGTTTCACCCGAAACACCTGGCATAGGTGTCGAATTTGATTGGCCGCGCCTGACCCCGTTCGAAGTTACGCTGTGACGGTTTAGATACGCAAAAATCGTTGAGCAATTTTAGGTATTAGCCCGTCAAATTGCAGCGGTGCATCGGCCACGGCAAGACATATGCAATCCTCATGTATATCCGCCACGGGGGTATGGTGCAGATCACTGCCGGCAATCTCTACATCGCCACGGGCAAAATATCCGCTTTCATCCTGAAACGCGCCCTTCAGAACCATTGTCATTTCTGTACCATGATGACCGTGGTCAGGCATCGCAGTGCCCGCCGGAATATACAAAAGTCGCGCAGAGGCTTCCTTGGAGGTATTCAAAATCGCTTGTTTGACGCCAAAACCGATTGGTTTCCAGTTAATGCTTTCCAGATCTCCTCCAATGTAATCTTGGATGGGGGCGGGTAAAATACCGGCAGGGCGGATTACCTTGGGTGAAACTTGGCCAATGTCACCGTTTTCAATCAGCTTCATGGTCTCTTCAAAGAACCCTTCCGACAGGCTGATGTCCGCGTTGTTGTCCAGTACTTCGCCGCCCAAAGCATCATAACTTTCGGCTTGCGCGCGGCAAGTATCGCACAGCGACAAATGCGCAGCGACCAACAGGTTGAAGGCTTCAGGGAGGGCGCCGGTTGAATAGGCCATTAAAACGGCCTCGCTTGGATGGTGTTGAATGTTGTTCATTGCGATATCACTTCATGTCGCGGCGCAACCGTTGGAGCGCCAGTCTAATTCTCGATTTGATGGTGCCCAGAGGCAGTCCGGTTTGGGCGGCAATCTCACTGTGGGTTAGGTCCCCAAAATATGCCTTGTCGATGAGTTCCCGTTGCTCGGCGGGTAGTTCTGCCAACGCCTGTCCCAGAATTTCAGCTTCCTGCTGGAAATTCACGACATCCGATTGATCCGGTTCCGCTTCCGGGCCCCATGTAAGGTCTTCGGGCTCGGGGCGGCGTTGTCGTCTAAGCAGATCAATTTTTCGGTTTCGGGCAATGGTAAAGATCCAAGTAGCGGCAGAGGCACGCGCTGGATCAAACTGATGCGCCTTGTGCCAAAGCGTTGCCATCACATCCTGTGTACATTCCTCTGCCAGCGCTGCATCCGTGCCAGATTTTATCAAGAAACCTTTTACCCGAGGTGCAAAATGACCGAAAATTTCTTCAAAAGCTCTGCGGTCTTTGTGGTCCCGTATGCGGGCCATGTGAGACACCCAAAGCATGCGTTTTGATACGTCTTCTGGCGCCAATTTAGGCCGTCCTATTCTTGGTCTCACGGGCGCGCACATGCCACCCCTGTCAACCAGATGGGAGCCGCTCTCGGTCATGGTGTCAATATCTTGCTCTGCGTACATACACATCTTACGCGATCGGTGCATTTTTGGATCACATGGATTTAGTTTTTTAGTTGCTCATCCAAGTCGGGTGTGTCGCCGTATACAGGTAATGACGAAAAATAAGAAAGAGTATCATGCCATTTGAAGCGCTAACGCTGGGTCAGTTGCCGGGCATTAAAAATCTGAGGAACGCTGGTAAAGTCGCTGTAGTTGGGGGCGGTATTTCCGGCATGGGCGCTGCTCATATGCTGTGCAAAACGCATCGGGTCACGCTCTTTGAAACTGAAGGCCGCCTCGGAGGGCATGCCCGCACGAAAATCGCTGGTAAACGCGGTGACCAACCCGTTGATACGGGCTTTATCGTTTTTAACAACGCGAATTATCCCTTCATGACTGCGTTGTTCGACGATTTGGGCGTTCCAGTGGTAAAGTCCAATATGAGTTTTGGGGCTTCTATTAACGGTGGCGAATTTGAATACGCTTTGACGTCGTTAAATGCATTGTTTGCACAGCGCCGAAATGCCGTGTCGCCTGCCTTTCTGCGCATGGTCCGCGACATTTTTCGATTTAACCAGAACGCAGTGCGGGTTGCCAAAGACGAAAGCCTTAGCTTGCAAGAGCTTTTAGACGCGCTCGGCACAGGCGACTGGTTTCGTGATCGCTACCTGATACCTCTTTCCGGAGCCATCTGGTCTACGCCTGCAGAAAAAATTATGGATTTCCCAGCCTATGCGCTGGTTCGATTTTTTGAAAATCATGCTCTTTTGCGCACCACGGGACAGCATCAGTGGTACACGGTTGATGGCGGTTCGACGCAATACGTTCAACGTCTTGAAACGGCTCTGAACGCGGCGGGCACGGATGTTCGGCTGGGAGCTGGGGTACAATCTGTGCGCCGCATGGGGGGCAAGGTATTTTTACGCGCATGGGGTGGAGAAGAAGAAGTCTTTGATCACGTTGTGATGGCCACGCATTCGGACGACAGCTTGAGCCTATTAAGCGATGCAAGCCCACAAGAGCAACGCGCGCTCGGGGCAATTCGTTATCAGCCGAACGATATTGTGCTGCACGCGGATGAAAACATCATGCCACTGAACCGAAAAACCTGGGCGAGTTGGGTGTATACAGAAGATCGCGCAGCCCCCTCAGACCGCATCGATTTGACCTATTGGATGAACTCGCTTCAACCCATTCCGGATGATGATCCACATTTTGTGACGCTGAATACGAAACGCAATATTCGGGAAGAGTTGATCTATGATCAGGTTACATTGCGTCATCCTGTTTACGACCTAGGGGCTTTGGCTGCGCAAAAAGAGGTGGCCGCCTTTAACGGCGCGCAGAATACTTGGTTTTGTGGGGCATGGATGAAAAACGGCTTTCACGAAGATGGCCTATCAAGCGCTGTCGACGTTGCGCGCGCATTGTATAAATGCGAACGAGCAAAAGTGACGGCCGCATGACAACGGGTATCGATCATATTTCTGGCCAAACCTATCATGGTCGCAAGGGGGCGATTTCCAACGCGTTCAGGTATTCGGTAGATTACGTCTTGTTTGACGCCGAAGCCGATCTGCGCACGCCGACCCTGTTTCGCCGCAACGGGCGGGGTGTTGCCGGTATTTGCGATTCAGATCACGGTGGACCGCCAAGGGCCGGGCGCGGAGCGATGTGGGTACGGGACATCCTCGAAAATCACCAGATTCAAGGTGTCGATAAAATTGAACTCCTTGCGCAACCGCGGGTGCTTGGTCATGTCTTTAACCCGGTTAGTTTTTGGGTGTGTCGCCGCGGCGATGGCGCATTGATCACCGTTATCGCAGAGGTCAACAACACATTCGGGGATCGTCACAGCTATCTTTGCGCCCATTCAGATCACCGTCCAATTGCGCCGACGGACACATTGAAATCAGACAAGATTTTCCATGTATCCCCCTTTCAACCGGTCGAAGGTGGGTATTCTTTTAGGTTTGACATCAACGATCAGCGCATCGGTATCTGGATTGACTATGCAAGGCCGGACGGTGGGCTGATCGCCACATTGACCGGCCAACGCAAACCATTGACAAACCGGTCCATCTTGCGCGCTTTGATGCGCCGGCCCTTTGGCTCGAGAAGGGTATTGGGTTTGATCCATTGGCAGGCACTAAAGCTATGGGCCAAAGGTGCACTTTATCGGAACCGCCCATCGCCGCCCTCAAACGAGGTGTCGCACTGATGCCGACAGACGTGCGCCTTTCGTCCTATTCATTGTTCGCGGCCATGTTGGCTACAGCGGGTTTACCCCTCTATATTCATGCGCCAAAATTCTATGTCGATGAATTTGGCGTGTCATTGGCATCCTTGGGGATCGTGTTGTTTGGCCTGAGATTATTGGATGTCGTCCAAGACCCTTTGCTCGGTCGCTTGGCCGAAAAGACCCGAGAAAACCGAAGCTCTGCCGTTGCTATCGGAGGCGTGGTGATGGTGGGAGGGATGATCGCACTGTTTGCCATCCCACCGTTGTTTTCCCCGCTGATTTGGTTCGGTGTGTGTCTGACGTTAGTGTTTTCGGCTTTCAGCTTTCTAACGATCAATTTTTACGCTCAAGGGGCAATTAAGGCACAGGCCCTGCAGGGAAATGGCCATTTTCGCTTGGCGCGTTGGCGTGAAAGCGGGGCTTTAATTGGTGTTTGTGCTGCGTCGGTCGCCCCAGTGGTGTTGGGTTTCTATCTGAATGCCCCGTTCCAAGGGTTTGCCATCGGTTTTGCAGTGTTGAGTATGGCGGCACTTATCGCCATGCGATCGGAATGGAGCACAATGGGTCTTGCGCCCTCCACCGGGTTCAGGGCCGTGTTGAACGACCCTCTGGCGCGTCGGTTGCTGATAATTTCTATGCTCAACGCGGCGCCTGTCGCCATCAGTTCGACCCTGTTTTTGTTCTTTGTGGAAAGCAAATTGCAGGCACCGGGGTTCGAAGGGCCGTTGCTGTTGATCTTTTTCCTATCCGCGGCCCTTGCGGCGCCCTTTTGGAGCGTCTGCGCAGAACGTTTCGGACCTCGAAACGTGTTGTTGTTTGCTATGACACTGGCCATTGGGTCGTTTTGTTTTACCTTCGCACTTGGACCTGGCGATTGGGTGTTGTTTGCCCTTGTTTGTATCGCGTCCGGGATCGCCTTGGGGGCGGATTTGACTCTTTTGCCGGCCATATTTGCGGCGCGCATGGTGCAAATTTCCCCCTCTGCCTCCGAAGGTTTCGGCTTGTGGGCTTTTGCGTCCAAATTGACGTTGGCCTTTGCGGCGGTGACCCTTTTACCGATGTTGGAACGGGCTGGGTTCCAAAGTGGCTCCCTAGAGAATCCACCTGAGGCTTTGGCACTTCTGACGGTGCTATATGCCGCGGTGCCCTGCACATTAAAATTAATCGCCATTGCTGTTTTGGCGATGACGGATTTGAGAGAGGCCTAAAGGATGATAATCTGGTTCTACGTCTTGATTGGCGCATTTTTGACGTTTCTGCTCGTGTGGGCACGTGCTGCGTTTTGGGGTTTTGCGGCCCAACGCCCAGAAGAATACAAGGGTGAAAACCCGTCTTTTGACATCCGTAAACACTTGAACGGTCCAATCTTGTGCGAAGGTATAATTTACGGCCCGCTTGGGCGGGTCAGCAGCCGGTTTGTCGCTGATTTCGACGCATCTTGGAACGGCAACAAAGGGATAATGAAAGAACGTTTTGTTTACGATGATGGGTCGGTACAGGATCGTGAATGGCACCTTACTCTGGGCGATGATGGGAATATTCTGGCTGAGGCCCCGGACGTTGTGGGCCAAGGGACAGGCCAACAATCCGGCCCGACTGTGCGGTTGCAGTACAACATCCGTTTGCCTGCAGATGCGGGTGGCCATGTTCTAAATACAATTGATTGGATGTATCTGGCATCGAACGGCACTATTATGAATCGGTCCCAGTTTCGTAAATTCGGCATCAAAGTCGCGGAGTTGGTGGCGACAATGCGGCCTAGAGAGGCTTAATGCGCACATGGTCCGGCAAACGATACTGGCTCGTTGGAGCCAGTGACGGTCTGGGCGCCGCCCTCGCGCGGCGGCTAAGTCACGCAGGGGCTCATGTAATTGTGTCAGCACGGTCGGCAGAAAAACTTCAAGCCGTTGTGGAGAGTTTGCCCGGGGAAGGGTCGTTTCAGGTCGTCGATGTTTCTCAAGACGCCAGCATCAAGGCTGCTGTAGAGGCAATCGGTCCGATTGATGGCGTCGTTTATCTTGCAGGTGTGTATTGGCCATTCGGGGCGCAGGCGTGGGATGCCAAGCAAGCAACAGCCATGGCTGATATCAATTTCACCGGCTTGGTGCGGGTGATGGGACAGGTTGTACCGCAATTTGTTGCGCGTAACGCTGGTCATATAGTTGTCACGGGCAGCCTGTCGGGGTTTCGCGGTTTGCCGGGCTCTATTGGCTACACCGCATCCAAAGCCGGTACAATGTCGTTGGCGGAATGTATGTATGCGGATTTGCGTCGCACTGATGTAGAGGTTCAGGTGTCAAATCCGGGGTTCATCAAGACACAATTGACGGATAAAAACACCTTTAACATGCCGTTTATCATGCCCCCACAAGAGGCAGCGGAACACATGTTTCGCCACATGAACACAACGCGGTTTAAACAGAGTTTTCCAACATTGTTTTCATGGGTATTCAGGGGCAGTCAGTTCTTGCCAGATTGGCTGTATTTCCGTCTCTTTTCCTAAAAGGGGCAATATTCCGGTACCAGATTGTAACGCGTTTTTTACCTTTTCAACTACAACCCGTTTACCGGTACTTTGAGCATTGGAACGCCTTGTTCATCAGTGGGTACTTTTCCTGCGCGCATGTTCACTTGCAGTGACGGTATGATCAATTTGGGCATTGCCAGTTGTGCATCCCTTTCCGTCCTGAACTTGACAAAATCGTCCTTGGTTTTGTCGCCACCGACGTGGATGTTATTGGTTTTTTCATCGGCAACAGTTGTTTCCCACGCGATATCGCGCCCGCCAGGGCCATAATCATGGCACATGAACAAGCGCATCTCGTCCGGTAAGCTCAGAACTTTCATGATAGAATCGTACAAAATACCCGCATCTCCACCGGGAAAATCGGCCCGGGCGGACCCACCATCAGGCATAAACAAAGTGTCACCCGTAAACCCCGCATTGCCCAGAACATGCACCATGCAGGCAGGCGTATGGCCGGGGGTAAGCATGGCGAAGGCTTGCATATTGCCGATCATGTAAGTGTCGCCATCTTTGAACAACGCATCAAATTGCGACCCATCACGTTGAAATTCCGTACCTTCGTTAAAAATTTTCCCGAAGGTTTCCTGAATAATCATGATGCCTTCGCCGACGCCGATTTTGCCACCCAATTCCTGCTGTATATAGGGTGCAGCGCTCAGGTGGTCTGCATGGACATGGGTTTCGATGATCCAGTCCAGGGTCAGCCTGCGCTCTTTGATGCGGGCAATCATTTGGTCGGCGCTGTCATGAGTGATCCGACCCGCAGCATAGTCCAAATCCATGACGCTATCGACAATGGCGCAGCTGTCAGATGACGGATCTTTTACAATGTAACTGATCGTGTTGGTCGCAGCGTCAAAGAATCCTTCGACCTCTGGCGTCACGTCCATCATTACTGGGTAATCGGTCATGTTATATCCTCCTGCAGCCAACTTAATGCGTAGGTCAGCATGTGATCAAGGAAAGCCAGTGCTTTCTAAATATATGCCACCATCGTAGTTTCCCGTATCTGACGTCTCAATGATGTCTAAATCCTCGCTCATTGTTTCAAGATCAATCGCAGAAGTTTGTATATTAAATAGTAATATTTTGGCTTCTTTGCAAAACGCGGGGTGGCAGTTTTACTTCCCTGAGAATTGGAAAGAGTCCTGCAGAGCCTATTCTCAGTTTTTATCTTGTGGTTAGCGAGTTCGATGAAATCTAACGTTTTTCAGCTGCTGTAACGATGATTTCCACTTTTAAAACTTCGCGCGCGAGCTTTGCCTCTCCGCAGGCCCGTGCGGGTGCATGCCCCTGTGGCACCCAAGCGTCCCAAACCGCATTCATCTCGGCAAAGTAGGTCATATCCGACAGCCAAATGACAGCTTGCAGGATATGTTCACGATCTGATCCGGCTTCTATCAATAAAGCATCGACGCGTGACAAGCAGTCAGCTGTTTGCTCGGACACGGTCTCGCCTGCGCCAACCTGGCCACATAGGTATATTGTGCCGTTATGTTTGACGATTTTGCTCATCCGTTCAGAGGTATGAATCCGTTCTATCATGATGCAATTCCGATCAGGTTACGTGCAGCCAGTGCCGCTTTGATTTCGTCAAGGATGATTGGATCATCGATGGCTGCAGGCATTTTATACATTTCACCATCAGCGATTTTTTGAACCGTTCCACGCAG
This sequence comes from Roseobacter sp., assembly GCA_039983935.1. GTDB lineage: Bacteria > Pseudomonadota > Alphaproteobacteria > Rhodobacterales > Rhodobacteraceae > Roseobacter. The sequence continues at coordinate 12,816 of JBDWVP010000008.1, read as the reverse complement.
TACTTTGCCAGAACGGGTTTTGGGCAAACGTTTGACTTCGAGCGCGCATTTAAAGGCGGCGACCGCGCCGATCTTGTTCCGTACCAATGTGACCAATTCATTCTCAAGCTCGGCTGCTTGCCTGCCTGATCCATCATTGAGGACGTAAAAGCCAAGCGGCATTTGCCCTTTTAACGCGTCCGCCTTGCCCACAACTGCGCATTCCGCGATGTCTGGATGGCTTGCGATGACTTCTTCCATAGCGCCGGTGGACAGGCGATGCCCTGCAACATTGATGATGTCGTCGGTGCGAGCCATGATGAAAACATAGCCGTCCTCGTCGACAATGCCGGCGTCAGAGGTCGCGTAATACCCCGGATACTCCGCCATATAAGATGAAATGAACCGGTCCGGCGCGTTCCAAAGTGTTGGAAAGCCAGACGGCGGCAAAGGAAGTTTGCAGACAATGTTGCCAAGTGTACCGGCGGGGACGGTGTTCCCGTCATCATCTAGCACCTGGATATTATATCCTGGCATTGGTTTGCCGGGCGAGCCCAATTTGATCGGAAACGCGCCCAAGCCAACTGGATTGCCGGATATCGCCCACCCGGTTTCCGTTTGCCACCAGTGGTCTATGACAGGACGGTCTAGTTTGGTTTGTGCCCATTCAATCGTTGCTGGGTCGGACCGTTCACCAGCTAAAAACAGCGTTCGAAAATTGCTTAGGTCGTAATCCGCGATCATGATGCCCTTGGGGTCAACCTTTTTGATCGCCCGAAATGCCGTGGGGGCCGTAAACATTGCCACAACATCGTGGTCTTGGATCACTCGCCAGAACGCGCCAGCATCAGGTGTGCCAATTGGCTTGCCTTCATAAACGACTGTTGTTGCACCATGAAGCAGCGGACCATAGCAAATATAGGAATGGCCAACGACCCAGCCCACATCAGATGCCGCCCAAAACACTTCTCCCGGTTTTACGCCATAGTGGTTTTCCATGGTCCATTTCAGCGCAACCATGTGTCCGCCATTGTCGCGCACGACACCTTTGGGCTGACCGGTCGTACCAGAGGTATACAAGATATATAACGGATCTGTGGCGGCAACCGGCACACATTCAGTGCCGTCACTTGCGGCCAACGCTGCGTCGACCATTGCGGTATAGTCGTGATCACGCCCGTCCACCAGATCACACGCCAAGGTATCACGTTGCAAAATAACGCAAGCATCGGGCTTGCTGGCTGAGAGTTCGATCGCTTCGTCCAGGAGCGGCTTGTACGAGATGACGCGCCCTGGTTCGATCCCACAGGAGGCGGATACGATCGCTTTTGGTGCAGCATCATCGATACGGGTTGCCAATTCTTGTGGGGCAAACCCGCCAAATACGACCGAATGTACAGCACCAAGCCGTGCGCAGGCCAGCATCGCAAAAACAGCCTGTGGAACCATCGGCATATAGATGACAACTCTGTCACCTTTCGCAACGCCCAACCTGCGCAGAACTGCGGCCAAAGCACTGACCTGATCTTTTAGTTGATTGTAGGTAAAACGTTGCACTTGATCCGTGACAGGGCTGTCATAGATCACGGCCATCCGGTCGCCGTGCCCGGCCTCGACATGCCGATCGACACAATTGTAACAGGTATTGCATGTCGCCCCGTCAAACCAACGGCCATAGACGCCGCTATTCGCCTCGAAAACAGATGTCGCAGGCGTAAACCAATCAATCTGCTTGCTGGCTTCTCCCCAGAACCCGACTGGATCAGCTTGCCAAGCGGCGTATGTGGCGGGGTATTTTGACATATTACCGGCCCTTAGCAGGTGTAATTCAGGCCAAGGCGACCACCGTCAACATAGATCGTTTCACCGGTTATATAGCTTGCTTTCTTTGAACAGAGGAACGCAACGACATCGCCGATTTCGCGTGCATCTCCGGCGCGGCCCAGCGGCGTGCGAGACATCGCTGTTTTAAAGGCGTCAGGGTTGGCGTTTACGCCTGCCATCATTTCTGTATCGATGGAGCCGGGGCCAACTGCATTGACCCGTATGTTGTCTTTTGCCAAGGCGAGTGCCGCTACTTTGGTCAACTGCATGACCCCGCCTTTGGAGGCGCAATAGGCAGGGATCGCAGGGATCGCAACTTGTGCATTGATCGACGACATATTGACGATGGCGCCTGCGATTTTGTTTTCGACCATCACGCGTGCGGCCATCTGAGTGGCCACAAAAACGCCGCGCAGGTTGATATCAATAACCCTTTGAAATGTTTCTATGTCGTAGCTGAGAAAGTCACCGGGAAGAGCCACACCCGCGTTATTCACAAGCGCGCTGATTGGGCCGTGCTCTGCTGCAATCTGGGCAAACATTGCGTTAATCTGATCAAGATCACCCATATCACAGGCAATTCCTGTAGCGCTTAGCTTTTGTGCGGCCGCCAGGACCCCATCCGCGTTGATGTCAGACAAGATGACGTCATAGCCGTCTTCGATCAGTGCCTGTGCACAAGCAAGGCCAATGCCTTGAGCCGCACCCGTAATAAGTGCGAGAGGTTTACCAGTCATAGCCTATCCTTCAAATCCATAGTCATCTTTTGCCTGCTCAGGCGTCATAAATCCGGCGCGCAGATCAGCGTTGATATCGTCCTGCGCCCTTTGTGACGCATCCCCGTATCCGCCGCCACCCGGCAGGCTCAACTTTAAACGTTGTCCGTTTTTTACAAGCTGGCGCCCCTTGCTGCGGAGCTTTGTTCCATCGGTCAGTTCAACACGGCCTGCTTGCCCTTTACCGCCACCATTGCGCCCACGGGCTGGGTTCTCGACACGGTCAAACATGGCATTGAAGTAGAAATCATATCCGTCCCGCGGTTCAATCTCGATGGTTTGGCCCAACCCGCCGCGATACGTCCCCGGGCCGCCGGACCCTTCTCGCAAATCCTTGCGCCAGATGGTGATCGGGCCGACGTGCTCCGTTGCCTCAACGCTCATAGTAGATACGCCAGATGGAAAGGCTGTGGCGGACAAGCCGTCACAGGCAGGACGCGCGCCAGTGCCACCAGAATTAAACATCAATACCTCGGCATTGGGCAGCTCACTGTCAGGAGCGCAGGGGCGTGCCGAAATCTGGATGTTCCACAACGCGCTGGCCCCTTCAGCAGGGACCGTATTCGGGAGCGCTTGATGCAATGCGCCCAACACCACATCTGGCACCAAATGCCCAAGCACGTGGCGCACAGAAACAGGGGCAGGGCGTTTTGCCGCAAGAATACACCCCTCGGGCGCGGTGATTACAAACGGTTCTAAAGACCCTGTATTATTGGGTACTTGTGGCGCAATTGCGCATTTTAACCCGTAACAAGCATAGGCGCGGGTATAGACTTCGGGAACATTCACACCGAAACGGCTCATTCCCGACGTGCCGTCAAAATCTGCTTTGATCGTATCGCCTTTGATGTCCAGTTGGACTGCCATCAGTACTGGATCGTCATACCCATCGACCTGCATCGTGTGGCTAAATGACCCGTCAGGCACAGTGGCAATTGCCGCATGTGTCGCTTTGCGGCTGGTTTCGATCACAAAATCCGACAATCCATCAAGAGTCGCAATCCCGAATTCACCCATCATAGATTGCAAGCGGCGGTCACCAGCCTCGTTGCAGGCGGCGAGCGAATACATGTCGCCCACCACCTGATCCGGTTCGCGTACATTGGCGCGCACGATGCGAATTAGATCAGTCGCAACCTCGCCCTGTCGCGCGAATTTCATGATCGGGATCAATAGGCCTTCTTCATAGACCTCATTTCCATCAGGGCCAAAGCCACGCCCGCCGATGTCGACGACATGGGCTGTGCAGGCAAAGAACCCGATATGCTCCCCGTTGCGAAACGTGGGGGAAACGACGGTGATGTCGTGCAGGTGTCCGGTCCCAAGCCACGGATCATTGGTGACAAAAACATCACCCTCAAAGATGTTTTGCGATCCGATTTCACGAACAAAATGGGTCACGCTTTCAGCCATGGCGTTCACATGGCCCGGTGTTCCAGTCACCGCTTGGGCCATCATCCGACCCTGACGATCAAACAAACCTGCGGACAAATCACCGGCTTCGCGTACCGAAGTCGAGAATGCGGTGCGGATCAGCGTTGTCGCTTGCTCTTCGACGACGGCAATCAACCTGTTCCACATGATTTGGTAGTCAATGGCGTTGGGCGTCATTTGCTGTCTCCTTTGCGGATCAAGCGCAGGCTGCCATCGCCTTGACCTATGGCGCGGAAAGCAGAGGTCACGATTGTTGTTGTCTCATCTTCAATGATGATGGCAGGCCCTTCGACGCAATGTCCAGCGCCCATTGCTGTTCGATCAACTTCTTGGGCGTCAACGGTTTTGCGCAAAGCAGCGTCAAAAAATTGCCGTGTCCGCAAAGGGGAAACCGGTGTGCCCTGCGTGTTGCGTTTTATTTGTTTAGTTTCTGGTAGAATAGAGGCCACAATCAGGGACCAATTGGTAATTTCAATAGATAGACCATCGATGATGCGGCCAAACAATCTGCGGTAAGCCGTTTCAAATGCATCTAGGATTTCGGTCTGATCTGCGGCTGTAAATGTCTTGTAAGACAATAGAACCGGAATTTCCCAACCTTGGCCTGCATAGCGCATAAAGGCCGTCAAATGATGATGCGTTGCCACATCTTTTGCACCAGCACTGACAAATGCCTCAGCTTCAGATTTTAGATCCGCCAGCGTGGCGTTCACGATCTGCGGATCGAACTGATCTAACCGTTGGAACAATCCGCGCGTGGCCTCGTAACTAAAGGGAGCTTTTAGAAAGCCAATGGCTGATCCGACGCCAGCACCGGGCGGGATGATCAGCTCATGTATTCCCAGTTTTTCGCACAAACGGCACGCGTGCAAAGGTGCACCACCTCCAAATCCAATCATCGTAAAATGTTCGATGTCTCGACCGTTTTCCACGGTGTGAACGCGTGCGGCGTTGGCCATGTTTTCGTCAACCATTTCCGTCACACCAAAGGCGGCATCAGACGTCGTCATCTGCAACCCTGCCGCCAGTTTCTGGTCGACAACATTATTGGATGCCTGCGCGGACAGAGGGATTGCGCCTCCGGCAAAATTTTCCGGATCAAGCCGCCCTAAAAGCAGGTTGGCATCTGTCACAGTAGGTTCTGCGCCACCGCGCCCATAACATGCAGGACCGGGTTCGGAGGCCGCAGATCGTGGCCCGACCTGAATGCGTCCTAAGGTATCGATTGATGCGATTGATCCGCCACCCGCGCCAATTTCGACCATCTCGACAACGGGCGTTGATACGGTCATGCCTGATCCCTTTTTAAACCGGTAGGTTCGGGCGACTTCGAAAGTATTTGCAGTTTTAGGGGTGCCATCTTCGATCAGGCAGATTTTTGCAGTGGTGCCCCCCATGTCAAACGACAATACGCTGTCTAACCCATGGCCCCGCGCAAAATCCGCAGCAAAAATAGCACCGCCAGCCGGGCCGGATTCCAGCAATCGAACAGGTTGTTCAGAGGCAACATCAACCGAGATCAACCCGCCACCGGAATGTAACATAAACACTGGCGCATCTATCGCAGCGCCTTTTAATCGTTGGACCAAACGCCCTAGATAACGCGCCACCTGCGGCTGGACGTAAGCGTTGGCAATAACCGTGTTAAAGCGCGGCAGCTCGCGCATTTGGGGCGAGATCACGGAAGAAATGGAGATGGATAGGTCGGGAGCAGCCCTGCGCAGCGCATCTGCCATCTGCACCTCATGCGCGTCATTTGCGTAAGAATGCATCAGACCGATTGCGACAGCTTCGTAATCACCTGCCAAAATAGTTTTCACCATCGCATCAACGTCGCGTGGATTAAGCGCCAACAAGATTTCACCGTTTGGACCCATCCGTTCGTTTAACGTTAATCGGTCTTCACGCGGCACCATGGGTTTGGGGAGAGTTAGGTTCAGATCGTATTGTTCGAAGCGGTTTTCAGAGCGCATTTCGATGACGTCTCGAAATCCTTCGGTGGTGATAAACGCCAGTTTGGCGCCACGTCGTTCAATCAGCGCATTGGTGACAAGGGTCGTGCCATGGATCACTTGTCCTATTTCGTTTAACGCGATGCTGGCCTTGTCTGCCGCGATCTGAATACCGTCCAGAATGGCCTGTTCGGGGTGTGCGTAATCTGTCAGAACTTTGCAGGTCGCAAGCCCGCCTTCATGCGCCAGAGCCACGTCAGTGAACGTGCCGCCAATATCAACACCAACGCGGTTCCTGAAGGATGTCATGATCTAAATTGCCTTTAGTATTTGATTGGCCGTAAAGGCGGATTGATAAATCCGCGACATGATCGGGGCCGATTTTGCCGTGCTGAGCTGCGTCATCGGAAGCGGTAGATCTGCGCGATCCATTCCTGTCAAGAGCTCGGCCATCGTTTTGCCGAACAACGTACCGGTTGCGATGCCGCGGCCATTGTACCCAATCGGGGTGAATAGGTTTGTTTCCAGTTCGTAAATCCGCGGTAGGTGATCCGGTGTCATCGCGATCTGACCGTGCCATGCTTCGTCAAATTCGACGGGACCAAGGGTTGGGAAAACTCTGGCGATCTGCTTTTTTGCCCAACGGCGCGAAAGACCATGATCTTTGCTGCCAACAACCTTGCCCATCGATCCAACCAACAGACGATTGTATGCGTCGCGTCGTACATTAAACATGATCTGACCCGTGTCCCACACGCCTTGCTTCCCGGGTAGGATATAGTCTGCTTCTGGGCCTAAGGGCTCGGTTGCCAGCTGGAAGTAATGGATTTTTGTAAAAATCCGCTTCAGATCGGGCCAGAGTTCGTCAGTATAGGCGTTGGTTCCTAAAACGATGGCCTTGGCCGTGACCACGCCCTGTGTCGTCTCCACTTTCCACAGTTCTGCGTCACGTGTGAGTTTGGTTGCGCGCACACCGGTACTTATTTGAGCGCCTGCGCTCACAGCGACACGGGCTAGGCCACGGCAATAGCCCATTGGGTTGATCGTCCCGCAACGATGGTCCACAAGCCCGCCGTAAAAATGGTTTGTTCCGATCAATTCTGAGACTTCAGTACGGTTTAGCAGATCAACCGGTTCGCCAAGGCGTTGCCATTCTTTGTGGCGTTCTTTCAGATCCAGAAAACCGCTTGGCCCATGAGCCGCGTGGATTGTGCCGGTCCGAGTCACTTCACATTGGATTTGGTGCCTTTCGATCAAGGAAAACACATACTCTGGCCCTTTGCCGAATTCATGCAGAAAACGCGGGCCGTAGGTCTGCCCCAATTTCTGGCGTATCTCTTGCGGGGGAAGCCAAAGCGCTGCGTTAACCAATCCGCAGTTGCGCCCTGAGCCGCCAAAACCAATTTGTTCAGCTTCAAGTACGTGGGTGGACAGCCCCTTTTGTGCGCAATGCAATGCGGTGGATAGACCTGTAAACCCGCCGCCGACAATGGCCACATCGACAGTGCTGTCTGTGGTCATTTGCGCATGGTAATCTTGTTCCTTTGCGGATGTATCCCAAAGCGAAATTGCGTCATGCTCTGTCATTGGTTTCGCCTTCGCACCGGTGTCCTGATAAGGTTCGGGTAGCTTGCACAGTGGCGTATTTCGTGTCAATATTTGAAATAATTGTTCCATATTTCAACACGGAGTTTCCCTGTGAGAAAGCTGAAAAAATCATCTGCGCAAATGGTGGCAGATGCCCGTGCCCGTATCGAAGAAATTGAAACCACAGACTTGATTGCGATGTTGGATGATCCAAGCGTTGTGGTCATCGACATCCGGGACGTCCGTGAACGTCAGCGTAGCGGTTTTATTCCGGGTAGTTTCCATGCGCCTCGCGGTATGATCGAGTTTTGGGTGGATCCAGATAGCCCATATTTTAAAGAAATCTTCGCGCAAGAAGATAAGAAATTTGTGTTCCATTGCGCTTCTGGCTGGCGTTCTGCACTTACCACCGCGACCCTTCAGGATATGGGGTTTGATGCGGCACATCTGAAAGAAGGTTTTTCAACCTGGGAAAAGCAAGGCGGCCCTGTGGCGTTTCCCGAACAAAAATCTTAGATATCAACGGCGGCCCAGTTTTTCAGAGGCGCTTGTGGCCGCGTGGGACACCAAGCTGCCAAACCGTTCTACGCCGTTTTCGGGTAAATTGATATCCGGAAGCGAAATTCCCAAAGCCCCGACAACTTCGCCATTTGAGAGCGTGATCGCCGCACCAAAACTAAGGATACGTGTGCGGAATTCGCCCGTGTCAAAGGCAAAACCGCGGGCTAATGTTTGCGCGACATCAACCTCCAGAGCGGCCATATCGGTGAGCGTTCTGTCTGTGTGAGGGGTGAGGCTGCCGCTTATCTTTTCCCTCAGCCCTTCAAACTCAGCGGCTAAAATGGCTTTGCCTGTTCCAACACAATGCAGTGGCGCTGTCCCGCCAATGGTGTTCCATGACCGGATCGGTTTTTGGCCATCCACCTTGTCGATGTAGACCACGTTTAGATTTTCGCGGACTCCGAGATAAACAGTTTCACCTGTTTCCTGCGCTAAATAAGATAGTTCAGGACCGACAATCGCGCGCAGGTTCAGGTTTTCGACAGAAGTGCGGCCAACGCGCCATGTCTTTAGGGTTGCTGCATATGTTTTGTCCGGCTTGTGCTGCACATACCCAAGCGACGTTAGCGTTTGCAAAAGACGAAATGTATTCGACTTTGTCAGTCCCAGTTCTTTGGACAGTTCCGTGACGCCTTTGCCATCCTGCGCCTCAACGAGGGTCTCAAGAATGAGGAGCCCTTTGGAAAGCGTGGAATCGACCTTGGGTTCTTTGGGTTTATCTGTCGTCATTGGGCCCTGCTTATTGTGGGATGACATTACCAGCTAAAACTGGTTTTCGAAAGATGGTGGGTCATGGGCTTTTACATGGGGTGTGGGGTCGTAAAATCTGCGTATTTGGACCATTGTTGAATGCACAGTCGGGGATTGTGTCAATGAAGATTTCCGCACATCATGCGTTAGCCCATTTGGGTTGCCGTGCCGGTCCCGGTTTTGCGGCGCATCAAAGTCAGGATCATACCGCGCCCCAGTCCAAAGAAAGACGCAGCCTTGCCGGACATCATCAGTGATTTTGACTCAGGCAAGGAACCTCTCACGCGCATTGAAAACCTCTGGAACATCGCCTTGTCTGATCTTGTATGCTTCGGCGTCGTCAGGATGGATCGATATTGGTTCCCGCCCTGCGATCACGTGGCGCAGACCAACAGGCATGGTCGGGGCAATCAGGCAGATTGAAACGTGCGATAGTTTCTGAAAAGATCTCGTTCCGCCCACTGGCGGTTGGCAGCGGTGCATCCATCGGATTCGCGCGAAACGCGGCAAGGAAAACCTGGTTTGGGGTGGGGTCGGGTAAGCCAATCACATCACCTGCGTGGAACGTGTCTTAATCAGGCCGATCGATGTCCGGTTCCTGCGCGGCGATAACTGGCAGGACAATATCCGCATGACGCGTTATCGCGGACCAATTCATTTCATTCACGATGATCATATCGGGCGTCTGAAATGCGTCATGCAGGCGGTTTAGGTCTTGATGGCGGTGAAAGGGGTCGCCACCGGCCCACCACACCAGAGACGTGTCGGGGGATGTTCGATTGTGGCCTTTGTATGGGTACGTGCCGCCCGCGTTCAGCAACGCCTCACTGATCATTGTGACCGGTAGGAATTTATCGCTGGGGTTTTGTAGTTGCGATAGCGCGCCTGACGCAAAGGGACGTTCGACATTGCCGAGACTTCCGTTGGCGCCATAGCCAACAGTGTATCCACCGCCGGGCAAGCCAATTTGCCCTAACATCACGGCCAGAGTGACAGCCATCAACAACGGTTGTTTACCAAAGCCGGTCCGCTGTACACCTGCGGCTATATTGATCATGGTGTGACCAGCAGCCATCCGGCGTGCCAGAGATTGGGGCGCCGTTGGTTTTATACCTGTAATGTTCGCAGCCCAAACGGCATCTTTGTTTTTGCCGTCGTCTGAACCCAAAAGATAGTTTTTGATGGCATCGAACCCAACCGAATAGGTTTTCAAGAACGCCGTATCGGCAAGCCCTTCAACCAACAGTATGTGCGCCAGTCCCATCATTAATACGGTGTCTGTCCCGGGGCGTACGGGCATCCATTCGGCCTGTAAAACGTTTTCGGCAGGGCTGATATTGACGAATTCAACGCTATTACGCGCACAGTTTTCCAAGTTTTGGCCATGCGATGTTTTGCAATGCCCCCATCGCTGACTTGGGTGCTGCGCAATGGCATGCCGCCAAACATCACAACCAAATCACTGTGCTTTGCGATGACTGTCCAACGTGTCGCTTGGGCGACATGTTCGCGAAAAGGTCCAACAATATGCGGCCTAAGTCCGAGGGCGACGTTATACCTATAATTGCCCGCGGAACGGACGAACCCGCCTGGGACATTTAAAAACCGTTTCAATTGACTTTGCGCGTGATGGAACCCGCCAGCACTGCTGCATCCGTAGAATCCGGCAAAAAGCCATCTATTGCCATGATTTGTGCGGACCAGCTGGATTTCTTTGGCGACCAAATCCAAGGCATGATCGCAGCTGACTTCGACAACGTGATCCCGTCCACTAGGCACGGCTTTGCGCCCCCCCCTCAAGCCAGCTTTTTTGCGGATGGCGGGCTGTAAGACACGCGTCCTACCATGTCTGCTGTCAGGAATGTTTTGGTTGATGTTCGAAGGTTCAGGATCACGGCTATGACCCTCAACTTTGAGAATGAGATTGTCTGCTACTGTTGCTCAGCCGATCCCCCAATGGTTGCGGTTAATGTTTTCATAGCTTGGTCTTTAAACACGTTTTTTGTTCCAATATGCAAAACGCTTATTCCGAAAATTGACACAACCCACTGCGACTGTCATCTTTGAATTGCGTAACACTTGGGAGTTTTCCATGTCTCCATCTCCGTCTAAAACGGCCGATGACCTGGTCCAGATGGGCCGCCCAGATCGGACGGATGGCCGTCAGGTGAACTTGCCGCTAGAACTTGGATCCACTATTGTATTCGACACGTTGGCCGCGTTTGAGGAGGCTCGCGACGCGCGCTATGACAGTGGCACAATGTATTACGGTCGCTACGGCAACCAAGCGAGTTTTCAGCTGGAAAAGATGTTGGCGAAACTTGAAGGTGCAGACACTGTTACATTGACCTCTTCGGGGGTGTCCGCGATTACGATGGCATTGATGACCTTCGCGCGACCGGGTGCGCATTTGTTGGTGGCAGACCATGTCTATGGCAATACGCGCGCTTTTTGCGAGGGTGTTTTGACCCGCATGGGCGTCGAGGTCACGTATTTCGACCCGATGATAGGCGCAAACATATCGAATCTGATCCGGGATAATACCTGTGCTGTGATGTTTGAAGCGCCGGGATCCGGGACATTCGAGGTTCCTGATATCCCAGCCATTGCCGCTGCTGCGCGGATGGCCTGTGTCCCTACTATTCTTGATGGTACGTGGGCGACGCCCATCTTTTGTCACCCCTTGGCGCTGGGTGTCGATATTGTCGTGGCCTCAATGTCAAAATACCTCAGTGGTCATTCTGACTGCATGATGGGGATGATTGCCTGCAACATAGCCCATGCTGCGGAGATCCGAAAAACGACTTTCGCTTTTGGTGATAAAACCGGCGGACAAGAAGTTTTCCTAGCCTTGCGAGGTCTGCGTACCCTTAAGATGCGAATGGAAACCTTTGATCGGGTGGGTCGTGAAATGGGCGATTGGTTCGCCACCCAGCCGCAGGTCAAAACGGTTTTGCACCCTGCCTTTAAAAGCTGCCCGGGACATGCGTATTGGGCGCGTGATTTCAGCGGGGCGGCGGGGCTATTTGGCGTCGTGTTCCATCCTTGCGAGGATGAACAAATACGAGCTTTTGTTGACGCTCTCCAGCATTTTGGCATTGGAGTCAGCTGGGGCGGATATGAAAGCCTCGTCTTGCCGGTGAAACCTCAACGCACCGCAAGTACTTGGTCTGAGGATGGCCAACTTGTGCGCTTTAATATTGGTCTTGAAGACATCGATAGCCTGAAGGCAGATCTCTTAACTGCCCTTCCTCATCTTAATATCGCAGCGGGGTAAACCATGCACAATTAGATCGACCATTTCGCAATTGGTGCTGACACTTTGGAACAAGGCGTCGCTGCAATGGAGGCCCAATTGGGTGTCAGTGTTCCACGCGGTGGCAAACATGACGCCATGAGCACCCATAACTGTGTCATGCAGGCCGGGCACAACAGTTTTTTTGAACCAATCGCAATCGATCCTGATGCGCCCGCCGATCCGGGCCGCGTGCGGTGGTTTACGCTTGATACTCCAGCGACACAGGCGCGTCTGGCCGCCCTCGCGCGTTATGTTGGGTCGTTGGAACAGATGATCTTGACGGTGTGATCGCCGCCAGCCCTGCCGATCTAGGAGAGGTCGTATTGTTCACTCGCGGCGACCGGTCTTGGCGCTTGACGGTACCCAAGGATGGCAGCCTACCGATGGATGGATTGCTACCAGCATTCATTGAGTGGTCACCAGGGCCTCACCCCAGCACTGGTCAGCAAAATCTGGGCGTTACATTGGAGAGTGTACACCTGACCTGTCCGAACCCAGATGAATTGATAACGGTTGACCTGCGCCCCAAGTTCCCTCCAGCTTTGCGCGGAGTCCTTGGGGTTAGATCTTTGGCGCTAGGCAGCCATCTTGTCCATGTCCTTTCTCTGCAAGAATTCCATCGGCGTCAGGTTGCCCAATGCTGAATGTGGTCTGC
>JBDWVP010000007.1:0-5201 GCA_039983935.1 Roseobacter sp. | reverse complement strand
TCGAAGGGATGCGTCGGACTGAGTTGTTTAGTGATGCCTTTGGTCTGGTTTGTCGCAAGGACGCTCCGTTGGCTAAAGACTGGGATAGGTTGTCATGGCGCACGATGGGGGATCATCCGATCATTGCGAATGGTTTGTGTGAACAGATCACCGATCCGGATTTTGCGCCTATTCTTGCCCGTTCACGACTGATGGTTCCCAATACGGCGTCCCTTTTGGGTTTGGTGCGGCAAGGCGTTGGGATAACGGTTTTGCCGCTATTGGCGGTTGCCAATGTCCTTGATGAATTTGCGTTCTTGCCGCTTGCGGATGTGGCGGCGCGCAGGACTGTGCATTTGATGTCGCGACCTAATAACTTATTGATGCCGGCCGCGCGGGAGTTTCTCACGCTGATCACCGAGATGAAACAGGATGGCAGTTTGATCCCGAATATCTAATTTCAGAAATACTGAAGTAAAATACACTTCTTTCAAAATGCCTAAGCCCCCAGAATGATCTATCCTTTGCGTGCACGCGCCTGCGGCACTCACTGGAAAGGATACATCATGCCCAAACCCAATCTGAACTACATCGCCGGACAATGGGTGGCAGGTGCATCTGAAATTGAAAACCGCAATCCATCTGATCTGGATGATCTGATTGGGATGTTCGCACAGGCAACGCCTGACCAGCTGGATGCGACGCTGGATCAGGCGCAGAGGGCACAGGCGGAATGGGCGGCCTATGGGTTAGAGCGAAAGTATAATGTCTTGATGGCCATTGGCACCGAAATGATGGAGCGCGCGCAAGAGCTGGGCACATTGCTGGCCCGTGAAGAGGGCAAACCGCTGGCCGAGGGCAGGGGCGAGGTGTACCGCGCTGGTCAGTTCTTTACCTACTATGCCGCTGAAACATTGCGGCAAATGGGCGATACAGCGGATTCTGTGCGCGATGGGATCGAAATTGATGTGCGCCGCGAAGCGGTCGGCGTGGTGGCGGTGATTTCCCCTTGGAATTTTCCGACAGCAACCGCGTCGTGGAAGATTGCGCCAGCGCTGTGTTATGGCAATGCTGTTGTGTGGAAACCTGCAAATGTGACACCGGCGTCGGCTGTGGCGCTGGTTGAAATTATAGCCCGCCAAGACATTCCCAAAGGTCTTGTGTCCTTGGTCATGGGAGCGGGCAGCGCGATTGGTCAACGGTTGGTCGAAAGCCCAAAGGTGGGCGCGATCAGCTTCACCGGTTCTGTTCCTGTGGGCAAGGGGATCGCTGCGAGTGCCATTCAGAACCTGACGCGTGTTCAGATGGAAATGGGGTCCAAGAACGCCTTGGCCGTGATGGATGATGCGGACATGGATTTGGCCGTCTCATTGGCGTTGGGTGGTGCGTTTGGCGGGTCAGGTCAGAAATGCACAGCGTCGTCTCGCTTGGTTGTCCACCGTTCGGTGCATGATCAATTCGTGGAAAAACTGGTGGCCGGTGCCAAGGCGATGAAGGTGGGCCATGCGTTAGAGGCTGGCACACAGATGGGGCCTGTTGTGTCCGAACAGCAGTTGAAAGAGAACCTCGCCTATGTCGAGCTTGCAGCCTCTGAGGGGGCAGAACTGCTGTGCGGTGGTCAGCGGCTAGAGATGGCAACGGAAGGCTATTACATGTCGCCGGGCATCTTTGTGGGCACCAACAATGACATGCGCATTAACCGCGAAGAGATGTTTGCACCCTTGGCTTGTGTCATCCCCGTGGGCAGCTACGACGAGGCGTTGCATGTGGTCAACGACACCAACTTTGGCCTGACGGCGGGTATTGTGACCACCAATCTGGCCCGCGCAACGCATTTCCGCCGCACTGCGCAATCGGGCTGTGTGATGGTCAATTTGCCCACCGCTGGCACCGATTACCACGTGCCCTTTGGCGGGCGCGGTGACAGCTCTTATGGGCCGCGCGAACAGGGGCAAACGGCGCGTGACTTCTATACCATCGTGAAAACCGCTTATATCGCCTCGGGCACCCCGCAATGATGCGCATTGATAACCTTCAATACGCCAACTGGTCGGAAAAGATCTTTCGCCAGATGCGTGAGGGTGGCGTTGATGCGGTGCATGTGACCATTGCCTATCACGAAAACTTCCGCGAGACGGTTCTGAACCTTGAGCAATGGAACCGTTGGTTCGAGCAGTACCCTGAGCTGATCATGAAGGGCCAATGGGCCAGTGACGTGGACCGAGCCAAGGCCGAAGGGAAGACCGCAATCTTCTTTGGGTTCCAAAACCCGAGCCCGATTGAGGACGACATTGGGCTGGTCGAAATCGTGCACAGCCTTGGCGCGCGTTTTATGCAATTGACGTACAACAATCAGTCCCTGCTGGCGACGGGCTGCTATGAGGCCGAAGACACCGGCATCACCCGCATGGGGCGTCAGGTGATCAAAGAAATGAACCGCGTTGGGCTTGTGGTCGACATGAGCCATTCTGCTGATCGTTCTACTATTGATGCTGCGGAAATTTCCGAGCGGCCTATCGCGATCACCCATGCCAACCCTTATGATTGGTCGCCTGCGTTGCGCAACAAAAAGGAGGATGTGATCCGCGCGGTGACAGAAAATGGCGGGATGTTGGGGTTCTCGGTTTATCCGCATCACCTCAAAGGTAAATCCGACTGCACGCTGCAAAGCTTTTGCGAGATGATCGCCCGCACGGCTGAGAAATTTGGGTCGCAAAACCTCGGGATCGGGACGGACCTGTGTCAAGATCACCCTGACAGCGTGGTCGAATGGATGCGCGTCGGACGCTGGAGCAAAGAGATTGATTTTGGCGAAGGCTCTGCCGCAGCGCCGGGCTTTCCGGCCATGCCAAGCTGGTTCAATGACAATCGCGACTTTGGAAACATCGAAACGGGTTTGCGCGCCACAGGACTCAATGACGGGGAGGTTGCGGGCATCATGGGGGATAACTGGCATAGGTTTTACGCGGATAGTTTTACACCATTGACCTAGGGAGGGGAAAGGCCATGCAGAGTCAGACAAACACATCACAGACCATTGCAAAACGTGACCCCGCACGGGTCATGCGGCTGTCCCGTCTGGGGTCCTTTCACCAATCCCGCCTGTCGTTCATGCGTATTCTGATCAGGCGTATGATCCGCGAAAACTGGACCTTTTCCCGTCCGGTTTTTGAGTTTGACGACAAAGGCGTGGGCCATGCCGTCTACTCTGCGCATACCCCTGATCGCACCTACTCTTTGATCGCGTTTGGCCATGATCTGCCAGCGGAGCAGCGCTCAGACCGGGTGATTGCACAGGCTTGGGACAGTACGTTTACACTCTTTGATGGCCTCCCAACGTCTGCCGACATTGACCGTTTGCGCCAGAATGTTCCGCTTCAAGAAGCAGGCCGTGTCACCCAAACAGAATTGTCGATCTCGCGGGCCAATCGGTCCGTGCGTTTGTGGGATTATATGGTGACTTGCTTGGCAGGGGGACAGCAACCGGATGCGTTAGAAGTGGCAAAGGTCGGGTATCTAATGCGGACCACGGCTGTTTATGGATCGGGTAAATTTGGAGCCGCTGACCGTGACGCCATCGCGGAACGTCCAGAATGCGCCGCCCCCTTTCAGATCGAAATGTTGTCGGTGTTTTTGACCCGAACCTATGTTCGAGATCTGATGCAGCACATGGCTGATCAACGAGGGGGGCGTACGTCCGTAAAGCTCTGTCCGGAGATTGCGCGCAGCCTGGGTATTGGGAATTCCACAGGTTTGGGCATGGCCCCGTTCTTGTTAAATCACCCTATTTTATTCAACAATTGGATCGCGGCGCGCGAAGAGGCAATTGCGCGCGTTCGCAACGTTAAATCCGCCAAAGATACGGAAGTTTCCCTATTCAAAGAGCTGCTGGCGCGTTCTGTTACATCCGTTGCCCGTTGGAACGCGTCGCATCCGTTACAAGTCGAAAAACTGGCGGATCTGAAGCAAGATCTCGGCACGCTTTGCGATCACGTTGATCAAGCTGATTTGGGTGGCAATAACCCATGGGACAGGCTGTATCGATGGTCAGAGAAAGTTCTGCACATTGATGCGCAGGAGTGTTTAGCCTCGCTCATGTTGGAACCCTACGGAGGTCAAATTGATGATCTGGTGGGGGAGATGGCGCAGAAGAACCAAGATGGCTTTCGTATTGATGGCTCCATGCGCGTGGGGGAGTTGCGCGCGATCCTTGAACGCGCGTATTTCTGGGCGTTGGACATTGATTGGTCTGGGCAGCAGCAGTGTGCCCGCGCGTGGTATGTTTCTGCCGAAAAGCTAGAGCCGCGTTTGGGGGAGCGTTTCGAAGAACCAATTGCAGCCTACGAGCAGCCTTTGGCCCCGGGCCGGGACGCGGCGGCGCTTTATAGTGCCCTGAAGGACACTGACAAAGACGCCCCTTTGGCGGCGTTCTTGTTGGCGCATCCTCGACATCGCCATAGCGTGCGACGCGCACAGATCGTAGCACAAGCGCCCTATGCAGAAATCCGCGACAACACGATAGGGGCGGACCTGATGCCGGTCGATATGCTGCGGTGCAAGTTGTCGTTCTTTGGCGCCACCCATTTTGATCCAAGGTCAGATCGATGGGTGCGGATTTGCATGTTTGGGAATGCGCCTTACCCCGAAGAAGTGGCCATATCAGATGAGTTCTGGCCTTACCCATCAGCGGCGCGTCCATGACCTATTCGCTGAACGAGATAGAAGCGCTCGCCAAGAAGGCAGCCCGCGGCGGCGGGTATGATTGGGGCGTCGCCGAAGAGGCCGGTAAAGCTGTGCGCTGGCTCGCCTCCCATGGGTTGCCGGGTGCCGCGGTTTTGGCTGCGCATTTGGACCCGCAAGCTCATGATGGTCCGCCCCAAACCTTGGACGGCGATTGGTCCAGCGCGACCGGTGCTCTGTGTCCTTTAAGCGCCGGCGTCACGTTGAATGATTGTGCCGATCTGCTGACTGCCGCGCACGGGCAAACAATGAAGAATGTCACACACCCTTTGTTGGTTGTCCCTTTCGCCGCCTGGGCCGCCATACACATCAACGCCCGATTGACGGTGGTTTGGGGCAGCGTTCGTGCGACCACAAACGGGTACGATCTGCATGTCGAGGGGGCTGAAGACGACCTGAGCGCACCGCAAACGGATGCTTTAGAGTGCTATGTCGCGCAAGACAGCCGCGTTCTTGCCAAGCCCGCGTTGCGCGCAAACATA
>JBDWVP010000006.1:0-5571 GCA_039983935.1 Roseobacter sp. | reverse complement strand
AGTGTCGCAAAGTTTTTGATTATTGTTTCATTACGGAGGGTGTCGAGCCAGATCCTGCACTTACCCCAGACTAAGTCAGGATTTAAGAGTTGATCCGTTTCAAAGGCGCGCAGTACTCGAAATTTGTGCCCCTATACGCCGTGTATTTCTACGTTCGCTTTCGCGCAGTTCGCAGCGCTCGCTGGATAGGTGTGCCGCTCGCAAAGCTTCCTTCGGCTTGGCGGAAACTTGGCGACACTACCGGTTGACTGAGCGTCCTGTCTGACGTCCATGGGAAACTAAGCGTGCGAATGGTTTTCTACCTTGATGCGGCAGGAATTCAAATTGGACAGTTTGTTACGATTTAATTGTTTTCATTTTCCGGCATTAACAGAAGTGAAATGCATTTGCGGGTACGTCTACCCAACCATGAAATTATCTCTTTGCCTTGCTTGTGTTCTTAGTCTTTCTCTGGCGATTGGGCCGGTATCGTTTATCCTATCTCAAGCGGGTCAAGCTGACGATTCCGATGTTTACATTGTCTTGGGACTGAGCGTGGAATCTGCGCTAGAGAAACGTTTCTCAGACTTAAGTGTTCAGGAAATTGGCCCTGTTCAACCGTTACTTGCTCGTTTGATCGTTGCTCCACCAACTGGTTACGAGCAGCTAAAATCGGCAGGATACACGCTGATTCCGGCAAGCGCCTTAGCCGCATTGTGCGGCATCGATGTAGAACAAAACATAAATTCTAGGACTTAATCACAGTGTTTCTTAAATTATTGTCGTCACCCGTTCAAATGATCTATTCTCTGGCCGTTGCTATCAGCCCGTTCGCATTGGTTGTTGCGTTTTTCATTGGAGGAAGCTTGCCTTCGACGGCGTTCATTTCTTTTAGTTTTCTGGCGCTTGGATTGCTCATCGGACGGAGCCAAAAAGATCTGGTCGCTGTAGGGGCATCCGTTGCCCTGATCGGTCAAGCGATCGCCCTTACAAGTGCATTTCAAGGGCACTCTTGGCAGATTGACAGTCATATGCTGTTTTTTGCGCTTCTCGCTTGTTTGGTTAGCTTGCGTAGCGTTGTTGCACTGTTGGCTGGCGCGATGATTATCGCAGTTCATCACGTTTCTCTCAGCCTCCTATTGCCTTCATTAATTTATCCTGCCGGTGGTTTTCTCATAAACTTAGAACGGACAGCGCTACATGCCGTCATTGTCGTTCTTGAAACAGCAGCTCTTGTGGCCACTGTGGTTCAGCTACAAAGGTTGGATCGCCAAATGTTGGCGAAGGCAGAAGAGCTTCAAGAAAGCTTGCGGCATTCTGATGATGCGCGTCAACAAGCTCAAAAAGCGCAGGAAGACGCAGAAGTGGCAAAACAAAAAGCAGAATCTGCAGCATTGCGTGAAGTTGAAATGTCCAGACAAAAGGAAGAATCTGATCGCGCGAGCGCTGAGGCACGCGAGGAAATGATGTCTGATTTAGGGAAGTCGTTTGGCAATGTCGTCGAAGCAGCTATCGAAGGAGAGTTTTCAAAACGTGTCGAAGTAAGTTTCTCTGACGCAACTCTGAACGAGCTTGCCGAGAACATCAATCAGCTTTTAAGTGTCGTTGATGCAGGCCTCGAGGATACCGGTCGAGTTTTAGAAAGAGTAGCCGAAGGTGATCTCACCCAACCGATGGCTGGAGACTTTCGCGGCGCTTTTGCGAATCTACAAAGTAACGTTAACAACATGATGACGTCTCTTAAGTCTCTCATTACAGAAATTTCCGGTAGTGGAAATGCGTTAGCTTCATCGTCGGCTGAGTTGAGAGATACTTCTGACGGTTTGTCAAAACAAGCAGAGCAAAATGCTGCTTCATTGGAGCAAACATCCGCCGCGCTCGAAGAATTATCGGCGAGTATTAAACAAGTCAGCGGAAGCGTCACTATTGCCAGCGATAATGCCCATTCCGCCCGCGAGACTGCTCAATCGAGCGAACAAATTGCCGTAGACGCAGCAGAATCAATGGAGAGTATCGCGGACGCTTCTAAAGAAATTACACGAGTCGTTGGTGTGATCGACGACATTGCATTCCAAATTAACTTGCTTGCGTTGAATGCTGGTGTCGAAGCTGCAAGGGCAGGTGAAGCTGGGTTGGGTTTCTCTGTCGTTGCTTCGGAGGTCAGACAGCTCGCCCAAAGGGCAGGAGAGGCATCCAGAGAAATTGCGACGGTCATCACAAAAAGTGACTCAGCTGTAGCCGAGGGTGTCGAAAAAGTTTCCGGCGCAAAATCATCTCTGGAAGCGATTGCTAAAAGCGTAATCGGAATATCTGCTGGTGTGAATGAAATCTCAAATGCAATATCAGAACAAGTTAACGGAATTGGCGAAATAACAGCTGCAGTCAGTCAAATTGACCAGAATACGCAAAAGCAAGCGGCTTCGTTTGAAGAAGTAACTGCGGCTAGCTCGTTGTTGGCAAGTGAAGCTGATGGGCTGCAACAATCAACTGTTCGTTTTAGAACAGGAGCAGAGGCAAAGGTCGTAGCTATGAGAAATACGGCAAAGAGATCTGTACCACCTACAACTTCTGGGGCTGTCGCCAAAGTAGCTGGTGCAGTAGAAGAGGGCGGTAACTCTAACTATGATGGTTGGGATGAATTTTGATAGTGCCGCTTAAACAAGCAGCTGGACAATTTTCAACCCTGGAAGGAATAAATGCGCTTGCCTCATTTGGTTTTATCTTTTGTTCCATGGCGTTGATTGAAGCTTCTGTTAAGTTAAACTCTTGCGATGGCGGCACAGTTGTACTTTGCTAGATGGAATTCAAAACTGCTCGGAGTATCCCTAAGTTTATGGAAATGTACGACTTGATTGTTATTGGCAGTGGGCCTGCCGGACGCCGCGCTGCCATTCAAGCTGCTAAGTTTGGTGAAACGGTCTTAGTTGTAGAAAGAGGAAAGAAGATTGGTGGAGTGTCGGTGCACACCGGAACGATTCCATCGAAAACTCTACGCGAAACTGCCTTGAACTTGTCTGGGTGGCGCGAACGTGGCTTTTATGGACGGTCATACCGCGTTAAGCAGGATCTTACAGCAGACGATCTGCGCGCGCGGCTTGACATGACACTGGATCATGAAGTCGACGTACTGGAGCATCAATTTGCGAGAAACCAGGTAACAACTTTGCGTGGAGAAGCGCGGTTTGTTGATAAAACGCACATCGAAGTCACAGGCGAGGAAGGAGAGCGGTTTTCTTTTAAAGCTAAACGCTTCTTGCTTGCAGTTGGTACGGTCCCTTTTCGACCCGATTCAATTCCATTTGATGGAGTATCTGTGTTTGACAGTGATGAAATTTTAGAAATTAAAGACCTACCCAAAAGCATCTGCGTCATAGGCGCAGGCGTTATTGGAATAGAATACGCGACAATTTTCAGTGCACTTGATGTCCATGTCACGCTGGTGGAACCCCGTGATACGATGCTAGATTTTATCGATCGAGAGTTGATTGATGATTTTACGCATCAGCTTCGAGATCGCGGTGTGGTACTGCGGTTCGGTCGCAAGGTCGAACAGGTGTCAAAATTAGATGACGGTTGGTGCCAGATTGACATGGAAGATGGTCGGACAATTCGCGCAGACATCGTCTTGTTTGCAGCTGGTAGGATGGGAGCGACCGGGCCATTAGACTTGGAGAAATGTGGATTGGATGTAGATCATCGCGGACGTTTGTCAGTTGATCCAGAGACCTTTCAAACTAAAGAAACTCACATCTATGCCGCCGGTGACGTGATAGGTTTCCCAAGCTTGGCATCGACTTCTATGGAGCAAGGAAGAATTGCTGTTTGCCACGCTTTAGGCCGCGAGGCGCATAAACCGCCTGAGTTTTTCCCCTATGGAATTTATTCCGTGCCAGAAATGTCGACAATTGGAATGACCGAAGAAGAAGTCCGGGAAAGAAACATCGGTTATGAATGCGGTATCGCGCGGTTCCGAGAGACGTCTCGAGGTCAGATCATGGGTCTGGGGACTGGGATGTTGAAGATGATCTTTTCTTTAAAAACGCGGCGCCTTTTAGGCTGCCATATCGTTGGCGAAGGTGCCACAGAACTCATCCATATTGGTCAGGCAGTTATCAATCTTCACGGCACTCTGGAATATTTTGTCGAGAATACGTTTAATTATCCGACACTGGCGGAAGCTTATAAGATAGCGGCCCTTGATGCTTGGAATCGAATGCCTGCCGTGTGATGCTAGGGTAGAGAGGAGAAGGTCGAATTGATGATCTATCCGCGCCCTCGGTTGATCTCCGCACGTTGTATCAGCATTTGGTCCGATTGTATCGTGTGGGTGTCTCCATACCAAAGTTGAATTTTGGCGAAAGTTGATTGCTTTTTAGGAACGGCGCATGGGGTCAGTTGTAAGTGAGTTGTGACGTTTTCTTGCTCATCGATGAGTAAATATTTCATTGGTTCAAGTTGACTTGAACAGCTGTGACGCCGGACGCTCTAGAAATTTGATTGTAAATGCGCATCATTGGAAACGACACTGAATGGAAGGACTACTGAATGTCACTAACTCGCCGCCAATTTGCAGGTCTAAGCCTGGTCACAACAGCCGCCGTAGCGCTGGGTGCAGCCCCATCCCTTGCGGGAAGTAAAGAACGCACCGGGAGCCTGTCTGGCCGTAAGGGTTACAAAGTTTCAGGCTCTGTAGCAGTAAAAAAAGATGGGGGAAAAACGAAAGTCGTTCTGAAGGACGATTACATTTTCGATCCCTCGAAGAATCCACCCGATATCAAAATTGGTTTTGGTAACGGTGAGACCTATGCAAAAGGTTCTAAGATCCACGATATTCTGACTGTCAAAAAAGGGTCCGCGACCTTTGAAGTTCCAGCTAGTATCGACACTGACAAGTATAACGAGCTCTATATTTATTGTGAAAAGTTCACGGTCATTTTGGCTGTTGCGCCCTTGAGCTGAGTTTCTAGGGATCGAAATGTGACAGGAAACCATCAATTGTGTGGTTTCCTGTTGTCCAATTTTAGGCTGCAGCTGACGTTATGTATTCGCAAGACTCGTTCTTCGATCTTACGCCTTGGGGTCAATTTGGACTTGCTGCCATTAGCGTAGCTTTGTTTGGACTTATGCTTTGGATGAGTCGAAACCTTTTTCTCTCATGTCGCTTTATCTTTCGCTTATTAGCTGCCCTTATTATGTTTTGGCTTTTTGTTTGGGCATCGCCTCAAGTTTATTACATGTACTATCGGGCGATCATTCCTGATCTACCGTTACAGTGGGTCATATGGCCTTTGCGTGATTTAGAAAAACCAATGTATTTGCTCACGTTTCAGTACCGCGATTCCTTGTCGGCCCATGGGCAAGGAGCTTTGGGATGGTGCATGATTGCAGCCTCATGTCTCGGTCGACGATCGCAATAGATGCGTATGAGTGCGGCTCGCCCGCTGAATTGGCTATGACCTGCGCCCCTTAAGTTCCTCCAGATTTGTGTAGAGTCCGCCCAACAAAAGGACGGACAAATGAAGGCACGATTTACGGACGAACAGATCATAGCGATGATCAAGGAACAGGAATCTGGTGAGAAGACTGCTGATG
>JBDWVP010000005.1:0-43414 GCA_039983935.1 Roseobacter sp. | reverse complement strand
GCCTCGTCTCGGTCTGTTGCGTCTCCGCTCCGTCCCGCCCGTCTGGCGCCCCGTTGGTGCATCTCTGCGCCGCCGGTGAGGGGGGTTCTACGGTTAGTGGACAATACCCGCAACCCCTTTTTTCAATATTCAGTGGTTTTTTTCAGGAAATACTTTTTATTGTTTAAAAACATGTAATTAAGCTTTGTTTTTCTTTTGCCTCTCTGTGAGATCGATCCGTTCATTGTGTCTACCAAGGATAACATATAACACAGCACCCCTACATCTTGGGGGTAACAGGTAGATGACCCCAAGAGTCACTGAGTCCTTTTTCAAATCATCAGTGATTCATTCCTGCGAAACGGGTCAATGCGGCACTAGAATCGACTCGTCCTGCCTTTTCGGGCCAATCATTTTGACCACGGCGCTGATCTGACAGGCTCATTTTTGCGAAAATAAGTGCGCGTAACAACGTCGATGTTGGATCAACGTTTATACAGCACGACTTTTGAGGCGTTTGGGCAGACGTAGCATCAACACCCCCACAATGATTGTGAGGTAGATAAGAGGCTCCGCCTCCCACACCTTTTTCACCATGATAAAGTGCACGGCACCAAGCAATGCGATTCCGTATACAAGCTTGTGCATTTTTTGCCATTTTGGCCCAAGCCTGCGTACCGACCAATTATTCGACGTCAATGCCAATGGCACCATGAAAACGAATCCTGCCATGCCGACCGTGATATAAGGGCGCTTCAAGATGTCTGCCCAAATCTGACTGAGGATGCCAACGTCCAGTACCAGCCATACTAGGAGATGAAGTGAGACATACAGAAAGGCTAACAAACCCAGCGCTCGCCTGAATTTGAGCAGGTTCACCCTCAAATACCGTCTTAAAGGGGAGACACACAATCCAACGACCAGAAACTGCAGCGCAATTTCGCCCAGTTCATGTTCCAGTGCCTTAATAGGCTCTCTACCCAATCCACCGGTTTGGGCAGAATAAAGCAACCACGGGATCGGAAGCAAAAACACCAAATAGACCGCCCAAACTGGCACAGCACGGACGGTACGATTAATATGGTCAGTGATGCCCATTCGCATGTGGTAGCTATTGACCTCGTTAGTAAGCCTCGCTCAGATCCATACCTTCGTACATGCCTGCGACCTCGTCTTCGTATCCATTAAACATACGCGTTGGAACACGTTTGGCAAAAAGACCGCCACCGATCACCCGCTCGGAGCCCTGGGACCATCGAGGGTGATCTACCGTTGGGTTCACGTTTGAATAGAAACCATATTCCTTAGGCTGAATTTGCTGCCAAGTATTTACAGGTTGTTCATCCGTTAGTGTAATGCGTACGATAGATTTGATCGACTTAAATCCATATTTCCATGGCACGACCAGCCGCAAAGGTGCACCGTTTTGTTTTGGAATGTCTCGACCATAAATACCGGTCGCCATAATCGTCAACGGATGCATTGCCTCATCAAGACGCAAACCCTCTACATATGGCCAATCGATCCAGGCCGCCGTTTGGCCGATCATCTCTGCCGGGCGGTACAAAGTTTCCATCCGAACATATTTGGCGCCGCTTTGAACACCGGCAAGGTTAAGCAGATCGGCCAATTCAAAACCATTCCAAGGAATGACCATTGACCAGGCCTCGACACATCTGAATCGATAAATCCGCTCTTCTATGGTCATTGCTTTCATTATGTCTTCGAAAGCATAATCGGCGGGCCGGTCCACCATCCCATCAATTGTTACGGTCCAAGGCGTTGTCGTCAACGCATCAGCAAACCGTACCGGATCGTCTTTGCCCGTCCCAAATTCATAAAAATTGTTGTACTGAGTGATATCCTCCCAAGAGTTCGTGATCAGCCCCTCTTCTGTCGCGGACGCCTGCCCTGCCACTGCAAGCCCCAGCCCGACAGCAGCGCCACCCATCAATTGACGACGGTTCAGGTATAAACCCTCTTCCGTTACGTCCCGGTCTTTGAGGGTATTTTTCCAGCGAAAAGCCATTTTGAACTCCAGATATCAACGCGTCACAGCCCATGTAGCGCCATCGTCTAAATGTGCCAAACCAAATTGGCTCACTTTTACAACAGCAACCTGTAACGTTTGAAATTGACTATAATCCTAACAGACCCGGCAATTCACGCATTTCTTTAAAAACATGATCACATATAGGGTTCAGGCGTTCGGCAGGAGTGTCCGCCGCAAACCCAAAACACAGCATGCCTGCGGCTTTGCCTGCAAGTGCGCCATTCGGGCTATCTTCGATCACGACACATCGTTCTGGCGCAATTCCTGCATCGGCAGCCGCCTTGAGGTACACGTCAGGAGCTGGCTTTGGAGTCGGAACATCTTCACGCGAATAGACACGCCCATCAAAGCGTTGCATCAATCCAGTCTTGGTCAGTGTGATTTCCATTTTTCGATGCGGCCCGTTTGATCCGATCGCGTAGAGAATTCCGGCCCTATCCAATTGGTCCAAAACAAATTCTATACCGGCAATCGCTTCAACATCTGCAGCCAAGACAGCAAACATCTTTTGATAGAATCTGTCGATCCAATCGTCAGGCAAGGCTGCGCCCATGTCACGTGCGCGCTTTGCAACGCCCATAATCGTGCCGCCTAAAAAGAGGTCGGACAGCTGCTCGATGCTGATATCAAGCCCATGCAACCGAAGATCAGCGCACAATGTTTGTGCCGTCAGTGACTCGCTATCTACGAGCACACCATCGCAATCAAACAGAACCATTTCAGGAGGCATTTTCATATCAACGTTAGTGTCCGTGCTGGACCACAGCGTCAATGGAGATCGCACAAGTTTTGCAAAAATATTGCTGACCACGGAAAAAC
Organism: Roseobacter sp.; assembly: GCA_039983935.1. GTDB lineage: Bacteria > Pseudomonadota > Alphaproteobacteria > Rhodobacterales > Rhodobacteraceae > Roseobacter. The sequence goes on along the minus strand of JBDWVP010000005.1, from coordinate 40,563 downwards.
CCGGCGACACGTACCGCCGGGTTGGTGGTTTTCAACCAGAATTGCCTAATGCACCACCGCATCATCTGGTTTAGGTCGATTCGTGCTGGCGACATGATCCCCAATCAGCAAGCCCTCACTCCCCGCCGAAACAGGGATGACTTCCCCGTCCTTGATATCGCCAGCCAGCAACATTTCGGCCAATGGATCCTGCAAGGCGCGTTGGATCACACGCTTTAACGGACGGGCGCCAAAAACCGGGTCGTATCCTTCGTCGGCCAGCCATTTATGGGCACCCTCGTCCAGATCCAGCGATATCTTGCGCCCCGCCAGACGTTTAAGTAACCGCGCCATTTGGATATCGACGATCCCATCCATATCTGCCCGCCCAAGGCGATCAAAAATGATGGTTTCATCTAGACGGTTTAAAAACTCGGGCCGGAAATGCGCACGCACGGCATCCATAACGTCACGTTTAGCCAAAGACGCGTCTGCGCCATCAGGCAATTGGCTTAGTGCCTGCGCGCCCAGATTAGATGTCAAAATGATCAGCGTTTGTTTGAAATCGACTGTTCGCCCTTGTCCATCGGTCAAGACGCCGTCATCCAACACCTGAAGCAACACGTTAAAAACATCGGGGTGCGCTTTTTCCACCTCGTCAAACAGAACAACCTGATAGGGTCTGCGCCGCACCGCTTCGGTCAACACGCCGCCTTCGTCATACCCCACGTACCCGGGAGGGGCACCGATCAGACGCGCCACACTATGCTTTTCCATAAACTCCGACATATCGACGCGCACCATGGCGTTATCATCGTCGAAAAGGAATTCGGCGACAGCTTTGGTCAATTCCGTTTTACCAACACCCGTTGGTCCCAAAAAGAGAAACGAACCCAAGGGGCGATTTTCATCGTTCAGCCCGGCGCGCGCCCGGCGCACCGCGTTCGACAAGGCACGCACAGCTGTGTGCTGGCCAATCACGCGGTGATGCAGCTGATCTTCCATGCGCAACAGCTTGTCGCGCTCACCTTCTAACATCTTGCCCGCCGGAATGCCCGTCCATCGCTCGACAACACTGGCAATTTGTTCCTGACGCACGGCCTCTTCGACCATCAGATCGCCTTCTTCTTGGCTTTCCGATGACTCCAACATTTTTTCCAACTCGGGGATCACGCCATAAGACAGCTCTCCGGCCTTGGCCAGATTGCCCTCGCGTTTTGCGATCTCCAGTTCCGCGCGGGCACTGTCGAGCTTTTCTTTGATATCGCGTGCACCAGCTAGTTTATCGCGTTCAGCTTGCCATTTTGCGGTCATCGCACCACTGCGTTCCTGCATTTCCGACAGCTCTTTCTCGAGCGTCTCCAAACGATCGACACTTGCGGCATCATCTTCTAACCGCAGCGCCTCAGCTTCAATCTGCATTTGCAAAATCTGACGGTCTATTGCGTCCAACTCTTCGGGTTTACTGTCAACCTCCATGCGCAGACGGCTGGCGGCCTCATCAACCAAATCAATCGCTTTGTCGGGCAAGAACCGATCGGTAATATAGCGATGACTGAGGGTCGCCGCGGAAACCAACGCACTGTCAGAAATGCGCACACCGTGATGCAATTCGTATTTTTCTTTGATGCCACGCAGAATAGAGACCGTGTCCTCCACCGTCGGTTCCAACACCATGACGGGCTGGAAACGGCGTGCCAACGCGGCGTCCTTTTCAACGTATTTACGATACTCATCCAATGTCGTTGCGCCAACACAGTGCAATTCACCACGTGCAAGCGCCGGTTTGATCAGGTTCGCGGCGTCCATTGCACCATCGGCTTTTCCAGCGCCGACCAATGTATGCATTTCGTCAATGAACAGAATAACCTCGCCAGCAGCTTCTGTGACTTCTGTCAGAATCGATTTCAAACGTTCCTCAAATTCACCGCGGTATTTCGCCCCAGCAATCAACGCCCCCATGTCCAATGACAGCAGCTTTTTGTTGCGCAGCGACTCGGGCACGTCACCGTTCACAATCCGCAGCGCGAGCCCTTCTGCAATAGCTGTTTTACCGACACCCGGTTCCCCAATCAAAACCGGGTTGTTCTTGGTGCGGCGGCTCAAAACCTGCATTGTGCGCCGTATTTCCTCATCACGACCGATAATGGGGTCAATCTTGCCCGCCTCGGCGCGCTCAGTCAGGTCTAGCGTGTATTTTTTGAGTGCTTCATAACCGTCTTCGGCCGTCGCTGAATCGGCGGTTCGGCCCTTGCGGACATCATTGATCGCTGAATTCAAGCCCTGCGCGGTGACCTTACCCGCATCCAAGGCTGTTTTAGCCCCAGATTTCACCATGCAAAGGGCCATCAATATGCGTTCGACAGGGACAAAACTGTCGCCTGCTTTAGTCGCCAAAGCTTCGGCCTCGGACAAAACCTTGGTCGTTTTACTATCGATATAGGCTTGTGCTGCGTCCCCTGTGACTTTGGGCATTTTACCCAATGCCAGCTCCAGCGATTGCATCACTTGTTTTGGATGGCCGCCCGCTGCTGAAATGAGGTTACTTGCAAGACCCTGATCATCATCCAGCAGTGCTTTGAGCAGATGCTCAGGTGCAAGCCTTTGATGACTGTCCCGTGTGGCAATCGTTTGTGCCGCTTGAATAAAGCCGCGCGAGCGGTCCGTGAACTTCGATAAGTCCATGGTATTCTCCTTCTGATTAAGCGCCCCTTTGGCACTGCGCCCGACTTGGCGGCACGACAGTTTCTTGGGCCTCGGTTGTCATGTGGCGATCGTTTTCACAAATTCAAGATCGCCCTTTACCGACATCAACAAAACATCATCATGATCCCCCGCGCCCTGATCCAGATCATCCAAATGGAGGGAATAGCCCCCCCCCTTTCCCCGTTACGGTGCCACATCCAACAGGTAGAAACACATCCGAGGGTTTGTTCAACAGTATGTTTGGTAAAAATTGCTCCTCTGTTAACCCGTTGGCATTGTTCGCCGAAAGTAACCAAGAAACGATGCCACGCGTCAAAGTGTGGCCGGTAGAGACGTTTCAAAAACTGTGCACTTTCGTTGCGATATTGCGGTCCTTCCCCAGGATGCACGCTTGATCTCGTACCGTCGCTGGGCCGTTTCTGCGCCTTGGCTCGGTTGCTGTAGACCCTACAGCAACCGGGTCTTTTTGCGTCTTCTGGACAGTGCGCTTCCAAAACAATAAAGCAGCACGAAACCTTCAAGGAGTTTCCCCATGCCAGATGACCGTCTTATTGTAGCGCTCGATGTTCCAAACGCATTGGCAGGTCAACAAATAGCGGAACGGATCGGCGATGCGGTCAGTTTTTACAAAATTGGCTTAGGCATGTTGACCGGCGGGGGATTGGCTTTGGCCAATGAATTGAAACAAGAACACGGTAAGCGGATTTTTCTGGACATGAAGTTGTTTGACATCAGCGCAACCGTAGAAGCTGCTGTGCGTGGGTTGGCGCAATTTGATCTCGATTTTCTGACCGTTCATGGGGACCCTCACGTAGTACGCGCCGCTAAAGAAGGTGCAAGCGGATCAGACATGAAAATTCTCGCGGTGACGATACTGACGTCTTTGGACCGCGGCGATCTGGATGACTGTCTGATCCAGAAGGGAGATATCCCAGATCTTGTGCAAAACCGTGCAGAACTTGCCTTTGAGGCTGGTGCAGATGGTGTGATCTCTTCTCCACAAGAGGCTGCATTGATCCGAGCCTTACCTTCATCAAAGGATCGGTTAATTGTCACTCCCGGCGTGCGACCTGCAGGCGCTGCAACCGGCGATCAAAAGAGAATCGCAACTCCAGCAACCGCAATTGCAGACGGCGCAGATCACATCGTGGTTGGTCGCCCAGTGTGGACAGCTGAAAACCCTCGTTCTGCAGCGCAAGCAATATTGAACGAGATCAACAGCCCACAAGCCCACAGCCCAAACCGCTGATTTCAAGATATTAATCTTAGTTACCCACAGATGCTTTTACTTTGGTACATGCGCGCCTTTGACGCAACAAACTGTGGCAGACAGACAACACGCAACAGGATGTAGCGTTTATTACCAATCGGACTTTGTTAAATTCCCTTCTGGGTGGTATCCTTCATCAAGTGATACTCCCCGACGGACCGTTTCTTCCTGAGGTCCGTTACCTCCCCCCGCTAGACGAAAGCGGGGGGTTTTTCAGAGACACAATCAGCCCCCAAGTACGTTTTTCGCCATGTCATTTTCACGAGAATGCAATAATGATATTGGCACCGCATAAATTGATCAGGACCGATGCCTAGCCTCTGCCGCGACTGTTTCACCATCTTTACGACAGCCAGAAGGTGCCCGAAGTGCGCCAGCCCTAGAATAGTGCGTCATTGCGAACTTGGCTCTTTGTCCATTGCACATATGGATTGCGATGCATTTTATGCCTCTGTTGAAAAACGGGATGATCCCAGCCTGCAAGACAAGCCGGTTATTATCGGGGGGGGGCGTCGCGGCGTCGTTTCTACCGCGTGCTACGTCGCCAGAATTCGTGGCGTACGTTCAGCAATGCCGATGTTCCAGGCTTTAAAACTATGCCCCGAGGCTGTCATTATCAAACCACGCATGGAGGCCTATGTTGAAGCGTCCAAAGCCATTCGCGCGATGATGGAGGATCTCACCCCTGCGATTGAGCCTCTTTCATTGGATGAGGCTTTTTTGGATTTATCTGGCACGACAAAACTGCATGGTGCGCCGCCTGCCGCGATGCTGGCAAAGCTGGTCAAACGGATGAAAGACGAAGTCGGCCTGACAGGTTCCATTGGCCTGAGCCACAACAAGTTTTTAGCTAAGGTCGCATCCGATCTTGATAAACCACACGGATTCTCTGTGATCGGCAAGGCTGAAACCGACGCCTTTTTGCGCGACAAACCTGTGCGGATGATTTGGGGTGTTGGCGCGGCTGCGCAATCTGCGTTGGACAAAGCCGGTATTCGCACGTTTTCCGATTTGTTGAGATGGGAGCGCACAGACTTGGTCGCGCGGTTTGGATCGATGGGCGACCGCCTGTGGCATCTGGCACGTGGTCAGGATCAACGACGCGTTTCCGCCCATTCGCCGATGAAATCCATTTCTAGCGAAACAACCTTTAGCGAAGACACTTCTGACCCAGATTTATTAGACGGCCATCTATGGCGCATGGCTGAAAAAGTGTCTGACCGGGCCAAAGCAAAAAATCTTGCTGGCCGCGTTGTCACCTTAAAATTAAAACGCGCGGATCATTCGCAACTGTCGCGCCGATTGAGCCTGCGCGATGGAACGCAAATGGCGGATACTGTTTATCGCACGGCGCGCGCACTGTTTGACCAAGTCGGCAATCAAGGCCCCTACCGCCTACTCGGTTGTGGTCTTTCTGACCTGATCCCCCAAGATGGCGCTGACAGATCCAATGACCTGTTGGATCCCGCTGCACAGCAACGTAGTGCAGCCGAACGGGCAACCGATCGAATCAGAGATCGTTTTGGGCCGGATGCAATTTTGAAAGGACGGGCGTTGCGCTGACTATTCAGCTGCCAACGGCATGCGTTCCCGCCCGATTTGCGCAATATCTGCGACAGCCAAACGGATCGCACTGCGGACCGCCTCAAAGTCACTACTTGGTACAATGCGCTGCTCGTCCATATACAAACTGCGATCAAGCTCGATTTGGACAGCATGCTGTCCACGAGAAGGACGCCCATAAGCCTGCGCAATATAGGCACCAGCAAAGGGTGCATTGCGCGCGACACGAAAACCCTGCGCCATAAAGGCAGCTTCTATGCGGTCAACCACACCAGATCCGGCAGCGGCGCCAAAGCGATCACCCAAAACAATATCTGGTTTTTGCGCTCCTGCTCGGGCCACGCTCTCGACGGCTTCGTGGGGCATAGAATGACAATCAACCAAGACAGCTTGACCGTGAAAATTATGCGCATCATCCAACAACTTTTGCAGTTTTTCATGATACGGGTGCCAAAACTGATCCAATCGCGCATTGGCCTCATCCATCGTTATCTTTCCGCGATAGATCGCGCGACCATTCGCAACCACACGGGGAATCACTCCTAATCCAGAGGCGACACGCGGATTGTGTCCTTGCCGGCGCAGGCCTTCGATCAAAGCCGGATCAAGTTCTTCCGGACCGCGGTTTAAATCGACATAGGCGCGAGGCATTGCTGCTTTTATGAAACGCGCCCCGAAATCTGGCGCGCAATCAAACAAAGTATCGACAAAAGCATCCTCAGACGAACGCACCACATGGCTGTTCAGCGTCGACTTAGCCATCATATCCAAAGGATAATAGGATCCGCTATGCGGCGAAGCAAAGACGGCGCAAGACGTATCATGGTCGGGCAATTTCGTGTAAAAAGCTGTGTTCGTCATTATATTTCCTTTGCACAGAGCATAGCGCAGAAAATTCAAAAACCAAAAGCCCTTGATCCCTTGGACGACTCCTTTTATAGACCCGCTACCGGCGCGTTGTTTCGCGCCCCATTTTTATTTTGGGGCAACGAAATGCGCAACGACATAGTGGGTGATTAGCTCAGCGGTAGAGCACTTCGTTGACATCGAAGGGGTCACTGGTTCGATCCCAGTATCGCCCACCATCTATTTCACCGGCTCACATTTGTGGGCTGCCCGTAACCCGGCGCTGGCCCGCGCCACGACAAAGGAGACCGACCATGAAGGTTCGCAACTCGCTCCGCTCGCTCAAGAATCGGCACCGTGACTGCCGTGTTGTGCGCAGGAAAGGCCGCGTTTACGTCATCAACAAGACGCAACGCCGTTTTAAAGCCCGTCAAGGCTGATCCGAAGCAATACTTTTAAAAAGGCCGCTCCATTTGGGGCGGCTTTTTTGATTTCAGCAGGGCGTTGTGCGCACTTCAAAACGTGGATCTGAAAAATAGGGCGCAAAATCTGTCGAAATTATCGGAGAAATCACTCCCGCCGATAAGCGATCAGAAGAAAACCTATGCGGAAACCGGAGAATTTCCCCACTGTCCGTCAAGCGGGTCGCAAAGCTCTCTTCATTATTGAATTCTTCCTGCAAGCGCGGAAACTGCGAAACGGCAACGCGTTGACATATGTATTGGCCTTTTATGGCAATCTCAGACGCCCCTTTGGTCATATCAATGACGTGACCCCCTTTTGTGCCGACATCCAAAACGGCAAAGCGCAGTGTATTTTCTAGCGTGAAATGCAGGGTTTTGCCCGCTCCGAACAAATCCTCGTCGTTTTGCCAATTTTCGCCTTGCGCAAAATGGACCTTAAAAACACCTGGCGGGACCAAAACTTTGAAAAACGCACCGCCCACAATAAACGCCGATAGAGCAGGCATTTTGGTCTCATGGTCGACCAACGTCATGAGGTAATCTTGGCCTTTGGGTGTTTTGATTTGCAGCGGAAACACGGCCGGAAGCCCCGTTTTGTTCCATATCAACCCCGTTTGGGGAGGGTCGGCCTGTGCCGCTTTCGTCACCGCTCCGAACGTAAAGAGAAGGATAAAACAGCAAAGACAGCGCACAAACGATGGGGTGGTGGATATTTTTTTCACTGGTCAACTGTACCATAAGGTTTGCCCAGACGCGACCCAATCCATTTTGATTTCCTTTTGGTCGCCAACCGACACAGATATCGAAAAACCTAACCGTGCCGTGTTAAAGCCACTCACCGACGCCATCTTTGATGCCTTCGTGACGGCAAAAATCACAGCGCACCGCGCAATTGTTAACTTTGTTTGCGCGATACACGCGATCCCGCCCATTCAGCCCTTGCGGTGAGGCCAACACACCATACCTTTGAGGGCGAGCTATTTAGAAGAAAGAGACTCTCATGACTGTCGACACTGAATATACACCTCCAAAAGTTTGGGTTTGGGAGAGCGAAAGCGGCGGTACATTTGCCAACGTCAATCGCCCCGTCGCGGGCGCGACACATGATAAAAAATTGCCCGAGGGCAAGCACCCTTTCCAATTGTATTCTCTGGCTACGCCGAATGGCGTCAAAGTGACTGTTTTGCTCGAAGAATTGTTAGAGCTGGGCGTGAGCGAAGCGGAATACGACGCTTGGTTGATTAAAATTGGCGATGGCGATCAATTTGGCAGCGGCTTTGTTGAGCTGAACCCAAACTCAAAGATCCCAGCATTGTTAGATAAATCAGGAGACACGCCACAGCGGGTTTTCGAGTCCGGCGCGATTTTACTCTACCTTGCTGAGAAATTTTCCAAATTTATCCCTGATGATCCTGCAGGACGCGCTGAAACGCTCTCATGGCTTTTTTGGCAGATGGGTTCTGCACCTTATTTAGGCGGCGGTTTTGGCCATTTCTATGCCTATGCCCCAGAAAAATTTGAATATCCGATCAATCGCTTTTCGATGGAGACAAAACGGCAGCTGGATGTCCTAGATCGTCAACTCGCTGAAAACGAGTTTATCGCAGGGCCAGAATATACCATTGCAGATATCGCTATTTGGTCATGGTATGGGCAACTGGTCCTTGGCCGCCTGTACAGCGCCGCGGAATTTCTGGACGTCGCAAGCTATAAAAACGTTGTCCGCTGGGCACAGGAAATCGATGCCCGTCCAGCCGTTCAACGCGGGCGGATGGTGAACAGAACATTCGGTGAGCCAGAAACACAACTGCATGAACGCCACGGCGCAAGTGATTTTGAAACACAGACCCAAGACAAGCTGACGTAACTGATTATTTTTCAGTTGTCCGGCGCTGTACACCAAATCGTGAGCAGCGCCGGAGAGAAAATTTCCTTCAATGCACCGAACATTCGACAACGTTCCTAGGCTGTTGTTTTTTATTTTTACATTAAAATCAAATAGATATGCTTGAACGAAATAAAATCCAGCTATGCTAACCAGCCATTTCACGTTCCCGCAAAGCGAGAACTTCCGTATCGACTTCCAACCATCACGGCCTAGTATTAAGAGATCGGAACAAGGAGAGACTGCTATGTCCCAAGGCCCACGCAAGACCGCTCGCGATTTTGACCCTCGACTGCTTGAAATATTTGACGGCTATGTCCACGGCACAATGTCAAAGCGTGAATTTATTTCCAAGGCGGGGAAATACGCTGCTGCAGGTGTCACTGGCGCAATGTTGCTGGAACAATTACAACCAAATTACGCATTGGCAGAACAAGTTGACCCCAATGACCCCGGTATCGAAACATCCGTAATCGAGTATGAAAGCCCGCAAGGGCATGGCACGATCAAGGGGCTTATGGCCAAGCCCGCTGGTGCGACAGGCCCCTTACCTGCCGTTCTGGTCGTTCATGAAAATCGCGGGCTGAATCCGTATATTGAAGACGTTGTGCGACGTGCCGCCAAAGCGGGATATTTGGCGTTAGGGCCGGACGGGCTAACACCTTTGGGAGGATACCCTGGCACAGATGAAAAAGGGCGCGAAATGCAACGGACGCTGGACGGCGCAAAACTGATGTCTGATTTTTTTGCAGCGTTTGAGTTTTTGCGTGATCATGACGGATCCACAGGCAAAGTAGGCGCAGTCGGTTTTTGCTATGGCGGCGGCGTGTGTAATGCTCTGGCGGTTGCCTATCCTGATCTGGCGGCATCTGTCCCGTTTTACGGTCGTCAACCCGCAGCCGAGGACGTTGCCGGCATTCAAGCGCCACTCATGATCCAGTATGCGGGACTAGACGAGCGGGTCAACGCTGGCTGGGATGCCTATTCGCAGGCTCTGCGCGCGAACCAAAAAGACTTTACTGTCCATTTTTATCCCGATGTGCAGCATGGCTTTCACAACGACACAACACCACGTTACGATTCAGAGGCGGCCACGTTAGCATGGGATCGCACGTTAGCACATTTCGCCGAGAACCTTGCATGAGATCAGGCGAACGCGCGCAAGGCTAGAAACCAAATCAAGGGGTGGCCTTCTTCCACCCTTTGTATCCCTCGCACCTACAAACCCGACAATTTTATCCGAGCGACAACAGTGATACCGAGCCCAAGCAATTGGCAGGATCGTTCGTCGAAATTTTAGAGCCAGTGCATTTGTTCAGTCATAGCTGCGCTGATCTTCTATCACCAGCCCATCTTTGGGCAGGCTGCCCGGCGCGACAACTTCCACGGCAGCTTTCAATTTCAGCGTATCCACAACCGTTTTAGAATACCGCGCACAATCACCCTCCGGCGCTTCGACCTTTACGGTCATAGCATCCTGTTCCGCTGCTCTCGTGATAACGACTCGCGCCTTCACGACTTCGACGTGATGCGCAACAAAGGACGCAACTTGCTCAGGGCGAACAAACATACCTTTTACCTTGGTCGTTTGATCCGCACGGCCCATCCATCCTTTGATCCTCTTGTTAGTCCGGCCACATGGGCTTTGACCCGGCATGATGGCACTGAGATCGCCTGTAGCAAAGCGAACCAGTGGGTAGTCAGGGTTTAGGGTTGTCACCAAAACTTCGCCAACTTCTCCTTCGGCCACAGGATCACCCGTACCGGGCGTGACAATTTCAACGATGACTTGTTCGTCGAGGATCAAACCTTCCATGGCTTCGGATTCATAAGCGATGTTACCCAGATCTGCGGTCGCATAACATTGTAGGCAAGAAATGCCGCGCGCGGCATATTCTGCCCGAAGGGATGGGAAAAGTGCGCCCCCGCCGACCGCAGCCTTTTTAAAGCCCAGCGAAATACCCATTCCATCGGCTTTGTCGAGAATCACTTTTAGAAAATCGGGCGTACCCGCATAGGCCGTGCATCCGACATCACGCGCGGCGATGACCTGTAGCTCTGTCTGACCTGTGCCAGCCGGCAAAACTGTGGCACCCACTGCCCGCGCTCCGCTCTCAAAGATCGCCCCTGCCGGGGTTAGATGGTAGCCAAAACAGTTTTGAACAATATCCTCTTTACCGATCCCGACCGCGTGCAGGAACCGGCCCATTCGAAACCAGTCATGATCCGCTTTGAAGGGCTCGTAAATCGGTCCGGGAGATTGGAAAACATGAGTGAACCCATGCACAGGCTTAGCAGTGAAACCGCCAAAGGGCATATTGCTCATTTGTGCTTTGCCAAGGTCACATTTGCGCAAAACGGGAAGCGTCGCCAGCGCACTTACGTTATTGATCGCCTGAGCGTCAAAGTCATCCAGTGATCCACTATACCCTGTCAAATTTTGTGCCCGCGCAATTTGCTTGGGAAGGATCGCCGCGATATCGACGGCGCGTGCATCGGCGTCTCTCAATTCAAGTGCGTCGAAAAAATTTGCCATAGCTATGCTCCTTCTCTGCGGAAAGAAGCATGCCGCTTGTTGATTTTAAATTCTGCATTACCCGTAAAATGATGGGCGCGCGTTTTAACAGGGATAATTCCAATCTTGTAAATCATCGTCTTCAAAATTCTCCAATAAATGCAGCTTAAGACAACCAACGTTTGCGCCGTCTATAGCTGCGAACATCTCGAAATGACTTTCGTCCTTGCTCCGACATTCCCAAATAGAATTCTTTAACGTCCGGATTTTCGCGAAGCTCCGCGGCCGGTCCGTCCATCACAACACGTCCAGATTCCAAAATATACCCGTAATGCGCGAATCTCAGAGCAACATTAGTGTTTTGCTCTGCCAACAAGAAGGTTACGCCCTCCTTTTCATTTACAGATTTCACGATTTCAAAAATTTGCTCAACCAATTGCGGAGCAAGGCCCATCGAAGGCTCGTCCAAAAGAATCGTTTCCGGCTTGGACATCAAAGCACGCCCAATAGCCGTCATCTGTTGTTCGCCACCAGATGTATATCCGGCCTGGCTTTTGCGACGTTCTTTCAAGCGGGGGAAATACGTGTACACCATCTCCAGATCACGAGCGATCGCAGCGCTCCCTTCCCGACGGGTATAAGCACCCGTGAGCAAGTTCTCTTCGACCGTTAAATGCTCGAAGCAGTGCCGGCCTTCCATCACCTGCACAACACCCTTTTTGACCGTCTCTGCGGGGTCTTGATGTTGGATGACCTCGCCACGATAGCGGATCGACCCTTTTGTCACCTCGCCACGTTCAGAGGCAAGTAGTCCAGAAATTGCCTTTAAGGTTGTGGTTTTTCCCGCGCCATTGCCCCCCAACAGAGCCGTAATACCACCTTTAGGAACTTTAAGGCTGACGCCTTTCAGAACAAGGATCACATGGTTGTAGATCACCTCGATGTTGTTCACATCCAGAACCGTTTCGACCTGATGATCTTCTCCATCGAACATGTTCATCGTTCCTTTTTAATTCCCAGGCCAGCGTTCAATGACCCGGCTCTCAACCTTCACCCAAACCAACGTCAAAAACCGTACTGTCTCTTTTTGACATTCGCGTAGTTTTCGCAATGCAAACTTTCCCCGGCCGCAATCATGCCGCCGGGGAAAACATCTTAGTTACAACGTTGTTGGATGTTGTTCTCAGACGCAAATGCTGCGCTGTCTTCAGCAATCAGCGGGTCAATGACCGCTTTGTCCGATTCAATGTAATCTGTGATTAACGTCCAGGTTTTCGCGGATGCATCCCATTGTTGGACCGCACCTTTCCCGTCGCCACCATGGTTGTCACAAGACACTTTGAACCCCGGAGCGAAACCCTTGAATCCGATCTCTTCCATGCGCGCTTCGCTCATGTCCAAAGCTTCCATTCCGTCACGCATCATGCCCGGAGTAATATCACCTACGCCGTGAATTTCCTGAGCATTGCGCGCCGCCTCTGCAGCCAACATCGCCGCATACAGGGCCCTGTTATAAAGAACGGTTCCCATTTGGTCGCCATTCCCCGCAGCAAGGCCTTTGTCATAGACGTATTTTTTCAACTCGTCATAGATAACGTATTCCTGACCCGGCGCAGAAAGCGCGAGCGCTTTGTACCCATTGGCCTTTTCACCAACCGGCAGCACGTCGTTTTCGGAACCGGACCACCAAACGCCGATGAAGTTTTCCATAGGGAAACGGATGTTAGCAGCTTCCTGAATGGCGACTTGGTTCATAACGCCCCAACCCCACATCAACACAAAATCCGGACGTTCGCGGCGGATTTGCAGCCACTGTGATTTTTGCTCTTGGCCCGGATGATCGACTGCCAGCAATGTCAGTTCAAAACCATGTTTTTTGGACAGCTCTTCTAGCGTGCGGATAGGTTCCTTGCCATAGGCCGAATTGTGATAAACTAGGGCGATTTTCTTACCACTCGCATCACCTCCGGACACATCGATGATATGTTTCACCGCGATAGAAGCCGCATCCCAATAGCTACCCGGATAGTTAAAGACATGGCTGAAAATCTTACCATTCTTCGCCGATGTCCGCCCATATCCCATCGAGTGGATCGGAATGTCATCCGCCGTTGCCTTTGGGATCAATTGGTAAGTGATGCCCGTGGAATAGGGTTGATAAACAAGAGCGCCTTCGCCTTTTGTGCTCTCGTAACACTCCACCCCTTTTTCCGTATTATAGCCGGTTTCGCAGGCCAGAACACGGGTCATTACACCACCAATACCGCCATCGCGTTCGTTGAGCATCGTAAAATAGTCTGCATACCCATCTGCCAGGGGAATGCCGTTGGCGGCATATGGCCCGGTACGATAATCAAGCGAAGGGAAAACAAGATCCGCCATCACGGGGCTTGCAGCCATCAGGGCCGCCGTGGCCCAGGTTAACAATTTATATTTCATCGGTTACCTCCCTTGGTTTTTTCCGACTTGCCGTCTCGCGGTTTTTGAACCGGCGAGTTTTATCTCACTTTTTGTAAGCGACCTGCCCTTAGTGTGGGAATGGCCACAACCTTAGTTTTTCCTTTGTAATGCGCCACAGTTGAGCAAGCCCATGTGGTTCCGCGATCAGAAAGACGACAATCATGCCCCCGACGATCACCAGATTAAGATGCGCCACAATATCCGTAGGCCAGCCTAACATATCCGCCCCGACGATCTTGAGCGCGACGGGCAAAAGCACCAAAAATGCCGCCCCAGCAAAGCAACCAAAAATCGAGCCAAGCCCGCCAATTATAATCATAAAGAGCACAAGAAACGATTTGGTGATACCAAAGACTTCACCAACTTCGACCGCGCCCAAATAAACCGCAAAAAACAATGCGCCTGATATCCCGACAAAAAACGAACTCACTGCAAAGGCCGTCAATTTTGCACGCAACGGATTTACCCCGATGATCTCGGCCGCGATATCCATGTCGCGAATCGCCATCCATTCCCGCCCCACAGATCCGCGCGTCAGATTACGCGCGACAACGGCACTGAAGATCGTAAAGAACAGGCAAAAGAGATACGTCGCCCAGGCCTCTGTATTTGGGCCGGTGACCAGGATGCCAAAGGTGTCGCGTTCTGGCGCATTGATTTGACCGGACGCCGAGTAGTTATAGAACCAGGCAAATTTGTTGAACATCCAGACCAAAAAGAACTGCGCGGCCAGAGTTGCCACCGCAAGGTAGAAACCCTTGATCCGCAGGCTGGGCAATCCGAACAGAACACCGACCCCTGCCGTTATTCCACCAGCCAACAAGACGTGGACAAACATGCTGACGTCGGGAAAAGCGGTCATCAATTTGTAACACGCATAGGCCCCGACAGCCATAAAGGCGCCGGTTCCAAGGCTAACCTGCCCACAATAGCCCACGAGAATATTTAAACCAATTGCCGCGATGGAATAGATCAAAAACGGCATAAAGATCGAATTGACCCAATAGTCATTCACTAAAAAGGGAACAACAACGACCGCGAAAAACAGCACTACATAATACCGATACCGATCAAACCGGATCGGAAAGGTTTGACTATCTTCGGGATAGGTGGTGCTAAAATCACCGGCTTCACGATAGAGCATTCAGTTCTCCTGCTGCGTATCTGGGTGAGAACGGCACATTCGCCGCGTGTTGTGGGAATAAAATTAAGAGCGACCCGTTTGTATTCTCATCCCAGCGCATTGTTTTTACGTTATATTTTACCAAGCATCTGCAAGAGCTGTTAACCATCTCACCGAAAATTCGCCGAATGCCCAATTTTGCCCCAATTCGCCCAATAGACCGGATCCTGGGTGAAGGAGTGGGACAGATGACGGCGATATTAAGTGAGCTGCGCGCCTTGGACGCGCGGCGTGACAGGAGCGAGTTGTCTCCAGAAGAATACGAATTGCAACGTGCGTCGTTGCTGCAAAACATCGAAGAGGCGGAAACACATTTTGTCGAAAAGGCGCGCCCTCGTCGAGAGCGCCGAGCAAAAAAGAGTGGCTCGTCGGCGATCGGGTTCGGTATCGTTGTATGTCTCGGCGTCATGGGGATGTGCATTGGCCTGACGTTATTGTTTTTACCGGACTTAAATCTGGCGTTAACGCTGGGGGTTACCATTTTGGCCGCCCTAAGCGTTGCGCTCTTGCGAGAGACCGGCGAATAGGGCCGCATTGGGAACAGGGGTTTAAACCCGCTCAATGATTTTCTCCCCAAACAGGCCCTGTGGACGGAACAACAAAAACAAAAGCGCGAGCATATAAGCAAACCAGTTTTCCGTCGCCCCCCCCAGAAAGGGTTGGCCAATAAGAAACTCAAACATCTTTTCGCCGACGCCAATAATCAACCCGCCGACAATCGCGCCAGGAATAGAGGTGAATCCGCCGAGCATCAAAACAGGGAGCGCCTTGAGGGCAATCAGCGATAGGGAGAACTGCACGCCTGATTTAGCGCCCCACATAATGCCTGCGACAAGGGCCACAAAACCCGCCAAAGACCAAACTAGAATCCAGATGAAGTTGAGAGAAACGCCAACAGACAAGGCCGCCTGATGGTCATCGGCAACGGCGCGCATGGCCCGGCCTTGTTTGGTATATTGCGCAAACAATACCAACGCCAAAACAAGCACTGCCGCCACGATTGAGGCCACGATGTCGAGGCTATCAATGAAGAGACCGTAGAAGCGTTCATTGCCAAAACCCAACCATTGTGTGTTTTCCTCGAACCACAGATTGCCCCCCTGCGGCAGGCCAACCTCTAGTGTTTTGATGTCCGAACCCCACATCAAGTCTCCGACGCCTTCCAGAAAATACGCCAGCCCGATGGTGGCCATAAACAAGATGATGGGTTCTTGTCCCACGAGATGGCGAAAGATCACGCGCTGAACGAGCCAACTGAACAAGACCATGACGACAATGGTGAGGAAAATCGCCACCAACGCGTTCACGTTCCAACCGAAATGGTGCAGATTTGTCCCAAAGATCGCGTTGATCATATGCGCAAAGGGTACGAGGCCATTCATGATCCCATAGAGCGTCATTGCGGCAAACAAGGCCATCACACCCTGGGCAAAATTGAAAATCCCGGACGCTTTGTAGATCAGAACAAAGCCCAAGGCGACCAGCGCGTATAATACGCCTGCCATTAATCCGTTCAAAAAGACTTCGAACCCAAAAAGAAGTTGTTCAGGCATCGGAGTCTCCTGCGAATATATGGTATTTCAAACGGGTGGTGTCTGTGCGCTTAGTCATGGCTCACCCCAAGATAGGCATCAATCACATCCTGGTTGTTACGTACTTCGTCAGGTGTACCGTCACCGATTTTCTTACCATAATCCATCACGACCACCCGATCTGAGAGGTCCATGACCACGCCCATGTCATGTTCGATCAGGGCGATGGTCGTGCCAAACTCATCATTCACATCGAGAATAAAGCGGCTCATGTCCTCTTTCTCTTCGACGTTCATGCCGGCCATCGGCTCATCCAGGAGTAGCAACGACGGCTCAGCGGCCAAAGCGCGGGCCAGCTCCACACGTTTTTTCAAACCATAGGGCAAACGGGCAACGGGCGTTTTTCGGATCGCCTGTATTTCAAGGAAATCGATGATCTTTTCGGCGACTTCCCGGTTTTGCGTTTCTTCAGCTTCGGCCTTACCGCGCCACAACGCTTGTTGCCAAATGCCGACTTTCATATGGGTCAATCGGCCCGTCATGACGTTGTCCAAGACCGACATCCCTTCGAAAAGGGCGATATTTTGGAATGTCCGGGCAATGCCCTGACGCGCAACCTGATAGGGTTTTAGCGGCGGACGCGGGCTGCCATTATACCAAACCTCGCCCTCTTGTGGGATGTAAAACCCGGAAATAACGTTCAACATCGAAGATTTACCCGCACCGTTTGGCCCGATGATCGCGCGGATTTCGCCCTCGCGGATGTCGAATGAAATATCCTTGATCGCCTCCACGCCCCCGAAACGCAGGGTGATGTTTTTCATTTCCATCACAACCGGACCGATCTGTCGGCCGTCTGCAGTGATATATCCCTCTGCCATATCCTTCATCGCAAGGTTCCTTGTGATATCGCGTTTTGAGCAGTTACCCCAACGGCGAAGCCCTTGATCATCATTCGGCTGCCATCCTTGTCCCTGCTGGGACGACGCCAGCGGCGCGCACCTCCAGCGTGGCCGCGATCGAGCCCTTGCGCCCATCTTCATATGTCACTTCGGTCACGGTACTTACCGAAGTTGATCCATCATAGAGCGCAGCGATGATGTCTGCGTATTTCTCTTCGATGATCCGACGGCGCACCTTGCGGGTGCGCGTCAACTCGCCATCATCGGCATCTAGCTCTTTGTGCAGCACAACAAACCGATGCACCTGACAGCCAGACAGCATCGTATCCTGCGCGACGGATCGGTTGACCTCTTCGATGTGCCCCTGAATTGTATCCATCACCTGCGGATGACGGGCCAGTTCCTGATAGGAGGCATATCCAATATTGTTGCGCTCAGCCCAGTTGCCAACCGCCGTAAGGTCAATGTTCACAAACGCCGTGCATTCATCACGGCCATTCCCAAACACCACAGTTTCCAAAATATTTGGAAAGAACTTCATCTTGTTTTCAACATATTTGGGCGCAAATAGCGCCCCATCGGCCATTTGGCCCACGTCCTTGGCACGATCAATGATCCGCAAATGCCCTGAGTCTTCTTCGATAAACCCGGCATCGCCTGTCGCGACCCATCCTTCTGGATCCTTGGTATCTGCGGTGCTTTGCGGGTTTTTGTAATATTCAACAAAAACACCGGGGCCGCGATAGAACACCTCGCCGTTTTCCGCGATTTTCAATTCAACCCCCGGACAACTGATCCCAACCGTATCAGAACGCACTTCGCCATCTGGCTGCGCCGTAATGAAAACGGTCGCCTCTGTTTGACCGTAGAGCTGTTTCAGATTGATCCCCAAGGAGCGATAAAAATCGAAAATCTCAGGCCCGATTGCCTCACCCGCCGTGTAGCCAACGCGAATTCGGCTGAAACCAAGGGTATTTTTGAGCGGGCCGTAGATTGCCAATTCACCCAGATTGTATTTGAAACGGTCCCACTGGCTAACCGGGTTCCCATCAAGAATATCTGGCCCAACTTTGCGAGCATGCGCCATACTGACGTCGAACAACCACTTCTTAAAACGCCCGGCATCCTCCATGCGGATCATGACATTCGTCAGTTGCGTTTCAAACACACGCGGCGGGGCGAAATAATATGTCGGCCCGATTTCACGCAGATCAGTGTGCATCGTGTCCGCGCTTTCGGGGCAATTGGTACAAAATCCTGTCCACAAGGCCTGCCCAACCGAAAAAATGAAATCACCGACCCAAGCCATCGGCAAATATGCCAGAATAGAATCCGTCTGGCGCAAATCGTCGAATTCGGACGACGATTTGGAAGTCTCGATCACATTCCGATTGCTTAGGACAACGCCCTTTGGCTTGCCGGTTGTTCCTGATGTATAGAGCATCACAGCGGTACTGTCGTAATTCAGTTTAGCTTGGCGGTTGGTTATTTCGGGTGAGAGTTCATCCCGTTTTGCGCGACCAGCATCCTGAACGTGACTGAACTGGTGCAGACGGTCGTGATCGTATTTCCTCAGACCGCGCGGATCGAGATACAACATTTGCTCAAAATCAGGCAACTGGTCCTGAATTTCCAGGACTTTGTCGACCTGTTCCTGATCCCCGGCCACTACAAAACGCGCACCGCAATGGTTCAAAACATAGGCCATCTCTTCGGCAACAGCATCCTGATAGAGCGGGACCGGTATCGCACCGACCATTTCCGCAGAGATCATCGACCAGTAAAGACGCGGGCGGTTGCGCCCGATAATCGCGATAAAATCACCTTCGCGGACACCAAGGTCCAGCAACCCCAGCGCCAAGGCCTCGGTTTCTTCCAGCGTTTCAGCCCACGTCCAAGATTGCCAAATCCCGTATTCTTTCTCGCGGTAGGCTGGCGCTTGCGAAAACACAGACGCATTTCTATGCAACAGCGCCGGAACGGACTGAGGTCCGTCGGCACGTTCAGAATGAGTAGTCAAGCTTCGTCCTCCCAGACCTTGCCATGTCAAAGGCAAGCGCAGCCTTGTGTGACTGACGTGTTGCTAACAAAGTGATTTTTCCAATCAAGGTCAACCAATTAGTGCATCTTGGGCTCTCAAAATTGCACCTCATCCGGCCAACACGCTTGCCGCATGTGCAAAAACTTCAAGTCCTGCGCACAGGTCTTCCTCCTGCGTGTCTTCTTGAAAAGCATGGCTGATACCGTCGATTGATGGCACAAACAGCATGGAAACCGGCATTAGCCTTGCGACATTTGACGCATCATGCAGCGCGCCCGAAGGCATTTTACGCCATCTATCCGGCACAATTTTCTGAGCTGACTGCGCCAAGATTTCCTGCATCTTCTGATCCATCGTAACAGGTTTCAAGCCCAGCAAAGGGCCGTAAGACATGTGCAATTTTCGCGTTTGCGCAATTTCGGCCACAAGATCACGGATAATTTCTTCCATCCGATCCAGCCTCGCATCATCCGCATCACGCCATTGCATGGAAAATTCAACACGTCCTGGCACAATTGAATGGGCGTTCGGATGCAATTTAACATGTCCAATCGTCCAAACTGTGTGAGGCGTGACGACATTGCGAAATCGCTCCTCCAAAACAGTATTGAAATGGGCCAAAGCCTGAAAAGCATCCCGCCGTAAATGCATCGGGGTCGTACCCGCATGGTTCTGCTGCCCTTCAAAGACGATCTTCATGTCCCGAATACCGACAATATCCGTAACAACACCGATTTGCTGACCCGCTGTATCAAGCGCGGGTCCTTGCTCGATGTGCATTTCCATAAATCCGGTGAATTGGGTCGGATCAATCGGTCCAGTCACCATGCCACTCATTATCTGTCGCGCCTGCGCCAATGAAACACCATCAGCGTCCGTCAATTTGTCTGCTTCAGTCTGACACAGGTGCCCGGACCAAACGGCTGATCCAGTTGTCACCCCAAATCGTCCTTCTTCATCTTGAAACGAAACGACAGAAATCGCGGGCCCGCCGTTTGCCAGCGCTGATCGTGCGATTTCCAGTGCAGCAATCACCCCCAAAGCACCATCCAACCAGCCTCCTTCCGGTTGGCTATCACTATGTGAACCCAGCAAGAGCGAGGGACCATCCGCCAACCCAAAGAGGTTCCCCATAGGATCAATTTCAACACGCAACCCCGCATCACGCATTTGATCAGACAACCATGATCGCGCGGCGATATCCGCGTCACTATAGGCTGGTCGAACGACCCCTTTCCCAACTCCGCTGGCGCCAAAGGCCCGCAGTTGGTGCAGATCAGACAAAAACCGTTCTGGTTTGACCATGTTATCCTCTCAACGTTTCCAAACTTTGCTCACAAACACGCTCGTCTACGAATGAACGTAAGGTATCTTTGGTTTTTACTTCAATAGATAACCTTTTGTGCGACCAACAATTTTTGCCCGAAAGAGAATAACTCAGTTCAGGAGGTCGAGCAGTGATTGATGCAGTTCAGGCGTTGCTGCAGAAACTACGGCCCCACCTGAGGCTAAATTAAGGGCGTTTCCGTCCCAATCCGATGTAATTCCACCAGCAGCACTAATGACAGCCGTCAAAGCCAGAAAATCATAAGGCTTCAGATCGTAATCCACAACAGCATCAATATGTCCCGCAGCCAATAGTGCATGGGGGTAACAGTCATACCCAAATCGGCGTGTCTTGCCGGCCTTAACCAGACGGGCAAAAGCATCGGGTTGGTCCGCAAACAGTTTCTCACCTTCGTTAATATAGAGCGTACAGTCATCAATTTTGCGCTGGCCTGACACGGTAATTGGCTGTCCATTACAAGACGCCGGGTGCCCGATCCCACCGCAATAAAGCTCATCCAGGAACGGCATCGAAATGAGCCCCGCGACAGGCGCGCCTTCCTCCAGATAAGACAACAACATTCCAAATAATGGATTTCCAGTGATAAAAGACCGCGTTCCATCAATCGGATCAATCACCCAGAGATTTCCACTCACATCCCCATCTACACCACTCTCCTCACCAAAAATCGCGTCTTTTGGATACTTCCGTGAAATGGCTTGCTTTAGTTCTTGCTCGATCATCTGATCAATAACAGTGACCGGGCTCTCGTCATCCTTAAAAGCGACATCGTTGTTTTGGCGAAAGTACTTTCGGGCGGTTTTACCGGCCTTACGTGCGAAAACCTCTGCATCCTGCAGAATTTGGCGCGTGTGCGCATCGGGTTTCTGAATAACAGTTGTTTCGCTCACTTGGTCTTCTCCTGGTCGTGCGGGACGTGTCGGCTGGCTTACGTTGTTAGACCAATACGTTCACGCCGCCTTTTTCAAATGGTGTGATTTGATCCCGCGCAACCCGGCTGTCTGTGACAAGAGCCGAGATTTTGCCCGGGGTGCAAAACTGAACGCGGCTTGTCTCTCCAAGTTTGCTTCGATCACATAGCAAAACTGTCTCACGGGCCTGCGCCACCATGGCCCGTGCCACTTCTGCCTCGCTAAATTCATACGAGTAAGCACCGTCAACGGCACTGACTGCGACCGGTGCAATGAACGCATGGTCAACATTAAACCGTGCGATCTCTGACAAGGTTAATTCGCCGTAGGTTCCCGGAACGTCAGACACAATCTGACCTCCCAGCAAGATCAAATCTATATCGGATCCGGCCGCTCTAATGGTCTGAGCAATGTCGATTGAATTCGTGACAACCATGATACCCGACAGCTTAGCCAAGACTTCTCCAAACACGGTGGTCGTCGTACCAGCATCAACCATGATCGACGATCCGGGCCGCACCAGTGAAACCGCTTTGCGTGCGATGTCCTGCTTGGCTCTGTGATGGGCACCTTTACGCACTTCGAACGGCGCTTCACTGTCATTGGGCGGTAACACGGCACCACCATGCACGCGGTTAACCAACCCGTTGTTTTCAAGGTCCAGTAAATCGCGCCGTACCGTTTCGCGGGATACGTTCAACAGATCCGCAAGCTCGTTTGCGCTGACTTGTTGGCTGCTTTTCAACAGCGTCAGAATACGTTGATGTCGCTCCTGGGACCACATATCCTACGCCTCCTTTGGTTCTTGTGGAGACCGCGTCAGAAATCTCAACGAGAGTTTCATGACGCCCAAGGCGATGCAGACGACAACCATCACACAGGTTGAAAATGCTGCGGCCTGTGATGTCAGCCCAGCATCATCTAATCGCATGATTGTCACTGCCGCGACATCGAGCTTTGCAGTCGTCAAAAAGACCACCGCTGACAGGGTAACCATGGAACGCATGAAGAGGAAAAAGAAAACCGCAACCAACATCGGTGCTACAAAGGGTGCCACGACACTCACCGCCGTGCGACCAAACCCTGCGCCCAAAGTCGAAGCGGCTTCTTCCAACGCCATGGGAAACTGGCGAAAACCCGTCATCACAGTCAGAAAAGCTTGGGTGTGGTAGTGGTAAAAATTGATCACCGCGATCAAAGTCGCCGTTCCGTACAAAAGATATAAGGGTGTCGCGGTCGAATTGAAGGTCAGGATATAAGCCAGACCCAAGACAATACCCGGAACTGCCGCAGGCATCGCCGCCAAGACCTGAAGGCTTTGTGCAAAACCGCCAGAAAGTTTGCGCAGGCCCAGTGCCATGGCAAATATCATACATGTCCCACCTGCCGCAGCACCGATGGAAATGGCTATCGTAATCCATAGCGACGCATAGCCGCCCGCCAATGTGATGTTGAAATGTTTGAACGTCAGGTCATGGTTATACGGCCATAGTTTGACGAAACTGGCGTAGATCACGATACCAATAACAGACAAGATCATCGCGACAACGGCAAAGCAAGCCAGCGCCATTGGCACGTCGCGCAGCGCATAGAACTGTGGCACGAACCTTTGTACGTTTGTTGCGTGTCGCCCCTGCTGGCGCTTCATCGATTGCCGTTCAATGACGTAGGAAACGACCGTTGGGAGCAACAACATGATACCGACCACGGCCCCCATGTTGAAATTCCGCAAGCCAATGACTTGCGTATAAATTTCCGTGGCGAGCACGGAATAGTCACCTCCGATGACGGCCGCATTGCCAAAATCGGTGATGGTAATAATGAAAACGACAAAAGCACTGTTTAAGAGCGCGAAAACCACGGCAGGGAGGGTTAGATCCCGGAACTGACGCATCGGCTTGGCACCGATCACTTCGGCAGCTTCGTACGTGCGAGCGTCCAGCAAAACAAGGGACGCGCCAATGATCATCACAGCTTGGGGCAATGCATAGAGCGTATTGGCGATCAGCAACCCCCAAAAACCGTATATGTCCAGTTCCACACCGATCGCCCGACTGATCAGCCCATTGCGTCCCAGCAGGAAAATTAACCCAAGCGCCTGCACCAATGATGGTGCCAAAAGCGGCAAAACAATCACGCCCCGGATCAACCATTTACCCCAAAAAGCACAACGGTGAAGGCCATGTGCAATAATGAACCCCAAGAACACACTGAGGACAGTTGTCGCGACTCCCATTGTCATGGAATGTTGTGTCGCCCGCCAAAACCCTTTTGAGCTCAGAACTTCGGCGTAATTTCCCAATCCGTAACTGCCGTCCTGCGTGGTAATCGAGCGCAAGAACACGATGCTCATCGGATAGAGGAAAAACAACACCAGACCGATCAACGGGACAATCACACAAGCCGCAATCAACACTCTATCACTATCAACGCGCCGATCACGCGCGGGAACGGATGCATCCGTTGTGCGGGACGTCATGCGGTGGCCTCACCACCGTCATTGGCAACCCAGATACAATCTGTGGGAGCAATTTCGATTGAAACAGCCTCTCCCTCGCGCAGAGGGAGCGACCCGCTTGCTTGGACGGTAATTTCACCCAAGACACTGGATACTGTGTAACGCGTCAGATTGCCTAAAAAACTAACCGCGCGAATGGTTGCATCCCCTTGGGGGTCGGCAGTAATTCGAATGTTTTCAGGTCTGATACAGGCATCGAAATCTCGATCCGGGGCATTGGGGCGCTGGGTTAGCAATGCAGGCATTTCCTGGCGTACCAAAACCGTTGACGCCAAATTGCTCACCCCCATGAAATCCGCGACAAAACGTGTGGCAGGACGGTGATACAGATCTTCGGGCGTGCCTGATTGCACCACAACACCATGGTTCATGCAAATGATCTTATCGGCAAGCGCGAGCGCTTCTTCTTGGTCATGGGTCACCATCAGCGTTGGAATTCCAAGCGTTCTTTGTAGCTGGCGGATTTCATCACGCAAGCTGCCCCGCACCTTTGCATCCAAGGCCGACAACGGTTCATCTAACAGCAGAACGCGCGGATCGACGGCGATTGCGCGCGCCAATGCGATACGTTGCTGCTGCCCACCAGACAACTGACCGGGGAATTTATCCGCAAGCTGCGGTAGTTTGATGATATCGAGCAGGTCCTTAACCCGCGCAGCAACATCCTCTTGCGACGCGTGGCGAATTTTTAAACCATAGCCGATGTTTTCCGCCACTGTCATATTTGGAAACAAGGAATAGGATTGAAAGACAATCCCAAATCCGCGTTTGCGTGTTGGTACTTTCGTGAGGATTTCATTTTCGAGCCGAACCTCGCCGGCGTCGACGTCCGTCAATCCGGCGATCAGTCTGAGCAGCGTCGTCTTTCCACAACCGCTTGGACCGAGAAGGCAGACAAATTCGCCTTTTTCTATCGAAATGGAAACATCGTCCAAAGCCGTAAACGTGCCAAACTGTTTGGTCACGTTGCTGACAGATAAAAACATGTCGGTAGTTCCCGCAAAGGATACATCCAAGGCGCCGTTCTTTTCGGGCTGTGGATAAATTCAAATTGTAAAAAGACGGATTGCGGACAGCCGTTTCGGCGCCGCAATCCGTGTCAGGCATCAACGCCCGAGTTTATCGCGCCATTCGGCCTTGATCTCGGTCTGACGACCGGCGGATTCAACAAAATCGACCGGAGCCAAAACTGTCGAAATATCCGACGGCAAGCCCGCATTGATTGCTGAGCTGGATGCTTCTGCACCGCCTACTGTCACAAGCGCCTTATATTGACCAAACAGTGCAATCGTTTCATCAGACATGGTCCATTCCAGAAACTGCTTTGCAGCGGCTTGATTATCGCTGCTGGATAAAATGCCTGATGCTTCCAGTTCGTATCCAACACCCTCGCTTGGGAAAACCATCGCCAGCGGATACCCCTCTTCGATGGATTGCATGGCTGTGAAGGCCAGCGAAATACCGACCGTGTATTCACCCGTCCGCGCCGACTTACAGGGTTTGGATCCCGAAGATGTATATTGCGCCATGTTTGGATCGATGGATTCCAAAGTCTTCCAACCGGCTTCGACGCCCTGACCTTGAAGCACCGCATTCACGTGCAAATAGCCAGTTCCGGACTCGTTTGGATCAGGCATCAGGATCTCGCCCTTGAACTCAGGTGCCGCCAAATCCGCCCAGCTTGTCGGCATCGGCAGACCTTTTTCTTCCAGACGCGCGGTGTTTACACAGAATGCACCCATGTAACCAATTTGTGCGAACCAACGATCTTCTGCATCTCTAAATTCAGGAGCCAGCGCATCAGTGCCGGTAATTTTGACAGGTTCCAGCAGTTCGAGAACTTGGGGATCCATCATTGCCGTCACAGCCCAGCCCCAAATCACATCAGCCTGCGGATTACCCGCTTCGGCCAGCAATCTGGCACCGAGTTTACCTGTCGACAAACGCAAGACGTCAATTTCGAGATCTGGCAAAGCGGCCTTGGCAGCATCAAGGTAGATCGCAATTTCTTCTTCTTCGAGCGCGCTATAGACAGTAATTGACTCTGCAAACCCCGTAGATGCGGCAGTGAGCGCAACAACCGAAGCAGCGGTGGTGATCATTCTATTTTTCATTTTTTGGTCCCTGTTTCAGAATTTCTGAGCGATTTTCCTTATAGGTAGCGTCAATCTTCATTGTGATGTGGACGCTATTCCCTGTTGTTTGTATTCCCGAATCATCTGTAGATTTTGGGATATTTAAGGATTAGTGGTATTTTGTGGTTTTGCATAGATTTCGTGTTGTTAACTTGAATATGGCGACCAGATCGCTGAGTTTTTAATCACCGTCACACCAAAAATCATAAAAATAGACGGAAATTCAATCGATTAAACGAACGAGAAGCTTTTCATAAGGCTGTCGCATTATTTCATTTTGCAGTGCTGCTCTACTGTTCTCTCGTCTTCAGTTGACGCCAGCTGTCCCGTCAAACCATTCACCATGATGAATATTCGGGTCGCGGAAACGTCGGCGGAACCTTGCATCCGTATTCGGCAAAAGATCAAAGCACGTTTTGCAGCTACCGCGCCTTGCGCTATTGTTGGAAGGTATTGGTTGCGCACGAAAAAGCCTCGTAAACTTGTGGCAGAACCAGATTGTGCTGTTCCAACCGTTCTTGAGAGGGAGACACGATGAATTGCTGATTGTCGCGATCCGGCATTGCCGCCACGCGTCGCCCACTGAGAATCTCGGCCGTCATTTCAGCCGCCACTTGACCCTGTTCGATCGGAGAAGCGCCAACAGAAAACGTAGCGCCATCTTCTGTATTGAACACACTCATCCCTACAACTGGAATCCCACCATTTTCCTCTGTCCACGCCAGCACCTCATGCGCAGGGACAAAAGTCGGATCAGACGAGGACTGTTTTAGCTGCCGATAGTTGGTCACGATAATGAGGTCAGCCATGCCTTGCGTGCGTCGAATATCTGCCTGCCAGCTAGGAAAATCGTCAACAGCGACGGATTCGGTGTAAACCAAGGGCAACCCATTAATCCCATCAACGTTAGGTCGATCCATAATATACCGAATGCGAATAGGGCGGCTGCCGTCCCACGGCGGCGGCGCTACACCTATATATTGCAAGGCGGATATCGCATCCCGGACAGGGCCCATTGCACGGTTTTCGCGAATACCGGTGACATTTTGTGCAGTGTCATACCCATAGGCAGACACAGGCCCGTTGATACCCGCATGAACAATCGAGAGGTCGGGGTGATCAATATAGTTTTTCATCACCAGTGAATGGGCCAGATCATCGATGGCGATCACCACATCGGGCTTCCAACGTTCAACTGCGCTTTGAGCTTGAACACCGGCACGACGCAAGGAGTCTTCGTCCGATAATTTTTTAGTATACATGTAATGAGCGTTAATATGTACATCATTCCAGGTGCGCGTGACCCGTGCGAGACCCTCCATGACGCCCGCTGTCCATGCATAATCCGGCTCGTAGCTTTGCAAGATCAACACCCGCGGCTTTCCAGCATGATAGGAAAGAGCACCGCCAAAAAGCAGAAGAATAACGAATTTGCTTAGAAAACGTATCATGGTTCAGAGTATCCCCATGCCTTTCCAAAACGGGATCGACGCATCATTCAAAATAAGGATTGAAAACACGACCACCCACGCGGAAACACCCGAAGCTTCGGCCAGCGGTAAGAGCGCTGTCACAAGCACCAGTGTAACGGCAGTTTGTGGCACGATGATACGTGCGGTGACAACTACACCGACAAAAATGAGGACGAAGGTTTCAAAATCTTGCCGCAGTATATCCCCCAGCCAAGATATTTCCGACACCAGTAAATCTGTCAGACCTAAATACGCCGCCGTGTTTGTAAAACCGACCAAGGCACCAAGCAAAAATTTAAAGGCCCAGTCGATCTCGGACACAAAATCCGACTTGTGCATAATCTGTACACTGAAGAGCAATCCAAATATTAGAAACGCCAATACAGGTGCCGGTATAAGGTGCATCGGTGTCGTCAGCACACCAACGTCCAGCAAAAGAATCCCGCTAATTGCGCCCCATTCACGTTGCGAAAGAGATTCTGGGCGATCGCTGTCTGGAGCAGCTGAAAACTCGCGCGCCACGCCCCTGTTCTCAGAAAAGGACTGCACCTCTTGACGCGACAGTGGCTTGACCGTCGTCTTAAATCCCTGCATCGCTGATTTGTGTATGGTCGTGGCGTCAAAAGCCACAAGCAGCGTAACGATCACATACCCCACAACCAACACCACTATGGCAGTCGACGCCCTGCAGGGGAGGGCAGAAATGGTGTCAAAAGCAAGCCTCCGAAAAACAACGTGCCCGCATAGGCCAGTACATTTCCCGGTAAGCGGTGGATCATCAATGCTGCGCAGCGATTAACAAGACCAGATGTAGTTATGAGGGCACCAAGTCCAAGAATAGCGATGATCAACAGATGCCCATACGAGGCGAAACCACTCAAGACGATCTCTGGTGGGGCAGACCCCACCAGCAAAATCATGACAACAGCCAGCAAACCCGGGACAAAGTCAGGCAACAACTAAAGAGCCACATGACCAAAGGCATTGAAAAAATTGCCAAAAATACAGCTGAATTAGAAGCCATTCCACTATTGCGTAACAGAAAGAAAACGCTAAACGGTACAATCAAACAAAGACACCAGCCCAGCGTTTCGACGGCTTGAGATGGTTTTACTTCCTTGGCAGGACTCTCTGGGTTAGTCATGATGACCTCCAAGCAAAGGAGCTAAGGAAACAAAAATGCGCCACATTTGCAATGGACGGCGCGGTCATCAACGATACAGCATCGGCATACCCAATTTCAATTGTCAGCGTGATGCGCCAGCCCTCGCGACAGTGTTTTGTAGCTGTCAAAAACTCCTGCGCGTTTCAGCAAATGATACTCGGCCGTATCCAAATCACTACAGGGCAACACCGGGAAGACACCCGTTGCATCGATGACCTGATCATGCGCTCCAAGAGTAATGAAATCATGTGGCTCATCAGGCAAATACACGCCTGATCCCCTCATGCCAAAACCCGGCTTGTGACTCCAGAGATCAAGCGCATCAGAGGGAAATCGAAGGTGCAATGAGTCAAAAAGCGCTGTCATTTCCAGCAACGGCGCGTTTGAAAAATTCTCTTGCTGTAGAAATTGCGCATGAACGCCATACGAGCGCGCTGTTTCCAAACAGGCAAGGCAAGAGCGCCACGCAGCTGCAAAAATCTCTGGATCGCAGCGTCCTTGCCAATACTTTTGCCACGACTGCCATACTGCAATCGGGTTTCGCAGCAAAACGACCAATTCTATACGGTCAGCTTGCACACCCCTATCCCGAAGAGACTGAAGTGGATCATAGCTCGTCTCTTCAGAACGGAACGGGCCGAATGTTTCCTTGATAGAATTACCTGTCGATCAACGTCCTTCGGAATCTCCCACGAACGCGATACACCTTGCGTCGCCCATCTGACTGCAGTTTTGATTGGCTGGAAGAACGCTGAAACACTGCCGTATCCAAAGGCACGTAACATAATCGTTAACCCGCTACGGCACGGGCAGATCAACAACATCACGCGGTCCAGCGAAATTTCAGATACCGAGATCAAAGACTGCTGCGAGGTTGAAACGAGGTTAGTACTCAAAATTGAACCGGCGATATCAAGAGATTTTTCTGCAATACATAGAAAAATTAGATTGTCATTCGTTTTAAACATGTGCTCTGGCGCCGAGCAATCGCCGTTTAAATCGTTCGATGGCCTGACATCGACATAAAATGCGCTCCACATGTGAACGCGTACAAAAACCGGTCGACGAGGATCACCAGTCAAACCTCAGAGCGAAATTTTCGTCAATCAACCCGATCTCTTGAGTAAAAAACGATCAAGCGATTTGCCTATTCTTTTGCTCTACGAGGCGTTCATGAAGTTTATCAAACTGCCACCCTTCTAAAACCGCTTCTTTCAAGAGTGCTTGTTGCGTTTGAGGCGCAAGGCCACCAGATGGCGGGTCAGTATCGAGGTTTGTGGGGAAGGAATAGCCTTCTGCAGTTGCCCCAATTGCAGCATCCAACGCTCTGGAACCCAATTGATTCTGGGAAACTAACTTTTTCAACGGATCAAAGACCAATGCCGTCATCTTCACCCGATCCACGGTTTCCATTGCGCGCCCAAAGGCAGAAGAGATTTGCAGCAGATTTACCATACGATGGACGTCAGCGCTGCTGTTTGCCCCGGCAGCATGGAACAACGCGGGGTTAAAGAAAACGACATCGCCTTTCTGAAACGGCACTTGCACGTAATGTGTTTCAAAAAAAGACCGAAAATCATCACGCCGCCATGCCGCGTACCCGGGTTTATAGAGCTGCGAAAACGGTAGGAATTTAGTGGGACCGCTTTCAATCGGGGTATCACTGTGGACAATCCCGCCTTGCAAGGTCATCAGCGGCGACAGTTCATGCACATGAGCTGGATATTCTGCACTGACCTCCGCAGATTGAAACCCCAGATGATAGTCCCGATGCGCCTGTTGCGCCTGCCCGCCTGGATGTACAAGGTTTACCTGCGCGGTCATCTGATAATTTGGTCCCAGCCAAGCTTCACATGCTGCATCAATCGCCGGATTGGCATGATATTGGACAAAATTCTCCGGATCAGCCTCACATAATTTCTGCAATGAATTCCACAGCCTGTCGTTACTGCCTGCAGCAGCAAAGTGATCGGCCGCTGAACTTTCCGCTGCTTTTTCACGCGCGATCACCTGCTCAAACACCTTTGTTGCGGCGTCAATCATAGAAGTATCGCGATACGCCTTACGCAGCACGAAAACCCCTGCACCGCTGTGCAAAATGCGCGCCCATTCACTCATCAGGGTGCGGCGTGTTTCTTCACCCTCAAGCCAATCCGCTAAAGCCGCCATATCATACACGGGTATATTCTTGGGTGTTTCTACCGCGTTCGGAACGTCACTCGGGTTGCAATCACGCAAAACCAAAGAGGCAAACTCTGTTACATCGCAAGAGTGAGCATCATAAAAGTTAGGGTGCTGTTTTGCCATCGTATTCATCCACATTCTGCCGTGTTGCGGGTTAGGATCGACCCCTGCCCCATTGTATCATTCAAAGACAAAAATCTGTGTCACTTTAAAAAATTGACCATCGACGCATCACTGTCAGAGCTGTTTTTTGCGCACCCAAAAGGTACAAATTGTCCTCTTAGATCTACGCAACGGTCGGTGACGCATCCTACAATGTTGAGTTCGTATTTTCCGGCACTGCCACTGGGGCAGCGTGCCGGAAAACTAATTTTCAACTGGCTTAGACGGTGCCGCCCAGTGACCCCTCAAGCGTCGCGATCTCTTGACCGCCTGCCATCAAGTCTTGCAGCTCGTCCGGGGTTATTTCTCCGCGTTTGGCCGTGCCCAGCGTTTTCCCCCGGTTCAGCACAGTAAAGCGGTCCCCGACAGCCATCGCATGACGCACGTTGTGTGTAATAAACACGACTCCGATGCCGTCTTTGCGCACACGGTCAATGGTCGCCAACACATTCGATGTCTGACGGACCCCCAAGGCAGAGGTTGGTTCATCCAAAATCAAAACCTTGGCTCCGAAATAGACCGCACGCGCAATCGCTACTGTCTGGCGCTCACCGCCCGACAACGTGCCCACAGCCTGATCGGGCGCCCGCAAATTAATGCCCATTTTCTTCATTTCGGCCATCGTGATGTCATTTGCAGCATCTGTATCAAACCGCTTTAGCAGACCTGAGCCTTTTGTCGGCTCTCGTCCCATAAAGAAGTTCCGTGTCACTGACATCAAAGGGATCATCGCAAGGTCTTGGTAAACCGTCGCAATGCCGGCCTCCATGGAATCGCGCGGGCTGTTGAAGTTCATTTCTGCCCCTTCGAACAGAATCCGCCCTTTGGTTGGCTTGTGCACGCCAGACATCGTCTTAATAAAGGTGGATTTGCCTGCACCGTTATCCCCCAAAAGGCAGTGGCATTCCCCAGGTGTGATATCAAAAGACACGCCAGCCAAGGCAATCACATTGCCAAAGTGCTTTTCGATATTCTCCATGTGAACGATAGGTGCATTTTGTGATTTCGTTGTCATATCAACGCTCCCCCGTGACGCGTTTGCGGATCATATTGTTGAACAAAACCGCAACCAGTAGCATGCCACCCAAGAACACAAGATACCAATCCTGATCGATGTCCGTATAGGTCAAACCGATCAGCACCATGCCAAAGATAATCGCACCAAAGAATGCACCAATTGCCGAGCCGTACCCCCCTGTCAGCAAACATCCTCCGATCACAGCGGCGATGATTGCTTCGAATTCCTTTTGAAAGCCGCGCCGAGCATCGGTTGAACCGCTGTCCAGCACCGTGATGATCGCCACAAGCGCTGCACAACACGCGGTGATCATGAATAGAATAAGTTTGACCCGTTTTACAGGGACGCCAGAGTTAGAGGCAGCATTAGAATCCCCACCAGAAGCAAAAATCCAGTTTCCGAAGGGAGTCTTTTGCAGAACATAGGTCGCCAGCACTGCAATAATGACAAACCAAATGATTTCGACTGGGATGCCCGTTACTTTGGGTGTTCCGTTTTTAAAGGTCGCAATCATCCCGGCATCTGCCAGTTTGGTAAATAGCCCGGGGAACGCATCCCCTGCAAAAAGAGGTGTCAGCCAGTCATTTTCTGTTGCATCACGTACGCCCCTCAATTGCGTTGACCCGCCTGTGGCCCACTTCAACCCGACCAAGGACAGGCCGCGAAAAATGAAGAGGAAAGCAAGTGTCACAATAAACGAAGGCAATCCAGTTGCCAGTACGATCTGCCCATTGCCTGCACCAACACACGCGGCAAATACCAACGTGGCTGGGATTGCGATGATCAACGGCATGCCGAAAGTCACCACACAAGCACCAAAAAATAGACCAGTAAAGGCAACCATTGACCCAACCGACAAGTCAAATTCGCCGCCGACCATCAACAGTGCCGCTCCAATAGCCAAAATTCCGAGCTGTGCGGCCGGAGACATGAAGTTCATGAACCCTGCAAGCGTGAACATGGCGGGATCAGCCGTGATCAGGAAAAACACAGTAACCAGAATGACTCCGGCGATCGCGCCAAGTTCTGGTCGTTTCATCATCCGCGAAAAAAAGGACTCCTCCTTTATTCGCTCGTCAACAGCGGCGTCTGCGGGCATTTACCCCTCCCAAAATGCTTTGAAAAAAAGAAGCGGGGCCGAAATAGGCCCCACTTGAAGTAGGATTAGCGAATGCCTTTGGCAGACAGCTCAACCACTTGCGCAGCCTTGTCAGCTGTAATCAGGTTTGGACCTGATGGAACGTTTCCGCCTGGCACCAGGCCAAATTCTGCGTGCAGCGCAAGAAACGCGACAGGCAGGTACCCTTGGAGATATTGCTGCTGATCAATCGCGAAGACCGCATCACCTGCAGTGATCGATTCAAGGAAACCAGCCGACATGTCAAACGAACCCACCTTGATTGAACCGGTTCCTCCAACCGCTTTAACTGCCGCAACAGCAGGTTCACCCGCGAGCGACGCACCCAGCGCGATAACAGTGTCAACGTCATCGTTGGAATCAAGCGAGGCTTTGACTTTCGCTTCGATTTCCGCTGGATCGTTTGTTGTCGGCAAGACGGTCACTTCACCACCAAAACCTTCGGCAAAACCGGCGCAACGGTCATCCAGTGATACGTTGCCCACTTCATGGTTTACACAAATCGCGTTTGTACCGCCAATTGACGCCATCATTTCGCCAGCCGCTTTACCTGCGTCAAACTCTTCTTGACCCACATGCAGCAGCGCACCTAAACTCTTGGATACATCTGAACCGGAGTTCATTGAAATAACAGGAATGCCTGCTGCAACCGCTTTCTCGATGGATGGTCCTAGTGCGTCCGCGTCAGGAATTGACACAACGATCCCATCCGGTTCTTGGTTCACAGCCGCGTCGATCAATTGGCTCATCGCTACCATATCAAATGTCTCAGGCGCGCGATATTCTACGTTTGCACCAGTATCAGCCGCTGCTTTTTCTACGCCGTTTTTCACAACCGACCAGAATGGGTCAGACGCCTGTCCATGGCTGACGACAATGATATCGGTCGCCAAGGCAGGTGTCGCCATCGCGAGCGCGGCAGCAGCAAGTGTGGATTTCATAAGGTGTTTCATAATTCCTCCCAGAATTGACATTTACAGCCATTGCAAAGGTCGTTCTCACGCCTTCTGCCTCAGACAAAAGCACAGGTCGAGCAGCATTGCAACCGGTTGCAAGAAATCTGTTTATGTGGTTTGCTTGTGTGGAGCCGGGAAAAATGGAAGGAACGAATGTCTGTCACCTTAAAAGACGTGGCGAAACGCGCTGGTGTATCTCGTTCAGCCGTTTCACGCACTTTCACAGAAGGCGCCTCTGTCTCCACGAAAACCCGAGAAAAAGTTGAGAAAGCCGCAGATGATTTGGGATACCGCCCAAATGCACTCGCCTCTT
Source organism: Roseobacter sp. (assembly GCA_039983935.1). Taxonomy (GTDB): domain Bacteria; phylum Pseudomonadota; class Alphaproteobacteria; order Rhodobacterales; family Rhodobacteraceae; genus Roseobacter. The sequence continues at coordinate 5,897 of JBDWVP010000005.1, read as the reverse complement.
CGCTCACCACCGGGCGCACCAAATTGATCGGGTTGATCTCTAACAACTTTCACAACCCACTTTTTCTACAGGTATTTGATCTCTTTACTCGAAGCCTGCAAGACCGTGGCCTGCGCCCATTGCTGGTAAACTTATCCAACGAAACAGATCCCGTTAACTCCTTGCGGTTGCTAAGACAATATTCGGTGGATGGCGTAATTGTTGCGTCTTCCACCCTACCGCCAGAGTTTCCGCTGGCGTTCCAAAGAGCGCGCATTCCCGTCGTTCATTCCTTTGGAAAGTTTGTGCATTCTCCGCGCGCGCATGTCGTAGGCATCGACAATATAGAATGCGGCCGCATGGCTGCGCGTACCTTAATAGCGCGCGGATACAAAAGTGTCGGGTTTTTGGGAGGGCCGAAAAACGCAACCTCAACAATCGACCGGCGCACAGGTTTTTTTGATGTTATCGGCGCGCAGACCGAAGTTACGGCCACATCCAGTTTTGCGACCGCCTATTCTTTTGATGCTGGCCGCGCTGAAATGCTAGCCCTGCTCAAAGAGAAGCCTGCCGAAGCCTATTTTTGTGGGGACGATGTTCTGTCCGTTGGGGCTCTTAGCGCGATTCAGGAATCTGGCTTGCGCGCTCCCGATGACATCGGCGTGATAGGATTAAACGATATGGATATGGCACGCTGGCAAAACATTAATCTCACAACGATTCGCCAACCCGTGCATCAGATTATTGACAGCTCCATTGATCTTGTAACGTCCATGCTAGATGACCCACAGCGCCACCCGGAAGCACGCCTTTTTGCTTGCGAGATCATAGAACGGGGAACATTACGCCCACTCCCCAAAGCTAAAATCAGTGGATAACCAATCAACATGCGCACCCGGAACATTGCTCAAACACAGCGCACAATTTTAGTTTGGCGAGAGCTCATCGCGACGGCAAATGCTGGCACTTCATCGACATAAAAAACATGCGAAAAGCCCAAACTGACGCTCAAATTAGGCGAGCCAGCCTCTTTGATCGCAAGCAACGTCGCTCCAAAGAAAGCAATTCGTCCCAATCCGGTAGAGCAAGGCCAAGGTTGAACTTAAACACTTGCGATACCGGTCAGAATACCTGTTAAACTCCATCGCAGGGTGCAGGGTTTTGGATGCAATCCAGGGAGTGAAACAAATTGGAATTGAAGTGTTTTCACCATGCAGCGATCATTTGCTCCGACTACGAGCGCTCGAAAAATTTCTATTGCAACATTCTTGGCCTCAAGATTGTTGCGGAAAACTATCGCGCCACGCGTAACAGTTGGAAACTGGATATTGCCTTGCCGGATGGTGGCCAATTGGAACTATTTTCTTTTCCCGATCCCCCTAAGAGACCCTCTAAGCCGGAAGCCATGGGCCTTCGGCACTTGGCTTTTACCGTGGACGATATCACAGACAGTAAAAGATATTTAGAAAATTCAGGTATTTACGTCGAAGATATCCGGACAGATCCCTATACAAATGCACGCTTTACATTCTTTAAAGATCCCGATGATTTGCCTCTGGAGCTTTATGAAATGAGAAAGGAATAGCAGGTCCTCAAAGCTCAAACATTTCGTAAAATGCTCGATTTAGAGGACTTAGCACACAACATTTCTACAGTCTCTTCATTCGGAATTGAATTCACTACCAGTGTTGTAAATAGCCCCGGTCAGCCAAGCAGGCCAATCCCGTTCAAAAGAAGATTTTTTGCCATTGTCAAACGGTCTGTTCGGGCGTTCTGAAAGGGTTACTTTACCATCCTCTAGCCGGACCGCTATTTGCTTTCGTCGATCGACCGCCCTTTCACTTCGAAATCGAAACTCTTCTAACAATCCGGTTCTTATTCGAGGGACGGCATCTCCCTTCGGGTCGCAGATGGCACGCGCGCCTCTACTGCCACCGCCGTTACGAATATAATGGTCAAGCGCTGCCAAAACCGCCTCGGATGCGATTGCCATTTGTCTCCATTGCAAGGTCCGCCCAATTTCCCCGGGTCGGGCAGTAGACATACCCATCAACTCTATGTCGCGACAAAGGTTTTGCGCTTGGGACAGCGCTTGCGCCACTGTCTCCGGCTTGCAAATGATCCCTGCACATTCACTCATTCGCGCTTGAATTTCTTGCCGGACAACGCGGAAATTTAGTCCATCGGTTGACGCAAGCACGTCTTCAATCTCCATCACGGCTTGCTCGACAACTTTTGTGATGTCATTCGCAATAGAAACGGCAGCAATACCACGCCCAGATAGATCTTCGGCCACCCGCGTCCCAAAAACTTGCCCTGCATTTAGCGCAGAACCGCCCGGCCGTGTGCTGCCATGGGTGCCCGCGGCCTCGCCAATGGCGTATATGCCGCCCAGATTTGTGCGGCCCCAAGTATCGACAGCGACTCCACCATTCATATGTTGGTTGTTTACCGCAAATTCCAATGGCTCTTTCGCGATATCTATCTTGTAGCGACGGTAAAGCTCAATCGCGAAGGGGTTCATTTTGCGAAGCCTGTCGATGGGTAAATCTTGCGTCACACCAGCTGCACGAAAGTATTTAGAAACATCCTCGTCCAACCGGTCCAAACTAAACGGTTGATCCTCCTCGATGGCCAGCGGGTTCCGGTTGAAATCCATGAAAACCCGCCGGCCCAATTGACCCTCTCTAAAAATAGCAAGGTCGACAAGACTGGACTCGAATTCCAGCATTCGCGTCGCATGGAATGGCCATTGATACCCCTTGCGAAAGATATTTGAGGCCATCTCTTGCGTCGAGCGGTAATAATCTGCGAGGAAATGATGTTCCGCTCCAGCCTTATCAACAGAAAAAATATGTGGAATAACCTGCACATAAGTTCCCGACAAATTCCACGGAAAACCCTCTCGCCGGGTGCCAATGCCAAACTGGCTTTCAGTGAGATTGACCAACTCCAACCCTGCTTCCAAGGCCAGCCCCAGAGATCCAAAACATCCGTTGGGGAAAACACTGTCGCGATACAGCTCTCCCGGGCCCCCCGCCGCCAGAACGATCGCGGTGCTTTGATACAACACCAACCCCAAAGGATTATCATCTGTTCGATTTTTTTGACGGATCGCCAAAATACCTCTCGCCGTTTTTAAAGAACTTTCTTTTTCGGTTAGAATTTTTACGGCGGTGGTTTGATTGAAAAACGGGATGCCCAAACGGATTGCTTCTTGCGCCAATACCTTCACCATCAGTCGTGACGTTCTCGGACCGCAACTCGTCGCTCGACCGATTTCATCGTGATCCGTTTTGTATCGCAACGTCCCACCATATGAGTCCTGTGGCAACGGCAATCCTAGGAATTGTAGAGATGCCATCGCCCGTATCGATCCAACAGCTTCAATGTACGCGGTGTCCTCGTCCATCGCTCCACCCGCGCGAATTGCGTGAGCCATCGCTGTAAAATTGTCGCCTTGATCAGAGGTATTTGCAGTATGCAAGGTTTGTTTATCAGAACCCGAACACGCAGAAGTTCCCCCCCAAGCACTTTGAGACAGGATTGCAACATCGCCTCCCCGTCTCTTTATTTCCACAGCCGCGCGCAACCCGGCTGCGCCGCTCCCCACAATCAGACAAGCACAACGATAGATAGGAAGACTATATCCGCAAATTTCTACAGCATCCGGCAAATCTGGTTCACGTGACAGCTTTGGCATTTCCACATCTGTAAGAGCATCAAGAATATCTTGTGGAATCGCGTCAATCACGACAATTTCTCCATTTTAATTTTGGGCACTAGATTAGGATCTTGAACAGTTGGAACGTTCCAAAAAAAACAGTATACAGTCGCTTTAGTCACGTCAACTTTGCCGGTTGGCGCAATACTTCCAACCCGATCCTTGTATTGCTCACGTGAAAACCGGGAGGAGCCACGTCAAAATACATACATCAATCTTCACTAACTTACTCTCTCGTACACACCAGAATACGCATACTGTTTCAGGTTTTTCAGATCACAAAAGTTACGCCGCTGAAAAACAGACGGTTGGAGCCCTCAAGAATACAAAAGACCCGGAGATGAACACCCCGGGTCTATACAACTTCGCATTTTGAACGGTTCTACTTACGTCGTCGCATACCTGCGAAAAACGCTAACCCGCCGAGCAAAAGAACGCCACCTGCCGGCAAAGGCACTGCCGTAACTTCAGGAAGTTCACCCGTAAAGCGATTCAAATGTGCTTCCGAACCTTGGACAAATGTTTCCGCGAACAAGGTCCCCTCAATATTTCCCCTATTCTCCACGGTCGCACCGCCAGCCAAGATTTGGCCAACGAAAGTACGTTCGAAAACAAGATCCTCAGCGTCAGTAAAGTTCCAGATCGTCTTCTGACCGAATGGGAGTGAGTTCCCCAAGAAATTCGTAGCAATCGCACCGTCACCGAAAACATTTATAACGACCAATTCCGCATCACCTAGGATTGTATCGACTTCTCCAAGGTTCAAGTCAGCGATGGTCAAGTCAAAGATTGCGATACCGGATGTTGTACCACTTGCATCCAAGGTCAAGCGGTTCGTTCCGACACCCGCTACAGAATTTGCTTCCAACCCGGCCAATTGCGTCGACAATGCATCCAAAGTGTCAAAAACGTTTTCTGGAACAAGGCTGGCGTCCGTCGTCAAAACAGCACTATTTTGCAGGCCCGCATTAGAAGATCCTGCAATAAACACATCACGCTGCGCATTTCCGCCGCGAATCAGACCAACAGACGAATCCACATCACCCAGAATGACGAGTTCAGCCACATCTGAACGGGGTGACGTATCCTGCGCACCAAATTCGAATTGATTGCCGCTCGTCAGGTTGCCACCGATAAACGCGTTTCCTTCAATATCATCCGAGCGATTGATGAAATCGCCGCGCGTGATGACATTGTATTGCTGCAGAATCTCTGGCGCGGACAGTGTCACCGCTTGTGCAGACATCGGGAACAGCGCAACCGCTGCTGCTAACAGGCCATTTTTGTAAATCATTACTTGTTACTCATCTTCAGAGGTTGATTTTATTTCACACGCTGTGCGCATTTTGTTCGAATTTCTATAACCCAAGTTATTTTTTAGTGAAAGTCAGCCGTCATGAACTTTTTGTTATAACTTTAAATAGCGTTCCCGCTCCGGAGTTTTAGCACGCCCTCTTTGAAAAATTCAAACCCAACCATATTTTTAGATGGTCTAGAGTTGCGCTTAAGAGTCCTCGTAATAACCCTACTTGTTGACGCCAAAATTGGTGCTATCGTGTTGTTTTTAATATATTATATTAAGATATTATGCTTATTTCAATTAGAGTCAGAAGTTCATGGAAGACTCAGGACGGTTAGGCGATGGTGCTAGATTGAACCCGTTGAAATTGGTTCGAGTGGGTGAAAGAATACGCCGGGTCAGCACAATAGTGCTTAATTTTTATACTTGCTCTACGCGCATAGCTGCATTGCAGCATTTTATCTTGTTGCACCGCAGCAATCACGGTATACACATATACATAACTTGATGACAGCTTTCTCCTCCCTGAGTGTTTGTCATCACAATGATGGGCTTTCATCCTCCTCCCGAGGGTCCATCATAACCAGAATTGGGCGCTGCACCTCCTCCCGCGGCGTACCTTTCAATCGAGCGGTGTCTCTCCTCCCAGAGACACCGCTCTTTTTTTTGGCAATCTTGTGGTGAACCAAAGCATCACGCTCGCGTAATCGGCGCGCCCTTTCATGCATAGATAGCCGAACTGACTCCTACTAGCTGACCTGCGCCCCAAGTTCCCTCCAGCTTTGCGCGGAGTCCTTGGGGTTAGATCTTTGGCGCTAGGCAGCCATCTTGTCCATGTCCTTTCTCTGCAAGAATTCCATCGGCGTCAGGTTGCCCAATGCTGAATGTGGTCTG
>JBDWVP010000004.1:0-65324 GCA_039983935.1 Roseobacter sp. | reverse complement strand
CTTCGATCTGGGCTTCGAGATCACCCGGCAGGAAGTAGTTCTCCAGCAAGATGCGGTTCTTCAAAGTCTGATGCCACCGCTCTATCTTACCTTGGGTTTGCGGGTGATACGGTGCCCCGCGTGAGTGCTTCATGCCTTTGTTCACAAAGATACGCGCATAAAACGCCTGAATCGAAAAGCGTTGTCCCGTCGTCGGTAATGAGGACCGGCACTTTGCCAAGTGGGTTGAGTGCAAAAACATCATCATTCCGATTTGTGGGGCTGGTCTCACAATGGATCACTTCAAGTTGGTCAGCGACACCAAGCTCGTGAGCAAACACAAGAGCCTTGCGGGCAAATGGGGAATGGGTCTGATATAGAAGTTTCATGCTGAATCCTTATAGTTTGAATGCGACGAGCGCTGACCTCTCGCGAAAAAAATGCCCATTTTAGTTGCTGAGGTAGCCTTGTATAGTTGAACGAAAATTAGCTTAGGGACGTCGACCCGTGATCTTGATGGGAACAAATTAAATGTCTCTGTCAGCCTCGAGATTGTCGTCAGTGACTAAGTTATCCGAAGACCTTGTTGCGCCCCACACCGCCATCAAGGCACCTACGAAGTAAATTATCAAACCGCCGAGGGTGGCCGCAGAATAACCGACCCGTCCGTCCACTAGCTGCATTAGAAACACCATTGCAGGACCAAGAGCGGTCACAGCCGCAATGACCGCCGCAGGCACAAGTGGGACGGCTTTCTGAACAAGATAGAGTGGGAAAGCAATGACAGCCAAGCCAATCATGATGATCCAAACGAGGTCTCCAACTGACGTTGGCAGGTCTTTGTCATCAACCCCGATCAGAAAAGCCACGAGTGCTAAAATGGTGTAAAGTATAAAGCGCAAACCAAACTGTGCCAACGGGCCGACGCCTTTCTCGTTCAGTCTCACCGAGTAGAGAATAACAAAGGCCGTACAGCCTCCAGACAATGCCGACAGGCCGACACCGATCAGCGCGGCAAACCACCCTCCCCGGACGAAGCCTGAAAATCCCAAGACCGTCATCGCAGCCAGTAAGACAATTGAGAAAAGAATAAGCACGTTGCCAACGCGAACAAGGCGGCGCTTTGAGGTGTCGGCTTCCGGTATTCCGAGCCAATCGCCTATCACCGTTCCCAATGGAACCATGCCTGAGAATATCGTGAACACCACGGCTGGTTCTATAAGTTGAACGGCTATGAAGTACGTGGTCCAAGTAATTCCTGCAAAGATATTCAGGGCAGCAACAATCCTCCATGATCGAATCGACGCCACAAGTTCAGCGGGACGCAGCATCGCCGTAGCGGCTGTGCATCCGACAACGGAAATCCCAAAAACCCATACCCCGATAAGGAATGAATCCACGCCTTGAAACACAGACCCAAGGTAGACCGCTTGGAAAGCTTCAAGAGTGATGAAGGATAGACAGCAAAGCAGTCCAATTTGAGTGCGTGACATGTCGAAAGCTCCGTTAATTGAAACCGAAGCTATGGCCTTTTAGTGCAAGGTGTGGTCAAAATCTTCGAAAATTTGACCACACCTTGCAGGTATTTCATGGATACACCTGATCTAAGGATCGTGGCTACATTGCAGAAACGCGGGGATTTGACCCATGCAGAACTGGCCGAAGAAGTTGCTTCAACCGCATCGACATGCTTGCGCAGGGTACGTGACCTGCGCAAATCTGGCGTTCTCACAGATAACATTTTTCTTGCTGATGCGGCGAAGTTGGGGCGCGGTCTAAAAGCGCTCATTACCGTATCGACTAAGGATCACACACGCGCGGATAGGGAAAAACTAGCGCGTTGTATCCAAGCCGAACCATCCATTGCATATGCCTATGGAGTGATGGGTGAGCTGGACGCAGTTTTGATCGGGAATTTTCGAGATATGGTTGAGTATCAGCAAGTTTGTGACCGACTTTTTGATGGCGTCGAAGGCGTTGTGCGATACACAACACACTTCATAGCCGAAACTTACAAAAACGAACCTGCTATTCCGTGCGACGCCGTTAGCAACAAGACGCAATGACCTTAACTCGACATTGGTATTGCCCGCAGCATCGGTTGATTTGGGCTCTCTTGAGACCTTCGCCGCACCCGTCCCCAAGGTCGGCAGAGCGGACTTTTCCGACATTCACTTTTGCGCCTTCGCTCACGCAGCATTCGTTGGAATGTGGGCAAGCATGTTGCTGTGGCGCGGTGCGTTTCGCCAGAGCGGTCATTGACAGACGCCAATTTCTCCCGATCCGAAACCAAGCTTTCGCCGCTGCTCAGTCCGACCATCCTGACGCGGGACATAGACGGCAGGATCGTAGCGCAAGACGACATTTACACGTGGCTACAGCGCAGCTCTAGTGAAACGATGCCTCCTCTGACAAGGTTTAGGACTGAGCGCTAACGCAGCGCTTCAATTTGGAAGTCGTGCGGCAAAGCATGCAACATATACGTTCCCTCGTTGCTATTGGATTGCTTTGCGGCTGCGATAGCAACCTCGGGAGACGAGTCAGACCAGAAAACGGATGGGTGCCACTGACCTCTGAAGGCAACTAGTTTCACGACACAAGTTGATATCTCCATCCCTTGCTCAGATGCGAATGCAAAAACTGTGCGGATACCCGATTGACCACTTGGTTCGTGAAATCGTACCTTACTAGACCAATCGTCTACTCGTTCCTCCTGAATACGAGCACCCTGCTGCGTCTGCATCGATTTGTCGAATTTCGCCACGCTACTGCCCGATCGCCAAATGGCAGTATTCAAACACATGCGAGCTATGTCTTCCGCATCAGGCTGCCAACTTGATTGATCCAAATCTACTGTGATGCCCCATCGCGCGAAATCATCAACTGTTTCAAGGATGTAGGTCTCACTTGGAGGCGTAGATAGGATCCTTTCTACTAGTGATGTTTGGATTTCGAATTGATCTCGGCGCTCCAAAACACCCGCGATAGCCGAAAGTGCTTCTGCGTATGATGTTTGAAGAAGTTGGGCAGGGACTAAGGATTCTGCTTCAAGATTTAGGCTCGGAGCGTGAAAGCCCAACTTGCCTCCCGGTTCGACTGTCCGGCTGGTTGAAAACGTATTGGCGAGAATTCGGCTGCCACCCATAAACGCAATTGCACACGCCGACATGCAAGAGGCATTTTCGGAAACGCGAGTTGCAATCTGTAGCTCACGAAACAGATCCATCAATTTCAAGCCTTCAGAATAAGATCCGCCAGGGCTGTCCATCGTTAAGGTCACGTAGTGAGTATCAGCATAGTAGCCAATCAATTCTCGACGAAAAAGCTCATCTAGATTTGCCGCATCTCCTTCAGAGATGGGTCCTGCTAGGTGAATCCGCGCGAACTCTTCAGCATCATCGGATTTCGTGACTACTTGAAAATCAGCGCATTCGGCAATTGATGCTGCGAGAACAGTAAAGGCAGCAATGAATGTCATTTTTAGTCGCAACAATTCTCTTCCTCTGAAAATCTCTAGTTTGAAACGCAGCCGCCCGCTCTTTGGGCGAAGCTCTCAAGTCCGACTCCTAGATCGCCGACAAGAGACTTTTCCCGAATGCGGTCGATTTCGACCGAGTAGATACAGAAAAAATCTCTGGCATACCCGCCTACCTGTCTCAGAAGCCCTTTTTCATCACATGATTGGGATTCGACGCAGGCTTCCACTCGATCAAAATAAGAAGCCAATGAAGCAACCGACTTAACGATTTCGTTGCGACTGGTCCCTGACGCAGCGATAGTACGCTCCACGAAAGCATCTATAAATTCACGCTTTTGCGGTGTGCGGAGAACTGTCAGATCTGCATCCGACCAAATTGCGAAGAGTGTTATTTGGGCACGGGCAATATCAGATGAATAAAAGAGCTCGATCTGGCGGGCTGCGGCGTCCCGGCGTCCCTGTTTCGATTGTTCATAAAAATTCAATACGGCAACGAACAGCGCAATTGGCACGAGAATGTTCGCCAGGACTTGTGTCCAACCGACCCACGCCTCTCTGACTCTGACTTGCTTGGTACGTGCAATCGTGACGATGTCGTTTTTGTCGCCTCCTGATTGCGGGTTTGTTGTCGAGACTTCGCTTGGTGTGGGCAACTCAGTCACAAGGAACCCTAGGGAGCTCAACAATTGAACCGCTGAAGTCGATACTTGTCGGATCCAAACAAGTAAGTTCTTTTCTACTGAACACGATCACATCGTCTAGCTCTGACGCAATTGAGGTCTCGCGAACGGAAGGCAATGTGTTGTTCGTTTGTAGGCTCTCAAGTGCCTCCGCGGCGTCAACTACGGGACACGCATTCACGAATATTACCACGGGGTCGGCATCTGAAGATCGGTAAGCATCAAGATTCTGGATCACGCAATTTGCTTGCTCTTTTGAGACGAGCCACGTGTTCGTTTCAGCTACACACGGCATTGCCACAAGCGCCCAGATCAGGACCAATGAACGATGCGCGCTCATAATTAGCATAAATTGAAGCCTGCGAATTTGTTACAGTGTCGCATTGACCTTACAAATCATAGTCCAGAGTTTGCAAGGTGTATTAGCCCGCGACCTGTGAATTGCCCTAGCCATCTTCGCGGCGACAAACATCAATGACCAGTTTTCCCGCCGCGAAGCAGCGCAAACAATCGCGCAGATGCAGCGATTTTCGTGTTGCTCGCGGTTGCAGCATGATTTGAAGACTTCCGCTGTGGGCTCGCAGGAGACCTTCGCTGCGTGGCGCACGAACGGCGGGTCTAGGATGAGCCACGTGCCTTGAACTCACACAACGCGGGACTTTCCAGACCTTCACGAAATAGCTGCGAGTGTCCGTTTCTTGGTTGTAACCAAGAAGCTCGCGACTCTTGGCTTCAACTTGCTTCAGGATGCTGCCTTTAGTGTTTTTAGTCCCAACATGACCGCAGCGCCGATTAAGAATACGCTCCCAATCCGATGAACTATCATCGTTGTACTCCCCTTCAGTTTGGAGGCCAACCAACTGGCGCTGACGCCATAGCTGCTCAAAAAAGCTCCATCTACGATCAGATAGGTGATCGAAAGGATTAAAAACTGCGGAACAAAAGAACTATTCGGGTCGATAAATTGCGGAAAGAGGGACGCAAAGAATACGACGGCTTTAGGGTTGGCAGCCGAGGTTAGAAACCCCTGGCCCCACAGCATCGCGAGCGAAGCAGATCGCGCCGCGTTTGTCGTAGATTTAGCATTACCTGCGTGCCGCCACATGCGAACACCCATCCAAGCCAGATATACCACGCCAAACCACTTTACGATCGTCAGGGCATTTTGCGAGGTAATGAGGATTGCGGCTAACCCCAGACCCGCTGCGAGCATCTGAAATGCATTGGCCGTCAGATCACCGATAGCAGTCGCGAGCGAGCGTCGAAAACCATGCGTCATACTGTTGGATAACATCAGCAAATGGCTTGGTCCTGGGGTAATCATGAAAGCGATGACAGTCACGAAATAGGTCAGCCAAATCTCGAAGCTCATTTATTGATCCACACATTTAGATCTTCATGGTTATCGACCATATCAACTCCATTAATTACGTCAGTTTCTTTGAATTTCTGTATGCATTGTAACTTGACCTGATCAATGAATGGGGTCAATTTTTCCCTCAATCGGGCCAATTTTTGGAGAGATGAATTGAAGCATATGGGCACATCGGCGGCGGACCCGATCCAAAGTATTGGACGAACTGTGGTCATGTTGTCGAAAGACTATGCGCATGGTCATTACACCGACCTGCATATGCATTCACGTGCACAGTTTCTATTCGCCAAGAAAGGAACGATGCGGGCGCGAACAGCGCTTGGATCGTGGATTGTGCCGCCCGAGTATGGGCTGCTCATCCCTGCCAATACTGAACATCAAATCGAGATGTTCGGCATGGTGGCCCTTCGCTCGGCCTACATTCAGGCCGCAGACCTACCCACCCAATATCAAACCACGTGCAGCGTCATACAAGTATCGCCGCTGCTAAGTGCTTGCATCGACCGGCTATCCACCGAACCACCAGAATATGATGATAACGGGATTGCGGGAAATATCGCCGCGATCATCATTGCTGAAATCGCAGATACTCCGCCAGCTGCAATGGCTTTGCCGTTTCCAACCTCGTCAAAACTAAGTCCACTCGTGCACGCTTTAATGGGCGATCCGTCCGATACAAGATCAATAGATGACTGGGCGAGCTTACTAGCAATGAGCCGACGGTCCTTTACCCGTTTGTTCCGCCGCGAAACCGGTATGTCATTCGACCAATGGCGTCAGCGGCGTAGGTTTCAGGCTGCTTCTGAATTAATTGCGCTCAGACTGCCGATGCCGCAAATTGCTGCAGCGGTAGGATACGGATCCGTGACCGCTCTTAAAGCCATGCTGGCGAAGTTCGAATAAGCAGCTATTCGGGTTGCGCGCAGCATGAGAAAAATGGGGTTCACACCTGTCGTTCGCTGAAAAATGCAGCAACTTCCGCTCCACGGGACAAACTTACCATTCGAAAGTGTCGTGCGAAGGTACGTAATAGAGGGTATTTAACATAACTTGCCTATATTGAGCGGGCTATCTCAATGAGATTGGGCGTCCCGAACACCTGCAATAACAAGTGACGCACCCATTGCGCCGAATAATGATCCGAATACCCCTTCGATGATGCGCCAGAACCGTCTGTAGGTTCGCACTGCTCCCCCTGTTGAGAGAAGCAAGGCGTAGCCACCATAGACAACAATGGCGCTGAGCGAGGCCAACGGTGCAAAGGCCGCTACTTGCCATGTCGAGAGACCCGATCCGAACAAGTATGAAGCAATTGCTGCCCAACCCGTGGGCCTCCCGGCTCTTCATGTGAACAGGGCTGAACCAGCCTGTCCGTAAAATCTGGGCAATGCCTTTTGCATCTGTCTTGTCGGTTTTGTTCCGCATGGCAGACAACGCAGCACTCACCTGACGCGCCTCCATACAAACGACGTCGAACCCAGCTGATTGCAAACCAAAGAACAGATGTTGGCTCATTGCTCGGGCTTCAAAACCAACGCGTTCTATTGGGCGCTCAAAATCTGCAAGACAGTCGGCGATGTCCTCGACTTCGCATGGTAGTTCTCGCTCGAGGTAAACCTTGCCCTTGTTATCAACGATGCATAGCGCACACGATCGGAGCGACACATCTAATCCAACGTAAAATTCCATCTTCTGTCTCCCTTGTTCACAGTCATTCTGTGATCCTATCGGGAGCTCGACCAAAGTGCAGGGTCAGCCCAATTACGCATGCTTTCCGCCATTGTTGTAGAATCCGTAGCTACAAGCTGAGATCAGAAGCTCGAACTTTGTTGGTAGAACGCGCTTCTATCGGCGGGCATAGAGGCAAAACAATCCTCTGAGCGACAAAATGTGGTTTAAGCGGCGTGACGCGATCTAATCTTGGTGACACTGTGTAGGGTAGGCCCAAGCATTTGTGGATTTGTGACTATACGTGTTTTCGTGCGCGCTCCTACGCAAAAGGACGGGGTTTCTTGCCTGTTTTCCGCTTGCTGTGGCAAAAACAGTTCCCACGAATTGCGTGTCTCATATTTGAATGACCCCTTTGTTTCGAAGGCATGGGTTTTGCAGAGAGCGAGTGGATTTCAACCACAAATACGGTTTCCACCCCTGTGGCGCGGACCCTCCGCATTTGTGGTTGAAACCCACCCTAATTCTCTCTGCTGTTTCAAACCCATCGAAACAAAGGAGACAATCAAATGACCAAGCACTTCGTAGTAACCGTTCCCGTCGCATATAAAGACAACACAGGTACGGACAAAACCCGCTTCCAGCGCGTCGGCGCCATGTTCGAAAACACCCGCAACGGCACAGGCGAAATCTTCTACTCGCTCAAGCTCGACTTCCCTGTCGGTGTCACAGAACTGGTGATGTTCCCGCCAAACTCTGAAAAACCACAAGATTAATCCTCCCGGAGAGGATTGGGCGGCTTCAGGCCGCCCTTTCACGGTTCCACGAAGCGCCCTGCGCGAAGTGAAGATCGAAACGGGGTCGCGGCTTAAATTCTGCGAGAATTTGTCGGGACTAGCTCTTCGCCAAGGCTGATTTGCAAGCTTATGCTCCAAATCGGCACTCTTATGGTCTACTGACACAAAGAAAATAAAGTGGTGAGCCGTGCAGGATTCGAACCTGCGACCCGCTGATTAAAAGTCAGCTGCTCTACCAACTGAGCTAACGGCCCCACTAGGCGGTCTACTTAGAAAGGTGCAGCCGGAGGGTCAAGCCCCAAATCAGTGTTTTTGTAACGACATACTGGATAGTTTTCGTACATCAGCATATACGGCCGAAATGAGCAGGAAAAATAACATCAATTTGCCCTTTATGAAGATGCACGGGCTGGGAAACGACTTTGTCGTTTTCGACGCGCGTGCAAGTGATTTAACTATGACCGCTAAACTTGCGAGCGCCCTTGGGAATCGCCATCTCGGGGTTGGTTTCGACCAGCTCGCCGTGGTGACGCATAGACAAGAAAAACTTCACTTAGCATTTTACAACTCAGATGGTTCCACATCTGCCGCATGCGGTAACGCGACACGGTGCATTGCGCGCTACATTATGGATGAAACCGGTCAAACAACGCTGGAACTGACAACGGACCGCGGCAACCTACAGGCAGTTGATGCCGGTCGAGGCCTGACGTCGGTAAACATGGGGCATCCTCAAACTGACTGGAATGAAATCCCGCTGGCTATGGAAATGGATACATTGGAGTTGCCAATCGAAGGGAAGCCAACGGCTACTGGAATGGGTAATCCGCACTGCACGTTTTTTGTCGATGATCTCGATGCAATTGATGTGCCTGATTTAGGCCAAATTTACGAGAAACATCCGCTTTTCCCAGAACGCACAAATGTACAGGTGGCGCAGGTCATCGGCACAAACCATCTCCGGATGCGCGTTTGGGAACGTGGCGTGGGTATGACGCTAGCCTCCGGCTCTTCCAGTTGTGCGGTGGCTGTGGCTGCGGTGCGGCGAGGTTTGACAGGGCGACGTGTCCAGATAGACCTAGATGGCGGTTGTCTGGCGGTAGAATGGGGCTCTGACGGGGTTTGGATGACTGGCCCAACGTGTCACGTCTTTACCGGCACTCTCACACGCAGCTTTTTGGACAGCCTAACATGAGTGCGCCGAAATTTTCGACCCTTGGATGCCGCCTTAACGCCTATGAGACAGAGGCGATGAAGGAACTGACCCGCGAAGCCGGCCTCGAAAACGCGGTTATTGTTAACACCTGTGCCGTTACCTCCGAAGCCGTGCGCAAGGCGCGTAGCACAATCCGTAAACTGCGCCGCGACAATCCGAACGCAAGACTGATTGTAACAGGTTGTGCGGCGCAAACCGAGCCGGAAACCTTTGCCAAAATGTCAGAAGTTGACGCTGTCATTGGCAATACAGAGAAAATGCAGGCCTCTACATGGGCGGGTATGGCTGCGGATTTTATCGGCGAAACCGAAGCTGTGCAGGTCAACGACATCATGTCTATCACGGAAACGGCCAGTCACTTGATTGACGGTTTCGGGACACGCAGCCGTGCCTACGTACAGGTTCAGAATGGATGCGATCACCGATGTACGTTCTGCATTATCCCATACGGCAGAGGAAATTCCCGTTCTGTGCCAGCCGGGGTCGTGATCGAACAGATCAAACGTTTGGTGGGCAAGGGTTTTCAAGAGATTGTTCTGACAGGCGTGGATCTTACAAGCTGGGGCGCCGATCTTCCTGCATCGCCCCAACTGGGCGATTTGGTCATGCGCATTTTGAAACTGATCCCTGATCTTCAGAGGCTAAGGATCAGTTCCATTGACAGCATCGAAGTCGACGACAATCTGATGCAAGCCATCGCCACCGAACCAAGGCTCATGCCCCATTTGCACCTCTCCTTGCAACATGGTGACGACATGATCCTAAAGCGAATGAAACGTCGCCATTTGCGCGATGATGCCATTCGTTTCACCCAGGAAGCTAAAAAATTGAGGCCAGATATGACTTTCGGTGCCGACATTATTGCCGGGTTCCCGACTGAAACCGATGCCATGTTCGAAAACGCTTTAAACATGGTGTCTGAGTGTGACCTAACGTGGCTGCACGTTTTCCCGTACTCCGCACGCGAAGGTACACCCGCCGCACGCATGCCTGCTGTGGATGGAAAACTCATCAAAGAACGCGCAGCGCGTTTGCGGTCGGCCGGGGAAAAACGTGAGCGTCTGCATTTACAAAGCCAAATTGGTCGAAGTCATAGGGTGTTGATGGAAAGCCCAACAATGGGGCGCACGGAACAATTTGCACCAGTTCAGACACAAACACCGCAGGAAACAGGTGCGGTTGTAGACCTGCGAATATCAGACGCCTCTGAGCGGGCCCTAATCGCTTAAGTATTACATTCTACTATCTCAAAGCGAATATGCGTGACAAACCCAGTGAGTTTTCGGTAGTTTGACACGCGTGGGGATACGAAGACGGTTTCAGGATTCGACAAACGACGGCTTTTCTTGGGGAGGAGCCTTACGATAGTCACTGATTCTCGTTGGTAGGTTAATCTCAACGCAATTCGGACAAGAGCGACTTGGCCAAATCTTAAAGCAAGCAACGAGCCGTCGCAATTCAGTGACGCTTTGGACATTTTGGGTGCTCAAAAACGTGAACAAGGTTTCGTCAACCAACAAAGGGAATATGGACATCTCAGAACTGCCTAAAACCGGATTCTTGGCACATGCATCCCAAGATCTTTCGCGGCTTCTGAACTCCGTTGCGGCAGAAGTCGAACTCGCTCCTGGTGAGGTTCTCTTTGAACATGGTGACATTGGGGATGCACTATATGCGATCGTCTCTGGATCCTTAGAATTTAGCATTCTGTCGCGCGAGGGCCGAAAGCTCTCGCTCGATGTTATGCGCCCGGGCGCGCTTTTCGGGGAGATCACCCTTTTTGATCCTGGCACGAGAACTGCAACGGTAACAGCCCTAGAGACCACCCGCGTACGTGGTGTCAAAAACGCAGATATGTTGGCTGCGATTCGCAGGTCGCCAGAACTGGGCATCGATCTGATCCAACTCGCAGGAAAACGCATGCGTTGGATGAACAGCCAATTGAATGAGCAAGTCTTTCTTCCAATGCCTGCACGGCTTGCCCGTAAGATTTTGTATTTGACGGTCGATGGGACAGGCGACCTGGGGCTTTTAACGTTATCTCAGGCAGAACTGGCGGAATTCGTCGGCGCAACCAGAGAAGCCGTTTCCAAAACCTTGTCCCTCTGGAAACGCTCAGGCGTAATCAACGCAACGCGCGGCGGGGTCCGAGTTTTGGATCGAAACGCCTTACAGCTTATGGCTGATCTGCACCAAATTTAACACGCCGGTGTGATGCGCTTCACAGACTGAACATTAGATTTAGGCCATATGTACGTGATCGGGGGTATTGTGCCCTTGAGCAACGTTCCGGTGCGCCCAACACGTTGCACGCGTTAGGAACCAAGTCATGAATAACAAGTTAAATGAACACCCCGTAGACTCGAAAGCCACAGGGCAATATTCGGCTGTAAAAGCCGTTATATCCTGGCTGATTCAAGCCGATCAGGAATATCGCGCAGCTCAATCTATGGTGGATAAAACTCAAACTGAGTTGCGATAAAATTGAGTATTTAGATTCATTATCAATAACTTGCTAAATTTTCGCCAAATCACAGCACCAAATCTCGAGATTAATTCCCCTTATGTGAACCAGATCACATACACAGATCAATCGGCGCGTTATTTTGAGATTATTGTAAGTGACCGGTAATTAGTGAAATCACCAATAGATGGTAGTTTTTGGTAACGATCCAAATATATTTTACGGTACAGGAGCGACGTTGAATAAGCAGATCGGGTAGCAAGTAAATTGTTAAACGGTCCCTTAAACAAATCCCTTCTGATTTTAACTCTCCCCAGGGTCTGTCATTTGCCTCAATTTTGAGGTGCAGACAAAGAACCCCCCGAGCAGCTCGTACTCGGGGGGTAATTTCTCTTACATCGATTTGAAGAAATTTAGCTGGTTTTCTTACCTTTGACCGGCGCCCAGATGCGCTTGTTGGTCAAATAGAGCAGGACCGAAAGCACTGTCAGGAACAAGACACCGGCGAAGCCAGCTTGTTTACGCGCCATCATCTTGGGCTCCGCTGTCCACATCAGAAAGGCGGATACGTCCTCGGCCAAGTGATGCACGTCATTGGCATGACCATCAGAGAATTCTACGAGTTCATCGTCCAAAGGTGGGGCCATAGAAATCCAAGTGCCTTCAACAGTAGAATGCCCTTGCTCATCCTTGCATTCATCCGGAATGCCGCCTGCGGAAAAGGCCGTGTTGTAATGTCCGTCAAAGTCCTCCGGCGCGCAGGATGGCGCTTCCTCGTACCCTGTCAGCAGAGACGCAATGTATTCGGGTCCACCAATTCCTTTGAAAAACTGATTTATCCCCAATCCATACGGTCCGTGAAAACCCGCGCGCGCCTTTGCCATTAGACTTAGGTCCGGCGCGTTTTCCAACCCGGATTCCCCGAAGTGGTCCGCCGGTGTCGATGGGCGGAAATCATCGAGTTCTGAGTCGAAAGTTTCATATTCCGCAGCATAGGCGCGCACTTGATCTTCCGGCATTCCCACACCGCCATCTTCGGAAAGAGAGCGATACGGTACGAATTTCAAACCATGACATGCAGAGCAAACTTCAGTGTAAATCTGAAGGCCCCGTTGCAACTGGTTTTGATCGTAAGACCCGAAAGGTCCCTCAAAAGAAAAATCGAAGTCTTCAATATGGCCTCCGCCACCTGCCGCAAAGCCTGCGGTGGCTAATCCAAAGGCTGCCACAGTACTAAGTGTAAGTGTTCTGAACATGATCTTACGTTCCTTTATTCAGCAGGCGTTGCATCGGAGGACTTTGGGTAATGCGCCGAAAAGTCGTCTTCGATTGTTTCGGGGCGTGCCATCGGTTTTTCGATCACACCGAGCAAAGGCAGGATGACGAGGAAATACCCAAACCAATAGGCCGACGCGATCAGCGAGAAAGTCGCGTAAGGTTCTTCGGCAGGCATCGCACCGAGCCACATCAGGGCAAAGAAGTCGACGACCAGCAAAGCGAACCACCATTTGAACATTGGCCGGTATCTGCCCGAGCGAATGGATGATGTGTCGAGCCAAGGTGCCAAGGCCATCACAACAATCGCGCCAAACATAGCGAGGACACCAAAGAATTTGGCATCAACGATTCCGCCAGTGACAAAAGAGGCGATCTGAACGACCCAGACTTCTGAGGTAAACGCCCGCAGGATCGCGTAGAACGGCAGGAAGTACCATTCAGGGACGATGTGTGCAGGTGTTACCAAGGCGTTCGCCTCAATGTAGTTATCAGGGTGGCCCAGGTAGTTGGGCATAAAGCCAACAATCGCGAAGAACACCGCTAGGATGACCGCCAAGGCGAATAGATCTTTGATCACGAAGTATGGCCAGAATGGCAGCGTGTCTTTTTCTGCTTCTTCTTTCGAGGTGCGACGTACTTCTACGCCAGTCGGGTTGTTATTCCCCGTGGTGTGGAACGCCCAGATGTGAAGTATCACCAAGCCGAGGATCACAAACGGCAGCAGGTAGTGCAGTGAGAAGAAGCGGTTCAACGTCGCGTTATCTACAGCAGGTCCGCCCAAGAGCCATGTCTGCAACGCTTCACCAATAAAGGGAACGGCGCCAAACAGGCCCGTGATGACTGTTGCACCCCAGAAGGACATTTGCCCCCAAGGCAACACGTAACCCATAAAGGCAGTGCCCATCATCATCAGATAGATCAGCATACCGATGATCCATGTGATTTCACGCGGTGCCTTATACGAGCCATAATAAAGGCCCCTGAAAATATGTGCATATACGGCAACAAAGAACAGCGAAGCCCCGTTCGTATGCATGTAGCGCAGCATATATCCGCCGTTCACATTGCGCATGATATGTTCAACAGAGGCGAATGCCATGTCCACATGCGGTGTGTAGTGCATCACCAGAACGATGCCCGTTACGATTTGCAGAACCAACACAAATGTCAGAACAATGCCCCAGATCCACATCCAATTCAGGTTCTTAGGCGTCGGGATCATCAATGTGTCATACATCAGCCCTAGGATCGGCAGGCGACTGGCCAGACCTTTTTCCCAGTCGGCTTTCGGTTCGTAATGGTCGTGAGGAATTCCACCCATTTTTTCTCTCCCTTAGCCTAGTTTGATGGTGCTGGCGTCCGTCCACTCAGCAGGTGGTACGGGCAGGTTTTCAGGTGCTGGACCTTTACGAATACGGCCCGAAATATCATAGTGCGACCCGTGACACGGGCAGAACCAACCGCCAAACTCGCCCGCATCGCCCAGAGGCACACAGCCCAAGTGCGTGCAAACGCCCATTTGTACGATCCATGCGCCGGCCGCTTCACCCTCTGGCGAAGGCATCACGCGGTTTTCATCCGTTGCCAAGGCGTCCGCATTCGAAATGTTTGCGTTACGTGCCAGAGGATCCGGCATATCGGCCACACCTTCTGCATCTTGCTCTTTGGCAGTCTGAATTTCAGCACCGGTCCGATGGCGAATAAAAACAGGTTTACCCAGCCATTTGACGGTCAATTGCGTGCCTGGTTCAATCCCGCTAACGTCAACGCGAATGGAGGCCAAGGCCCGAACATCCGCCGAGGGGTTCATTTGGTTAACCAGAGGCCAGATTGCGGCCCCTGCGGTCACCGCGCCGGCACCGGCTGTGGCGTAGTATAGGAAATCCCGCCGGGTGCCTTCGTGATCTTCTGCATGCGACACAGGTTTACTCCATTTCAAGGGCCCGCTTTTGGCCAGTAGTGAATTTGTCACGCTCTGCGCAACCATATTAATTCGCGTACTTAGCGCTGTGATTGCGCTCAGTCCAGTGACATTGAATGCGCAAACCGTCGCAGGTCGCTAGGGTTTCTTGTAAAAATCCTTCTGAAGCGACAAATTTGACAATTGATTAACGCAGACTCACGCTTCGGGCGGTTTGCTGGCTTGCATTGAGGGTCTCGAATCAAAACGAGCGTGCCAATCGGCCAGTGCAGCATTCCCTGCACGCCAATTGCGCGCATCGTGTCGCAGATCAAGATAGGCCAACGCACACGCCACCGAAATATGTGCCATGGATATGGGACCTGACAAATGGCTCATCCAGCGGGCATTCAAAACCGCCAGCGCACGCTGGATTTTTTCCCATTGAGCGTCAACCCATGCATCTGACTGTTCGGCCTCAGGACGCAAACGGCGTTCGTAGGCCATGGAGACGGCAGAATCCATTATTCCATCGCCGGTGGCTTCCAGCGTCAGATTCTCCCAGCGGTCACTGCCCTGAGGATAAAGATCACCGTCAAACGCTTCGTTCAGAAAATGAGTAATGACGCGGCTGTCATACAACGTCGCCCCATCATCGCGCTGCAAGGCGGGAATTCGAGCCAATGGATTGGCCGCCTGAAGATTTTCGTCCGACGCAAAAGCAGTTGTCGCGATTGTTTCGAATGAAACGGCGTCGACCTTGCCAAGTTCGTGCAGCATAACAACAACTTTACGCACGTAGGGCGATGAGGGAGAATGGAAAAGTTTCATGGTGCGATCCTTTCGTGCCACGGCAACAGTATCAGAGCAATTAGCCCTGTCCATCCGCAGCACGCATCAAACTGGCCAAAATCTCAATTTCACTGCCCAATCCGTCGCGCGCGATTTGACTGGCAGCACTGTGTCGAACATCATCCGGCTTGTTTTGGTTCAGCTTCCAAGTGCCATCGATTTTTTCCACCTTCATCCTGCACGGCACAATAGAACGCATCATGCGATCCAGAACCCCTTCGGTCATTTTGTCTGTTGTCCAAGTTAATTTTGGACTGAGACGGCCTTCAAAATAGGCGGATTGGCGGTCAAGCAAAGCTCTGAGGTCAGCCTGCGGACACAGTTCCAAAATGCCGGACAGATGCACCGCAACATAATTCCATGTCGGCACCTGATCTGGCGTGCCATACCAATCCGGTGACACGTAACTGTCCGGGCCAGATACCGCGATTTTTGCAGCACAGGGTGCCTTGAGTAGGCGCACCATCGGGTTAGAACGTACGAGGTGGAGCCAAAGTGCATCACCGTCTTTGTCCAAAACAAAGGGAACATGCGACAACAACGGCCCAGAGTCTTGGCTGTTCAATGCCAACACACCAAAAGCGCGTTCTCGGGCATAGGCGATATTCTGTGTTGTGCTTTTCGAGTGGTAGACAGGATTGGGATGCATCGTTTTGTCCTCAGTAACGGTCGGTTTTTGTCTTGCAGCGTTTTGAATTGCTTGGCAAGTTAGCGCTATTCTCAGGGCGGGGTGAAAGTCCCTACCGGCGGTATGCACGTTTTGCGTGCGAGCCCGCGAGCGGCCTTCTTGTTGGAAGGTGTCAGCAGATCTGGTGAGACGCCAGAGCCGACGGTCATAGTCCGGATGAAAGAGAATGCGAAGGGACGCAGCACTGTGTGCGGTGTGTCATCGTGATCGCCTTGGGTGGACGTGTCTGACCATCAAAAGGAGATCAAAAATGACACACACCCGTTTTGCTTTTGTAAAAGCGCAGTGGCATGCCGATATTGTCGATCAAGCCTATCACGGATTTACGCAGATTATAGCGCCGGACATGATCGACGTTTTCGATGTTCCGGGCGCATTTGAAATGCCGCTTATGGCGCGGGATCTGGCCGCCAGTGGCGCCTATGGTGCGGTTATCTGTGCTGCATTTGTGGTAGACGGCGGAATTTATCGCCATGATTTTGTTGCACAATCGGTTGTGGATGGGTTGATGCGGGCAGGTATGGAGACAGGTATTCCTGTCCTGTCGGTGTCCCTCACCCCCCATCAATATCAAGAAACAGCACATCATAACGACATTTACCGCAGTCACTTTGCCACCAAAGGACAAGAAGCTGCAAAAGCGGCTCTTGGTATTATAGAGGCGCGTCGCCAAATAGGTCGGAAAACAGCCGCCTAACCCAGATAGGCGCGTAACGCGGGTGGCGGGTTTTCCATCAATTCCGCCGCTGGTGCTGGAGGGTGTGCTTGCCCGCCCTCCACAAAGATCACATCATCTGCAATGCGCATCACGTCCTCGGGGGCATGGGTCACCATTAACAACGTTGCCCCGGTTTCTGAAACCAATTCGCGGACCAGATCGAGCATTTCTTGCCGCAAAGCTGGACCCAGTGCGGCAAAGGGTTCATCCAGCAAAACCAATGGGTTGTCTTGTACCAGGACACGGGCCAAGGCGGCTCGGCTTTGCTGCCCCCCTGACAGGGCGGCGGGTTTGCGGGTATCCATGCCCGTCAAGCCAACCCGCGTGATCGCGGCATGGACGCGGTCTAAGTCCTCGGCATTTAGTCTAAGGTTGGACTTCAATCCCAATCCAATATTTTGCATCACGGTGAGGTGTGGAAAAAGATTGTTGTCCTGAAACAGCATCGAAATGGGCCGTAAGCCGGGCACGGCGTGGGTAATGTCTTGTCCAGCGCAAACAACACGCCCGGAAACGAGCGGGATAAACCCACCTAGCGCGCCCAAAACTGTCGATTTTCCAGCACCCGAAGGTCCGATAACAGCGACAGCCCGTCCCTTGGTCACGATCCAATCAGCCGTAATCGAAAAACTGCCCTGGCGAATTTCAACACCTTCAAGTCGCAGCATACCAGCGCGCCCCCCGATCACATGTCCAGAATATTGCCAACGCCATCATCAGCAGTATTAAAGCGGCTCCTGCAGCCGCTTCGGTTTGGTATGACCCCATCAGACGGTACATTTGTAACGGTAGTGTTGTACGATCAGGATTCGAAAACAACGCAATGACGCCGAGATCTCCGATCGATAGAGCCCCTGTCAAGCCGGCAGCAAACCCAATTTGTGGCAGGGTTCTGGGCACGACAACCAAGCGCCAAGCGGTCAAACCGGTCAGGTTTAAAGACAGACACAGTCGTCGGTAACTCTCCAATGCGTCGCGAATGCCCGGCACAAGAATACGCAAGGCGAAGGGCAGAGCCATTAGCGCATTCACCAAAGCTGTAACCGGCAATGAGAGCGCCACAGGATCAGTGATTGGGTTTAACAAGATGAACCATCCCGTGCCGATCATCAGCGGCGAAGCCGATAGACCGAGCAATCCTATTGCTTCGGCACTGCCGCTCGCGCGGGTTGCGATCCACCCGGCAATAGGGAGCGCAAAGGACAACAAAACCGCAACGCTTAGGCCTGCCACCCACAAGGACACCAATGCTGCGCGCCAAACGGAGCTCGGAACTTCTGGCAATCCGGCCAATCCTGTGACCATCACCGAGACCAAAGGTAACAGCAAAAACCCGGCGCCCAATACGATGACCATTACATCTGCGAACCTTTGCACCCCTCCCCGAGCATCCCATCGTGTAACAGCACGGTCCATTCCGCCAGTCAT
This sequence comes from Roseobacter sp., assembly GCA_039983935.1. Classification (GTDB taxonomy): domain Bacteria; phylum Pseudomonadota; class Alphaproteobacteria; order Rhodobacterales; family Rhodobacteraceae; genus Roseobacter. The sequence goes on along the minus strand of JBDWVP010000004.1, from coordinate 46,803 downwards.
TGGAATCTGAGGAATAATCCAAAGCGCGATCATGGCAGCCCCCCCTGCCAACCCGAGCTGAACAGCAGACAAAAGGGCTGCTTTTGACAGATCAAAATCGTACCGGAAGGCCTGATAGATTGCCAATTCTATGGTCGTCGCCTTGGGTCCACCGCCCAGCGTCAACGCAACCGCAAAGCTGGTGAGACAGATGACAAAGATCAACGCTGCTGCCCCCGGCAAGACACGCACCAACAAAGGGAATTCCAAGGCCCGAAAGACCATTGGAGGGGATAAATTGAGCTGCGCTGCCAGTCTGAAACGTTCGGACGGGATACTTTGCCATCCTTGCAGCAACAGTCGCGTCGCCAAGGGTAAGTTAAAAAATACATGGGCCAACACGACACCATGCAACCCATAAATGGACACCTCTGGCAATCCCAGCCAAGCCAAGACCAAATTAACCCACCCTTTGCGACCAAAAACCGCGAGCAGCCCCAGCACTGCCACAATCACTGGCAAAATAAAGGGCGCACCCAGTAAAGTAATCAACAAGGAGCGTCCCGGCATGTCACGTCTTGCCAAGGCGCGCGCCAAGGGAACGGCCAATACGATTGAGATCAATGACGATAATGTAGCCTGAAGGACCGTAAACCGAATGGCCTGCCATTCCGCCAAGCCAAAATGCGCACCGGGTTCGGCGCGTAGTGCGATGCCGACAAAAGCCAGTAAAACCGCCGCGACGACTAAAGTACCCGCAATGATCCCGGCGCGACCGCTTATTGGCTGAGGGCTGCGCGCCATGTTTCGATCGCCTCTACCTGAAGCTCAGATGCTTCGGCCTCGGAATAGAACAACACCTTTTCCGGCAATGGCAATTCTGACCACCCTTCTGGCCAATCCGATTGCGGCAAGGCAGATGGCAAAGACCAGTTTGCGGTTGGGATCATTGCTTGGAAATCACGTGACATGACATAGGCCATAAAGGCATCGGCCAGTTCTGGCTGTTCGGTTTGAGCAATTTTCCCAACGGTCTCGACCATAAAATAGTGGCCTTCGGGGAAGATCGCGGCCTTCTTCGTGAAATCCTCTTCAGCGAACATGTGATAGGCTGGTGATGTGGTGTAACTCAGGACCATGTCCGCCTCGCCATCGGTAAAGAGACCATAGCTTGCGGACCAATCCTTGGTCACAGTCAGGATTTTTGGCGCTAGTTTGCTCCACACTTCGTCGGATGTATCGCCGTAGACGGCCTGCACCCAAAGCACCAAAGCAAGGCCCGAAATAGAAGTGCGCGGGTCTTGGATCACAATTTTCACATCATCTGGCAGGTCTAACAAAGCATCAAAAGACGCCGGCGGCGTCGCCATTGTCGCCTCGTTGTAGATAAATGCCGTATGGCCATAGTTGAACGGCAGGAATGTGTCGTCAGACCATTCAATCGGCAGGGTTAGGGCGGCATTGTCCTGACCGTGGGTCGTAAACAATTCAGTCGCGCGGGCGCGCGCTGTCACATCCGAGGTAAGACCGATGACGACATCAGCCTTGGTGCGTTGTCCTTCGAGCAACAAGCGCGGCAACAAATCACCCGTGGAAAACACCAGATCGCAGTTACAGGTTTCTTCGAAACCCGCTTCGATGATCGGGCCCGGACCCCATTCAGATGTAAAGTAATCACCTGCGTAAACGGTCAAAACTGGCGTTTCAGCACCCGCTTGAGCAGCCAAGACAAGGCTCGCAGCAATAATAGTTCTTCGCATGTTTTATCCTCTTCAAATGCGTCGAACGGCGAAAGAGGATGAATTGCTCAACCTTCCCTCCGCCGGTTCTAACCGGTTCAGGTTCTACGGGTCCGCACGTGCGTGCATCTCAGCCCAAAGGCCCCCCGAGGTGGTAATCGGGTTAGTGTGTTCAACGGCTTTTGGCAAGAGATAAGGGCTTGAGGCTCATGGCAGGCAGGGCTAAGCACAAATCCAAGAGGAGTTCTCTATGTCTATGAACAGCTTTGGCCATCTTTTCCGCGTTACAACTTGGGGCGAAAGCCATGGTCCAGCCTTGGGTGCCACGGTTGACGGCTGTCCCCCTGGTGTTCCCATTGACGCGCAGATGATCCAGCATTGGCTCGATAAACGTAAACCGGGTCAAAACAAATACACCACCCAACGACGTGAAGCCGACGAAGTGAAGATTTTATCCGGCACCTTCGAAGGCGTGACAACGGGTACACCGGTTCAGTTGATGATCGAGAATACCGACCAACGTTCCAAAGACTATGGCGATATCATGGATAAATTCCGCCCCGGACATGCGGATATTACCTATTTCCAAAAATACGGCGTACGGGATTATCGCGGTGGCGGACGATCTTCGGCACGCGAAACTGCCGCGCGGGTTGCAGCTGGTGGGTTGGCGCGCGAAGCGATCAAGGCCTTGGCGCCCGATGTTGAGATCAAAGGGTACATGACCCGGATGGGTGCCCATGAAATTGACCGAGATCGGTTCGACTGGGATCAAATTGAACAAAACCCGTTTTGGACACCAGATGCGCAGTCTGCATCTGATTGGGCCGATTATCTTGATGGTTTGCGCAAATCTGGCAGCTCTGTTGGCGCCGTCATCGAAGTTGTCGCGCGCGGCGTTCCGGCGGGCTTGGGCGCGCCAGTTTATGCAAAGTTAGACACGGATCTCGCCGCCGCCATGATGAGCATAAACGCCGTCAAGGGCGTTGAAATTGGGGAGGGCATGTCGGCGGCAATGCTCACCGGCGAGTTGAACGCAGATGAAATAACGATGGGGCCGGACGGGCCGGTTTATTCTTCAAATCACTCAGGTGGAATTCTGGGAGGCATCAGCACAGGCCAGGATGTCGTCGTGCGCTTTGCAGTGAAGCCCACGTCGTCCATTTTGACCACGCGCAAAACGATCACCAAATCAGGTGAAAACACGGAAATCATCACCAAGGGACGCCACGATCCTTGTGTCGGTATCAGAGCGGTTCCGGTCGGCGAGGCCATGATGGCCTGTGTCCTGTTGGACCATATACTCTTGCATCGCGGTCAAAACGGCGGCAATCGCGGGCACATTGGCTAAAGGTTTTGCTGCCCCCTCATCCATCCTTCATATCAGTCGCAAAGAGGGCATATGTCAAAAGATCTGACGCAAAATAAGCCCGGCTTTGCGATTGCATTGAAGTTGATGGCAGTCTTTCTGTTTATGATCATGGCCGCTTTGATCAAAAGCGCTTCTGAACATGTGCCTCCAGGCCAAGCCGTCTTTTTCAGATCGTTCTTTGCCCTACCGGTGATCGTTTTTTGGCTTTGGCAACGCGGACAATTGCGCGAAGGTCTTATTCCCTCCAATCTGATGGGACATGTTTGGCGCGGTGTTCTTGGAACCTCGGCCATGGGGCTGACATTTGCAGGATTGGGTCTGTTACCGCTGCCCGAAGTAACGGCCATCGGATACGCGACCCCCATGTTTGCGGTTCTTTTTGCCGCCTTTTTCCTTGGCGAACGGGTCAGAATCATCAGGCTATCGGCTGTTGCTTTGGGGTTGGTCGGCGTCACAATTGTTATCCTACCGCGATTGTCCGTTGGATCAGACCCCCTGACAACCGGCGCGACAATCGGCGCTATCATTGTCCTCATCGCGTCGATCATACGCGCGATGGTTCAAATTCATGTTCGGCGGCTGGTACAGACCGATACGACAGCCGCTATCGTGTTCTATTTTTCGATAACGGCGTCAACTTTGGCGCTTTTGACGCTGCCGCTCGGGTGGATGACTGGGCTTGCGATTCTGGAATGGACGCACCCTGCGTTATCCGTTTTTATGCTGCTGATTTCCGCAGGGATTATTGGCGGTGTTGCGCAAATTCTCATCACCTCATCCTATCGGTTCGGCAGCGCCTCCATGCTCGCTCCATTTGACTATGCATCCATGATCTTTGCCAGCGTGATCGGCTATGTTGCATTTGGCGAAACCCCAACTGGCCCAATTATATTGGGCGCTAGCCTCGTCATCGCCGGGGGTGTGTTGATTATCTGGCGAGAGAGCAAACTCGGTCTGGACCGCAGTAAATCAAAGCCAAACGTCCCACCATCAGGAACGCCCTGACACGGCAACAGATTTCACAAAAAAATCCACGCCGCCGATTCTTGGCACACGTGGATTTCAATTTTTGGAGTTCCGTTGAGCGTTCAACGGGCCTTAGAGGCGAACAAGACTTTCATAGCTTTTCGCGATATCACGCGTCAGGCTGCCGACTTCAAAATTGAAGTCACCAATCTGACCCACAGGCGTTACTTCTGCGGCGGTGCCCGTCAGCCAGCATTGCTCAAAACTCTCCAGCTCTTCGGGCATAATGTGACGTTCGTGGACCTTAATTTGACGATCCTTTAACATACCAACGACGGTCTGACGGGTGATCCCATTCAGAAAACAATCCGGATCCGGCGTGTGAACTTCGCCGTCTTTGACAAAGAAGATGTTCGCGCCTGTCGCTTCTGCAACATATCCACGATAGTCAAACATCATAGCATCAGAACAACCCTTGGCCTCGGCCGCATGCTTGGACATGGTGCAGATCATGTACAAACCAGCCGCCTTTGCATGGCTGGGGATTGTTTCCGGGCTGGGACGTTTCCATTTGGAAATATCTAGCTTGGCACCCTTCATTTTAGCGTCGCCGTAATACGCGCCCCACTCCCATGCCGCGATAGCCAAGCGCACTGGGTTGCGTGCGGACGCGACACCCATGTCTTCGCCAGCTCCGCGCCAGGCAACTGCGCGCACATAAGCATCTTGCAAGCCAGAACTGGCAAGAACCTGAACCTTTGCGGCTTCAATTTCGTCGACCGTGTAGGGAATTTCAAAATCAATCATTTCAGCAGAACGCTTCAATCGTTCTGAATGCGCGCGGCTTTTAAAAATTTTGCCGTTGTAGGCGCGTTCGCCTTCAAAAACAGACGAAGCATAATGCATTGCATGAGAAAGAATATGCACGTTTGCCTCACGCCAATCCACCATCTGGCCGTCCATCCAGATGTATCCATCACGATCATTATATGCGCCAGCCATTACACTTCCTTCCCAAAACTCGCCATCAATTTCAGATTATTACTCAAATAACGCCCGATACGGACACATTATTGCGCAAAACCTGCGATTCGATAACTCTTCGCCCTTGGAATGTCAACAACACTGACATAAGCTGCGCGTCAAATGACCAAAATGTTAGAGGCGTAAAATGGCAGATGGCAGAACAGGATCCGCCCCCGGTGGCGAGAGCCTTCTGTTTTTAACGGACGAGCAGCTCAGGCAGGGCATCGAAGCCATGTTTTTTGCCTATCGTGGCTTTACCGCTGATCCGGATCGGATATTGACCGATATGGCGTATGGGCGTGCTCACCACCGGGCGGTGCATTTCATCAACCGCGCGCCCGGCACGACGGTCAACAACCTGCTAAACATTCTTGGCGTCACGAAACAGTCGCTCAACCGTGTATTGCGGACTCTGATTGAAGATGGCTTGGTACAGAGTAAGGTCGGGCAAGCAGACAAACGCGAACGGCATTTGTTTTTGACACCCAAGGGAGAAGCCTTGGAGCAAAAACTGTCAGATGCCCAAAGGCTAAGGATGCGAAAAGCGTTTCGCGAAACGGGACCAGAAGCGGTCGCAGGGTTTCGTAAAGTATTGGAAGCGATGATAGATCGTGAAATGCGAACCGTTTATGCGAAACTAAAGGAGAGTGGATCATGAGTGAATTAGACGCGCACCTGCTGATCGTGGATGACGACGAGCGTATCCGTACTCTTCTACAGAAATTCTTGATGCGTAATGGGTTTCTTGTCACGGCGGCCCGGGACGCCGCACATGCCAGGCGGATTCTTTCCGGCCTTGATTTCGACTTGATCGTGTTGGACGTTATGATGCCCGGAGAAGACGGGTTGGCGTTCACGCGGGCTCTGCGCGAAAATAACAGCGTGCCAATCCTGTTGTTGACGGCAAAAGGCGACACAAGCAACCGCATTGAAGGATTGGAGGCCGGTGCTGACGACTACTTGCCAAAACCCTTTGAACCAAAAGAACTGTTGCTGCGGATCAATGCAATTTTGCGCCGCGTGCCGGAAACAGTAGACGATGAAACCGCGCCCAAAGTTCTGACTTTAGGGTCAATCCGATATGATCTGGAACGTGGTGAAATGTGGCAGGGCGAAGATCTTGTGCGTCTCACCGCAACGGAAATGCAATTGATGAAAATCTTTGCGTCCAATTGCAACGAAGCTATCAGTCGCGCCAAGCTTGTCGAAGAGTTAGGACGAGATCGTGGTCAAGCACAAGAACGTGCAGTCGACGTACAAATCACGCGGTTGAGACGCAAGATCGAATCTGATCCAAAACAGCCGAGGTATTTGCAAACGGTTCGCGGTTCAGGGTACATGCTCGCACCGGATTGATCGACCATCCAATCACAAACGCTCGTTTACCTAAAAGGGGCGCGATTTTTGGGCCAGTCTTTGGCGCGACAGGCTGGTCCCTTGGGTGTTTTGCCACTAGAATTGCTCAACGCTGATTGCAGGATAATACAAATGACCGACACCTCCGTGACTGAAATGAGTTTTGAACAAGCCATGAGCGAGCTTGAAAAAGTATTGGGTCAACTGGAACGCGGCGACGTTGCGCTCGATGAAAGTATCGCGCTCTACGAACGAGGGGCTGCGCTGAAAAAACGTTGCGAAGACAAACTGAAAGAAGCCGAAGAAAAGGTCGCCGCCATCACATTAGACAACGAAGGTGCGCCGACAGGAACAAAGCCTGTCGAAGGTCTTTGAACGGTGTTTTCTGATCGATTGACGGAGGCAGGTGCCGCCATTCAATCCCACTTTGACAGAGTTCTTGGCAAACTTGACCCGCTGCCTGTCGTACAGGCGATGGATCATGCAACACAGGGTGGCAAACGTCTTCGCGGCTTTTTGGTGCTGGAGAGCGCGCGGTTACATCAGATCGACGTGCATCAGGCCATATCAGCGGCAACTGCAATCGAAGCCTTGCATGCCTATAGTCTCGTGCATGATGATCTTCCTTGCATGGACGACGATGATCTGCGTCGCGGTCTGCCAACGGTACATAGACGATGGGATGAGGCAACTGCGGTTCTGGCGGGTGACGCCCTGCAAACCCTGGCATTCCAGCTGGTGCTGGATCCTGCATCCGGGCTGAGCGGTGAAATCAGGTCAGAACTTGCGTTGACACTCGCACAGGCCAGCGGGGCGCAAGGGATGGTATTGGGGCAAGCCTTGGATATCGCCGCGGAAACAGCATCTACCCCCCTAACGTTGCAAGAAATCACGACGTTGCAGCAAGGAAAGACCGGCGCATTGATCGAATGGTCCGCAACTGCCGGTGCCCAAATGGCTCAGGCGGATACGAACGGATTGTCCGACTATGCCCGCGCCCTTGGGTTGGCCTATCAAATCGCGGATGACATTCTTGACGTGACGGGAGACAGCGCCAGAGTTGGGAAAGCTGTCGGCAAAGATGCCGAAGCTGGCAAGGCGACATTTGTGTCCCTGTTGGGATTGTCAGAAGCGCAATCGCGCGCAGCCTCGCTGGTCGAACAAGCCTGCGACAGCCTGGCGGGTTACGGCGATGACGCAGAAGTTTTAAAACAGGCAGCACGATTTGTTGTCAAACGCACGTATTGAGAGACTGTAATGAGCGACAGGCCAGAGACACCGCTTTTGGATCAGATCATGCGCCCCGCTGATTTGAAGACCTTATCTGACGGCCAATTGATACAACTGGCCGATGAATTGCGGACAGAAACAGTGGCCGCCGTTTCGGTAACCGGGGGGCATCTGGGCGCAGGCCTCGGTGTTGTTGAGCTGACCGTCGCGCTTCACGCCGTTTTTGACACGCCACGCGACAAAATCATCTGGGACGTTGGGCACCAGTGTTATCCTCACAAAATTTTGACGGAACGCCGTGACCGCATTCGCACCCTGCGCATGAAGGGCGGGTTGAGTGGTTTCACCAAACGTAAAGAATCGCCCTACGATCCCTTTGGCGCGGCACATAGCTCGACGTCAATTTCCGCCGCCTTGGGGTTCGCCGTTGCGCGGGATCTTGGCGGCGTCGTACCGGAAGGTCTGGGCGATGCAATTGCGGTCATTGGGGATGGATCGCTCAGTGCTGGTATGGCCTATGAAGCCATGAACAATGCCGGACATCTAAAAAAACGGATGATCGTGATTTTGAATGACAATGAGATGTCCATCGCGCCACCGGTTGGGGCCATGTCATCTTATCTCAGCCGCCTTTACACAGAAGAACCCTTTCAGGATTTTGCCGCAGCCGCCAAAGGTGCGGTCAGCTTACTGCCCAGTCCCTTCCGTGACGGAGCCAAACGCGCCAAGGAAATGCTAAAGGGCATGGCAATGGGCGGCACGCTCTTTGAACAGCTGGGCTTTTCCTATCTGGGCCCGATCGATGGGCATGATCTCGATCAATTGCTTCCTCTATTGCGCACCGTAAAAGCCCGGGCAACTGGGCCGATCCTGATTCACGTTCTGACAAAAAAGGGCAAAGGATACGCCCCGGCGGAAAAAGCACGCGACAAAGGCCATGCAACGGCCAAGTTCGACGTCTTGACTGGTGAACAACAAAAAGCCCCCTCCAACGCCCCAAGCTATACCAAGGTGTTTGCTGAATGCTTGCTGCAAGAGGCTGCAGGTGACGATAAAATCTGCGCCGTGACGGCAGCGATGCCCGATGGTACCGGCCTGAACCTTTTTGCGGAACGCTACCCAAGCCGGTGTTTTGACGTCGGCATCGCCGAACAACACGGCGTGACATTTTCCGCAGCGCTTGCCGCCGGGGGAATGAAACCGTTTTGCGCCATGTATTCGACCTTCCTGCAACGCGGTTATGATCAGGTTGTGCATGATGTGGCCATTCAGCGGCTGCCAGTACGATTTGCCATTGATCGAGCCGGTCTGGTTGGCGCGGATGGGGCAACCCATGCTGGTTCTTTCGACATTGCCTACCTTGCGAACCTACCCGATTTTGTCGTCATGGCCGCCGCTGATGAAGCAGAATTGAAGCATATGGTAGCGACCGCTGTTGCCTATGATGATGGTCCGATTGCCTTTCGGTTTCCGCGTGGCGAAGGCAAGGGCGTTGATATGCCCGAACGAGGCGAGCCATTGGAAGTCGGCAAGGGTCGCCTGATCAAACAGGGGGCACGGGTCGCGATTCTCTCCTTTGGAACGCGTCTCGCTGAAGTGGAAAACGCATGTGAAGCACTTGCGGCACGGGGTATTTCCCCAACCATCGCGGATGCACGTTTTGCCAAGCCGCTGGATCGTGAAATGATTTTGGACCTTGCGGCCACCCATGAGGCGCTCATCACAATCGAAGAAGGCGCTGTCGGCGGCTTTGGTAGCCATGTTGCGCAACTCTTGTCAGATGAAGGTGTTTTCGACCACGGTTTAAAATTCAGATCCATGGTACTGCCAGATACCTTCATTGATCAGGCGAGCCCGGCTGACATGTATAAAGTCGCAGGCATGAATGCAGCCGATATAGAGGCGAAGGTCTTGTCAGTGCTCGGCGTCGCCCAGATCGGAGAAGCGCGGGCATAACCCTGTTTCGACGACCTATGGCAGAAGAAACAGACAGTTTGTCGTAGGGCCGTCTGGGATCAACTGCCAAGCCGTTTTGCGTCGGACTGTAAACAGAAATCTGAATTCTGTGTGGCCGTATGGTTTCCCGCGTATATTGAGGCGCCAATCATTGATTAGACCGGCGTCATGGAGACCTGTGGCAATCGTACGAAAGCTACAAAATTCCAGGAAAAACCAACCGTTTAATATTAAAACTCACTCAAGTTAGGCGGTGTTTAATCGGTTTTAGGAACCTTTTACACCTCTTGCTTCATCATCGCCCGCAGCCCTGTTTTGTAGTCCGGGTATTTCAGAACCACACCAAGCTCGTCCTTAATCCGGTTGTTGCGCACTTTTTTACTTTCGGCATAAAAGCTGCGCGCCATGGGCGTCATTTCGGCGGTCTCAAAATCCTCGGCCGGTGGTTCGGGTAACCCTAAAAGCTGCGCGGCATACCCAATAACATCCTGCGGCGGTGCGGGGTCATCATCACACAGATTGTAAACCGCCCCGGGGTTTGGTTGACGCAAGGAGGCCTCCAGCACTTGCGCAATATCCTCAACGTGGATGCGCGAAAACACCTGCCCTTCTTTGAGAATGCGCCGTGCGGTCCCTGCACGCACCTTGGCAAAGGGCCCACGCCCCGGCCCGTAAATTCCGGCAAGACGGAAAATATGCAAGGGCAGATCGGGGATCGCACGCCATGCAGCCTCAGCTTTTACTCGGGCGTGGCCGCGTTTGGTCGAGGGGCTTAACGGCGTGTTTTCATCGACCCAATTGCCACCGTGATCACCATAAACGCCAGTGGTCGATAAATACCCAACCCATTTAAGATGAGACGCCGCCGCGATGATCTCATCGTGCAAGACTCCCAGCACCGGATCACCCTGTTCGTTAGGCGCAGGCGAGATTAACAGTGCATCAGCCTGTGCGAGAGCCGCTAAGACATCCGCGCCCGGCCAAACCAGTGTTTCTACGCCCGTTGAGGCCAGAACCTGTGCCTTGTCGGCGGTACGTGTTGTACCGATGACGTTCCAGCCTGCCGGAAGCAGTTTTTCCGACAATGCCTGCGCGCTAAATCCATGCCCAAAAGATAGGAGTGTTCTTGTTGTCATAGAGGCACGGTGTCTCTTGTGCACAGCGGACGCAAGCCTCAAAGAACAGGTTTTGGAATTTCCAGATGCTTATGTGTTGGCACCAGCGCATTAATTTGACGAAAATGTTCGGGCAGGCAGCAGTTAAAGAAATCATGCTTTTGCGTAATCAGGCTGCGCGCTGCCGGGCCAAGGTGCGTATAACCCGCGGGCGATTTCAGCACATCAATGACCTGATCAGCCAGCGCATCAGGTTGGTGGAAATCTACCAGCAACCCGGTTTTATTGTGGGTTATCATCTCTCTGACCGGGGCAACGTCCGAGGCGATCAGCGTCGATTGCATGGCCATTGATTCCATCAAGGACCACGACAATACAAACGGCATTGTCAGATAGATATGACAGCGGCTGATCTGGATTACTTTGCAGAAATCTTCATAGGCCACACGCCCCAGAAAATGTACGCGCGACCAATCGACGTCCTCCCCGACTTCTGCTTCCATCTGAGCGCGCAGCCCACCCGGATGCGAACTCTTCCCCCCATAGGAGGTTTCATTCCCGCCAATAATCAAAACTCGCGCTGTCGGGCGGCTTTTCAAAATACGGGGCAATGCGCGCATCATGACATGAAACCCACGCACCGTTTCAAGGTTGCGGGCAATATAGGTCACGATTTCGTCTTCGCGACTGATCGGTTTTTCCAAACGCCCAAGGGTCAGTGTTGCGCCTGGATCGGGTTTTAATTTGTCGCTGCGAATGCCATCATGACACACATACATCCGATCATGAAAAGACGTCGGGAACCGATCACGTTGCCACAGGGTTGGGCATTGCCCCTGATCAACAGTTTCAATGTTTGCAAGCGGCACCGCATTGCGCGCTTGTAGCAGATAGGGCGTATTTTCGCTGACGGGTTCAGACGGATCATACCCAACGATCCCACCTTCAAGTTGGTAATAATATTCGAAATACCCAATTATCGGGACATCGGGCCAGAGCTGTTTAAAAAAGGTAAGCTCGCCCCAGCCGACGTGACCGATGATGATATCAGGCTTAAAGCCTTGCTCTTTTTCCAAGACACGCGCCGCAGTGACGGCCCCATAGCCAGCCCCTGTTGCGGCTTCCCAGACCTTGGAAAGCCCATAGGCTTGGGCACCCGGTCCATGATGTGGTTTATACACAACTGTTTGCACACCGCCAATTTCGGACGGGGCCTTGCGTTGCGATAAAAATGCGATTTCATGTGTTCTGGACGCTGCCAAGACCTGAATAATTTCACGGTACTGACCCGGCATGTTTTGATGCACAAAAAGCAATTTCATCGTAAAACCCTGCTACATTTTATTCGGCAAACGTTCCTGAAAAAATTGTCAAAAACGTTATCGTCCCTTCCAAACCGGATCACGCTTTTCAGCAAAAGCCCGCGCGCCTTCCAATTGATCGTCTGAACCATAAAGCACATCAACTGACTCCAGCTGCCTTTTTGTGATGCGGTTCATGATATCTTGGAACTTGGAATCTTCTGCCTCTTTAACAACCTCTTTAATGGCAGCGTAGACCAAGGGTGGACCGGACGCGAGCAATTCGGCCAGATCCCACGCACGTGTCATCAAATCTTGCGCCGGAAGAATTTCATTTATGAGCCCCCAACCCTTGCCTTCGCTTGCGTCAAACCAACGCCCCGTCAACAAAAGCTCCATTGCGATATGATAGGGGATGCGTTTGGGCAGCTTGATAGAAGCGGCATCCGCGACAGTGCCTGACCTGATTTCTGGCAAAGCGAATGTGGCATGGTCCGCCGAGAGAATAATATCCGCGCTCAACGCCAATTCCAGACCACCGCCACAGCAAATGCCATTCACCGCCGCGATTACCGGCTTGTTCAACCCGCGTAATTCTTGCAGGCCACCAAATCCGCCAACGCCGTAATCGCCATCGACTTCATCCCCATCGGCCGCAGCCTTCAAATCCCATCCGGGGCAAAAGAATTTACTCCCAGCACCGGTTATAATCGCAACACGCAGCTCTGGGTTGTCTCTGAAATCCGCAAAAACATCCCCCATGATCCGGGACGTCACCAAATCAATTGCATTTGCTTTTGGACGATCGAGCGTCACTTCGAGGATAGCGCCTTTTTTACGCGTTTTAATCGGATCCATCAGTATCTCCTGCATCATTGGCATCTGGTAGTCGCGCAATGAGCGCATCTGCTGCAACGGCACTTTGGCCAGTGCATATCAGCGGGTTAATCTCTATTTCGTACAGGGAAGCGGCCTCTGCCACAACGAAGTCCTGCACAGACATAATCGCCCTAACAATCGCATTCATATCCGCCTTTGGCGCATTTCTATACCCCCGCAACAAAGGGTAAATACGCAGCTTCTGCAACTGCTCCGTGACTTGTTCTTGCGTCGCAGGCACCAGCAGCGAAACGCGATCCTGCCATAACTCGGTCAACACCCCACCCGCCGCAAGGGTCAAGACATAGCCGTGGGCCGCATCCCGCGTGACACCAACCAACAGTTCCGCAACAGCGTTTTGCACCATCTCTTCGACCAGGAACGTCTCTCCTCGCATTGCGCTGGCTTCGTTTTGCAGCGCGTCATGCGTCAGATGTAATCTTAACGCTCCGGCTTCGGATTTATGCGCCAAGCCAAGCGCTTTTAATGCAAGGGGCGCCTGTAAACCTGCAGCATTAACGGCCAGTTGCTCCACCAGACCAGTCACATTTTTTGGCACGATCACGCCGTAGCGGGACAGACAGGCCTTGGCTTCGCTTTCCAACAACATTTCGGGGATGCCATCGGCAGCAACGCCCAATGGAACGGCTTCGTTGAACCGGTCTTGGTGGGCAGCAGCCTCTGCGGCACCCAAGGCTTCGCGCACCCCATGTAACGGCGTAACACCAGCATCAATGAGCCGCTTGGAAATCCCTTCTGGCAAGAGCTCCGGCAGGCTGGACACAACGGCGATTGGCCTGCGACTGGCCTGATGCACAGAAATTGCCGCCTGAGTAGCGCATTCCCACGCCGCGGCATCCGTATGCGGGTAATCGATTACAATCAAAACCAAGCCGATATGTTCTGCCGCCATTGGCAGCCAAGCCGCCGTCATTTTTTCGACGTCACCCCAGACATATGTGTGGTAATCTAGGGGGTTAGACAAAGCGACCATGTCACCTAGCGCCACGGATGCTTGGGCACGCTGGCATTGTGTCAGCGCGGGAAAATCAACCGCAAAGGACTTCGCCATATCCGCAACCAGCGAAGCCTCGCCTCCAGAACAGCTGATCGATGACAATTGAGGCGACGACAATCGGCCATTGCAGTGCAGCAACATCAATGTTTCCAAAAACGTTGGCAGATCATAAACGCGCGGAAGGGCCAGATGTTGTAACAATGCATCCGCCCCAACATCACTGCCTGCAAGAGACGCCGTGTGAGAGATCGTAGCGCGTTGCGCCTGCTCGGACGCGCCGACCTTCAAAACAATCAAGGGGATATTTTTTTGCTGCGCTTTGCACGCCAGCTGATGCCATTCTGTTGTATCCCCAAACCCCTCGACGTGAAGCCCAATCGCCGTGACACGTGGATCCTCGAGTAGAGCCAAGGCGATTTCAGCCTGTGAGGTTTGCGCCATATTTCCACAAGTCACGACATAAGAAATTGGCAGGCCACGTTGCTGCATGCTGAGGTTGATGGCGATGTTGGAGCTCTGCGTGATGACCGCGGCGCCACGTTCGACCAAACGGCACCCGTGTTGATCCGGCCACAGCAACGCCCCATCCACGGCATTGACGAACCCATAACAATTCGGTCCCAACACCGGCATTTGACCAGCCGCTGCGATAAGCTTCTTTTGCAGTGCTACGCCGGATGCGTCTTCTGCCATGGCCTCGGAAAAACCCGATGCGAAACACACAGCCCCCCCGGCGCCCATGGCCGACAATTCCGCTATCGCGTCCAGTGTTGCGTGTCGGTTTATCCCTAGGAAGACGGCATCCGGAGCGCTTGGCAGATCGGCAATCCTTTGCACTGCTGGAATGCCTTCAACGGCGTTAGGCTTTGGATGAACACGGTAAATTTCACCGGCGAACCCCATCGCCAATGTTTGGTGGATGATTTGACGACACCACGCCCCCCCGCCGACAACAGCAATCGAGCCCGGACGCAACAAACGGTTTAGATCACGCATCATGGATCAACTCTGCGCTTGTTCTTTAAACAACACGATTTCAATCTTCACGCCCCCAAGGCGCGCAACAGTTCGCGGCTGATGATGTGACGTTGAATTTCTGACGTGCCGTCCCATATCCGTTCAACCCGGGCATCGCGCCAAAACCGCTCCAGCGGGTAATCATCCATCAAGCCCATGCCCCCATGCACCTGAATGGCCGCATCTGTTACCCGGGCCAGCATTTCCGAAGCATAGAGTTTTGCGCTCGCAATCTCACGGTTCGCAGGCAGTTTTTTATCCAACCGATCTGCTGCGGCCAATGTCAAAAGGTCAGCCGCGTCGATCTCTGTAATCATGTCCGCCAACTGAAAACTAATACCCTGAAATTTGCCGATTTTTTGCCCGAATTGCTCCCGTTCAGCCGCGTAATTCAAAGCATAGTCAAAAACGCGGCGCGCACGCCCGACGCTCATGGTCGCAACCGTTATTCGCGTAGCATAGAGCCATGTGTTCATCACCTCAAAGCCCCCGTCGACCTCGCCTAGCACCTGCGCATCAGGCAATCGACAGTCGTCGAAATCTAAGACCATGTTTTTATAACCGCGGTGGCTGACGGATTTATACCCGTCCCGAATCGTGAAGCCAGGGGTGCCACGATCGACCAGAAACGCTGTTATGCGTTTCTTTGGCCCCTTTGGGGTTTGGTCTTCGCCTGTTGCGATGAAAACAATGATAAAATCCGCATGATCGGCGCCGGAAATGAAATGCTTTGTGCCATTCACCACCCAATCGCCGCCGTCACGCACCGCAGCGCATTTCATGCCCCGTACGTCCGATCCGGCCCCGGGTTCTGTCATTGCCAAAGCATCCATGCGCTCTCCGCGCACCGCTGGCGTCAGATATCGTTCGACCTGATCGCCCTCGCAAGCCATCAGGATATTTTGCGGTCTGCCAAAAAAATGGTTGAGCGCCATAGATCCACGGCCCAATTCGCGCTCGACAATCGCAAATTCCAGATGATTCAACCCAGCGCACCCTACGCTTTCGGGAAAATTGCAGGCATAAAATCCTAAATCGATGGTTTTTCGTTTGATATCCTGCGCAATCTCGGCAGGCACTTCACCGGTGCGTTCGACCAGTTCTTCGTGAGGATAGATTTCTTTCTCCACAAAACTGCGCACAGTCTCTGCAATCATCTGGTGTTCGTCTGTCATTCCGTAGTTCATATTTACATCTGTTTTTTGCGCGCGCGCGTTTCATTTGTGGTTTGGGCAGAATCGTCGCCGTAACGGCCAAACCAACTCACGTCGACAGTCTCGTCATTGCATCCAAAATAGCGGTGGTGCAGCTGGTGGAAAAACTCGCCTGCTTTTGTCTGACCTTTGTCATGCATCACAAATTCTTCGTCTCCAAAGCGGGAAAACACCGGGTGTGTCGATTGCACATAGCCGTGAAAGAGCACGTGCGATGGATAGATGGGCGAGCACCAATTTACAGAACAACGCCCAGTGCAGGGACTGGTGAAGCTGGTAAAACTGGGTGCTGTAGCAGAGAAGTGCCGTTGAAATTTCGAACCAAAAAGCAGCATATCACCGATAGATGGCCCGAGGCTTTGACCGCCACTGAAAAAGAGAATTTTGCCCAAGCGCCACTTGCGTGGCGAAAGCTCCAACGGCCCGCGTCGCAATCCCCTGCATCATTGGGCATATGTGTCGCCCTCTTCATCCAGAATGGCCTTGAGTTCCGCCAGGTGACGCGCATCTTGTTCCGGATACGCTTCCAGTTCCTGGGCGGTCTTTTCGGCAACTTCATCGGAAAGAACACGCAGCGGCTGACCGGTTTGCAAGGCAAGAATATATGTCATGCAGGCCCGTTCAAAATAGAACATGCGGTTAAAGGTATCAGCCACCGTTTTGCCGATAACCATGATTCCATGGTTCCCCATAACCATGACTTTTTTCTTTGGGTCATCAAAGAGTTGGGCGCAGCGTTCGCCTTCTTCTTCAAAAGCAAGTCCACCGTATTCATCATCCACCACAACCCGGTTGAAAAACGTACACCCGTTTTGATCAACAGGGGGCAATCGGCTGTCTGCAAGACTGGCCAATGCGGTGGCATATGGCGAATGCACGTGCATGGCGCAGCGTGCATGCGGACAATGTCGGTGCAGCCCACCATGTAAGCCCCATGCCGTTGGGTCAGGCGCATCAGGTCCTGCAAGCGTGTCGGGGTCATTCGCATCCACTACAATGAGGTCCGAGGCTTTAACCCGCGAGAAATGCTTCTGATTGGGGTTCATCAGAAATTTAGTGCCATCGTCATTGATCGCGAGGCTAAAATGATTGGCGACTGCCTCGTGCATATTCAGTCGCACAGTCCAACGAAAGGCAGCAGCCATATCGACACGTTCTTGCCAGTTTTCCATATTTGCGCGCGTTTCGATACCAGACATCCGAGCCTCCTTTTGCGATCTCGCGGATGAGACCATGTATTGGGCGCACTTGACCAATGAAAAAAACAACGGCTATTCATTAGTCAAACTTATGGAAAGATTATGAATGACCGATTTGCCCCCCTTAAACTGGCTCAGGGCCTTTGAAGCATCGGCGCGAAATCTTAGCTTTACCGGGGCAGCGCGCGATTTGAACATGACACAAAGCGCAGTCAGTCAGCAGATCAAATCACTGGAGGCATTTTTAGGCAGGCCCCTGTTTCATCGGCGCGCCCGGGCACTGGAACTCACACAAACTGGTCTGACTTACCTGCCTGTGGTGCGTGATGCCTTCAGGACACTGGCACATGGGACACGCGCACTGACGCGCAAGGAAGATAACATTCTACGCGTCCAATCAAACCTGACATTCGCACTACAATGGCTCTCCCCTAGATTGGCTGACTTTCGGCGCAAACATCCAGAAATCGAACTTTCCATCACGACGGATCTGTGGGAACCGCGCGACATGGCGGAAGGCGCAGATGTTGAAATCCGTTTTTCGCTCCGCCCATCGGATCAAGTCCATGCCGAACTGTTGGCAAGGGATCATTACTATCCTGTGTGTCATCCTGACTATCGAGTCCGTTTAGCGGACCTGCATCAACACGCCTTGTATGATTGTGTGAATATGATGGGCACTTGGGCGATTTGGGCCGAAGACCAAGGTTTGGATTGGCTAGACCCCCCTGTCACCTATGCAACAACCTATTCGGTTCCTCTTTCGGTGGCCCAATCAGGCGGAGGGCTGGCCTTGGCGCATGATCTGATCGCGGGGAATTTAAAACAGCAGGGCGTGCTGATCGCCCCCTTCGAACATCGAGCGGAGATGCAAGAAGCCTATTATTTGATCCAGACCCCGCAAGCACAGACATTGCCCGCCGCGGTCGCATTCACAAATTGGCTCAGAGAAACACTAGACTCGTAACCGCATCCTCCGCGTTAGAGAGGCCGACTGGGCACCCATGCGTATCCGTCATCGCAAAGTATGTAGGCTTCACGCAACCCGTGCGGTTTTTCTGTCGGAGGTTGCAAGATCACAGCGCCCAATGCGGTAGCTCTTTTTACTGCCAAATCAGGATCAGTATCGTAGAGGCGAATTTCCAACCCCGCCCCGCGGGGAGGGTTCTCTGGCAAGAGGTTCAAGAGGGGGTTTTCCGCGTAAGTTCCGTCTCTGTGCAACTGGAAAATATCTGTGCCATAGGTGACAATCGCGAAATCATCGCTTTGCCTGTGAACGCCCATTTCGAACACGGCGCGCAGAAAATCACATGTCGCACGAACATTGTGGACCAAAACATTCAGGCCAATTCCACGCAAAGACTTGCCGAAAACATCCGGTGAAACCGTTTCCAAGTCCATTCTCTGCTCCTCCATCTTGAACATCTCTTCATCCCGTGGCACGTAAGGTTATGAAGCACTCCCCTTTTCCCTCATGGCCCGATACCGCCCCCGAACTGATCGCCGTCGCTACAGGCACCGCGCCTGCCGATACAGTTATTAGGGGTGGCAAATGGGTAAATGTCCATACGCGCGAAGTCCTAGACGCGCATGATATCGCAATCGTTTGTGGTCGCATTGCCTGCGTTGTACCGGACGCAAGCCACTGCATCGGAGCGGATACACATATCATCGAGGCCAATGGGCAATATATGGTCCCCGGTCTGTGTGACGGTCACATGCACATCGAAAGCGGCATGCTGACACCCGCCGAATTTGCCCGGGCTGTCATCCCGCATGGGACCACGTCCATGTTCACTGACCCGCATGAAATCGCCAATGTGCTGGGGCTGGAGGGGGTGCGCATGATGCATGACGAAGCGCTGCTGCAACCGGTAAACATCTTTACGCAAATGCCATCCTGTGCGCCCTCCGCGCCCGGCATGGAAACCACTGGTTATGAAATAACACCCGAGGATGTCGCCAAAGCCATGCAATGGCCAGGCATCGTTGGGCTTGGCGAAATGATGAATTTCCCAGGTGTTTCCAACGCTGACCCCAAGATGCTTGCTGAAATCGCCGCAACCCAGCGCGCGGGCAAAACAGTTGGTGGACACTACGCCTCACCTGATCTTGGACCCGCATTTGCAGGCTATGTGGCGGGTGGACCGGCGGATGACCACGAAGGCACCTGTGAGGCGGACGCCATTGCTCGGATGCGGCAGGGCATGCGCTCGATGATACGGCTGGGCTCGGCGTGGTATGATGTGGAAAGC
Organism: Roseobacter sp.; assembly: GCA_039983935.1. GTDB lineage: Bacteria > Pseudomonadota > Alphaproteobacteria > Rhodobacterales > Rhodobacteraceae > Roseobacter. The sequence goes on along the minus strand of JBDWVP010000004.1, from coordinate 27,181 downwards.
CAGATCACAGCGATTACGGAAAAAGGGCTTGATCCGCGCAATATGATCCTGTGCACAGACGATTGCCACTCTGGCACGTTGGTCAACGATGGGCATATGAACCGCGTGGTGCGTCATGCAATTGCCTGCGGCTGCGATCCGCTGATTGCCCTTCAAATGGCCACGATCAACACCGCGACGCATTTCGGGCTGGAACGAGAGATCGGTTCCTTGACCCCTGGTCGACGCGCCGATGTCATCCTGACAGATGATCTGACCAATCTGCCCATTCATCTGGTCATCGCCCGCGGGCAGATCGTAGCCCGAGAGGGGGAATGCGTGGTTCAATGCCCGCACTACGATTGGCCTGAAACGGCCCGTCAAACAGTAAAAATGGGCCGCAAGGTAAACGCTGAAGATTTCACCATTGTGGCACCGACTGGGGCCAATGCCGTGACAGCCAACGTTATTGGCGTGATTGAAAATCAAGCACCTACAAAGGCTTTACAGTTTGAGCTTCCTGTCACTGAAGGCCGTGTTCAAGCAACTGACGATGTGGCGCAAATCGCCTTGGTTGAACGTCATAAAGGCACAGAAACCGTGATGAATGCCTTTGTATCCGGTTTTGGATATACGGGGAGAATGGCCATGGCCTCGACCGTTGCCCATGACAGCCATCATATGATCGTTGTGGGGACTGACCGAACGGAAATGGCGTCGGCAGCCAATCGCCTGCAGGAAATCGGCGGCGGCATTGTCATTTTCAAGGATGGCGTAGAAATAGCTCTTGTTGAGCTGCCCATTGCGGGTTTGATGTCAGATCGCCCCGCCACTGAGGTTGCCACCAAGGCAGATTTGATGATGCAGGCGATGCGCGATTGCGGCTGCCATCTTAACAACGCCTATATGCAGCATTCCTTGCTGGCCCTAGTCGTCATTCCCGAATTGCGCATTTCCGATCTTGGCCTTGTGGACGTGCGAACCTTTGAATTTATCCCAGTAGTTGAGCCCCTCGCATGACCGACATCCTAACCCCAAAAGTCCCTCCCACAGAAGTTTTTCACGATGCCAGCGCCGCTGTAGAGCGGCTCGAACAACTATATAAAGCCGCAACTGAATTTCTGCGCGAACATTTTGCAAATGCGTTAAATTCCGGCGCGCCATCCGCGCGCGTACGCGCCTTTTACCCTCAGGTGCTGTTTGAAACGTCCAGTTATGCGCAAGTGGATACCCGCCTGTCTTTTGGCCATGTCTCTGCACCTGGATGCTATCGGGCAACCATCACCCGGCCTGATCTGTTTCGCAGCTACCTAACACAGCAAATCGGTTTGTTGATTGAAAACCATGGCCAGCCAGTCACTATTAGTGTGTCAGACACACCAATGCCCGTGCATTTTGCCGTGGCCGGGGATGCAGAAATTACGGTACCACAGGAAGGTGCGTTTACCTTCACCTTGCGCGATGTATTTGATGTGCCAGATCTGGCAACCACGAACGATGATATTGTCAACGGCACCTATACGTCGCCGGACAATATATCTCCACTTGCCCCTTTCACGGCACAACGCATAGATTATTCATTGGCGCGCTTGTCGCATTATACCGCGACCGACCCGGAACATTTTCAAAACCATGTCTTGTTCACAAACTACCAATTCTATGTCTCCGAATTCGAAGCATATGCGCGCGCGCAGCTCAAAGATCCGACATCAGGCTATACCTCGTTTGTCTCAACAGATAACGCCGAGATCACAGAGCCGGATGCCACCTTACCCGCCAGCCTCAAAACGCCGCAAATGCCCACCTATCACCTGAAACGCGCAGATGGTTCAGGTATTACACTGGTCAATATTGGCGTCGGTCCTTCCAACGCCAAAACGGCGACCGACCATATCGCGGTCTTGCGTCCGCATGCCTGGTTAATGGTGGGGCACTGCGCAGGGCTTCGTAATTCGCAAGCCCTCGGTGATTTCGTTTTAGCCCATGCCTACCTGCGCGAAGACAAAGTGCTGGATGACGATCTGCCTGTCTGGGTGCCCATTCCTGCACTGGCAGAAATTCAAATCGCGTTGGAACACGCAGTTGCCAAGGTCACCCAATTGGAAGGCTATGAATTAAAACGTATCATGCGCACTGGCACGGTTGCCAGCCTCGACAACCGCAACTGGGAGCTGCGCGATCAATCTGGACCCGTACAACGCCTGAGCCAATCGCGCGCCGTGGCGCTCGACATGGAGAGCGCGACAATCGCAGCCAACGGATTCAGATTTCGCGTACCCTATGGCACTCTTTTATGTGTCTCCGACAAACCCCTGCATGGTGAGTTAAAACTGCCTGGAATGGCCTCTGATTTTTACAAAACACAGGTCGCGCGGCATTTGATGATTGGGATTCACGCGATGGAACGGCTGCGCTCAATGCCTCTGGAACGCATCCACAGTCGGAAATTACGTTCATTTGAAGAAACCGCCTTCCTCTGACGGTCAAAATCCATAAAAAAAAGGGAAAAATCGCAAGTTTTTAGTTAATTTCTTCTACTAATCGTTGTGTTCTTCCACAACATACGGATAGATTCACCGAATGAGGCCCTAATGATCGGGCAGCGAAGGAGAAAAAAATGGCAAAACCAATGACAAAGACCCAACTGGTAGCTGCTCTTGCAGAAGAAATGGGTGAGGATAAAAAATCCGCGACGGCGGCTTTGGATGCAGTGTGCAATCTGATCACCCGCGAAGTTTCTGGCGGTGGCGCTGTAACACTACCCGGCGTTGGTAAAATCTACTGCCGTGAGCGTCCTGAGCGTATGGTTCGCAACCCGGCCACGGGCGAGCAATTCAAGAAAGACGCAGACAAAGTGGTCAAAATGACCATTGCAAAAGCGCTTAAAGACAGTGTGAACGGCTAACGCCAAAACACGCGAACTCTTTGAGGGTCACTTTCGGGTGGCCCTTTTTTATTGTTCTGCTTCTGACTTGCACCTCATCAGTATTTCGGAAATGGTCCGTCTCTGAACACAACATCCGGAACATGATCCTAATGGACATACGCGCAATTCTGATGGGGCTGGCATTTGCGTTGATGTGGTCCTCGGCCTACACATCTGCACGCATTATTGTCGCCGATGCTTCGCCTCTTGCCGCGTTGACATTGCGTTATCTAATTTCTGGATTGCTTGGCGTAGCCATCGCGCTGTTTATGGGGCAATCGTGGCGCCTGACACCCTCGCAGTGGCGTGCCACCATCATTTTTGGCGTCCTGCAAAACGCTGTTTACCTTGGTATGAACTTTGTCGCCATGCAAACGATCCAAGCCTCCGTGGCCGCCATCATCGCGTCCACACTGCCGCTGCTGGTCGCCTTAACAACCTGGCTGTTTTTTGGCGAACGTTTGCGCCCACTGGGCATTGTCGGATTGGTTGCCGGCTTGATCGGTGTGAGCCTGATTATGGGCGCGCGCATCTCAGGCGGCATTGACCCATACGGGATCGTGCTGTGTTGTATTGGCGTGATTGCTTTGACGATTGCTACTCTGTCTGTCCGCGGTGCCACCTCCGGCGGTAATTTCATGATGATCATCGGATTACAGATGCTCGTCGGCTGTGCCACTCTGGCCATTGCAACTCTGGTGTTCGAAACACCGCATTTGACCCCTAGCTGGCCCTTGTTTGCGGCCTTCACCTACACGACGCTTGTACCGGGCTTGTCCGCTACTTTTGTTTGGTTCTGGTTGGTAAACCGTATTGGGCCCTCCCGCGCAGCGACCTTCCATTTCCTCAACCCGTTCTTTGGCGTTGCAGTCGCAGCTGTTTTACTAAGCGAACCATTGGGCCCTCAGGATGTCCTTGGGGTTGCGATCATCACATTTGGCATTCTTGCCGTTCAGATTTCACGGCAGCGGGGCACATAATTTTCTTTTCTCATGCGCTAGAATATCGTTAGCTTTTGCTTGGAAAACGCACATGAGGTTACAATGTCCAGTACTGACGGGCCGAAATCTTATGCTTTCGTGCTTATACCCGGATATTCACAACTTGGCTTCTCCTGCGCCTTAGAAGCGTTGAGCCTGGCCAACCGTCACCCAGAAGGACGGAACTTTTATAAATGGCGTTTGCTAAGCGAAACCGGCGATCCTGTACCAGCCTACAATGGTATCAAAATAGCGGTCGATGCATCCTTGGTTGATTTGGACCGGAAAGAAACCCTAGTGATCTGTGCCGGCGAGGACGTCGGGCGCGAAACTTCACCGAAATTGCTGAACTGGCTGCGCCACCAAACCCGGAAGGGAATCGATTTTGGTGCATTGTCTTCAGGTACTTACATTCTGGCTCTTGCCGGATTGGTGACCGGTAAACGTGTGACAACACATTGGGAATATCGCGCGGCTCTAAGTGAAATCCTCCCAGAGGTGGTCGTGGAAGATTCCCTGTTTTCAATAGATGGTCGTGTGTTCACAACGGCTGGAGGGGCGGCCTCAATGGATTTGATGTTGTCGCGCATCCAGTCGGACTACGGCGTTGAACTGGCGACGTGGGTCGCGGATCAAATGGTGTATACCGACCCGCGCTTGCCGAACCATTCTCAACGAGCGGCCTTGCACACCAAATCGCAGGTACGTAACGGCAAATTGGCACTGACTTTGCAGGTGATGGAGAACAACATTGAAGATCCCCTGACCCCCGAAGAAATATCCGGTGTTGTTGAACTGTCCACGCGCCAGCTTGAACGACTTTTTGCCAAATACATCGGCGTCTCTCCCAGACGGTATTACCTTAAGCTCCGCTTGGAAAAAGCCCGCGACCTCCTGCGTCAAACAGATATGTCTGTGACAGATATTTGTGTTGCCTGTGGGTTTAAATCGCTCTCTCATTTTTCCAAAAGCTATCGTATTACTTATGGTCTTAGCCCCGGATTAGAGGGCGGCAGTAAAAAACTGGTTTGGAAAGGCGGGCCTTAGGCGCGCCTGAAACTCACCACCAGCCCTAAGTCTCCCGCATGACTGTCATCGGCCTTTGCGCCGTAGATTGGGACTTCCTTCACTTCAAATCCTTTGGTCTTTGAGGCCAATTCATCGAATTTCACGTCGAACCCAATTCCTTTGTACAATTCAATTTTTATAGTGAGAACAAATAACGCATCGATTGCTGCAACCCGCAACAATTCATCCAACGCTTCCGGGCCAACATGACCGTGTGTAAATGTTCCAGCACTGACAACAGCGGCATAGGTTTCATCCGCAATGGGTAAAGGTCTATTCAGATCTGCCTGTATCAGGTGCCGATATATCTGTTTGTTCTGCGCAACGGCGAGCATTTCCCCAGAGAGATCAACCGCGTCACAGACAACATCGGTCGTTCGTAAAATCTCTTGTGCAACCAAACCCGTTCCGGCCCCGGCATCCAAAATCGGACCTGTTCCGCCCCTGTCACCAAAAACCTGCGCCACCTGCCTGGGGAAAATATAATCGGCCGCTGAGGCAAAACTATCATCATAGATCATCGCCCACTCTGCGTATAACGCCTGGCGTTCTTCAACTGTTTCAAGCGCATAGGCTGCTTGGGCCGTGAGTTTTTTGTCAGACATAGCTGGTCCTTTTGAACCAGATTACCCATGCCTTGATCTTTTGGGCAACTTTTCTCACATTCGACGCCATATGCCGTTTGATCGTTCTGCCTGCTAAAGGGTGAACAAATTACAACGCGTATGCATGCACTGTCAGATCTTCCCTTGGACCTTGAGCGATTTCAACATCGACTTTGTAAATCTCGGAAATCGCAGAAGACCGCAAAACCACATCAGGCGCTCCATGCGCCAAAATACGACCGTGGCCCAATAAAATCAGGTGGTCGGCAAACCGCGCTGCAAGGTTCAAATCATGCAGCGCCACAATGCCAATGCTACCACGTGTGGTCATTGCCGACTTGATGCGGCCCAGTACGTCTAGCTGATGTCCCAGATCCAAAGCAGAGGTTGGCTCATCAAAAAGATAAACATCCGACGACCGGATCAACGCCTGTGCAACCGACACCATTTGCGACTGCCCCCCAGACAATTCGCTGACGTAGGCTTCGGACAGATGGCCAATGCCAGCCTGCGCCAAAGCAGTTCCGACGGCTTGCATGTCAGCCTCGGACACGCGCCAGCCGCGCAACTGTTTTCGGGACATCATGACAACGTCAAAAACAGTCAATGCCGCATTGGCCGCAAAGTACTGAGGCATGAAACAAATACGCTTCAACCGTTCACGCGTTGATAAATTCCCTAAGTTTTCACCGTTCAACATGATCTGACCGGTTTTTGGCTTGGCCAGACCCGCAATCAAGCGGAAAAGGGTCGATTTCCCTGCAGCATTCGGGCCGATCAGGACCGTCAATTTGCCCGTCGGGAGCGCGTCAAACGCGAGGTTTTTCAGAACAGGGCGAGCGCTGTATGAAAAGGTCAGGTTTTCTGCAGAGAGCCCGTTCATTGCCAGTGCCTCTTGCGTTGCCCGAGGATCAAAAGGATGAAAAACGGGATGCCGATCAAGGATGTAATCATACCGATCGGATAGACGATGCCCGGACTAATGACCTTGGATGCGATCGACGTCCCCGAGAGGATCAACGCGCCACAGAGGGCCGACAAGGGCAGAAAACCGCGCTGATCTTCGCCGACGATCATCCGGGCAATGTGGGGGCCCACAAGGCCGACAAACGCCACAGCCCCGACAAAGGACACGGCGACGGCAGACAGCAACGACACCCCGGCAAGTACAGACATCCGCAACAAGGACACATTTACCCCGAGAGCTGCGGCTTTCTCCTCCCCCATCCGCAGAGCGGTCAGAGCCCACGAACGAGACATGAAATAGGGCAGTACAACCATCAAAATGGCAACACAGACCCCAACTTTGGTCCAAGAGGCGCGTGCCAGCGAGCCAAGCTGCCAAAAGATAAGTTGCGCGAGTTGGATTTCTGACGCGCCGTATTGCAAAAAGGCGAGCAAGGCGTTGAATGTAAAGAGCATTGCGATGCCGACTAAAATCATCGCCTCAGGTGTGACCCCGCGCAGCCGCGTAAAGAGAAACAAAAACCCTGAGGTGATCATCGCCAGAACAAAGGCGTTCACCGTGACAAAGAGTCCGCCGACGCCGGGTATCACAGACCATCCCAGAACAATGGCCAATGCCGCGCCAAAGGCGGCAGCCGACGACAAGCCCAACGTAAAGGGGTCAGAAAGCGGGTTATTCAGGATGGTCTGCATTTCAGCCCCGGCCACTCCCAACATTGCGCCGACCGCGACGGCCATCAATCCGACAGGCAATCGTAATTGCCAGATAATGACCTGCTCTTTTGGGGTTGCTATGGACGGGTCCAAAATGACCGCCAGTGTGCGGCCAAAACTCAGGTTGGCCGGGCCCGTGATGACGTCAAGGATTACCAGGCACGCCAAAAGAACAGCCGCGCAAACGACCAGCCCAACGCGTTTGAGGCTACGGCGTTTGTAGGCCTGCACCAAAGATGTGGCATCAGGCCCCGAAGGGATGGTTTGATCTGTCATGAGTTACATTCCAACTGTCAGGTCCGCATGCATTTGCGGGCGCATGCGGACCTGTTTTTCTTAGTTCAACGTGGCCCAGAACTGACCGGACGTTTCGAATGGCAGGAATTTATCGTGCAATTCCTGGAAAGATGCCTGCGGATCAAGGTCTGCAAATTCATCCGGGTGCAGCCATTTCGCGATCTGCTGGACGGCAACGAAATGATACGGGGAATTGTAGAACTGGTGATAAATCGAGTGCATACGCCCTTCTTTGACTGCACGAAGATCTTTGAACCCGGTACGCCCGGCCAAAGCCTGCAGCTTTTCAGCGTTGAGCAAAGGATCACCGTCATAGCCCAGCAAAACGGAGGTCACTTCTGGGCGGGCTTCGGCCCAGTTTGCGCCCGTGCTTAGGACGACATCTGGATCCGCGTCCAAAATACCTTCTAGGCTGATGTCGACGGAATACGCATTCGCCAAGGTAGAGCCATAGTTGACGCCGCCAGCCAGCTCAATGAAACGACCATAGTTATACGGCCCATAGGTCCGGCAGCAAAAATCTGACTGCCAACCCGCTGCGTTTTCCATCACAACAAGAGGCCGTTCGTCAGCCGGGATCGCATCGACGACATTGGTGACCCGGCGCATCTGCGCAATGTAGAAATCAATGAACTCGGCGGCGCGTTTTTCTTCACCCAGAATACGTCCCATCAGCAGCAAAGATGGGACTGCGTTTTCGGTTGAATTGCGTCGAAAATCGACAAATGCCACGTTGACTCCAGCGGTCTCCATCTTGTCGATCAAACCGGTTTCTTGCGCTTTGAACAGATTACCCACGTCGAGCAGCAGCAGATCGGTGTCAGCTTCCAGCACCGCCTCGACACTGAAATCACCTGCATAGGGGCTTCCAAAATTGATCAGACGCGCCGTGTCTTGCGGGAACGCCGCTTCGAATTTGCGGAACGCATCGGGATCATAGAGGATCAGATCGTCCTTCCAGCCCACAATTTTTTCAAAGGGGTTGCCGTCGGTCAAAGGCGTGATGGAGTACATCATCCGCCCTTCACCCAAGACGATCTTTTCTGGCAATTCGGTAAAGGTGACCTGCCGGCCAGCAATATCAGTTACAGTGATGGCTTCTGCTTGAGCTTCACTGGCTTGCGCAAGTATCAATGCGCTGGCTGTAACAGCACCAAGGAAACCGCAGAATGATGTCGCATAGGACATGTGCGTCTCCAGTGTGTTTAGTCAGTGTGAAGCGCTTGTATCCATGTTTAGGAAAATACCCAAGCGTTTTTATCAGAATTATGTTTTTTTCTTTAGAACAAATGTGAACAATTCATCTCTCTCGATGTTTCCCCTTTTCTTTGACAAAAATCCCCCCATCTTAAGGGCAAGTAAATTACAGGATTATCCCATGCCCACTTATGCTAGGTCCGAAGACGCCATTGCGCGCCTGTCACCCGAAGAATTCCGTGTCACACAACAAAATGGAACCGAACGGCCCGGCACCGGCCCGTTGTTGGACAACAAAGAGCCGGGCATTTACGTTGATATCGTCTCAGGAGAGCCACTTTTTGCCTCCAGTGACAAATACGAATCCGGGTGCGGATGGCCGAGTTTTACCAAGGCGATCGAACCTGCACATGTGACCGAGCTACGGGACGCAACCCTAGGGATGATCCGCACCGAAGTGCGATCCACACATGGCGACAGCCATTTGGGGCATGTATTCCCGGATGGCCCAACCGACCGGGGTGGATTACGCTATTGCATCAACTCCGCCAGCCTACGGTTCATTCACCGGGATGACATGGCCAGCGCAGGATACGCAGATTACATTTCACAAGTGGAGGACATTTCATGAGCAACGAACGGGCAATTCTGGCGGGTGGATGCTTTTGGGGCATGCAGGACCTCATCCGCAACCATCGCGGCGTGGTGGAAACACGGGTCGGCTACACGGGCGGCGATGTTCCCAATGCAACCTATCGCAATCATGGAACCCATGCCGAAGGGATCGAAGTGATTTTTGATCCTTCCATCGTAAGCTATCGCGAAGTGCTGGAATTGTTTTTTCAGATACACGACCCGACAACCCCGAACCGTCAAGGAAACGACCGGGGCCTAAGCTATCGTTCAGCGATCTACTTTGCTGATGAAGCACAAAAATCCTGCGCTTTGGACACCATTGCGGATGTAAATGCATCTGGTCTCTGGCCTGGAAAAGTCGTGACTGAAGTTGAACCCGTTGGCGCGTTTTGGGAAGCAGAACCAGAGCACCAAGACTATCTGGAACGCATTCCAAATGGGTATACCTGCCATTTCCCGCGCGCGGATTGGGTCTTGCCCAAACGTTCGGCAACAGCAGCCGAGTAGCCCGTTAGCCGACCGCCACCCGCGGTCGGCCCGCCGCTTCGACAGTCACAACAGCCTCAACAAACACTTCGCGTGCTTCGACGCCCGCGACGGTTACATCACATGACACATCGAATTGAATATCATCGGCCCCAGCAGAAATCGCGTCTGCTTCGACCTCAGATCGTAACTTTTCTTCCAAAGTATCCAGCGCGGTTTTCTGATCTCCGAAGTCGGTCGGACCTGCATCCAAGTAAACTCTGTATCGCCCCTCTGCTGGTGAAGTTACGGTACCTGAACGGCGCATTGTCACACGTCCGACAACAGCACCAATCGCATTGGCAACACCCGCGTTGGCTGGCAGAATCATTTTTGCGCCCAGCGCTTTGCCAACGGCTGGATAATACGTCGCGGCCGAGGCACCCAACCCGATCACCGGCACATTTAATCCCGCATCCAAACGCAACAACCCGCGATGTCCCTCCAACCCGCGATGCAACAAAACATGGCGTGCGAGTTCAGCAGGCGTTGCATCAAAAGTAGGGTGCTCTTCTGCAAAAACAGTCTCCAGAAGCGCGAGGTTTGTTTGTCGTGTCAGCTGATCAACGATCATGTGCGCCATTTCCTGAACCGAGGACGCCAGTACGTCACCTGATCCTGCACGGCGCCGCGCCAACAATGCCAAGGCTTTTTCAGCTGCTTGCGTATCCCATTCTTGCAACTCACCCAAAACATGGCTTGCATCCGACGGGGTAACCCCCCCCAATTGAACCAATCCGCGCTCGACCAACCTATTCAGTGCGCTATATTCGATGCGCGAGCGTAGCACGGCCCCTAGGGGGTGAATTTCTGTACCGATGCGGTCTAACAAATTGGCATCGCGTGCCGCCAGACCTTCCCCCGAAGGACCCCGTACGGCGCGGACAAACCGTGCATCATGTTCGCCGGGTGTGGTACTGCGCAACGCAGCATCCAGTGCTTTGTGTACAACATCGGGGGCCTCCCATCCGAGCAAAGACACCGGCAACACGCGCCGGGGACCAAGCGTAATGGCACCCGCCAATCCGCTTTGAACCATCTCAACCGCGCTATCTCCACCCAAGCCTGTTGTACGCATCGCGACGGCCTCGACCATTGTGCGATACGGGCCAACCTGCGCCCCATTGGGGTCAATCGCCGGGCGACCGTCTTTCAACAAGGCGATGTCTGTTGTTGTGCCGCCAATATCACTGACCAAGGCTTGATCGGCTTTGGTCAACCACCGAGCCCCCACCAGAGACGCCGCAGGACCGCTCAGGATTGTTTCGATCGGCCGTTCGCGTGCCTGCTGTGCAGAAATCAACGCGCCATCGCCGCGCACAACCATCATGGGCGCAGTGATGCCTGTGGTCCGCAAAATATCTTCGGCGCGCCCGATAAGCCGGTCAATCATGCCGACCAATCGCGCATTTAAAAGAGCTGTCATCGCACGTTTAGGGCCATTCAATTTTGCCGAAAGCTGATGCGACGCCGACACGGGCCGCCCGGTCACGGTCTCGACGAGATTGGCGACATGGATTTCATGGGCTGGATTGCGTGTGGCAAACTGCGATGCCACAGCAAAGGCGCTTACCTCTGGGCCATACTGTGTCAAGAACTGCTGGATTTTGGTTTCATCAAGGGCAGCAATTTCCGAACCGGCGTGATCATGGCCACCAGCACATATCAACACCGGATCCCCCTTGAGCGCGGCGGATAAACCATGCGTTTCCAGATCGCGCTCCTGAAATCCGATATAAACAAGCCCCACACGCCCGCCTTGCCCTTCGACCAGCGCATTTGTCGCCAATGTCGTCGATAGGGAGGCAAGCGAGATCGCTGATGCATCAATCGCCCCCTCAGACAGGACGGCCCGGACAGCCGCCCCAATCCCCTCAGCAAGATCATGGCGCGTTGTCAGCGCTTTGGCCGAGGCAACGACCTTTTCCTCATCCTGAATGAGCACGGCATCCGTATAGGTTCCGCCCGTGTCTATTCCCAGCAACAGCGACATTCGTGTCTCCTTACCTATCCTGTGGGATGTAGCAAAATCCTGACGGCAGTCCAGCCTGTCTGCCGCATCACATGTTCAATCGCGTCAACGCCCATTGTGCGGCGTCGGCAACGGTGGGGTCCGGGTCGCTGGTCAAACTAGATGCAACATGTCGCAGGTTAGAGTCACCAGAGTTGCCAATCGCATAGAGAACATTTCGGACAAATCGATTTCGTCCGATGCGTTTCACAGCAGACCCCGAAAAGAATATCCGAAAGGATGCATCATCCAAAGCTGCCAAATCTGCTAACCTTGGCGCCATCAAATCGTCGCGGGCGCTCAACCGGATGTCACGCGCTGCAACGGCGAATTTATTCCACGGGCAGGCTGCAAGGCAATCATCACATCCGTATATTCTATTGCCCAACTTGGCCCGTAACGGCTCGGGGACTGGGCCCTTGTGCTCAATCGTGAGGTAGGAAATACAGCGCCGCGCATCCAACTTGTAAGGTGCTGGAAACGCATCTGTTGGGCAGGCGTCAAGACAGGCACGGCAAGAGCCGCAGTGATCACTCTCCACCGCATCAGGTTCCAGATCCAGGGTGGTAAAAACACTCCCTAAAAAGATCCAATTCCCGAGGTTGCGGCTCACCAGATTGGTGTGTTTTCCTTGCCAGCCCAAACCGGCCGCCTGCGCCAATGGTTTTTCGGGCACCGGGGCAGTATCGACAAAAACCTTGACGGCAACAGAGGGGTCCGCCGTTTCTGCAATTAGCCATCGCGCCAATCGTTTGAGTCGTTTTTTAACGACATCGTGGTAGTCTCGCCCCTGCGCATAAACAGAAACGGCACCCTGCGCAGGGTGCTGCAATATGTCTCGTGGGTCATGCTCGGGCGTGTAGCTCTCCGCCAACATGATGACGGATCGCGCTTGAGGCCAAAGCTCAGCCGGGGATCCACGCCAGGCCATCCTTTCCGCCATCCAAGACATCTGGCCGTGATAGCCAGCATCCACAAATTCGGCCAAACGGTTGGCAACCTCTGGTATCGCATCAGGCCGACAGATGCGGCAGGCGACAAAGCCTTCATCCTGCGCCCGTGCAATTAGTTTACCCTTTAAACCATCCATAATTTTGTCGTGCGTGACGGCCATGGATAAAAGCCCGTTCGTGCCATCATCATGTCAAAAATCCAGATCATTGTAGTGCCGGGGGGGCGGAAAGCCCGACACTTGATCTGCTAGAATAGAACGGAACGCTGGGCGTGATTTTATCTTTGCATACCAATCTTTGACGCCTTGTGATCGATTCCAATCCACATCGGAAATATAATCCAGCGCGCTGAGATGTGCCGCGGCTGCAAAATCGGCCAAAGTCATTGCGTCTCCCGCCAACCAACGTCGATGATCCAGCAGCCATGTCATATAATCAAGATGATACTTGACCGCCTTGGCGCCGGCTTTCACATTTGTGCTGTCTGGGTACCCTTTACCCATCACCTTCTTGTTGACCCGCTCATAGAGCAATTTAGACGTCACCTCGTGGTGAAATTTATCGTCAAACCACCCGACGAGGCGGCGGACTTCCTGACGTGCAACGGGGTCCTTGGGCAAAAGAGATGGTTCAGGGCGCGTTTCTTCAATGTATTCGCAAATCGCCGTGCTTTCGGCCATGGTCACATCGTCCAGACGCAAAACCGGAACTTTGCCTGCGGGATTGCGACGCATAAAATCTGCATCTTCTTCCCAATATTTTTCTTCGACCAATTCAACCTCGATCTTCTTTTCCGCAAGACTAAGGCGCACTTTGCGGCAAAAGGGAGAGAGGGGGACATGATACAGGCGCGCCATCGGTTTTTCCATGTTACAAAAGGTTCCTTCTCAATGCCTGCAACGGCACATGGTTTCAACTCTCGAAACAAGCGGCGCGTCCATCTTTGCGGATCGTCGCCGCACCATCCATAATTGATTGTGTTCTGCGGCGCACGAAATTTGACGGTTTGGAAGCTGAACGTTCCTTAGGGTTTGGTAGAATAGCGGCCAAACGCGCGGATTGTGTCGCCGATAGTTCCGACGGTCCAACACCAAAGTAATGCTGTGCAGCCGCTTTAACGCCAAACACACCTCGGTCAAATTCTGCAATGTTCAGATATACTTCGATGATCCGTTGTTTGGGCCACACGGCCTCCAACACTGGAGTCAATAACGCTTCCAATACTTTGCGCGTGTAGTTACGCCCATGCCAGAGATATAGATTTTTTACTGTTTGCTGGCTGAGGGTGGATGCACCACGCGTTCCCCCATCTTCAATGGCGTCGCGGATTGCAGCCATGTCAAATCCCCAATGCGTGCAGAAATTAGCGTCTTCTGCAGCCACAACAGAACGCACCATAACCGGGGCCACATTCTCCAAGTCCACCCAATCATACTCCACACCACCTAACTGGCGGCTTTCGGAAAACATGTAGGGCGTTGTCAAAGGTGCGACAAACCGGCCAAAAATCAACAACAACAGGACCAAAACACCACACGACAACAGTGCGCGCCACGCACAGCGGGTACTGCGTTGCAGCAACTGTGTCGCAGATGTTTTTTTTGAGGATTTTTTGGATGATTTGCGTTTGGCCATGGCGCGACTTTAAACACGCCATGGTATCTTGTGTACAGCCAGATCCGACAGGTTATTCTGCGGGAATGGCATCTTCCTCCAGGCTTAATGGTGCAGGTAAATGCGCCAACATCTCTTTTGGGCAGACCTGCATGAAATTGTATTGCTCTAGGTCCCAGTGTTGCAGAATATCCGCTACACGTCGGCTACCGGTCTCGCTCAGATGCATTTCAAGCAACTCTTCAAGTTGACCGCGCCAATGATCAACGGCGACAGGGCCTGTCACAAGCGTTTCCATATTCATCAACGCAGGCGCTTTACCTTCAGGGTCATAGAGGTATGCCATGCCGCCCGTCATACCGGCACCAAAGTTCGCACCAATTTCGCCGACAATCACAGCAACTCCGCCGGTCATATATTCGCACCCATTAGAACCACACCCTTCGATGACAACCTTTGCACCAGAGTTACGCACCGCAAAACGTTCACCTGCGCGCCCCGCTGCAAAAAGATAACCGTCCGTGGCACCATAAAGCACCGTGTTCCCAATAATCGTGTTCTCGCCAGCAACGATCGGAGAGGCCATTGGCGGGCGCACAACAATCCGCCCCCCCGAAAGCCCCTTGCCAACGTAGTCGTTCGCATCACCCGACACCTCGAGTTTCAGACCCGGGGCCGCAAACGCGCCCAGAGATTGGCCCGCTGATCCAGACAGTTTAACCGTTAAATGGTCTGGTTGCAGGCTGTTGCGCATGCCAAATTTCTTCACGATGTGGCTTGAGGTGCGCGTGCCAACAGTACGGTGCGTATTTTGCACCGCATATGACAGTTGCATTTTCTCACCATCTTCAAGGAAACGTTGCGCATCCCGTACAATTTCGGCATCCAGGGTGTCCGGCACCGCATTGCGATCTTTGTTCCGATTGTAAACAATGTCCGCAGCCCCATCGACCGTGATCAAAAGAGGGTTTAGATCCAGGTCATCCAGATGGGCCGACCCACGACTAACCTGTGTCAATAGATCCGCCCGTCCGATCACATCATCAAGGCTGCGCGCCCCGATCTGGGCCAATATTTCGCGTACTTCCAAGGCGTAGAATCCGATGAGGTTGACCACTTTGTCCGCGCTGCCAGTGAATTTGTCGCGCAAGGCTTGATCCTGCGTACAAACACCGACCGGACAGGTATTGGACTGGCATTGGCGCACCATAATACAGCCCATCGCAATCAGTGCAGCCGTGCCGATGCCATATTCTTCGGCGCCCAGCATCGCTGCCATCACAATGTCGCGTCCTGTTCGCAAGCCACCGTCGGTCCGCAACGTAACGCGTTCCCGTAGATTGTTCATGGCCAGAACCTGATGCGCTTCGGTCAAACCCATTTCCCAGGGCAAACCAGCGTATTTAATCGAGGTCGCAGGGGATGCCCCTGTGCCACCGTTATGACCTGAAATCAAAATGACGTCGGCCTTGGCCTTGGCCACCCCGGCGGCGATAGTGCCGACACCTGATGACGCAACCAGTTTTACAGTCACTTTACAGCGCGGGTTGATCTGCTTGAGGTCGTAGATCAACTGCGCCAAATCTTCGATTGAGTAGATATCATGATGCGGTGGCGGTGAAATCAGCGTCACACCTTTGGTCGAATGGCGCAACCGCGCGATCAGATCTGTGACCTTCATGCCGGGCAACTGTCCACCTTCGCCAGGTTTTGCACCCTGCGCGACTTTGATCTCAAGCTCTTCGCATTGATTGAGGTATTCTGCGGTTACCCCAAAACGCCCGGACGCAACCTGTTTGATTTTGGCCGACGGGTTGTCGCCGTTGGGTTCCGGCACAAAATGCGCTGGATCTTCGCCACCTTCACCGCTGTCGGATTTCGCGCCGATACGGTTCATTGCAACATTCAAGGTTTTATGAGCCTCTGGGCTCAAGGCACCCAATGACATTCCCGGCGTGACAAACCGCTTTCTGATGGAGGTGATGCTTTCCACTTCCTCCAACGGAATCGCTTTGCCAAGCGGTTTTATATCCAACAAATCGCGCAAATGAATGGGCGGGTTGCTCTGCATCTTGGCCGAATATTGCTTCCACATTTCATATGATGCTTTGTTACACGCCACTTGCAGCATGTGCATAGAGGTTGCTTCCCAAGCGTGGGTTTCACCCGAAGCACGCGCCTTGTAGAAACCACCGATTGGCAGGACGGACGATCCCGGTGCCCACGCTTTGGCGTGGACTTCTTCAACCTTGTGCTGAATGCCGCTGACACCAATGCCGCTGATCCGACTGGTCATTCCCGGGAAATACTCAGCACACATGGCCCGGCTCAAACCAACCGCTTCGAAATTCAATCCACCGCGGTAAGATGAGATCACCGAAATGCCCATTTTGGCCATGATTTTGAGCAAACCCTGATCAATCGCATTGCGGTATCGTTTGACAGCTTCGGTTAAGGTTGTGTCCAAGAGCCCGCGCGAAATGCGATCTGCAAGCGAGTCTTCGGCCAAATAGGCGTTGACCACTGTGGCCCCTGCACCAATCAGAACCGCGAAATAATGCGGATCGATGCATTCTGCCGACCGCACATTCAAGGAACAGAAGGTACGCAACCCTTTGCGCACCAAATGACTGTGGACAGCGGATGTCGCCAAGATCATCGGCATGCCGATTTTATCCGCATCGCCCAAATGATCGGTCAGAATAAGGTGGCCAGCACCGGACCGGACAGCGTCTTCGGCCTCGGCGCGGATGCGCTGCAACCCCTGGCTAAGATTTCCGCTACCGGGAACAAAGGTGCAGTCGATTTCGACCAGTTCCGCGTTGAAGTGTTCCAGCAGATCATCAAATTGAGCATTGCCAACAAAGGGGCTGTCCAACGTGAGAATTTCAGTCTGACTGCTGTCTTCATCCAGAACATTTTTCAAATTACCGAACCGGGTCTTCAGGCTCATCACACGGTATTCGCGCAGGCTATCGATCGGAGGGTTGGTCACCTGACTAAAGTTCTGGCGGAAAAAATGGCTCAGCGGGCGGTATTTCTTTGACAATACTGCCGAGGGTGTATCATCCCCCATCGATGCCAACGCCTCTTTGGCATCCTCTGCCATAGGGGACAGAATTTGCTCGAGTTCTTCGATGCTATACCCGGCGGCAACTTGACGACGGCGCAATTCATCACCTGTGAACACAGGCTTTTCGGCAATGCCCGAAAGTGCTGCATCCAAGTCATTGATCTTGTTTACCCAATCACCAAATGGCTGGCTTGCCGCCAGTTTATCCTTGATGTCAGTATCGTGGAACAAAACGCCTTCTTTCATATCCACAGCCAGCAACTGACCCGGCCCCAATGCACCCTTTTCGATGACATCGGTTTCGTTTAGCGGCACCATGCCCGCCTCAGATCCGGCGATCAACATGCCATCGCCGGTCACGACATACCGCATCGGGCGAAGACCATTTCGATCAAGACCAGCACAGACCCAGCGGCCATCGGTCATTGCCAAGGCAGCCGGTCCATCCCAAGGTTCCATCACTGAATTGCAGTAGGAATACATATCGCGCCATGTTTGGGGCAATTCGACGGCCTGTTTCGACCAGCTTTCAGGAACCAACATTGTTTTTGCCATCGGCGCGTTTCGACCTGCCCGAACCAGCATTTCGAACACCGAATCCAGCGCAGCCGAATCTGACGATCCTGCCGGTACAATCGGTTTGATATCGTCTGCCATCTCGCCGAATGTGCCACTGGCCATGCGGATTTCGTGGCTTTTCATCCAGTTCAGATTGCCCTTGAGCGTGTTGATTTCGCCGTTATGGGCAAGCATGCGGAACGGTTGGGCCAACCACCACTGCGGAAAGGTATTTGTGGAATACCGCTGATGATAAATTGCAAATGCACTTTCAAAGCGTTCATCCATCAAGTCCGGGTAGAAATCGGCAACTTGTTCCGCCAGCATCATACCTTTGTAAATGATGGAACGGCATGACATCGACGCAATATAAAGTGTCGGCACTTGAGCAACCGCAGCTGCTTTTTCAATGCGCCGACGGATAACGTATAGCTCACGTTCGAATGTGTCTTCGTCCACACCTTTGATGTTTGAGATCAAAATTTGTTCAATCTCAGGACGGGTGGCGTTGGCTTTTTCTCCAAGCACCGAGACATTGACCGGCACGTGGCGCCAACCATAGATGTAATATCCCATGCGCAGGACTTCGGTTTCGACAATGGTCCGGCAAGTTTCTTGTGCTGCGAAATCAGTGCGCGGCAAAAATACCTGCCCGACGGCCATTTGGAGGTCAGTTTTCGGGTGGTGGCCTGTCCGGCGCACCTGATCATAAAAGAACGGTGCTGGAATTTGGACATGGATACCTGCGCCATCGCCTGTCTTGCCGTCCGCATCAACCGCACCGCGGTGCCAGATCGCTTTCAGTGCTTGAATGCCGTTTTCCACAACCGTACGGCTCGGGGTGCCATCAATCGAGCAGACCAAACCGACACCACAAGAGGAATGCTCTTCTTGCTCGGAATAAAGCCCGTGCTCCGCCATATATGCCCGCTTGGCTTCTTCTTCGGCGACCCATGCGTCATCATATTTTGTCATTGGGCGTCTCCTTCTAAAAATGCGTCTAATTGGGCCAGCATCTCGGCCTCTTTGTGTTGTTTGGCGTCGCACCAAGCCGGAAGCCAGTCCGGGCGGTGGTCGACGAAAATTTCTTCCTGCATTGTCAGACCGGTCTGATCTTCAAACAAACCGATTGGCAGAAATGCGATCTTGCGATCCTTTAGTTTCCAATAAAGCGTCGTACCGCAGACCTTGCAGAAAGCACGCTCTCCATGCGCACTGGCTTGGTAACTGCCGATTGAATCGGCGCCCTCAGTCTCCAGATCGGTTACTCTCACTGTCATCAATGGCCCTCCACCGGTCCAACGCTGACATTGCTTGCAATGGCAAGCCTGAATGCCATTGCCCTTTATGTGCCCGGCAAAGCGCACCGCACCGCATAAACAATGTGCTTTTGCTTTCTCGGTCATTGCATATCTCCCGCTGGGGAATCGTCTGTGAACAGAGCAATCGTTTCCTGACCCGTTAACCGCTTGTGATCCCCTTGAAGGGCATAGGCATCAGGACATTGATCAACAAAATACTCAGCGCTCAATGCGGCATGCCCAGTATCTTCAAACAGCCCCGCCGCCAAATACCGTGCGCCATCATGCACAGTGCTGTACCAAAGGCGTGATCCACAGATTTGGCAAAATGCGCGTTCAGCCCAATCAGAAGAGCGAAAGGTCCTTATCGGGCCCTCGGCTGTTGTGTCACCTCCCCCTGTGACAAGCGAGATCGCCATGCTGCCGGTACTACGGCGGCACATTTCGCAGTGACAAGCGATAAGAGTCGGATCTTTGAGCGTGGCGGTAACTTTTACCGCACCGCACAGGCAGCGTCCCTCAACAGTCTTCAAATCAGCCATTACGGCCTCCTTGTATTGCTTGCTTTTCAAAGCTGGCCCGGATTCGTCTGCCGACATTCGTCGCGCAGGTTCACCAGTCTTTTCTCACTCCGCAGCGATTGCGGCAGTTGCACCCATCTTTTCCAAAACAGCCGCGGCGCAATCGCGTCCATCTTTGATAGCCCAGACCACCAGACTCGCGCCGCGCACGATATCACCAACCGCGTAAACGTTTTCTAGTTCGGTCTCGCCCGTCGTGAAGGCCGCCTTGATTGTGCCCCACCGTGTAACGGGCAACTCTGGTTGCGCCCAAAGCGTTGGCAAATCTTCCGGTTCAAAGCCCAAAGCCATAATAACAATGTCGGCGTCTTCTACATAGTCAGCGCCTTCAATGACCTCTGGCGCCTGCCGGCCCGTCGCATCAGGTGCCCCCAAACGCATTTTTTGGACCATAACACCTGTTACGGGATCACCAACAAAGCCCTTAGGTGCGGACAGCCATTCGAAAACCACACCTTCTTCTTCGGCGTTTTGAACTTCGCGTTGTGAACCCGGCATGTTGGTCCGGTCACGACGATATAGGCATTTCACCGATGTCGCACCCTGTCTGATCGACGTGCGAACACAATCCATCGCCGTATCGCCGCCGCCAATAACAACGACCTTTTTACCCTCGGCATTCAACGCACCGCTGTCAAATTCAGCAACTTGGTCACCGAAGCTCTTGCGGTTAGACGCCGTCAGAAAGTCGATCGCGCGCACCAAACCGGTAGCACCAACACCGGGGGCTTCGATCTCACGTGTTTTGTAGACTCCAGTTGCGATGATAACAGCATCATGTTGAGCGCGCACTTCATCAAACGAAATATCTTCGCCAATTGTGCAGTTGAGCTCAAACCGAACGCCACCCAATTCAAGCTGTTTATTTCGACGCATCACCACATCTTTTTCCAGCTTAAAACCGGGAATGCCATAGGTGAGCAACCCTCCGGCACGGTCGTACCGATCATAAACGGTAACCTGAACACCCGCGCGACGCAGCACATCAGCTGCCGCCAACCCGCCGGGACCCGCCCCGATTATACCCACTGATTCTGCACGCTCTTGCTGAGGAGAGATCGGCAAAACCCAACCTTCTTCCCACGCCGTATCGGTTACATATTTTTCAACTGCGCCTATCGTTACAGTACCGTGGCCAGATTGCTCGATGACGCAATTCCCCTCACACAAACGATCCTGTGGACAAATGCGACCGCAAATTTCTGGGAAAGTATTGGTCGCCTGGCTGACTTCGTAGGCCTCTTGCAAACGTCCTTCGGCAGTTAAACGCAGCCAATCCGGTATATTATTGTGCAATGGGCAGTGACTTTGGCAGTATGGTACGCCGCACTGACTGCAACGACTGGACTGTTCCTGCGCTTTCGTGCTCGCGTACTCCGCATATATCTCGTGGAAGTCTTCACGGCGCGCATCTGCGCCCCGTTTTTCAGGCATATCCCGTTCAACGCTCACAAACTTCAACATCTGCTGGCCAGCCATGTCCCAAACCCTCTTAAAATTCCAGAACCGCACCCATACGTTAAGTTTATCCGGAAATAAAGTCAGTATGGGTTACCTAAATAAAAAATAATTCGTCTATCGATAAGGGTCCTCCGGAAAAATGGGTAAAACTAGGTCCGAAACGGATTTAAATTGTCTCTTTTCATTTAATTCCCTGCGCCTATACCACGCGTGGGTTCAGCGCTACGTGAGATGTGTTTATGACTATTTTTTATCTTTTTCTTGTCGCTGTTGTTCAGGGCCTAACGGAATTCCTCCCAGTCAGCTCGTCAGGGCACCTTGTTTTACTGCCTGCATTGACCGGACAACCAGACCAAGGACTTGCAATTGATGTTGCGGTTCACGTTGGCTCTCTTTTTGCGGTGGTGCTTTATTTTTGGACGGATGTCCGCATCGCGGCAATCGGTTCAACACGGCTGATAAAAGGCCGCGTCGATACACCGGGTGCCTTTTTGGCCCTTTGCCTGTGCCTCGCCACCATACCGGTCATCATCGTTGGCTTTATCGTGAAACTAACGGGGTTAGATGAAATCCTACGATCCGTCGCCGTTCTCGGCTGGGCAACCTTGGGTTTTGGCATTCTGCTCTATTGGGCAGATAAATCCGGCGAGACAACGCGAAAAGCCACTTCTTGGTCCATCAAAGACGCCGTGTTCATGGGCTGCGCACAAGTACTCTCTCTCATCCCCGGCACATCCCGATCAGGCATTACAATCACTGCTGCCAGACGCCTAGGCTATGAACGGGAAGATGCCGCAAAACTTTCTATGCTGATGTCTATACCAACCATCATCGCGTCCGGGATGGTGCTTAGCGTCGACGTCATAGGCCAAGCAGATTGGCAAATGGCAAAAGACGCTTCTATTGCCGCTTTTTTCTCGTTTTTTGCAGCACTACTTGCATTGACCTTAATGATGCGCCTGCTGAAAAGCGTTAGCTTCACGCCTTACGTCGTCTACAGACTCTTTTTGGGTATATGCCTGTTGACGTATGCTTACGCTTAAGGGCGCAAGTTTTTAGCAGATCTTTTCATCGCATCATATTGACCCGAAGGCCGAAAACGCCACAGATATTCCGGCAGCACGGCATCCAACGATGCGGGCTTGATGCCAAGATCTGCGAACCCTTTTTCATCCGGACCGACGACATTGTCATTGGCCAAATTTCGAACTTGGTCGCGGGTAATCATACCATTGCGAATCAACCCCATGGATGCAGCCTGCATGGTATCAAATCCCCACGCCATTATTCGGGCAGCAAAAAAGGGTATATTCATCACCAGACGCCGCCGGTGAATTGTGCCCAACATGGTTTGCATCAAGTCCTCAAAGCTGGCGACATCCGGTCCCCCCAAGGCATACACGCCCGGGGCGACCGCGCCAGTCAGTGCTTTTTCAGCGACCTTAGCAACGTCATCCACATAAACAGGTTGGAATTTTGTACCAGCTCCAACAACTGGCAGAACTGGCCCCAGATTGGTCATGCCCGCAAAGCGGTTAAAAAACTGATCCTCAGGTCCAAAGATGATGGACGGCCGAAGAATGACGGCACTGGGCATGTAAGTCAGAACGCCTTCTTCACCCTGCGCCTTGGTCTGCGCGTATTCGCTGTGAGAGGCTGCATCAGCTCCGATAGCTGAAATATGCACCAACGTAGATATCCCGCGATCAGCGGCAATGCGCGCGACACGGGTGGCCCCGTCGACCTGCACGGAACCGAATTTGTTGTTGGAGTCTTCGGCTAGTATTCCGACACAATTCATCACCGCATCAGCGCCAGCCATGGCCGTTGCAACAGATGCGTCGTCGCGGATGTTGCATAAAACCGGCTCGACCTGGCCGACAACGCCATAAGGTTTGACAAAAATTGCTTCGTTCGGACGTCGAACAGCAACCCGCACCCGCCAGCCTGCTTTGGCCATACGGCGAGCAACATAGCGACCAACGAATCCTGAACCGCCGAAAATTGTGACCAGTTTTGACATTTTTTGTCCCTCTTGCCGCATCCTTATTAGGATGTATCGCTCAAGGCTTTATGAAACAAGTCGCAAAAAGACGCAGTTTATTTCAACACGTGCCTTCAAATGCTCTCCAAATTCCGTTTGACACGCCCCGCAGTTGGTCTTACACGGCGCTCTGACGACACTTGCCCAGGTGGCGGAATGGTAGACGCGCTAGCTTCAGGTGCTAGTGTCCGTATGGACGTGGAGGTTCGAGTCCTCTTCTGGGCACCATATAATTCAATTAACCTACTGAATTAAATTATTTTTTTGATAGAGCGATCGGTATTCCCTGTTTATTCCCCCGATTTTGAATTGCCTAATCCTTTGGTGACCCAATTTCGGTAAAACGGGCGCGTACCGCACGCAGCGAATGAGGAAAAAGAGCCCGATTTACAGAATGCTGCTAGGGTTTGGCAGCAATCAGTGTGCAGCCTCTTTAGATAAATCCGCCACGGCAACAAACAGTGAGCGGGCCTCGCTAGTATTGCCCTCACTTGCCAACCTGTACGCAGCTTTTTCTAACTCTTCTATCAATTTCTCTATCGGCCAATCTGAATCTAAATCAAAATGTTTTCGCGCGACAAAATTTGCTCTCTCTCGAGCCCAGTCCTTATTTTTCATCCACAGTTTCCCTAAACAGCAGTGCGACAAGATTTGCGTTGCTTCTATTGAGGCTTTACTTCTCGCTATAGGGGAAAATTAATCTATTTTTGTCAGCGCTAGACGACGACTCTAATATTCAGAATCAAAACTTGCTGGATATGTCGCTAAAGTCCGGTAGTGGGATGTAAGTTTTGTTTTCCAAGGCCCTCATGTCACCTCTTCCGTATCAGGCACAACATCCAGTAGATGAGCAAGAAGGTCTATTGCCTGCATCGTTGCTCTTTCCGTCATGAGAAAACCGCCAAACATCGCGTCTGCGTCTAGCGTGCTATCATCGGCCATCAGCTTTGCTTGAAGAATATGCACCTGCAAAGCTAAGATTGTCCGTGCGTATGACGGTGATAAGATTTTGGCTTACATAGGCTTGGGACTCAACCTTGTGCCGCACAACGAGCCGCTGCACCTGCATCGCATCGACACCCCCGAAGTAAGGGGAGAAGGCAAAGAATGCGGTATGAGATACGCAATGGGCAAAGCGGGTCGAGGCGCAGCGCAATGAACGCGCGACGCTTCTCAAGCTGCAAGAAGAGCAGCGCATCGCCGAGGTCAAAGAGCGGCAGGCCAGTCTGCCCAAGGAATTGCGTGGTCTCTTGTCACGTGCGACGGCTCAACATCAGGCGAAACTCCAAAAAAATCGAAACCGATGCCAAGGCCGCAGAACAAAAAGATCGCGCAGCACAGCAGGCATTGGTCATCAAACATCTCGCGGAACGGCAAGCGCTCTTACGTGATGGCCAGAATCAGGGTCTGTCCGTTGCTTTCCATACCAAGGCGCGAACGGATCCACAGCAGTCGCTGGTTCTGCAAGATGACGGATTGCCCTATTCCAAAGCACAATTGGTCAAGTCGTCGGAGCTGGTGCGGGATCATATCTCGCAGATCAGGGCCTCGTTCAAACGGGTCGAAGTGTTACGGGCTTTGGCGCAAAAGATTGACGATCCGATGGTGCTACAACAGGCACCAGATCGAACGATGACGTCATCGCAACCGGTGCGCCTGCCAGATGACGGCACCGCACCTGTGTTCGCAACGCAAGGCCATCAAAACGCCGAACGTGATTTGAATCGTGCCACGCGATCAAAGCGCAAAACGCCAAGATGCACCGCGCATTCGGTGGCGAGTTGAGCGCCGAACAGTGAGACGCGTTGCATCATGTTTTGGGCGACAAACAACTTTCTTCCGTTGTTGGCCTTGCGGGCGCGGGTAAAAGCACCTTGCTCGCTACCGCGCGGGAGGGTTGGGCAAAACAGGGCATCACCGTTCACGGCGCAGCTCTGGCAGGAAAAGCTGCCGAGGAACTGCAAGGCGCATCGGGGATCAAAAGCCGCACGCTCGCAGTCATGGAAAAACGGAAATGCACCGATTGCCAAAGGCGATGTTCTTGTCATTGACGAAGCCGGTATGATCGGTACGCGACAATTGTCACGGGTCGCTACCAAAATGATCGAGATCGGCGCAAAGCTGCTTCTGGTCGGCAACCCGGACCAGCTGCAACCTATCGAAGCGGACGCGCCCTTCCGTCAGGTCGTCAAAACACACGGTGCGGCATACCTTACGGAATTCCACAGACAAAAGTCGCAGGACCTCGCGGCGGGTGACACGTCGAAAGCTGCGGATCAGTATCGCAACCGCGATGCGGTCACACAGGTCGATCATCGCAGCGATGCCATCGACGCCCTGGTCGATACCTACGCCATTGATGTCACCGCCAATGGTGCGTCAAAATCCCGTCTCGCCTTTGCCCACAAGCGCAAAGACGTGCATGCACTCAATCAAGCCATCCGATCCGCATTGCGGTCGGACCCAGACACACACCCTGAGGTGATGTTCAACACAGAAACCGGGAACCGCGCTTTTGCAGCCGACGACCGCATTGTATTCACGCAAAATGACAAGGAAATCGGTGTAAAGAACGGGATGTTAGGCACGGTCGTCACCGCGCAAGATGGCGAAATTGCCGTTGCGTTGGATGGGGGCACAAACCGACTTGTCCGCTTTGATCCTGGTACGTTCAAAACGTTCGATCACGGATACGCCGTCACCATCCACAAATCCCATGGCGCAACTGTAGATCAATCCTACGCCCTCACCTCCCGCTCTATAGATCGGCATCTCGCCCACGTCGCTATGACGAGGCACCGCGACGACATGCGCCTGTTCATCAGCAATCGCCACCGACCAAGCTGGGCGATGGATCAAAAGCACCGGCACCATCAGAAAAGCACTAGCACCACCAGAAAGTGCAAACACGATCACGGAACGCTCCCTCAATGGGTTGGTCACCTCTTGGAAGCCACAGCAGACCTTCGTGCAACGCGCAGAGAAGGTCGGTTGAGAGCCCAGACCCGGATTTCTGGTACGCAGCGAAAATCGTGTGTGGATGTATATGGACCCCACCTTATTGCAACGGTTTTGGTTGGTCTGTTTCAGGATCACGATTGCTGAAATATACCCGGCTTCTGTAAGCGGCCCAATACATTGTCGCCGCAAGCCCCGATGGATTTCCGCTTACTTCTCCCCAATTGGCTCCGAGGCATCAGCTTTGCTGTGCCGATCCACACACCAGGTTCAAGAAGTAACGGTTCGTGTCGTTGTCACAATCCCATGCCAAGTTGCTACAATATTCCGGGCCAGTCCTCCTGGTTTAGCTTTTCAGTGCCGTCTCATCCCGAGACAGCGGGTTGATATTTGTTCCACTGGACAAGACTGATCAAACGATCCTCGCGTTCTTGTTGGCAAGTGCGACAGCTACCACATTCGGGTGTCGCCGGTCACGGATTCGTCCGATCCAAAGGCTTCTGGCATCAGTCTTGCCGCCGGCCTTCGCAAGAACGGCGCGGGCACCATGGATCATTAAGGTGCGCAGGTATCTATCATCGCGTTTGCTGATACTGACCTGCGCCCCAAGTTCCCTCCAGCTTTGCGCGGAGTCCTTGGGGTTAGATCTTTGGCGCTAGGCAGCCATCTTGTCCATGTCCTTTCTCTGCAAGAATTCCATCGGCGTCAGGTTGCCCAATGCTGAATGTGGTCTG
>JBDWVP010000003.1:0-112519 GCA_039983935.1 Roseobacter sp. | reverse complement strand
CCGTGCAAAGCGTCATCCTCGATGACGACGGCACAGGCCTCAAACGCGCCGCCTTTGTCAGCGACACCACAATCGTCGAAGGCGACAACGGCACAACCCAAGCCGTCTTCGAAGTCAGACTCTCAAGAGCATCAGATGAAGAAATTTCATTTGAATACACAACCGTTCAAGGGAGCGCAAAAAGCAACAGTGATTTTGCAGGGGCAAGCAGTGCTGCAAGCGCACCACTTGTCTTCAAGCCCGGGCAAACAGTTGCTTCTGTCGCTGTAGACATCGTGACAAATGGCACCTCTGAAGCATCGGAAAATTTCCAATTGGTGTTGACGACGACCTCAGCAGAGATTGAAGGTGGCTTGACCGGTGTCGCGGGGTCGGCAACGATCTTGGATGACGATAGCGGATTTGGTTTCTTTCCAGAAATTTCCATCAGTGACGGCGAAATCGTAGAAGGCACCTCGAATTTCGACAACTTGATCGCCTTTACTGTTAGCTTGGCTTCACCGTCAGCCAATCCGGTCAGCATGGTCTTTGAAGCGCTCTCAGGAACGGCTATCATTTCAACGGATTTCGACCCGACCACCAGTACGCTCACGATCCCGGCTGGCGCAACAACCGCGCAGATCTTTGTACGTACGGTTGCGGACAACATCGAGGAGTTAAACGAGACGGTTATTGTGGAACTGACTAGCCCGACAAACGGTGTGTTTGCAGGCGGTGCCGCGACTTTGCAAGCGACCGGCACAATTATTGATGACGATGGTCAAGCCCAAAGCCCGACTGCGCCTCGTATTATTGTTCAGGATGCCAGCGCAAATGAGGGTGGCACGATTACCTTTACGTTGATCCGGCTTGGACAGACAACTGAGGTGACATCTGGAGCCTTCGAAATTCTGCCCGGAACTGCGAATGCCGGTTCGGATTTTGTTGGCGCTTCGGGTCAGTTCACTTTCGCCGCCGGGGTGCCAATTACGACAGTCACGGTGCAGACGAACGAAGATGCCGTTAGCGAAGGTAATGAGACGCTCGTGCTGCAATTGTCTGACATCGTAAACGGCGTACTTCCGGGGAACGCGACGCAGGCCTATGCCATAGGAACGATCAACGGATCGGCGATTATTACTGGCACTTCGGCCTCGGAAACCATCACGGGGACTGCCACTTCAGAACGGATCGAAGCGCGCGCAGGGAACGATCGTGTCTTGGCGTTGGCCGGGGATGATACTCTGTTAGGCGAGGATGGGAATGACACTCTGAATGGTGGGGACGGCGACGACTCTATCCTGGGTGGCAACGGCGACGACAGAGTCTTTGCAGAAAGCGGAAATGACACGCTTGATGGTGGTGCTGGCAATGACCTGCTCGAAGGGAAAATCGGCAACGATGAGATCATCGGCGGCAGTGGGAACGACACGCTGCGGGGGTCTGACGGCTTTGACTTCATTAACGGCGGTTCAGGAAACGACGTCGCCTTCGGTGGGAACGACAATGACACCCTCTTGGGTGGTGACGGTGCTGACACATTGGATGGTAGTGGCGGCAGCGACCTGATCAACGGCGAAAACGGGGCGGACGTTCTGGTGGGGGAAACCGGCACCGATACGCTGAACGGTGGCAATGGCAACGACACCTTGCGCGGTGGCGGCGGCAATGACCAATTGAATGGCGGGGAAGACAACGACCTGTTGTTTGGTTCAGCCGGTGAAGACACTGTTCTAGGTGGCAACGGCAATGACACCCTAGAAGGTGACACCCAAGCCGATGATCTGTTTGGTGGCAATGGGAATGACGTCCTGCGCGGCGGCGATGGTTTCGATGAACTTTTCGGAGAAGCGGGCAATGACACGCTGGTCGGCGGCAACGGCAATGACACCTTAGAGGGGGGCAGCGGTCAGGACACTCTGCGTGGCCAAGGGAACAATGATACCTTTGTCTTTGCAGAAGCTGCAGATTCCGCCTTTGGCAGTGCCGACCTGATCGATGGCATTGACGGCGTCGGAAGTGTGGGCGGAGATCGCATTGATCTTTCCTCGATTGATGCGGATGTGACCAGTGGTGGGGATCAGGCCTTCACATTCTTGGGTGAGCTCACCACTGCGCAGGGTCTTGCGGCGGGACCGGGTGCACTTTGGGTCGAGAATGTCGGGAACCAAACGCGGGTCTTTGGCTCGATCGACAACGATGGAAACATCGACCTGTCCATTCGGATCAATGATGGAGCGGGCACCACCGCGAGTGACTATTTCTTAGGAGATTTCCTCCTTTAGATCACAGCTTTCGACGTAAACCCTAGAACAAACGAAACATCCCTCAATAAGGAGGGGTGTTTCAGCGTTTAACGAACCGGCAGGAAACAAAGGGCTACACTGCGTCTTTTTGCAATCATCCGGCACGCCTGTTTAGTTATATCAAACGCATCCTTTGCACAGCCAACATGACTTAGAGTGGATCATGTGTAGGCTTAAATGGGCCCTATTTTGGGTACTGAACCGGCAGGAAAATCATCACTTTCTTTTTGACAATTCTATCGGTCATGGCCTTTTACCTTGGCGGCTTCAACGCAGTCATCGCGCGCGTTGCCGGGACGTGTACGCAAGGCGATGCTGATCGCCTTTTCGGGGCAGCCCTCTCTGCAGTGCTTTATAGTTTTGTGTGGTCAGTGATGACGTTAATCCTCACCCTCGGCACGATCTATATGTGGCGCAACCCAAAACAGCCGCCAGCTTCAAGCCCCCCTCAAAGC
The DNA here is from genome assembly GCA_039983935.1 of Roseobacter sp. Taxonomy (GTDB): domain Bacteria; phylum Pseudomonadota; class Alphaproteobacteria; order Rhodobacterales; family Rhodobacteraceae; genus Roseobacter. Next base: position 109,779 of record JBDWVP010000003.1, on the reverse strand, counting down.
CGCTAATAACGCCAAGGTTCGCGCCCCCTCAGTCTAGCTTTACGTCCATTTGACTTCTAAGCGATCGCAGGGCTGACCATTCAGCCCATCGTTTCCAGTTCATCCGAGTGGAAGTCGATATGGATATGATTTCCATCAGAATCTGCCAAATTCACTTGCACGACAGGCGCACCGGGAACCGGGTCAATGGAATGCCTGATCCCTGCCGTTGTCAACTTTAGGATCAGGCCAGGTAATCCTGTGGCTTTAATCGCAAAATGTTCGATTTTAGGATCAATCGCTTTGCACTCTTCCTCCACGCTGACCAAGTGAACAATTGGATGTTCATCGATGTACATCCACGCGCCAGGAAAGGGAAAATCAGGTCGGGGGCCGGACTTCAACCCCAATATATCTTCATAGAAATGCACCATTTCTTCGAGATTGGTTGTTTTGACATTGACATGGTCGAGACGGAGCATTTTCATTTGGGCGCTTTCTTGCTGCTTAAGTAGAGATCGGCCTGATCTTTGGTTTCGAAAATATGGGTGCGATGTTCGGGGAAAACTTCGCTTAACTTCATTCGCATAAACGCAGATCCGGCATATCGCGACACGTTGAGATAATATTGTTTTTGCAAGCCTAAAACCATAGCCGCCCATTGCGCCACGATGTCATCGTCGATCCTGCAATCATCATAATTTACGACAACGTCTACTTTTCGAAGGTGCGGTGCACAAACTGTTTCAACGGCTTGTCGCACGAGCGAGACATCCGCAAACGTGCGAATGCGCATTTTCTCAAAATTCAGGAACAAAGTGTTTTGCTCTGCATCCAGCGCGACGCGCTTGGGCAAATCCAAATGCAGCAAATCCGTCCTAATCTCCATTGCCGCGGATTTGAAAATCCGAGGGTCCATGTCGATGAGGTCGCCAATAATCGGGCGCACGTCCATCAAGGACAGGATATCCCGCTCCAGATCAATTCCGGGCGCAATTTCGATTAGTTTCAACCCTTTGCGCGTCAATTCAAACACGCAGCGTTCCGTCACATATAGAACCTGCTGGCCAAGACGTGCGGCACGATGGCCAGAAAAGGTAATCTGCTCGACCTGTTTCAGAAATTTCGAATGCAGACCTTCACGCTCGATATTGATTTGACCGTTTGCAATGGACACAGCCAGCCCCGACACGGTGAAGGTCCCGGCAAAGACAACGGCACGCGCATTCTGCGAGATATTGATAAACCCGCCTGCGCCGGCGAGTCGTGATCCGAACCGCGATACGTTGACGTTGCCAAACTGATCCGCTTGGGCAAGACCAAGGCATGCCAAATCCAGGCCACCCCCATCGTAGAAATCAAACTGGTTGTTCTGAGGAATGACGGCGTCAATGTTCACAGCCGCGCCAAAATCCAGACCCGAGGCGGGTTGCCCACCAATCACGCCGGGTTCCGCCGTCAAGGTCACGTGATCGATTAAACCCTCTTCTGCGGCAACAGAGGCCACGCCTTCTGGCATTCCAATCCCCAGATTGACAACCCCGTTGATCGGCAATTCAAACGCACATCGTCGTGCAATAACCTTGCGCATATCCAATCCCATTGCCGGAATTTCACCTTCGGGGGGGCGGATACGGTTGGTAAAAGCCTGACTGAAGGCCGTTGCATACGTCTGAAGGTGGTTTTCCGGTTCCGCCACGACAACCGCATCCACGAATATACCGGGAATATGCACATCGCGGGCAGGCAGTGATTTACTGCGCGCAATGCGTTCGACTTGAACGATAACCACACCGCCTGCGTTCTTGACCGCCATCGCTTGCGCCAGATTATCGATTGTCAGCGCCTCACGTTCCATCGTGATATTGCCAGCTTCGTCCGCCGTTGTACCACGCAACAGCGCCACCGAGAGCGGTTGAGACGGGTAAAACAGCATCTCCTCGCCGCGGATTGAGGTCAGTTCGACCTGAGGTTCGGTGCTGATGTCATTGATCGCGCCGCCCCCGTTTCGAGGGTCGACAAAGGTCTCCAACCCAACACGGCTGAGCATCCCCGGTTTTCCCGCAGCAATGTCGCGAAAGAGCTGGCTGATACAGCCTTGCGGCAGGTTCCATGCCTCGATTTTGCCAGCAACTGCCAGTGCAGCCACCTTGGGGATCAAACCCCAGTGCCCACCAATAACGCGTTTAAGCAGCCCTTCATGACCTAAACGGTTCAGACCACGCTGCTTACCATCCCCCTGCCCCGCCGCAAAAACAAGCGTTAGATCACGCGGTATCGCGGTCGATAAAAATCGCTCTTCGACAGCACAAAGCAATGCATCGGGCACGCCAATCCCGACGAACCCGGAGGTTGTGACAACGTCGCCATCATGTATCAATGCTGCGGCTTGCTCGGCTGAAACAACTTTGTTGTGCATCACGTCGTCTTCCCGCGGATGAAGGGTGACCTATGATGGCAGCATCGCCAAAACATAAATTCAAATCTCCTGCATAGAAATTCACAAAATAACATGATCTGCAAGGTGTCGTAGAAATCTGCCAAAATTTCTGGCCACCAGCATTCCGTTCTGTTCGACAGAAAATTCTATGGTAGGTTACGGCTCAATTCCGTCCAAGAGGGATGAAAAAATTGTGGGGAAAGATCATGTCCGATAAATCCAAAAAGACATCGGGTTTGACGCAAAGCCAAACATCCGCGATGGATTTGGCCTATTCTGCGGCCCGATCTTACCGGGACAAGTTGCCTGACGCCCCCGCCCGGCCAAAATTGGACATCGACACAGCCGTTAGCAGGTTCCAAAGGCCCCTGACCGAAACCGGAAGCTCAGAGCAAGATGTTATCCAAGACATCATTCGCGACGCGGATGGCGGGTTACATAAAATGTCCGCGCCGACATTTTTTGGCTACGTGTTAGGGGGATCACATCCGGTAGGAGTTGCTGCTGATTTTCTGGTCTCTGCTTGGGGTCAAAATGCCGGGTCGTCCTTTGAAACACCTGCGATTACCGGCATGGAACGGGCCGTTTGTGATTGGGTGATCGAATTGCTCACCCTACCTGCTGACAGCGGCGCTGGGATCGTAACTGGTGGCAGTGTTGCAAATATGGCCGGGATCATGGCCGCGCGCCATGCTCTGTTGGCAGCTCAAAACTGGGATGTCGAAGCGGACGGGCTCTTTGGCGCGCCCGAGGTTCCAGTTTTGATCGGCGAGGATGCCCATTCGGCACCATTTGCCGCCCTGCGCTATGCCGGGTTTGGTGCTGGACGCGCCACAAAAATCAGGACTGATCGCGAGGGTCGCATTGATGTAGATGCCTTCAAAACGGCACTCGCAGAATGTGTCGCGCCCCCGTTGGTCGTGTTGCAGGCAGGGCAGATCAACACCGGTGCGTTTGATCCCTTTGCCGAGCTTATCCCGCTGGTGCATGAACGTGGCGGTTGGGTACATGTTGACGGTGCCTTTGGCCTTTGGGTCGCCGCTGTTCCTGCACTTGCCGAGCGGCTTGCAGGGGTTGAACAAGCCGACAGTTGGGCGGTCGATTTGCACAAATGGCTTAATGCCCCTTTCGACGCAGGCATGGTCATCACCCGGGATCGCGCACCGCTGGTCGCGTCCATGTCCGCAAGAGGTGCCTATTTGCCAGGTTTGACTGCACATTGGGAACCCTCGGATTCAACACCGGAATTGTCGCGGCGCGCGCGCGGCGTGCCGTCATATGCCATCCTACGCCATTTGGGGAAATCCGGCGTTCGGGAAATGATCCAACGCCATTGCATGTTGGCAGACCATATCGCGCAAACACTCGCGGCAGTACCGGGACTGCATATCCTGAATGAAGTTTACAGCAATCAAGTGACCGTTGCATGCGGACATGACGCGCCAGACGATGATCTGACAATGCGGGTGCTGAAATACATTCAAGATCAAGGGGAGGTCTATCCAACCCACGGAGAGTGGGGAGGGCATTACGTCATTCGCATTTCTGTCATCGGCTATGGCATGCACAAACCGGACGCAGATCTGGTCATTTCGCAGATTGTTCAAGCTTGGCGGCGCTGTGAAACAGGGGTTTGATAAACTATACGTCCGCAAGGTCAGCCTGGAATGTGTTTTTAAGCCTCTATCCCTCCAGGCTTGCCCGGAAAAAAGGTGCGAAACTGTCATCATCCCAGAGCTGGTCATTTAACCCAGCTGGTTTTTTCCAATCTATCAACTGCCAACTCTGCAAAAGTGTTTTTATGTTCGTCCCAGAGTTCTTCTATGTTGTGCCCAAATCCTTTGTTTTTTACGCTCCGCCCATTGAGAACAAGGCCTGCTTTTAAGTATTTTTCAACCGCCTGAAGCGCATGCCACTAAAACTCTTCAGGCATACCGAAGGCTTTCGAGAAACGTGCGAGGAAATAGTTTCGATCTGCCGGTTCCACAAAGAAGTTGTGCGCGAATACAGATTTGAAATGATTAAATCCTGTATCAAACATAGATGGCTCCGATTGAGAAAACGGCTAAAAACCCCGTGCCCCGAATGATACGCCACTGGCAGCGGTCATCAATCCTCGAACCAATCAAGGGCGCGTTTGGACCAGCCTTTGGGAACGCCGTGCCCGCCTTGGTGTACCATCAGCTCAACATCCGCACCCGTGCAATCTGTCCAGTGGCGAAACCACATATCCCCATCAAAGCTGTTCTTTTCGGGTTGCCGTTTATCACAACCGTTGGTTTCGCGCAGAATTTTGAGGGAGGCCCAAACATCACCTTGTGTCACCGGGCCACGGCCAAAACCGCCAAAGGTACGACCCTCCAGCGGCACAGTCCGGTCACTCCATCCATGGGTATGGAACAGTTTTACAGGTGCCGCACAGCTCGCGGGTAGGTCATCCCAGAATGCTCCGGCAATGGGAGCATAGGCAGTTGCGAAATCGGGCATGTGACAGGCCACGTCCCATACCATTGATCCTCCACGTGAAAAACCCGCCAGCAATGTTCGGTCAGAATTGACGTTAAATCGTTGACGTACATCCACCAGCACGTCGGACAGGAACGCGATGTCGTCGCGTTCAAACACAGTGTTGTTCGCCTTGACGGACCAGTTGCGGGTAAAACGGGAGTTTGGATGATACCCATCGGGTGCAACATAAACGTAACCACGGTTAGTCGCTGCGCGTGCCATGCCTGAATTGAGAAGGCTTTTACCTCGACCCCCACCCCCATGCAGAAAAACCACAATCCCCTTTGCTTCGGCCACCGGGGCGATGGCGTGATATGTTCCACTTTCGATGGTACACGGCGTGTCCGCGTCTCCACAGGTTTGGGCGCGCGCAGTGTTGGCCGTGAACGTAAACGTAAAAAGCAAGGCGAGAAGGCAGCGTTTCATTTGATATCCTGACACGTGTGGGCTGAAACGGATGTGCCATGATCCCATGCGGTGTCCAAATCACGAATGGCTTACCTACAGAAACCATTGGTCTTTTCTTGTTTATCATAGTTGGAAACCGCCACCCACAGGATCTGAGGGCCCAACGACACAGCTTCTATCCATCAGGCTTTCCTTATGTCACAGGATCAGGACACAGCCCTATGCACCCGCCCTGTCCCCGAATAAAGAACGCCGTTTTTTATTCATATACGTCCAAGCAATAAAGCGGCTGGTTTTTTGTCCCTGCGCCATTTCGACGACTTTATAATCAGCGACCTTAGCACTTCCCAGTATTCGATGGAGGGGCTGTAGGTTATCTTTTTTCGACACCAACGAAGTAAACCATAGGCATTGCTCGGCGAATTCGGTGCTCTCTTTTATCATGCGAGCGATAAATTTTATCTCACCACCCGGACACCAAAGTTCTGCGTTTTGGCCGCCAAAGTTGAGCTTTCCCGAACGACCTTTGCCAAGGTTTGCCCATTTACGTCGCGTCCCTTTTTGGGCTTGCTCGATCGAATTGTGAAACGGCGGGTTGCACAGTGTTACGTGAAAAGCGTCCCGTGGCTGAATCACGCCGCGAAAGATATTATCACGATTGCTTTGTTGCCTCAGAGTAATGGCCAGCCTGTTGGATTCGCAAATTTCTCGTGCCGATTTCATCGCGACAACGTCGATATCGACGCCGGTGAAGTGCCAGCCGTATTCACTCTGACCTGTGAGAGGGTAAACCAAGTTTGCACCTGTACCAATATCCAATGCTTTGACATGCGGTCCTCGTGGGATTTGCTGACCCTTACTGTCAGCAAGCAAATCCGCCAGATAATGGATGTAATCGACCCGGCCAGGAATTGGAGGGCATAAGTAACCAGCAGGGATATCCCAAAAATCAATGTCGTAATGTGTCTTGAGCAATGCGCGATTAAGCATTCGGACAGCTTCTACGTCTTGGAAATCGATCGTCGTCTTGCCAACCGGATTACTGGTCGCAAAGTTCCCCAGCTCAGGTGTTTGCACCATTAAGCGTGCAAAATCATACCCTTCAGAATGTTGATTGCGCGGGTGCAGTTTTGATTTGGGGGCCATGAGGACGCCTAGAAAAAATTTCGCCAGACGTCATGCGCCAGCCGGTTCGTTGGTTTTAGGCTTTCGTGCTCAATTAGTAAAATGAGGAGCGCGCGCAGATCCTTACGTAAACGCGACACCTCGACCGGACATGAGGTGCGCAGTATCTGTCCTTTGATCCTTAAGGGTTCTAACCCAACAGGTGCCGCCCTTAAATGCGCAGATGTGTTCGTTTTCCTCGCGCCCCAATATCCGAGTTTTCGCGATGGCGACCTGCAAAAAATCCGAGCACGCAAATGTGAATTCGTATTCGCACAGACATGGGTTCCAGAAAAATAGAAGCACACCTAAACTGACCCTAATTGTATTTTGAAACCTTCAAAGGCTCAGATCATGACCTTACGTTCCCCGCTTCGCATTGATATTATCTCTGACGTAATGTGCCCCTGGTGCGTCATCGGTTACCGCCAACTCGCGACGGCACTCGATGCTAACGATGTAGATCATGAGATCCACTGGCATCCATTTGAACTGAACCCGGATATGCCCGCAGAGGGGCAGGATTTGCGTGAACATCTGGTTGAAAAATATGGCATCACGGCTGAACAATCCGACACCAATCGCGCTAATATGAAGAAACAAGGTGATGAGCTTGGCTTTACTTTTAGCTTTAGGGACGGGTTTCGGATGCACAACACCTTCAAAACACACCAGCTTTTACACTGGGCAAATGAACAAGGGCGAAAACACGACTTGAAACAGGCGCTGTTTGAGGCGCATTTTACTGATGTGCGCGATCTTTCGGACGATGCCGTTCTCGTTGCTGTCGCGGGTGAAATAGGTCTTGATACAAATGAAGCTGCTGCTGTTCTCGCCGACGAACGGTTTGCCGCAGATGTCCGCAAGGAGCAACAATTCTGGATGCAACAGGGTATTCGTGGGGTTCCAGCGGTTGTTTTTGATCGACAACACTTGGTAACCGGCGCCCAAGGTGTTGAGAATTATAAAGGGATGCTTACACAATTGGACGAGTTGCGTAGCCAGTCTTAAACAAGCCTACCACACAAACGGATACTCTCTCTCCTGCCTACGCTCTTCTAAGATTCCCAATCCTGCCCCTCTTTTGCTGTATATTACACAGAAGATTGGAAAATAGCCTGAAAGTCCTTTTGGCCGCATCGTCGACTCCACCGGCGGAGCGGTCATCGCAGCCTATGAAAAACGCACCGGCAAGTTGGACATAAAAATGCGGAAAATGGCGGGGGAGCTTCCAGCCCTAGCCTCCCTATTCCTATTTTTAATGGCAGATAGGATTGCGGACGTCGAATTGGCATTCAAATTGTTGAACCCAACAAGTATCTCGAAAAAGCTCTGTCGGCGGCATGCCTGTGCATGGTGACCAATCCCTGCAACCACATTGACGGGCATGGCCTCTTTCTCAAAGGTGACCCATCGGGCACTCGGACCTGGGTGCAGCGCATTGTCATTCGGGATAAGCGTACTGAAATCGATCTTGGCTCCGCTTTGCTGGCCAGTCTGGCAGAAGCTCGCGAGAGAGCGCTGAAGAACCGCAAACTGACGCGTGTTGGAAGCGACCCACTGCGAGCCAATCGGAAACCATAGGCGCTACTTTTATTCAACGATGTCGCGTGCTCAGTTTATGAAATTCCTAAACCAACATGGCGCGAAAAGCCGGAAACGGCGCGCCGCTGTTTCATTCCTGACCGGGCCAATACCGCCATCTGGGCTCTCAGGCTTTGGGTGCGCTTTCTTCCATTCCATGTATTTGAGGTCTACAAACATCGTTTGCGGCTATGATTAGATCGCAGTCGCCAATTCCTTATCCTTCCAATCGAAGTCTTTGCCTAAGTTCAGGACGCTCCAAGTGATGCGCGCCAGTTTGCTTGCCAGAACTACATCCAACTTGTTGTGCTGCATGCGTGTTGCTGCAGTCTCCAAGCATGGGTCAAAGTACTTGTGCCGGTTCTTTGACCGCATCATGATGACCTATGTGGCTTGCACAAATGGCATGCGCAGATATCGGCTCCCACTTTTTGTGATATGCCCCGGAATGGTCATGAGGCGTCGACAGCGGGCCTCGCCCTTGCTGACGGCTGCGGTCTCCGAGGTCGCCATCTCGATCCGTTTGTCCGTCCAGACCAATCTTGCTGGAGACTAAGGGGCAACTTGCGCATTCGCAGGAACCCCTCACTGCTGTGGTTGTCTAAAATGGCATCAAACGAGTTGCGCAACGCGGCCACGCTGTGCCTGACGGTGATCCCTTGATCAGTCGAGAACGCGCGGATCTGAGTCATTGTTGCCGTCCGCCGTAATACCAGCCGGGCCGAGAACGCACGCAATGCAACGCCTACAGATCAAACTATTCTTGGGTCTTCTCGAAAACCGTCTTGAGATTGGGACGCAAAGCGGCTTCCGCGATAGCTTCGGCATCGTTGTAATCGCCCTTCTGGTCTTTGTTGAAAGACTGAACGCAAATCGCAGGGATAACCCGAGGCTCGAACCGCAACTTGCGCAGCGTTCGACGGGCAAAATGCGCGCTCATGCAGGTTTCCATGCCCACGATGCAACGGGGTAGCTCCTCAAACCTAGTGACCAATGCCAAACATTTCATCGCCCTGCCCCACACAAGCTGACCTTCTTTACAAAACCAACCATATGAAAGACATCCTTGCCGATATCGACGCTATCAGACACCAGCTCATCAAAATCATTCTTCGTCATGCTACATCTCCTAGGTGCAGCATAGGCCAAGTCTAACATGCCGAGTGAAGCAGCCGGTTCATCCCATAAGTTACCGATGCAATAGTCTGCGCAAATTGCCGCCGCCGAGTTCGATTGTACAAGTGACTGAGCGATACGATAAGGGAGGAGATCTGAAAGGCTCGCTGCGCAACCAAGGTTTGAAATTTAAATTACTTGTGATCCTTTTTTATGCGACGGAATTGTGGCGCTGCGGCGTACAATTCTCAAGCGGAACGGAAGTTTGTAGCCGTTTGACAGTGAAAGGAACGATCTTTGCGACAACTCCTCATCCTTCTTGCCTCTACTGGTGTTCTTGGCGCTGCGTACCTCTTTTCGTTCGGACTGCCAAACCTGATCAAACAGGCAATTGGTACGGAATTGGCGAAAACCGAAGAACAGCGACCAGATCGCGGCGCGCGCACGGAAAGAGCGACGCAGAAAACAACGGTCGTGATGCAACCCTTGTCCGCGCGACATTACAACGTGACCCTAAGAACCATCGGGACCGCAACCTCGTTGCGCAGTGTTGACGTCGTGTCGAACGTGACGGGTGAAATCACAGATGTGTCGATTAATGCGAACACTGTGGTCACAGCAGGCGATGTTCTTTTACAATTGGACAACCGCGCAGAACAACTCGCCTTGAACATCGCTGCGACAGAACATCAGCAGGCGCAAGATCTATTTGCCCGCTATAAAACGCTTCGTAACAGCGGTAACTCGACCATCACCGATATCATTTTCGTTGAAACAGAGGTCGCGTTAAAGCTGGCCCAAATCAATGTCGATGTCGCGCAAAATGCATTGGATGAACGCACAATCAAGGCCACAATCGATGGCACCCTTGGTCTAAGCGACCTGCATGTCGGAGCCTATCTCAGCGTTGGCGACGCGGTTGTCTCAATCGAAGATTCCAACGTGATCGTCGCCGAGTTTGAAGTCCCCGAACGTTCTATTGCGCTGTTGGAAGTTGGAAAACCTGTGCAGATCGGCACGCCCACCTATGCCGGGCGTGTTTTTAGTGGAACGATTACGGCCTACGATACCACGCTTGATCCCACGTCGCGCAGTGCAACAGTGCGTGCGAAAATCGACAATCCGGATGGGGCTTTGATTGCCGGTATGACGTTCACCGTTCGCATCACCGAACAGACAGAACCGCTCCCTGTCGTGCCAGCCACAGCGATCACATGGAACCGAGATGGCGCAAAAATATGGGGGGTTGAAGATGGGATTGCATCACCGCATCCGGTGACCATTCGTTATCGCAACGGCACCCGTGTTTGGGTGGAAACAGACATACCCCTCGGCGCTACAATCGTCGCTGAGGGTGCCGCGAAATTGCGCACAGGCACCGCAGTAACCGATGTCGCAAGCGCCGCAGGTCCAGCAAGATGAGTGTCGAACACACATTGCAAAAGACAGGATTGGCCGGTCTTTTTGTGGCACGACCAATCCTAGGTATTGTCCTAAACCTATTGATCATTATCGCAGGGTTGGCCGCCCTCAGCAGCATTGATGTCCGCGAAATGCCCGATGTTGATCGCCCCGTTCTGTCGGTGAACACCAGCTATGAAGGCGCAGTGCCCGCCACGGTCGACAGCGAAATCACACAACCCCTCGAAGATGCGCTCAGCGGACTGGAAGGGCTGTCGTTCATGGAATCCACCTCCAGTGCGGGATCCAGCCGGATCACCATTGATCTGTCTGACGGAACAGATGTGGATGTCGCCGCCAATGAGGCCCGCGAAATTGTATCAGCCACCACGCAATCCTTGCCAGATGATGCCGAAGAGCCAACAGTTTCAAAAAGCGACAGCAACTCGGATGCGATCATCAGATTGGCACTATTGGGGGCAGCCAGTTTTGATGAATTGACCCACCTCGCCGAAAGCACAATCTATGAGCGGCTTTCAACCATAGACGGCATCGCCGAGGTCACCGTGCAGGGCAGTCGCGCGAATGAATTTCAGGTCCAGTTAGACATGCCTTCGTTGCTCAGCCGCGGTTTGACCGTGTTTGACGTCAGTGCTGCGTTGACCACCTTGCGCGATGACACCGCCCTAGGTTCCCTGGAAGGGACGCACCAAACCTTGGCCCTCAGCGTTGCTAATCAAGCGGTCACTGTCGAAACCATAGAAGGTTTGCAAATCAACAACACGACCCAAGTGGCTGATGTGGCCTTTGTTCAACTGTTACCCAAAGAGGCCTCGGTCTTTTCTCGCGTGAACGGAGAGGCTGCCATTAGTTTGGATATCACACGGCAATCCGTTGGAAACACGTTAAAAATATCCCAAGCCGTGAATGTCGCCGTTGAAGAACTGCGGCAATTATTGCCGGACAATGTTGAGCTGATCATCGCTTCTGACGACGGGGTTTTTATCGAAGGGTCGATGCAAGAAGTCGTGAACTCAATTTTGCTGGCAACAGCAATCGTGATTGCAGTGATCTTTTTATTCTTGCGTTCCCCTCGTGCGACTTTGATCCCCGCCATCACAATCCCTGTTGCCCTGATCGGCACCTTAGCCGCCATTTGGGTGACGGGCTTTTCCGTGAACACCATCAGCCTTTTGGCGCTGGTTCTGGCCACGGGGATGGTGGTTGATGACGCGATTGTTGTGGTAGAAAACATCGCGCGCAAGCGCGCAGAAGGCATGGGGGCGTTTGCGGCGGCGGCAGCAGGCACAAACGAGGTGTTCTTTGCCGTTATTTCTACGACTGCTACGCTGGCCGCGGTTTTCATTCCGATTTCGTTTTTACCCGGTCAGGCGGGCGGCGTCTTTTCTGAATTCGGCTTCGTTTTAGCATTCGCTGTCACGCTGTCATCGATCACGGCCCTAACCCTTGCACCCGTATTGTCGGCCTTGTTGGACCCGGGAAAACCCAAGGCAGCGGCAGACAGTGACGCCGCGACACAAGGGGCGTTGGCGCGCGGTTTTGATGCGGTGATGGATTGGTCCATTCGCACGCCCATTTTGGTATTGTCGATTGCGGGAGCCATTGTGATCTATGCGGTAAGTGCCGCCCTCACCCTGCCATCCAGCATCACCCCAACCGAGGATCGCGGCTTCTTTGTCGTGCAGGCGCGTGGAGCGTCTGACACGACATTGGATTACCTAGATACCCAAGTGATCATGGCCGAAAGAATCCTCGCGCCCTATCGTCGAAGCGGTGAAATCGAAACACTCCAAAGCATCGTGGGCGTGGGCGGCGGCACTAGCGCGTTGATCATTGCGCGGCTCCCTGATTGGCAGGACCGTGACTTTTCACAGGCTGATTTAATCGCAAAAATAAGCAGACAACTCGCCGCCATTCCCGGTGTGCAGATCAGTGCCCGTTCTTCCAACAGCCTGAACATTCGGGGCGGCGGCAGCGGCCTTGGCCTTGCGGTAACTGGCAACAACCTTGATGACCTAACGGCCTCGGCCGAAACCTTGGTTACCACCATGTCTGAAAATGCGGCATTCGTGAACCCGCAGCTTTCATCGGCGCCAGTCAACGCAGAATTGCAGGTACGCGTGGATCAAGCCGCGGCACACGACATGGGACTTGCGCCGTCGTCAATCACCAGCTTAATCAGTGCATTGGTGCGCGGCGACGTCGCGGTCAGCGTCTTTGAAAATGACTCCGAAGTTGACGTAAACGTCGTACCGGGTGGCCCCGCAATCGATGACCCATCCGACATTTCATCAATTTCAATCCGGTTGGATAACGGGTCTTATGTGCCACTCTCCTCTGTGGCGACTTTGGCCACAGTTGTCAGCGACGCTCAGGTTACCCGCCTTGGGGGCGCGCTGTCGGTCGCGTTGCAGGCCAACTTGGGTGACGGGGTGAACCTCTCTGAGGCGATTACCACCGCCAGCTCATTAGCGGCAGAGGTGCTTCCTGACGGCATCGGTCTGACATTCACGGGCGAAGCGGCGACGCTGAAGGACAGCACCCAAGCGATGTATGTCGTTTTCGGAACGGCCCTGTTGATCGTCATGCTGGTCCTCGCCGCCCAGTTCGAGAGTTTCGCAAGCGCGATTGTGATCATGCTGACGGTGCCTTTTGGGCTTGCCGCGGCCCTGTTGGCGATTTCGCTCAGTGGCGGGTCATTGAATTACTACAGCCAGATAGGTCTGGTGATGCTCATCGGCGTTATGGCCAAAAACGGCATCTTGATTGTCGAATTTGCGAACCAACTTCGCCAAGCAGGCCAAGACATTGATATGGCCATTCGCAACGCACTGCGTTTGCGCATTCGTCCGGTCATGATGACGATGGTGTCAACCGTCCTGGGTGGTTTACCACTTGTGCTGACATCGGGCGCAGGTGCCGAAGCACGTAGAGAAGTCGGTTGGGTCATTGTGGGCGGGTTGGGATTTGCGACAGTTTTCACATTATTTCTGACGCCGATTTTCTATTGCTGGGTGACCCGCTGGGGGAGCACGCCAGGAGCTGCATCAAAACGACTGGTGCGTGAGTTGACAACCAGCTCTTCGCCAACATGAGATTTTCTTCTAAAGCAATAAAGGTCCCTAAACGTTTGCATGGATTTGTTAATCAAAGAAACATGTCTGGTTAGATGCTCAGTAAAATGTTCTCCCGACCGACAAAAGAAAATTTGTGATGCAAGATTTCTATGGACGATGAACTGCGTACCCGTTTTGTCTCGCACAATCTTCATCGCCAAGCCTTAACAGCTGCGCGAACACTCAACGTCTGCTTGAGAGAAGTTGCATCGCTCCAACGCAAATCGCTACGCACAGCAGCTTTGGGCCGTTGCCCAAACGATATAGTTACCAATTTCGCCTTGTGTTTCGGTCAACAAAGCCTGAAATCTGCAAGAAATAAACGGAGTCGTTCAAATGCCCAAGGCTGTTCTATATCGCATGGATCTACCGAATTATACATGTGGCTATGGGACGGCAGCCCGCGATCTACTTCGGCGAGAGAACTTTGAAATCGAAGAACACATCTTGCGGACACGGCGGGAAACGGATGCGTTCAAAGACAAACATCACATCACGACAACGCCTCTCATCTTCATAGATGGGGTAAAGATCGGCGGCTTCACCGAACTAAAAAAAGATCTCAAGGCTAAAAAGCCGAAATCCAAGCGCTTCTGGAAACGCTGATTTGACATGCTCAATGTCCACTATGCGGGCGGCGCCTGCAGTATCTTGACCGATCGACGAAAGGCACCTGTGGGCTAAGAGGCACGCGGCAACTAAACGCTCAAAGACGTGATCGGTCAGTTGTGGACGCTTGACGGACCGCTGTTTAGGTTCGCATTCACTGAAACAAATTGGAAAGCACAAAGGTGGTCCTATGAGCCAACAGCAAAAAGCCGAGCAATTTCATAACCTCCATGTAAAGGGCGATCCGGTGATCCTTTATAACATCTGGGACGCTGGCTCTGCAAAAGCTGTATCAGATTCAGGCGCGAAGGCGATTGCAACGGGAAGTGCGCCAGTTGCAATGGCCCAAGGGTTTGGTGACGGTGAGAAAATTCCATTTGATTTTGTCTTGGGCAACATTGAACGTATTGTGTCCTCAGTTTCCCTTCCTGTTTCACTCGATTTTGAAGGTGCCTACAGTGTTGAACCGGACGTTGTCGGAACTCATTTCACGCGGGCAATTGCAACCGGTGTGGTGGGTTTCAACTTCGAAGACCAGATTGTGGGAGGCGATGGGCTGCACAGTATTTCCGGTCAGGCAAAACGTTTGATGGCCGCGCGGAAGGCCTGTGACAGTGCAAGTGTCGGAGCTTTTATCAATGCACGAACAGATTTGTTCCTGAAAGCCAAGATGAAAGGTGAACCACATACTCAAGAAATGCTCGATGAAGCGGTCTTGCGCGCGACGGCTTTTGCGGACGCTGGAGCAAACGGGTTCTTTGCACCGGGGCTATTGGATTTGGATATGATCGCTGCGCTTTGCGAGCGCGTTTCATTGCCCGTTAACATCATCGCGTTGCCCGGCGCACCGGAAAATAGTCAGTTGGCGAATGTAGGTGTCGCCCGGATTAGTTACGGGCCAATTCCATACAAAAAAATGCTGCAATGGATGGAAAATGAAGCGAGGGTCGCCCTTTCTCAATAGCAAAGTCAAAACAACAGCGACCGTTTCGCCCTGAATTGTGTGAGCTTGGTTGACGGCGATTTTGGACGTGAGGCGAATGGCCAATCTCGCGGGCGAATGGCCGTTTTTGCAACGTCTTCTTCTTTTGTTAGTTCGGTAGCATGAAGTTTTGCATCAAGTCTTGGCAAGATCCGCTAGCATATGTGGCAGGCACGGCGAATGCTGTTCTTCAAGCCAATGGTTACGAGCCTGACGTGGAGGAAATGGCACTAATGACCCTGATATTCATGGAGGTGTTGGACAAGATGCGGGTCTGGGTTTTTTCGGCGACTTCATGCGTCTCCAAGAAAGTGGTGACACAGGCGTTCAGACGGGGATCATGAGAGGCGGAAAGAAATCTATGATTGGGATGTCGGACAGCAAAAAGACACCTATGGGCCGGGCTTCCTACGTGCATGGAGTTTGATGTGAGCAAGTCAAACTCGCCCTCTGCAGCGAAATAAAAACCATGCTTTGAGTTTTGCCTAGGTATGGGCCTAAATCGAAACTCCCATTACATTGGTGACACCCCATCCCATGCAAGACTTTGGTTCTTCGACTTCATAATCGCAGAACTCTATGTTTTCGAATTGTTGTGGTTCGAGGTCGGGCAATTCCACCAAGAACTCGGCTTCACCAAGCGGGTCTATCCAAATCGGTGTTTCCCCGAAGACCTCCTGCTCGGTGCCATCTGAATCAAAAATACTAACCGAAACTCGAACCCATGTGGTTACATGGTCAGGCGTTTTGTTCTCAAGGATTCCGCCCCAGCTTACACTCGGTTCATCGGCCCTTGGCCCAGCACGGCCTGTCGCATGTTCTCTACCATAAAGGCGCTTCTGGAAGGCACTGACGCAAGTAGCTCTCAGCGCCTCTTTGGAGAGAAGTTCCCTGCTGGAATATGACATGCATGTTTCGACCCCCCTCAAGGTGCCTCGATTGGTTGCTTCGTTCACCACTTTTTTCACTGGATGAACGCCGACAACCAAAGCGACAACAAGGCATACCAGCCCGCCAATAACATAATTCTTCACTAAGGCCGTCTCCATCAAATCTTTTGCAATCAATTCGCACGTTAAATGGGGGCAGTTCACTTGCTCCGGGCCTATGCGCCACTTTGAAATCCGATAACTCACGCGAAAAGTAGTGAACCGTAAGAAGAAAATGATGGTCGATGATGGTCATTTTTTCACCTTAAACCATTGAAGTATATTAATTATATTTCAATGGCGGAGGAGGTGGGATTCGAACCCACGGTACGCTCTCACGTACGTCGGTTTTCAAGACCGGTGCATTCGACCACTCTGCCACTCCTCCGACGCACTCCTCCTAAATGCTGCGAAATGATTCTAAAACCTCAAAATTGCATTGTTTGGAAATCAAGAATTTTGCCGATTAAAACCTTCGCGCTTTTCACATAGCGCTGCGCAGGTTACACTTGGGCAAAGACCCCCTATACAAGCGGGGCGAACCAGTGTGGGCTGTGCAGGCAGCAAAGTGGCAAGGACCGTAAAACATGGGCAGTACAATCATTACATGTGTATCCGGCGTACCTAAGAAAAAACTATCCGCAGCGGTGCTGGCAATGTTCGCGCTCTCAGCTTGCGATGACAGCGGCGCGTTTAACCTTGAACAAGTATTTAAACCAAAACCGCAATCGACAGAAACAGCCGCAGAAAACGCTACGGCTGAGTTTGTAGAAAACGATGTCGAGGCTCCTGAAGTTTTTTCCGCAACCGAAGCCGGTTTGTGGGATGGCCGCCCTTCGCTGGGCGGCGTGTGGGTTGCGCATCCGGACGTCACCACCCCAGAACGCGTCATGGTCAGAAACCAATCCAATGGAAAATTCGTTGTTGGTGCGCTTTTCCGGCGCGAAAGAGACATCCCCGGGCCAAGGTTACAAATTTCTTCTGACGCGGCCAAGGCGCTTGACGTGCTGGCTGGCGCTCCGGTGGAACTGGATGTCGTTGCTTTGCGCAAGGAACGCACCCCAATAACACCACCTGATGCGCAAGCCTCGGGGGTGGCTCCGGCCGAAACCGCGCAGATTGAACAAACAACGTTGGATCCGATAATCGCCGCAAGTGCAGCCATCGACTCCGCTGATCCGACCCCTGTCACAGGGGGGGCAAGCACATCTGCGCTTCAGTCGAGCCTGCCAGTTTCCGGACTAGAAAAACCTTTTGTCCAAGTCGGCATCTATAACCGCGAAGACAACGCAGAACGGGTCGCAAAGCAAATGCGCAGTGCAGGCTTGATACCGACGATCTTGACCCAGGAGGCCAATGGTAAAAATTTCTGGCGCGTCATCGTTGGTCCGGCGACATCATCAAGTGAACGTCGTAAAATTCAGGACCAAATCAAGGCCGAAGGCTTTTCCGACGCCTACGCTGTTACTAACTGATTTAAAAAGGAGGGTTAATTGTGATCCGTCTTACGTTTGCCGCTTTGGCCTTTGTCATGTCCACCTTCACAGCGGCCGCCTTTGAAACAAATGCAACCGCCGCTTTTGTCATGGACCAGACAACCGGAACTGTCTTGCTAAATAAAAATGCAGACCTCCCGCTTCCTCCGGCATCCATGTCCAAACTCATGACGCTTTATATGGCGTTTGAAGCAGTTCGACGTGGCAAATCGCAAGGCGGTCTCGATCTTAACGAAGAGCTCCTCGTCTCAGAGCATGCACAATCCTATGGCGGTTCCAGCATGTTTTTGCAGTCTGGCGAAACAGTCCGCGTTGAAGATCTCTTGAGAGGTATAATCGTGCTGTCCGGCAATGACGCTTGTGTCGTGATTGCCGAAGCTTTGTCGCCTGACGGAACCGAATACGGGTTCGCGCGCCTCATGACGCAACGCGCTCAAGACATGGGCATGGCCAATTCAACCTTTGCAAATTCAAGCGGTTGGCCACAGACCGGGCATTTGATGTCAATGCGCGATCTTGCAGTGCTGGCGGACCGTTTAATTGTGGATTTCCCTGAATATTATCCATTATTTGCCGAAACCGAGTTTCCTTTTGACAACCGTGTGCCCAGTAACCGCCTGAACCGTAACCCGCTGTTGAGCATGGGTATTGGTGCAGATGGCCTAAAAACGGGCCACACAGAAGAAGCCGGATATGGGCTGGTGGGGTCGGCCATCCAAGGGGATCGTCGTATCATCTTTGTCATTACAGGGTTGGAAAGCAGCGCGGCACGTGCACAAGAAAGCCAAGCGGTTGTGAATTGGGCCTTTCGCCAATTTGCCATGCGAGAAGTTGGGAAAGAAGGCCAGCAATTCGCGCAAGCAAACGTCTGGATGGGCGATGCGCCAACCGTTGGGCTGGTCGCCCCCGAAGATCTGAACATCCTGTTACCTGCATTGGCTAATTCGGAAATCCAAGCCGAAGTCGTCTACACTGGGCCAATCGAAGCGCCGATTGCACAGGGTGATGCTTTGGCGGAATTGGTCTTTACCCCTGAAGGGTTACCGGAAGTGCGGCTCCCGTTGGTTGCGGATAAAGACATCCCAAGCGGCGGCATTATCAGCCGCCTTACAACAGCTGCACAACTGCTCTTTACGCAATATATTAAGGGGACAGAGGAGCCAACGTGACATCTCTCGCCCAAGGACGCGGGATGTTCATTACCTTTGAAGGCATCGACGGCTCAGGAAAATCTACTCAGTCAAAAAAACTGGCGCAGCATTTGCGCGACATTGGGTATGATGTTGTCGAAACCCGTGAACCCGGTGGATCGGCCGGTGCCGAAGAAATTCGCGCGTTGGTGTTGCAGGGTGATCCTGACAGGTGGTCGGCCGAGACTGAAATCCTGCTCTTCACTGCGGCGCGCCGGGATCATTTGGAGCGGCTGATTGTACCCGCACTGGAGGCTGGTAAGATTGTCATTTGCGACCGCTTTGCTGACAGTACCCGGATGTATCAAGGTTTGTCGCGCGGCGACTTACGGCCTGTTGTGGACACTTTGCATACCCTGATGATTGGGCGCGAACCTGATCTGACGCTATTGATTGATATGGACCCGGCGATAGGCCTGTCGCGGGCTTTATCGCGGCAAACTGCGGATGAACGCTTTGAAGCCTTTGGTGAAACACTCCAGGCCCAAATGCGAGCAGGTTTTTTGGCACTGGCCGATGAATTCAGCGCACGTTTTAGGGTCGTCAATGGCGCGCAATCTCCAGACGCCGTCGCCCAAGACATTACCCGCATAGTACAGACTGCGATTGAATGACCCCGCCTGATCAGATTGAAGGAGCACCGCATCCGCGAGAGACTGAGCAGTTGTTCGGGCAAGACGCTGCCGAGGCTGCATTTCTGGATGCCTATGCCACCGGACGGCTACACCATGGCTGGCTATTGACCGGGGCGCGTGGCGTTGGAAAAGCAACACTGGCCTGGTCCATCGCGCGTTTTTTACTGGCCACACCTCCGCTCGAGGATGACGGTTTGTTTGGTGCGCCCCCTGCCCCAACACGCCTTGCAATCGATCCCGAACACCCTGTGTCACGGCGTATCGCGGCGGGTGCAGAACCCGGGCTAAAGGTCATCACGCGTAGTGAAAACGAAAAGACCGGACGTTTACGCGATATTATTTCGGTTGAAGACATCCGTTCACTGGCAGGATTTTTCCAACTTTCCGCCGCAGATGGTGGCCGGCGGGTTGTCATTGTGGATGCTGCGGACGAAATGAACCCGCAAGCGGCAAATGCGCTGCTGAAAATGTTAGAAGAGCCACCCGAACGCGCCACGCTGTTGTTAATCAGCCATCAACCTTCCGGTCTGTTGCCGACAATACGGTCACGATGCCGTGTGCTCAGGTTCAACACGCTGTCAGGCCAAGACATGTCACAAGCGCTTGCCCAAGCCGGGACCGACGTAAGCGATCAAGGGCCTGCATTGGCGCAACTTTCGGGCGGATCAGTCGGCGCTGCGGTTCGTTTATCCTCTTTAGGGGGGATGGAAATTTATGCGGAATTGTTGCGTTTGCTTGATTCCCTCCCCCAATTCGACCGCTCACGCGCCGTAAAACTGGCCGAAGCAGCTGCGGCACGGGGCGCCGAAGCACGGCGAGATCTGCTTTTTGTCTTGCTTGATTTGCTAATGTCGCGGCTGGCCAAAACTGGCGCAAGTGGCGCGCCCCCAGACATCGAAGCCACCCCGGGTGAGGCTGCTGTTCTCAAAAGGTTATCGCCAACAGGTGCCGCCGGACGGCGATGGGCGGAAGTTGCACAGGAAACGAGCGCCAGAGCCCGCCACGGGTTGGCGGTGAACCTTGACCCGGCGGCGTTGGTCCTAGATACCCTCATCAAGATCAGCCAAACCCCGACGCAGTAAGGCGCGGGAAGGCGCTGTAACTGCAGGCAGACATGAGCACAGAACCAAAAATCACCGACAGCCATTGTCATCTCGATTTCCCTGATTTCGACGGTCAATTGGAGAGAGTTATCGCGGACGCAGCCGCAGCAGGCGTGCACCGCATGGTCACGATATGCACCAAACTGACAAACGAACCGCACGTGCGATCCATTGCAGAAAATCACCCATCGGTCTTTTACGCAGCAGGCACCCATCCGATGAGTGCAGCCAGCGAACCATTGGCAACGGTGCAAAAGCTAATTGATCTTGCGCAACATCCGAAATTTGTCGGTATTGGGGAAACGGGTCTTGATTACCACTACACAGCCGACAGTGCCGACATACAAAAACAATCACTGTATGTGCATATCGAAGCAGCCCGTGAAACAGGGCTACCCCTTATCATTCACGCGCGCGCCGCGGACGATGACATGGCGCGTATTTTAAGCCAAGAACACGCAAAAGGCGCGTTTTCATGCGTGATGCACTGTTTTTCATCGTCACCAGCATTGGCGCGAGCTGCCATTGATCTTGGGTTCTATCTGTCCATGTCCGGGATCACGGCCTTCCCAAAATCTCAGGACCTAAGGGATATCTTTGCGTCCGTTCCTTTGGACCGCATTCTTGTCGAAACGGATGCCCCTTATCTGGCGCCCCCACCCCATCGCGGCAAACGCAATGAACCTGCCTTTACGGCACTGACAGCCCGGCGCGCGGCGGAAACCTTTGACGTAGATTACGCCAGTTTTGCGGCGCAAACCGAAGCAAATTTTGACCGTCTTTTCGCCAAGGCATCAACTGACGCAGGGAAGGCCTAGTGGCCGAGACGCATTTTACTATTTTGGGCTGCGGCTCTTCTGGTGGCGTGCCACGACTGGGTGGTCAATGGGGAGACTGTGACCCAAATAACCCCAAAAACCGGCGACGACGGTGTTCTTTGTTGGTTGAGCGCACAAATGGCAATGGCACAACGTCTGTCTTGATCGACACGTCCCCTGACATGCGCGAACAGTTGTTGTCGGCCAATGTCGGGCGGCTCGACGGTGTCATTTACACACACGCCCATGCCGATCATGTGCACGGCATTGATGATCTGCGTATGATCGTGATCAATATGCGCGCCCGTCTCAGCGTTTGGGCGGACCTGCCAACAAAGGCCTCCCTTTTGGAACGCTTTGGGTATGTATTCGTCCAACCAGAAGGGTCCTCCTATCCACCAATACTGGATATGAATTTGATCGAGGAAACTGTCGTTATTGAGGGCGCTGGTGGCCCTATTACACTCGAGCCTTTTGAGGTTGAACATGGTGGTATCAAGGCTCTGGGGTTTAAGGTCGGTGGCGTTGCTTACCTGCCTGATGTGTCTCACATTCCGGAAAAATCCTGGTCATTCCTGAATGATCTCGATTGCTGGATCGTCGACGCCTTGCGGCGTACACCACATCCCACACATTCACATTTATCCCAAACACTGGAATGGATTGAACGGGTTCGCCCTAAAAACGCTGTGCTGACCAACATGCACATCGATCTCGATTACGACACGCTCATGCAAGAAACGCCGGCGCACATACAACCTGCCTATGATGGAATGCGTCTAAGCTATCCATCATCATAATTCGCTCCCTCCTCCCGAATTGACCCTGCATGGGTCAATCACTCAGAGAACAAAATGCAAACGCTTATCGATGTAATCCTACCCGTTTTCCTTGTCATCGGATTTGGATATCTAGCTGTTTGGAAAGCGTATTTCCCACTCACGGGCGTCGATGGATTGATGAAATTCACGCAAGGGTTTGCGATCCCCTGTCTGCTTTTCAAAGCAATCTCGGACATAGACCTCGCCAGTTCATTTGATCCACGCTTGTTGGTTAGCTTTTACTTGGCGGCAACCTTGTGCTTTTTCGCAGGTTTCTCCGGCGCGCGCATCTTTTTCAAACGAGAATGGGAAGATTGCGTGGTTATTGGCTTTTGTTGCCTTTTTTCCAATTCATTATTGCTGGGCCTCCCCATCACTGAACGGGCCTATGGTGCGGATGCGTTAACAGGGAATTACGCCATTATAGCGATGCATTCGCCCTTCTGTTACGGCCTCGGCATCACTGCGATGGAAATTACCCGGAACCGAGGTAAATCACCGCTTGTCATGGCGTGCGGCGTTGTCAAAGCCATGTTTCGAAATGCGCTGGTCATTGCAATCGTTCTGGGGTTTTTAGTAAATCTGTCGACTATCCAACTGCCGACCGTCGTAACGGACGCCCTTGATCTAGTGATCCGGGCCGCTTTGCCGACCGCATTATTTGCCCTAGGCGGCGTGTTGTTTCAATACAAACCCGAAGGTGATTTGCGCGCAATCGCCATGGTATGCGGCATCGCGTTGATCTTGCACCCCTCCCTGTTTTGGATCTTTGGCAAAAGCCTTTCAACCTCTCCAGACGCGTTTCGTTCGGGTGTGTTAACCGCAGCCATGGCGCCTGGCGCAAATGCTTACGTCTTTTCCAATATGTATGGTCGGGCACGGCGTGTCGCAGCGTCCTCGGTCCTTTTGGCCACGCTCGGCTCTATCGTAACCGTCTGGATTTGGCTTATTCTACTGGCACGCCCCTAATCTTTAAAAAGCTGTCCCGGGGCACTTTTTGGCGCTTTTACTGCGGCAAGTTGCATCAAATGCCATGCCAAAACCTGATTGCTGCTTAAGACAGGTTTTCCGAGTTTTTGTTCCAGTCGTTCGATGGATCCAAGGGCTCTTAGATTTGTGCAAGACAGAAATAACCCCTGAACATCAGCGCCTTGCATCAGGTTTATTGCGGCGGCTTCAATCGAGTTGGCATCAATGCGCACGACTGTGGCCTCTGTCGACACCTCAAAACTGCCAAAAACGGGTGTCGTGATCCCTTCTTTCGAAATCGTCTGTTGAAGACGCGCCGAAACCTGCGCCACATAGGGCGATAGTATCGCGATACGTGACAGCCCCAAATACTGGCACGCCGCGACCAAACTGCTGAGGGGCTCTGTAACATGCGCGGCAATCGCGCTGGATTTAATTTTCCGGGCAATCTTGCCCGGTCCGATTTGAGCCGTGCCCGACGTGCAACCGTACCCAATTGCATCGAATTCGGCTCCGGCAGGAAATAACCCGGCTGCGGCAGACAAGTGCTGTTCCATGTGGGACAAGGTTTCCGATGTAACCTCTACATCGGACGCAACACGGCTGACGAAAAAATCCACGTTTTCAGGTAATAGACGGCGCATGTCCCCTTCGATGGTTTCGTCAGATTGCAGTGCAACCAAGCCCAAGCGCGGCGCGGTTAGATCTGCCAGAGTGTATTCAAAGGCTGGCAATGGCATGACTATACCTCCCTTAGAGGGACATCCGCAGGGGGCGACAACCATTGCGCTCCGTTCTCTCGGATTACGATATTCTCTTCGTGAACCATGATCCGGCCGTCCCCGAGATCAATTCCCGGCTCTAAGGTCAACACCATACCCGGTTCCAGTATCGTTTGATCCGCCGCGATTAATGACGGCGGTTCGGTCAATTGCATTCCTAGTCCATGACCTAATCGCCCGGCATCTGAACCGCCTTGCCCGCCCGTTACGATCTTATCCATCACATCGAAAAGCTGCGCTGCGGTTAGACCGGGTTTGGCCATGTCAAAGGCCGCTTGCGTCGCCTCGATCAAACGTGCATGGGCAGCGGTTGTTTCAGAGGTCGGGGGGCCAACGGAAAAATTGCGGTCAAAATCGCAAAAATACCCATCCTGTATCAGCCCAGTGTCCAACATAAGAATATCGCCCGCCGCCAGAGAATGATCTGTCGCGGGAGAAATAACATCCCTGTACCCGCCCGGGCCTGCACCCCCGGCAAGGTAAGGAACCCAATCGGCCCCTTCCTCAAGGCACAACATCTGAAACCTTCGGAAAACATCGCTCAGTGGTGTGCCAAGTCGTGCAATTTCCGGCACACGTTCAAAGGCTCTCCCCGCGGTGGCACAAGCGGCTAATATTTTATCGATTTCCGCGTCGGATTTCACAGCCCTTTGCGCACCCATAAGACCATCATCGTCAGTTAGAAGGCGATCATTCATGGCGATTTGCAGACGTTGCCAGTCTGCCAGCGGCATCCGAAGATGGGTTCCGTTCTCACTTGGTATCCCAATGCGCCCTTTGGGCGGCACCACTTCGCACAATGTATCGCCCAATAGAGACACACCGTCGTCGTGATAATCCGGGGCGCGCCAACTGCGAATATCTTCCACCCATGTCTGCCCCATCAGCGCAGCGCCAATTGACGGGATGACTGCAATAGGCCGTCCTTGTTGAGGCACTACGACATACCACGGGCGCGTCGGGCTCTCCCAAAATCGTGTCAAAAACCCTGTGACATAGCGTATGTCTGCGTCAGTCGTGAGCAGCAATGCGGATAATTCAGACCGACCCATCCGCCTTTGGATTTGCCCTAAACGGCTTTCGTATTCAGATGGTGCAAAGCCGCGACCCGTCATGCGTCTTCGGCAGCTTCACTGAGGATAATCAAAGCCCGCGCGTCCTGTTTGAGCATCAATGCAGATGTAGCGGCCATTACACCAGCCAAGCCAGCAGCGCCGGATGGCGTCGAAGCGTACCCCGCCCGTGCGGCACAGTCGGCGCCTGCCTCGCCCTCTGTTTCAGTAATCGTTTGAAAAAGATCAGCATCACGGGACAGGCTTTTCAATGCGATCAAGGAAGGCTCCTTGCAATCTAATCGGCCCATGGCCGAAACCGGCCCATCTGCAATGACGGATTTTCCCGCACGAATTGATGCCGCAAGTGCGGGGGCGGCCTCAGGCTCTACGACGATAATTTTTGGAACATCTCCCCAGACCGCCCGTGCATGAGCAGCACAAGCCCCGGCAAGACCGCCAACACCGGCCTGTAAAAAAATATGCGTTGGAGGCATCGGAATTTGGGCCACTGCTTCGGCCATCAAGATCAAATACCCCTCCATCAATCGATGCGGTCGCGCGCTATACCCCGGCCAAGAACTGTCGGACAACAACGTCAAACCCTCAGCCTTCGCTGCATGTGCCGCGGCGTGCATGCTTTCTTCATAAACGGCACCTTGGCGCACAACCTGCGCACCATAAGCACGCAATCGTTGGGCGAAGCCTTCCGGGACAGTTTGTGCAATATAAACGCGCGCATTTGCGCCAAATTCCGCAGCGCCTGCCGCCAAAGACAATCCATGATTTCCTGCGCTGGCCGTTACATAGGTTTGCCCTTTGGCTTTCCCTAGAGCTGCATCGCAAGCGATGACATAGGCGGCCCCAAGTGCTTTAAAGCTCCCCAGACCACCACGTCCACGCTCGTCCTTAATGTGCAGCGCCGCAATACCCAAGCTGTGCGCCAAGTCTTGCGCTGAATGTAATGGGGTTTCAATGGACTGCGCTCTTCCATCAAAAATCTGTTTGGGAGCGGCTTCATCTGACGCCGTCCACGGCATCGCCTCAAGATCTGGGTGAGGTAGTACGCTTGCGCGGTACGGGTTTTCTAATATTTCCATACGAAGATGCTACGATAAACAAAAATTGGGTCAATGGCCCGTTGCGACATATCAGTGACGCAAATCTGACTTGCCCTATAAAAAGCATTATATCTTTAACGCCAGCCAGGGGCACAACATCAAGAAAGGTCCGAGTTTGCGAAAAAAATACCTTCAAAGATGAACTGTCAATTGATCGAACAGCCTGCCAATATGCCATTCTAGCATAACAACGACTACTAATTCTCTGAAGTCAATGGTGCGGATGAGAAGACTCGAACTTCCACGGGTGTTACCCCACAGCGACCTCAACGCTGCGCGTCTACCATTCCGCCACATCCGCACTTTTGAATGGTCAGCAGTCCTTAGCCTTGTCTTGCAGGCTTGTGAAGAGGCATTTCGATGATTTTCAATCGGACGACGATAAAAACTTCATATCATCGGGACTTTGCTATGCCAGTTTGCTGCGTTAAGGGGTCAGCATGGTAGAATGGATCGTCTCACCCGGATTAACCGATTTTCGTACGGCCGAACGCTGGATGGAGGCGCGCGCGCAAGCCATTCACCAAGGCACCGCACCTGAATGCGTTTGGTTGGTGGAACACCCTCCCCTTTATACGGCGGGCACAAGCGCGAAAATAGATGACTTGACAGATCCGGACCGTTTCCCCGTTTTTGAGACACGACGCGGCGGTCAATACACGTACCATGGCCCCGGCCAACGGGTGGCATATACATTGTTAAATGTTGGGGAGCGCGGACGTGACGTACGTGTTTTTGTCAAACAATTGGAAAAATGGGTGATAGCGACGCTTGGACATTTTAACGTATCAGGCGAAATTCGCGAGGGTCGCGTGGGCGTGTGGGTTGAACGCCCGGAAAAACCGCCCTCCGTGACGGGAGCAATCGCCGAAGATAAGATTGCTGCCATTGGCATTAGGTTGCGAAAGTGGGTCAGTTTTCACGGCATTTCAATCAACATCGACCCCGATCTCGATCACTTTACCGGAATCGTACCATGCGGGATTTCAGATCACGGCGTAACCAGCCTCGTAGATTTGGGCCTGCCAGTGACAATAGAAGACTTAGACGTCGCTTTGTTCAAGAGTTTCGCGTCGGTTTTCGGGGATGTACCGCGCCTTGCCGCCAAAACAAACTCAGGCGATGAAGTATCACCTACTTTTTAGCAGCCATTGACGATATCTCGGAAATCCTGATCGCTCAATGGTTTTACCAGAAACGTGGTGATACTCTCGTCCTGATCCGCTCTCGCTTTGTCCCTACGTAGCGTCGAGGTGGAAACCATAACGATCTGTTGACCTTGCCGGATGTCGCCAGAAAGTTGTTCATAAGCCTCCAAGAACTCAAATCCGTTCATTCGCGGCATGTTAATGTCGAGTAGAACCAATTCCGGCACAGGTCTATTTTCTGCGATGCAATCGACAAGATGCTCTAAAGCGGCTTGCCCATCTGTTGCGACAAAAACCGTCTGAGCCAATCCAAGTTTCGATATTTTCCGTTGATGCAGCAGGTTCGTTACAGCGTCATCATCAACAAGAAGAATTGATTTTAATGCGGCCATTTTAGGCCCCATTTTGTTTGGGAGTTGCTGGAAAATAGATTGCAAAAGTCGTTCCGGTCCCTAGCTGACTACAAACATCAATGTCTCCCCCGATTTGTTTCAAAATCCGCTTGATTGCGTACAAGGAAACGCCTGCCCCGGTCGGTGTCACATGGGCGCGCTGGAAAAGGCCAAAAACCTTTTCCAGATCACGGGTCAAATCAATGCCGGATCCGTTATCCGTTATTGTGAGTGTTACTCCGTCTTCAGACGAGAAACTAGACACATCGATTCGCAATGCGCGATCGGCGACACGGTAGCTTATTGCGTTCGACAACATCACCTGGAAAATATTTTCGACCTCTTCCCTTAGAAAAATGATTTCTGGCTGTTGGAAATCTAAGTTGAGGACGATTTCAGCGCGATCAATATCGAATTGATCCACCATCAGGACTTGTTCTAGACATTCTGCAAATGGAACTGCGTGAAATTGCGCTATTGGAACAGTGCTTGATTGCGTTACGGATGCCAGCACGTCCAATTTGTTGGCGGCTTGGACACAGACGTTTCTCATTAAATCCAGAGTCTCTACCTGCTGAGACGAGAAGTTGTCTGTCTTTTCGCCAAGCAGATTGGTCAAACTCATCATATTATTCACGGGTACTTTCAGATCGTGAGTCGCGATGTGACTTAACTGCTCTAACTCTTTGTTTATAGTTACCAACTCACGAGTACGAGCATCAACTCTGGTTTCAAGATCATCATTCAACTTTTTCAATTCAGATGTGCGCGCGTTGACGCGTTTTTCGAGATCCTGGTTTAACTTCTCCAAGCGGAGTTCGTTGGTTTTCTCGACGGTAATATCAAAGGCAAGACCAATGTGACGCAAAACACTGCCATCGGACGAACGTGCAAAAACTGTTTCGATGGATCGCAACCAAACTTCGGTGCCGTCACGCCGCAACGCACGGTACTCCCACATTGCTTGCGCCCCATCCTCCAGGTTTTTCAGAACCTCCAAATGATCTAAAAGTCGTTCAAAATCATCTGGATGGACAATTTTCGCAAACAACTGTTGACCCATTTCCAACACTTCTTCGGGACTGTAGCCCAGCAAATCTCCAATGGAACGGTTGGAATATTCATTGCTCATGGTTTGATGGTTGTAGACATAGATAATGCCCGGCATCAAAGCCGCCATTTGCTGCAAAAACGCAGCACATTGCGCATCCACAGGCACTGTAGATGCAAAATGTGAAGGAACGTTCACCGACCCCATACCAAGCCCAACTTACTAAAACTGTCGCCTCACCCACTAGTCGACATGAGCTCACTGTGGATCGACCCAGGTAAAGGTTGGGTTAAAGCACGTTGATTTGGTTAATGAATTAGATGTGCTGGCGCGCAATTTGGCGGAAAAAATGACAGTTGGGGTCCAAGCTGAACGAAATCGCAAAAAAAGCAGCAAAATAACCAACAGGTGCGGCATTAGTGTCATTGCTCCTTAACCCAACTGCCTCTAAAACAAATAAGAACCTTGCGACGGTTAATAACCGCCCGCAGGAAAACACATCAAACTAGGAGGCACCGCATGGCAGACGCAGCCATTCACGGGCACGATCATCACGATGAACGCAGCTTTTTTGTCCGCTGGTTCATGTCCACCAACCACAAAGACATCGGTATTTTGTATCTGATCACATCCGCGCTTGTCGGATTCGTATCAGTTGCCTTTACCGTTTACATGCGCCTTGAGTTGATGGAACCAGGCGTTCAATACATGTGTATGGAGGGCGCACGTCTCATCGCGGGTGATGCTGTCTGTACGCCAAACGGACACCTTTGGAATGTTCTGATTACCGGCCACGGCATCTTGATGATGTTCTTTGTCGTTATTCCAGCCCTCTTTGGTGGGTTTGGGAATTACTTCATGCCGTTACAAATCGGTGCGCCAGACATGGCATTTCCACGGATGAACAACCTGTCATACTGGATGTACGTCGCAGGTACTGCACTGGCAATCTGTTCCGTTCTGGCCCCTGGTGGAAACGGTCAGGCAGGGTCCGGTGTGGGATGGGTTCTCTATCCGCCGCTCTCTACAAACGAGGGCGGATACTCGATGGATCTCGCGATCTTTGCTGTCCACGTATCAGGTGCGTCATCCATTCTGGGTGCGATCAACATGATCACAACCTTCCTGAACATGCGCGCGCCGGGCATGAGCCTGTTCAAAGTACCGTTGTTCTCATGGTCGATTTTTGTCACGAGCTGGTTGATCCTTTTGTCTCTGCCCGTTCTTGCAGGTGCGATCACCATGCTATTGATGGATCGAAATTTTGGGTTCACCTTCTTTGATCCCGCCGGTGGCGGTGATCCGGTGCTGTACCAACACATTCTATGGTTCTTTGGCCACCCGGAGGTGTACATCATCATCCTACCAGGCTTTGGGATCATCAGTCACGTGATCGCGACGTTCTCACGCAAGCCAGTCTTTGGGTATCTTCCAATGGTATGGGCCATCATCGCAATTGGTGTTCTTGGCTTTGTCGTCTGGGCACACCACATGTACACTGTCGGCATGAGCCTCAACCAGCAAGCTTACTTCATGCTTGCGACCATGGTCATCGCGGTGCCCACCGGGGTAAAGGTTTTCAGTTGGATTGCCACAATGTGGGGAGGGTCACTTGAATTCAAAACCCCAATGCTATGGGCTTTTGGCTTCCTGTTTCTCTTCACGGTCGGTGGTGTCACTGGGATCGTATTGAGCCAGGCGGCGGTCGATCGGTACTACCATGACACATATTATGTGGTTGCTCACTTCCACTATGTAATGAGTCTTGGGGCAGTCTTCACAATCTTTGCCGGTATCTATTTCTACTTCCCAAAAATGACCGGGCGCATGTACCCTGAATGGGCGGGAAAACTGCATTTTTGGACGATGTTCATCGGCGCAAACCTCACCTTCTTCCCACAACACTTTTTGGGACGTCAGGGCATGCCACGGCGTTACATCGATTATCCTGAGGCATTCGCTTATTGGAACGTTTGGTCGAGCTGGGGGGCGTTCTTGTCCTTTGCCTCTTTCCTATTTTTCATTGGGGTAATGGTCTACAGCATAGCCTATGGCAGAAAGTCCACGGCGGCCAACCCATGGAATGAATACGCAGACACCTTGGAGTGGACACTTCCATCTCCTCCCCCCGAGCACACATTTGAACAGCTTCCAAAACAGGAAGACTGGGATAACAAACACGCTCACTAGGTATTTGCCCTTTACAATTTTTAGGCTCCGACACGCTTCGGGGCCTTTTTTTATCCAATACAGATCGCTTTATCCCTGTTTTTTGGTCTGCCTCTCAAACAGAGTTTTCCTTGGAAAAAGAAGACTCGCGAAACTGCGTAAATTGCTCGCATTCTCATCCTATCTTCGTGGTGAATGCCAGCATCACACATAGTGCGTAATTGCATTTCAGATGCGCAGTGATATACAAAAACTATGCCTTATCAGTGGACCACTTCGCCAGAAGCGCACCAACAAGAATTGCGTTTATGGCCACACAATTCCCTGCCACCGTTTGGTATGGCCGCGTTTGTTCTATTTACCTTCGCAATGATTCTGATCCCAGTCATTGCGTCTGCAGGTTCGCCGGTTTTTTGGGGAATTTTGCCGTTCGTATTACTTGCCATCTGGGGCATGAAACACGCACTGGAACGCAACAGGAATGCTCGTCAAATTTTAGAGGTTCTAACAATTGGTGATGTAAATACCCAGTTGATACGCACCGAACCGTCAGGCGCCACTCAAGAATGGTCCTGCAATCGGCATTGGGCGACGCTCACGAAATATGATTCAGAGGGTCCAGTCCCGCACTACGTCACCCTGAGAGGCATGGGACGTGAAGTCGAAATCGGAGCATTTCTCAGCGAAGACGAACGCGTGACACTTTATGATGAACTGCAACATGCCTGGCAAAAATAATCAATACGACGATTGGTGCCACGCAACATCAGCACGAGTTCTTAGGACAAACGCTCCTTGACCTGCGGCCCAACTTTACCAAAATCCATCTGACCTGTGTATTTGGCCTTTAACGCGCCAATCACTTTGCCCATGTCGCGGATGCTCTGTGCATCGATTACCGCGATCGCGGCATCTATCGCGGCATCGGCTTCTTCATCGCTTAACTGGCGCGGTAGAAATTCTTCAATCACTTCGATCTCTGAATATTCACGCTCCGCAAGATCCAGCCGTCCACCCTCTTCATAGGCCCGCGCGCTTTCGATGCGTTGCTTGGACATCTTCCCAAGAATGGCCAAAACATCACCATCACCAACGCCGTCGTCCTTTCCCTCGGCCCGTGCGGCAATATCTTTGTCCTTTATCGCAGCATTTATCAAGCGCAACGTAGATAGCCGCTCCGCGGCCTTGTCCTTCATCGCCTGCTTCAAGGCCGTCGAGACCCTTGTGCGCAAATCCATGCTTCAATCCTCTCACTCCGGCCTGATTTAAATCGCGAACGACGCGCGGCCTGTCCAAGGCTTGGACCTTATCCAAACTCCTCGAGCCCTGCAACACCCTCTGGCGTTTTCAATCTGAGGTCTTCCACCCCCTTTTTTGCATGGGCTAACCCCTTGACCCCCTCTATCGGCCCGTCTAGGTATCGCCAGATTTTCATCCGATTTTGTTCCCGAAAGGACCGCCCATGACCGTCCATGTGCCCGACCGCCCCACTGCTTGTCTGGCTCTCGCAGACGGCACGCTGTTTTATGGCGTCGGCTTCGGGGCCACTGGGCAAACTGTGGCTGAACTCTGTTTCAACACGGCCATGACCGGTTATCAGGAAATCATGACAGACCCCTCGTATGCCGGACAGGTCGTGACCTTTACCTTCCCTCATATTGGCAACGTCGGGGTGAATCCAGAAGATGATGAAACAGCCGATCCGGTCGCTGCGGGAATGATTGTTAAATGGATGCCCACAGATCCGGCAAACTGGCGGGCCGTCGAACACTTAAACCAATGGCTTTCCAGTCGCGGCAGAATTGGTTTGGGTGGCGTTGACACGCGCCGCCTAACCCGTGCGATCCGGCAATCTGGTGCCCCTCATGTCGCTCTTGCCCATGACCCAGAAGGCAACTTCGATGTTGAGGCACTGGTCGCAAAAGCGCGTGCGTTCAACGGGTTGGAAGGACTTGATCTCGCCAAGGACGTCACCTGCGCGCAATCTTATCACTGGAACGAAAAACGTTGGGCTTGGCCGGATGGCTACACGCCGCAAACCGAGCCAAAACATAAGGTTGTTGCTGTGGATTACGGCGCAAAACGTAACATTTTGCGCTGCCTTGCCAGTGCGGGTTGTGATGTAACTGTGCTGCCAGCCAGTGCGACTTATGATGATGTCATGTCGCACAATCCAGACGGGGTGTTTTTGTCCAACGGGCCTGGTGACCCCGCAGCCACAGGCGCTTACGCGGTTCCAATGATCCAGGACGTTCTAAACAAAACATCCTTACCCGTTTTTGGCATTTGTCTAGGTCATCAGATGCTCGCCTTGGCGTTGGGTGCTCAGACCATCAAGATGAACCACGGTCATCACGGAGCAAACCATCCGGTAAAGGACCACGACACCGGTAAGGTCGAAATCACCTCTATGAACCACGGTTTCGCTGTAGATGCGCAAACCCTGCCAGACGGTATCGTGGAAACACATACATCGTTGTTTGACGGTTCAAATTGTGGAATCCGTTTGGACGGACGTCCAGTATGGTCCGTGCAACACCACCCAGAAGCCAGTCCTGGACCGCAAGACAGCTATTATCTCTTTGAACGTTTTGCCAAGGCCATGGACGAGCGAGCCAGCTGAAAACCTTAATACACTTAAGGGTTGAAAAGTCTTAATTTAACAGTTCATTAACCGCAATTTGCGAAACTGTCTTGTCCGTCAATTGTGCAAGGCAATCGAAGATGAACGACCTTCAGCTGCGTTTGTCGAAAGAAATCGCGCAGGCCTCTGCTGTTACGCATCGGCCTATCGGCCGGCTGTTGCTGGACCAAGGAAAAATTCAACAGCAAGATCTCCAACATGCCTTGGAACTCCAGCGCAATATTGATGCGCCGCTTGGCGATATCATGGTGTCTGAAGGGCTGGTTGATAAGCAAGATATATTGAGCGCTTTGGCAGCACAGGCTCAAATCGAAGGTGCAGATCTAGAGTTACGCCCTCCAGCAGTGGAGATGGCCAAGGCGTTGCCTGTCGAGTTGTGTCTACGTTTTGGTGTTGTGCCGTGGCGTCAAGAGTCGGGCGCGCTTTATGTGGCCACCAGTAACCCGGCGGATTTTGCACAGTTACGTTCAATTTGTGGCCCCAGAGCTGTCCAGCTATTCCCAGTCATTGTGGATGACACCCAAATAAGAGCCCAGCAGAAACGCCTATATGGCACGCAATTAGCCCATCAAGCCGCAACAAAAGTCCCTATCGGCGAAAGCTGCCGCAATTGGGGTCAACGCAACGGTCAACGCAGCGCGTGGGCTTTTGGTGTTTTGGCAGTCTTTGCTCTCGCCTTTTTCCTATCTCCTTTCTGGTCGATGACGGTGCTGTCACTTTGGGCTGTGGTGACGCTCATCATGACCAGCGCCTTAAAAGCAGCCGCGCTCATAGGGCATATACGCGCGAAACCCACAGATCCAATCCAACCCATCAGCGACTTTAGAATGCCGCGCGTATCGGTCCTTGTCCCGCTGCTAAAAGAACGTGAAATCGCCAGCCAATTAATCGCCCGTCTCAGCGCGTTGACCTATCCCAAGTTCCTGCTGGAGGTCGTTCTGGTTCTGGAAGAAAGCGATACATTAACACGAGAAACCATCGCTCATACGGATTTACCGGACTGGATGAGTGTCATCGAAGTACCTGAAGCCGGTGAACTGACAACTAAGCCACGTGCTCTGAACTACGCGCTAAA
Organism: Roseobacter sp.; assembly: GCA_039983935.1. Lineage (GTDB taxonomy): Bacteria > Pseudomonadota > Alphaproteobacteria > Rhodobacterales > Rhodobacteraceae > Roseobacter. Next base: position 75,056 of record JBDWVP010000003.1, on the reverse strand, counting down.
CTTCTGCAAGGGCAGCATAATTGGTGTTTGGGACGCCGAAGATTGGCCTGAAGCTGACCAGATCGAAAAAGTCGTCTCGCGGTTTCATTCAGCCCCGAGTGAAACCGTCTGTCTGCAAGGGATACTTGATTATTACAATTCCCGAACATCCTGGCTCGCACGCTGTTTCACCATCGAATATGCAATGTGGTGGCGGATTATTATGCCCGGGATTGCGCGGCTCGGCCTTGTTGTCCCATTGGGGGGAACAACGTTGTTTTTCCGGCGAAAGGCACTCGAGGAACTGGGCGGCTGGGACGCGCATAACGTAACCGAAGATGCCGATCTGGGCGTTCGTCTGGCCCGACATGGCTACAAAACAGAGCTGCTGCCAACCGTCACACGCGAAGAGGCCACCAGCCGACCTTGGCCATGGGTGCGTCAAAGGTCGCGGTGGCTTAAGGGGTTTTTAATCACCTACTGCGTGCATATGCGTTCGCCTCGCGCCCTCATGCGCGACCTCGGGTTGTGGCGTTTTTTAGGTTTGCAGACAATTTTCCTGGCCGCCGTTTCGCAATTCGCCATGGCACCCTTTCTATGGTCGTTTTGGATGACCCTTGCGGGTTTGACCCACCCGGTTGCGCATACTTTGGGCGAACCCGTGGTCTGGGCGTTGGCCACGCTTTTCCTCGCCACCGAAATTCTAAGTTTAATTCTGGGCATCACAGCTGTATCTAAGCCCGGTCACAGGCACCTAATCCCTTTTGTGCCGACAATGATGGTCTATTTCACGCTGGGAACGCTCGCCGCTTACAAAGCACTGTGGGAATTGGTACGCCAACCTTTTTATTGGGACAAAACACAGCATGGGATATCTTCGCACATCGATCAGCCGTCCGAGCAGCCTCCTACGCCCTAAGCTTCGTCCTGTCGCGTGCGCGCATCCTGTTTCAATCGGGTCATAAAGGCCACGGAAATGTGGTCACACAAGGCATCATAGGCCTCCTGCTCATCCCGTGCCTCGATCGCTGCCACCAATCGTTCGTGTTCAGATTGAGCGATAACCCCGCGTCCCTGTTCGGCCAAGGACGTTGTGGTCATCAATGCCATTGTACGGTGCACAAGATCTAGCTGCTGCACCAGATACCGGTTATGTGACGCAAGATGGATTTGCTTGTGAAACCGACGATTGGCACGGGCCAGGGCTGCCGGGTCGTCTACTAACGCATTGTCGGCCTCAACCATTTCTCGCAAAATGCGTGTCTCTTCGGGCGTGGAGTGCTGCGCTGCCAGCCGTGCTGCAAGACCCTCTAATTCTCGCCGAACGACGTAAAGCTCGGCCATCTGGTTATGATCCAAAGACGCCACAATCAGACTTCGGCCATCGCGCGACAACAATGATTGCGTTTCCAGCCGCTGCAAAGCTTCTCTAATTGGCGTACGCGAAACACCAAACCGGTCGGCCAATTCACTCTCGACCAAGCGATCTCCGGGTCTGTAGAGACCAAGGTCTATCGCTTCGAGTATCATCGAGTAAGCATCTGTCTGCTGGGGTCTTTGCATGTTCTGCACCGGCCTATTCAATTTCAGTAAACCACCTTAACGATCCTGTAGCGGCAGGTGCAAGGGCTAGGCTTGGAGTTGGGCTGGGGGTAACTGGAACTGGGGCTTGCGATCTTGACGTGGCCCTTCTACCAATGCCTCATGAACAAAGATGCATTTTCTCACGTCACGTCTTGGGTCTTTGATCTGGACCACACACTGTACCCGCCTTCTGCCCGGCTCTTTGATCTGATCGAAGTCCGCATGACCGACTATGTCATGAACACTTTAGGCGTCGCACGTGATGAGGCAGACCGCCTGCGCGCGCATTATTGGGAAACCCACGGCACGACATTGGCGGGCCTGATGCGCGAACATGATGTCGACCCGACGCCCTATCTGTCAGATGTACATGACATTCCGCTTGATCGTCTGGAACCTGACCCACATCTGGCGGCAAAAATTCTGGATCTCCCCGGACGACGCATTGTCTATACCAATGGATGCGCCCCATATGCCGAACGGGTTTTAGAGGCGCGCGGGCTGTCCGGTGTCTTTGACGCTGTTTATGGTGTGGAGCATGCCGATTTTCAGCCCAAACCAGACCGTGCTGCTTTTCAAAAAATCTTTGAATTGGATGCCTTACGCCCTGAGAATGCCGCCATGTTTGAAGACGATCCTCGCAACTTGCGCGTACCACATCTGATGGGCATGCGCACCATACATGTTGCCCCAACAACTGAGCAACAAGAGCACATTCAGTATCATACCGACAACCTTGCCAGTTTCTTAGACACCGTAGTCTAGCATTGTCGTGCGACAGTTCAGCCGGTTCACCAAACTGAATTTATTCTTATCTTTTGCGCGCGAATGCCTCATGGTATTTCGACACTGGCGTTGGTAGCTTTGGGCAGAACAAAGGTGCTAAGATGACATACAAAGAATGTGATATTCTTATTTCAGGTGGTGGAATTGCCGGGCTGACCGCGGCATCGGCTTTTGGCACAGCAGGGTTCAATGTCGTCTGTGTTGATCCATCCCCACCGATCACCACCTCAGACGACAGTCAAGCCGACATGCGGTCCACCGCCATGTTACAACCTGCCCGGGCCTTTTTGGAGAGATGCCATCTGTGGGACAAGCTTGCACCACACGCGGCCGCACTTCAGGTCATGCGCATCATTGACGCCGGAGGCGCAGACGCAACGCCCCGTGCCGTCAAAGATTTCAATGCATCAGAGGTATCAGACCTCCCTTTCGGGTGGAATTTTCCCAATTGGCTGTTGCGTCGCGAAATGGTCGCACGCCTTGAAGAATTACCAAATGTTGATTTTGTCCCTGGAACGGCAACCACCTCATTGTTCACCCGCGAAGGTGAGGCGCGCGTTGGCTTATCTACCGGTGAGCGTGTCCGCACCAAGCTGGTCATCGCCGCGGATGGGCGGAACTCCTCGATGCGTACAGCGGCAGGCATTCGGGTCAAAACATCCAGATACGGGCAAAAAGCCCTGGCCTTTGCAGTCACCCACGATACCCCACACGAGAATATCTCGACAGAAATACACCGTAGCGGCGGACCATTTACCTTGGTGCCCTTGCCTGACCGCGATGGCCGGCCGTGCTCAGCCATTGTATGGATGGATGATGGAAAGCTCTCGCAACAGCGCATGGAAATGGATGTCGCGCAGTTTGAAACTGTTATGTCCGAGCGCAGCTGCCACCTTTTTGGCGACCTCAAGCTTGCGTCTCATCGCAGCATCTGGCCAATCATTTCTCAAAAGGCCGCGCGGCTTTCTGGTGAGCGCATCGCGTTGATTGCCGAAGCAGCCCATGTTGTGCCGCCCATCGGGGCGCAAGGGCTCAACATGAGCCTAACCGATACGGCGACCTTGTTGGACTTGGCGGTTGCGCGACCTGATGGCTTGGGTGATCGCGTAATGATGGATGCCTATCACGCGTCACGTCATCGCGACGTTGCTCTACGGGTGCAAGGGGTAGATTTGCTAAATCGCGCCAGCCAAGCAAGCGCCCCCGCCCTGCGCGATGTCAGGGCGGTTGGGCTCAACGCGCTCTATGCTTTGACGCCTGTGCGGCACACGTTGATGCAGATGGGTCTTGGGATCAAATAACCTGATCCAGAACCCGCGACAGACGGGCCACTGTGCCCGTCACATCATAGAGCTTATCCAATCCGAAGAGCCCCAATCGGAATGTGCGAAAACCCTCTGGTTCGTCACATTGAAGCGGAACACCGGCTGCGATTTGCATGCCTTCGGCGACAAATTTCTTGCCACTTTGAATGTCGGGATCTGACGTGTAGCTGACCACCACACCCGGTGCACCAAAACCGTCCGCCGCCACTGACACGATTCCTTTTGATGCCAAAAGTGCCCGGACTTGCGTGCCAAGCGCCCATTGCGCCTCTTTTAAACGTTCAAAGCCGTAATCGCGTGTTTCAAGCATCGTGTCGCGGAACGCGCGCAAGGCATCAGTCGGCATCGTTGCGTGATAGGCATGCCCCCCGTTTTCATAGGCTTTCATAATGCTGTGCCATTTGCCCAGATCGATCGCAAAGCTGTCAGATTGCGTTTGCACCAAACGCGCCTCGGCCTGTTGTGACATCATGACCAACCCAGCCGATGGGGAAGCGGACCAGCCTTTTTGCGGTGCAGAAATCAAAACATCCACGCCAAGTGCGCGCATATCGATCCACGCGCACCCAGAGGCAATGCAATCCAACACCATCAACGCACCGACCTCATGTGCGGCCGTGGCCATGGCTGCAATGTATTCATCCGGTAAAATAACACCAGCGCTCGTTTCAACGTGAGGTGCAAAAACCACATCTGGTTTTTGATCCCGTATCGCACCCACCACTTCGTCAATCGGCGCAGGGGAAAAAGGCGAGGGCTGTGCATTTCCGGCCTGTCGCGCTTTTAAAACTGTCGTGTTGGCCGTCAATCCACCAGTTTCGAAAATCTGACTCCACCTGTAGGAAAACCATCCATTGCGCACAACCAGCACATCAGCACCTCGCGCAAACTGCCGCGCGACGGCCTCCATCGCATAGGTCCCGCCGCCTGGGATAATCGCAACAGCATCTGCACTATACACATCCTTAAGCATACTCGAGATGTCGTTCATCACCCGTTGAAAAGCAGTGCTCATCGAGTTCAGCGAACGATCGGTAAACACAACCGAGAATTCTTCTAATCCATCTGGATCAATCGTTTCAAGCAGCCCAGCCATAAGAGTCCTCCGATAAAAGTTTCTCTTGGTGTACCCTGTCATTGGGCGCTTCGCAAAGGCTGCTTTGCCACACCCCTCAAATAGGTCCAGCCAGTCGTTCTTCGCTCAGCAAAACATTGGCCTCGACCTGCCCTGCCCCCGGCAAGGTCATGATGCGTCGCCGCAAGACCCTTTCAAAATCCGGCAGATCGCGGGCAACAACACGCAACCTGTAATCATATAAGCCCAGCACATGCTCAACCAATTGCACCTCAGGAATAGCACTCACAGCCCGTTCAAAATCTTCCAGACTTACTCTACCCTTGGTGGCCAGTTTTACGCCCAAGAATACCGTCACGCCAAAACCCAGCTTTTCAGCATTCAGTTTCAAACGCCGCCCCCGCAGAACACCTGCGGTTTCCAGCTTTCGGATGCGTCGCCACGTGGCGGGCTGGGACAACCCAAAACGCCGCCCGAGTGATCCTGCCGTTTGCAAGGCATCTTGCGCCAGCGCTCTGACCAATGCGCGGTCAATCTCATCCAGGTCCATCATAACGGCAGGGACTCTTCTGATTTGATCCGTGCGATATGCATCAGCGCTTCAATATCGGCGATATGTGGTAAACTCAGAATGTGGTCTCTGTAAATATCGTGATAATGAGGCATCTCCCGTGCGACAATATTCAGCCGCACATCTACACGCCCCAAAAAGGTTTGAATTTGCGTCACTTCGGGAACTTTACGCGCCGCTTCGATGAAGGCCTCAAAGGATCGCGACACTGTTTTGTCCAGCGTGACGCGCAACGAGACTTCGACCGCGTACCCCAGCGCCGTCCAATCGATAATCGAGCCAACACCCTCGATGACACCGCTTTCTTGCATTTTTGCAAGCCGTCGCGTTGCTTTGCTCACGGTGATCCGTGCCCGTTCCGCCAGTTCGGCTGGCGCAAGACTTGGTTCATCCTGCCAAAGGCGCAAGAGCCGCCTGTCCAGATCATCAAGCATGTTTTATCCAAAATACATAATTTTGACGAATGATTAGATCATCAAGATGGGAAATTCAAACATTTCTATTGCTGAAATGCCGATCTTGATACGATAGGGTCTGGCGCAGGATAAACCATCAACAAGGAGAACGTAAATGCGCGTTTATTATGACCGTGATTGCGACGTGAACCTCATCAAAGACATGAAAGTCGCTATTCTGGGATACGGCTCACAAGGCCACGCCCATGCGCTGAACCTGCGCGACAGTGGTGCAAAAAACCTTGTCGTAGCCCTGCGCGAAGGGTCCGCGAGCCAGGCCAAAGCCGAAGGCGAAGGTCTCAAAGTCATGGGGATTGCAGAAGCTGCAGCATGGGCTGACCTGATCATGTTCACCATGCCCGATGAGCTTCAGGCCGAAACATACAAAAAATACGTCCATGACAACATCCGCGAAGGCGCTGCAATTGCATTTGCCCACGGATTGAACGTGCACTTTGGCTTAATCGAGCCAAAAGAAGGCATTGATGTTGTCATGATGGCCCCAAAAGGCCCGGGCCACACGGTACGCGGCGAATACGTCAAAGGTGGCGGTGTGCCTTGCCTCGTTGCGGTTGACAAAGACAGCTCCGGACGTGCGCTGGAAATCGGCTTGTCCTATTGCTCCGCCATCGGTGGTGGCCGCTCCGGCATCATCGAAACCAACTTCCGTGAAGAATGCGAAACGGACCTCTTTGGCGAACAAGCAGTTCTCTGTGGTGGCCTTGTAGAGCTGATCCGCATGGGTTTCGAAACCTTGGTCGAAGCTGGATATGCTCCTGAAATGGCCTATTTCGAATGCCTTCACGAAGTCAAACTCATCGTGGACCTGATCTACGAAGGTGGCATCGCGAACATGAACTACTCGATCTCAAACACGGCTGAGTATGGTGAATATGTGTCTGGCCCTCGTGTTCTTCCCTACGCCGAAACAAAAGCGCGCATGAAAGACATCCTGACCGACATTCAAACCGGAAAGTTCGTGCGGGACTTTATGGCAGAAAACCAAGTTGGCCAGCCGTTCTTCAAAGGCACACGTCGCATCAATGATGAACACCAGATCGAAGCGACCGGCGAAACACTGCGTGGCATGATGCCGTGGATTTCTGCAGGCAAAATGGTCGATAAAGAAAAGAACTAAGCTCTTTTTATGTACAATCACGACCATCCCGGCGCCTCGCGTCAGGGTGGTCTATTTTAGGGACCCAATGTCAAACCACCCCAAAATTACGGCAAGCAGTTGGCTGATGATCGCCATACTTGGATTGACGTGGGGCGGGACATTTCTGGTCATCGAAATCGCTCTGGAAGGCATCACCCCATTTTGGCTTGCTGCCGGACGGATTGCTTTTGCGGCAGCCTTGATGACATGCATATGGGGGGTGTTGGGGTTTCGGTTGTTCAAGGCAGCACCATCGCTGGGGGCTATATTTGCCATCCTCAATATTGGCGCCCTGAGTTCCGCTGTTCCATTTATCCTGCTGGCTTGGGGTCAGCAGTTTGTGACCGCCGGGTTTGCCGGTGTTTCTATGGCAGCTGTCGCACTCCTTGTTCTGCCCTTGTCACATTTTCTGATCCCCGGTGATCAGCTCACATGGCGCAAATCTGTCGGGTTCATTCTTGGTTTCGTTGGAGTGTGCGTCCTGATCGGGGGGCAAGCATTTGACACAACAGGGGCGGGCCTAGAAACTGCTGGCAGGATTGCCTGCCTTGGGGCCGCAGCCTGCTATGCCGTATCTTCGGTGACAATGCGCCGCTTGCCTGAGGTAGATACCATCGGGCTTTCCACGATCTTGCTATTGATTGGCGCGATAATTGTACTTCCAGCCGCCTACATCGCCGAAGGCCCCCCACCCATGCCGAATGCAAAAACACTTTGGGTGCTCGCATTCCTGGGTCTTGTCCCCACAGCGGCGGCCAATCTTTTACGTGTCCAAGTCGTGCGCACTGCGGGACCGGTTTTTATGTCTTTGGTCAACTACCAGGTGCCGGTATGGTCGGTCCTTTTGGGCGCGCTGGTGTTGAGCGAACCTTTGCCGTCTTCCTTGCTTCTCGCCATGACGTTAATCTTGAGCGGCGTCGGGCTCAGCCAATACGGGGCCATCACCCAACTCTTTCGACGCCGTTAGGCCGTATTTACCGCGTCGGCAACAGCTTCGACCACACGATCAACCGCTTGTTCCATCACCTTGGGATCTTCATGCTCGGCCATAACGCGCACCAAAGGCTCGGTGCCTGATTTCCGGATCAGCAAGCGACCCTTGCCGCGCAATGCATGTTTTGACGCCTCAATCGCATTCTTGACAGCGACCGTATCCAGTGGCGTTTGCCCTGCCGCGAACCGGACGTTTTTCAGCAATTGAGGAACCGGCTCAAATCGATTGAGCAAAGTGCTGGCATTGGTATCAGAGTTGATCATCGTCGCAAGAAATTGCAAACCAGCCATCAGGCCATCCCCTGTCGTGGCATAGTCCGTCATTACGATATGGCCCGATTGTTCGCCACCAAGGTTAAAGCCCCCTGCGCGCATCCGTTCCACAACATATCGATCTCCAACGGCAGTGCGTTCAAGACGCAACCCTTTGTCGGTGAGAAAATGCTCTAACCCGAGGTTGGACATGACCGTCGTAACCAGCGCGTTTTGGGCCAACCGCCCCTCTTCGGCCCAGCGTTCCGCCATCAGCGCCATAAACTGGTCTCCGTCGCCGATCTTGCCGGTCTCGTCGATCAAAATAACGCGGTCCGCGTCCCCATCCAGGCAAATACCAACATCCGCCCCGTGACTGACGACGGCCTCAGCCGCACACATCGGTTTAGTAGACCCGCAATCTTCGTTGATATTCGTGCCGTTTGGCGTCACACCGATCGGCACCACACTAGCGCCCAATTCCCAAAGCGCTTCGGGAGCAACGCGGTGTGCTGCACCATTTGCACAATCAATGACAACTTTCAGGCCATCCAGCCGCATCTGCCGCGGGAACGATGTCTTGAGACGTTCAATGTAACGAAACCTGCCGTCATCAATCCGCTTGGCCCGCCCAATTTCGCAAGCCTCTGCTGTCTCGACCCCGTTCGCAATCAATGCTTCGATTTCTTGCTCAACCTGATCTGACAGCTTGAAACCATCAGGGCCAAAAAACTTGATCCCGTTGTCATCGGCCGGATTGTGACTGGCAGAAATCATCACCCCTAAATCTGCCCGCATGGAACGAGTTAACATACCGACAGCCGGCGTCGGTACCGGGCCAAGCAGCAACACGTTCATTCCGGTCGATGTCAAGCCGGCCGTTAACGCGTTTTCGAACATATAGCCGGACAATCTGGTGTCCTTGCCAATGACAACACGGTGCGCGGCTAAGCCATCGCGCCGAAAATACTGTCCTACGGCTGCGCCGATGCGCAACGCCATTTCTGCGGTCATAGGGTGAAGGTTCGCTTTGCCACGCACCCCATCTGTTCCAAATAATCTATCCATCTGCCTGTCCTGCCACGACAGCCTGCCATAGTGCAATGGCCTGAACCGTCTCGGGCACGTCATGGACGCGCACAATTTGTGTCCCATGTTTCAAAGCCGCGAGCGCCACAGCAATTGAACCCGGCATTCTGGCATCTGCCTTGCTTTCGCCGCCAAGGGTGCCAATAAAACGTTTACGCGACGCTCCCAATAAAACCGGCACACCCAGGCTGTGAAACAGCGACAATCGTCCAAGCAACGCAAGGTTATGTTCGAGCGTTTTCCCAAAGCCGATGCCCGGATCAACGATGATTTGTTCTGCCGAAACCCCCAAAGCCTTGAGCGCCGCAATACGGCTTTCCAGAAAATCGTATACGTCTAATACCACGTCATCATAATGGGGTTGATCTTGCATGCTTGCCGGATCGCCCTGCGCATGCATGACACAGACTGGCACATGTTTTTGCGCACACAAAGGGGCTAAATCTTCGTCAAATGTGAAACCCGAAACGTCATTGACCAAATTTGCCCCTGAGGTGAGCGCCGCATCCGCGACTTTGGCCTTGCGCGTGTCGATTGACACAGGTGTGCTGATGCCCTGCGCGCGCAAGGCGCCGATGACCGGTGCGGTACGTTCGATCTCTTCAAGCACTGGAACAAATTTTGCACCCGGTCGCGTAGATTCGCCGCCAATATCCAAAATATCTGCGCCGCGCATGGTTTGGGCCGCCGACACGGCCGCGGTGACCGAATTATGTTTGCCGCCATCCGAAAAACTGTCGGGTGTTACATTCAAAATACCCATAACCCGCGGCTTGGAAAAAGACAGCCCAGCAATATCGGCTCTTGGTGTTGTCAAACGCACCACAGCCTCGGCGGGGGCTTCGGTGATTGGGACAATCTGCGCGGGGCGATCACGTTCCAGAATTTCAAGCGTGTTAAACCATGTCCATCCACCGGCCAGTGTTTTTGCCGTTTCCGGCTTTGCGGGGCCGGATTGGACGATGGGGCGAAAATAGATCGACACGGCCTACAAAATCTCGTGGTCGGTCGAGATGGCGCGTAAAGGAACCGAGGCACCCTGAGGCAAATCAGCACCAATAACCAGCATTTCGCCTGCATCGAAGGTAGCAGCAAACCATGCCGCCAAAGCCACCGCATCGCGCGGCTGTGCAGAGGGACCATCAACCGCATCCAAAACAATCTTGGACGGTGCCCAGACGCAGGATTGTCCGTTTTTCATGGCCCAATCCAGCTCTGTCCGGGTCGAAACCACAACACAGCGATTGTCTTTTGACGCGAGCACCCACGCGTTTTGTTCAATGGCCAACAGATCGATACGACGTTGGGCCATGTGATGATTGATCTGAGGAGCAGCTGTATCTGACGCGCCGACACAGAAAATCAATGGGCGATCTGCGCGCACCAATTGTTCAATCCAGCCTTTCAGATGGGGCGAAGACACTGCACTATTGCTAAGATAGACGAATTTAGGCTGTAAATCCGGCTGAGTGTCTTCCCGCGCTGGCCCGGAATGCATTTTCGCGCGCACGATTTCGACCCCCAAGGCACCGGGACCGCGATCAAGTTTTTCGATACGTACAAAAACCCGCGTTGCCTGAGGTTCGATCAATATCCTCTCGGCCACCCGCTCGGCGAGCGTTTCCAACAGGTTTAACCGTTCATCGGCCAATTCAAAGGCGATAGCCTCTGTCACCCGATCATAACTTAAAATGCGATCCACATCATCGTCGATTGGCCCGGTCCACGGCTGCAACTCGACAACTATGTTAAAACAAATCCGTTGGGTGACGCCGCGTTCGGCCTGAAAAGCGCCAATTTCAACATCTACAATATGGTCCCGCAGTGAAATGCGGTCCAGCGGTGTCTCCAAAGCAGTTGCCTCGGATCTTTCTGATGGATGTGCGAAGGCAAGTCGTATTTCAGAGCTCATGGCGAAACCTTTTAGTTTTGAGCAGTCATGGCCATTTAAAACGACGTTCTTGACGACACAAGGTTCATACCGTCATGTTTGCATCTGAATCCGTCAGTTGCTGGCTGTCCGCCAAGTATGTCTGTAAAAAATATGGACCCCAATAGACGCCGTTTTTGTATAGACTTTGCTCCAGCGCGGTCTGACAGCATTGGTGTGATAATGCGTTGCGCCCTTTGTCAGCTGAGGCGCCACCCCGTCCAAGGCGACGCGCGCAACCTTTGACACACGTTTAAGCGCACGTGGCTCGCGAATTACTTCTTCGTATCCGTCACAGGTGTAACTAAACTGACATTGATATTTTTTGCCTGTACCTTGATTAATAACACCGCAGGCTGATCCCGGAAATCGCTCGGATTTAACTCTGTTCAAAATGACTTCGGCGACGGCAAATTGACCCTTTACGGTTTCGCCACGTGCTTCAAAATAGAGCGCTTCTGTCAGGCATTCCCATTCGGCATCCCCAGTTGCGTTCGGTTGATCATCGATCCATTTGCGAGAAAATTCGACGTTTTGAGCGGGGGGTGTTTTGAGACGTGTGTCGCGCATCCGTTCTACGGTCACAACATCTAATGGATGATGATCACCTTCGATCACAGAATTGCCAGCAGCGAACACCGGCACTGCCGTGAAAAGGCCCAAATTCAGCCCAACTACCAATGATAAAGATCTTTTACAAAACGAACGCACAGCTTTGGCCCCCACCGTAACTTACTGCGCGCTCTCTACCGAGATAAATAGTTTACGTAAAGTTTACAGCCGGATTCATGGTTAATCCGTCAGTGGTTCTGTCTCATTAAAGGCACAGTTTATACCATATATTGACAATTAAGTAGGTGAAACTACTCTATATTGTCAGATATCGCAAGTTGTGCGGCAGCTAGTCGCGCCACTGGCACCCGGAAGGGGGAACACGACACATAGTTGAATCCGGCCTCCCGACAGAACGCAATCGATTCGGGGTTTCCTCCATGTTCACCGCAAATTGACAGAGTGACATCAGGTTGCGCGTCACGCCCTCTTTGTGCGCCTATCTTCAAGAGCTCCCCAACACCCTCTTTATCCAGCGAATGGAATGGGTCTTCGGGGAACACACCTTGGCGCACATAATCAGACATAAATCGTCCAGCATCGTCGCGTGACAACCCATACGTCATTTGCGTCAGATCGTTCGTGCCAAAGCTCATGAATGCACAGTGGGGCGCGATGTCCCCTGCTCGGATTGCGGCACGGGGTGTTTCAACCATCACGCCCAAGCGATAGTCAAAATCGTGATCCCGCTCCAACCTCACAGCCGATGCAACACCATCAATAGAAGCCTTGACCAATTCGACTTCACGCCGGGCAGATACCAGCGGGATCATGATTTCGGGCACGACAGGCGCACCATCTGCGCTTGCATCTAGCGTCGCTTCAAAAATCGCGCGGGCCTGCATTTCGTAAATTTCTGGAACCGTCACACCAAGACGCACCCCACGCAGGCCAAGCATGGGGTTATACTCCATCATCGCTTCGATCCGCCGGGTCACATCCGACAAAGGTAACGCCAAAGCATCGGCCAATTCGCGCTGGCCTGCGCGATCTGTCGGCAAGAATTCATGCAAAGGTGGATCAAAGAGGCGGATACAAACCGGCTTACCTTCCATAATTCGGAACAGTTGCGTGAAATCAGTCCGTTGCATCGGCAAAAGACGCTCCAACACAGCCCGTCTGTCCTGCGAGCTCTCTGCAAAGATCATTTCACGCATCACCGTAAGCCGGCCCGGTTCAAAGAACATATGTTCTGTCCGACACAATCCGATGCCTTCTGCCTCAAAATTTCTGGCAGTTTGCGCATCAGCCGGTGTGTCCGCATTCGCGCGAATTGCAATGTCGCGGAGCTCATCCGCCCAAACCATCAAGGTTTGGAAACTCTCGTCCAAGGTGGCTTCGCGCATTTGCGGCGCACCGGCGAGCACCTCACCGGTTGTACCATCCAAAGTGATGATTTCACCTGCGGAAATTACACGCCCATCTTCTGCAATCAATTGCTTGTCACGCCGATTAAAATTCATGTTCGACGCGCCGACCACACAAGGCAATCCAATACCGCGCCCAATGACCGCTGCATGGCTGGTGATCCCGCCCCGCTCGGTTAAAACGCCGTTGGCGGCATGCATACCACGAATGTCTTCTGGCGATGTCTCGCGCCGCACTAAAATACACGGATCACCACGCGCCGCGCTGGCTTGTGCCTCTGCCGCTGTAAAGACAACCGCGCCGGTAGCGGCGCCCGGGCTCGCCGCAATACCGCTGCCGATCACATCGCGCTCTGCGTCATGACGGACCTGACGATGCAACAATTCTGTCAGCGTTCTCGGCTCAACCCGCATAAGGGCTTCTGCTTTGGAAATGATGCCATCTTCGGCCAACCGGACCGCGATCCTGACAGCCGCACGGCTGGATCGCGCCACGCGTACCCCATCAAGGATATGAATATTGCCGTTTTCGATGGCGAATTCGACCTGCATCTCAGCGCGCAATTTGACCCGCATCAAGGCTGCGTGATCCTTCAACCCCGTAAAAGCATCCGGGACGAGTTCCTCAAGAGAAGGCCCTCGAGGGTCACGTTCAAGATACAAGGCAGCAGCATTGACCGCCAAGGCATCCCGTCCCTGACTTTGGCTCAGGTACCGTCCGGTGATTTGTGGCAAACCAGTATCACTGTCGACAAGTTGCAAGACCCCGGACCCACATTCGCCCTGCCCAAACCCCAATGCCATCTGTTGGATCACCAAGCCCAAACCGGCATCAGCCGGTGCACCCTTGGCTTGACGGAGCAGCCGGGCCGATGTGCCATCCCAAGCCCGCGCCATTGATTTCAACACTGCTGCCAATTGTTCGCCCGGGTTAGCAGGGAAAGGTTCATCCATTTCCAGTTCATAAGCGCGCAAAGAATCCAACAACGCTTGCCGCCCGCTGACGGCCACCTCGTCAAACATATCCGGGTCCAGACGTGCCACATCGACTGCATAGGATTGCACAAACCGGGTATAGACTGCGCTGGCTGCCTCTTCGCCAAGCTCTTTTACCAGCGCTTCAAAGCGATCACCATTCATGCCAATATTCAGAACAGCACCAGGGCCACCCCAGTCAGGATCTTCGGATGAAGGTCTCACACACAATAATGCACCTTCTTCAAATTGGGACACGATGGCCGAAATATCAGGCAATTCGCCTTTGGCAATCCGCTGCACAGATTGGAAAGACAACGCAACGGTACGTGGCACCGGCAGATCCAGCCGAACGAGGCGCTGCAAACACTTTGCCCGACCGCCATGGGTATCATTTGCAATGGGCGCCTTTTGGGTCACCAACGTTGTGTTCGGATCATTCTGCACTGCAGCACCTCTTGTGTACGACGCGCAGCATAGGGTCTAGACCTACACTGGCAAGCATTACTCTGCATGCCCGCCTTGTGCATCCGGCCGGTCTTAACCTTCGATCTTGGTCAAATCGGCGGCCAACAGGCATATTTGGGTAATCCGGCTCAACAAATTAAGACGGTTACGACGTACTGTCGGATTGTCAGCATTCACCTGAACCGCCTCAAAGAACGCGTCAATTGGCCCGCGCAACGTGCTCATTCCCGCCATCGCCGTGGCAAAGTCTTTTGCGGCGACGGCCGGAGTAATTGCGGTTTCCGCCGCATCCAGTGCCGCAAAAAGAGCGCGTTCTTCGTCAGTTTCGGCAAATTTGATATCCGCACCGTAAGAATATTCAACCCCATCCGCATCTTGTGCTTGGTTCAGAATATTATTCGCTCGCTTGAAACCTTGGATCAGGTTCTCGCCTTCTTCGGAGCCCAAGACAGTGGACAATGCACGCGCACGCGCCACCAAAAGGGTTACATCGTCATTTCCTGCCATCGCAATACAGGCATCAATGACATCAAAGCGCACGCCTTCATCGCGCAAATATACTTTGAGACGGTCATGGATGAACGACAACAGGTCTGCCGCGACGTCGTCAGCATTCTGATTTGTGATACTCAAGTCATCATAGATCAGATTCGTGAGTTCTTGCGATGCTTGATCGTCCCCACGCAAAGAATCGGCAACGTCTCCGATTTTGGAAACCAAGCTTGCGGGATCCGCAGCGACCGGTTCCGAGCGTTCGCGCATCCAGTCCAGCAACACCCGGTTTTGATGGGTGTCATGATCACGCGCCGCCTCGACCCAATGGCGCTGCGCAACATCGCGCGCCCGTGTCACCCCTGCCGAAAGCACAGCGCTCAATGGAACAGTCACGTCATTGTCAATCAGCAGTCGGATCGCACCCAAAGCCGCACGACGCAGGGCAAACGGATCTTTGGACCCTGTCGGTTTTTCGTCAATTCCCCAAAAACCAACCAATTTCTCGAGTTTTTCAGCCAAAGCAACCGCAACACTGACCGGTGCTGTGGGAACGTCATCTGATGGCCCTAAAGGCGCATAATGGTCTTGGGCCGCCGCCGCGATGGCTTCAGAATACCCGGCCGCCGCGATATAATATCGCCCCATAAGCCCCTGCAATTCCGGAAATTCATACACCATCTCCGAGGAAAGGTCCGCCTTGGCCAAACGGGCGGCCTGTTCGGCATCATCTGGGTTCGCACCAACAGCCGGCGCCAGTTCCCGCGACACAACCGCGATACGGTCGATCAGATCAGCTTGGGTGCCCAATTTGTTGTGGAAGGTCACATTTTTCAATGCCTCCCCCCAAACCGTCATATCCGATTTCGCGACACGTAAGTCATTGTCCCAAAAGAATTTAGCGTCGGCCAAACGGGCGGATAAGACCTTTTCATTCCCTGCAAGAATGGTCGCGCCATTGTCGGATGTCTCGCGGTTTGCGACAGTGATAAATCGTTCAATTCTATCCGTTTTAGGATTGCGTACAGAAAAGAACTTTTGATGTTCTTTCATCGAGGTCTGCAAAACTTCGGGTGGCAGATCGAGGAAATCCTCGCCAATCTGCCCCATCAGCACGACTGGCCATTCCACCAATCCAGCGACTTCTGCGAGCAGCCCCTTATCCTCGACGACTTCGAGACCGTTGGCAAAGGCTTGATTGGTCGCATCATGCAAAATCATATCGGCGCGTTCTGTCGGGTTAAGTTCGACAAACGCCCGCTTTAACTTGGCCGCGTAATCCTCAAATCCAGTCACTGCAAAGCTGTCAGGCGCCATGAAACGATGACCGCAGGTTTTATCACCCGACACAAGGTGATCGATCGAAACAGGTACAACTTGCGCGCCTTCTTCGTCCGACAAAATGCATATAATCGAATGTAGAGGCCGCACCCAACGCAGGCTGCCACGTCCCCAACGCATCGATTTTGGCCAAGGGAATTGGCGAATGGTTTTTTCCAATACATCGGCAATAATTGCAGCTGCAGGTTGCCCCTGTTTGGTGATTTTGGCAAATAAAACAGGGCCTTTTGGAGTTTCGCGCTCCTCGAGCTGATCCCGCGTCACACCCGCGCCGCGCAAGAACCCCTCAACGGCCTTGTCAGGTGCGCCCACTTTGGGGCCTTTGCGTTCTTCTACGGTCGTCGGGCTTTCGGCCAAGATACCTTCAAGGGTCAAACACAAACGACGTGGCGTGGAAAATGCCGCTGCAGAAGCATAGGTCAAACCGGCCTCGACCAGCCCATCGCACATCAGTTTCTTGAGATCATCCGCAGCACGTAACTGCATTCGGGCGGGAATTTCTTCGGAGAAGAGTTCAATCAAAAGATCAGGCATTAGTTCTTATCCCGTTTGGGGCATTCTTCGCCAACAATTGTTCCGTCGTAGGCTTTTTCACCACAGTCATTGAGTTCGTGCCAGATGAAACCCTGACCGCTTTCAGAGATCGCGACAATTCGATCCACCCCGAAATGCACATTTTTCTGGCCTTGGAATGCCAAAGCCGTTCCGGCATCAAGTTCTTGTGCAATTGCTTCGGCATCAAAACAGTCAAACCATTCTGGACCATTGCGTGGCACGGCACGATCCACACCTTGATAGGTTTCGCTGAGCATGGCCAAACTGGAAGGTGTCGTGAAACACGCTCGATAGCGGATTGGAGAGCTTTCTGAGTCAATGGCCGTGATATTTTCGGCCAGAATTCGCAAAGGATCGCCCCCGGTGACCGGGACCAAATGCACCTCTTGTCGGTCTGCGGAGATCTCTTCGTAGAACCCGTAAACCTGAAGGTAATAAAGGGCACCGCCTGCGATCAAAGCTGAGATCATGATGACTATTCCAACGATTTTCCCACTCATGCAGCGCTCTCGGGGGTCCAACCTCCGGCGCGCGTCTGCACAAAGGCGTCAGCACATTGTTTGGCCAGGGCGCGCACGCGTCCGATATAGGCCTGCCGTTCTGTCACGGAAATCACACCGCGTGCATCCAACAAGTTAAAAATATGGCTGGCTTTGATGCATTGATCATAGGCCGGGTGCGCCATGATAATGCGCTTACCGGTTTTGGGATCGTCATGCGCAGCGTCCAGAATCTCGCGACAATGCGCTTCGGCTTCTTCAAAGTGACGCAGCAATACATCTGTGTCCGCCGTATCAAAATTCCAACGGGCGTATTCTTCTTCGGTTTGTTTGAATATGTCGCCATAGGTCAATGCAATGGGTGTTTGGGGGTCGTTGAACGGCATGTCCATGACATGATCTACGCCCAAAATATACATCGCCAAACGTTCCAAGCCATAGGTCAGCTCACCCGAAACCGGGTGGCAATCATGCCCCCCGACCTGTTGGAAATAGGTGAACTGGCTGACTTCCATGCCGTCACACCAGACTTCCCAACCTAACCCCCAAGCGCCTAACGTTGGGCTTTCCCAATCATCTTCGACAAAGCGAATGTCATGCAGGGTCATATTGACCCCGATCGCGGCCAATGACCCAAGATAGAGTTCCTGCAAATCCGGTGGGCTCGGTTTTATCAACACCTGATACTGATAGTAATGCTGCAACCGGTTCGGGTTTTCACCATAACGCCCATCTGTCGGACGCCGGGAGGGCTGGACATAGGCAGCCGCCCAAGGTTGCGTTCCAAGAGAGCGCAGGGTCGTTGCGGGGTGAAACGTCCCGGCACCGACTTCCATATCATAAGGCTGCAGAATCGCGCAGCCCTTTGCTGCCCAATAATTCTGGAGCCTCAGGATGATCTCCTGAAAGGATTTTGGGGTTGAAACTGTGTCAGACATGACAGCGACCTCACCGTATCTTTGCGCGCTCTACCTACGTGGGCCGAGGTCGGGCGTCAATTGCGCCTCCGCTGATAAATTGACGCTCGCCTTATGGTCAAATACAAGACTTCCAGATTATCTTGTAAAACTTATCTGACCATGGAGAACCGGGTTCAAATGTTGCGTTTTGTTTTGTCATTCTTGGTCTTTTTCAGTCTTACCGTTCAACAAGGTAACGCACAGCAAGCAAATCAGGTTGTCTGGGTGCAAATCGAAGCCCACCCTGATTTACAAACGGCAGCCCAGCGTATCGAAGGTTTCTCGCGTGCTTTGCCGGACGTGGCGGGTTTCGCGATGGAAGGCGGGTGGTTTGCCATCACCCTTGGTCCTTATACCCCTGCGGATGCAGAAGACGTTTTACGCAGTTACCGTGCGCAGGGCTTGATCCCGACGGACAGTTACGTTGCGCTCAGCAGGACATATCGCCAACAATATTGGCCTCCCGGACAGGATATCCTGAGCCTAGGAGAATTAACGACACAAGGTTTAGACGTGGCCGACAGCACACCTGTGTTCCCGAGCACACAGGAAACAGCCGGCCTCCCTGACCCTATTGAAATTGATGAAACCCCGGCACAAGCACGACGCAGCGAAAGCCTTTTGAGCCGGGCGGAACGTCGAGAATTGCAAACAGCCCTAAAATGGGCCGGTTTTTACAACTCGGCCATAGATGGCGCTTTTGGCCGCGGCACCCGATCTTCCATGGGTGCATGGCAAACCTCAAATGGATTTGAGCGCACCGGGATTTTGACGAGTGCACAGCGCACTGCCCTGTTGGATCAATACAATGCCATTTTGGACGGGCTCGACATGGCCTTGGTGCAGGACGTTGAGGCGGGCATAGACATAGAAATGCCGACTACTTTGGTTGGTTTCAGTCGTTACGAGTCTCCATTTGCGCATTATGATGCAAAACAGGGCGGTCCGGCGCGCGTTCTGCTCATCAGTCAATCAGGCGATCGCGCAACGCTGAAAAGCCTTTTTGACATCATGCAGACCCTGACCATTGTCCCGTTAAACGGACCACGGCAATTGTCGCGCAACAGTTTTTCTTTGGTCGGGCAAAACGCAGATTTTATAAGCCAAACCGAAGTCTCTCTGGACGCGGGCACGTTGAAAGGCTTTACCCTGATCTGGCCTACGGGTGATGAGGCGCGTCGCACCCGCGTTTTAGAAGAAATGCAGGAAAGTTTCACACGCCAAACAGGCGTCATCAATCCAAACGCGGGCCTGTCGAACAACCAGCAAGTCGATTTGGTCGCAGGGCTTGAAATCCGCAAACCGCGGTTGTCTCGTTCTGGGTTCTTTGTCGATGCTTCAGGCGCCGTGGTAACCACGGTTGGTGCAGTTCAAAGCTGTGCGCGGATCACATTGGACGACACATATGAAGCCACTGTGACCGGCGTAGACATGAACATTGGGCTCGCACTTTTGACGCCGAATGAAACCTTATCCCCGCCAGCGGTTGCGCGCTTCAGCCCCGCTCTGCCACGTTTGCAATCTGAGGTTGCCGCCACCGGGTATTCCTTTGAGGGGCAGCTTACCGCGCCGTCGATAACTTTTGGCACCCTGGCCGAGCATAAAAGCCTTCAGGGGGACCGCAACATCAGCCGGTTATCTCTGGATACCTTACCCGGTGATATTGGCGGGCCTGTATTTGACAGTGCTGGAAATGTCTTTGGCATGTTGCTTCCAGCCCCAACTGGGTCTCGTGCGCTGCCCAAGGCTGTGCGCTTTGTGTTAACTGGCGAGGCAATTACCGGCGTTCTCAAAACGGCGGGCTTAAACACGCGCGAGGGCGATCTCACGACCAACCTTGACCCGGTCGACATCACGGAAAGAGGTGTTGGCATGACGGTTCTCGTCAGGTGTTGGGACTAGAAAATTCTTGCATTTGTCTTGTGCACGTTCCGATTTGAACTTCGCCCCACGACCCCACAACACGGACCACACAGAGCACCATAGGCAAAAATGCAGCTTACGGTGACGTTTGGGCTTTTGGTAAGCGCTACAATCAGATGAAACACATCTGAACGGGCGTTAGTCGTCCCGCCCGGCTTCATCTGGGTGGCTTGAGAATAACGCGATCTTGTTGCCTTGGGGATCACGAAGATAACTCACATAGAAATCTGGGCCGTAAGATGCGCGAAAACCGGGCTGCCCCTCGTCAAAGCCACCGGCGACGAGGGCCGCAGCATGCAGGTTTCGAACTTGATTTTGACTGCGCGCCTCGAAGGCAATCATTGTGCCATTCCCGGCCGATGCCGGATCTCCGTCAAAGGTTGGTTTAACGTAAAAATCCGGCAGGAGAGGAGATTGCCCCGGCAGGGCTGGCAACGCGAAACTCAATCCTTCACTGCCCTCTGTTAAACTGTACCCAAGGGCAGGTAGAAACGCTGTATAAAACCGTTTGGCCAGCGCAATGTCATCAGACCCGACGGTGACGTAGGCAATCATTCGAGACACTCCATATATAAAACTCACTCTCGTTAAATACCATGTTTGTCACTGCACCACACTTCTTTCGGATCCTTGCCGAACACAGAAAACGCCACTAGATCGATTGTGTCAGGAACCCACAGGTATAGGTTTGAAATCAACCTTCGTTCTTTATGCAGACGGAAACTGGTTTTCACCCCACCATCAATTTTAGCCCCGCTCTGGTACTGCACAGCCCTATTTGGTCCAATATCCCCAATTGTGAAAACACTAATTACAATGTCAGGAAATCAATTCCGGTGTCATGTAAATAAGGGTTGGTCCTTGCGCGGTCAGCGCTTCTTGCACTGCTTTTTGTAAGTCGGTTACCGTTTTAGGGGCCGTTGCGCGGGCCCCGAATGCTTCGGCCAATTTGCAAAAATCCGGGTTGCGCGCAATGACGGCATTTGGGGCAATTTGTGCCCTGACCATACTGTCTTCGATTTCTTTGAGTTTTCCGTTATCCCACAATAGGATTGGCAGGCTCAGCCCGAGTTCAACCGCCACGCCCAGTTCTTGCATTGTATAATGAAACCCATAGTCGCCAATCATCGCGATGGTCGGTTTACCTTGCCGGGCGATGGCGCCTCCGATGGCGGCAGGTGTTGCATAGCCCAAGGTACCAAATCCACTGGGGTGATGCCAGTGACCCGGATGTTCCATGTCCCACACGACCTTGGCCGTATAGGCGATCTGCGTCATGTCCGAATAGATCATGGTATCCTTGGGAAGGGCCGCACGCAGCGCATCACAAAGCGATGCAATGCCAGGATAAGACGCATCCATTGTGGCTCGGCCACGTTCGCGCGCGCGAATAACATCTTCATCCGTCCACTGCGTGTCCGCGACATGACCCTCCAACGCCTGTGAAACAGATGCCAGCCAAGCGTCGGCGTCAGCCAGATGTCTTTCGTCTTTGCGTGATGTTCTGCTTAACACCGCAGGGTCAATATTCACATAGAGCGCCGGTGCTTGGTGACCCAGTTCCGTGCGACAAATGTCGACTTCGGCGAGATCTGTACCAATGCAGACCACCAGATCGGTCTTGGACAATTCGTCAATGCTGTTGGCAGGTTCCAGCATCGAACCATAATAAAGCGGATCATCAGGAGAAACGATACCGCACCCGGCATAGGTCGTGTAGGACGCCGCACGCAGGGTTTTCAACAAGCCGCGCGCATGTTCCGCCGCGCCGGTTGCGCCGCCCCCCAAAATGAACATTGGTCTTTTTGCGCTTGAAAGGCGCGCTGCTGCGCTGACGACATCCTCCGGATTTACGCGTAGTCCGCGTGGCGGCTTGTTTGGCTCCGGCGGTGGCGGTGCGACACTCTCCAAAGCAGAAATCGGCACTTGCACATGTTTCGGCAAGGAACGTTTGGTATCAAACTCGACAAATGCGCGATCGATCATGGCATAGGCTGCATCTGCGGTTCTGGCCTCAAAGGACCAATCGCACACAGTGTCCGCCGCGGCGCGTTGATCCTTCATCTGGTGAAGTTGGCCGTTTTTGGAGACCACGTCATCAAGACATGAAGAAATGACCAAGAGTGGAACAGAATCCGAATACGCTTGTCCCATTGGTGTCATGATGTTGCACAGGCCCGGCCCCGTAATCACATAGGCAACCCCAGGTTTACCGGATGCCCTGGCATAGCCATCTGCCATAAATCCGGCGCCCTGCTCATGGCGCGCCAAAACATGCGTGATGCCAGCTTCTTCTATCCCACGATACATTTCCTGATTATGCACCCCTGGGATGCCAAAAATAACATCAACATCGCGCGCCTTTAACATGTGCGAGATCTGTGCACCCAGAGGTCGTTGCATTTTAGTCCTTCCAGAAAGAAACAGTAAGCATGGCGTAAACAGCCAACAGCTCGAGGCGGCCCAACAACATCCCCAGACTCAAGAGCCATTTGGCAGTGTCATTTAGACCAGAAAAATTACCGGCTGGGCCGATTTCCGCACCAAGTCCCGGACCGACGTTGGACAATGCAGTTGCAGCGCCAGATAGAGACGTAATGAAATCGAGCCCCGTGAGGCTGAGCGCGACAGCCAGCAACCCTAATGTCAGCACAAAAAACACAAAAAACGACATGACAGATCCGAGAACTTCGTCGCCCACCGCACGTTTTTCATAGCGCACAACAAACACCCCATTGGGAGATCGAATTTTACGCAGTTGCATTTTGATCGAGGCAAACAACAATTGATAGCGGAAGATTTTGATCGAACAGGTTGTTGATCCAGCGCACCCACCAATCAAGCCGATGAAAAAGAACATCGAGACCAAAAATGGGCCCCAGTTCATATAGTCCACCGACGAATACCCTGTGCCCGTCATCAAGGAGGTCACGTTAAATAGCGCTTCTCTGAAGGAACGTTGAGCGCCATTTGAAAAGAACTGGGTCAACGCCAGTGTCATGACCAGCACAATTACTATCAACGTGATGACAAAAACACGCACTTGGCTATCTTGCCACAGCGGTTTGGCCTGCCCATTCAACATCTGTACATACCGCACAAAAGGCAAAGCGGCCAAAACCATAAAAATGCTGGCGACATATTCAAGCCTGCCCGAAAATGCGCCAAAGGAGGCATCATAATTGGCAAAGCCGCCCGTTGACACCGTCGTCAGTGCATGCACCGTCGCATCAAACGCATCCATCCCAAGCGCCAGATAACAAAGAGCGCAGATCATTGTTAAGCCCAGATAGATACTGGATATTTGACTAGCAATCTGCGTCGCACGGGGGAGGATTTTCCCCATTGTATCAAAGCCTTCAGATTTAAATATCTGCATACCACCGACCCGCAGTTCCGGCAGAAAAACCATCGCAACAACGATGATACCGATCCCGCCCAACCATTGAAGGATCCCGCGCCAAAGCAACAAGCCTTTGGGCAGGTTCTCAAGCCCGATGAAAACTGTCGATCCGGTGGTCGTCAGGCCAGACATGGCCTCAAAGAATGCATCAACAAAGCGCGCTTCGGTTTCACCAAAGATAAAGGGGATTGCACCAAAGAGCGGCAAAGCAACCCAAACACCGGTGGTTAGAATAAATGTTTGCTGAATGGTGAGGCCCTGTTTGACCCCATTGGAACAGGACAGAGCAATGAGGCCACCAGATAAAACCGTGATGATGCTAGATTGAACAAACACGGGCCAATGCTCGCGGCCCTCTGCGAGATCGGCCAACATCGGCAATATCATGGCCGCGCCGAGCACGGCCACCAACAATCCAATTACATATCCGACGGGCCGTAAATCCAACATAATCGCAGGGTTGGCGCGTCAGGAGACCAGTGTCAAGCGCTGGCCAAAGCCGAGACCTGTTGCGGACAGTTAAAAGACCAACATGTCTCTAAAAACATAGCGCAGGATATCTTCTCTTTGGATACCGATTTCGGCCAATTCCGCATCCGATTTCCCATTGAGCTGATCAACCAATTGCATCCGGCGGTTTACCGTGGATGCAGAAACCAAGGCCGTCCCGACTGCCGCAAAGATAGATTTGATCTTGCCGAAAAGCGGTTGTGGAAGATCTGAAAAATGTGTGTCCTGATAAGCCATCTGAAACTCTCTTTTACTTAGGTCAGCGTCGATGACCTTTATATATGAGAATTGGATCAAATGAGAACTGCTGCTTTTGCATAGCCGCTAATCACGACATGCACCCCCAAAATTTGCAGGACGTGTCCTGTGCCCTCTCAAGGCATCGAATTATTCGACATGAAACAGCGTGTTGAAGAGTTTCGGATCCAGGCTTTCGGCGTGAAACGTATCCCCCTCGACCAGAATACTGACAGCATCATGACTGTGCAGGCTTTCTTGATGACTGGCGATTATTCGAAAATCTCCAACCCGCACGTCAGCATTTAACTGCTCGTAAAACAGCCGGGCTGCATCTTCGACAAAAATTGGGTTTGCTGCATTCAGTTCCGCAAATGCCTGCTCATCTTCGCGTTTGACCATAACTTGCGTCTCTGTTGGGACCGCCTTGCGGCAGATCTCAATCAGGTCTTCAAACCACATGCACTGTGCATCATTTTCCAGCTCTGCAGAAATCCGCGCGACAGACCGTTGAGAATGCGGTGTCGCCAACTGCCCGCGTGTTGCGCGCGCATGTTCAGAAAGCTCAAGCGAACAAGGGCATGTCGAAGAATACACATAGTCCAGATGAATGTTTTTCTTACGTTCGCCTTTTTGGTGAACAACCTCCAAAGCAATATCGTAATATTGGTATCCGGACAGACCTGATCGCAGACTGTCTACTTTCATAGGAAATCGAAAGCGCATCTGAATGCGAGCATCAAAACTCTGCAAATCGGTTATATAGTCATCCAGCGCAGCTTCGATTACGCTGAAGCTAAATGTATCTTCCGCGTGTTTGTAAAAGCTGCGGATGATACGGGACATATTGATGCCCTTTTTGTCCGCCTCAAGGCTGACCGAACCGGTTACAGAGGTTTCTAACGTCATGTCACCGGCGTCGCGTGTTCTAAACCGGATCGGCAAACGAAAATTAGAAATCCCGACGTGTTGAATATGTTGTTTTGCGCCGCGTATCAGGCTGGAAGGCCCATTTTGCAAATCCGGCAGGGAGCTTTTATACTCCTCATCCACAACGAACCCTTCTGGGTAGTCGCGCGAATAGGCAGGGTGTTCACTGGAATCGCCACCAGGGATCAGTTTTGCAACCGACGGGTCCAGATCTTGGATGTCCGATGCACTCGCTGTTTTTGCCCATTGCCGCAACACATCCAACGCGGCCTGTGCGTCGTCCCTGTCCGGTGTGAGATCAAGACCCGGTGTGTGGATATTCATCGCTTTGTCCTTCGTGGCACCCTTTGGGAACATACTTAGGGCAGCATTTACTTTCTGCCAATCCTGCCGATGCCTTTAGCCACAAAAATCTGCAAATCCCGACGAATGTTCCTTCGCAGGAAGAGCCGACGCGCCGCGCCGGCCATACCCACTTTACGCCTGCGTCAAAGCGTTCATCACATCCGCGATTAAATCATCGCAACCTTCAATGCCAACACTGACGCGTACGAGACCTGCCGTGATGCCCAACTCATCCCTTTGTTCTTCTGGCAATCGTTGATGCGTCGTCGTCGCCGGATGCGTCAAAATCGTTTTGGCATCCCCAAGGTTATTGGAAATCACACCGATCTCTACTGCATTCAGGAACCGGAAAGCTGCCTCCTTGCCACCCGCGAGTTCGATGGACAAAACGGTGCCGCCTGCCCCCATCTGGCGCTGGACCAGATCATATTGATCATGACCAATGTGGCCGGGGTAGATCACCCGGTTCAATTTTTCATGGCCCTGCAACGCTTCGGCCAGCGCCGTTGCACTCGCCGTTTGCGCCCGCACGCGCAGATCCATTGTCTCTAGGCCTTTCAACATGACCCACGCCGTAAACGGGCTCATGGAACCGCCTGTGTGCTTCATATAGGGTTCGACGGTTTTGCGAATAAACTCTTGTGTCCCAAGGATCACGCCACCAAGCGCGCGCCCTTGTCCATCGATGTGTTTTGTAGCTGAATAAACAACCACATCGGCCCCTTGTTCGATCGCGCGGGAATAGACTGGCGTCGCAAAAACATTGTCGACGACAACCTTTGCGCCCTTAGCATGTGCTAACGCGCAGACACTTTCGATATCAACAACTTGAAGCGTTGGGTTGGCAATTGATTCAAAGAAAACAGCCGTTGTGTCTTCACGAATTGCGGCTTCCCACTGCGCCAGATCTGATCCATCGACAAAGGTCACCTCAACACCAAAACGAGTCAAAATCTCTTCAAGCACGTAGAGACAGGACCCGAACAATGCCCGCGCCGAAACGACATGATCACCCGCCTTAAGCATGGAAGTCAACGCACCTGAAACTGCCGCCATTCCAGAGGCCGTCGCAAAGGCATCTTCCGCGCCTTCCAGTGAGGCAATCCGTTCTTCGAACATTGCCACTGTCGGGTTGCCATAACGCGCATAAATAAACTCATCCGGACCGGAGTCTAAGAACCGTCCTTCGGCTTGTTCAGCTGTGTCATACACAAAGCCTTGCGTTAAAAAAATGGCCTCGGAAACTTCCCCGTATTGGCTTCTGCGGGTGCCTGCATGAACAGCCCGTGTGCGCGCACTCAAATCTTTCGTCATCTCTTCTCTCTCTCTTTTGCCACAACGGGCACAAAAAAACCCCAGACGCGGTCAATGCGACGGGGTTCCCTCATCGAGTGACCTTTTAGCGGGATGTTTAACGTGGCCCGCAATCCGGTATCAAATCGCCACGCAGGCTTGTTAAAATAAAGAGGAGAGCAGGTCAACACCGTCACGGTGGTGTAACCGAACCTTCACGAATTACGCGTATGTATATTGCCTATCCAAACCACCATATATGGTAGAGAGGGCAGCACCATGCCACTGATCAGGATCAATGCAACCCCCGACGGCCTGATCCTGCATGACACCCCCCAGCCCGCTGTCAGACGACTATGCAGCATGGCGTCACGCCCCGGCCCCGCCATCATCATGGTACATGGGTATAAATACGCGCCAGGGACTGCGTCACATTGCCCGCATAAAAAAATCTTTGGAAGCGAAGCGCACAGCTGGCCCACACAATTGGGGTTTGACGGAAAAACCCCAGACGAAGGGTTGGGAATTGCGCTGGGTTGGCATGCGCGCGGGTCTTTAAAGGCGATGCATAAGCGTGCCGCCGAATTAGGGGAACATATCGCGGTCATCGTAGCGATGCTGCGATCTCATACGCCCAATCGCCCGATACACATTATAGCCCACTCATTGGGATCAGAGGCGGCGTTAAACGCCCTTCTGCATTTACCCCAAGGGGCCGTCAATCGCATGATCCTGTTGACAGGCGCCAGTTTTGCCGATCACGCGGAGAAAATACTTAAAACGCCCGCAGGTCGATCCATCGAAGTGCTAAATGTTACGAGCCGCGAAAACGATCTTTTTGATGCCGGGTTTGAACGTCTTATTCGCCCCACTCTGCCCGATGACCACGCGATTGGCCAAGGCATTTCCGCCCCAAATGTCGCGACGTTACAACTTGATTGTCAAACGACTATGCAGAATTTAGGTCGCTTGGGGTTTCCTGTTGAACCGAGCCAAAAACGCATATGTCATTGGTCTTGCTACAAACGTTCCGGGGTCATGCAAATCTATTCTGCATTTCTGCGTACCCCGGGAGTACTGCCGTTTGACATGTTACGCAGCATCTTGCCAGAACAGGCTGCACCACGTTGGTCGCGTTTCTTTGCCCGACAGGACGTAACGGCCCGGCACAACGCTAGAAAACAGCCCGCATTTTAAAAAAGGCCAGCGTGAGACCCCTTACCAGTACAGCATCGTCAGACGGTTAAAAATAAAACCAGACAACGAAAAATGGCCCGTGAACATTCCCATCAAATCGGTATCGGCTCTCGATTTTCTTTGCATTGACAATTTTTTTCGCCAAAGGTCGCGCGATAAGATGAAATAGGGGTTCCGAGTGACTTTGTACGACAGTGTTTTGTCTCCAGAAAATCTGGTTTTTATTGCTGGTGCCTTCTATGTCGCAGGTTTGGCCATCACAAATCAGATCGTTTTACGTCTTTTCATTCTGGCGGGCACATGTGTCTACCTCGTCTACTATTTCACGATTTCTGACAGCCCTTTGTGGGAAGCGATATATGTAAGCCTTCTGATAGGTCTTGCGAATTTGGGCGGATTGACCAGTTTGATTGCGCGGCGGTCGCGTTATGCCATTCCGCGCGCGCATGCGGATATCTATGAAGATTTTCCCCCTCTGCCGCCCGGCGATTTTCGCGCCTTAATGGGGCTGGCGCGCCGCTACACCGTGACATCGGACAAACAGATTACCACCGAAAATGAACCCGGCGAAAAGCTATATTTCATTCTCAAAGGGTCAACTTTGGTGCGCAAAGGCGAACAAGCTTTTTCTTTACCGCCTCTGTTATTTCTAGGCGAAGTTGCGTTTCTGACCGGCGTACCGAGTTCTGCCTCGGCGTGGATAGAAGAAGGCTCGGAAATATTGGAGTGGCGTTCAGATGTGTTGCGTCGCAAGTGCGCCCGCAATCCGCGTTTCAAACTCGCTCTAGAAGCCGCCATTTCGCTCGATCTTGCTGACAAAGTCGCCCGCTCTATGGGACGCAATTCGGTTGAAGTTGGCCGTATTCCTAGGCCAATGGTCGAGGCTTTGTCGAAAATCGAACGCGTTTAATTCTCTTCGGGGTTTTCTTCGTCGATCATATAGTTTTGTAGCGCCGTGAATTGCCACATCAAGAAGGCCATCAGCACGACGGGAAACGCGAAAGTCTCGATTTTGACCCACGCATCCGTAGACATCGTACGCCAGACAATTTCGTTGGCCACGGCGAGAACTACAAAAACACCGCATAACCGGCGCGTCAGGATCATCCACCCTTCTTCACGCATTGGCATCAATTCACTCATGACATAGGACAGATATGAACGCCCGCGCGCCAGCCCGATGCCAAGCAATACAGCAAAGAGCCCGTAGACAATGGACGTCTTCATTTTGAAGAAGCGTTCGTCATTGAACCACGCCGTCAGCCCCCCAAAAAAGATCACCATAAAGGCCGTGAACACCTGCATTCGGCTCAATTTACCCGTCAACATCCACAGTATACCCATGGCCAACAGCAAAATCGGCACAAAAATGAGAGCGGATATAATGAACCCTGTGTACTCTGTCCCGCCAATGACAAAGACATCTTCTTTGATTTTCAAATAAATCACGAAGAACGCAAGTGTCGGACCAAGTTCTAACACTTGTTTCAAGATCGGATTGATCGCTTTTTCTTCTGCCACGTTACTCTCCTAACCGCCCACTTCAACTATCACGGCACCCAGCGCAATCAATGCCATAAGAGCAATTCTGCGCGGACCCACGGTTTCTTTCAGGAAAATCCATCCAATTACCGCGGCAAAAACTGTTGAGGTTTCTCGCAAAACCGCAGCCTCGCCCACTTTGTCTAACCTGGTTGCCATCATGATACTGCCAAAACTAAAGATCGCTATGATCCCTCCGGTCACGCCCCGCAACATCAGCGGCGGGAAGGCCGGGCGCATCTCAAGCGACATTTTTCGCCATCGCACCAAGGCCAACACGGGCATGAAAAACCCATCAATCAAGAAAAACCATGCAAGAAAGGTAAACGGGTTGGCTGTAGAGCGAATGCCAAATGCATCATAGGTCGTATAAAGCGCCACAAAAAGCCCCGTCAACACGGCAAAACCCAGCGCTGCATTGAGCGTTTCGCGCTCGGAGACGAGAAAAACCAAATTATACAGCGCTAGGCCAAAAATGCCGCACAATAAAACAGCGATACCAGCCCATTGAATTGCTGTGAACGTCTCTTCAAAAATCAGGTACGCTCCGATCACCGCGAACAAAGGCCCGGTGCCACGCACAACTGGATAGACCACCGTATAAGCACCGCGCGTATAGGCCATCGCCTGCAGTATTTTGTATAGTGAATGGATGGCCCAAGCACCGACAAAGATGATCCACATATGCGGTTCAGGCCATGGCACAACAAACAGAGCAAATGGCGCGGCCAGCATCATGTAGCTAAAATCAATGACACCGCGCGAAATCCAAGGATCGTGGCGACCTTTTTGTAACGCCCCAAAGACGGCATGCAAAACCGCGGCCAACAGAGCCAGAATCAGCGCCAGTTGCCGCCCTGCGTCGGTGCCTTCAATGGAAGTGAGCCATTCGGTCATGCGGAAGTAACAAGTAAGACGATCTTTTTCTTTGCCTGTGCCGTTGTCTCGACATGCCGCAGCTGATCGCGGTTCATTCTCGTTCTAGCCCCATGAGCGCGTCAGCAAATTCTTCCGGATCGAATGCATCCAGATCGTCGATCTGTTCGCCCACGCCAATGGCATGGATCGGCAGCCCGAATTTATCAGCGAGTGCGACAAGCACACCCCCTTTGGCAGTGCCATCCAATTTGGTCATCACCAAGCCGGACACGTCGGAAATTTCGCTGAACACCTTCACCTGATTGAGCGCATTTTGGCCAGTTGTCGCATCCAAAACCAGCAATGTGTTGTGGGGGGCGCTGTCGTCTTTTTTACGGATGACACGAACGATCTTGGCCAGTTCTTCCATCAAGTCGGCCCGGTTTTGTAACCGACCCGCTGTATCAATCAGCAGCAGATCTGCACCGTCTGCCTGCGCTTGCGTCATGGCATCAAACGCAAGGCTCGCCGGGTCTGATCCTTCCGGCGCGGTCAAAACGGGAACGCCAGCGCGCTCCCCCCAAACTTGCAACTGTTCGACCGCCGCTGCGCGAAACGTATCCCCCGCTGCGATCACAACTTTTTTGCCAGCCGCGCGAAATTGGCTGGCCAGTTTTCCGATGGTTGTCGTTTTGCCTGACCCGTTCACGCCAACAACCAAAACGACTTGCGGATTACGTGGATATAGAGGCAAAGGTTTTGCGATAGGCTCCATGATCCGCGCGATCTCGGCAGACAACAGTTCCTTGATCTCTTGTACGGAGACTTTGCGCCCAAAGCGTCCTTCGGCCATATTTGCGACAACACGCAGTGCCGTTTCCACGCCCATGTCGGCCGATATTAGCAACTCCTCGAGTTGTTCCAACATCTCATCGTCAACTTCGCGACGAACCACCGCTGCGGACGAAGATCGCCCCATGAGACGGCCGAGAAGGCCGGGTTTGGTTGCACTGACCTGTGTTGGTTCCGCAAACTCGCTTTTTTCCGTCTGACTGGTGGATTTGGGCATCTGAACCGGAACAGCAGATCGTGTCACTTCTGGCTCTGGCTCTGGCTCTGGCTCTGGCTCTGGCTCTGGCTCTGGCTCTGGCTCTGGCTCTGGCTCTGGCTCTGGCTCTGGCTCTGGAACTTCAGAATCGATCACACGATCTGATGCAAGAGACGTCGCCTCGGCCTCAGGTTGAAAAGCCTCTTGAGGGACACCAAGGGCATCGCCCCCCCGAGCAGGGACAGCGCCTTCGTTAGCCTCCCCGACAACAGCCAAGCTCTCGTTTTGGTCGTCGTACGCAGCTTCAGCACCCTCTGTTACGACGTCGGCAGCCTCTTCTATACCGCCATCATCGACAATTGCTTCAAGCCCCTCGTCAATTTTGGAGGAGGATTTGAACAATCTATCTTTGAGCTTTTTGAAAAACGCCATACCCGGGCCTGCCTATTCATGCTTCCTGCCCATCTAAGGGGATTTCAGCAGAAACGGAAGACCTCCAGAGATTTGCCTTAAATTTCATCGCCAAAGTGTTTGATCACCATCCGGATCGGGTTTGGTGCCGCTTGTCCTAATCCGCAAATCGACGCGTCAACCATCGCCGAGCTCAACTCCTCCAATAGGCCTTGGTCCCAATGCTCTGCCTGCATGAGTTTGACAGCCTTTTCGCAACCAACCCGACAAGGCGTACACTGCCCGCAACTCTCGTCTTCAAAGAAGCGCAACATATTCAACGCGGCCGCGCGGGCACTATCCTGATCAGACAAAACAACAACGGCTGCGGACCCAATGAACGATCCCAAAGGTTGCAACGTGTCAAAGTCCAGCGGGACATCAGCAATAGAAGCCGGCAAAATACCAGAGGACGGCCCTCCCGGTTGATACGCCTTGAGCACATGCCCCTCGGCCATACCGCCAGCAGCATCTATAATGTCCAAAATGGTCGAGCCTGCAGGCAGTAGATAAACGCCCGGCATCGCCACACGACCCGAGACTGAATAGCTCCGCAGCCCTGTGCGGCCGTTCTTTTCTGTCGCAGACATTACCTGTGGCCCTTCACGGCAAATCCGCGCAACCCAATGTAATGTTTCGACGTTATGCACCAAAGTGGGGCGCCCGAAGATGCCGACTTGCGCCACAAACGGCGGGCGATGGCGAGGCATACCGCGCTTGCCCTCGATGCTCTCAATCATCGCGCTTTCTTCACCACAAATATACGCCCCTGCCCCTCGGCGCAGATCAATATACCCCGGCGCAACCAGCCCTGCGTCTTCTAACGCTTTGATTTCCCGGGCCAGAATCTCCAGAACAGCCGGATACTCATCACGCATGTAAATAAACGCAGTTTCAGCTTGGACCGCCCATGCCGCGATCAACATGCCTTCCAGAAACAAATGGGGCACGCGTTCCAAATAATACCTATCTTTGAACGTACCCGGTTCGCCTTCGTCGCCATTCACTGCTAAATAACGTGGCCCCTCATTGGCGCGCACAAAGCCCCATTTTTTACCCGACGGAAAACCCGCCCCACCCAAACCGCGTAGTCCAGAGGCAAGAACCTTGTCCTGAACGGCCTCCCACTGTCCTGTTTCACGCAGAGATTTCAGCGTCGTATACCCGCCTTCTGCAACATAGGTCGAATAGGTTTGATAGTCGGGGATATGCGCATGCGTTGCCCCGGACGCGATCGCATTCTGAACTTTCTGTGGGGTTGCATAATCAATATGTGCATGTCCCAATTCCAGAACAGGTGCCGTGTCACAACGCCCCATACAGGGCGCACGCAAAACGCGCACTTGTGTTGGATCAAAACCATCCTCCAGCGCGGCTTTTAACGTCTGAGCCCCAGCAAGTTCACAGGACAGAGAATCGCAAACCCGGATCGTCAGCGCAGGCGGTGCCGCCTCGCCCTCTTTGACAACATCAAAATGGGCATAAAAACTCGCCACTTCGTAAACTTCTGCCATCGACAAACGCATCTCTTCCGCAAGGGCGCGAAGATGCGCGGCAGACAAATGTCCATGCGTGTCCTGAATGAGGTGCAGAAATTCGATCAACAGATCGCGGCGGCGCGGCTTGTTTTCCAACAAGGTCTGCACATCAGACAATGCCGCATCCTGAACCTGACGTCCTTTGGTGTGGCGGCGACCTTTACCGGTGCCAGACTTCCAGATGCCTTTTGGCTGTGACGTGTCGTCTGTGTCCAATGCCATGATCTTGTCTCCATGTCGCGCATGCCGCACGCTTGCAGTTGTCTTATGATCTAGAATGTATCAGCCCATTCTGCACCACGGTAGCGTCAAAGGCGTCCCTTAACGTAGCCAGAAACGACACATCTGTGTCCGATCCGAAACTTGCGTCATTAACCGCGTCTCTTTGCAAGGGTTGGAGAACAGACGGCGACGTAGTAAACAAAGTGTTAATACGAACCCACAACGCCATTCAGTCTTCAAGATGCTAAATTGATGGCACGGCCTTGCCGACTTGAACGACTGATACATGGCGACAACAACCTGTTTGCGTAAGAGTAGGAGCCTGCTAGTGCTTAAGTTAAAACGTGTTCTATTTCCCCTTTTCGTGGCTGTGATTACCGTGCAATCCACGCATGCAGCCGAACCTATGGATGGGGTCACCTTTGACGCCTATACAAATGGAAAAACGTTATTTTATGGGCAAAATGGCCAAGCATATGGCGCAGAAATGTACCTCGACGATCGTCGCGTGAAATGGTCGTTTCTGGATGGCGAATGCAAAGACGGGTATTGGTATGAAGACAGCGGCCAGATCTGTTTTGTGTATGATGGAAACCCAACGCCACAATGCTGGGCCTTCTCCACAGAAGACGGCAAGTTGAGCGCACAATTCGAAAATATTCCCGGTGCGACCCAGCTCTATGAAGCGGAAGACATTGGCGAAGAAATGATCTGCATCGCGCCCAATTTAGGCGTCTAACACCCTAAAAGAGCGATCCTTGCTCCGGGGGTTTGGCAGCCGATTTGCGTGTCGCAACCTTGCCCCCCACCGTCACCCGACCATCAGCAAATTGAATTTCAAGACTGGCGGCCGAATTGGCTGCCTTACTGTCTGTCACAACCGCGCCTTCTGCACGCACCACCGCAAAGCCGCGTTCCAAAGTGGCCTCGTATCCAAGTGTTAACCGCAGGCGTTCAGCCGCATCGATGCGCGCTCTGGATTTGGCGACATTACGTTCTCCGGCCTCCGCGAGCCGACCGACGACATCTTTAAAACGGTCGACCTTGCGAGAAAACTCTTGTTCCAGAGCTGCAGGGCGAAATCGGCGCAACTGCGTTTCCAAACGATCTTTCTTGAGGGCAACATTGCGCGTCAATGCCGGGTCCAGTCGACTGGATTTATCAAGAAACTGGCGTTTTTCAACATCCACAGCACGGGTCAAAGTCGCAGGCCGCAAGGCACCGCTTTTATCCGCGAGATGCACCTTGCGCCGCTGAACACCCGCCATCAGAGCAGGCCCAAGCCGTGCACCGCGTGTATCCACCAATTGACGTGGCGTTTCCAACAATGTTTCCGGGCGCGGCAAGGCGCGCGCCATATCGCGCAATCGTTGATCGCGACGCGTCAAACCATGACTCAAAGCCTGACGCATGCGCGCGTCTTGCTGTTCGACCCAGGCAATCAACTCATGTCGCACAGGCACGGCCAGTTCTGCGGCTGCCGTCGGCGTCGGCGCGCGGCGGTCTGACACATAGTCAATCAAGGTCGTGTCGGTCTCGTGGCCGACAGCAGAAATCAATGGAATGACAGAGTCCGATGCGGCACGCGCAACGATTTCTTCGTTGAACCCCCACAAGTCTTCGACCGAGCCGCCTCCGCGCGCCACAATGATCAAATCAGGCCGGGGCAAGGCCCCACCGGGAGACATTGCGTTAAACCCGGCGATGCCGCGCGCAACCTCTGCTGCACATTTTTCACCCTGAACAGCCACTGGCCAAATCAACACCTTGCGCGGGAAACGATCACGCAAGCGGTGCAAAATATCCCGGATCACAGCACCGGTTGGCGACGTCACAACACCGATAATTTCGGGCAGATACGGGAGTTGTTGTTTCCGAGCAGGATCAAATAGTCCTTCCGCCTCCAACTGCTTTTTGCGTTTCTCCAACAGCGCCATCAAAGCGCCTTTGCCAGCAACGGACACCTCGTCCACGTTCATGTTGTATTTCGATTGCGCACCATAGGCCGTGATGCGCCCAGTCACGACAACTTCTAATCCCTCTTCCGGGATCACACTCAGACGCGCGACCTGTCCTTTCCATGTGGTGCAGGACAGCTGATTCCGATCATCTTTAATGTCATAATACATATGCCCAGATCGGGCCTTGATCACGCGACTCACTTCACCTCGCACGCGCACACGACCAAATTCGCCTTCAAGCGTGCGTTTTATCGCACCAGATATTTCACTGACGCTAAATTCAGGGGTATTCTGACCGGGAGTTGGGTCGTCTAGCAAATCCATAGAACCTCGGGTGTTGTCACGGCGTGTGCACCAGCTTAGAACGCCCGGAACATAAGGCCAAGCAGATCAGGAGCGCCACATGAACATTCTTATTCTAGGAAGTGGCGGGCGTGAGCATAGCTTGGCCTGGGCCATCAAGCAAAACCCCAAATGTGACCGGTTGATCGTAGCCCCGGGCAACGCAGGCATTTCCGCTTTGGCAGAATGCGCAGCTCTAGACATCGAAAACGGCAGTGCGGTGGCAAATTTTGCAACCGAAAACGCCATTGATTTTGTCATTATCGGGCCAGAGGCGCCCTTGGCCGCAGGTGTCGCCGATCGTTTGCGCGATGCCGGGATTTCAGTATTCGGTCCTAACGCCGAAGCCGCGCGCCTCGAAGCCTCCAAAGCGTTTACCAAAGCAATTTGCGATGCGGCAGATGCGCCGACAGCGGCCTACGCGCATTTCACCGATGTTGAGGCGGCAAAAAGCTATGTTGCAGCGCAAGAATTGCCCATCGTCATCAAGGCAGATGGTTTGGCAGCAGGCAAAGGCGTGATCATTGCTGAAACCCAAGAGACTGCATTATCCACTTTAGACGACATGTTTGGCGGCAGTTTTGGTGCAGCAGGTGCCGAAGTTGTCATCGAAGAGTTCATGGAAGGCGAAGAGGCCTCGTTTTTTGTACTGTGCGACGGGGAAACTGTTCTGCCGATCGGAACCGCCCAAGACCACAAACGCGTCGGCGAAGGTGATACTGGTCCCAATACCGGCGGGATGGGGGCCTATTCCCCGGCTCCGGTGATGACGCAAGATGTGTGTGACAAAGTCCTCGACCACATCGTTAAACCGACAATGGCCGAAATGGTACGCCGGGGCACCCCTTACCAAGGCGTGTTGTTTGTCGGCCTAATGATCAAAGACGGCGCGCCCCGTCTTGTGGAATACAACGTCCGTTTTGGTGATCCAGAATGTCAGGCCCTGATGATGCGCCTTGGGGCGCAAGTGCTCGATCTGATGCAAGCCGTCGCCGAAGGTCGTTTGGATCAGGCACAAGTGAATTGGGCAGACGATCACGCTATAACAGTTGTATTTGCGGCCCAAGGATATCCGGGAAGTTATAAAAAAGGCACGGAAGTTAAGGGGCTGGATGCGTTGGCTTCAAATAGCGCGCAGATGGTCTTTCACGCAGGCACTGCTCTAAAAGACGGATGCATCGTTGCCAACGGTGGACGTGTTTTGGCGGTAACAGCACGCGCACAAACATTGGCCGCAGCACATGAAAACGTCTACACGGTGATCAAAAACATAGACTGGTCAGATGGGTTTTATCGCCGGGATATCGGTTGGCGTGCTTTGGCCGATCAAGACGGGTCCTGACACGCCATTGACCGTGCAAAACTTGCTCGACTGGTCTCTGTACCAATTTTGCGGGCCGTTATCTCCGCGCCATCAAACCTGAGTGCAAGCAAACTACGCCAATTTTCAGACGCGAGCACCATTTCCGGCGTTGTGTCACAGATCCTGATGCCACCCGCGATATCGGTTTCCCCAATTTTGTGATTGCTGACACCTTCAAAGGCAGCAATTTCTGTCAAAACACCTCTTTCGAACCGCCAGATTCGCAAGATCTTTGCCAAATGCGGTCGATCAACGTAAGCAATTTCAATGACCCCGTCCCCGTCCAAATCCGCGGCACCGACAGGGGCCAGCCATCGAAAACGTGTCCTGATATATGGAATGGCAGTAATACGACCACCCGCCCCATAAATGGCAAGCCGAGCCCCAAATTGCTGGTGACTTTCAACAGTCACCACTTCCGGGTGACCATCATTGTCGAGATCCACCAAACGCGGAGCCGTGTCTTCGAACACTGCGCTGTCAGGCAATGTAACGGCAACGGTTTCGCCCGAGCCCAATGTCAGCACCAGCGTTTCATATTCCAAAGCATCGCCCAAAACACCATGAGGATAGCGCGGCGTGACACTCTCATACCATGCATCTACGATCGTGTTCGCCACGCCCTGCCCCGCGTGCATCACGCACAACACTAGCAGCGCGCGGCGGATCATCCCCGTCAAAGCGCGCGCCAGTAGACGCCGCGCCTTGTTGGGCATCAGATTTGTTTTTCCGGCATTTGGACTACCAGACCATCCAGCGCGTCAGTGACCTTCAATTGGCACGTCAAGCGTGAACGTTCTGCGTTGGGCTGATAAGCGAAATCCAGCATGTCCTCTTCCATGTCATCCTTGGCTGGCAGTTTTTCCACCCACGCCGGATCAACATAAACATGGCAGGTCGAACAGGCGCAGGCCCCGCCACAATCGGCTTCAATACCGGGAATGTTATTGTCTCGTGCGCCTTCCATAACTGTCAGGCCACTTGCAACCTCTACGACGTGCTCTTTTCCGCCGTGTTCAATATAAGTGATCTTGGCCACGTCTATACTTCCTTCTCACTGTTTGTCTCTCTTTAGCGAGGCCATATAGGACGCGCCAGCCTGTTTTACGACCTTGACCGGACATCATTGCATTTCCCGCACTTTGTTCTACAATTGTTCTCATGCAGATGATACGCGCGCCGCACATAGGAAACACGGGTACAGCCAACCAACGTCAATGGCCACGTCCGCCATCCTGTTTAACGGCCGCTCAACTGGGCCGTCCACCAGTCAATGCTCGGGTTTCAGTTGCAGGTTTGGTCATTCTACGACAGCGCCCTGGGACGGCAAAGGGTGTTATCTTCCTAACTTTAGAGGACGAAACAGGCGTGGTAAATGTCATCGTCTGGCGGCACATTTACGAAAAATTCCGCCGTGCGGTGATTGCCGGACGCATGTTGCGCGTTACAGGCAAACTACAGCGCGCGCATTGCGTTACCCATGTGCTGGCCGAAAAAATCGACGATCTCTCACCCCTACTCGATTCTCTTCTTCAGACCGAGGAACGGCTCTGAAACCTCTTCCACGCGTGCACCTTCAGACAGCCTGACCCCTTGCATGAGCACGGCTCAGATGCGTCGGAATATCGGGAAGTATCTCAATATCCTGACCAGTCCTTGGTTCAAATTTGAACTGTCTTTTCTTCTTTAAGAACATGGAAAACTGACGTGTTTTTAGACGGTTACCTCCAAAGGACCGCAACAAAAGCAGCGAACACAATCAATCCAAAAATCCACAAAATTCGAAACTATCTCCAGCAAAATATCGGCCATCAGCACGGGGTGGAAATGAAAATTAATTGTAATTAGTTTCATTTAATGTAATTAATTTCATTTCAACCAAACCCGGAGAACAACACTTGCCCGCAAAGAACCAAGACGACGAACTCAACCTCGCAACACGGGCAGCATGGCTTCACTACGGGGGCGGGTTATCCCAAACCGATGTCGCAAAACGGTTGAGCGTCACCAAAGTCAAAGCCCACCGCCTGATAAATCGCGCCAATCAGGAAGGCGTTGTTAAAGTCAGCTTTGACGGCGAGATCGCGGAATGCGCAGCCTTGGAAATGTCAATCAGCGAAGCTTTTGGCTTGAAATACTGCGAAGTCGTGCCTGATCTTGAAGAGCCCGGGCTACCCGTCCGCGCCCTCGGTCTGGGTGGCGCCGCGTTCTTGAGCCGTGAGATCGCCAACAGAGACAACAAAGTCATTGGCATCGGCAACGGTCGCACATTGGCAGCCTGCATCCGGCAAATGTCTTCGACATCAGCCCCGGATACCAAATTCGTCTCGCTCATGGGCGGTCTTACTCGGAATTTCGCAGCCAACCCACATGACGTCATGCATCGCTTGGCCGAAAAAACAGGTGCAGAAGCCTATTTCATGCCCGTGCCGTTTTTTGCCAATTCCATTGAGGATCGCGATGTCATGCTGGTGCAACGTGGTGTCCCTGAGGTGATGTCCATGGCTGCAAGCGCGGACCTCAAGCTGGTTGGGATCGGAACGGTTGGCGATCACGCTCAGACCGTTTCGGCCGGCGTGATTACCCCGGATGTCATGCAGGATGTACGTCAGCGCGGGGGCGTCGGCGAACTTATCGGACATTTTTTCAATATCGACGGAAAGCCCGTCAAAACCAAACTTTCAGACCGGACACTATCGATCGGGTTGCAAGATTTACAATCCAGCCGTGTCATTGCGCTCGCGGGAGGCGAGGAAAAGGTCAATTCGATTTGGGCAATCCTGAAGAGCGGTCTTCTTGATGGTCTAATTACGGACGAACGCACTGCAAAGACTTTGCTTCGTCAGCAATCTAAGGGAGGATGAAAATGCACGACAAAGAGAAAAAGTTGGTCC
The DNA here is from genome assembly GCA_039983935.1 of Roseobacter sp. Classification (GTDB taxonomy): domain Bacteria; phylum Pseudomonadota; class Alphaproteobacteria; order Rhodobacterales; family Rhodobacteraceae; genus Roseobacter. The sequence goes on along the minus strand of JBDWVP010000003.1, from coordinate 34,533 downwards.
AGTCATACATGAGTGGCAACATCAGCCGACGTGGTATGCTTAGGGGGTTGGCATCCATGGGGACGAGTGCCGCAACGGCGAGCATTCTGGTGAATGCAGCCGCCACAGAAGCTTTGGCACAAAACGGTTTCGATTGGAAAAAGCACTCTGGGAAAACCGTCAAACTGTTGCTCAATCAGCACCCTTATGCGGATGCGATGATCGCAAACCTGGAGAACTTCAAAGCCCTGACAGGGATGGACGTCACCTATGATATCTTCCCGGAAGATGTCTACTTTGACAAAGTGACAGCCGCGCTTTCCTCGGGTTCCAGTGAGTATGACGCCTTTATGACCGGCGCATATATGACGTGGACCTACGGCCCTGCCGGTTGGATCGATGACATGAATGAATACATCGAAGATCCCGAAAAAACCAATCCGGACTACAATTGGGAAGACATGTTGGAAGGGGTGCGCGACTCTTGTGCATGGAACGGTCAACCCGGCGGTGCATTGGGGTCAGAGGACGCAAAACAATGGTGCATTCCTTGGGGGTATGAACAAAACAACCTGTCCTACAACAGCCGCATGTTCCGAGACGCTGGCCTGAGCGTTCCCACGAATATCGACGAATTGGTCAGCACGGCAGCCGAAGCAAACGCCAAGATTGACGGCGCCTATGGCATTGGGGTTCGGGGCTCCCGATCTTGGGCGACGATCCACCCCGGCTTCCTGTCCGGATACGCTAATTTTGGCGAAAAAGACCTAAACGTCTCAGATGATGGTAAATTATCGGCAGCAATGAACACGGATACATCCCGTTCATACCACGAAAAATGGGTGCAGATGATTCAGGAAAGTGGCGCGCCGGACTGGGCGACACACACGTGGTATCAGGCTGGAACGGATCTGGGCGCCGGGAAATCAGCGATGATTTTTGATGCCGACATCCTGGGTTATTTCATGAATGGGGGTGACAACGCCGAAGCGGGCAACCTGTCCTTTGCTCCTTTTGCTGCAAACCCCGAGGCAAGCGCCCCAACGCCCAATATTTGGATTTGGTCCTTGGCCATGGCAAGTGCAGGAAAACAAAAAGATGCCACATGGTATTTCTTGCAGTGGGCATCCGGGCCAGAACACGGATTGTTTGGTGCCACGCAGATGGATTTTGTAAACCCAGTGCGCAAATCAGTATGGGCTGATGCTGGGTTCCGCAGCCGGTTAGACAGCAGTTACACCGGTTACGTGGACATGCATGACCTATCCGCGCCCGGTGCCAAAATTCACTTTACCGCGCAGCCGCTGTTCTTTGATCTCACGACCGAATGGGCGGCAACGCTGCAAAAAATGGTGGCCAAAGAAGTGCCCGTTGACGAAGGTCTCGGTCAATTGGAAGCCAGCGTAAATCGTCAGCTGAAAGAAGCCGGATTAGGGTGATCACCTGAAATCATCACCCTTCCCCAACCGGGGTGGGGTGCCCCGTTGATGACCCCGGCAGACCGCCGGACCAAGAGGCTCAGCCAATGTCCAGTCATACCGTTGACGTCCAGCAGAAGAAAAAATTCAAAATCAGCAAACGGTTTTTACCCTATGTGCTGAGCCTGCCCGCGCTGTTGGTTTGCATTGGCATTCTGATCCCGTTCTTCACAGCTGTGGCCTATTCCTTGCAACGTTACAGATTGTCCCAACCATGGGCGCGCAAATATAATTGGGGCGAAAACTATCTGAATTTCATGACCGATCCTGCGTTTTGGAATACGTTAAAGGTGTCAATGACCTATGCGTTTTTGACTGTCGGTATTGAAGTGATGCTGGGTCTGGGCATCGCACTTTTGCTGCAAACCCGATCTCGGTTTAACAATTTTGTCTCGATCATGCTGTTGATGCCTCTGATGACAGCACCCGCGCTCGCATCTCTGATGTGGAAACTAATGACCAATCCCGGCTTTGGAGTGATGAGTTATTGGGCAACCCTGCTTGGGATAGAAGACATGAAATGGGCCTCTGCACCGTCTACGGCGATGCTGACCGTTGTGATTGTCGATGTCTGGGTCTACACGCCCTTTATCATGATCTTGTTGCTGGCCGGGCTTCGCTCGTTGCCGCGTCAACCCTTTGAAGCAGCTGAATTAGACGGCGTACCACGTCTGTTTGTGTTCAGAAAAATCACATTACCCATGCTCACGCCGTTTCTTTTGACGGCCGTCCTGTTCCGGGTCATCGAGTCGATCCAACAGTTCGATATCATCTACGCCATGACCCAGGGTGGTCCCGGCGACAAGCTGACGGTTTTCCAAGTCGAAGCCTATTTGAACTTCTTCCAATCAACCAATGTGGGGCGGTCTGCTGCGCTTTTGATGATCCTGTGGGCCATTACCTACATTTTGTCATCGATCTTCATAAAGAACTGGCTACGTCTGCGCGAACAAGCGCGTGGCGAGGCATAGGGGGACATATGCAAACCGTCAGCACATTAGAAAAGACATTGCGCGGCATTGCGCTTGCCCTCGTCATCTTTTTCTTCATGTTTCCCATCTTCTGGATTTTCCTGATGTCTTTCCAGACCAATGAAACGATCCTGCGCGTGCCCCCGTCGATGTTTTTTGAACCGACGCTGACAAATTACCGCGCGTTGATTTCCGGAACCTTAGAAGGCAGCACAGCGACCTTGGAAATCCGTTTCATGAGCAATCTTTATAACTCTTTGTTTCTGTCAGTGACTTCGGTCACCGTCGGGCTGCTTCTTGGTGTCCCAGCCGCCTATGCTTTTGCGAAACTCAAATTCCGCGGCTCCGAAGATATCGCGTTCACGTTGCTCTCTTTCCGCTTTGCCCCGCCGCTTTTGGTTTTGCTGCCGCTGACGATCTACTTTCAAAAAATCGGGCTGGCAGACACCTACCTCGGGTTAATCTGGGTCTATCAATTGATTGTGCTGCCCTTGATCCTGTGGATCGTCCGAGGGTATTTCGAAGACATTCCCAGCGACATTGAATACGCCCACCGTATAGCCGGGCACGGGTTCTGGTCCACTTTCACCAAAGTAGCCGTGCCGTTGGCCGGGCCGGGAATTGCCGCTGCTGGCCTGCTGGCCTTCATATTTGCGTGGAATAATTTCATCTTTGCCTTGGTGCTGGCCTCTGCGGATAAACAACCCGTCACGGTTGGTGCATTGGCCTTCATTACGGCGTCGGGCATCAATTACGGTCAGATCGCTGCGGGTATTATGTTGTCCATCGCCCCCACATTTGCGCTTGCCCTTTATGCCCAGCGCTATCTCGTCGAAGGCCTGTCTCTGGGCGCGGTAAAAGGGTAAGCAATGTCACTTAAACTTTCAGACATCCGCAAAGCATTTAAAAAAGACATCGTTCTGGACAGTGTGTCACTCGAGGTACCAACGGGCAAAACGTTAGTGCTTTTTGGACCGTCGGGCGCGGGCAAAACTGTCCTGCTGCGATTGATCGCAGGTGTGATTGAACCGGATGCAGGTACCATCGAAATCGCCGGGCGCAATATGTCGGGCGTAGAGCCTGAAGAACGCGGTATTGGCATGGCATTCCAGAACTTTGCCCTTTTCCCGCATATGTCCGCACATGACAATATCGCCAGTCCTTTGACAGCGCAAAAGAGTGATCCTTCGGCTATCCAATCTGGTGTTCAGGCTCTGGCACGGCTGCTCAAAATCGAACATGTGCTTGGGCATAAACCAAAAGAGCTGTCGAACGGTCAAAAACAACGCACAGCCTTGGCGCGTGCTTTGGCAGGTAAACCGAACATCCTGCTGCTGGATGATCCATTGCGCAATGTAGATGCAAAATTGCGATTTGAAATGCGTTTGGAACTCCCCCGGTTGATCAAAGACCAAAACGCGACAGTGATATACGTCACACAGGATTACAAAGAAGCCATGGCCTTCGGAGACGAAATCGCCGTGATCCACGAAGGAAAACTGCAGCAAATTGGCACGCCCGAACAGGTGTATTTGACACCTGCAAACATCGAGATTTCCCGTCTATTTGGGGATCCCGTGATTAACTTGTTAGATGTGGTCCCCCAAATGGGTCCGCACGGGCCTTTTGTCACGGTGTCTGATCAACCTATATTTCTGCCGGCCGGGCATGCGGCTGACGTAGATCGTGCCTGTTTGTTGGGGCTTCGTCCAGAAGCGTTGAGTTTCGTTCGCCCCGAAACCTCCGGCGCAATACCTGTAACGGTCGAAACCGAAGCCCCTTTAAATGAAAAAACAGTGAGCCTCGTCGTCACCGCAAAAGGGCGCGAAGTTATGTTGTCGCGCCCTGCTGGCACAGCCGGGCCAAGCTCAGGACCCGCACATATCGCAATGACCTCTCGGTCAGCCTTGTTGTTTGATAGGAAAACAGGCGCCTTAATTCCCAGCCAAATATCCGAAGAAAAGGGGAAAGTCGCATGAGTGATGCGATGTTAGAGATCAGCAACGTCGATAAGTTCTACGGCCCCGTCGATTTGGGTGTTCACGCGGTAAAAGACATCTCTATGACCGTCGAACCCGGGAACATCGTGGCATTGCTTGGTTCCTCTGGATGTGGGAAAACCTCGACCCTGCGTATGATTGCAGGCTTTGAAGCGGTCAGTCGCGGAACGATTTTGATTGCGGGGCGCGAGGTGCAGAACTTGCCCCCTGTCAAGCGCAATGTCGCCATGGCATTTGAGGGCTATTCGCTCTACCCAACCGTAACAGTGCGCGACAACATCGCCTTTGCCTTAAAAAGCAGCGGCAAACCAGCGGCCGAAATCGCCTCCAAGGTCGCCCAAGTCGCCGCGATGCTGGAAATCACAGACATGCTGGATCGGTATCCATCCTCTATTTCCGGCGGGCAACAGCAGCGTGCGTCATTGGCGCGGGCCTTAATCCGCGATGCCGACCTATATTTGTTGGATGAACCTATGGGGCAATTGGAACCTCAATTGCGCACATTGCTGCGGGGCCGGATCAAACACTATATCAAAGAACGCGGCATGACGGCTATTCTCGTCACCCATGATCAGACCGAAGCAAATGCGCTGGCAGATAAGATCGCGGTCATGGAGAATGGCGAACTGCAACAATACGCCAGCCCGGAAGACATAAAAGAAGCCCCGGCCAATTTGTTTACTGGCACCTTTGTTGGTGAGCCGCCGATGAACGCCTTTGACGCACAAGCGCGCGCAACCCCAGAGGCGGTGGTTTTTTCTCTACAAAACGGCACCGAGCTAAGTTTTCCCAAATCCGCGTTTAACAGCAGGCTACGCCACAGAATTACCGAAATGGGAAAAGTCACATTGGGGGTGCGCCCCTATGCCATCCACCGCAGCGATGCCGGTGCACAGGCTCGGGTTCTCGCCAATCAATGGCTGGGCGATCAAAGCCACATTGCGGCTGAATTTGCAGGTGGCTCTTTGGTCTTGGTCGAGCATGATCGTGCGCATTTGCGTGAAGGGGACGAAATCGCCGTACGGCTGAACCCGCGTGATTTGCACATTTTTGATCCAAAAACCGGTTCCGCCATTTCACATGGGGATAATTTGGTCGAATGAGCCAAGACATTATCATAGGAATAGATGCGGGCACATCGGTCATAAAATCCGTGGCGTTCGACAGCTCTGGCCACCAGTTGGACATCGCGTCGACCCCCAATATTTATCAAACAGACGCGGGTGGGGCCGCAACGCAATCTTTGGAACAGACCTGGCGTGGTTGTGCGCAAACGTTGCGTGCACTGGGAGAGAAAATCCCCAATTTAGCAGAACGCGTTCTGGCCATTTCAGTCACAGGTCAAGGCGACGGCACTTGGTTGGTCGGCAAAGACAACGCTCCCGTTGGGGATGGCTGGCTCTGGTTGGACGCCCGCGCGGGTGCATTGGCCGAAACACTACGCCAGACCGATGGTGATGCCGCGCGCTACCTAGCCACAGGCACTGGATTGAACGCCTGTCAGCAAGGCGTCCAATTGTTGCACATGAAAACCCACACCCCGGAGAGCCTCACGCAGGCCGAGTGCGCTTTTCACTGCAAGGATTGGCTCTATCTTAATCTGACCGGTGTGCGCGCGACCGATCCATCTGAGGCATGTTTCACCTTTGGCGATTTTCGCACCCGCCAGTACAGCGATGACGTTATCTCCTTTTACGGCCTTAACAGTCATAAATCTTTGCTGGCGCCGATCTGCGACGGCACCCAAACAACCCATGAATTGACGGACCAAGCAGCCGCCCAAACGGGCTTGCTGCAAGGCACGCCTGTCTCACTCGGGTTTGTTGACGTCATTTGCACCACATTGGGCGCGGGCGGTTACATGCCTGGCCAGGAAACCGGGTGCACAATTGTCGGAACGACAGGGGTACATATTCGATGTAAATCCGCCTCTGATGTACAATTGAACACCCGCGAACGAACCGGTTACGTGATGCTCACCCCTGCCCCGGATCAGGTTGCACATTTACAAACCAATATGGCAGGCACCTTGAACATCGACTGGGTCATTGGGTTGGCGCAAGACGTGTGTAAGGCGAGCGGCACTGATGTCGGCCCGGCCCAGCTGTTAGGTCTGCTCGAACAGTGGATGGCTGAAAGTACACCCGGTAGCCTGATTTACCACCCACATATTTCCGAAGCCGGAGAACGTGGCCCCTTCATTGACCATACGGCGCGCGCCAGTTTCATCGGGTTGTCTACAGCGCATGGTTTCGCAGATTTGATCCGCGGCGCGATTGAGGGGCTCGCGATGGCATCTCGGGATTGCTATCAGGCGATGGGTTCCGTGCCCAAAAGTGTCACCCTGACCGGCGGCGCAGCACGCTCACCGGCGTTGCGGGCGACCTTGGCTGCGACACTTGGGGCTTGTGTGCGCCAGTCGTCACGCGCAGAAGCAGGTGCCGCCGGAGCAGCCATGATGGCCGCTGTCGCACATGGTGTTTATGCGAATTTACAGGACTGCATGCAGGATTGGGTCTCTCCACTACTCAGTGCCCCCGAAGAGCCCGATGCACAGCTGACCGCCATTTATGATCGGATTTTCCCTGAATACCTTTCGTCACGCGATGTGATCAAACCACTCTGGAAAACCTTGGAACAACGAAGGAGCACCTTGCTATGAGCCGGGAGATTGCGATTATTGGGGATCATTTTATGCTGCCCGAGGTCTTTGAGCGTGAAGTGCGCGCTGCTTGTTCTCACGTGGACGTCGAATGCCGATTGTCGCAAAACGATTGGCCCAACAGCCCCGTAATCCATGGGTATCACGGAGCCAAAGACATCGGCATAAAAGAATATCTGGGCGACTTCGACGCGGTTACAGAGTTTATTGGCACAGCAGAGGTTCTGGTGATGCATCAATCCCCCGTCACAGACAGCATGCTGGCCCGGTTGCCCAATTTACGGCTGATCGCCTGTTCGCGTGGCGGCCCGGTTAACGTCAATATCGATGCAGCCCATGCGCGCGGCGTCACAGTCGTGCGCGCACCTGGGCGCAATGCAACAGCCGTCGCTGAGTTCACGCTCGGCGCAATTCTGACGGAAACCCGCAAAATACGCGCCGGACATGAAGCCCTCCGAGCAGGAGATTGGCGTGGCGATCTTTACCGCGCGGATACAACCGGACGCGAGCTCAATGAAATGACCGTAGGTGTTGTCGGATACGGGAAAATCGGGACACGCGTCACAAAACTCCTGCGCGCCTTTGGCACGAAGGTTCTCGTCTGTGATCCTTACGTTCAACTCTCTCCCGAGGACAATGAGGCTGGCGTCACGCATGTCTCCTTGGACCAGCTTTTAGAGCAAAGCGACGTCGTCACACTGCACCCAAGGGTCAGCGCTGAAACAACACATATGATCAATGCAGAAACACTGCGTAGAATGAAATCCGACGCGCTTTTGGTGAACACGGCAAGAGGGCCGCTGTGTGACTATGACGACCTCTATCAAGCCCTGCGCGATGGGGTCATTGGCTCGGCGATGCTGGAAACTTTCTCGGTTGAACCGGTTCCGGCGGACTGGCCTCTTTTGCAGCTGGATAACGTCACCCTCACACCGCACATCGCCGGTGCTTCGGTGCGCACTGCAACCTTTGCCGCAGAACAACTTGCCCAAGAGGTGCGTCGGTACTTTGCCAACGAGCCGTTTTTAAATCAATGCTGAGGACAATAGAATGAATGAAGCCGAGCTTCGTAAAGATGTCGTGGCTGCCTATCAGGAATTAGGCCGCGAGGGTATGAACAAAGGGGCTTCGGGGAATGTCTCTGCCCGTTTGGGCCTGCATATGCTTATTACTCCCTCGGGTATTCCCTCTGCCCTTATGGAACCAGATCAGGTCGCTAAGTTGCGGATTGATGACGACACTGGAGCCTATGAAGGTCCCTGTAAACCCTCCTCAGAATGGCGGTTTCATCGCGATATCTTACGCTCGCGCCCTGATGCGGGGGCTGTTGTCCATGCGCACGCACCGTTTTCGACGATTTTGGCGATCATGCGCAAACCCATTCCTGCGATCCATTACATGATGGCCGCGTTCGGGACGACGGAAATAAAAGTGGCTGACTATGAAACCTACGGCACACCAGCCCTATCCACAGCAGTCATCAAAGCGATGGAGGGTGCAAATGGCTGCCTGATGGCAAATCATGGTATGGTTGTTGCGGGCCCAAACCTGACGCGCACAATGTGGCTGGCGGGTGAAATCGAACTTTTGGCCAACCAATATTACCACAGCCTTTTGGCGGGGACCCCACACATCCTGAGTGATGCTGAAATTCACGAAACAGCAAAATCATTTGAGAATTACGGTCCTCAGGAGGTTGAAAAGAACGCGTGACGGACACGATCGATCTCCTTGTCATTGGCGGCGGCGTAAACGGCGCAGGCATCGCGCGCGACGCCGCCGGGCGCGGGCTTTCGGTCCTAATGTGCGAAAAAGACGACCTGGCACAGGGAACCTCATCACGGTCAGGCAAACTGGTTCACGGCGGATTGCGCTATTTGGAATACTATGAATTCCGGCTGGTGCGCGAGGCTCTCATCGAGCGAGAAGTGTTGCTAAACGCAGCCCCCCACATCATCTGGCCAATGCGATTTGTGCTGCCACACAGCCCGGTTGATCGGCCCGCCTGGTTGGTGAGGTTGGGGTTGTTTCTCTATGATCATCTTGGGGGGCGCAAACGTTTGCCCGGCACCCGCTCTTTGGATTTGCGCCGCGCACCGGAAGGCGCCCCCATTCTATCTAAATACACCAAAGGGTTCGAATTTTCAGATTGCTGGGTTGATGATGCCCGGTTGGTGATCTTGAACGCGGTGGGTGCCCAAGACAAGGGAGCCGAAATACGACCTCGTACAGCCTGTGTTTCATTAAAAGCGCAAGGCGATCTTTGGTCGGTAACGTTGAAAGACACCTTAAACGGAACAGAAAGATCTCTTCGCGCCCGGGCCGTCGCCAATGCCGCAGGACCATGGGTCAATGACATCATCAACCGCGTCGCTGGCACCAATTCACAGCGCACCGTTCGTCTTGTCAAAGGCAGCCACATCATCGTGCCGAAATTTTGGGAGGGGCAGCAGGCTTATTTGGTGCAAAACCATGACAAGCGCGTCATTTTCATCAACCCCTACGAATCCGACAAAGCGTTGATAGGAACCACTGACATCCCATATGAAGGGTCACCTGATGCTGTCCGAGCGGATCAAAGTGAAATCGACTATCTGGTGTCCGCAGTAAACCGCTACTTCAAACAAAAACTGCGCCCCGAGGACGTGATTGACACCTTCGCTGGCGTTCGACCGCTCTTTGACGATGGACAAGGCAATCCCAGCGCCGTGACCCGCGACTATGTGCTGGATCTGGACCAAGCAAGAGGCGCACCGATTTTGAATGTTTTTGGTGGAAAAATTACGACATACCGAAAATTGGCCGAACATGCAGTGAATGAACTAAAGCCTATTTTCCCCAACCTAAACGCACCCTGGACAGATAAAGAACCCCTGCCCGGCGGCGATATAGCGAATGCTGATTTTGATGCTTTCCTTGAGCAGGCAAGACAGGATTTCCCTTGGTTACCGCACCAACTCGTTAAGCATTACGCGCGCCTGTACGGCACCCAGATGTGCCACGTTCTTGGGTCGGCCATATCAACAGACTGTCTCGGGAGGCGGTTTTCTTCACTGCTTTACGAGGCCGAAATTAAACACCTTGTTGAGCGCGAATGGGCCCGTACAGCGGAGGACGTTCTGAAACGTCGTACGAAACACGGCCTGCATATGACGTCAGCCGAAATAGATGAATTGAAGAGTTGGTTTAATGACACAACTGCCCGATCAGCCTAAAGATCTCGATGACTTACGCCGTATCTCAGCCGAATTTGGCCGTGACAAAATGCACATTCAGGGTGCGGGAGGGAATGCGTCAATCAAGGCCGACAACGTTATGTGGATCAAGGCTTCCGGCACGCTTTTAGCAGATGCCCAGACCAGAGATGTTTTCGTCGCAACCGATTTGGCCCAGATGCGAACCGCCCTAGTCAACAATGACTTGCACGCTGACAAACCAGCCGATTTTCTTCTGTCCCAAGGCTGCGGATTACGCCCGTCCATCGAAACCAGTCTGCATGCGGCCTTTCAGCAACGCGTCGTTTTGCATACACACTGCATCTACACCCTCGCACACGCAGTCCGCCAAGATGCACAGGCTATTTTGGCGGAAAAATTAGCCCCCTTTGATTGGGCCTATGTCGATTATGCCAAACCCGGCGCAAATTTGGCCCGCAGTGTGCGCAATGTGCTCGCCCCTAAAACCAATGTCATTGTTCTGGGCAACCATGGTTTGATCGTGGCGGCGGACAGCGTCCCAGAGGTGCGCGCCTTGCAGCTTGAAGTGCACGAAAAGCTATCCGTCCGACCAACCGGAAAGGATAGGGTTGATCTCGATAGGTTACGCGCCCTCGCACTAAACAGTGACTATACATTGCCCGATGACGATGCCTTGCACCAATTGGCTATTCATCCCAAACGCGTCACGCAAGTGGTAAAGGGAAGTCTCTATCCCGATCATGTGATTTTTTGCGGCATTGCCGTCACAGCCTTGAAACAAGGCGAAACCGTTCCCAACGCAGCCCGGCGTGTCATGGATCTAGGCGCGCCAGCACCGGTTTGGATACTTGTTCCCGGCGCAGGGGTCATCGTACAAAAGGGCGTCGAGACGTCAGCGTTGGTAATGATGCGGTGCTTGGCGGATGTAATAGCTCATGTTCCTCCAGAGGCTGAACTGACGTACCTCTCCCCCGAACAGAATAGTGAGTTGTTAAATTGGGATGCCGAAAAATACCGGCAGCAACTCAATGCAGAATGACATCTTTTTAGGGCTGGACATTGGCACCTCTGGTGCGCGCGCGGTTGCCATTGATGGCGACAAAACGGCCTTGTGCTGGGGCAGCTCGTTGATGCAAGAACACAGCCCGGATCACCGCGACCCAAAATGCTGGTTCGCCGCGGCGCGAGCCGCGCTCCACCAGGTCGGCGAACAAATCGATCGCACGCGTTTGCGCGCCATCTGTGTTGACGGCACATCCGGGACGATGATCCCAATTGATGCCAAGGGAACACCGTTGTCCAATGGGTTAATGTACAACGATCCATGCGAGGACCCACATGTGCTGGATCGTATTGCGCATCAAGCGCCAGCAACCAGCGCCGCTCATGGCGCAACCAGTGGGTTGGCCAAGGTTCTGTTGCTGCAAGGAACACGTGACGCGACAAAGATAGTCCATCAAGCAGATTGGATCGCCGGAGCGCTGTCAGGTATTTATTCATCTGACGACAACAATGCGCTCAAAACGGGGTTTGATCCGGTCGCATCCTGTTGGCCTGATTGGATAAATATGACTGGTGTCCAATTGGATCTTTTACCCGAAGTCCATCGCCCCGGGACCGTTTTGGGCACGTTGCGGCGTTCAGTTGCATTGGAATTTGACTTCCCTCTCAGCACCGAATTGATTGCAGGCACCACGGATGGATGTGCGGCATTTTTAGCGACAGGGGCATCACAGCCGGGTGACGGCGTAACATCGCTCGGCACGACACTGGTTTTAAAACTGCTGTCAGATCGACCTATATTTGCCCCAGAGAGCGGCATTTACAGTCACTATATCATGGGGCTTTGGCTTGCTGGCGGTGCGTCCAACACAGGCGGCGGTGTTCTTTTGGATCACTTTACCCCCCCTCAAATTGCCGAACTGAGCGCGCAAATCGATCCAGATCTTTTGCTAAATTTAGGATATTACCCCTTGCGTCATCCGGGCGAGAGGTTTCCGATTGCCGATCCTGAATTTGCACCTAAAATGTACCCCCGCCCCACCAGGGACGTGCATTTCTTGCAAGCCATGCTGGAAGGGATCGCAGAGATAGAATCGCTTGGGTATCACAAGCTGCAAGCCTTGGGCGGCCCTGCGATACAATCGATACGCACCGTTGGTGGTGGGGCTCACAACAAAAACTGGATGAAATTGCGGGCCGATCGGTTGGGTGTAAAAATATCCGTTCCTCCGAATACAGACGCTGCATACGGGGCAGCATTATTGGCCCGTTTTGGAATGACATCATGACGTTTCAATACGCGCGTCTCAAACATCTTTTCTCGGCCTATGACGCATTTCTAATCGACCAATTCGGGGTTCTGATGAGTGGTGACGGCCCGTATCAGGGCGCCGCTGAAGCCCTGAAATATGTGACCCAATTAGGCAAGCCATCAATCATTTTGTCTAATTCAGGCAAACGGTCTGAACTAAATTGCGCCCGCCTTGTACATAATGGGTTTGATCGTTCAGATTTCCTGACTGTTCTAACCTCCGGAGAAGTTGCACATGAATACATTTCACAACAGATTGGCCTAACTATTCCAGATGCCGGAAAGGTCCTGGCACTGATCCGAGAGGGAGATGAACCGCCCCTGAGCAATCTTAACTTGGAGGTCACCAAAGATCCCGCAGCCGCTGATTTTTTGATGATCATCAGTCGTGATCCAGCCTGCACACTTTCGTCCTACAAACCTACACTAGAACTGCTGGTTTCACGGGCGGTGCCGTGTTTCTGCCTCAACCCGGACATGGAAATGTTAACACCAACCGGAACGATCGCGTCGGCTGGTCAAATCGGAAAAATCTACTCAGATCTGGGCGGCTCTGTCCAATGGTTCGGTAAACCCCATTCTCTGATTTATCAAAAAGCCTTGCAACTACTACCATCTATTGAGGCAAAACGGGTACTTTGCTTAGGTGACAGTCTCTCCCACGATATCCTTGGCGGCAGCACTGCAGGATGCAAAACGGCGCTAGTCAGAACAGGTATCCACGCGGCGCTCTCCGATGAAGAACTCGAGAAATTTGCGACAACCCTTTCAGCGCAGCCCGATCATGTCTTGAAAGGGTTTTCTCTTTAACTTCGCAATCTGCATCAAGAAACGCCACACGTTTTTATGCGAACCACCAAGGACAGCCTGCTTTCTTGCGAGAAAAACCCTGCCTCCGAAACCGAAAAAGAGATTTGCAAAGCTCCGCAAAAGATACACACAGTGTTTATGATTTTCCTCTTCGTTTCCTATTATATGTTAAAAAATCCAGGCAAGTTGAGTGCTTGGTAGCTGCGTAAGACTTTGAAATTTGAATACTCAGACATAAAAGCCAAAAAATGCGCTGGACACCCCCGCTTCAACCTCCTAGAACCCGCTCACCCAGTCATTCTTATGACACCCAGTGCCCGGGTAGCTCAGGGGTAGAGCAGTGGATTGAAAATCCTCGTGTCGGTGGTTCGATTCCGCCCCCGGGCACCACTTTTACAAATTAAAAGCAAATACTTAAGTGGTTGCTCGATCTTCATAATTGACGACGTCACTGGCCTGGGTGCTGTTTGGGTGCCTGTTGTATCCTGCTGCCAGTCAGACTGCTGCGACGCTCAGTAAAAGAGCCTTTAGCCAAAATTGAGCTTCGGACCCCCATTGTAACTACTTGATCGAGCACGGCGCCCTCTGGCAGCAGACTCTGTTTCTCGTTAGGTTAAAGAAAAGCAAACGTGCCAGTGTTTTCATATGGCACCCAAAACACTGAGGTTCCGGCAAGTAATGGCAATCAAAAAGTCTGAATTGTATTCGTCACTTTAAGCATCCTGCGATGCACTCAGGGGAGGGATGGACGCAACACAGTACAATGACTACGTGCTGTTTATGCTCTTCATTAAGTACGTTTCAGATAAATATGCTGAAACAGACGACTTTGCGCCTGCCGTCGTTATTCCTGAAGGCGCTAGTTTCAAGGACATGATTGCGCTTAAGGGCAACTCCAATATTGGCGAGCTAATCAATACTCAGGTAATTCAGGCCCTAATCGAAGCGAATAGCGGTCTTTCTCGCAGTGACTTCCCAGACTTTGATGACACAACGAAGCTGGGCGAAGGTGGTGCAAAGGTAAAAAGAATTTCGAACCTGATCGGCATCTTTCAAAAGCCAGAACTCGATTTCTCTCAAAACCGCGCTGACAACGATGACATTCTTGGTGATGCCTATGAATACCTGATGCGCCACTTTGCGACCCAGAGCGGCAAAAGCAAAGGTCAGTTCTACACGCCCTCCGGGGTCAGTCGTGTCATAGCCAATGTGATCGGCGTTTCTCACGAGAATACGGTTGGCTCCACTACGATGTATAACCCCACCTGTGGTTCAGGTTCATTGCTTTTAAAAGTCGCTTCGCAGGCCGAACGCCAGATTACATTGGAGGGGCAAGAAAAGGACGTAACCATGGCAGGTCTGGCACGGATGAACATGATCCTTCATGATTTCCCCAGCGCCAACATCCTCGCTGGCGACACACTCGCCTCGCCAAAGTTTTTGGATAGCGAGCGTCTTCGCGCTTACGACTATGTCGTAGCCAATCCGCCGTTCTCGGATAAGCAATAGTCCACAGGTGTTAGCTTGGGCGAGGACGACAAGCACAAGCGCTGGGCTTGAGGCAATCCTCCAGCCAAGCAGGGCGATTATGCCTATCTTCTGCATATCCTTCGCTCGATGAAAGGCAGCGGCAAGGCTGGGTGCATCTTGCCCCACGGAGTCTTGTTCCGTGGAAATGCCGAGGCAGTCATTCGTGAACAATTGGTACGCTCGGGTATCTTGAAGGGCATCATCGGACTGCCTGCCAACTTGTTTTTCGGCACGGGAATCCCTGCGTGTATTCTGGTGCTCGATAAAGAGAATGCGGCGAACCGGCGCGGCATATTCATGATCGACGCGGCGAAAGGGTTTATCAAGGACGGACCCAAGAACCGACTTCGGTCGCAGGACATCCAGAGAATTGTGGACACCTTCAAGAAGGGCCAAAATGTCGAAGGGTACGCCCGAATGGTTCCGTTCGATGTGATCGCCAGCGAAAAGAACGGGGTCAACCTGAACCTACCTCGCTACATCGATACCAGCGAGCCAGAGGACCTGCAGGACATCGATGGGCACTTACGCGGCGGTATCCCCGAGCGCGACATTGATGGATTGGCGGACTATTGGGCTGTGGCCCCCTCTGTCCGAGAGGAATTGTTCGAGCCTTTTGATCGTCCCCGTTACCATGACCTGCGGATCGATGCTGCGGACATCAAATCGACGACATTCGACAATAATGAGTTCAAAACTTTCGAGGAAAAGGTTGAGCAGATCTTTGCGGACTGGCGTGCAGCCAACACTTCCCATCTGACAGAGTTTGGCCAAGAAAGGTTGCCCAAGGAGCTGATCCACACGATCTCGGAAAACCTGCTGGCTGAATTTAGCAAGGCTCCCCTACTCGACGCCTATGACATTTATCAGAAACTTATGGACTACTGGGCTGACCAGATGCAGGACGATTGCTATTTGATCGCAGCCGATGGGTGGACCTCAGGGGTGCAGCCGCGCGAGATTGTGAAGGTCAAAAACAAGGATAACAAGCTGGTTTGGCCCGAACCGGCTGACTATCTGATCGACGCGCGTCATCGAGTCGTGCCTTCTCATATTGATGGATGGGAGCAAAAATTGGGCGTTAGGCCCAAGCAGTATTTCTTACAACGCATGAAGACAAAATGGGGGAGCTGCAACCACGCGGCCCAAACAACACGCCTGAACTCAGAATTACTGAAAAAACCCGTGATCTTCTGGATTATCTGATCTTGCACGAAATGGTGCACCTGATTGAGCCAAGGCATTCGGAGCGTTTCTTTATCTTGCTGTCAAAGAATTTCCCCGGATGGCAGGAAGCTCGCAGGGATCTGAACGAATTGCTGATCCCTGCCTGATTTCTAAACTGGTGTGTGGCTGTGTTTACGAGTTGGGCGTGGGCTTCAATATTCTCCGCGCTTCTTTCTCAGCCGTCGATCCCTTGACCCATTCAGTATAGTTTTGCCATCACTTACAAGCGTTGCGGGCCGCACATGTGTCGTTTTTTTCAAGACCTCGATCGAGCGGACTGCGACTCTGTGCAAATCCTCCACATCGAGGCGCAGATCTTCCACGAACGCATCGGAAATCGGCCTTAAATAGATTGGATAGCTTTTTGATGTCGTTTAAGGTGAAACTATTTTACACAAAAGGTTTCGGCGGGATGTTGTTTCTTAATTCTTAGCAGATTTTCCGCCTTGCCTTGTGAATTTTCGAGCATGCAGTTGGTCTTATTATTGGACAGCAGTTTCGTTTTTCTTACCCCAGTTTTTGGCCCCAGATGTAAACTCGAACTAATTTCAGACGCGCGCCACCTTGTATGCTGTCAACGGCACGATGGTCATCATCACTGCAAGCCCCCAGAATGCCGTGGGCAGGCTGCTGCCCTGTGCAACCATTCCAATCAAGGCCGGTCCTAACAAAATGCCTGCGTAACCAGATGTTGTGACAGACGCCACTGCCAGCCCAGAAGGCATCAGCTTTTGTCGCCCTGCAGCGCTAAAAATGATCGGGACGAGGTTTGCAGCCCCCAAACCGATCAGAACAAACCCAAAGATCGCAACCATTGGTTCATTAACAAGCAAAATCAACGCGATCCCAAGGATTGTCAGTACGCCCCCCATCACCAACACCTTGAATGCACCAAGCGCTCCGACAATACGGTCACCCGTGAGGCGCGCAAAAACCATTGCGATAGAGAATAGGATATACCCAATCCCTGCCCCTTCTGTTGGCGCGAATTCCCGATCGATGATCAACAATGCACCCCAATCGAGAACCGCACCTTCAATCAGGAAGGTTATGGCAGCCAGCACGGCAAGCAAGAGCACCATCCCGCGCGGACGGGTGAAAGCCTCCGGGTTAATCCCGTCAACCCTAAGCAGACGGGACCGCGTCAGGACCATGGCGACAAAGGTGACAATAGCGCCTACGCACGCCGAAACCGATGTCGACAGGCCAGAAGACAAGAGCAACGTCATCAAGCCTGCCCCGCAAAAGCCACCGATGCTGAATTGCGCGTGGAAGTTGGACATCAGAGGGCGCTTTTCGTGGCCCTCGACTTCTGCTCCATGCACGTTCATCGCCACATCAAGCGTACCAAGGGATGCCCCAAAGAAGAACAATACGGCCCCTACGGCCATAGCTGTGCTTGCCACCGGTAACATCGGTAAAATCGCAACCAGCCCGAACCCCCCTAACAAAACCATTGGCCGCGCCCCGCGTCGCGCAGCGATCAAACCAGTTAACGGCATCGCAACAACCGAGCCAAGGCCCAAACACAGGAGCAGCAACCCGAATTGGCTTTCGTTTGCGCCGACATTACCTTTGATGAATGGGAACAACGGCGCGCAGCACGCCATTGCAAACCCAGCTGCGAAGAACGTCAATCGCGTTGCAAAACGTGCCGGCGCAGTAGAAGTAAATTCAGACACTGGAGTTCCTTTGGAGTTTACGACTGAAAGTTAGACCGTTGTGATCATGATCTCCCCGCTTCGAAAGAGATCAGATTCTGACAGCGGGGCGTCTGTAACAATTTGATCAATCCTAACTAAAGGCAATGTATGGTGACGGGCACGTCGCCCAAGCTTTGGCGCATCCGTGACGACAATTGTGCGATCAGCGGCCGCTGACATCGCCGCTTTGGCCTGAGATTCAGCATAGTCATCCGAACTCAACCCGAATTCGACATCCAGTCCACATGCGCCCAAAAGAGCAACGTCTGCGGAAATTTCTGCAATTTTGGCCAGTGTAACACCACCTGTCGCGATACCACCCTGCACGCTCAAGGAACCTCCGATCATGAATACATTGACGCCACTTTCTTGGCAGGCAATGGCCACCCATGGCGAAGGTGTAATGATTAACCTATTTTCTAATTTCGGCAGCTGCATGATGATCGAAAGTGTGGTTGTGCCGCCATCGACCAGCACTGTCGGAGTTGATGCGATCTGTTCCACGGCGGCCTTGACCAAGACCGGGTTGGGTTGGTTTTTCAAAGCCAAGCGAAGATGCAATGGATCTGCTGGCTGTGCCACTGGCACGGCTCCCCCTCGGACACGCTGCGCTTTTCCAGCGGCTTCTAACGCTAAAATATCGCGACGGATTGTATCCAAAGAAACGCCAAATTCGGCCGCAACTTTAGGCGCAACGATCTGCACCCCATTGGCCAAACGTTCCGCTAATAGATTTTGGCGCGTATCGGGAACATTTAAGTTCATGCATATTCCTGCATAATATTGCAAATCATTGCATATTGAAAACAATGTGTGATGTCAACGAATTCGCAGCTGCACTTAACAGTGTTTTGGTATTTGAATATTCAACAGGAGTGTTCCGATCAAAAAACCCTGCGGGTCTGACGCGCGAAACTTTCAGTTTGAACAATATTTATCCGTAGATATGGATTGATCCGCAACGGACCTTGCCAACAACGTTTCAGCAGATCACACTTCTTGGAAACTTAGTACTGGGTGCATTGCGAAATGTTTGACGCGGGAGATAGTGTGGTAACGAGAAACATCACTGTCGTAAACGGTCGAACGCAAGACAATCCGGGCATCAAACATTCCGAGTGTTTCTCCGCTAGCGGCACATCGGAGAGTATCACTCTGCTCAACAATCAGAGAACTATCGCCGTCTCTTGTCAAAACCCGGACATTAATGCGAAACCGTCCAAGCTCCGCATCCAGTACCAAGCCAATCAGACTCTTATGTCATGAGCGCTCTGGTTTTGGGTCTGATTGCCGCTGTCGCTTGGGGGTTTCATGACATTTGTGTTCGCTTTGTCAGCCAAAAAAACCCACTTATGACGTCACTCCTGTTTGTTTTATCAACCGGCTTAGCCCTTCACTTAGGCGTTATGATTTGGGCAAATGAACTGTACCTGCCCACCGGGAAAGGCTTTTGGCATGCAGTGGTATCAGGGTTTTTCTTTTTAATGGCCAGCTTAGGATTATACGGCGCATTTAAACGCGGGCCTGTGCGTTTGGTATCCCCAATCATTGCCAGTTACCCATTCCTGTCATTGCTATGGGCCGCGTTTTCCGGCGCAGAGATTTCAACGTTTCAATGGTGCGCCGTTCTTCTGATAATTGTTGGGGTTTCGACAGTTGCTGCATTGTCAGACACCACACGCGATAAAGTGCCCCCAAGAGGGCGTACAATCTGTTATGCCAGTATTGCTGCCATCGGATTTGCTGGCACTTTTGCCTTTGGTCAATCCGCCGCTGCATTATCGGGCGAATTGCCCGCCACGTTAGTGGCACGCCTCGCAGCGACTGCCTGCCTGATCGCAATAATTGGCACGTTAAGGCTTCCTCTTTGGCCGGGCAAATCTGCGTTGCCAGTCCTAGGCTTGATGGGTTTGGCCGATGGTCTCGCCCTGCTCTGCGTGATGTCCGCAGGCGGGCTACCAGACGCGCAGTTTGCTGCCGTTGCGGCGTCTACTTTTGGCTTGCTGACAATTGTTATGGCGTGGCTGTGGCTTGGGGAGCACATGCGGGTCAGCCAATGGATTGGGTGCGCCATCGCATTTTTTGGCATCGGCTATCTGGCACTTTGACTAATTGAAATCGAAAGAAGAACAATACTTCATAGGTTGGCTACGGCACCATCGCCCAAAAGATGAGCCCTGCGCTGTCTCGCGATGGTCAAACCAACATTGCTGTGACCATCACGCGCGCCCAACACCAAAAAAACAGCTCGGGAAACCCTATCAAATCGACCCCCCTCATTAGCGCAGCCGCCGTGCCCCCGTGACGCCTCCCCATTCGTAACGAGAGCTTGCGGGTCTGGGTTTCATATTCCTTGGGTTCAGTTTGGGCAAACGCATCATGCGCGGAACCCTCAAATTGCTCAAGCGTTTGACGCGCTGCTACGGGTGTTTGGTTGTTCAGGAACGGGTGTAATCTGCCGTGATCGCTGACAATGCTGGCTGGCTTTGCGTAAATCCGTCGGCGCTGGTGAGCAACTGCCTTCATCTCAGCACGGATCTCAGGTCCAGCGTTGCGAGATATCATGATCCAGCATCGCACGAAGCGCTGCCGCTCGTTTAGCGTTCTGAGTTCTTTCTCTGCAAATCCTTTAGGACAACATTGTCCAACATCGTATCTGTTTGCTCCTTCAAAGGTTGAGCAAACTCTACATCAAACTGACGGAAGTTTCGGGGGACAGGACAGCCGAATTCGATCCCGAGGTTGGCTTTGATCTGGAAAATACGAATCATAACACTGAGCTTTAGTAGACGTTTCAACGTATGAATTGCTTAATTCGTTCAACTCAATTCTTAGATTTGAAGTCCGACATCCAGCCAAGGGTTTCATCAGTCGGCAGCGCAGATTTATATTCAGCGCCTAACGGGCTGTGCCACCCAAGGTCATCCAGCCTTTCAAAAATGTAGCGATAGTTAATTTCCCCACCCTCTGGTGGGCCTCGATCCGGCACGCGCGCAAACTGGATATGACCAATCATGGGGAGTAGTGTCTCGAGGCGGTGGCTCAGATCACCTTCCATCAATTGGACATGATAACAATCAAACATCAATTTTAGATTGGACGCTCCGACCCGCGCAATTAATTCCTTAGCGTGTGTCGTCGTATTCAAAAAATATCCTGGTGCATCATAGTGGTTTAGCGGTTCAATCAAAATATCAATGCCGCGCGATTCAGCCTGTGCACAGGCATATTCAAGGGCCTGTACAAAACAAACCTCCGCGGCAACGCCATGCGCGAACCCAGCCATAACATGCACATTCAAGGCACCTGTTTCTGCAGCATAGGCCAGTGCTTGATCGATCAAATCGCGCGCCTCGCTTTCTCGTCCAGGAATGGCTGACAACCCATTCTCGCCAGCAGAGACGTCCCCCCGCGCTGTATTTATCCCTAAAAGCGGCAAGCCCGTCTGCACCAGTGCAGATTTTATGTCAGCGGGATCAACATGGTAGGGCCAATGCATTTCAACCGCATCAAAACCCGCAGCTTTTGCGGCTCGGATCGCATCCAGTAGCGGTCGATCGTTCCAAAGAAAGCCCAAGTTCGCCGAAAAACGCATCAGTCTTCCCACTCTACATTGAAGTGTTCGACGATATCGGAAACTTGAGCTTTATTCAACATTTGAGGATGCATCCCACGGGTTAGAAGCGCAAGGCGCGCCGTATCTTCTAGTTCTTCGATGGCATTGCAGGCTGCTTCGACATCTTTAGCGGCAACAACTGGACCGTGGTTTGCCAGCATCACAGCGCTGCGTTTACCTGCAAGACCTCGCACAGCGGTACCCATTGCTGGATCGCCGGGGCGAAAAAATGGTAGGAGTTTGACCTTACCCAGCTTCATGATCGCGTAGGGCGTGAGAGGGGGCAAAAAATTGTCAGGGTCTGTGTCCGGCAACAAGGATAGTGCAACTGAGTGGCAGGAATGCAAATGCACCACAGCCCCCGCCGTTGAACGGGTATCATAAAACGCCGCATGCAACGGCATCTCTTTTGTTGGTGGATCACCACCGATTAGCGTCCCATTTCTATCAAGACGGCTCAGTCGGGCGGGGTCTAGTCGGCCAAAGCTGGTCCCTGTTGGCGAAACCAGTAATCCCCCGTCCTCTGTGCGCGCCGAGATATTCCCTGTACTGCCGCCTGTCAGCCCCCGATCGAACATAGACTTGGCCAACAGGCACATTTGTTCTCTTAACTGTGTTTCAAGGTTCATGACGCCTCCAACACCGCAATCGCTTTGGCAAAGAAGTCTCTGTCACCAAAGTTCCCTGATTTAAGCGCTAAGGCAATTTGATCTGATCCACTTTGACAAAATGTCCACGGAACGCCCGGCGCAATTTCAACGCCGATGTCCAATCGCGTCACGTCAAGTGCCTTGGTCACTGCACCCGAGGTCTCGCCCCCAGCAACGACAAACCTTGCGGCGCCCTGATCGCGTGCGGCGACCGCCAGCGCAGCCATGGCGTTTTCAACCAAAGCACCCGCGTTTTCGACACCCAGTTCAGCCTGCGCGGCCGCGACATCTGTTGGGGTTGCTGTGGCATAGACGATCGGCATATCTTCGAGGTTTTGTGCCGATAGCCAATCCAACGCGACCTTCAAGCCATCCGTCTTAAGGGTCATGGGATCGAGACAAAAACCAGATGCCGACTTGAGATACGTGTCGACTTGCGAGCGGGTCATCGCAGAGCAACTACCGGACAAAACAATTCCACGCCTTGGAACATCTCGTGTTACCACATCTGTCTCATCTCGTTCAAGCAGGCCTTCGCCACGGTAAATCTCTGGCAGAGGCATTGCCACAGCACTGCCTCCCGTCAATAGCTTCATCTGTTGGCACGCCTGTGCAATGACGCGTAAATCCTCATCAGCAACCGCGTCCACCACTACATGGGCGACGCCTTCACTGGCCAGTTTCTCCAATTCAAACCGAACCGCAGCGGGCCCACGCGCCACAGCCAACCGGTTTATCAGCCCGACTTGCCCCTCGACCTGCGGGTCCAGCAATCGCATCAAGTTACTGTCCAGCATGGGAGTTAACGGATGATCTTTCATCGAACTTTCCGCCAGTGGTTGCGCACCCACAAAGAGGTTTCCCATATAAATAGATCTGCCATTTTCTGGAAAAGCCGGGCAGTAAATGGTCTGAGAAACGTCGAGGTCCTGCATCAGTGCTTCGGCAACAGGGCCGATGTTGCCCTCGGACGTGCTGTCAAAGGTCGAGCAGTACTTCCAAAAAAACCGCTGCGCGCCCGCCTCCTTAAGCCAATTCAAAGCATCACGACATTCCGCGACCGCTTCATCGACAGGTGCTGTACGACATTTCAACGCAATCACTTCAAAGGCGGCCGTTTGCGTTGGTGTGCCATCGGGCACGCCAATACGCAGAGATACAGGCACTCCGGCACGTGCTAAAAGACCCGCGAGATCTGTTGCGCCGGTAAAGTCGTCGGCAATACATCCAAGTAACGTCGTCATCGGGATTTCCTTTTTGAGCCTATTATTTTCGGCATTCAGAAGCAATCAGGCGGAGGAATTGGCGCAATTTTCAAGGGCATCTTTCGAGCCATGTGATGACGTCAAAACAAAGAAATGAATGTGTTTCTCCGGGTAGTAAAATGCAGTGACCGGAGGTAGAACTTGATAAATCGTCTTCATAATTTTACGGGTTAAATCGCAGGCGCTCTCCCTTGACCCAAGCCTAGCGCATTGAAGTGATGCATGACAACAGTGTGTCAGAGTTTTGGCCTCACGATTTACAGTTTCACGTTCCTCCAGCCGACGCAAATTTGATCATAATCCCCGCGTGACCCCACTGAATTAATTCTCATTTTCGTCTTAAGATCACACCCGTTTCAGGCCATGTCTGACCAATAATTCGATCAGTACATTACGCGCGCCGCGTCTATGCGCGTGATGTAATTCGCGCGCTTTTATTGGATCTCCGGCTTGGATCGCCGTCAAAAGCTCCCTGTGATCCCGGTTTGATTTCAAGGGTGTTGGGCGCATATGCAAGGTTATGGATTTTGCTCGGCGCACCTGATCCTCCATCATTGTTGCAATCATTTCAATGCGCGCATTTTTACCGAGCCGCACAAGCTCTTTGTGAAACGCATTATCCGCGCGGGCCCATGCGATCCGGTCATCTTTGGCCAAGGCAGCATCCATCGCCTCAATTGTCTCGTACATAACGCTCAGATCTTGCAGGGAATATCGTTGCAAAGCAGCATTTTCCGCGGCCAGACTTTCCAGCTCGGTCAAGACATCATAGATATCGCGCATATCTTCGACAGAAATGGCCATGACACGCATACCGCGACGGGGGCGAAGCACAACCAAACCCTGTTCTGCCAAAACGAGAATAGCTTCCCGTATCGGTGTTCGGGACATGCCTAACATATCGGCCAGCTCCGTTTCCAGATGATCCGATCCAGGGCTCAATTCCGCGTCAAAGATCATGCGCCGCAACTCACTGACAGCCCGCTGTGTATTTGATTGGGTTGTGCTCATAAATAAATCCGCCTTCCTTCTTGCGCGGAGCGATATATCGTGTCCCGCACGCGCAACACCTGGCAGTACTCTCGCGCTAAATTTTCGGGGACCCGCCCCTGCGAAACAGCGTCGATCACATGCGATTGCAATGCAAAAACGCAATCCCCGCCAAACCCATCCCAAGGGTCCGGCTGCAAAACCACACCAGATGTTTGAGCGCCAAAGGACCGCCTTTCGACGCGCCCGTCTCCAAAAAGCGACAACGTGCCGGTTGTTCCCTCAAAGACGGCTTCACCCATCGTCCGACGCAGATTATCTGAGGCATGATCAAGATGCCTGTTACCGTCAAACAACGCGCGCACACCATTGCCATGTTCAAATACAATCAACCCTGCATCTTCGCCGGTTATATTTGGATTCATCTGCCTCAGGTCTGCATAAACGGATATAGGATTACCAAACAAAAACCTGAACGTATCGATCCAGTGCACCGCCGTTTCCTGCACGAGAAAACGGGGCATTTTCTGAAAATAGGGTTGGCGGTCAAGGTAAGCATCAGGCCCCTGTCCATCCCCAGGGCGCAATCGAAAAGTCGCTTGGTGCACATTGCCGATAGACCCTTTGGCGATCTGGGTTTTCAAAAACCGGTACCACGGCATGAACCTGAAATTTTCATGCACGATCAACATAGCACCTGCCTGCTCAGCTTCCTCGACAATGGTTTCGGCTTCTTCCAGTGATCGGCAAAACGGTTTCTGACACACGATCACCTGCACACCGCGCATCAGAGCAAGCCGAATTACGTCAGCCTGAGCCTGCGGTGGTACAATAATGTCGAGCACATCAGGGCCTACGGTTTCGATCATATCCCCTGCATCCAGAAAAGCAGGCCATCCACTTAAGGCCGCTTTGTTGTAATCACGATCACACAGGCCAACAATCTGTACATTTTGGTGTCTTGACCACGCCTCCAAATGGAACTGGCTAAAATACCCAGCCCCGACGCAGGCAACCCGCCATCCCCCGTTCACAGACAAGACACCATGTCTTTAATCGATTGTGCGCATTCAGATGTCGTTGCTGTCCCTCCCAAATCGGCCGTTAACGATGTGTTCTGCGCAATCACCGTTTCGACTGCACGCCGCAAACGTTGCCCGTCATGCACAAGAGCCTGGGCATTGTGTTTCAGCCCCAACCAATCCAACATCATCGCAGCTGATAAAATCATCGCTATCGGGTTTGCGATCCCTTGGCCTGCGATGTCCGGTGCCGACCCATGGCAAGGTTGGAATACTGCATGTTCCTGTCCAATATCAGCGGATGGTGCGACGCCCAGTCCGCCCATCAGCCCGGCGCCCAGATCAGACAGGATATCGCCAAACATGTTTTCGGTGACGAGCACATCAAATTCCCAAGGTTTAAGCACGAACCAAAGTGCGGTTGCATCAACATATGCGTGATCTGCGACAAGGTCTGGATGTTTTGCAGCCTCGGCATCAAACAACGCACGAAAAAAAGCGAAGGCCCTGAAAACATTTGCCTTATCGACACAAGTGACACGCCCCGAACCCCGCCCAGCGCGGTGACGTTCCCCCGCAAGTGTAAAGGCAAATTCAAACAATTGCTCGGATATCTCCCGCGTTATCCGCAACGTCTCGCGAGCTTCGTTTTCTTCGACCTCGCCACACCCTTGCGTATAAAATAATCCTTCCGTGCTTTCCCGGATCAGGACAAAATCCACTTCTTGGTCAGCGGGTAAATTCAGTGGGGTCTTTTGCCCTGGGAAAATTCTGACAGGGCGCACGCCCGCAAACAACGTCAGCTCTTTTCTCAATGCAATCTGCGGCGAAATCTCAGTGCCATCTGGGTAACGGACATTAGGCAAGCCCATGGCAGACAGCAAAATGGCATCTGCGCTACGTGCCGCATCAAGCGACGTCCCCGGCAAAGAATCCCCCGTTTTGGCGTAATGCGAAGCACCAGCCTGACAGGCCTGAAACTGGAGTTCATATCCTCCCTGCCCTGCTAGAAACGTCAAAAGATCAACCGTTTGCTCGGTTATCTCTGGGCCGATACCGTCTCCGTCAAACACAGCGATCTGAAATCGTTCGCGCATAAACATTTCCTTTGGCATTTCTCTTTACCTAGCACAGATCTAACGCATACATTAAATCATGCATTACTCAACGCCCACGCGTTTCTTTTCCACGAACCTGCGCGCGACGAGCATTACCAAAAGGATTTTGTATGTTTGCTGTCTGCGTCACATTTACTTTGAAACCGAACTCAAAGGACCGATTTCTTCCTCTGATCTACGAAAACGCCGCTCAATCACGGCTCAAAGAACGGGGGTGCCATCAATTCGACGTCGCGACAGATCCGTCCCGAGAAAACGACGTTTTCCTGTATGAAATTTACAGTGACTCCTTTGCACATCATCTGAGGACAGCGCATTATAGACTCTTTGATACGGCGACCGTTGACCTCGTGGCAGGAAAACACGTCAAAACCTATTCAAGGGTCATTCAATGAACACGTGGCAGGTTCATGCAATAAAATACGCAGACCGGACTGCACGCCGTCGTGGTGATAGTTTTATTTTCGATGACAACCACGATGCACCCCACCCGATGGATTATTTCATGTGGTTGTTGCGCCGCCCCGGTCAGGTCATTCTTGTAGATACCGGATATGATGACGCAGAAGCCAAACGCCGGGATCGCCCTATTCGATTAGATCCACGCGCCGCCCTAAAACCATTTGGCCTAACGCCCGAACAGATCGACAAGGTGATCGTCACCCATTTGCATTACGACCATGCTGGCGGTTTACATCTGTTTCCCAACGCAACCCTACATATGCAAGCCGCCGAAATGGCCTATGCGACGGGCCCATGTATGTGCCACGACGCTTTGCAAATGCCCTTCACCGCTGGGCATATCTGTGAAGCGGTCCAACGGTTGTATGCAGGGAAGGTGCAATTCTATGAAGGAGATGGAGAAGTCGCTGATGGCATCACAGTCCATTGCATGGGTGGGCACAGTCGGGGACTGCAGGCCGTACGTGTTCGTACGGATGCAGGATGGTTGGTTCTGGCCTCGGATGCAGCACATTTTTACGAGAATGTGTTTTCGCGCAAGCCTTTCCCCATCGTTGTGGACTTGCAAAACATGTTGGATGGCTTTGACAGGTTGCTCAGCCTTGCTTCTAAACCGGAGTTGATTATCCCCGGTCATGACCCATTGGTCACATCCTGTTTTCCGTGCGACCTTGACGACTACATTTGGCGGCTTGACCAAGGCCCGGACACCACCCCACCAGCGGGCACTGCCAGTGATTAAAAATTAAGCACACCGCCCTAAGGCCAAGCAGAATGCGTTTTGAAACTGGTCAAAAGACGGTTGGGTGTGACAAGGTTCGCCCGAATTTAACCGATCTGAAAGCGACCAGCCTTGCTATTGAGTGCCGCGACCCCGCTTGACCAACCTCGTGCGATAGGCGCCGCGATGGTCAGCAGCAAAATCGGCCCACGCGGGTCGTGCATTGATGGGCTGCGACAGTCCGGCGCGTTGAAGCTGCTTTTCCCGAAACGGCATGACACTGTCGAGGCCATCCTGATCAACACGGCAGGCGGCATCACAGGCGGCGACCGATTTGACGTGGCCGCAACAGCGGGTCCCGGATCGAAACTTGTCCTAAGCACGCAGGCCTCTGAACGCGCATATGGTGCGCAAAAGTCCCAGACCGGCCGCATACACACAACCTTAAATGCCGACGAAAACAGCACTTTGTTCTGGTTGCCTCAAGAAACCATTCTGTACCAAGAGGCCGCATTACATAGACGGCTGGAGATCAACTTAGCGGAAACAGCGCAGTTTTTAATGGTCGAACCCATATTGTTCGGACGCAAAGCGATGGGCGAAGATGTCACGACGCTTTCGTTTCGCGATGAAGTCGACATCCGTTGCTGTGGCAAATCGATCTATCGTGATGGCGTACTACTGGAAGGCAACGTTGCGCAACAGCTTGACCGACCCGCCATTGCCAATGGCGCACGTGCGATGGCGAGCATTATGTGGAAAGCCCCGCAGGCCCAAGGCAAACTAAATGACGTCCGGCATATTCTGGGCGAGACTGGTGGTGCGAGCCTGTTGAATGCCGACCTGATGGTGATGCGCCTTTTGGCCCCTGATGGATTTGAACTGCGCCGCAGCTTGCTGCCTGTCCTTGATTTACTTACAGAAAACACCTTACCCCAAACTTGGAGGTTATAATCCCATGCAACTCACCCCCCGTGAAAAAGACAAGCTGCTGGTCGCGCTTGCCGCTGAGGTTGCCCGCAAACGGCTGGCCCGTGGCGTGAAACTAAACCACCCAGAAGCTATTGCGCTGATCACTGATGCGGTGGTTGAAGGCGCCCGCGATGGGCGTTCGGTTGCAGACATGATGGAAGCTGGCGCGCAGGTCGTCACGCGGGATCAATGCATGGAAGGCATCCCCGAAATGATCCACGATGTGCAGGTCGAAGCGACCTTTCCCGATGGCACCAAACTCGTCACTGTGCACGATCCGATCAGATAGGAGACCCCAATGATCCCTGGAGAAATCATACCGCTAGATGGCGACATTGCCCTGAACGTGGACCGTGAATCCACAACCCTTATGGTTGCCAATACAGGCGATCGACCCGTGCAAGTTGGCAGCCACTACCATTTCGGCGAAGCCAACGAAGCCTTAGAATTTGACCGCGTCCGCGCACGTGGCATGCGTTTGGACATCGCCGCAGGCACCGCCGTGCGGTTTGAGCCCGGTCAACGGCGCGAAGTCAAACTAATCCCCGTATCCGGTAAGCAGCGTATTTTTGGTTTCAACCAGCAAATCATGGGAGATCTCTGATCCATGGCAACTTCCATTTCCCGCTCCAGCTATGCTGCGATGTTTGGCCCGACAACCGGTGACAAAGTCCGTCTGGCCGATACAGATCTGATCATCGAAGTTGAACGCGATCACACAACCTACGGCGAAGAGGTCAAATTTGGCGGCGGCAAGGTGATCCGCGATGGCATGGGGCAAAGTCAAGCCACCCGTGCCGAAGGCGCTGTTGATACTGTCATCACCAATGCACTGATCGTCGATCACACAGGCATCTTCAAGGCCGATGTGGGGCTGCGCGATGGGCGCATCTTCAAGATCGGCAAGGCAGGCAATCCAGACACCCAACCCAATGTCGACATCATCGTTGGCCCCTCCACAGAGGCGATCGCCGGTGAAGGCAAAATATTGACAGCCGGCGGTTTTGACAGCCACATCCATTTCATTGCCCCGCAGCAAATCGATGATGCGCTGCATTCAGGTGTCACAACAATGCTGGGCGGTGGAACCGGACCGGCCCACGGCACATTGGCGACAACCTGCACGCCGGGGTCATGGCATATCGGGCGCATGTTGCAATCCCTGGACGCCTTTCCCATGAACTTTGGCATTTCCGGCAAAGGCAACGCATCTCAACCTGCAGCCTTGGTCGAAATGATCGAAGGTGGCGCTTGCGCGATGAAACTACACGAAGATTGGGGCACCACTCCCGGCGCAATTGATTGCTGCCTATCAGTTGCCGACGACATGGACGTGCAGGTGATGATCCACACGGATACTTTGAACGAATCCGGCTTTGTGGAAAATACCGTGGACGCCATTAAGGGGCGCACAATTCACGCCTTTCATACCGAGGGCGCAGGGGGTGGTCACGCACCAGACATCATCAAAATCTGTGGCGATGCAAACGTGATACCGTCCTCTACCAATCCAACGCGACCCTTTACAGTGAATACCCTCGAAGAACATTTGGACATGTTGATGGTGTGCCACCATTTGGACAAATCCATCCCAGAGGACGTCGCCTTTGCCGAAAGCCGCATTCGCAGAGAAACAATCGCTGCGGAAGATATTTTGCACGATATGGGCGCTTTTTCGATCATCGCGTCGGACAGTCAGGCCATGGGCCGTGTGGGCGAAGTCATTATCCGCACCTGGCAGACCGCAGATAAGATGAAAAAACAGCGCGGTGCGTTGGTCGAAGAAACCGGTGACAACGACAATATGCGAGTGCGCCGATACATTGCCAAATACACGATCAACCCGGCAATCGCGCATGGGATCAGCCATGAAATTGGAAGCATCGAAGTTGGCAAACGCGCCGATCTTTGCCTGTGGAACCCAGCCTTTTTTGGCGTGAAGCCAGAAATGGTACTGATGGCCGGTACCATCGTTTGTGCCCAGATGGGCGATACAAATGCCTCTATTCCGACCCCGCAGCCAGTCTATTCCCGCCCGATGTTTGGTGCGTTCGGCCGTTCGGTCGAAAATTCGGCTGTGACCTTCGTCAGCCAAGCGGCACAGGCAGCCGGACTCGGCGAAAATCTTGGGCTGCGCAAACAGACCATCGCGGTCAAAGGAACCCGTGATATCGGGAAAAAGGATCTGATCCTGAACGATGCTTTACCTAAAATTGAGGTGAACCCGGAAACCTATGAGGTGCGCGCGGACGGTGAACTGCTGACCTGCCAGCCTGCGGAAGTTCTGCCCATGGCACAGCGGTATTTTTTATTCTGATGGCGCAGTTATTGACCCAAACAACCCGTCAATCCGGCACTTGGCATGATCCGGTCGATCGATGCACCATGACCTATGATGAACGGTTTTTACGACGCCGCGTGGTGCAAACTGAAAAGGGCGATGACCTTTTGGTTGATTTGCCAAAAGTGACCTCGCTCAACCATGGAGACGCTTTCGTACTGCCCAACGGAGAATTCATTGAAGTTTGCGCGGCCAACGAACCCCTGCTGGCAATAACCTCTGATGATCTAACCCGGGTCGCTTGGCATATTGGCAACAGACACACGCCTTGCCAGATCGATGCGCACCGTCTGTTGATCCAACGCGACCATGTCTTGGCGGATATGTTGTCGCGGATCGGCGCGCAGCTGACCGAAATCGTCGAACCTTTTACTCCTGAGGGCGGTGCCTATGGCCATGGGCGCACACATGGGCATGATCACAGCCATTCTCATGGCCCGGCATCGGATCACACCCACACCCCCGCACAGAAACACGAGCACACGCATGAGCATTAGCGCGCTTTTAACCCTGACGCAGTGGTTATCTCCCAGCTTCCCGATCAGCGCCTTTGCCTATTCTCATGGGTTAGAACACGTCATTGATCGAGGCGATATTACGGATGCTGACGGGTTGCGTGTCTGGATCAGCGATATTTTGTGCTATGGTGGCATCAACAGTGATGGCGTGCTTTTAGCCGCCGCCTACCGCGCCGGACCCGCAGACATCAGCGATATAGATGATGTCGCGCGCGCCTTTGCCGCCGGTTCCGAACGGCTCGTCGAAACGGTTGATCAAGGCCGTGCCTTTTCCCGAACAGCTGGTGAGATCTGGGATATGGACATCCCGCCCCTGACATACCCCGTCGCTGTCGGCTATGCGGCAAAGCAACAAGACATTCCTCTGGAAACTGTCTTGGGGGTTTTTCTACAAGCGAGTGCCGCGAACTTGATTTCTGCCGCAGTGCGACTGGTTCCTCTCGGGCAAACGCAGGGACAGACGGTCCTCGCGGGCCTCGCCCCCATTATCCGAGGCAACGTTCAAAAATTGATCGCCAGTGAAATTGAAGATCTGTCATCTAATTGTTTTGCCCTCGACATTGCGGCAATGCACCATGAAACTCAGTATTCCAAGGTATTTCGGACATGACACAGCCCCCTCGCCCCACCCAGAATGGTCCATTGCGGATCGGCATTGGCGGCCCGGTTGGCGCCGGGAAAACCACCCTGACGGCAAAATTGGCGCAGGCACTCAGCCCGCATCATTCCATTGGTGTGATTACAAATGACATTTACACTCAAGAAGATGCAGAGGCGCTGATGCGCATGCAAATTCTGCCACAAGATCGCGTGATTGGTGTGGAAACGGGGGGCTGTCCGCATACTGCAATCCGCGAGGATGCATCGATCAACCTTGCCGCCGTCGCAGAAATGCAAGGCCGTCATCCAGAGATCGAAGCGATCCTTATCGAGAGCGGAGGGGATAACCTTTCGGCGACCTTTTCACCCGAATTGGCGGATGTGACGCTCTATGTTATCGACGTCGCTGCCGGCGAGGAAATCCCGCGCAAAGGAGGGCCGGCAATCACCCGATCAGATATACTTGTCATCAATAAAACGGACCTTGCACCGCATGTCGGCGCTTCGCTTGAGGTGATGGAACGGGACGCCCAGCGGATGCGCGCGGGCCGCCCTTTTATCTTTGCGGCTCTGCGTCACAACCAAGGCGTTGAAGACATCATTATGCATTTACGGCAGGTTTCCGGCTTGGGCCTCATCACGGCCTGAGCGATGCAATCGGTAAGAATCATCAAATAAAACTCCATAAACGACTGATTTAATTAAATTATCACACCATAGAAATTGAACCTTGCGCGACAACCGTTTCGCGGACCCTCTTTCTTTTGGACAGAAGCATTTTGCCAGTATACCAATTAACGATAAAATTCTGCCCAATTAAATTACTTTTGGAGGTTATGATGAATGCTTCGGAAGCGTCCAAACAGAACGTCGCGAAGAAAACGAACAAAGAGACGGTCAACCCTGCACCCAAACAAAATGTAAGCCCCGCACAGTCAACGGAACATACAACTGCTCCAGATGCGCAGTTAAATGACGAAACCACATGGCAGTCGGTCAAGAAAATTTTCGATTTTGAAGATTCCGCACAAGACAGGAAATATAAAATTCCACGGCCTGACGCGCAGGCCAAGGCGCGCCTTTTATTCAACTACTGTATTTCTGCAAATAAAAATGTGCCCGAAAGTGTCCATAACCTTTTCATTATCGCTGAACACTACGCTGCATCATCTCCGACAGATCTTGAAAACCTAGAAGTTCTGAACGGTATTCCAACATTCTTTAAGAGTCTCTCGAACAAAGACAAATCCACCTATTGCTACAATCAGGTGACCGAAGTGCTATCATCAGCCGCAGTGCCAGTGACCATCAATTCACTGTTGGCAACCAGCAGAATGGACCCTCACGATTCCAGCAGTTCCGTGGCGGGTCGTTTCGTAAAACGTGTCAGCCGTTACGTCACCTTCATCCTATTGGTTATGGCGATGTTTTACGCGCTCTATCTAACCTGGAACCAAGTCGTGGATGAACCATGGCAAATCAAGCAAGACAATCAAACACTTGAATATGCGCTTTGGGTATCATTTGGCTGTGTCGGTGCCTTGGTCCATCTCTTAAACCACGCTTTAACCACCACGCGGCTCCAGATATTTGAAATCAGTGAAGAGCGTAAAGTTTGGCCACGCATTTTGCTAGGCGGGTTGTTTGGCTTTGTCCTACCTTGGCTTTTGTCGACACCAGGTGGACTGATTGGCGCAGAAAATATCGCTTTGGGCACAGTCGCTGCCTTTTTTGGTGGATATTCTGTACGTTTTGCAATCGGCCTGCTGGAACGCGTTCTCTCTGCCTTTTTACCAGAAACGGATTTGAGCAATAGATAAGAGCTATGCCCCCGGTTTCCCCTGTATGGTCCCAGCTTTAGGCTAAATCTGCGGAACTTCCTCCGCAAACATGCGCCATGAGAAACCATTGATCTGACAACAGCGCATCCCGACAATGGCCACGCTGCGGAAATTTTATAGACCCTAACATCTCGTGCCTAAAAAGGCAGGCCCTGCGCCCACTCTCAGAACTCGACAACGGCGCGGATTGATTTTCCTTGGTGCATGAGGTCGAAGCCGTGGTTGATGTCGTCCAGGCTCAGTTTGTGGGTGATCATGGGATCGATTTCGATCTTGCCGTCCATGTACCAGTCCACAATTTTGGGCACATCGGTGCGCCCCTTTGCGCCGCCAAAGGCCGTGCCGCGCCAACTGCGCCCAGTGACCAATTGGAAGGGTCGCGTGGTAATCTCGGCACCCGCTGGCGCGACGCCGATGATAATGCTCTCGCCCCACCCTTTGTGCGCAGCTTCAAGAGCGGTGCGCATCACATCCACATTGCCCGTCGCATCAAAGGTGTAATCACAGCCCCCCCCCGAAAGTTCGACCAGATGCGCCACCAGATCG
>JBDWVP010000002.1:0-128442 GCA_039983935.1 Roseobacter sp. | reverse complement strand
CGGCGTATAGGGGCACAAATTTCGAGTACTGCGCGCCTTTGAAACGGATCAACTCTTAAATCCTGACTTAGTCTGGGGTAAGTGCAGGATCTGGCTCGACACCCTCCGTAATGAAACAATAATCAAAAACTTTGCGACACTACCTTAGAGTTTAGGGAGAGCAGGCATTCATTCACATTGCGGAAGGTAGAGCCGCAAGTTTTTGGAACCCTAGTGCACTTCTCAACAGTGCCTTTCATTCTTGGTCAGATCCGAACAGGTGATCTCGCCACTGAAAAGATCGAGACCGCGGTGGAGCTTGCGCCAAGAGAGGCGTTTTCGCTCGGTTTTATGCTTTTGCTCAAGCCACTTAGTACCAGGCAGACGCATGCACAGCATGCTGCCGAGAGGACACCCTCGCCGAAGATCTTCAGACCAGTGCAGTCCACGACCAGACGAGCCGGATTAAATCGGGCGGTTTTGCTCGGAGCGTGCAAATTCATGCGCTCGCCCCGACGCGACAGAATAGAAAAATCCGGCACTGCGATCACAATCCCCAACAACTTCGCAATTGAGCGCATCAATCCTTGGGTCTGGCGTAGCTGTTTTTTGAAAACCATCCCCCAAGGTAAGGCAGATTTCAATCGTCAAATCAAAGTAGCGCGGCTGCCCGCCTCGCGTCGTTCGGCGCGACGCCGACCACAGATCAAGCGCGTCTTGGCTGACCCGAACCGTCAGATCACCGCACTGTCGCAGGCCATCCTTGTACTCAGACCAGTTGGTCACGCTATGCTCTTACTTCGGAATCCTGTCGCGACAACCGGCGTTGAACTTGTGCGGCATTTACACCGCCATGAAAGGAACAGATTGCGGCGATACCAGCGCTGGCGAGATCCATGCAACAACGCCTCGTCCTCCTAGACGATTTGCAGAGTTAGCCTATCCGGTCAGAACTGCAATTGACCTCTCCGTACAGCAACACGACTAGCGACATATAAAGAGCATGTGGTCCCGGCAAA
This sequence comes from Roseobacter sp., assembly GCA_039983935.1. Lineage (GTDB taxonomy): Bacteria > Pseudomonadota > Alphaproteobacteria > Rhodobacterales > Rhodobacteraceae > Roseobacter. Next base: position 127,444 of record JBDWVP010000002.1, on the reverse strand, counting down.
GAACGGGCTTGCGTCATACGTGGTTGATATTTTTCGCTGGCCATCGGTGCCTCCCTGAGTTGAGTTAACAAACTCTTATCTGTTACATTTGCACCTAAAAACGGAAAATTTCGCAAAATGACACACGATGATCCAAATGCGCTGCAGCCAGGTTTTTTGTCATTCCTCTTGTTTCAAGTCGCCAAACTTAACAGTCGCAATTTCCAATGTCATTCCCAATTGAGCTATGGAATTTTTTGCACCGAGAGATGCGGTATGTTTCACTTAGGGAGCGCTGGGGATCAAACGGTGAAACAAATTTGTAACCGCGTATCGTTGCATAAAACCAAGGTCACTCGCGCCATGAAGGCGTTTGAAAAAATGGGTTTTTGAGCGCGATACCCTTGATAGCGACCGATGAAGTCAACAACTGTGTCTTCCTGTGAAAGGCAAGGTAGCCTTTGCAGATCTAACGCTTGTGGCTCCGAGCTTTGATCAGCTGTTGGAGCAATCGCTTGAGACCCAAGAGCGCGAAAATCCTGTGGTTAGGTTGCAAAAACTAATCACATTGCATCAGTGAAACCCGCACTCAATTCGTCTGCACGGTGCCATCAGCACACCAAGCATCGAAAATTTCCAACGCCTTTTCTGCAAAGCCGGCGTCGTTGACGTGATGGGGAATTCGGTACGCAGAAACATTTGCCGGTAAACTCGATTCGATTTCGCTAAGGAAAGCAGCCAGCCCGTCAGCGTTATGTAGATCAGCGCCTGCGCGATCCCATTCCCCCAACCCTTTTTCGGGGAGGATCATCGCGACGGGGCCTTTTGCTGTGGCAAGCTGTTCACAATGGGCCTGCGCAACTTGCTTGGCTTCGGGTGCTTGCAATACGATCGACGTCAACAACCGGTTGTGCACGTGCTTCATGTGGTTCGCCCATTTGTCATCAATCGGTTTCCAGCCGACAACATCCACCAAATCATAGCATCCCGGTGCCACGATTTGCGGCGTGCCGTTCGCACCCGCATTGGTTAACCGATCTGCTCCCGCAGAGATATTTGATCCTTGGATATGGTTGCCCAGCTCCTGTGTACAAAAATCAAATACACAGACAAAGGCCCCCTGCGCTGCAAGACTTTCAAATGCGCGGCCCCCCATACCGGTGGCATGGAACACGGCAATCTCAAAACCGCGTTCTTCCAGCGCAGGTTTCAGTGAAACCATGTAACGCAGCGCGGTCTTGCCGAGCGATGTCATCCCGATCAAGGGTTTGCTCCGGTTCATAGGTTCGACAGCACGCGCGGCACCCAAAACCGCACCCGCCGCCTGACTTAATGATGCTTTGCACACGGAATTAAGACCATAAAGCCCGCCCGCCCAAAGGATCATCTGAGTATCTGCGGCCAACCGTTCGGCAGGAATTAAAGGCGAGAAAGATACCGTCGAGACGATGTATTTTGGCACGCCCAACGGCAAAGCAGAACATACATCCAGCGCTAAATCCGTGCCCATGGTGCCGCCCAGAACAATCACTGCGTCGATTTTTCCTTCACGGTGCAGACGCGCGGTGAGCAAAGCGGCTCCCTGCCCCATGATCTGCATCGCAGTGTTTTCATCGCCGCTATCGATCGCAGCCTTGATCGAACTTTCGCCTTCCTCAGCCACGACATGCTTGGAATAATCGCACGGTTTCGATGGGTCACCCAAAACGGATACATCCATCGTCAATACACGCCCACCCTGATCGCGGATTACACCTGAAAGATAGCCCAACTCGTCATCCTTGGTGTCGTATGTTCCGATCACAAGTATGGTTTTTTCAGTCATCGAAAAGCTCCTAAAGTTTGATCCATGCGGTCTTGAGGTTGACGTATTTGTCGATGGCATGCAGCGATTTATCGGCACCATTTCCAGACTGTCCGACGCCGCCCAACGGCACCGTCACATCCGGCCCGCCATAGGTGTTCACGTGCATTACACCTGTCCGTACACTGCGGATCATGCGATGTGCGCGGCTTAAGCTAGATGTCCAAACACCGCCCGCCAATCCGTACACAGTCGAATTCGCGATCTGGATCGCTTCGGCGTCTGACGAAAATGGTGTCACGCCCAACACCGGTCCAAAGACCTCTTTTTGGGCCAGTGTCGCGTTTTGATCCACCCCTGTGACAATTGTAGGCGCCATATAATAGCCACCTGTTTCTTGCAGGATACGCTCGCCACCGGTGACGACATGACCCCCTTCGGACTTGGCTGTTTCAACAAAACCGAGGTTCGCATTGAGTTGGACTTCGGAATTCACAGCGCCTATTTGCGTGCTCATCTCCAACGGATCACCAACGCGCATACCCTCGGCGGCTTTGGCGACGGCGGCTACGAATTCATCATGGATCGACGTCTCGACCAATAGTCGCGAGCCTGCCACACAAACCTGACCGGCATTACGGAAAATACCGCCAGCCGCGACCTTTGCGGCCTCATCCAGATCGGGCGCATCGGCGAAAATGATGTTGGGGGACTTGCCGCCCAATTCCAGATAGATCCGTTTCATGTTTGAACGGGCCGCATATTCCATCAAGCGACGGCCAGTGCCACCAGATCCGGTAAAGACCAGCACATCAACGTCCATGGATAGACCAAGGGTTTCTCCCACCACAGCGCCTTCACCAGTAACTGCGTTTAAAACCCCGTTCGGCAGTCCAGCCTCGAGCGCCAGATCACACATGCGCATCAGCGATAGTGACGCCGTTTCCGCCGGTTTCAACACCACGGAATTGCCCATCGCAAGCGCGGGGCCTAGTTTCCAAGCCCCAATCATCATCGGGAAATTCCATGGAATGATTGCGCCAACGACGCCAACGGGTTCTTTGTGGATCATTCCTAAAATGTCAGAAGATGTGGGGGCGATTTCGCCATACACCTTATCCAAAGCCTCGGCATAATACCGGATCGTCGCCGCCGCGGATCCCGGCTCGGCCTTGAGGGCCATGCCGATTTCGGTGCCATTGTCGCGCACGCCAAGAACCGCCAGTTCCAATGCGTTCGCTTCGATCAAATCGGCCCATTTTAGCATGACCTTTTTGCGGGCCGCCGGCGATTGCCCCGACCAACGTCCATCCTCAAACGCCGCGCGTGCTGATGCAATCGCGGCTTCCATATCACCCTTTGTGCCTTTGGCAGTCGTCGTCAAAACCTGACCGTCGATGGGAGAGAGGATACCCATCACCTGCCCATCACTGGCGGGCACATGTTTTCCATTAATCAGATGTTGGAACCCTGGAACCGGCTGCGCGCGCAGCTTATCAATCTGCGTTTGGTCCATAATGCCCTACCGTTGGAACGTGTCTGAAAGTTTGTGGTCATCATCTTCGGGCGTCGCACGCCATTCCTTGAGCAAGCCGCGAATATGCATGCCAACCACGATAAGGATCAGCGCAAAAAGGATCGCAGTAATCGGGCGGTCAATCATATCCAATGGTGTCTTGAGGCGTGGTAAAGACGAGCGAAGCTTGACCTCCATGATGCCGCCCAGAACCATGCCCAAAATGATTGGAACAATCGGTAGGTTCAGGCGTTTCAAGACGAGGCCAAGCACACCGAACCCCGCCGCGATCATGCAATCGGTCAACGAGTTGCGTAGCGAGTAAACGCCCACGAATGACAACAGCAAAATCATGACACCCAAGAAACGTGTGGGAACACGAATGATCTTTGTCAGTAGGTTTGTCGAGAACAACAAGAACACCATCACAATGACATTCAACGCGATAAGCGCGAAATACAGCCCGTAAACCAGATCAATGTTGTTCTGGAATAACTGCGGACCAGGGATCACGTTATGGACGTAAAACACCGACAACATCATCGCCGTCAGGGCCTCACCCGGAATCCCAAGCGCGAGCAACGGGATCATCGCTGCTGCGGGTACAGCGTTGTTGGCAGCCTCGGATGCAATCAAGCCTTCTGGTGATCCTTTGCCGAATTTTTCAGGTTCTTTTGATGTCTTTTGTGCGTAAGTGTAGCTCATGAATTGGGCGGTGAATTCGCCAGTTCCCGGAATCACTCCCAAAACAACTCCAAAGGAAGACGCAACAGTCGCGACGCGTTTGTGTTTCATCAGTTCTTTGATGCCGGCACCCATTTTACCGGTGATCGGTTTGGCGTCTGGGCTGTCATCTGGTGAGGTAAGCAAGAAGAATGCTTGGCTCAGGGCAAAAAGGCCCAGAACCACAACAATTAAGTTAACACCTGAACTAAGGAACGAATACTCAAACGTGTAGCGCTGGGTATATGTCACCGCATCTAGCCCGATGGTCTGTAAAAAGATGCCAAACATGGCCAACATGCCGGCTGCAAAAATCTGACCACGGTGGGCTAAGACGACCAAAATGATGCCCAGAAATGCGGCCAAGAATATCTCTCGGCTGCCGAACATCGGTGCGATCAATGCCAATACAGGTGACAATAAAATCAAACACCCAATGCCAAAGATGCCGCCCCAGAAAGACGCGGAATACGCCAGTGACACGGCACGGTGTGCCTCGCCGTTTTCGGTCATGGGATAGCCATCATAAGACGTTAGCGCATTCACTGCAGTGCCGGGTGTGTTGATCAAAACCGCAGGGATCGCACCACCATACATGGACGATCCATAGATCCCAAGTAGCATCGTTAGACCGACGATTGGATCAAGCGAGAATGTAGCGGGCAGCAAAATCGCAATTGCCACTGCCGGACCAACACCAGGAATAGCGCCGATAATGACACCCCCGATCGAGCCGATAAGAAGGGCCATCATAACGTCCCAACGGGCAAGCATTTCCAACCCGGCAAAAATGTTATCCATAGTGGTGTCCGATCAGAAATAAGTCAGCATGATCTGACGCAGCCCGTCAGGCAGGCTTTCATAGATCAGGCCAGAGGGAAGATTGACTTGCAGCAGCGTCTTAAACAACAACACGATCAAAAGCGCCGAAAAAGCTGCGGCAATCAGCATGGCTTTGCTGCGGTATCCAACCCTAAAACTGAGGGCGACGGCAAAGACGATCGTCGTCGGCAGGTAGCCAGTGTAGGGTAGGATGCTGGCGTAGGCGATAAACCAAGCGGCATATTCCAACGCAGAAAACCAAAGCCAGATTTCTTGCCAGCGGCCATGAATGCGTTCTGACAAAGCTGACCCAAGTAGGTGGAATGCCGCAAAAACCGTCATGCAACCGAGCGACACAGCAGGCCAAAAGCGTGGTTGTGCAAACAATTTAGTCCCGGGTTTCCAAACCGTTTGATCCGTTATTTGTAGGATCAAAAATGCCGAAAGCAAAAATGCGAACCAAGCGAACACGATGTCGCCGGGGCGTCTGTAACGCCGAAATAAGTTTTGAAGTGTCTTAACATGAGACATGCTGCAGTTCCGATCCTAAGCAGAAGTCTAGCTGAGCAGCAAATTTGTTGCCCGAGCAAGTCTAAGAATACGGGCCTATCGGCCGAGCATTTCGCCAATGCGGTCCATCGTTGCGATGTCCTTCTCGATCTGCGTGATGACCTCATCAGCAGGTTGCCAATAGACCAATGCTCCAGTCTCAGCTGCCAATGTTTGCGCGCGCTCTGATGCCATTGTCTGTTCTGCTACCGCGATAATTTTTTGCTGCACGTCTTGCGGGGTGTCCTTGTGAACAAATAGGCCATTCCACAATGAGACGTTCAGGTCCGGCGCCAGTTCTGCCACGGTCGGAGTGTCCGGTGTCAAACCAATACGTTCCCCGCCGATAGAGGCCAGAACCTTTACATCATCAAGACATGGCAGGATCAATTGCAACGTTGTATTAATGACGTCCACATCGCCAGATGCCAATGTGTTGCAATCCAAAGCATCAAAGGCCGCATCAGCCGCATAAGAGAAGTCCATCTCGGCCGCCAAGCCAAGTGTGACCTGCGTTGGTACCAATGGCGCACCAAAGTGACCGAGGACAACGTCGTTTTCTTGAGCATGTGCAGCAAGGCCAGCCATGTCATCGTAGGGCGCATTACCACCTGTTGCGATTACAAACGGGTAGGTCAGGAAGTTGCCAAGGGGCACAAACGGATCGGGGTTCAACTCTGGAATGCCAAGTTGCGGGCCGACCACTGGAATAGCTATGATAAACGAGCCGACTGTGTAGCCGTCAGCAGGCACATTCGCCACGTCGATTGCACCGGGGAATGGGCCACCGCCGCCGCCTGGTTTGTTCACCACTGCCGTTGGCACACCGTATGTTTCGGAAAAGTCCTCAGCGATCATGCGCGTCAGAACATCTTCAAGATCACCCGGAGGCCAAGGCACGACAAACTCAACCGGCTTTTCCGGGTATTCGGCCTGTGCACCACCGGCTACAGAAACCATCGCCAAAGCTATCGCAGATGCAGCTTTTGTAAATTTCAGCATTGTATTCTCCCTTAAATCGGTTCATATAATGAACCATCGTTATTAAAAATAGCTTGCCCCTTCAGAAATGATGTGTCAAACTTTTTCTTATCCAAACAAGGATTGCTCACCCAATGTCATCGGCATCCAAAGCACTTGAACTTCTTTCGTTGTTTTCTGAGGTAAAACCGGAAATCGGCCTATCCGAGATGTGTCGCCTTGCGAAACGTGACAAGGCAACGACATACAGGCATCTTCAGGTTCTTGAAAAAGCTGGGTTTATTGAACAAATCACAGCATCTAAAAACTACCGACTTGGGCCTGCGCTTCTTCAATTGGGCCGCATGAGAGAAGCCACCGTGCCGCGCAAAGCGGGCGCAGAAGCGGCCCTTACAGCGCTTGTTGAAAAAACAGGCGAAACAGGTCACGTCTCGGTTCTATCGGGTTTGACGTTGTTCGCATTGATGTCGCGCGAGTCGCCAAAACACAGCACGCGAGCAGTGATTGACGTCACAACCTTTCCACTCCATGCGACCGCATCTGGTATCTGCGCAGTGGCACTAGGCCCCGACGATCTGTTTGCCGAGGCATGCGGTGATTTCGAAGCCTTTACCGATTTGACCCCAACGAACGCGCAATCTCTTGAGGCACTTGTTACCACCGCACAAGCTACAGGCATGGGGTACTCCATTGGCCGCTTCGAGAAAGAGATCAACAGCATCTCTGCCCCAATTTTCGACCAAACCGGTCAGTTCGCGGGGGCGGTATCCGTCGCAAGCGTCGCGTCGCGCTTCACACCAGAATTAGAACAGATCATTAAGAAAGAGCTCATCGCGGCAAGCCGTAAAATAACCAAAAGCTGGGGCGGCGTTATCCCCTCATCTATTGAAAACGCATGGGCTAACGCCATGTTTTCGCATCAAGAATTGGACGCATCATCATGAAAGATTCGAATTTCCTGAAAGAGCACAACGGCAAACTGATGTGGCATCCGATGACATCGCCCAAAGACACTATCGACCAGCCCCCAAAGATCATCACCGGGTCTCATGGCGTAAACATCACCGATATTGATGGCCATTCTGTTGTGGACGGTGTTGGCGGTCTATGGAACGTGAATTTGGGGTACTCCTGCCAGCCGGTGAAAGACGCGATTTTTGCCCAGCTGAATGAGTTACCTTACTATTCCACTTTCCGCGGCACATCCAACGACGCCGCGATTGAACTTTCGTATGAGTTGAACGAGTTTTTCGCGCCAGACGGGTTGCAGCGCGCGTTCTTTACCTCTGGCGGTTCGGATTCGGTTGAAACAGCTCTTCGCTTGGCGCGCCAGTATCACAAACTGCGTGGTGATCCGGGCCGCACCAAGTTTCTTAGCCTTAAGAAGGGTTACCACGGAACGCACATGGGTGGCGCATCAGTCAACGGCAACGCGAATTTCCGCACGGCCTATGAACCGCTGTTGCCGGGGTGTTTCCACATCCCTGCCCCCTATACCTACCGCAACCCTTTTAACGAGTCCGATCCCGAAAAACTGGCACAGCTTTGCTTGCAAGCGCTCGAGGATGAGATCGCGTTTCAGGGGCCAAGCACCATTGCCGCTATGATCATGGAGCCGATCCTTGGCGCGGGTGGCGTTATTCCTCCTCACAAATCTTTTGCGCCTAAAGTGCAGGAAATCTGTAACCGCAACGGTATCTTGTTGATCACCGACGAAGTTATCACCGCCTTTGGTCGCACTGGTGCGTGGTCTGGTGCCCGCCTTTGGGGGATCAAGCCTGACATGATGGCCACTGCCAAAGCGATCACAAACGGATACTTCCCGTTTGGCGCGGTGATGCTGGGTGCACGCATGGTTGAGGTGTTCGAGGGCAACCCATCCGCTAAAATCGGGCATGGTTATACCTATTCCGGTCACCCTGTCGGCGCCGCCGCCGCATTGGCGTGCCTTGAAGAAACCAAGCGGTTGAACGTCATCGAAAACGCTGCCGCGCGCGGCACGCAGCTTTATGAGGGGTGTCAGGCTTTGATGGCGAAACACAACATTATCGGTGATGTTCGCGGAGGTCACGGCCTTATGACAGCTATTGAAATGGTCAGCGATCGCGAAACAAAAGCACCAATTGATGGCGCAACTGCCGCGACGGTGCAGGAAGTGACCTATCAAAACGGTGCCATGGTGCGTGTCTCGGGTCCGAACCTGATTTTGTCCCCGCCTTTGATCCTGACAGAGGACGAGGCATCCAAAATCTTGTCCGCATTGGACGCCGGCTTTTTGGCCGTCCGAGGGGCTTGACATGACACAAGATTACATAGCTCTTTTAGGCACCAAGGGTGGTCCTGCTATTCGGCCAGGGTCATCCATGCCGACATCAAATTTGGTATGCTTGAACGGTCAACAAATCGTGCTCGATTGCGGTTTGGGTGTCACACGCGGCCTTGTTGATCAGGGAATGCAGCTCAAAGATCTGTCATTAATTTTCATCAGTCATCTCCATTCCGATCACTACCTTGAACTTGGACCACTGATCCACACGGCATGGACTGCCGGTCTGAAGACGCCCGTCGTCATCTATGGCCCCGAGGGGCTTGAAACCTACTGGGCCGGTTTTCTGGCCTCGATGAAAGCCGACATCGACCTGCGTACCGAAGATGAAGGTCGCCCCAATCTATATGGTCTGGTCACTTTTCATGTGGTCGATGTAGGAACGGTGATGGAACACAGCGGCATTACCATCACTGCTTTGCGCACCGAACATCCGCCCTTGATTGATTGCTTCTCCTATTCTTTCAAGACAGCCAATAAGCAAATTGTGTTCTCAGGCGACACAGCTCCCATTGAATCTCTCGAGGACTTTGCGCGCGGTGCTGACATTCTCGTCCACGAGGCAATGCTAGAATCTGCCCTGCCTGCATTGATGACACGCGTGGGAAATGGGTCGGACAAATTGATGGCGCATTGGTTGCGCTCACACAGTTTTGCCCATGATGCTGCGCAAACAGCGCAGAATGCAGGTGTTAAACAATTGGCGCTGTCGCATCTAATCCCGTCCGACGACCCAACCTATGGCCCTAAAGACTGGCAAGACGCCTGCCGTGGGCACTACCACGGCGACCTGATTGTTGGTCACGACGGCCTCCGTATCGACCTATGACCCGCTCAAATACTGAACTGATGGCTGAGCGAAAACGGCAGATGGTGCCGACGTTCTACGGTGACCCTGTGCATGTCGTGAAAAGCGACGGCATCTGGTTATGGGATGCGGAAGGGCGCAAATTATGTTGTCACGTTAACGACGGTTATAAAAAAGACCCCATTTCTATACTCTCATGCCACCTTCATGGCCGCGTTCCAGATGTCAAAGGCTTCCCATCGGTGGTATCGGATAGTTAGAACCGAGCGACGAGCCGGGACCGATATTGGCCCCTCAAACTGCGTGCGGGGCAAGATTGTCATGTTCCAGTTGACAAAAATCAGTCAAGGTTGGAGACATTCAAGCCCGATCAAGAAGCTGCAACTGAAGGCCAAACTCCGCCAAGAAACGCACGAGACCCGGCAAATTTCGCTGAGATTCTAGATTTCAAGCGGACGGATCGTCGAAATGGTCAATGCACAGTTTTTTGAGCTTCTCCAAGAACTTCGCCTTCCGGGCATGCTAAAACAGGTCGAGCACCAGTTTTCCAACTCAAATACGAAACCAAGCCATTTTCAGATCGCGCAATGCGAATGGCATAGACTGAAACCGAAAGGCGATATCGTAAAAAGTTCAACCGTTTGATGAAAAATGTACAATTTAAGGTCTCGGCGGAGGTTTTAGATCTTCTAAAGTGTGACTGGATCAAACCAAATAAGAACATCTTGATCGTCGGCGCTTCAATCACAGAAAAAACTTGGTTGACTTGGGTATTGGCGGCGCTCTCGTCGATGACAATGTGCCCGGAGATAACGTTGGTGCTAACTGCAGGTTTGAAGGACCACCGGGCTGCAGCTATATCACGGCTCTCAAAGAGTATGAGATCAAGGGTTTGGCCCTCACGGTCGATTGCACGGTACGGATATCTCCACTTGCCTGGAAACTTGATGTAAGTTTCGTTCATGCGCCAGGGACAGGCCGTTGACCTCATTTTGACTTGCGCATTTGCAGCGATCTGTGACGCGTATTTGACGACTTATCGGATCAGCGTGGGATAGTCGCATCGCGTTCGGTTATGATCTCTTCAAGATCGCGATAGGAAACACCGTAACGGGCATAAAAAAACAAAGCATACAAAAATCACACTTTCGCAGTACTGGCTTCCTTCGAAATCAACCGTCACGGACAACACCCTGCTGCCTGCTGATTTCGCAACCGTGTTTCAAAATCGGCCAACACGGCAAAGACCACAAAAATTTTCGATAGAACTCAGTTGTCTACTGGCGTGCGGTCGACAGAAGAAAGTCAAATATTGACCGAACGGTCGGTTTATGTGAGGATCATCATAGGAGAGCGGCGAGAGCCGAAATTAGGGAGAAAATTATGAAACTTACAACAATGGCCGGAACGGCACTGCTGACCTCATTTTTTGGTCTGACCGGGGCGCAGGCTGATGAGATGGTGATTTCGTCGTGGCTGCCGCCAAGCCACATCATGAACGAAATCATTTGGCCCGAATTTATCAATCGGATCGAAACGGCAACTGAGGGTCGTGTCACGGCGTCTGTGGAATACCAACTTGCTTCTCCACCTGCGCAGGCTGATCTTGTTGAAGATGGTGGTGCGGACGCTGCTTGGATATTCCACGGCTACAATCCAGGTCGTTTTGTTACAACCAAGCTGATAGAAATTCCAGGACTTGAAGGGGATTCCGCCGCTGCCTCAGCCGCGCATTGGCGCGCACACACCGAATACATGGCCGCCGCGAACGAACATGACGGCGTGGTTCCAGTGGCAATGATGGTGCATGCGCCTGGCATGTTGCACCTCTCTCAAGAGATCACATCGCTTGGCGAGGCCGAAGGTCTCAAAATTCGTTCTGGTGGCGGTGTGATGGGTGATGTGCTTGCCGGTTTAAACATGGCGGGGGTGCAAGTATCTGCGCCGAAGGTTTATGAAACGGTATCCAACGGCGTCGCCGATGGGACGTTCTTTCCAGGCGATACGATTTCAATCCTGCGTTTGACCGAGGTTTTGCCTTACAGTTATGGTGTTGAGGGTGGCTTTTACCGTGGATCGTTCTCCATCGTTCTAAGTGAAGAATTTCTAGACTCCATCGGCGAAGATGACGCCAACGCGATCCAAGCCGCGCTCGGCGAGGATTTCTCCGCATTCGCAGGCGCTGCATGGGACGAGGGTCACCAGCGCGGTATCACAGTGCAGCAAGCAACGGGTACCGTGATTGAACTAAGCGGAGATGCAGCCGCGGCCTTCACGAACCTTGTGCCAGGCATTCAACAAGCCGTTTTGGACGAAGTGAACGCCAAGGGAGTGGATGCTGAAGCGGCACTTGAATTGATCCGCGCGACGATGGCTGAGTACAGCGGCGAATAACGATGTTGATCTTTTCGAAACGGGCAGGTGAAATGCTTGCCCGTATTTGCCTTGTCTTGAGCGCAGCATGTCTGACGGCGCTGATGGTTCTGACCGTGTGTGAAGTGGTTGGTCGCTACGGCTTTAACGCGCCGATCTTTGGCCGACAGGACATCGCGAAAATTCTGCTAGCAGCTTCGATTTTCCTTGCCTTTCCCGTCGTCACACTGCGTGGAGAACAGATCGACGTTGACCTACTGGATGCGTTCTTTTCAAAAACCGCCGGGTTCTGGCGTGACCAATTTATTGGGCTTGTAACGGCGATTGCGCTGATCACGATGGGCGTTTGGATTTTCCACCGTGCAGAAAAATCCTATAGTCGGGGTAATACCACTGAAATGTTGTCGATACCGACCTATCCATTGATCTATGCAATCGCCGCAACCGTGTTTTGCACAGGGGTTCTTGTCGTCGCTCTAACTCTGTGGCGTGTTCTAGCGCGGATCCGAGGGGCGAATACATGACAATTTCCCTGATTGCCTTTGCTATTGTCATCACCCTTGTGCTGTTGCGAGTTCCGATCGGAATCGCGATGGGCACGGTGGGCGCGATTGGGTTTGTATACCTGCGTGGTGGACGTTGGTCGGCCGGGCTTGGACCCGCCGCAGATTCAATTCTGGACGTGACTCAAAACGATGCGTTATCGGTCATTCCGCTATTTATATTCATGGGCATGTTGATCGCGCAAAGCGGGATGGCACACGATCTTTATCGTGCAGCTTATGCCGCCGTGGGTCGCCTGCCTGGCGGATTGGCCATGTCCACTATTTTGGCTTGCGGAGGCTTCTCTGCGGTCTCCGGCTCATCGCTCGCTACGGCCGCGACGATGTCTCAGGTCGCACTGCCATCAATGCGCAAATTTGGCTATCACGACAGCCTGTCTACCGCGTCAGTCGCAGCCGGGGGGACGCTTGGGATTCTGATCCCACCTAGTATTATTTTGATTATCTACGGCTTTTTAACCGGACAATCGATTGGCAAACTGTTCCTTGCGGGAATCTTGCCCGGCATCCTTGGGATTGTGCTGTATCTGTGTGCGGTCGCATTTGTCGTGTGGCGCAAACCGGAAACAGGGCCCGCGGGCGCCCCCATGTCAGGGACCGAAGCACGCCAAAGTTTGATCCGCGTGATCCCGATCCTTGTTTTGTTTGTGATCATCATTGGCGGCATCTACGGACAGATTTTTACCGCTGACGAAGCTGCCGGCGTGGGTGCATTCGGCGCGATTGTCATCTCTGTCATTATCGGCCGCTTTACTTGGCAAGGTTTGGTTGATGCACTGGCCCAGACAGTCAAAACATCGGTCGGATTGTTTGTGCTGCTCATAGGGGCCGATATCTTCAACCGTTTGGTTACGCGTGCGGGATTGCCGGGCGATCTGCTTGATTTTGTGCAAGGCGCTGATTTTGGACCCTTCACAATTTTGGCAATGATCGTTGTGGTATACCTATTGCTCGGTTCTGTTTTCGAAAGTCTGTCGATGATTACGTTGACCGTGCCTGTATTTGCACCACTCATCGCATCACTTGGTTTTTTTGAAGGCGACGTAACCGGAGAAATGGCCTTAATCTGGTTTGGGATTATTGTTGTCGTCGTCACCGAGATTTCGTTGATTACGCCCCCAATCGGATTAAACGTTTTTGTGTTGCGTTCTGTGGTCAAAGACGTCTCTACGGCGACGATTTTCAAAGGTGTCACACCCTTCTGGGTCGCAGATATCATCCGCTTGGCTTTGCTGATTGCACTCCCCGCCTTTGCGTTGTTGATGCCCATGGGCGTTGTGAGTTTCGCTGGCCCCTAGGGACGTTTTTGTGCGATGAGCTGACAGCATCCCTGAAATAATCAAGACGCCCCTTTAGACCGAGAGAAGACGAAGAAGATCGTCACTGCATTCACTTTTACCTGCTTGAAACACACCGTGACCAGACGGCAGTCCAACGTATGTGCCAGCAAGGGCCATCAACTTGTTCAGGTATTGCACTACCAAGAGAAAAACGCGCCCCACAGACTGTTTGGCGCGAATGCAGTTTTGCTTGTTCACGATGTTCTCAGGCTGCACATCCTCAGATGGTTCATCCAAGATGGTTACCTCCGTTTCTTCCAGCATCGCGCGAACAAAAGAGAGAATTTTACGCTCTCCCCCTGACATGGATCCTGCGAGTTGATCCAAACGTTCGGCCAGCCTTGGGAAGGCCTCAAAATAGGGCTCTAGGGGTGAGGTCGCAGCAACACCACCACTGACACCATGCAGAATTTTAGTGTCACCATAACCGCAAACGACATCATCAAAGGAAAGCAAGTGGTTGGTCATTTTGTGCCCCTTTCGTAAACGGCTTTCACGGCCGCGTCTTCGCGGATGTCGTCATAACCGCACTCGGCGAGGACAGCACCTTGATGCATGACAACAACATGATCCGCGAGGTCGCGCAGGATGCTCATGTCGTGTTCGATCAAAATGATAATCCCATCCGTGCGATCTTGGTAACTGCGGACAATGGATGTCATTAATTTAGTTTCAGCGGGCGACAGGCCTGCACAGGGTTCATCCAATAACAGTACACGCGACTCTGAGGCAGCGGTTATGGCAAATTCCAGAAATTGACGATGGCCCTGAGGCAGATCGGATGCAGGCGTGTCCATCGCATCAAGCAGGGGTAGATTTGTAGTTGCCAGCTGTTCAGATTGTTTTGTGTTGCGCCACCGCAAGGCCGAGGGTTTGAAAAAATCGAGCATCCTCGCACGCCCCGCCAGCATTGCGATGCACAGGTTTTCGGACACCGTAAGTAATTGAAAAAAATGGAACTTGAAATTTACGTGCAATCCCACTGTGCATCGCCGCATAAGGTGGTCTGTTGTGGATAGGATTAGCGCCAAAGCGCAGGATCCCGCTCGCCATTGGCAAGCCACCAGTGACGACGTTCAACAGCGAAGTCTTGCCCGCCCCATTCGGACCAATAGCGCAGATGACTGGGGCGAACGAGGCGTGGGAACCTCGTCCACGATCATGGCTTCGGTGGGCTTCTGCTGGACAATTCGGTCACCCCCCGTGAATAAGCCCGGCCACACCACACGGTGCTTTGAGCACCACGAGGATGAAGATCAACGCGAGAAGAACTTCCCATTAGATCAAACTACCGCGCAATTCAGCTGACAGATACCCGACACCAACCGCCCCGATGAGCGGGCTAAGAATGTGATAACGCCCACTGACCGCAGTCCAGATAACCAGATTTGCAGACAGCAAGAACCCCGAAGATGTAGGCGCACGATACCTTGGCGATTGGCGATCAAGGTACCCGCGCGGCCCCAAAGATACCCGATCCGTTGACAGCGATACCATAGATTAATAACAACCCAATCTGATAGGCGGTGAAGCTGCATGAAAGCGTGGGGACCAGTAACCATGCGCACAGCAGGCAAGACTAAGGCTTACGATACATTCAATTTGGTTTCAGCCATAGGAAACGGATGGAAAGAACGAGGATGAACAGATAGCCGTGAGTTTAGTTGAACAAATACCCAACCAAGGATTGCGATCCACCAATCAGGCCGACGCCGATAAATAGGTCTTCAAAGCTCCCCACCCCGCCGACGACAAGCGAGAAATACGACCGAACAAGATAATCGAGGCCCATCATTGGCTCTGCGCGAATGGCCGGTGATAAAATCATGCCTGCGAGTCCTGCGGTTAGTACGCCAAGCACAAAACACGCAGTGGATAAACGGCTTATGTTAATACAACAGGCCTGCGCCAGCTCAGGGTTTTCGACCATGGCTTTAATCTCGGTCCCGATGCGAGACTTGCGATACCACAAGAATAGCTCGGCAAAGGAAACCACGATACCAACCATAACAACCAGACGATAAAGCGGATAATCTGCCACAATCATCGAAACAGTTCCGGGCATAGTTTGCGGCACAGATTGGTAACCGCGACCAAAGACCAACTCTACCACTTCGCGTATCAGAGTAGGGAGGTTCCAAGTCGCCAAAAGGCTATCAAAGGGACGCCCGTAAAAATGCCGGATCACCAATCGTTCAAGGAGATAGGCGGTCATTTCATTCCAACCGTGAAAACACAAACAATGATCTGTGCGGGATCCGGAAGGCCCAAAGAAGCCGTCATGACCTGGGCGTAAGCCCTGATCATCACAAGTTTGCCATGCGCCATGTTGGTGATGCGCAACTGACCAAACACAATGGCAAGACCGATGGCGATAATGGCGAGTACAATGACTTACCATGCAATGTTGAGGATGTGAACAGACGACATGTCAGGGCACGTTGGTACAGCCTTCGGACGTTGGAACGTTCTCGAAGGATGCTGTGATTGAGAAAGACCCACCTGTGGCGCTTGCCAAATAGATGGTCTGTGCGACGTGGCGACCTGTGAGGGTGCCTTCACCCCGAGCAGACGTGAAGGACGTGCCCTCCGCTATCTCTTCAATCGCCCCTACATCCATAGATCCCGCTTTGTTTGCCAACGTAGCCAGCATAGCAGCATTACGTGTGCTAGGACCAAAGAGACCCGCAGGCCAGAATCCGGCACAAGAACGCCAACTTTGATGTCTGCTATTGCTGTCCCAGTCAGGGTCGCCGTCATCACCGCAGCCGTTGTCAGAGTCTTCTGGGTGGTAGAATTCATGATAATCTCCGACGATTGAATTCTATTAATGTTTAGCGTGTTAATGTCGCTTCGATCGCGAACGCGAGCGACACTGGATCACCGTCGCCACCTGCCAGACCCTCGAGTTCAATCCCCACGGGTAAGTCGCCTGCCACAGCACACGGCAACGAAATACCAGGCACGGCAATGTTGGATCCGAGATCAGTGTTGCGGATAAACGTGGGGAATGTTGGTTGATCGACACCGTTCAAAGATACGGTTTCATCATCACCGATTGGGCGAGCACAAAGAGGCGTCGTCGGAAATGCCAACGCGGTGAGCTCATGATCGGCAAAAGCAGCGGCGTTCTTGGCCTGCATTGCAGGGCGATGCTCATTCATGGCGGCGCGATAGGCTGCCTCTGGAATCGCCACGTCGCCCATTTGGCTACCGATGACCCCCGCCACATCCGGGGATCCGATAGTCGGAACCAAAATTTCAAAGCTAACGCTGGGTGCATGCATGGCCAAATAATCGGGTAGCTCACGCATCACTTCATAAAGTGCAACAGGGAAGCCGATCGCTTCATTCAAAAGCCAAAGGTCCGCCAATGACACATCCACGAGCTTCGCACCGGCCTTTTCCAATTCAGCCAACGCATCGCGAACCGCTGTTTCTACCACGACTTCAACGTTGTCAAAAAACACTTCTTTCGGCACTCCGAGCACCACGCCGGACATGCCCTTGCGCGCCATTGCTGTCGGCTGGCCCGCCAGCACGCTATCGATCAGAGCAATACGGGCCATGGGGCCAGCCGCATCACGTGTTTGGCTAATAGGGACGATCCCATCATTCGCATAACGGCCAACTGTTGGGCGAAAGCCTATGATGCTGCACAAAGCGACCGGAAGGCGCACAGATGCGCCTGTGTCAGTCCCTAGACCGACTGGAAAAATACCTGCACCAACGGCGGATGCCGTGCCCCCGGAAGATCCCCCTGGGATTAAGTCAGGGTTGTGAGGGTTCCGAATGGGACCCGTCACGGCGTTATTGCTGATAATCCCGAAGGCGAGTTCGTGCATACCAGATTTACCGCCAATGTAACCGCCCGCAGCTTCAACCGCTGTCACGACGCCCGCGTTGGTAACAGGCGTATTTTCTTGCAATGCACGTGTGCCACCCGTAGTGGGGAACGACACCGTATTGATGTTATCCTTGGCGACAATGGGCAGACCACACAGAGCACCAGCGTTGCCATTTTCCCGAGCCTCATCCGCACGTTTTGCGTTGCTGAGCATCAAGTCAGAATCAAAATGGGATATCGCATTCAAGTAGGCTGCCGCCTCCTTGAGCGCGATGACATCATGAGCGTATTCAGCCGCTGACATCTTTTTGTTATCAAACTGTTCTAGCAGTTCTGTTGCGCTCAAACTATTTTCCAAAGCCATTTAACCCTCCTTAAAGTTAGAAGGTCCAATGCCCTCCTGTATTTCAAAAAGGCTAGCAGGCTAAGGCTTTACCGCGATATAGTCATAAATGACGATATTGTAATTTTAACGTATGTGATTGATACAAATACGTTTTCAAAAAAATCTGCGTTCGCAGACCCTATCCCGTACATGTGCACGGAATTTTTGAAAACCCCAAGAAAGGCATCATCTATGGGGGGGAGGGTCACAGGATTCTCGATGTGTTTTCATGCGCCTTAAAAACCAGAATTATCCGTTAAAAACTGGGCCAATTGCGTCCGTCGATTTAGTCCCGTTTTCTGGAAGATCGAAGTAATATGCGATCTCAAAGTAGACTTAGAGATAAGCAGTTTTGCACAAATCTCGTCATCAGAAGCCCCAAGCACCAACAAATCAACAACCTCGCTTTCACGTGCCGTCAATTGTACTCGGTCCCCGATAGAAGCAAAGCGCAAAGCAGGCGCATCACTATCATTTTTTTGCGCCCGGATCAGCAAATTGACGAAACTAGGGCCTATTGCATTCACTATCAGGAGGGCTCGTTCCGAAAAATCTTCTTTCTTGCCGCCATGCCAAATCCGCATATCTCCGATGTTTAAACCGCGATCATAGGCGAAGTCGTTGATGCCGAAACACAATCCATCTTGTTTTAGAAAGCCGTTAAAAAAACTCCGTCTTGACCAACCTATCATGGCTCATGACATTACTTACCGCCGTTGCTTTGCGGCGCTGTTGCAAGGTTGGCTTGATCGGGTCGCGAAATTAGTAATAATCCTCGTAACGGGCAAGATTATCGTCAGACATGTTAATCTGCACGCCAGATATGAACTTATTGCCATCGATGTCCCACACGTAAGAGGCAAAATGGTCCGCATCAAGAAGTTCGAGCAGGCTTTGCCCCACCCGTTGGCGCACCTCAAAATGATCGAAATCACCGCTGAGGTCCTGCATCATCGAGAAGGTAGGACTGGGCTCTTCATCAGTCAGGTCATTGGCATTCCCTTGTAGCGATGTCACCATAGGTAGAACGCTACTGATGCCGCCCCGTTGAATCAACTTTTGCGCGTCGCGTCCTCGTTTATACCGTTAAGCACTAAGTCCGCCGTCAGTACCGAATAGCCGATCCGCGCCTCTTTGTCGGCTTTGGGGTTCCACATGTAAAACCAGTTCAGCATGCCAAAAATGGACATCGTGGTATTGCGTAGCGTGGGTTTATCCGCTCCAAATCGGTTCGGAGCACAGCGCATTAAGATATCAGAAACGAGCTGTACCAGCTCGCGTTGATAGCCTTTTAACACGTCTTGCTGGTGCGCCGTCAGCAAGGGCAATCCCTCGCTTTGGATTTTGTGTTCGTTGTCCATTCCCTCATACGCCAAAAGAAACTCTCGGCATATTAGGTGTAGTTGATCGGCTGGGGCGAGATCGTCTAAATCCACTTCACAGACCCAATTGCGCAGATCACTGAGATAGTGATCAAGAATATCAAACAGCAAATCACCCTTGGAGTCATAGTAGTGGTAAATATTGGCCTTTGAGATACCGCAAGCGCTAGCAACCGCATTCATTGACGTGCGCGAAATTCCGTCCCGGGCGAAGACTTCCGCAGCCACGGAGAGAATGTGACGACGTTTTTCGTCGTGATCTTTTGCAATTGTCCGTGCCACGTTGTGTACCTTTGTTATCGCTTGTCGATGACTCGGCGTGCTTTGCCCTGGCTGCGCTCGATGGTGTCAGGCAACCCGACGGTGACTTTGGTGGATACGCCGACAACGTCCTTGATCTTCTTGGTCAGGGCCATGCTTGCCGATGTTCGGGCGTCGTCTGATGTGGCCTCGGGCAGGGTTTCCACCTTCACCGCCATCTGATCCATATTGCCCTCTTTGCTCAATTCGATCTGGAAATAGGGCGCAAGCTCAGGGATAGCAAGAACCTGTTCTTCGACCTGTGTTGGAAACACATTCACGCCCCTGAGGATAATCATATCATCAGACCGACCGGTGACTTTTTCCATCCTTCGCATCGAACGCGCGGTGCCCGGCAACAAACGCGTCAGATCCCGCGTGCGGTAGCGGATCATAGGCAGGCCTTCTTTGGTGATTGTGGTGAACACCAGTTCACCCATTTCACCGTCCGGCAATACCTCGCCCGTTTCTGGATCAATAACTTCAGGGTAAAAGTGATCTTCCCAGATGTGTAAGCCGTCTTTGGTTTCCACACATTCATTGGCGACACCAGGCCCCATGATTTCAGATAATCCGTAGATATCAACGGCATGCATATCAAAGGCCTGCTCGATCTCGGCGCGCATGGAATTGGTCCATGGCTCCGCCCCAAAAATCCCAACATCAAGAGAGCAGTCGCGCGGATCAATTCCTGCTTTACGATATTGTTCAAGAATATTCAGAATATAAGACGGCGTCACCATGATCGTGCTTGGCTTGAAATCCTCAATCAGTGTGACCTGACGCTCTGTCATCCCGCCAGAAACAGGCACAACGGTGCAGCCCAAACGCTCGGCCCCGTAATGGGCACCAAGACCACCAGTGAACAGCCCATAACCATAGGCAATATGCGCCATATCGCCGGGTTTGGTGCCAGATGCGCGCATGGAGCGTGCAACCATATTTGCCCACATATCAATGTCACCCTGCGTGTACCCAACAACTGTAGGTTTCCCTGTGGTGCCCGATGACGCATGTACCCGTTTGATTTGCTCGCGCGGAACGGCAAACAGCCCAAAGGGGTAATTGGCGCGTAGGTCGTCTTTGTAAGTAAACGGAAATTTCGCCAGATCGGCCAGCGTCTTTAGGTCATCGGGATGAACGCCTGCCGCATCAAAGCGCTGCCTATACATTGGGACGTTGTCATAGGCGTGCCGCAGAGACCATTTCATGCGGTCAAGCTGGAGAGCCTGAATTTCGTCAATCGACGCGATCTCAATGGGGTCGAGACTCTCCCGGCTCGGGGTAAGATCCTTCATGATTAGTCTCCCTTATTCTCCAAAAAGTGTGCCGCGTATACTGCGCGATCCGCCACGAAATTCTGCAACAACGGTGCCAGTCTGGGTGGTGACGGTAACGTCGTAGACACCGCTACGGCCTGTCAGGCTGATTTCCTTGGCCGTCGCCGTCAGGACGTCGTCCCGCTGGGCCGGCGCGATGTAAGTAATCGAATTATGTTGTGCTACCGTGGATTGATTGCGGCTGTTGCAAGCAAAGGCAAAGGCGCTGTCAGCAAGCGCAAAGATAATCCCACCATGGCAAATCCCAAGACCGTTGCAATGGTTATCTTGCACCGTCAGTGATAAGGTCGCCGTCCCCTCGTCAACTTCATCAATGGTCATGCCCAACCAAGCGCTGGCGCGGTCGTGAGCCCACATCGCAGCGGCAGATTTTTGAGCGCGCTCTTTGGGGGTCATGAGCCTTTAAACTCCGGTTTGCGTTTATTCAGAAAGGCAGAAACGCCTTCGGCATAATCCGCACTTTCGCCACAAATTTTTTGATAGGCGGCTTCAAGATCTAGCTGCGCCTCAAACGTATTGTCAGATGCAGCATGAATGGCCTTTTTGGTGTGGGCGAATCCTTTGGTAGGGCCCTTGGCCAACTTTTCAGTCAAAGCGCGGGCCTGCGTCATCAACGCGCCTGCAGGAACTGCCTGCCAAATCATCCCCCACTCAGCGGCCTGAGCAGCATCAAGAGGTTCACCCGTCAAAGCTAGTGCCTTGGCGCGCGCCGGGCCTAATGCATGGGTAAGGTTCCACGTCCCCCCCGCGTCAGGCACCAAGCCCACATAGGCAAACGATTGGATGAATTTTGCCGTGTCCGCAGCAAGCACGATGTCACAGGCCAGGGCCAAATTAGCGCCTGCACCGGCGGCCACGCCATTCACCGCACAGACAATCGGCACATCAGAGTTGCGCAACAAACGCACCAATGGATTATAGTAAGTCGTAAGCGTTTCGCTGAGATCTGGCGCATGATCCATCTTTGACGGATCGCGATCACCAAGGTCTTGCCCCGCACAAAAGCCCCGCCCAGCGCCCGTGATCAAAACCGCCCGCGCACCATCCATCAAAGCCCGCTCAAGCGCTGCGCGCAAGGCCAGATGCATCTCGGTGTTAAAGCTATTGAGCTTGTCTGGACGGTTCAGTGTCATCTCAACCCAAGTGCCGTGGTCGTGGGTTAGAATCGTATCACTCACCTAACTCTCCCTTGCAATTACACGCTCCTCAGTCTAATTCTTGTTACACGAACCGACCGGTTGGTCAATTATATAAATGAATGAGGTCTTCAATGGGCGATCCTGTCAGTGTTCGGTTTTCAGACAACATCGGATGGGTCACTATCAACAATCCCCCCGTAAACGCGACCTCTCAAGCCGTGCGCGCGGGATTGATGAAAGCCGTGAACGAAGTGCAGGGTTGCAGCCTTGCTGTTCTGTGCTGCTTAGGAAAAACTTTCGTTGCTGGCGGGGATATGTCAGAATTTGATGCCCCGCCCATTGAACCTCACTTGCCGGACGTGATCAACGCCGTCGAAAATAGTGGCACGCCTTTTGTCGCAATGTTGCATGGCACCGTGCTGGGTGGTGGGTTGGAATTGGCCATGGCTTGCGCGTTTCGTGTGGCTCAACCAAACACCCGTTTTGGTCTGCCTGAGGTGAACGTTGGCCTTATCCCCGGTGCAGGAGGCACACAACGCGCACCACGTCTTTTGGGCTGGGACATAGCGGTAGACATGGCCTGCTTAGGGAAGATGAAAACGGCCAGCGAATTGTTTGAGGTTGGCGGTGTCGATCTGGTCACCGACGACCTTGAAGGCGCTGTACACCATCTCTCGGGTAGGCGACCTGCCCCCGTATCTAGTCGCAACGTACCAGTAATGTCGAGCGCAGCTCATGACACCTTACATGCACAAGTCGAAAAGGCGGCCAAGGGTCGACAGGCCCCTCATCACAACTTTACGGCCCTTCAATGGGCAACAGAACCCTTTGTCAAAGCCCAACCGCGTGAACGCGCACTGCACCTTGATCTGCGTGGGTCCGCCGAGAGCGTCGCTTTACGCCACAGCTTTTTCGCCGAGCGCCAAGCGACGCGTCCTGCCGCCTTGAAAGGGATTGAGGCAAGGCCTGTGACCCGAGTGGCCATTGTGGGTGGTGGATTGATGGGCGCCGGAATCGCGGCCGCCTGTCTCAACAGCAACCTGACTGTCAGCATCATCGAAAGAGACGCAGCATCGATCGACACCGCAAAAGACAACGTAACACAATTGATGCAAGGTGCTCTAAAGCGCGGCAAGATTAGCCAAGGCCAACTTGATCAGCGCATGGGCCAGTTTCGGGCTGGTGCCGATTATGCGCTTTGCGTCGATGCTGATTTGGCGATTGAAGCGGTGTTTGAAGATCTAAACGCAAAGCGCGCCGTTTTCAAAGCACTCCAAGAGGTCGTGCCCGACAACACGCTGTTGGCAACAAACACCTCTTACCTGAACCCGGATGAGATATTTAAAGGCATCGCAGGGCAAGATCGCTGTCTTGGCCTCCATTTTTTTTCGCCGGCCCACATCATGAAGTTGGTCGAGGTTGTGCAAACGACGTCAACCAGTAGCACCACATTGGCTACCGGGTTTTCATTCGCCTCAACCCTGCGCAAGACGCCAATATTATCAGGTATCTGTGACGGCTTTATTGGCAATCGCGTTCTTGCCGCTTATCGCCGTGCTGCGGAGTATCTGCTGGCGGATGGCGCGTTGCCGCAAGACGTAGATGGCGCCATGACTGAGTTTGGCATGGCGATGGGACCCTTCGAGGCGCAAGATATGTCCGGACTTCAAATCGCATACGCCAATCGCCGCCGCCAAGACGGGGATCGCGCCCCACGTGAACGTTATGTGACGATCAGCGATCAACTTTGCTCCCGCAAACGCTTTGGCAAACGCAGCGGTGCAGGCTGGTATGACTACACCGATGGCACAGCAGCGGTGGCCCCGACCGTCACCACCCTCATCGAGGGCTATTCCAAAGACCAAGGGATTGCCCGCCGCGCCTTTTCTGTCGCCGAGATTCAAGTTCAGCTTTTAACCGCAATGGCCAATGAAGGCGCGCGGATCGTTGAGGAAGGCGTGGCGCAAAATGCCTCTACCGTCGATGTCGTGAAAACCGCCGGCTACGGATTTCCGCGCCATCGCGGCGGCCCGATGCATTGGGCCAACACTGTCGGCCGTGAAACCGTGATGACCGCCCTTAATACCCTAGACGCCGCCAGCCCTGGATCATGGCCACGCGCCACTTGTTTTACCGACACACATACCCAAAGAAAGATCTCAAGATGACCATTCAGAACGTTAAAAGCTTCGTGGCAGGTCGCTGGATAGACGTCGATAACAGCGCGCGCGCCATCCACTCTGCCGTGTCAGGTGATCTGATCGCACGGGCAGGAAATGACAGCCTTGATACACAAGCGATGCTGGATCATGCTCGCACTGTTGGTGGCACGAACCTGCGCGCCTTAACCTTTCACGACCGCGCTAAGATGATCAAAGCGTTGGCACTGCATCTGGGCCAACACAAACAACGTCTCTATGATATCTCCTTTGCGACGGGTGCGACGCAGAAGGACCACCAGATCGATATCGACGGCGGCATTGGAACGATGTTTGTCTTTGCTTCAAAGGGACGCCGAGAAATGCCGGACGCCAAGGTTTATTTGGATGGTGAGGTCGAGCAACTCTCGCGCAATGGTACATTTCTTGGCCAACATATCTGCACCCCGCTGCAAGGCGTTGCCGTACACATCAATGCGTTTAATTTCCCTGTTTGGGGCATGTTGGAAAAACTCGCACCAACCCTGCTTGCCGGCGTTCCTGCCATCGTGAAGCCTGCTACGGCCAGCTGCTATGTCGCCGAATTGGCCGTGCAGATCATGCTAAAAAGCGGGATTTTGCCAGAAGGGGCATTGCAACTAGCATCAGGTGGATTGGGCGACATGCTTTCCCGATTGGGCAATCAGGATGTAGTCGGCTTTACGGGGTCTGCATCCACAGCGTTTAAGCTTCGCTCTGACCCCCATATCCTTAGACATTCGATCCGTTTTGTCGCAGAACAAGACAGTCTGAACGCGTCCATTCTTGGGCCAGACGCTGTTGAGGGAACACCCGAATTTGACCTATTCATCAAAGAGGTCACAAGAGAAATGACAACAAAGGCGGGACAAAAATGCACCGCAATTCGTCGCGTCTTTGTCCCTCTGAACCAACAAGAGGCCGTTATCGAAAGCCTGCGGACCAGCCTCGCGAAGATCACAATCGGCGATCCCAACGATAGTTCCATCCGCATGGGAGCGCTCGTCTCTGCGGGGCAAAAACGTGATGTTCTGGAAAAAGCCGCGATGATCGGCCAAGAGGCCGAGCGCGTCTTTGGCGACCCTGACAACTTTGACGTGATCGGGGCTGATGCGAACAAAGGGGCGTTTGTACCGCCGATGTTGTTCCACTGCTCCACTCCGGACACCGCGCAGAACGTTCACGATGTTGAAGCCTTTGGGCCGGTTTCCACCATCATGCCCTACGACGATCTGGATCACGCCATTACCTTGGCCAATCGTGGCCAAGGGAGCCTTGTGGCATCGGTCATCACCCACGACGGAGACGTCGCCCGCAAAGTCGCCATGGGCGCGGGTGCCTTTCATGGGCGGCTGTATTTCAACAACCGTGACAGCATGAAAGAAAGTACCGGTCACGGTTCTCCGCTACCGCATATGGTTCATGGTGGGCCTGGTCGTGCCGGCGGCGGCGAAGAAATGGGCGGTGTGCGCGGCGTCATGCATTACATGCAACGCACCGCGATACAGGGCAGCCCTGACATTTTGACATCTATCAGCGGTAAATGGGTGCCCGGTGCAACCGAAATCACCCAAGATGATCACCCCTTCACCCGCACTTTCCATGAATTGGGAATCGGCGAGACCCACAAAGTGGGTCCGCGTGTAATCACATCTGACGACATCGCTCATTTCGCAGAATTTACCGGCGATACCTTCTATGCGCATATGGACGACGCCGCCGCCAAACGTAATCCGTTCTTTCCTGGTCGTGTCGCCCATGGCTATCTCCTTCTCAGCTTTGCAGCTGGCATGTTTGTGCAACCCGACGAAGGCCCTGTCTTGGCCAATACCGGTCTTGATAACCTGCGATTCATGAAACCGGTCGTGGCGGGCGAAAGCATCAACGTGCGCCTAACGGTAAAACACAAGACTCCGCGCAATGATGAATATGGCGAAGTGCGCTGGCACGTGACCCTAACCAACCAAGCCGCAGAACTGGTGGCCGAGTATGACTTGCTAACGATGAATGCATACGACGCGCGCTAGGCTTGCGGCTTCGGCCCTTTCCCATATGCTGTTGCGTGTTCTTATCACGCAGCAGCTTGGCCCGCATGACGCAGACTACACTTACCGATGAACTCACGATCCTTGCACCACCCAAGACATGGTCTTTGGTGGTGACCATTTTGGGGGATACCAAAGGCCAGGCGATTGCCGGCAAAGATCTGCGCGCGCTGATGACTGACATTGGCATCAAGGCCGAGGCCCTCCGCGTCGCGCTGCATCGTCTCAAGAAAGACGGATGGATAGACACAACCATGTCCGGCCGCGAGGCAAGTTACGCCCTGTCCGATTATGGCCGCCGCGAAACAGCGCGGGTATATGACGATATTTATCGTACAGATATGAAATACCCCGAGGGTTGGCACGTCGTGATGCCCCCCATACAAGACAGCCCAGCGCCTGCTGCGATCTCCCTTTCTAAATCCACCATTCTGGTTCCGCGTTCTATCCCTTTGCCAAAGGACGCATTGGTCATGACATTACCCGACGCCCCCTTGCCCGGTTGGGTTCAGGATCAGTTGGTCCCATCCCATTTGACGCAACTGGCCGCGGGCCTCACGCCATTGGTTCCTCGGTTTGCAACAGCGCCAGATGCAATCACCTCGCGGCTTCTTTTTTTACATCACTGGCGAAAACTGGCTCTGAATGATGGGGTTTGGGCGCATATTGGGCTTTGCCCAGATGGTACGTTGGCCCAATGCCACAAGGCTGTGACGGGACTGCTTAGTACCAGATTTTGACATTATATGTTACTAATTTTTTATTGACAGAAATTACTGTAACGTTATATCTGCCAGACAGATAACGTAGAGAGATTTTATGTCAGCCTACATTCTTGACGCCATCCGCACCCCTATCGGCCGTTACGGCGGTGCGTTGTCCAGCATCCGTACGGACGATCTGGCAGCCCTGCCAATCGCTGAATTGGTTAGACGCAACCCTAACGTAGCCTTTGATCAGGTTGACGATGTGATCTTGGGTGACGCCAACCAAACGGGCGAAGACAATCGTAATGTGGCGCGTATGGCTGCTCTATTGGCTGGATTGCCGGAGACCGTGCCAGGCACAACAATCAACCGCCTATGTGCCTCAGGTATGGACGCGGTCGGCATGGCTGCGCGCGGCATCAAGGCCGGTGACTATCGGCTGGCCATCGCTGGCGGAGTCGAAAGCATGAGCCGTGCTCCGTTTGTGATGCCCAAAGCCGAAAGCGGCTTTAGTCGGTCCAATGCGGTCTATGATACAACCATCGGCTGGCGGTTTATCAATCCCGCGATGAAGGCCGCACATGGTGTGGAGTCAATGCCGGAAACAGCCGACAACGTGGCCGAAGATTTTGACGTATCACGGGCTGATCAGGACGCCTTTGCCGCCTTGTCGCAAGCGCGCTACGCAGCCGCTGCCAAGGCAGGTTTTTTTGACGACGAACTGATGCAAATCAGCGTGCCGCAACGCAAATCTGATCCGATTATTTTTGACACCGACGAACACCCCCGACCGGGTACCGACGTCGCCAAACTGGGTAAACTGCGCGGTATAAACGGGTCAGCCAAAACCGTAACCGCGGGGAATGCCTCGGGCGTGAACGATGGCGCTGCGGCTCTTTTGTTAGGAGATGAAAACGCCACCAAGGTCCATGCGCCGTTGGCCCGTGTTGTTGGCATGGCCGCCGCTGGCGTGTCACCGCGCATCATGGGGATTGGTCCCGTGCCCGCCGTGCACAAGGTACTGGAACGCACTGACCTCACTCTGGATCAGATGGATGTGATTGAGTTGAATGAGGCTTTTGCCGCGCAGGGCCTGGCCGTTTTACGCCAACTGGGACTGCCCGATGATGCGCCTCATGTGAACCCAAACGGCGGGGCCATTGCGTTGGGTCATCCGTTGGGCATGTCCGGCGCGCGGTTGGTGATGACTGCCGCATATCAGTTGAAACGCACCGGCGGGCGCTATGCGCTTTGTACGATGTGTGTGGGCGTCGGCCAAGGCGTCGCAATCATTATCGAACGCACATAGAGGAGACACCAAAATGTACGCACAAATGGTCAAATCCACCGGCAAAGGTATTGCCGCCCGCGAAGATATGTCACCACAAGATCGCAGCTTCCAAGACCGGATCGATGCAGGTCAGAAGGTCGAGCCAAAGGATTATATGCCTGACGCCTACCGGAAAAACTTGATCCGCCAAATCGGCCAGCACGCGCACTCAGAAATCGTCGGACAACTGCCCGAAGGCAACTGGATTACACGCGCCCCTACATTGGAGCGCAAGGCTAATCTATTGGCAAAGGTTCAAGACGAAGCAGGTCACGGTCTTTATCTCTATTGTGCGGCCGAAACGCTTGGGGTTACGCGGGATGAGATGACGGAAATGTTGTTGGATGGGCGCATGAAATATTCGTCTATTTTCAACTACCCAACGCTCACTTGGGCGGATATGGGCGCGGTTGGTTGGCTCGTGGATGGGGCCGCGATCATGAACCAAGTGCCCCTGCAACGCACGTCATTCGGGCCCTATGCCCGCGCAATGGTCCGTGTTTGCAAAGAAGAGAGCTTTCACCAGCGTCAGGGCTTTCACATCATGATCGCGATGGTCAACGGTTCCGCTGATCAAAAACGCATGGCGCAGGATGCGCTTAACAGGTTCTGGTATCCTGCTTTGATGATGTTTGGCCCGTCGGACAAAGATTCCGTACATTCTGCCCAGTCCATGGCGTGGAAGATCAAGATGAACACCAATGATGAACTGCGTCAGAAATTCGTAGATGAGACCGTTCCACAAGCCGAATTTCTGGGGCTGACTCTACCGGATAAGAACATCAAATTGAACGAAGACACGGGTCACTACGATTTCTCAGAGCCCAATTGGGACGAATTCTATGACGTAATTTCCGGTAATGGCCCGTGTAACACCGACCGTTTGGCGACCCGCCAAAAGGCATGGGATGACGGTGCATGGGTCCGCGAGGCCATGCAGGCCCACGGGCAGAAAAAGCGCGCCCGCAAGCAAGCAGCGGAGTAGACCCTATGACCACATCGCAAGAATGGCCCCTCTGGGAAGTTTTCATCCGCGGCCAACACGGCATGAGTCACCGCCACGTGGGATCACTTCATGCCGCAGACGCAGAACACGCCATCCGCAACGCACGTGACGTCTACACGCGCCGCAACGAAGGCGTCAGCATTTGGGTTGTTGAAGCGGAGAACATTGCGGCTTCTAGTCCGTCAGAAAAAGGCCCCCTTTATGAACCCGCGCGAGACAAAGTGTACCGCCACCCTACGTTTTACGACATCCCAAAAGACGTGGGTAAAATGTGATGAACCATCTGTTTGAATTTCTACTTCGTCAGGGTGACAACACGCTGGTGTTGGGGCACCGCACGTCAGAATGGTGTGGCTTGGCGCCAGCCTTGGAAGAAGACATCGCGCTTGCCAACACGGCGCTAGACCTGATTGGTCAGACGAAACTTTGGTTGGGGTATGCCGGCGAGGTAGATGACAAAGGGCGTAGCGCAAATGACTTGGCATACCTGCGTGATGTCTATGATTTTCGGAACATTTTGATGCTGGAAATCCCGAACGAGGATTTCGGTCGCACTCTTTTACGCCAGTTCTTCTTTGATGCCTTTCAGGTGCCTTGGTTGACGAAATTGCAACTCTCATCCGACACCCGTGTGGCAGACATTGCGGCCAAGTCATTGAAAGAGGCTTTGTATCACCTTGATCGTTCGTCTGAGACGGTCATCATGCTAGGTGACGGTACAGAAGACAGCAACGCCCGCATGCAGGCAGCGCTCGATTATATTTGGCCCTACACTGGTGAAATTTTTACCAACGACGCCACAGATCATGCCATGGCTGACGCGGGGATCGCCACATTACCCTCGACAATGCGTGCGGAATGGGACGCCACCGTGATCGGCACACTGAGCAAAGCCATGCTGTCACAACCCAAAGGCACATTTGCGCACACCGGTGGCCGCACAGGCAAGCGACACACCGAACATCTCGGTCATATGTTGGCCGTGATGCAAACCCTGCCGCGCTCTTATCCCGATGCTGTTTGGTAGATGTAAATGGCCCTGACGGAACAGAAAATCTGGGCGTATCTTGAGGATGTGCCTGACCCCGAGATCCCTGTGATTTCGGTCGTTGATCTGGGCGTTGTGCGCGACGTATCCGTTCACGGCGAGGCGGTGAATATCACCATCACCCCCACATATTCGGGCTGTCCTGCGATGGCTGTGATCAGTCTCGATATAGAAACGGGTTTGGCCAAACATGGGGTGAGCAACCTCACCTTAACCACCAAGATCGCGCCTCCATGGACAACGGAGTGGCTATCCGAGAAAGGCAAGGCACGGCTCGAGGAATATGGCATCGCTCCCCCACGCGCCGCAGGTGGGCCAGACCGTTGCCCGCGCTGTAAATCGCAAAATGTCGAGCGCGTGAGCCAATTCGGCTCAACCCCATGCAAGGCCCAGTGGCGGTGTTTGTCCTGCCTTGAACCCTTCGATTATTTCAAATGTATCTAGAGGCAGACCCATGGCCCAATTCCATTCCCTGACCGTCACCGATATTCAAAAAACAACACGCGACGCTGTAGTCGTGACATTGCGACCCACGAATGGAGCAGACTTCACCTTTACCCAAGGCCAATACCTGACGTTCAAACGCGACTTTGGTGGCGAAGAGCTTCGGCGCTCTTATTCTGTATGCTCGGGTGCTAACGACGGCGCTTTGCAGGTTGGCGTAAAACGGGTCGCAGGCGGCGTTTTCTCCACTTGGGCCAACACCGAACTCGACGTAGGCGACACGTTGGATACGATGATGCCCATGGGCGGGTTTTTCGCGGCGGATACCGCACAGAACTCTAATATCCTAGCTTTTGCCGCGGGTTCAGGAATCACACCCATCCTGTCTATCCTGCGCACGGCAATGGACGATCCGACCGTACGTGCCACGCTTATTTATTCGAACCGCAATCCAAACACGGTCATGTTCCGCGAGGAATTGGAAGACCTTAAAAACCAACACATGGGTCGGCTCAACATCGTGCATTTTTTATCGGACGGAAGTCAGGAAATTGATTTGTTTCGAGGGCGAATTGACGCCACCAAATGCGATGCCTTGTTTGAAAATTGGATCGATATCAAGTCCGTCACCACATCGTATATCTGTGGCCCCGAACAAATGATGCAGACCGTCGCGCAAACTCTTGAAAGGCATGGCCTGCCCAAAGATCGTATTCGATTTGAATTATTCGCAAGCGCCCAAATGGGCCGCGCAAAATTGCCCGCCATCGACATGAGCGCCCCCGAAGATGGGGTCGAGGGACAATTAACCATCGGCGGTGAAACACGTTCATTTATCATACCACAGGACACAAGCCTTCTGGATGCGGCGCTAGAGAACAACATGGATGCGCCCTTCGCCTGTAAGGCCGGCGTGTGCTCAACCTGCAAGGCCAAGGTGCTTGAAGGCGATGTTGAAATGGTCGCGAACCACGCGCTTGAAGATTACGAAGTTGATGCGGGCTATGTTCTAACATGTCAATGTTTCCCCGTAACGTCCCAAAAGGTCGTCTGGGATTACGACCAATCTGGGCATTGATCATTGGGCCGCGATAGGCGGCTCCCAAACACATCCCTTTCAGCTTTTTGCTCCAGTCTGGTGACTGTTGGGGGCCATCGTCAAGTTGTCGACCAGACTGTCGATCAAGCTTAGCGCATGAGCATGATCAGCCAGACTTCTCAGTCCCGTTTTAAGGGCTACCGCTTCCCGCGTTCAATCATTTCCTACGCGGTTTGGGCGTATCACCGCTGCGCGCTCAGCCTGCGCGATGTTGAAGATTTGCTTGCGGCGCGAGGCGTCATTTTGTGTTACGAAACAGTCCGGTCCTGGGTCGGAAATTTCGGACTTCAGATGGGAAAATGCGTCCGGGCGCGCGTGGGAAACCCTCCGAGAAATGGCACTTGGATGAAGTTGTTATCACGATCCGGGGTGTGAAGCATTGGCTTTGGCGTGCGGTGGACAGCGAGGGTCAGGTTCTCGACATTCTGGTGCAAACGCGCCGAAACGCCCGTGCCGCCAAGCGGTTCATTTCAAGGCTGATCGCTCGATGGGGTGTCCCACGGGTGATCATAACGGACAAACTGCGCAGCTACGGTGCCGCTTTGCGCAAGCTCGCTTTGAAAGTGGATCACCGGGCGCACAAAGGGCTGAATAACCGCATCGAAGGCGCACACAGACCGACGCGCAAACGCGAGAAGATACAGGGCCGGTTC
This sequence comes from Roseobacter sp., assembly GCA_039983935.1. GTDB lineage: Bacteria > Pseudomonadota > Alphaproteobacteria > Rhodobacterales > Rhodobacteraceae > Roseobacter. The sequence continues at coordinate 94,758 of JBDWVP010000002.1, read as the reverse complement.
AAATCAGTCCGCCAGGCCCAAAGATTTCTCACCGTCCATGATGAAACCGCAAATCTGTTCCGCCCCCGCCGCCACAAAATGACCGCTTCAACCTATCGTCAGAAGAGGACCGCCGCATTTCGTCCATGGAATGAATGCGCCAACGAACTGACCGCTTGAAGTGACGTCTGTCAGCACATCCCCAACCCGCGAAAACACCCCGAAAATGCCGAAATTGCTTCTCTGTCCCAGCCTGTCGCCGGTCCGCCTTAACAATCCGATGCCACCGGCTCGAGGCATTTGACGCCTTGACAGCGGCCGTAACTGCTGCTTGAAAATTAGCGCCTGTACGTTTGCGAAAGCCGTCGGTTAACGTGACAACACCTGCGTATATCAGACGATCGCTGACAAACAGTACAGCGGTGACTGCCTTAAAAGAACTGAGTGGGGTTTAAGGATGTGCAGACCAACACAATGCAATGCCTTTAGGGCCGGGGCGGCAATCCAGGTTTGATTTCCCTGCGGCGCTATCGTGGATAGGTTCAGTTCTTACAAGGACCAGAAAAACCAAAGTCAAAGTTAGGCAAATGCCAAGCGCCAGAGTTGATTGGACCTGCCTCTCCGTCACTTCAGGTCTCTACAGACGGCGTTCATTGGCGCTTGTGCCGAGTACATAGACTTTCCTTCATCGTTGCGGAAACGCTGGTGTGAGTGCCTGAAATTGTGACGGTCACGAACCACAACAAGACTTAGCCAAGTTCCTGGAAAAACGATAAACAATCAGGGGCCGAACTGATGGCAAAGGCGACCTGCACAGAGTTTACGCAAAAATAAAGTGGATTGATGCGCCCTTCAGCAGAGTTTTTTTCCCTAACCTGCCTCTACGCACCCGAATTTTCGGCCCGATCTCCCAGCACATCTACGAGGGCAGCAGAAATGACGAGAACCGCGCCGAGCGCTTCAACAAATCCAAAAAGCTCATTTGTGAGCAGCGCGGCGCTTGCGATGCCAACAACTGCCTCGATCTGGAGTAATATGCCTAGACGCCCTGAATCGATGTGCTGTGAGCCCCATAAGATCCCCCAGAAAATCGGGATCATAAAGCCAACGGCCACCAGAATGAGCCAAGGCAAAAGAGGTTTTAGGTCCGTCCAACTGGGTGCGGGTATCGTTGTAGTGACGGGGAGAAGGGTGATGAGGATGGCAACAAGGCTGCCAAAAAGGAAAAACGAAAAGAGGTTCTCGAAAATACCCACATCCCGGGCCTGCCGCACCCGAAAACTGCCGCCCGCCCAGACAACGCCGGCCAACAAAGCCATTGTGTCCCCGATGTTCTGGGGCAGCGGCACACCGGTTCTGCCACCCAAAATGGTTACAAGACCAGCCAGCCCAAGGACGAGCGCCAACCCACGCGCTTTGGTCAATCGCTGCTTAAGCAACACAACTTCTAACAGCGTGCTCCAGACGGGTGTGACATAGAACAAGATTAGGGACCGTGCGACGTCGGTGAGCAGAAGGCTTTCGGAATAGAGCGCAAGTGCGCCTCCGGTCAGAAGCCCAGTTACGCTTTGGCCCAGACCTACGGCTTGACCCTGCATAAGTCGCCAGCATGCCAAGGGCAGCATCACAAGTACCGGCCCAACGAACACTGCGATCGTCGCCCATCCTGCATCAAGGCCATTCTCGGCCAAGGCGCGCAGCGGCAGCCAGAACAATCCCAAGGCTGCTGCTGAAATGATCGTCACAAGGATAGGCTGGTGGTACATGTGCAGGCATTCATCCGTTTGATCGTCACGCAGAAAGGCGCGCTTTATGTGTGCGTTTTTCGTTCAATACAGATTGACGAGGTTGGAGCGATTCAATGCAACCCAAGCAGATGCAATTTGTTGAATTGCGGTGGATTACAGCAATTTGGCGTCTCTATGTTGTCTTAAATTGTCGCACTCAGTCCAAAAAGTGGTCTAAAATTTGTGCAGCGTTCCAGATTTTGTCCAATATCCCCGCTGAAACTTGCCTGTTTGAACATTCTGCCAAACCCTGAGCCTGAGTTTATTGGCTAGGGTTCCGGCGTGATGGCACGTGTCTGGTCCGAGAGCCAAAGCTGCCGGGAGAGACATACCCGACAGTCGCACGGCGGGATAAAAGCCCGGGAGACCTCGCAAAGCCAAGGGATTGGCCGCGATGTCCTGTTGCCGATCCCCTTTCAACGAAAGCCGAAAGGGAAGACCAATGATCATAACACGCAGACTGACACTCACCACGCTCGCAACTCTTGGCGCGCTTAGCCTCGCGCCCGCTGCATGGGCGCAGGACAAGACAGACTTTAAAGTCGCGTGGTCAATCTATGTCGGGTGGATGCCCTGGGGCTATGCCAGCGACACAGGGATCGTGGACAAATGGGCCGATAAATACGGCATCTCTATCGAGGTGACGCAGTTCAATGACTATGTTGAATCCATCAACCAATATACGGCGGGCGGTTATGACGCGGTGACGCTGACCAATATGGACGGTCTGTCGATCCCGGCGGCGGGCGGTGTGGACACATCAGCAGTGATCGTTGGGGATTTCTCTGATGGCAATGACGCGGTGTTCATCAAAGGAGAGGGCGGCTTGGTCGACATCGCCGGGCGCGATGTCAATCTCGTGGAATTCTCAGTATCGCACTATTTGCTCGCGCGGGCGCTCGATAGTGTGGGCCTGTCAGAACGCGACGTGAAGGTGATCAACACAGCTGACCCCGACATGGTTGGGGCTTTCCAGACGCCGGATGTGACGGCCATGGTCACATGGAACCCGATGGTATCCGAGATTGTTACGCTGCCAGATGCTGTAAAGGTTTTCGACAGTTCGCAAACCCCCGGAGAGATCATCGACCTGATGGTCGCCAACACAGATGTGCTGGCCGACAACCCCAACTTTGGTAAAGCGCTTGCCGGGATTTGGTATGAAACGGCGGCTCTGATGACCTCTGATACCGACGAAGGTGCAGCCGCGCGTGCGGCGATGGGTGCAGCCTCCGGTACGGATCAAGCAGGGTTTGAGGCTCAGATGGCAGCGACCAAGTTGTTCCCAGACCCCAGCGACGCGGTTGCCTTCACCAGCTCGCCAGAACTTGGTGCAACGATGGATCTGGTGCGCGCATTCCTGTTTGACAAAGGCTTGCTGACACCTGGTGCCACGTCCGAAGACGCCATTGGGATTGAACTGCCGGATGGTACGATCTTGGGCGATACAGGCAATGTGAAGTTCCGGTTCGATAACACGTACATGCAGATGGCCGCCGACGGCGCGCTGTAAGGGAACGCCGCGCCCGTGCGTCTGATCAATCAACAGTTGTCGCCCCCAGTGGCGCTGGCCTTGAAGTTTGCGCCCTTTGTGTTGCTGATCCTGGCCTATCTGCTGGGATCAGCCGCGCGGCTGGCGGAGAACCCAAATGACAAGCTGCTGCCTGCGTTCACCAGCATCGCGGCAGCCGTTGATCTGATGGCCTTCACCCCCGACCGGCGCACAGGCGACTACCTTTTGTGGACCGATACTTGGTCAAGCCTCCAACGGCTGGGCGCGGGGTTGGGGATTTCCACGGCCCTTGCACTGGTCATCGGCATCGGTGCGGGCATCCTGCCGTTCTTGCGCGCGCTGCTGGTGCCATTCGTGAATTTTGTGTCCATGGTGCCACCGCTGGCCTTGCTGCCGATCCTCTTTATCTCGATGGGTCTTGGTGAGGCGTCCAAGATCGCGCTGATTGTCGTCGGGGTCGCTCCGATCATGATCCGCGATCTGGTGCAAACGGTGTTGGCGCTGCCACGTGAACAGATCGTCAAAGCCCAGACCCTGTCGGCCTCCAGCTGGCAGATTGCCTTGCGCGTTGTTCTGCCCCAAGCAATGCCTCGCTTGCTGAGCAGTTTGCGTCTGCAATTGGGGCCTGCGTTTTTGTTCCTCATCGCAGCCGAGGCCATCTCAGCTGACAGTGGGCTGGGTTACCGCATCTTTTTGGTGCGCCGCTATCTGTCGATGGATGTGATTTTTCCTTACGTTGCGTGGATCACCTTTCTGGCCGCCAGCGCAGATTTTGCCATCGATCGATTGCACCGCCGCTTGTTCCGGTGGTCGGTGCTGGAGGGCGGCAGATGACTGCGCTGACGCTTGAACATGTCTGGAAAGAATACGACGATCAGGTCGTTCTTGAGAACCTCAGCCTTGAGATCGCACCACGGTCTTTCGTCGCTTTGGTGGGCCCATCTGGTTGTGGTAAGTCCACGTTGTTGCGGTTGCTGTTGGGGCAGGAACGCACCACGCGCGGCGTCATCAAATTGGACGGAGCCCCCTTGCCAAAGGAGCCGGAGCCAGACCGGGGCGTCGTTTACCAGCGCTATTCCGTTTTCCCTCATCTGACGGTGCTGGAAAACGTCATGTTGGGGCCAGAACTGCAATCCTCACGCTTTTGGGGGCGGCTTTTTGGCGGCGCACGAAATGGCCTGAAGGATATTGCACAACAGATGATCGTCGAGGTCGGCCTCGAAGGATCGGAAGACAAATACCCCGCTCAGCTATCAGGCGGGATGCAGCAGCGGCTTGCGCTTGCCCAAGCGCTTGTGATGAAACCGCGCGTTTTGCTGTTGGATGAACCCTTTGGCGCGCTTGACCCCGGCATCCGGTCTGACATCCATCGTCTGATGATCCGACTGTGGAACGAGCTGCCCATGACTGTCGTGATGGTGACCCATGATCTGCGCGAAGCCTTTACGCTTGGCACGCGCGTCGTTGCGCTTGGCCGGACGCGCACCCTACCGGAAGACATGCTGCGTTATGGTGCGTCGATCACCAAAGACATCGACATATGGCCGCCGCGTATGGCGGGCAATGTCACCATTTTTCAAAACGAATACGCGCTTGGTTGGGACGACCTGACCCCGCATTCAGCGCCAACGGGACGGCCCGATCAAAGAACGGAGACCTGATATGCACATTCACCGCACCCCTGAACAAATCGCCGCCGACAGGCAGCGCTATGAGGAACACCAGCGCATCGGTATGGAGTTTTCGCCCACGACATTTCCAACACCCAGCGCACGTCCTGTACCCGCGCCCGAGGACGGATCCGTGTTGATGTCGCGCACTGTGTCCGGCGGTTGGTACACGACGCTGCGCATCGCAAAGGGCGAGGTGTTACGTCTGGTGCCACAAGGGCCGGTGTCGGCAGTTGCGTTGGCGGCGTGGTCGGTGGCGGACACCACCGAGCGGATGAACCTGCCTGACACGGTCAAATTGCAGTGGACCACGGAGCTGAAAAAGGGCCGAGTCATTTTCTCGGACATGGGGCGCGTGATGCTCTCAATCATTGAGGATAGCTCTGGCGCGCATGATGCACTGACGGGGGGGTCAACGCCCGCCACGATTGCGCAATATGATAACCCAAGACTGCGCAACACCCGCGACAACATGCTGCTGGCCGCGTCGAAACTAGGCCTGGACCGTCGCGATATGATGCCGCTGTTCAACCTGTTTGCGCCTGTGCGCGTGCAGGCCAAGGGCACGTTTGAATGGCGTGGCGGCATGATCAGCGATGGCGATTGGGTCGCGCTGCGTGCCGAAATGGATCTGTTGATCGCGCTGTCAAATTGCCCACACCCGCTTGATCCGCGGGCAGGCGAAGTCCCCGGTGCGCTGGAGGTCACTAAGATCAAGGCGATGCCGATCCCGGAGGATGACCTGTGCCGCACGGCCACTGCAGAGGCGCAGCGCGGCTTTGAAAACAATGCAAAGGCGGAAGAGTAAGATCATGGAACAAACGTTTGACATCCCCGCAGAAAAACCATGGTCTGGCATCGTGAAAAAGGGCCAGACCATCCGCATTGAAGACACCTATGGTCAGCAAGCCATCGACACGATCTTTTATAGCGCGGAAGACTTCTCGGAGCGGTACTCCAGCCAAGACACTCTGCACGCCCAAGGCAGCGCCTATATCACGACTGGCAGTACGGTCATGTCGAACGAAGGCCGCGTGATGCTGAAGGTGTTGGCAGATACATCCGGGCGGCATGACACCTCTGCCGGGTGCTGTTCATGCGAAAGCAACACGGTGCGTTTTGGGCATGATACGATCTACCAACATGCCTGCCGCGAGAATTTTATTCTGGAGCTTGGCAAATACGGCATGACCAAGCGGGACATCGTCGCCAACATCAATTTCTTTATGAATGTTCCGATCAGCGCCAATGGCACGATGACGGTGGATGACGGGATATCTTCGCCCGGCGATCACGTTGAACTGGTGGCCGAGATGGATGTGCTTTGCGTGATCTCCAACTGTCCACAGATCAACAACCCCTGCAACGGGTTTGATCCCACACCCATCCGTGTTGTGATCAAGGACTGACATATGTTTACCAAAGTACTTGTGGCCAACCGCGGTGAAATCGCGGTGCGGGTCATCAAAACGCTGCGCGAGATGGGCATCCAGTCCGTCGCCGTCTGGTCCGATGCCGATCGGTTTTCGCCTGCTGTGCGCCTTGCGGATGAGGCTGTGCGTCTGGGGCCTGCCCCCGCAACAGAAAGCTATCTGGATGTGGATGCGGTGATTGCGGCCTGCCGGCAGACGGGCGCACAAGCCGTGCATCCGGGCTATGGCTTTCTGTCAGAGAATGTCGGTTTTGCCACGCGGCTGGCGGAGGCAGGGATCACCTTTATTGGCCCAGACCCGGACCATCTGCGCGACTTTGGCATGAAACACACGGCCCGCGCATTGGCTTTGGCGGCGGGTGTGCCTTTGTTGCCGGGTACGGATGTGCTGGAAGGGGTCGATGAGGCCGCGGATCAGGCGGCGCGCATTGGCTATCCTGTCATGCTCAAAAGCACAGCGGGCGGTGGTGGCATCGGCATGCAACTTTGCGCCGACGAAGACAGCCTGAGGGACGCGTTCGAGAGCGTGTCCCGTACCGCGACCGCAAGTTTTGGGGACGCGCGCGTGTTTCTGGAACGCTTTGTGGCGGATGCGCGCCATGTTGAAGTGCAGGTCTTTGGCGACGGGGCAGGGCGCGTGATGGCCTTGGGCGAACGGGATTGCTCCCTGCAACGGCGCAATCAAAAGGTGGTGGAGGAAACGCCCGCCCCTTTACTGCCCGACACCCTGCGGGACGCGCTGCACGAAGCGGCGACAGCGCTTTGTGCCTCCGTGTCCTATGCCTCTGCCGGAACGGTTGAGTTTATTTATGATCCCCTGCGCAAAGAATTTTACTTTCTTGAGGTAAACACACGGTTGCAGGTGGAACACCCCGTCACCGAAGCCGTTCTAGGCATTGATCTGGTCGAATGGATGATCCGTCAGGCAGCAGGCGAAACCGTTCTCCCTGACACACCGCCGGTTCCAACAGGGGCCGCCATCGAGGTGCGTCTCTATGCCGAAGTGCCTCATGCGGGTTTTCGGCCGGCGTCTGGGCGGCTCACGCATGTTGCTTTTCCAGATACCGCGCGGGTCGACACATGGGTTGAAACAGGCACAGACGTCAGCCCGTTTTACGATCCGATGTTGGCCAAGATCATCGTGACGGGTGCAGATCGCGAGGCCGCGATCCTTTCGTTGCAAGTCGCTTTGGACACAACAGTGGTTGCGGGGATTGAGACCAACCTAGGCTATCTGCGTGCCATTGCCGGATCTGATGTTCTGGCCTCGGGCAAGGTCACAACAACGGCGCTCAACAGCTTTGAATACGCGCCGACCAGCATTGAAGTCATCGCGCCGGGCGCGCAATCCAGTGTACAGGAACTGCCCGGACGGCTGGGTCTGTGGCATGTGGGGGTGCCGCCGTCTGGGCCTATGGATGGGGTGTCATTTCGCAACGCGAACCGGTTGTTGGGCAATGATTCCAATACTGCAGCCCTTGAACTGACAATGAGCGGGCCAACGTTGCGGTTTTACAGCGCGGCGCGGGTCGCACTGGCAGGCGCGGCAATGACGCTGGCGCTGGATGGCGAACCCGTTGCTGGCCCGGTGGTGGACATTCCCGCAGGTGCGACCCTGCGCATTGGTGCAATCAAAGGGCCGGGACAACGGAGTTATCTGGCCGTCGCTGGCGGGTTTGATGTACCTGAAATTTTGGGATCACGTGCCTGTTTTGGGCTTGGCCAATTTGGTGGCCATGCGATGGGCACGCTCAAGACAGGCGATGTGCTGCACATCGGATCGGCCTCTTGCAGAAAACCATTGCCACCAGAGCCTGTTGACCTAAGCACAGCATGGCAAGTGGCAGTGCTCTATGGCCCACATGGGGCGCCAGACTTCTTTCTAGACAGCGACATCAAGACGTTTTTTGAAACGGACTATCAGGTGCACTTCAACTCTGACCGGACGGGTGTTCGGTTGATTGGGCCAGCCCCTGAATGGGCGCGCAAGGATGGGGGCGAGGCGGGTTTGCATCCCTCAAACTTGCATGACAACGCCTATGCGGTAGGGGCAATTGACTTTACAGGCGACATGCCGATCATTTTGGGCCCGGACGGCCCCAGCCTTGGAGGGTTCGTGAGCCCTGCAGTGATCGCGTCCGGGGACAGGTGGAAAATGGGTCAGTTCCGGCCCGGTGATACGATCCGCTTTGTTCCCATAGAACGGCCCAGCGATCCGGTGGTAGCCCCTGCAATCATAGGTGCCGGTTCTGCTATTTTAGGCCAAGATGAAACCGGACCTGTCCCCGTAGTGTACCGGCGCCAAGGCGATGATAATCTGTTGGTTGAATACGGTGAGATGCTGCTGGATATTGAGCTGCGCTTGCGGGTGCATTTGCTCATGCAAGCGGTGCAGGACGCCGGGTTGCCGGTGATTGATCTGACACCCGGGATCAGATCGCTGCAAATCCACTACGACAGCGAGAAGCTGCCGCGCGCAAAACTATTGGCGTTCCTGCAAGAGATTGAGGCGACGCTGCCTCCGGCGGAGGAAATCACCGTACCTTCGCGTATTGTGCACCTGCCACTGTCATGGGGCGACGCACAGGCCGAGCTTGCGATGCGCAAATACCAAGAGCTGGTGCGCCCGAATGCCCCTTGGTGTCCGTCGAACATTGAATTTATTCGCCGGATCAACGGGCTGGAGGATGAGGAAGCCGTGAAGCAAATCGTCTTTGATGCCAGCTATCTGGTGCTGGGTCTTGGCGATGTCTATCTGGGCGCGCCGGTGGCCACGCCGATTGATCCGCGCCACAGATTGGTCACGACGAAGTACAACCCAGCCCGCACATGGACGCCCGAAAACGCGGTCGGCATTGGCGGCGCCTATATGTGCATCTATGGGATGGAGGGGCCGGGCGGGTATCAGCTCTTTGGGCGCACGATCCAAGTCTGGAACACTTGGCGGCGCACACCTGCGTTTGACAAGCAACCCTGGCTGTTGAACTTCTTTGACCAGATCCGCTTTTTCCCGGTGTCGCATGAGGAACTGACCGAGGCGCGCCTTGCTTTCCCGCATGGGCAGTACCCGGTCAAGATCGAAGAGACGACGTTTAAGTGGGCCGATCATAAACAGGCGTTTGCGCAGGAAGCGGCGGACATTTCGCGGTTCAAGATAACGCAGCAAACCGCATTCGAGGCAGAACGCCAGCGGTGGAAAGAGCAAGGGCTCGATAGCTTTGCCCCGGATCATGGGGTCTCAGACATGGGGCAAGATGTGGATGTGCCTGACGGATTTGTCGGTGTCGAAAGCCCTGTTCCGGGGAGCCTTTGGAAAGTGACAGTGGCTGCCGGTGACACGGTTGAGGCGGGTCAAACCATTGCCATCGTGGAATCCATGAAAATGGAAATGGCAGTTGCGGCTCCGGTTGCGGGTAAGGTCAGCGATATTCGTGTCGCACCCGGTCAGGTCCTGAACATGGGTCAGCTTGTCGCTTTGATTGAGGTTTAGAGATGTGCGTTGCTGTTGATGTTGAGGCTGTAATCTGGCGGTAAGATTTCTTTCAGCCAACCTTCATAAAGCGGACCAAAGAAAGCAAGATGCGCCATACGATCCGGCGCATCTGCCATCCAATAGGCGGCTTCGCCCGCGCCGCATTCCCCGATGTTAGGGAAAAGATATACACAACCAAGGTAAATACCGGCATTTTCAGTTTGTTTTCGCGGGTTGGGGATGTGCTGACAGACGTCACTTCAAGCGGTCAACTCGGCGGCGCATTCATTCCATTGACGAAATGCGGCGGTCCTTTTCTGACGATAGGTTAAAGCGGTTATTTTGTGGCGGCGGGGACGGAACAGATTTACGGTTTCATCATGGACGGCGAGAAATCTTTGGGCCTGGCGGGCTGATTTGAAACGGCCCTGTATCTTCTCTCGTTTGCGCGTCGGTCTGTGTGCGCCTTCGATGCGGTTATTCAGCCTTTTGCGCGGCCGGTGATCCACTTCCAAAGCGAGCTTGCGCAAAGCGGCACCCTAGCTGCGCAGTTTGTCCGTTATGATCACCCGTGGGATACCCCAACGGGCGATCAGCCTTGAAATGAACCGCTTGGCGGCACGGGCGTTTCGGCGCGTTTGCACCAGAATGTCGAGAACCTGACCCTCGCCGTCCACCGCACGCCAAAGCCAATGCTTCACACCCCGGATCGTGATAACAAGTTCATCCAAGTGCCATTTCTCGGAGGGTTTCCCACGCGCGCCCCGGACACTCTTTCCCATCTGAAGTCCGAAATTTCCGACCCAGGACCGGACTGTTTCGTAACACAAAATAACGCCTCGCGCCGCAAGAAAATCTTCAACATCGCGCAGGCTGAGCGCGCAGCGGTGATACGCCCAAACCGCGTAGGAAATGATTGAACACGGGAAGCGGTAGCCCTTAAAACGGGACTGAGGAGTCTGGCTGATCATGCTCATGCGCTAAGCTTGATCGACAGTCTGGTCAACAACTTGACGATGACAGCTCCGACGTTTCGATGCATCAGAGCAAAGAATGCTGACGGTCCTCAACGATCAAGAAAAAGAAAACCTTTTGGCAATGTTGGACAAGATCGCCCGCAGCGTAGACGATTGGCGGTAATGGCGAACTGCACTAGCGACCTTGGATGATCTCGCACTGACACGCGTCTGAGTATTAGGTGATCACAGGGCGCTTTCACAGCTGGTCAGGTTCGTTGAGCGGGCGTATCAGTTAGCGCGCTCAACGCTTTTGGTACGAGGTGCTAGCGGGTGCCAGCCAGCCCCAACTCTTCCAGTTGTGCTTTCCAACGTGCGGATTCATCCGCAACAAAGGTGGCAAACTCAGCAGGCGTTGAGGTTTGAACGACCGCGCCCTTAGCCGCGAACCGCTCAGCTACTACGTCATTGCTAAGTGCCGCATTCGCGGCTGCGTTGACTTTTGCCACGATGTCGTCTGGTGTGTCTTTGGGCATGAACAGGCCATACCACGCTTCGGCAACATATCCCGGCACCACAGATTCCGAATAGGTGGGCACGTCAGGTATCAAGGGGGAACGCTCTACGCCAGAGACCGCTAGGGCGACCATATCCCCGGATTCAATCAGCGAAATAACAGGAGGCATGCCCAAGAAGCCAGCCTCAACCTCACCTGACAACGCGCCGGTGCTTGCAGCCTTACCGCCTTTGTAAACCACATGGAACATGTCAGTTCCAGTTGCCGCCATCAATGCATTCGCCCCCATTTGTTGCAGGGACCCAACGCCGGGAGATGAGAAGTTGATGTCACCCGGCGCTGATTTTGCCTTGGCTATCAGCACATCAATGGAGTCGATCCCTAGGGACTTATTCACCGCAATCACGTCCGGAATAGCGCCGACACGGCCCACATATGCAAAGTCTGACGCCGGATCAAACGGTGCTTCCGCAGGCAGCCATGTGGCAATCGTCATGTTGATGGTTCCGATGTAAATCCGGTAGCCATCCGGGTCGGACCGCGAAATTGCGGCAGCGGCAAGATTGCCTGCGGCCCCGGGTTGGTTTTCGACAACGATAGGTTGGCCAAGCTCAGCTGACAGTTCCTCGCTCATGGAGCGCGCCAAGAAGTCAGGTCCTGAGCCGGGCACAGAGCCTACGACCAAGGTGATAGCCCGTTCGGGGTAATCGGCCCAAGCTGGCAGCACAAATGCAGCCGCCATGGCGGCCCCTAGTGTTAGTTTCCTAAATAGTCCCATGTTTTCCTCCTGCTATGGGTTTACTGCGGCAATAATGGTTAGGCCGCGTAGTCTGGCAGCGTGCCAGTGTCTGAATTGGCAAGCATTTCTCGGAGTAGGTGTTCGATCAGCCGCGCCTTTTGTGCAGTGGTGTTTGGGTCGTGCCATAGGTTGCGGGTTTCCAGCGGATCGTTCTCTAAATCGAACATCTCGCCGTTTTCGATCCCGTCATACAGGGTCACGCGCCAGTCTTTCGTCACGAGGCTCCGCGCGCGGCCTCGAACGTTCGTGTCGGGGAGGTTTGTTTGCACTTCGTCTTCGATCAAGACAGCGTCACGACCTGTATTTGCTAGAAAGCTACGGCCATTCATGCCTTGGAAAGCGGGGATTTTGGCCGCATCCAAGATGGAGGCCGGGACGTCCACGGCGCTGACCATGTTTTCACAAGTCTTACCCTCGGGACTGTGCGGATCATACCAAATCAAGGGCATGCGGATGACGCTTTTGTAGTGAAACGGGCCTTTGAATATCAGACCGTGATCGCCCATCAAATCAACGTGATCGGACAGGAAAATCACAATTGTGTCACGGTCCAATTTATGGCGCTTCAACGCGGCCAGCATCGCGCCCACGGCGTCGTCGATCATGGAGATCAGACCGAAGGTCAGCGCCGTGGCCCATCGCAATTCCTCTTCAGTTGCGGCCAATGCGCCGGTGCCTTCCAGATTGGCGTACCCAGCGCGGCGTAGGTCGTGAAGGGCCGCAGCCCAGCTGTCTGGATCTCGGGTTGTGAATGAAGCGGGCAGCGTCATATCGGCAGGGTCGTACATATCCCAGTATCGCCCGGGCGGCGTAAACGGGTGGTGCGGGTCGCAAAAGCTCGCCCAGTGAAAAAACGGCTGGGAAATGTCCTCGGCATATCGGCCAAGCGCCTCTTCGGTCATGGTTTGCACGTACCTTGTCGGGTGAAGCTCTTCTGGAACCCGAGTGCGCCACGCCTGAAAAAGCGGGCAATCTCCGCGATCATAGGCATTGTCTGGTCCGCGGAGCGCTTCCAGCTCCGCGTCTTGATTGGTCACCTATTGGTTGTAATGCCCGTCCACCTGATCGCCGTGACCTACCGCCAGATCAACCTGTTCAAACCCGTAATAAGGCAGGTCAAGCGTGCGGTCTGGGCGTTGCCGCCACAGAGGCCCAATTTCTTGATTATAGCGCCCACATGCCTGTTGCCGCGCCGCGTGGCCTTGCCCTGTCAGCTGCGCCGGATTTTGAGTGACGCATTGAAAATGCGCCTTACCCGACAGTGATGTCCGGTAACCCGCCAGCCGCAACTCCTCGATGAAGGTGCAGCTATCGAGCGGTAGGTTCAGGCCATTATGGCGCACGCCGTGCAGCGACGGCAAACGGCCTGTGACGAGGCTGGAACGGTTGGGCATACAAACGGGCGAGGCAACATAGGCCCGCTCAAACCGGGTGCCATTCTTATCCAGAACGTCGATATGGGGCGTTTGCAAACCTTGTGCGCCGTAGCAGCCCAGATGGTCCGCACGCTGTTGATCGGTGGAGATCAAAAGGATATTTGGCCTACGTTCGCTCATGTACTAGCCTCATGACGGGCGGTGGCTTTGCGGCTGCCCCAAAGCGAAAAGACGATAACCAGTGCGGCGAATATCAGCATGGTGCAGGACGCAGGGCGCTCGAGGAACACCATCATGTTGCCACGCGACAATTGCAGGGCACGGCGGAAGTTTTCCTCTATCATCGGGCCGAGCACAAAGCCAAGAAGCAGGGGTGCCGGTTCAAGGCGCACGAGGCGCATGCCGTACCCGACAAGGCCAAACACTACGACCTGGAGCACATGGAACGTACTATTGCCAACGGCAAAGACGCCGATACAGATCAGAGTGACAATGATGGGGAACAGCAACCGGTAAGACACTTGCAGCAACCGCACCCAAATCCCGATCAGGGGCAGATTTAAAATCAACAGCAGCACGTTGCCAATCACGAAACTCGCTACGAGACCCCAGTAAATGTCGGGATGCTCGCTAATCATCGTGGGCCCCGGCTGGATGCCGTGAATGATCAGTGCCGTCATCATCAGCGCGAGAACCGGAACGCCCAAGGTCAGGGTCGGAATGAAAGACGACTGCGCCGCCGAGTTGTTCGCGGCCTCGGGTGCGACGATCCCCGGAACGTGTCCAGTCCCAAATTTTTCGGGCGTGCGAGAGATGCGCTTCTCTAGTCCGTAGGCCATGAAGGCCCCGATCGAGGCTCCGGTGCCGGGCAATGCGCCGACGATAGCGCCCAGCAGACCTCCGCGCGCAATGGGGCCGGGCGCCTGTTTCAGATCAGAGCTGGTCGGCAGCAGGTCGCGCATCGTGACTTTGGCGACTTTGCCGCGACGCGCCGCGCGCGTGCCGACCATGTGAATGATCTCCGCAACGCCGAACAGCCCCATCGCCATGGCCACGACGCTAAGGCCATCGGCCAGCTGCATATTGCCGAACGTGTAGCGGAATGTCCCTGTGGCCACGTCGGTCCCGATCAGCCCCAATGCGAGCCCAAGGGCTGACATCGCCAAGCCCCGCACGATCCCGAACCGGGTCAGCGACGCTGCGGCAACAAGACCGATCACCATCAGCGAGAAGTAATCAGCCGCCCCGAACTTCAACGCCCATTGCGCGACCGTCGGCGCGGCCCCGACCAACAGGGCGATCGCAACAAAGCTGCCGATGAAAGAGGCAATCGTCGTTAGGAATATAGCTGGCCCGGCGCGGCCCTGTTTTTTCATCGGATAGCCATCGAGACACACGATGGCCGAGGACGGCGTACCCGGAAGGTTCAGCAAAATCGCCGCGACACTGCCTCCATATTGTGCACCATAATAAATCCCTGCCAGCATCATCAACCCGCTATCGGGTGGCACATAGAAAGTGATCGGCAACAGCATCGCGATTGTCGCCATAGCCCCCACACCGGGCAACACGCCCATCAACATGCCCATCAGCACGCCGAAAAAGCAGTAGCCCAGTTTGGAGACGGTCAATGTGGAGGCAAATCCCGCCATCAGCGGCGTGAACCCGTCCATCTAAAAAGCCATCAGGGGCACGGGCACGCCAAGTGCGACGATAAATACAAGCGAAGCTCCGACGGTTAGACCGATGGCTAGAAGGCCGACATCAAGCGGGCGATTGTCCGGCTCAGCGAGGGCGGCTACGATAGTCGCAGACGCCGTTGCTGGCGCAAAACCTGTATGCCGGATCAACGCGGCAAACGTGATAATACCGCCAAGAACGAAACAAAGCGCGCGCAGCTTTGAGCCGAGCGTGCCTTCGTCCTCATCTCCAGCGTCTTCTTGCTCGGGATCGGGCGTGACAAGGACCATCACGGCGAAACCACACAGCACCGTCCCAAGGATTAGCGGGAAATACCCCGGTCCCATACTGCGGAGACTGCCCATTGTATAGCTGGTCGCATGCCATGCGATATATCCACCGAAGGCGAATATGCTCAGCGCAACCAACACCCGTTCACGAATCTGCGCAGGGCTTTGTGAAACGAAATGTCCCCCCAACCGTTATTCCTCCCATAACACGTGTTCAATAACGGTGACCTTAGAGATCATTGACGATGAAAAATAATGAATAAAAATTGCCGAAGTATGATATTTGGTCATCATGAAGCTTAAATCACTACGCTCCATCGAGTATTTCCTCGCCGCTCACCGCGCAGGCTCCTTCCACGCCGCGGCGCGCGATGTGGGCATGACCCAAACCGCAATCACCAAAAGCATCCGGGAGCTAGAGAACACTTTCGGCGCGGCCTTGTTTGAACGCTCCGTCAAAGGCGTTGTACTGACGGTCTTTGGCGAACAATTTCGCCGTCGAGCCATACAGATCGAGCAACAAAGCGGCTTTCTTGAACGAGAACTGGCCGAAATGATTGCAGGTCAGGCGGGTCGGTTGCGGATCGGGGCAGGTACGGTTTGGTCCGATGTATTTCTACCCGACCTACTGTCTACGTTTTGCCATTCACGCCCAAACGTGGAGATCGTCATCCGGCGCGGTGTTGGACAGCGGTTCCGTACCCTGTTGGAGGAGGGAGAGATCGACATAGGTCTCGGCCTTGAGCCGTCCCCTGATGATCTATCGCCCGAGCTCATTTTTGAGCCACTTGCGCGGATAAACACGCAGTTCATTGTACGGCACGATCATCCGCTGACGCGTCGTAGTAAGCTGACGCTGGCGGACATCGCATCATATCCATGGGCGATGTACCGGCTTGATACGCCGATCTTCGACCGTGTTCGGCGCATGTTTATGGAGGATGGCCTGACCCTTCAAACACCCGCCTTGCTGTCAGACTCAAGCATCTCAGTGATGCAGTTTGTCGGAAAGGCGGATCACATCACTTGCCTCCCTGAACCAATGTTGGAAACGGCGAGGCAACTTGGCCTGACAGGGCTTCGGATGGTTGATTGTCCTTCATTTCAGTCTGGTGCGGTCTACATGAAGGCCGCCAATGACTATCCACTGATGCAAGACATGATGAAGGTATTGAAGGCATATAGATTTCGTATTGAGGGCGCTTAGTCTTGTAATAGGCGAGGCTACCGCAAAAATTTATGCTCAACTTGTCCCTGGCCATTTGACTTGCGCCGGGCTTTGAACAAATGGTGTGTCTGTGGGTGCCGCTCTCCTTGGGCAAACGAGGTACAGTATACTGGCCTCAATGAAGCAGCCACAAAGGAGAACGACAATCGCATATTATGGGCCTTGTTGCACGGATCACCCCTTCGCTGGTATCGACGCAATCTGATCCCTTCAGGAAGGGTTCTGTCGCAAATTTTTCGCGGTTTGTTGGACTGTCTCGCGCATGGTAGGTGCGGGTTTTTGAGTTTGAAAGTGAGCGCCCAACCGTGACGATTGATTTCAAAGGCAGCCACCATCCGAAAGATGTCATCTTGTACGCTGTGTTTTTCTATATCCGGTATGCGGATTCTTACCGCGATCTGGAGGAGATCATGGCGGAGCGCAGGGTCGAAGTCGACCATGCGACGCTGAACCGTTGAGTGATAAAGTTCTCCCCGTTGATTGCGGTGGAAGTGCACAAACGAAAGTGAAAGACTGCTGTATCCTGACGCATGGATGAGACTTACATCAAAGTGAAAGGCAAGTGGACCTACTATTACCGCGCCATCGACAAATTTGGCAAAACCCTTGATTTCATGTTGTCAGAGCACCGGGATGAAGCAGGGGCAACCACATTCTTCGCCCGCGCGATCGGAAACAACGGCTTCCTCGATAGAGTGGTCATCGACAAGAGCGGCGCAAACCTTGCTGGGCTGCAGAACATGAATTGCTCGTTGATCTTGAACAGTTGGTTCTGGCTGATCAAAATCCTCCCAGTTAAATGTTTGAACAACATCATTGAACAGCCTTTTCGACGATTGCAGGCAATCATCTGTCAGGTAACAGACCACTGGTTCATCAAGAATCTGACACGGCAGATGAAGGGGTTCAAATCCTTCGGCTCTGCCTCGGCCACACTGGAAGTGTATTGAAGTCGCCCACATGATCCGCAAGTGCCAATTCAAGGCGACCGAACAATCCGCATTCCAGCAATTCGCGGCACTTGCTGGATAACTGTGTCTAGCATTAGATATGAATCCGCTATTTGCCAAACTTTGCGACAGAACCAACAATAGTTCGCACTGGCAAGGCGCGTAATCCAACTCGACAGCAACTCATCTCGCAACGGTGACGGGCGCTTTGGCAGCGGCCGGATAGTCACTAGAACGCAGGCAGCGGTTGGCGCCTGATGTTCCAACTGTGCTTTGCCCAGATTGGCTGCCAGGTTTGAATAGCATCATCGGTGATCCGTTCTGCGCCGGTCTCAAGCGTCATTACAGCTTTGCCGGTGCTGTCATACTCGCCCTTATCTTTTGGCGATGATTGCGTTGTTCCCGGAAGCACATGAACCGCTCCCATTGTCGTTCCGATCAGGCGCTCAATATGGCCTCCATAATGCACGCGACCTGGTGGTCAGTACTCAATCACAATACCCCATTCAGCGCAGACCGACTGGAAGGCGTCGCTGCGAAAGTATCGCCCATTATCTACGTGAATAGCCTGCGGAATCCCGGATGCTGGCCAATGGATAGAACCGATGGGGCGTTAAAACTGACGTAACCACCTAGTACAACCCAGGTCGTCACATCGATTGCGAGGGTCAGCCACGGTCGAGCCAGATGCTTGCGCTCAACCTGGTCGACAAGAATGATATCCGCCAAAGTATGATCGATCTGAACGACCTCCAAGGGGCGTTCCACGTCCAAGCCCCCTGCCCTTGCCTCGAATACCTGCCTCGCGGCCTTTGCACCCTTCCACTTCCGCATCACCTCACGCTGATCCATAGCATCTAAACGAGCCTTAATCGTGCGGCAGGTTGGTAGTCAAAAACCCTTGGCAGCACATTCCGCTCTGATCTCGCCAACTATCCGCAAAAAACTGGGGGGGGTCGAGTACGAGGTAATGTTGGCGCAGAATCCGCTCGACAATGCTCTCCACCTCAAATCCCAAGAGACGTGAACCATGCTTTGGGCCGCGGAGCTTCGGAACCAGCGCGCTCGCGCGTCCGTCATTAAGTTTGAGACGGCGATATAAATCCCACACCGAGCTTCGGGAAACACCCAGCTCCCTGGCCACAGTCAAAAGCGGCGGACCTATATCTTTCCCCGCTTGATCAAGCTACAGAATTGGCCGCAAAATGTTAGCTCACTTGATTGCGAGCTCCTGATCTTCTAAATCCTTTGCTTTGTTTGCCAAACCTAAACACCGATCAACTTATCCACAGGACGAACAGTGTCATAATTAATGATACAGTCCAGAAATCAAGGGCACAATCAAGAACTGATTCTGCTTAGCTTTTTGAAGCAAGCGTCCAGTAATTAAGGGTACCGTGACACGGATCATGATCAATGCTGGGATCGCCGACGCCCCGTATCGCAGCCCCAAGGGTTTGCGGCACGGGTTCGGGGTCAATGCCGTGGTCTCAGGCGTACCGCTGCATATGCTGCAAAAATGGATGGGCCATGCGCAGCTCAGCACGACCCAGATTTATGCGGATCCCATGGGCAAAGAAGAACAGGATATCGCATCGAGAATGTGGGGGTAAGGGACATGCATCTGACAAAGACAGAGCCACAGAGAAACATGTTCCGGTTCTATCGCATGGAGATCGTACGAGGTCTCTTTGGCGACTGGGGCTTGATCCATGAATGGGGACGTATTGGAAGCACGGGGCGAATGCGGACGGACTGGTTCGGATGTGAGGCCGACGCAGAAGATGCGCGGTTTGATCTCCACACGCAGAAGGCGAAACACGGTTACGAATAGGGCAACGCAGTCTTTTTGCCCAACCTCCTAATTTTGCAACCAAGTTTTTACACTAGCTGTAAATTGGGGCGTGATGCTCAAAAGGCCGATATCATCCGCTTACGAGTCGTGCGTCATCCTCTGAAAAGCGACTGGAAATGAGCTTTTATCGTTTCGACTTCAAAATGGTCTTCTTCGTCTGAAGCACATTTTCTTTTAGGCGGCTGACTGTCGGCATTTGACATGATAAAATCGACTACATCGTTCACTGTTGCCACAAAACCCAAGTCACCGGTGTCGAGCAAGTCGTCGAAAAATGCGCGGCCTTTGTCGGACCAGACAGCCGGACGGACCCCATGATCCAGCGCTTCGTAAACAATAGTCGAAGCATTTGTAAGCAAACAGCTGGTGTTTGGGAAAATCTCATGCAACGGGCGTTCACTCGCTAACAATATATCTTCCTTTGAGATACTGAGTAATTTGGCCGCTTCCTCCAGCCGGTCGATCCCCCTTGGGTGCAGGCGGAAACGCCAGTTCGCTTCTTCTTTTGTTGCTTTATAGGCTGCTTCTACATGTGGAGCGACAAGCGCGCTCTGCCCATATTGCAGCGCAACTAAAACACTGGGTTTCTCGACACTCTTCGTAATCTTGGAGGCCGATTGTTCGAAGACAGCCTTTTCGAAGGCTGCCTTGGTATTTCCACCAACAATCGCTTTGTGACAATCAGTGAAAGTTGAGGAGATGTACTCAGCAGTGCGTTCTGTCCAGCACCAGAAAACATCTGGAAGCAGCTCGTAGCCAGTTTCAGGAACGTGCGTCCAGTTTGCCGCCAAAGGATGGTTCTTGTGCATGCCACCGTGTTGAATATCTACAACCTTGATGCCCAATCGCTTTGCGGCGACGCAAACATGGTAAGCTCCGGTGAAACTGCTAAGGTAAACGACTTTTGGCTGAACCTGACGGAATAGAAGCTCAAAGTAGTGCACCAGCTCCACGGTCCGATCGATACGTTGCAAAATGTATCTTTCGTTCACATGATGATCGATCCCGAGCTGTTTGATAACCTTGTTCACTTCAGAAATTTTCGCGACAACACGATCGCGCACGGCCAGTTCGGGGAACCCAGATGGGTTCAAGAGTTTTGATCCACGCCCGGATTTCGGCTTCGGCAGTATAACCGTGTCCACCCAAAACTGTTCGCCCGCTTGTCGCGGGTCTCGGTTGACCATTGTTGCGCAAGAGATCCCGTTGGACGCGAGATGGCGGAGGCCATCGGTGAAAAACTGTATGCTATAGCCCGGCAAGTTATTGTTATATTGCGTGTTCCTATTCAGAAACAGCACGTCGGCCTTTTCCAAATGGGAGAAATAGCTTTTCGGATAAGAAGGGGTGGCCCGATGTTCCAAGCCCAGAAAGTTCATCGCCCTAAGCTTTTTCAATTGCAGGGCTGTCACCTGCGGCAACGCACCTTCCCCTTTGAGCGATTTTCCTGCACGTTTCCCGTTGAGTGCAAAGCGGATTATAGGCCAGTAGTTGAAAGCCGCTATGGCGCAGGTATCCGGTTTGATTTCGCCTTCAACAGCATTCAAGAACCGAATAAATTCTTTGCCTTCTGGCAGCCCCCCGCTTCGCTTGTTTTCCATATTGTAAATTTCCTGCTCAATTTTCAACGCAACAGTCACGTTGCAGAGTTCATAAGTGACAATTTTGGCAAATAGCAGCTTTTAAGGCCGTCAAACTGTTGATTTGCGTTGAGAACTGACCCGAGATTTGACCCACCTTTGTTTATGTATCAGCGGTTATGTTTTGGTCAATGTTGGATTTTCCTTTCGAGTTTTCTTTGCAATGTCTGAGCTGGCTTTGAAGCGGCAGCTGTCGTTGCCGGGCCACCGATGAGGACAACGTTCTCAACATTCTCCATGAGCCACCTGAAGCTTGACCCGTTTAGAGGATGGTAAGTTTTCCCGTTGGCCTGACGTGCGCCGGTTCGTGCTGGATCGTACAGTGGCTGAAATCAATCACCTTGCCGGTTTTAGGATGGGCTAAATCCCGAAAAAAGGGCCGCAAGATTACCGCTGTAAAGCTGTCTTGGGGCCGCACAGTACGCCGAGAAGGCAAGGCAGAGACAATCGCAGTGAACGCGCGGTGCTGGCAGATCGTATCACCAATGCGCCAGATTGAAATGCCTTGGTATAATTAGTATGCTATGGGTTATTGGTCAATGGAGCTGGATTTATGGAGAATGGCATGAAGAGATTTTTATCAGTTGCTTTGTTTGCGCTGGTTAGCATTGGTGGTTCGGCCGGAGCAGCTACACTCAATGTGTCTAACGTGGGTGAGTGGGACTACGACTTCTATACACAAATAGGAACGTTCAATGATCTACAGGCAGAATTGGAGACGCAGCCCTGGTGGGAAAACGGTTTAGTTATGCAGCGCTTCCGCAGGGCGTTAGGGGGCGATCTGGGTTTTCCCAATTATTGGTGTAATGCTATAAGCACTAATACTTGCGGCACCGGTGCGCCTATCTTTGCATACCTTGAGTTGGATTTAGATCGGTTTTTGGCACAAATCACATCACTGAGAGGTTTTCATCAGCAAGGTCTGAGGGATGATGTTGAGTACACTTTTGCGCTTGTTACAGTAAATTCATTTATCCCAGCAGTCCCCCTTCCAGCAACCCTGCCACTCCTCGCCGTTGGGCTTGGTGGACTTGGCTTAATCGGTCAACGGAGGAAGAAGCTAGCGGCCTGAGTTAGACATTCACAACACAACAGGGGGCTGCCTTTGGATGGCCTTCGTCTCGCCTTGCAACCGCGTTAAGATATTCCGAACCGTGGTCGCCTACCACTTGCCGCCCCGCACGGTTCTAACGCACCACTCGTTTAGCTTCTTCGCTACACTGCGCAAAGACATTCGGCTGGATTGCAGCTCGCTGATAATTGGCAGGGCGTTGGCCGCAAAATGACCAGCTTTTGCCATACGCACCGCAACGCCCCTATGCGCCTGACGTTGCTCAGATGCCCGTTCAGAGATTACCCGCCTAAGTTCGACCCCGCGTGCATTCGCCGCCGCCAGCGCCGCCTTGGTGCGCTCTAAGATTGCGCGGCCCTCTTGTTCTGCGACTGCGGCCATTATGTGCAGCACAAAGCGGTCAGCCTCAGGCATATCAGAACCCATCGTTTGACAACGCATGAATCTGAAAGCTTGTGATGACGGTTTTTGACCTTGGTTGCGTGAGTGGACCCCGAGGGTTATTTCTCCATCAAGAACCACGTAATGTTGTCTTGCGGCACAAGCTTATCGCGTTTGTAGAAAAAGCCGTAGTCGACAAGCTTGAGACCATGCGCGTCCATGAGTTCCCCCGCGAAGTCGCGCTTGAACAGACGATCCTGGTGACCTCGGTAGTTAATCGTCACCGGATTTGGATCGAAGTATTCTGCGACCAAAACGTATCGACTGCTATTTTGTACAAGGTTGTCATAAACGGTTGGCAACATATCCGGGTTGATATGTATCAGCACGCCAGCCGTAAAAGTTAAATCAGCAACTTGCAGGCTGAGAGGCTCGACGATGGTTCCCTCCGTTATCTCGGCAACATCTAGTTTTTTTGCTTCTTTTGCAGCTTTTGCGTTGATCTCAACACCAGACAGATTTGACGAGGGCAGGAGCTTTTTGATGGCAAGCAAATTGAGACCGATGTTGCACCCTAACTCTGTCACCGATGTGAGCGTTCCGCAGGACCGCAGCATTCTGGACCAAGCAGCGACTTTCGGAATCAGCAAGCGATCAGGTTGGTTCCTTGTGATGTATTCATCACCAAAATCACCCGCCCAAAAGACTTCCTGAGGGGTTGCATATTGCTTTGTTTCACTCACGCTTTTCTCCATGCGGTTGTTTTTGACTGTTTGTGGATCTGCGCGCTAAAGTGCAGTTCCTTCATCTCGCTGACAGGAAGGCTCTTCTGACATTCGCGTGGGTCTACCGGGCTGTTGCGTTACTGGCAACGACCCTGCGCAAATGTTCCAGGTCGCGCTGGGTGTCTATGTCAATTGCGCGCCAAGGCGGAAGGATGTGCGCACGCAGGCGTTCGGGGTAGAAATTTGTATTGCGCATGAAAGCGTCAGTACGCCCCCAATAGAATGTGCCGTTTGAACCTACAGCACGCGGATAATTCTGGGATTGCTGCAGGTTCAGCTCGGGCCATTGCGCTGTCAAAAAGCCGTCTTTCTCAACCATTGCCTTATAAGGGTGAATTGAAAAATCCGATACGCCCATTACGCCATCACTTTCGTCCAGTTTGTCCATGCTGTCGCGCAAGTCTCCTGGCTCGATAAGAACGGCCATTGGATACACCATACAAAATCGTTCGGGGCGCATGTCGTCTGAATAACGTCTCAGTAAAAGATCCTTGCAGGCCAAAGCTGCGGGCGCTTTATCGCGCGCCAGTTCTTCCGGTCTCATTTCGACTTGGGCACCAAAACTACGTGCCACCCTAGCAATTTCTTCATCCTCGGTGGATACGACGACCTCCGAAAAAATTCCTGCTGCAAGACAGATTTCGATTGGGTATGCCAAAAGCGGCTTATCGCCGATAATTGCGATGTTCTTACGGGGGATCCGTTTCGATCCACCACGTGCTGGTATAATCGCTACAGGTGGTTTCTGATTTTGCATGACAGTAGGCTAACCGATTTCCAGCATTTCATTCGCGCTAAAGTCGCGTGGGTATGGCCAGCCGATGTATTGCTCACTCACAATACACGATCTCAAACCTGTTCCCGGGCGATTGAGCTCCAGCTCGCCGTTCTTAACGTCCCGCAGAAGATAGGCCGCTTTGCAGTACTTCTTGGCGTCTTGCTGGTCTTTAGCCATGGGTGTGAGTACCGCGTTTCCTTTGGCAGTTTCACATCGACGGATATTTGCCCCCCATTCGGAAAACTCATCCGGCTCATCCGGCTCATGCGCTTTACAGTGCCCATTTGCAGGGATTTTACGTGAAGTCGTAAGCCGTTTTCCCAGAATAGCAGCGTCCATGCTAACACTCATGTCATCCAGCCAGTCACTGCGGCCTTGCGGAGTGTAGCCCGCAACCATACCAAGCTGTCGGTAGACGTCCATCGCGCGAAAGCTCATTTCAGCTTCAACGTCCGTGTGGAAATCGTGCAGGACCACCAAATCGCCGCCGTTCGTCAGTCCCAGATCAGCCATGAGATAGATGGGGTTGCCATCGCCGATGATACGGTCTCCAAATGCGACACTAGGCATATTCGTCTCCTACTTTGATAGGTTTTTATCAGATTGCCAATGCAGTCTTCAACATCATTGCAACATGGTCCTGATCGTCTTGGGTCAGGTCGGGGTAAAGCGGAATACTGATGGACCGCTGGTAATAGGATTCTGACGCGGGGAAATCGCCGGGACGGAACCCCATGCTTGCATAGTAGGGCTGCAAATGTACTGGGATGTAATGTACATTCACGCCAATTCCGGATGCGCGCAGATGCGCAAAGATTTCTTGATGCCGATCCGGGTCCGGTTCAGGCAGTCGGACGACATAGAGATGGAAGGACGAATGTGCCAAAGGTTCCCTGTGAGGCAGCACCAGGGGCGTTTCACCAAGCAATTCGTCATATTTCTCAGCCAGAACATTGCGGCGCGTGACAAATTCATCCAGGCGGTCCAGCTGGCTGTGTACCAAGGTCGCCTGAATGTCCGTCATCCGATAATTCCAGCCCAATTCAAGTTGCTGGTAATACCAACCACCCTCTGAGGGGCCGGTCATCATTTGCGGATCTCTGGTGATGCCATGGCTGCGCAATCGTTCAAGGCGCGATGCCAGATCAGCGTCATTGGTCAAGGCAACACCGCCCTCACCGGACGTGATGATTTTCACCGGATGGAAACTGAAAACGGTGATATCTGAAAACCGCGAACTACCTACCGGAGCACCATCATAGCTGGCCCCAACCGCATGGCTCGCATCTTCGACGATACGTATGCCATATTGCCGGGCAAGTTGGGAAATCCGCTTCATGTTAGGCGATTGGCCACACATATGCACGGGAACGATCACCTTTGGCAGGCGGTCGGACTGATCTGCTTGCTTCAATTTGGCAGCGAGCGCATCAGGGCACATATTGAAAGTGTCTGCATCAATGTCGACGAAATCGACATCCGCGCCGCAGTAACGCGCGCAGTTGGCAGAAGCGACAAACGTAATGGGAGACGTCCATAGAAGATCACCGGGTCCAAGATCCAGTGCGGCAACCGCGATATGCAAAGCTGAGGTTGCTGAATTCACCGCGACAGCATGTTTCGCGCCAACTTTCGTCGCAAGAGCGGCTTCAAACGCAGGAATCGCCGGCCCCTGTGTCAGGAAATCTGATTTCAAGGTTTTGACGACCGCATCAATGTCAGCTTGATTGATGTTTTGGCGACCGTAGGGGATCATAAGGGTTTTGTGAGCTCGGCACGATGCGCGTCGATCCACGTTTCCAGTTCGGATTTTTCCATCCATTCGGTATTCAGGTCGCTGGAATAGACAAAATCTTCCGCTACTGGCGTACCGTCTTTAATCCGATCCGCGCTTTTCGCCCAATTATGCAATGAGGGTAAGATTTTAAAGTGTTTTTCATATTCGTAGGTGAATGCGGCATCTTCAAGGCCTACCATTTGTTCGTGAATCTTCTCGCCTGGGCGTATTCCCACAACTTCCTGCTCGGCTTGAGGCGCGATCACATTGGCAATGTCAGTGACTTTCATGGATGGGATTTTCTTCACATAGATTTCACCGCCGACCATATCTCTGAAGGCGTGCCAAACGAGTTCCACCCCGTCTTCGAGCGTAATCATGAATCTGGTCATGCGGGTATCTGTGATCGGTAGGGATTTAGCATCGCGCATTTTCATGAAAAACGGAATGACCGATCCCCTTGACCCCATCACGTTCCCATACCGAACGACCGAAAAGCGTGTGGCATGGCTGCCAGAATAAGAGTTTCCCGCGACGAAAAGCTTGTCGGAGGCAAGCTTGGATGCGCCATAAAGGTTGATCGGACTGGATGCTTTGTCCGTCGAAAGCGCTACGACGCCTTTGACCCGTTTGTCGATCGCAGCATCAATGACATTCATGGCGCCATTGACGTTGGTCTTGATGCATTCGAACGGATTATATTCGGCAGTTGGAACAATCTTGGTCGCCGCGGCGTGGACGACATAATCGACTGTATCAAAGGCGCGATACAAACGTTCTCTGTCCCTAACGTCCCCAATGAAGAAGCGCACGCGCGGGTCACCTTCGAATTTGCGTGACATCTCCCATTGTTTCATTTCGTCCCGCGAAAAGATGATGATCTTTTCTACGTTTGTATGCGCCAATGTCATGGGCACGAATGCATTTCCGAAGGAACCTGTGCCTCCAGTGACAAGAACTGTGCTGTTGTCGAACAGGCCCATGGCAGTGATATCCTTCTAGCGTCGCGCACCACAATATGGAAACACACCCTTGTTTCCGGTGAAGCCGGGCAGTTCCGCAAGAGGAGATGCGTAACTGGTGGCGTTTTTACTTTACTGCTGGCGCACTTTAATCATTCGGAACCATATTGTTTATTATTCATGCCCAGTCCAGTGCCCGTAATGGTAATTTTTCGAATTTCATTCTCTTGCAGGTTGAGGCGTTGTGACCGAAAGAAGCACGGGACATGAGGTTCTGTCGCAAAGTTTCGCGGTTGGTTAGGCCAGCTCACGGGTGGTAGGTGCGGGTTTTTGAGTTCAAAGGTGAGCGGCCAACCGTGACAATTGATTTCAAAGGGAACCATTTCCCGAAGAGTGTGATCCTCTACGCTGTGTTTTTCTATGTCCGCTACGGCGTCTCATACCGGCATTTGGAGGAAATCATGGCCGAACGCGGTGTTGAAGTTGACCATGCCACGCTGAACCGTTGGGTGGTTAAATTCTCTCCGCTGATTGCTACAAGTGCGCAGACCAAAAAGAAGCCGACAGCCGTCTCTTGGCGGATGCCTTCTCGGGACATTGCTTTGCAATGCCCTGCCAGGTGAGAGACGAGACCTATATCAAGGTTCGTGGCAGGTGGACCTATCTGTACCGTGCCGTAGATAGGGACGGCCAAACCCTTGATTTCATGCTCTCAGAGCGCCGCGATACCGCTG
Organism: Roseobacter sp.; assembly: GCA_039983935.1. GTDB lineage: Bacteria > Pseudomonadota > Alphaproteobacteria > Rhodobacterales > Rhodobacteraceae > Roseobacter. The sequence goes on along the minus strand of JBDWVP010000002.1, from coordinate 67,125 downwards.
CCGCGCGTAGGTTTTTCAAGCGTGCCGTTGGAACCAACGGTGTCCCAGACCGAAATGCCATCGACAAGAACGGCGCAAATTTAGCTGGTCTGCAAAGCCTAAACGTCATCCTCAAATTTACGGGAACTGGTCGGATCATCAACATCGTTCAATCTAAACACCTCAACCACTGCATGGCAGCGTAAACTTGTTTGCCCGAGAATGAATATGATCGAGCAGGATCATCGCTTCATCAAGCGGATTACGCGGCCAATGCTCGGCTTCAAAGCATTCCATTCTGTGGCTGCAGCGTTAGCTGGGATCGAAACCGCATACATGATCCGCAAGGGACAGCTGGCCCAAAAAGGCATCCCGGCATTCAAACAGTTCGCGGCCCTCGCAGCATAATTGCGTCCAAGGAAGATCGTTCTTTGGGCAGGCGAAATCTTTGCGACAGAACCGTTTTATCTAGGCTAGGACTGGCACGGAAAATTCTTGGATTTGATAAATTCGACAATCTCTTTCCGTTTGGCTTAGACGGACTCCGTTTGATATGTTTCGTTGCAATGTTGGTGGGCGGATTTGTCCATAGCATCGGTTTTTAGAACTTCGGTAACTTTTTTGTTGCGCGCTATCACCTGTTCGTGTCTCGTTAGTGGAAAGGCCAATTTCCAGCCGCAATGATGTGCTTGGATATAGCCGCTTTTCGGCGCAGCTTTGTTGTATTTTGGGACGGATCGAATTTTGAGATTTTCTTTATTTCACGGCGGAAACCGGTGGATTGAACCCTTGTCTTGGTGGCGCGCTTGCCTCAGATTTGCAGATGGAATGCGTTTGAACGGTCTCTGCGAAATCCGAAGTGCTTTGAGTGCGGGCGGCAAATGCAAATAAAAAACGCTGACGCAACGATCCGACAAGAGGCCAAAAAACTCTCTACCTCCCGGGCTTCCGAGATACATCGGGAGCAGGTGCGCGCCTTGATGCGGGGCGCGCATGAGAAGAGCGTGTTCGGCGACATCTCATTTTCCGATGCGAAATTCGACAAGGCGTTTGATAAAACGTTGGAGCCAGCCGGGCAGCATCTTGGGCTGGTTGTCATGCTGGGGGACCGCGTGCTCGGCAGCTGTTACTGTTCTCTGGGTGGGTATTTCATTGGTGACGGTGGGCGGATCGTCTCGGTCACAACGTTCAATATCGACCTCGGGTGCGCAACGGGGATGCTTGGTGGAAAAGTGGCGCTGCGGTTGGCCAAAGGCATCGAGACCTCGGCGCAGGCGAGCGCGGCGACGCATGTCCTTTACTATGTCACGGCAGGCGTTGAGATCGCGCACGCCGACCGGGTTTTCCGCAAAATCGGGATGAAGCAGATTGGGGGGAACTATGGAGTCAGGTTGGTTTGAGATTCGACTAGTGAAGAAAACAATCATAAAAATCTTTTTAGGTGTTGGAATTCTGGCTATTTCTTTTGTCGTTCTGGTGCCAAGTTCTCACCAATTTCACGGCGACAACGTGGAGGCAATTGAAGCGATGCTCTCCTCAACCGAACGTGTGGGCACGTCGTTGCAAGGGACTAAAGTCGTGACCGCAGGACTCGAATTGTGTGAACTGCGCATCCGGACCGATTTTGATTTCCCTGATCCTAACCCTGTCGGGACTAAATTCGGCAGCTTGATTTTGGACTTACATACCGTTGGTGAAGTGGAACAACGAGAATTCATGGGAAAATATTTTTTGGACTTTAACCCACATGGCTTTGGATCACCCTTTAGAAAACTAGGACGGTTAAAAGCTTCAAAGTACCGTGTGAGATGGGATGGGCATGAATCCAGTTATATCGAAGACATTCGACGCCTGGATAGCGGCCGTAACTGCTGCTTGGAAATGCAGCGCCGGTAAGTTTGCGAAAGCCGTCGGTTAACGTCACAATATCTCGCTAACTGAAAATAGTGCCGACTTAACGTGACAACACCACTGTGACAGTTAAGATGCAAAAAAAATTACTTACACGCGCCGCTTTGAGCGTTTTGCCATGTAAAGCCAGGCTCCCCCGACCGGGGCGTCAGGATAGCAAAATACTGTATGCAAATTCTCATCGAAGCTAAGTTCCGCCCCTCGCCTAATTCCAACAACATGACCCGCTTGAACTTCGTCGAAAAGTTTCCAACGTCGAGAAAGCACATCACCTGCATTTTCTTTGACTAACACACTTCGGAATTCGAAGATCTCCTTGAAGTCCGTCGGGTCTATTTCCAGGCCTTTACACAATCCGGTAGAAACCATTGCACGCCGAATGGCGGCATAAGCAACGCTACCAGATGACGGCGCCAAGTGGGACCCACATTCAATTGTTACGCCAAAACCTCCAAGGTTTCGGAACGCCTCCAAGGTTCCAATTCCAAGGTCAAGCGACGCTGGGCTAGCAACATCAGCAAGACCATCCTCGATCAGAGTTTTTTGTGCTTCCACAAAATTCGAATATGCCGTCAGCCAGCCAAAGATACAGGTCTCAAAGTTCAGGCTTGTAGCAAATTGATACTCAAGATCGCTCTTATCAAATGGCTCGATCGGGCCACTATTGTTTTCTGGACCGAGAAACAAAAACTGTCCCTCGCCATGACCATGCGTATGTATGTCAAGCAGGGTGTCCGCCTGAGTTTAACGGAGCAGCTAGATTGGTAGCGGTGTTAATGCTGTAGCGGATTCATCATTGTAGTGCTTTGATTTCATAGCGTTGCAGTTCAGAGTTATTGTTGTTTCTTAGGGCAATCCATGCTTGCACCTTGGGTGACTCTGGGAGCAGGAAAATAGTATGCAAGGCGAAAATTCACCATGATTTCTAAAGGTATTGCCAAGTTGTTGTACGCGGCGTGCAAAGCATGGCATCTTTCCAGATCAGACCGCCATTCCAGCGGTATAATCGCTCTACAAGTCAAAGGCATCGGCGCGACCGTGACGATAAGAGATTGAGGTTAGTTGGTAACGACGGGGGCGAAAGATCAGGTTGATAGGATCATGGGCTGACGAGATATTGTGACGTTAACCGACGGCTTTCGCAAACGTACTGGCGCTGCATATTCAAGCAGCAGTTACGGCCGCTGTCCAGGCGTCAAATGCCTCGAGCTGGTGGAATCGGATTGTTAAAGCGGATCGGCGACGGGCCGGGACAGAGAAGCAATTTCGAATGGCGGAATGGATTGTTAGGAAGCGTTGCAGATTACCGGGTGACCGAAAACCCTGCATCGCCCTTTCCCTCTTGCGAAATGGCAGCTGGCTGTTCTCCATTGTCCGGCAGGTGATTGCTTGCAATCGCTGAGAGGTGGCTCGATTGTTGAGGCCTTTATGAGATCTGTGCTCAACGCCCGGCGCAATCTCTCGTTTGGCCGCGCCATAGGATCGCAATTTGTCGGTGATGAAGCGTTTTGGCACGCAGTTGTGCTTCTTCATCAACCACATAAGCAGGCGTTTCGCCGCCCTGGTATTGCGGCGGCGCTGGAGGATTTCATCCAGAATCATCCCCTTCTGGTCAACTGCACGCCACAACCAAAACTTGCGGCCCTTGATCGTCACAACGACCTCGTCGAGATGCCAGACATCGCCGGAGAGTGGCTAACGGCGGCGTAAACTTCGCGCAATTGTAGGCCCAAACTTTGCAACCCAACGCCGGATCGTTTCAAATGAGACGTCGATGCCGCGTTCCAGGAGCATCTCCTCAATGTCGCGAAGGCTCAGATTGAAACGGCAATACAACCAGACTGCGTGGGCGATGATCTTCGCGGGGAAGCGGTGACGTTTGTAACTGATCGACGGTACATTCATCGGCGCTGACTATCCATAAGCGCCGCTACCTGCAAATAGTGCCGACTTAACGTGACAACACCGTACAGCCTCTTTTACGGCGTAGCCCCTGACATATGACCCTGCCAGAGACGCGAAACCCGACCGCTGATGGTAATCAGAAACATCAGCGCATAGCGTCAAAGGGGCGTGACGGTCCACAGTTAGGTCTTTAATTTGACGATGGCGTCCACTTCGACAGATGCATTTCCGGGCAGCCCACAAACGCCAACGGCGGTACGCGCATGCCATCCGTTTTCACCAAACAAGGCGACGAACAATTCCGTCGCGCCATTAATCACCGCAGGGCTTTGTGCAAAACCAGACCCGCAATTCACAAACCCTCCCAACCGCAAGATTACATCTACCCGATCCAAATCGCCATCACAGGCCTCGCGTAAACGGTAGATCAGGTTCAACGCGCAAATCTGCGCGCCTTTTCGTGCAATTTCGACGGATTCTGGTGTATCTTCAACGGGGCCGCAATGGGTGACAGCGCCGTTCCATTCACAAATTTGACCCGACAGGTAAATGGTTGTGCCATCCCTGCGAAAGGGCAAAAATTGGCCACGTGGCATCCAGTCGGGAGGTAACTCAAGCCCCAATTCTGCCAGACGTTGCTCAGCCCGCGAGGTCATACCATCTCGTTTTGCTGAGACAGAAAGAGACGCCAATCGCCAAGCTCCGTGATGTCGCTCGCACCGTCCAACCCCGATGGCTCACACAGGAATCCTTTTACCGTGGTACCATCTGATAGCTCGATTGTTCCGATCCCCAATGGGGCCGGAATCCCAGTCATGAAAGCCCCAAACGCTGTGAGGGGAAGCGCCCAGATTTCAAGCGCGATGGCCCCTGAACCAGAGCTCGTTGTTTTCACCAAACCAGGGCGTGCTGGCGGCCCTCCTGCCAACGCGTAGAACTTGTAATTTGGCGTGGTTTTCGCAGAACGCAAAAAGACCGCGCCAAGGTCTGTTAACTGTTTGTTCAACGGCAGACCATTCATATGCGCGCCACACACCGCAATCTTAATTGTATCGCTAGGGGTTTCAGGCAGCGGGCCAGGGTTGGGTACAGGATGGGAGGTAGCACCCATTTTTCGTGGGCAATCTTGTTCGAACTCTCGAGCGATGGCGGCAATTGAACCGTCCTGACCCGCACCCGCCAAAAGAGTTACACTGCCAGGTCGTCCATCGCTGCGCGGGGCAGTCGGTACAGCAATACCGCACATATCCAATAGATTGACGAAATTTGTATAAATGCCGTTATTGGAGTTGGGTGTCACCGGATCAGCCTCTAGATCTGCGACGGAATAGAACGTTGGGATTGTCGGCACGCAGAGCATATCGAGTCCCTCCAAAAGAGGTTCGGCAACCCGTTTTAAGTCAGCCAGACGATAAAAACCCGTAAAAGCATCCGCGGCCGACATGCTTTCGGCGTGAGTTACGATCTGACGTGTAACCGGGTGCACGGCCTCTGGGTTGTCCTTCAGAAGATCAGCAATGACTGTATATCGTTCAGCGACCCAAGCACCTTCATAGAGCATACGCGCAATGGCGTAGAGCGGTTCAAAATCGATTGGTTTGATCACAGCCCCGCGCGCTTCAAGCGCTGCAACGTCACGCTCGAATGCGGCTTGCTGTGCCACGTCCCCCAAAAACGCGATGGAACCTGCATCTGGAATACCGATGCGCAACGGTTTTGCCGGTGCTGTCAACGCATCATGCGTCATCGGTTTTGAATAGGCGTCTGTCACATCGTAGCCGCGCGCAACAGCAAAGGCGGCGTAGGCGTCATCTACCGTCAAGGCAAAGATCGACACAGTGTCGAGCGTGCGACATGCGGGCACAACACCACTGGCAGACACTGCGCCCAAACTGGGTTTTAGCCCCACGACATTGTTCAGAGCTGCCGGCACCCGACCAGAGCCCGCCGTGTCCGTGCCCAAGGAAAACGATACAATGCCATGTCCCACAATGACACCTGATCCTCCAGAGGACCCTCCCGGCACGATTGCGGGATCCACAGCATTGAGTGGCGCACCATAGGGCGTGCGGATTCCCACAAGACCCGTCGCAAATTGGTCCAGATTGGTCTTGCCGATCATGATTGCGCCCGCAGCGCGCAGCTGTGCGATAACAAATGCGTCCTGATCGGGTGTATATGCATAGGCCGGACAGCCAGCCGTCGTTTCGATGCCAGCAACGTCGATGTTATCCTTGGCGGCATAGGGAATACCCCAAAGCGGCAAGGATGGGTCAAAAGCGCCCAACGCCCGAGCTTCGGCAACAAGGTCGTCACGGTCGCGCAGATGGATGAAAATATTGGGATCTCCAACCGCTTCGAGGCGCTTAAATATTTCGTCAATCGTATCCTCAGGGCGCGCGCCCCCGGTATAGGCTTCACGAAGCGCGTTTATCGTGAATGGCAGAGTGCTGAGCATCGGTCATCTCCAGTTGCGACATATTTTTAGCTTGCCCGCGCTCTGGTGGTTTTGGCGCAGCGGCAAGCAATGATTTTGTGTAAGGATCCTGTGGGTCTGACATGACCTTTTGGGTCGGGCCTTCTTCGACGATCTCACCGTCTTTCATGACAATCACATGATCGCACAACAGGCGCACCACATGCAGATCATGGCTGACAAAGAGATAGCTCAGACCAAGTTTGGCGCGCAAATCAACCAAAAGATTCAGCACAACGGCTTGAATAGACACATCCAGCGCAGCAGTCGGTTCGTCCAGGATTAGAAATTTTGGATTCAAGGCAACGGCGCGGGCGATGCCAACACGCGCCTTTTGACCGCCCGACAATTGATGCGGGAACCGATCCAATAAGGTCAGCGGCAACCCAACAAGCCCTGCCAGTTCTTCTATCCGGGCGCTCAGAGATGTACCACGCATCTTACCCAAACGCCGCAGCGGTTCCGCAATCGCCTGACGCGCAGTGTGCCGGGGGTTTAGGCTGTCACTGGCATCTTGAAAAACCATTTGGATATCAGCACGCCGCGTATCTGTGGCAAATCCCCTCGCAGGCGTCTGGGCAATGTCGTTCCCGTCAAACATGATCTGGCCAGAGGTGACATCCATCAGCCGCACCAACATTTCAGCGGTCGTCGATTTACCACATCCGCTTTCGCCGACCAAACCTACGCACTGGCCTTGGTTGACGGTAAAAGAGAGCCCTTTGACTGCATGCACAGGGCCAGATTTACCTGCGTAGGTTTTGACCAGATTGCGCACGTCGACCAGCGGTTGGTTTGACGTTTTGATCTGTGGTACTGGTGCGCGACCCTCAGCGGGTAACAAATCACGCACCGATGCCCCCGCCCGTGGGGTCGCATCAACCAACTTACGGCTATAGGCGTGCTGGGGGGTGCTAAAAATCTGTAGCGGGTCGCCCTGCTCGACGATCAACCCGTCTTTCATAACAATCAAGCGATCACAATATTGCGCTGCCAGGCCCAAATCATGGGTTATCAAAAGACTGCTCATCTCTCGTTCTCGGATCAAATCGCGGACCAGGTCCATCACCGCCTTTTGCGTTGTGATATCCAGCCCCGTGGTCGGTTCATCTGCGATCAACAGCCGCGGATCACAGGCCAGCGCAATGGCACAAACGATGCGTTGACACATGCCCCCTGACAATTCGAACGGGTAAGCGTTGTACCGCTCTTTCGCATCCTTAATCTTTACCGCTTCCATGGCGGCGATCGCCTTGGAGCGGGCATCATAACGAGAGGCGCGCGCATGTTGGCGTAGGACATCCTCGATCTGATGGCCAACTTTGCGGATCGGGTTCAAAGCTGCACGTGGGTTTTGAAAAATCATGGAGATTTCGCGACCGCGTATGTCACGCATATCCCGCTCTGACGCGCGGCGCAGATCGATACCTGAATAATTTGCGTCACCAGCTTTGATCACGCCCCCCGCGTCCAAAATGCGCATCAACGCATAAGAGGTCACTGATTTTCCTGACCCGCTTTCCCCGACGATGCCCAGGATTTCCCCTTTGGCGACTTCAAAGCTGACGCCACGCACCGCATCCACCGCACCGCGTCTTGTTTGAAACATAACGCTCAGATCTTTGACATTCAGCATCAGATCACGTCCTTTTGCGCGGATCGACAATGTCGCGTAGCCCGTCGCCTAAAAGGTTAAAAGTAAAGACCGCAAACATCAGCCAAAGACCGGGAAAGACAGCGAGCCACCATTCGCCTGACACAATGAAATTCGCGCCTTCGGCAACCATGATCCCCCATTCGGCCGTGGGTGGTGATACCCCTAACCCGATAAAAGATAACCCTGCCGCATTCAGGATCGCCCAGCCTAGATTGAGCGAGACCTGAACCATCATCGGTGGCAATGCATTCGGGAAAATTTGTGTCGCCAGAACGCGAACATCAGAGCTGCCCGCCAGTTTGGCCGCACGTACAAAACCTGCCTCTCTGCGTATATTGACTTCTGCCCGCACAAGACGGGCATAGAAAGGCATGTTGATGATCGCAGTGGCGTAGATGATGTTCTCGACTGTATTGCCCAAAGCCGCCACGATGCCCATCGCCAAAACAAAAAGTGGGAAGGCCATGATCGTATCAAGAAATCGATTAAGGATGATATCAGGCCACCCGCCCCAATAGCCGGCGATGCACCCCAAAATGGACCCAACCACAAATGACATCGCAACAGCGGCCACGGAGATTGTCAGATCGAGCCGCGTTGCCACGATGACCCGGCTGAAAACATCGCGCCCAATTTGATCGGTGCCAAACCAATGGCTCCAGGATGGAGGCTGTAAAGCATTCGTAGCATTTGTTGCGAGCGGATCATATGGCACCAACGCAGGCCCGACGAGTGCAGATAGGATCAAGAAAGCAAACATCGTAAAAGCGATCAACGTGACTGGATTACCGCGCAGCACATAAAAAATATGATCCATCGTGCCGTTCTGGCGCTTCAAGGCAGGCGCGCTGCTGTGGTGCGGCAGTTTGACGGGGGCGTTTTCATTCATTGGGCGTCAAACCCGATGCGGGGATCGATCGCCGTGTAAAGCAGATCAATCACGAGATTCAACGCCACAAAGAGCAGCGCCATTGCGAGCACAAAACCCTGCACGGCGGCGTAGTCTGACACGACCAATGCCTCTACCGCATATGATCCGATACCGGGCCAGGCAAAGACTTTTTCGACCAACACATTCGCGCCCAGCGCAAAGGAAAAAACCATACCCAATGTCGTAACAACAGGCAGCAGCGCATTTCGCAAGGCATACCGATAAAGCACGGCCCGATTTGAAAGACCGGCCGCACGCGCAGTGCGAATAAAATCCGAAGATAGTGCAGTCAACATGGCGGCACGGGTCATTCTGGCAATGGGGGCGAGTGTAAACAGCGCCAAAGTCGCGGCAGGCAAGATCAATTGTTTGGCGCTCCCACGCCATGTTTCCCAATCACCCATCAATGCAGCATCAATCAGATAAAAACCGGTCACATGATCCGGCGAAAGATAGATAAAATCCAGCCGTCCAAGCGGCGATGGCGCGATACCTAAAAGATAGTAAAAAATGTAAATCAGCAAAATACCGGTGAAAAAGGTGGGTAGTGACACCCCTGCCGTCACGATCACGCGGCAGAGATGATCCACCCAAGTCCCCGGGCGGGTCGCGGCCAGAACACCCAAAGGAACCGCAATCGCAACAGCCATTGTCAACGCGGTGAGCGTCAATTCCAGGGAGGCCGGCAAGCGGCTCGCCAGATCTGTTGCAACCGAGCGCCCGCTTGAGAGCGATTGCCCCAGATCACCACGTATCAAATCCCCAACGTAGTGAATAAATTGTACGGGCAACGGGCGATCAAGGCCCATCGCCACGCGCGTTTCTTCGATGGAGGTCTCATCCGCCGCGACCCCTGCGAAATATACAGCAGGGTCCCCGGGCAGCGCGCGTGTCAGCAGAAAGCTGATCACCACAACACCAATCACCACCGGAATAGCTTGGGCTAGCCGCAATAAAACAGCACGCAGCCGCGGAGATGAAACCTGCATGGTCAGACGGCTTTCAGCACGCGGGCGTCAAGCTGGCGATGGAACCAGAACTCATACCCCTCCGCCCCGTTTGCGGCGACATTCAGCGCCGGTTGATAGAGCGGAATGCGGGGCAGTTCATCCAAGGCAATTTCAAACATTCGTTGGATTTTAGGTGCGTAGTCCGGATCATCCAATGGCATATGAAGGGTCTCATCCACCAGCGTCTCGATCTCTTCATTCCGGTAATTGGAGGAATTGAACAGATGCCCATCCTTGTAAGCCCAGAAGAAGTAGTAATCTGGTGTGTTTAACCAACCCCCAAAGTTTTCCAAATGCAGCGGCAAGCGTTTTTCAACCAAGACCGCCGTACGCCAATTGGCCCCGGGGATTTTCTCTATCGTGACATTAATGCCAATTTTGCCGAGCGCCTCTTGGACCAAGAGCGCCGTCGGTTCCATCCAAGAGGCCAGATCGAGACTGATGGACAGGGGCACATCGAACCCATCCGCATAGCCCGATTTCGCCATGTATTCTTTGGCTTTATCCAGATCGGTATAATATTGCGTTTTACGCGGCCAAGCAGTGTCGTTGATTTCAGCTTCGCCACCCCAAAGAGGCAGACCACGCGCAAAGGCAGCCGCTTGGAAGATATCTTCATACGGCACAGCATAGGCGATCGCCTTGCGCACATTCGAATCCTGAAACGGTTCAAAAGAGAAGTTCGGGCACAAACAGTGGATACAATTTTCCACAGGTGTCGAGAACACATCGAGCGTATCAGCCAATTCTGCCGCGTCTTTGTCAGGAATGTTGAAGGCGACTTGGACATCACCACGTTCAATCAACGCACGTCGAGTTGCCGGGCTGGGCACTTCACGGATCACGACACGTTTGGCGGCAGGTAGTGGGCCACCAACCCAATCATCATTACGTTCGTACACCAACTGCTCGCCTGGGTTCCAACGCGCGACCTTATAGGCGCCCGATCCCGCTGGCGTCATGTGCAGATATTCCAACGCCCAAGGGTCGTCATCCGTAGCGTTCAGCAGTGCTTCGACAGAGTTGATGATGTAGGGCACAGGCACGGCCAAATCTGGAATGGTCAATTTGGAAGGGCGATCCAGCTTGATGACAAATGTTTGCTCATCGACCGCAATGAACTGCTCAGGGCGCTCTAATCCGCCTGCTTTCATTTGCACCGAGGGGAAACCACCAACCGAAACCGCGCGATCAAAGGACCATTTCACATCAGCCGCAGTCACGGTGCGCCCATCCCAGAAGGTCGCATTGGGCTTGAGTTTAAACGTCAGCGTCAGGCCATCGTCGGACACCGTCCAGCTTTCCGCTAACTCGGGCTCAACCACAGAGTAATCATAGGATAACCCACTTCCGGGCACCTCTTTTGTACCAAAGGTCAGCAAACGGTCATAACAGTTGATCCCCACCTGATAAGAGGCGCGGCTGGTTCCTGTCCGGTGTAAGTCGAGGCTGTTGATCGTGGCACCCGTAACAACAACGAGCGTGTCATTGCTTTGCGCTGAAGCGGGCAGTGCACGCAAGAACGGCAGCATAGAGGCGCCCGCGGCACCCATTTTCATAAAGTTACGTCTGGAAGTTTGATCAGTCATTTGGACCCCTCACGGTGTTTGGCTTATCGCGCGACTCGCGTTGGAGAGGATGTTGCGCTGGAATAGCGTTCACTTCTAATGCTATAAAAGAATATAATCGATGCAAAATTTGCAACGCTTTGTGGAAAAGGTTTATAAATGAGGTACTTACGGACCTTCGAGCTGATCGAAGCCGTCGTTCGGGCGGGCTCTATTCGCAAAGCGGCAGAAGATACCAACCTAACGGCCTCAGCCCTAAACCGGCGCATCCAGGGATTTGAACAAGAATTTGGCTGGCCGATCTTTGAACGATTGCCGCGAGGCATGCGATTGAACCCCGCAGGCGAGTTACTAATGCACCATATCCGGCTGCAACGCACCGACTTGGCGCGGGTACAATCACAGGTAGCGGACTTGTCTGGCGAGCGACGCGGCCATATCTCCATTGCCTGCTCACAAGCCCTGCTGCCTTATTTTTTGCCCGAGCAAATCGCGATCTATCGCGCGGTTCACCCCGGTGTCACCTTTTCCATCAATGTGCGCGACCGCGCCCAAGCCGAGCGAGACCTAGCCTCTTACAGCAGTGACTTAGCTCTTGTTTTCGAGCCGGTGCACCTCGTTGAATTTGATGTGCTTTATGCGCTACCCCAAAGTGTGCATGCGGTTTACCCAACCGGCAGCGCATTAGACGACGGCCCGGTGCTGCGCTTGCGCGATTGCCTTAATCACCGTTTGGTTTTACCGACCGCGGCCTATGGTGTGCGGGATCTATTGGAGATCGCAGCCACATCCATCGGCCGCAACCTTACGCCAACCGTGGAAACGGAGTCATTTGATTTGATCCGCCACTATGTGACACGAGAGGATGCGGTCGGGTTTCAGATCCCTATCGGTCTCAAGCCACCAGAAGAAGCTGGATTTGGCCACCGACCACTGGCCCATCAAGACGTCCGGCCCGGACAGCTTTTGCTCGGCCAGATGAAGGGGCGCGCGCTGCCCGTGGCCTCTGCCAAATTTGGCCAGCAGCTTGTCGCAGCGCTTGCCGGGTTGGCTGGTCAACAATCTGCTTGAGGCCCAACCTTAGAGTGGTGCATTTTTTGCATCGCAATGGTGAAATATTAGCAGAAGACAACACCGCTCCTTTACAGCCATGCTCGAAGGTGACCCAGAGTGGACAATGCTGTGATGCATTTGCTCCGCCCCCTTATTGTGCTGAAGGAGCATCAACTATGTCATTCTCATCCCTGTCTCGTCGCGGTTTTCTTAAACGTACGGCCGCTGTCGCAGGTGCCGCAAGCTTCCCACATCTTGGGTATGCAAGCTCCGACGGACCTTTGAACGTTGGCTTCATCTATGTCGGTCCAAAAGACGACTTTGGCTACAACCAAGCACATGCAGAGGGCGCAGCCGCAGTCAAAGCCATGGAAGGCGTGATCGTTGTCGAAGAAGAGAACGTCGCCGAAACAATCGACGTTCAAAAATCGATGGAATCGATGATTAACTTCGACGAAACCAAATTGCTTTTCCCCACCTCTTTTGGTTATTTTGACCCGCATGTGTTGACGGTTGCGCCCAAACATCCTGACGTGCGCTTCCAACATGCTGCTGGTCTATGGTCCGAAGGCATGCCCACGAACGTTGGCTCCTATTTTGGCTACATTGGCATGGGGCAATACTTGAACGGCATCACCGCCGGGCACGCCACAAAAGCCAAAAAAATCGGTTTTGTCGCTGCCAAACCGATCCCGCAGGTTCTGCTGAACATCAACTCATTCCTCTTGGGGGCACGGCAGGTCGACCCCGAAATCACATGCCAAGTCATTTTTACAGGCGAATGGTCTCTGGCGGTCAAAGAAGCCGAAGCCACAAACGCACTAGCGGATGCCGGCTGTGATGTGATTACCTGCCATGTTGATGGGCCAAAGGTCGTGATGGAAACTGCGGCAGGGCGCGACTGCTATGTTTGCGGTTATCACGCCAATCAATCACCACTCGCCCCAGAAAAATACCTGACGGGTGCGGAATGGAATTGGGCAGGTGTCTATACCGGCATGGTTCAAACCGTGCTGGACGGCGGCACCATTGATAACTTTGTGCGCGGCGGTTTGGCTGATGGGTTCATCAAAATGTCCCCTCTTGGACCTGCAGTTTCCGACGCGGCCCGCGCCCAGTTCGAAAGCACCAAGGCCGAGATCATGTCGGGTGGTTTCGCCGCCATCAAGGGACCGCTAAAGGACAATACAGGCAAAGTGATAGCCGGAGCAGGCGAAGGGTTTGCCGAAGATGACATCGTTTTGGAAAGCATGGATTACCTGGTCGAAGGTGTGATCGGCTCAACCTCCTGATCCACGTACATGTCCCTGTATGTCCCCTCAGAAACAACCAAACCTGCAAGGTTTTCGATGAATCTTGCAGGCTTGGCCAGACGTGCCGAGGCCATCGTTCTGCCACTAGGCGCGCTGTTGGCAGGGTTCGCCGTTTTCAGCCTCTTCCTGCACCTCCAAGGTAAATCGCCTGCGGATTTCTTTGGGCTGGTCTATCGCGGCGGATTTGGGACAGCGTTTTCATGGCAGAACACCTTATCTCGCGCTGCGCCGCTGTTGTTTGCCGCACTCTGCGTGGCCTTGCCTGCGCGATTGGGGCTGGTGGTCATCGGCGGAGAAGGCGCAATTGTACTGGGCGGTGTTGCTGCTGGTTTTACCGGGGTTGTGTTGTCTGAAACACCAGCCGGGTTCGCGCTGCCCGCCATGATGGTCTGCGCCATGCTGACCGGAGCGCTGTGGATTGGGGCCGTCGGGGTTTTGCGGCACTATCGAGGTGTGAACGAAACAATCGCCAGCCTGTTGATGGCCTATATTGCAATCGCTTTGATGAACCACTTGGTCGAAGGGCCATTACGGGATCCAGCCAGCCTGAACAAACCGTCTACCGCACCTTTGGGAGAAACTTTCCGTGTTGGAAATTTACCCGGTTGGGATGTCCATTGGGGTTTGGCGGTTGGCATTGTCACTTGCGTGCTGGCGTGGGTGTTGATGGATAAAACAACTTGGGGGTTTGCAGCGCGCATCGCCGGCGGAAATGTACGCGCAGCACAGGTGCAAGGCCTGCCCGTAGGCAAACTGATCATTGGTTTTACGGCTCTGGGGGGCGCAAGCGCTGGTATGGCCGGGTTTTTTGAGGTGGCCGCCGTGCATGGATCCGCCAATGCAAGTCTTGCCAGCGGTTACGGCTATAGCGGCATCTTGATCGCCTTTCTTGCACGCCACAATCCGTTGGCAATCATCCCAGTGGCGATCTTACTCGCTGGGTTTGAAGCTTCATCAGGCCTCGTGCAGCGACGCATGGATCTCCCTGATGCAACGGTAATGGTCCTTCAAGGCTTTGTTTTTATGTCAATTTTGATGTCCGATACTCTGTATGGCCGCTTTAAAATTTTCACCCCTGAACGCTGGAGATCTTCGTGACAGAGACAGATTTAGGCTATTGGATCGTCCCTCTTGCCATCCTTGGTGGTGCCATTCGGGTATCGACGCCATTTCTGTTCGTCAGCCTCGGCGAAGCGCTGACCGAACGCTCCGGTCGGATCAATCTGGGGCTTGAAGGCACGCTCGTTTTTGGCGCCATGTCGGGATATGCGGTGGCTTACCTGACTGGATCACCTTGGCTGGGTGTTCTGTCTGCGGCCATCTTTGGGGCTTTGTTCGGTCTGATCCATGGTGCCATTTGTTCGTTGCCAAAGGTCAACGACATTGCCGTGGGCATTGCGATGATGATCCTTGGCATGGGGCTGGCGTTCTATTTTGGCAAACCTTTTGTCCAGCCTGTTGCGCCTGACTTGCCTTCAATTAATTTTGGATGGTGGTCGGACGTCCCTCAGGTCCGCGCTGCATTAGAAGTAAATGTGTTGTTCCTGATCGGCGCCGCTTTATCCGTTCTTCTATGGTGGATGCTGGGCGCGACAAAGGCAGGGCTAACGTTGCGCGTTGTGGGCGACAGTACAGACGCTGCCAGAGCGATGGGCCTGCGCCCAGCCCTGATCCGAACATGCGCCACGGCGGTAGGCGGTGCATTTGCCGGCGTGGGCGGGGCGTATCTGTCGCTTTATTATCCCGGCAGTTGGAACGAGGGGATCTCCTCTGGACAGGGGTTAATGGCTGTAGCTCTCGTCATTTTTGCGCGTTGGAATCCACTGGCTTGCTTTGGCGCGGCGTTGCTCTTTGGGGGCGCAGGCGCGCTGGGGCCAGTATTACAATCGATTGGGTTTTCCCAAGGCTATTACCTTTTTTTCGCAGCCCCCTACGTACTTACGCTGGGTGTCTTGATCGCAACCTCCTCACCGTCTCGCGCCATGACAGGTGCCCCCGGCGAGTTGAGCATAACCAAATAAGGAGACGTGAAAATGAACGGACTTGGAGGTCTGAATAAATCGCCAAACGGAGTCGTGATCGGTCTGGTGCAACTCAAATTGCCGGTGGTCGAAACCCCGGCCGATTTAGCCAACCAAACCGCACGTATTGTGGAGTTGACGGCCAAAGCACGCCGCAACATGGGCACAATGGATTTGGTGGTCTTTCCCGAATATGCGCTGCACGGGCTTTCGATGGACATAAATCCAGACATCATGTGTACGATGGATGGTCCTGAGGTAAGCGCCTTCAAACGCGCGTGCATCGATAATGATATTTGGGGGTGCTTTTCTATTATGGAGGCCAACCCCAACGGCATGCCCTACAATGTCGGGCTGATCATAGACAACTTGGGTGAGGTGCAACTGTATTATCGCAAAATGCACCCGTGGGTGCCGGTCGAACCATGGGAACCCGGAAATGGCGGTATCCCCGTGATCGATGGCCCCAATGGCTGCAAACTGTCTTTGATAATCTGCCACGATGGGATGTTCCCGGAAATGGCGCGGGAGGCGGCCTACAAAGGGGCCGAAATCATGTTGCGTACCGCAGGATATACCGCCCCGATCCGGGACAGTTGGAAATTCACGAACCAATCCAATGCGTTTTGCAACCTAATGGTCACCGCAAATGTTTGTATGTGCGGCAGCGATGGCACCTTTGACAGTATGGGCGAAGGCATGTTCTGCAATTTCGACGGCTCGATCATTGCGCATGGCACCTCTGGGCGCGCAGATGAGATCATCACAGCCGAAGTACGCCCCGACCTCGTGCGCGAAGCACGCATCAACTGGGGCGTGGAAAACAACATCTATCAATTCGGACATCGTGGATACGTCGCCGTCAAAGGGGGAGCACAGGATTGCCCCTATACCTACATGACTGATTTGGCGGCCGGGCAATATCGCCTACCTTGGGAAGATGAGGTCAAGGTGACCGATGGCACAGACTTTGGCTTTCCCGCCGCGACACGGGGTTTTGGAACGACAAAGGCGGCCGCAGAATGAACAACATTGACGCCACCCCCTATCAATGGCCCTACAATGGCAACCTGCGCCCCGAAAACACCGCCTTGATGATCATCGACATGCAGACAGATTTTTGCGGCGTGGGTGGATATGTAGACAAAATGGGGTACGATCTATCCATGACCCAAGCCCCGATTGCCCCGATCAAGGCAGTTTTGAGCGCAATGCGCGCCAAAGGGTACCACATCATTCATACCCGCGAAGGCCATCGGCCCGACCTGGCCGACTTACCCGCCAACAAACGTTGGCGGTCCCGCCAAATCGGCGCCGGGATTGGCGACCTTGGCCCCTGCGGCAAAATCCTCGTACGGGGCGAACCCGGCTGGGACATCATTCCTGAACTCTACCCGGTTGACGGCGAACCCATTATCGACAAACCCGGCAAAGGCAGTTTTTATGCCACCGATCTTGAAATGATCCTACGGACCCGCGGCATTGAAAATATTATTCTAACGGGCATTACCACGGACGTCTGCGTTTCGACCACAATGCGCGAAGCAAACGATCGAGGGTTTGAATGCCTCGTCTTGTCCGATTGCTGCGGGGCCACGGACAAAGGCAACCATGACGCCGCGTTGAAAATGGTGACCATGCAGGGGGGCGTCTTTGGCGCCATCAGTGACAGCGCCACCGTTTTGGCCCAATTACCATGACTCAAGAGGCCATCGGTGTTGAAACCCTGCATATGACAATGCAGTTCGGTAACTTCACCGCCCTCGACGATTGTTCGATCAAGATTGCTCCGGGCAGTTTCCACGCCCTTTTGGGTGAAAACGGCGCGGGAAAATCCACATTGGTAAAATGCATGATGGGATTTTACCACGCAACCTCAGGCGAAATGTTGGTCGATCGCCGCGAGGCTCGGATCCCCGACCCAAAAGCGGCCCATGCGCTTGGATTGGGGATGGTCTATCAACACTTTACATTGGTGCCTTCTCTTACTGTCGCCGAGAATCTTGTGATCAGCCGCGAAGACACGCCAAGTGTCATCGATTGGCGTGCGGAGCGTGCGCATTTACAGGCATTCATGGACCGCATGCCTTTTAAAGTGCCTCTGGATCAGACCGTCCATACACTTGCGGCAGGTGAAAAACAGAAACTGGAGATTCTCAAACAGCTTTATCTGGGTCGCCGCTTTTTGATTTTAGATGAACCGACTTCTGTATTAACCCCGAACGAAGCCGACGAAGTGCTCAGCCACGTGCGCACGCTGTGTCGCGACGGAAAAATTTCGGTTCTGATGATCACACATAAGTTCCGCGAAGTGACGGCATATGCCGATGAAGTCTCTGTTTTACGCCGAGGCAAACTGGTGGGTGGCGGGAAGGTCGACGACCTAAACCACGCCGATATGGCCGCACTGATGATGGGAAACGCGCAACTTGCCCAGCCGGCGCCACGTTCAGGCACGCCGGGCGCGCCAGTCCTTGAACTAAACGACATCACAGCGCTGGACCGAACTGGCCTGAAGGAAATCACCATCGATGCCCTGCGCGTCCACGCGGGCGAAATTGTTGGCGTGGCTGGAATCTCGGGCAATGGCCAAATGGAACTGATGGAAATTCTAACCGGCCAACGCCCCTGTAAAAACGGCGAAATAAAGGTCAAGGGCGCGCGTTACACCGCAAAACGCGAAGAAGCACAGCGAAACAATATCCGTTTCCTACCAGAAGAACCTTTGAGCAATGCCTGCGCGCCACGTATGACTGTCGCCGAAAACATCGCCTTTCGCAGCTTTGACACACACAGCGGCTTTTGGATCAAGACGCGTGATATGCGGGCCCGTGCGCGCGAACTTATTCGACAATTCAAAATCAAAACCACCTCTCTGGATGCCCCGATCCGTGCCCTGTCAGGCGGGAATGTGCAACGTGCCGTATTGGCACGCGAATTATCTGGTGATGTGGATTTGCTGATCATCTCCAATCCCTGTTTCGGTCTGGATTTTTCAGCCGTCTCTGAAATTCGCTCCCGCATCATGCAGGCCCGAAATCTTGGTACCGCCGTGTTGATTTTTTCAGAAGATCTGGATGAAATCATGGAGTTGACCGACCGGGTGCTGGTCATGTCCGGCGGCGAAATCACGTACGACGCCCCAATCGCTGAGGCAGATATAGGCGCAATCGGCCGCCACATGGGAGGTCACGTTTCATGATAGAAATCGACACTGCACAGCCATTTTCATTTTCTTTTGACCCGCAAAAAACGGCCCTGATCGTCATCGACATGCAACGCGATTTCGTTGAACCCGGCGGATTTGGCGAAACCCTTGGCAATGATGTTTCCTTGCTGCAATCCATTGTTCCGACTGTTGCCGATCTGATTTCTCTGTGTCGCGATAACGGCGTTGAGGTCATCCACACGCGCGAATGCCACCAACCCGATCTGTCCGACCTGCCTGTCGCAAAACGCGACCGGGGCAATCCTATGTTGCGCATCGGAGATGTTGGCCCGATGGGGCGCATTTTAGTCACTGGCGAGGATGGCGCAGATATCATTCCACAGCTTGCGCCGATATCCGGTGAACTGGTCATCGACAAACCGGGCAAAGGGGCATTTTACGCCACACCGCTGTCTGATCACCTGCGTCAAAGGGGCATTACCAGCCTGATTTTCGCAGGCGTCACAACCGAAGTTTGTGTTCAGACCACCATGCGAGAAGCAAATGATCGTGGTTTTGAATGCTTGCTGATCGAAGACGCAACCGAAAGTTATTTCCCGACCTTTAAAACAGCCACATTGGAAATGATCCGAGCACAAGGAGCAATCGTCGGCTGGACCGCAATGTATTCACAACTGGAGACCGCTTGGCATGATTGAGCCTCTCGCCATCCTCGATTTACCCCATTATTTTGAACATTTTCCTTTTGAGCCTTTCAGAGAAGGCGTCGACATTCACTACATGAAACAAGGCTCGCCTGCTGTTGCGTTACTGCGCTATGCACCCGGGGCGCGCGTGCCATTGCATCGACATACCGGCTTGGAAAGCATTTTGGTTCTCGATGGAGAGCAATCAGACGAACGGGGGACCTACCCTAAAGGTTCTTTCGTTTTAAATCCGGAGGGGAGTTCGCATTCGGTGTGGTCAAAAACAGGGTGTGTAGTGTTAATTCAATGGGAACGCCCGGTGGAAATCCTTGAGTAACCCAACAATAACTATAGTTGATGTTGGTCGTGGCGACGCCCTTCACATGGGTTAGACTTCCCCGAAGTTTCGTGTCGCCAAATACGGCAGGATGTGCAGACGGACAACGTCTGAACAGGCAACAAAAGGCCCATCCAGAGGTTGCCAATACAGGTCTTCGATCTCACTTGAAGGGCGCGGATCACCACTGATTTCAGCGGTGTATAATCGAACCTCAACAATCACATCTGAACGACCTGCTGCTGCAGCTTCAAATGTGTCCAGATAAATCGCGGTTGCTGGGTTGACACTAATGTCCAGCTCTTCTGCGGCCTCGCGCACCAAAGCTTCGACATCCGTTTCGCCTGTTTCAATCTTACCCCCAGGGATTTGAAAATGCGCATCGCCCGCACTACGCGCCAGCAATACGCTTCCCTCATGCATCAGGCACAAGCCGGCCTTGATGATCCGTTTTGACACAGCGCTGACCCTAAGCCAGCTCGAACGAAATGTCCTTGGCCCCTTCCCAGAGCACCGCATTGCCAAGCGTTTTCAAATTCTCCAACCCGGAGGTCAGCGTGATAAAATGGCTGCCTGCAAGTTGACCCATCTTGGATGAGAAATCGACACCACCATACGCCAATAATATTTCCGTTTCGCTGATACCACCGGGGTAAAGGATAATATGGCCAGGCGCCGGGTGGCTCGTGTGGTTTTCGTAATCCAGCCCAAAATCTTCCTCCCCCAAGGGAATCCACACCCCTTCACCGGACCAGCGCACATGTACGATCTGCCCTTTGTACGGCAATAGTTTGCGAAACACCGCGCAGGTCTTGGGCGCATCAGCGTCTTCGAAATGGCCGCCAAAAATGAAACCACCGGCCTTGATGATCAACTCGCTCATATGCGTTTTTCCTTTTGATAAATGAGTGCAACGGGCCCTCCTCCCGGAGGACCCTGATGTTCTGCGCCGCCTGATACGAAGATATCCGTTAAACCAGTCAGCCCAGCCAAGACGCCGCCCACAAAACTGCGCGCATGGCGGGAAGATGAAATGTCACTGTCGTCAAGCATTACATGGCGTTTACCGCGGATCATACCATCTGGGCTGGCTTCAGCTTTGCACAGCACCGCAACGAGATGATCGTTGACGTTCTGTAACCCGCCTTCACACCCAAAAGAGCCAAACAGCTTCGAAACTGAAACAGCGTCAATAGCGTCTTTCATAACGGTATGGGTGATCCCGAGCGGCCCGGTCCAGTCCTGCGACATCCCCATCACCACGACCTCGCAGGTCATGAGTTCTATGCCAGCAGATGCGGAGGCCCTTGACGACCACTTTGTCCAATCCGACCCAATCATATCTTGGGATACTGTTTTGATTTCGCCCAAGGCTTCTGCAACGCCCAATGCGGACGCCCCACGTGACAATCCCATGGATTTCAACGTATCGCGCGTTGAGACATCCCCGCCAACGGCTTCAATTCTTTCGCTGGTTAACAGCGGGCATTTGATCTGAACATAGTGCACATCCTCTGGCGTCGTGATCCCGGCTTTGGCCATTGCGGCATGGACCGCGTCGCGCACATATGCAGCCTGTGCCGGGCGGCCAATCTGGGATGGGTTGAGTGCCTGTGTGACCGCGCTCGCGACCGCTAAAGATGGCCCAACGGTGTCTGTCGTATTGGCTTGACTAAAGACGATCCAATGGGGGGACAAACCACCTTCGGTCCCGCCAGACATAACCATCGAAATCTGGTCTATCTGGTCTTCGGACAGATGATCCGCCAAATACGACCGCACCGATTGAACAGCATAGCCACGGGTGAAATCGTTGACGCACCCATTCCCTTCGGTCTTGCCAAGAATTGCAACGATGTTTTCAGGATGCACCGCGCCAGATCGCACTAAGGTCGCAATAGCTGACACATCAGCAGGTCCGCCCATGGGCAAACGATCGACACGCGCAGAACGCATCAGCAACACCCCCGGTAATGTTCACCAATGACCGCCTCGAGTTCAGGCCATATCGCACGAAGTGGTTCGGTTTTTGCAAGCTCGGCGCGGTAGGTTTCTCTCAGGAACGTTTCGCTCGCGGTGAGGTCGATACCAAGCACTTGGCCATCACGACACAAACAACGCCCCCCAGACCATACTTCCTTGATATGCGCCGCGCTCGCCCGGGCAAACAAAAGATCAGCCGCATTGACCGGCATCACCGCGTCTCGATCAAGCTTGTCCAAGTCAAGAATGAGAATATCGGCAGGCATACCGGGTGCCAATACGCCGCCATCGGGCAGGCCGAGTGCCGCTCGGCCAGTCCGGCATGCGGCACGCAACGCAACATTGTGCGTAATCCCGTCGTCTTTTCCAAATCCAGGTCGGCGACCTAACAGATGAAACAGCCGCAACTCACGCAAGCCATCATCGTCCTCGTCCAGCGCACATCCGTCCAGCCCCATGGCAATGTCGACACCTACCTGCTGCATCGCAACCATTGGTGCGCGCCCGGAATAGAGATGCAGGTTTGACGAGTTATTCACGGCGATCCTCGCCCCGGACGCCGCAATAAGGCGCAGTTCGTCCTCGCGGGCCCAAACACAATGGGCCAGTGTCAACCGCGGAGACAATAGGCCGATGTCCTCTAAAAACGCGACGCCGCCGTCGGGATACGTGTCATTCAGCCAAATCCGTTGCGGCTCGGTTTCAAGCAAATGCATATGAATGCGCCGACCGTTCCCTGCCGAAGCCTCAGAAATCGCTTTGAGCAGAGCATTACTGCACCATTGCACCCCCGTCGGGCCATATTGCACATCGACATTCGGGTAGTCCGCGACTGCATCCGCAACCGCCTCCACCAACGCAAGCTGATCGCAGATAGACGGCATCGGCTTGAACCAGATCTCACGTGCGAGTTTTGCAGCCGCAGGCGAGAGGTCTTTAACAAGCGCGTCGTGGTCCCCATAAATCAGAGGGTTTCGATCGCGCATGGAAATTGCGAATCCAATCGAAACACCAACATCTGCTGCAGCTTGTGCGATGTCGCGCGCTTCTTCGGGCAGTGGTTTTTGCCCCATAGCCCGGGTCAAATGCACCATAACAGAAGCCGCCCCACCCCGAACCGATCGGGCCAAAGATGCCGCTGTTGCGGTGTAGGCATCAACGGCAGGCATCGCGGCAAGCTGGGGTAACCATTGTTCCAGCGGTTTTGCACCGCATCCGAAGGACGTGGTCGACAACGGGCGCGCATGGTTATGGGCATCTGCCAGAGCCGGCATGGCCAAACGCGCCGGTCCCTGCGGCATCGGCGCCGGTTCGATTTTTGTGATGCTGCCACCCTCGACGGTGATGGCAACGGGACCGGAGGGCATATAGTCCGGTCCCAACAGAGCTGTCGCGACGTGAAGTGTTGTCATTCGTGGTTCCTCACGTCAACGCATCAATCAGAATGATCGAAGTTCAGCGGCTGGTAGAAAAGACGCGTCAAACACATCTTCTGCTGTCGGTGTGATGGGCAGGTCATACAGCCCTTGGATAATTGAAATCGAACGGGTCAGCCGTTCCGTATCAACCGCGCCAATCCCGTTGGCTTTGCTTTCATCGGAGAATACCAGATTGTCGAGCGCAAATTGCAGGCGCTTTAGTTCCAGTGCGCCATCAGACAGCGGTTCCGTTGCAGTAATGATATCGATTCCTGCCTGCGGGTCGGCCAAAACATCGGCCATCGCCTTGGCAATCGCATTCACAAGACCTTGAACCGCTTCTGGTTTTTCAGCCAGGAGTTTGGGCGAAACCATGACACCATTCGAATAGATATCCAGCCCGGATGCGCCGTATGGATACCATGTGAAATCCTTGTCCGGGTCCATGCCAATTCCTAGAATGTTCAGATAGCTCGTCACATTGAACACAAGGCTGGCCGAGACCTGATCCTGCACCAGCATCTGCTCCTGAAGGTTAGATTTAACGCTGATCAGTTCAACCTTATCTGCATCAAAGCCTGCCGCCTTTGCTAAGGCTGGGAACAATTTCGTTGAAGCAGACCCGGGAGGGGCACCAACCTTTAGGTTTTCTAATGACGCGAGGCTCTCAACCGGTCCGCCCGTCTTTGTCAGCACCGCGAAAGGCGGCTGATTGTAGATCTGATACACCATCACCGGAGCTTCATCCGGATTGGTCGCTGCGTTCTGGATGATCGCATTCATATCGCCAAAACCAGCGTCATATGCGCCAGACATGATCCGCGAAACAGTGGCTGCTGAGCCTTCACCTTGATCGATGGTTACATCTAGACCTTCTTCGGCAAAGTATCCTTTTTCCTTGGCCAGATAGAACCATCCGTGCACGCCCTGGATTTTCCAGTCCAGCGTGAACTTTATCGGAACATCTTCTGCGAAGGCGGGGCTGGCCAGACCCATGGCAACGGCCAAACTAAGTAAGAGCTTATGCATTGATTTGTCTCCTTGTTGAGTTTTGGTCCTTTTGAGGACTTCTTTGAATTCACGAGTTTCCCTTGCGCATGGCCCATCCCGCCATCCTACGTTCCAAAATGGCAAAAACCGCATAGAGCGTGACCCCCATCACCGCCAAAACCATCAGGCCCGAAAACACCAACGGCACGTTGAACTGTGACGATGCGATCAGCATCATGTTCCCCACACCCTTGTTCGAGGCCACGGTTTCTGCGATCACCGAGCCAACAAAACTGAGCGTAATCGCGACCTTGAGGGATGCGAAAAAGTAAGGCAGCGAGCGCGGCAAACCGACATTCCACAGGATTTCCCATTTGCTGGCCTTTAGAGACCGCATAACGTCTTCTAATTCCGGCTCCACGGTCGCGATGCCTGTTGAAACATTCACCACGATGGGAAAGATGCAGATAATCATCGCCGTCAAGATTGCAGGCACCGTACCAGCACCGAACCACAGTACAAAAATCGGCACCACGGCGACTTTGGGGATCGACGAAATCCCAACCAGCAACGGATAGGCCGTATCATACGCCAGCCGGGACGAACCGATAAGTACGCCAAGCGATAGACCAATGAGCACGCCGAAAAAGAACCCGATCAGCGTCGTGTACAGCGTTTGCCAAGCATGCGGCGCAATGGCCGGAGCATATTGTAAGAACGCAGCCATTATCCGGCTTGGGCGCGGCAAGATCAGTTCCGAAATACCCGCCAAAAGGCAGAAAACTTCCCAGAATACGAAAACACCAACGATGAGGGCTACCGATGCAAATCTCTGACGATTCGGGGTCATGCTGCGTCCGCCTTTGGTCCAGCTGGCGCATGCACGATCAATTCACGTAGGTCTTGCACCATTTGTATAAACGCAGGTTCAAACGTGACCCCGATCGGACGGGGACGGGCAAATTCTGCTTTGCGGTCTTCCAAAATCCGTCCTGGACGGGCGCTCATGACGCATACGCGATTGGCCAGATAGGCCGCCTCGCGCAGGTCATGGGTCACGAGTAATACGGTTGATTTTCGATTGAGCCACAAGTCCTGCAACGTCTGCCACAGCTCTTCACGTGTGAATTGATCAAGCGCGCCAAACGGTTCATCCAGCAATAGCAAATCTGGATCGTGAACAAGAGCACGACACAGGTTTGCGCGCTGCATCATGCCGCCCGACAACTGCCATGGATTTTTGTCGGCAAAATCAAGCAATCCCACCTGATCCAAAAGGGAATCCACACGATCTTTGAATTCTGTGTTTCGTTTCGCCCGAAAATCCGCCTTGAAGGGCGCGACAATCTTCAAAGGTAACATCACGTTATCCCGAACGGTCATCCATGGCAGCAAAGAGGCACTTTGAAATGCCATGCCAACGCGCACAGGTTTTGCCCCCAACTCCCGACCGCCAAAAAAGATATTGCCTTGGCTGGGTTTCAACAACTCGCTCACAAGTTTCAGGATCGTTGACTTCCCGCAACCCGACGGCCCGACCAATGCTACGAAATCTCCTTTTGCGATGCTCAGATCTGTCGGGCACAATGCCTGTGTCTGCTCCGCGCCTTCCCCGTAGGTCACGCCGACGCCTTCTAATTTTACAAATTCCGTATCGTTCATATCGCCCCCGCTGGCGTCAGAAGATGCGCCATACTTTGTTCAACGTTTCTGGGAGCTGGTGCCGGCATTGACTGAATGTCGCTCACTTGCGTGCCATGCCCCGCCATACCATCGCACATCTTGCGATCCCGCTGGACGAATGTTCCGCGAACAAGTGTATGAATAGGCGCGCCGACGGTTTGGCGTCCTTCAAACGGCGTGATTTTACCACGACTGTGCAGGCGCGCGGCTGTGATGACTTCTTTGCGCGCTAAATCCAACACCGCGATGTCAGCCAATGCACCAACGGCGATCCGCCCTTTTGCCGGCCACATCCCAAAAGCACGGGCCGGGTTGGCTGACGAAATGCGCACGTAATGTTCTAATGTCATGCGTCCGGCAGCCACTTCCGTCAGCATCAAGGGCATTTGTGTCTCGACCCCGGGAAACCCGCAATCGGCGTTCCAAATTACGTCATTGATTTTTTCTTCAGGCGTGTGCGGGGCATGGTCGGTGGCGATCATGTCCACGACACCATTCTGCAAAGCCTCCCAAATTGCAGCGCTGTCCTTGGCCTCGCGCACGGGCGGATTTACCCGGATTACGCTGCCAAGCCGCGCATAATCGGTGGAGTTCAAGAACAAATAACATGGACAGGTTTCGCCGGTGATCTCGACCCCACGCGCCTTGGCTTCGGCCAAAGGGCGCAACTCCCCGGCAGAAGAGATATGCAAAACATGCACGCGCGCGCCGGTCCACTCTGCGAGGATCGCAGCGCGCGCAACAGCTTCAATCGCGACGACTTCTGGACGCGCGGCGATATGGTATAGTGGATCATTGAACCCTGCGGCTTCGAGTTTCGCTTGCCGCCACGCCATAATTGATGCCGTCTCTGCATGAAGCGAAATCCGCAAACCAGATTGTGAAATAATTTCAAATCCCTCCAACATTGCGCCCGTTGAAGGTGACGGTAAATTGCCGAAGGTATTGCCCATGAAACACTTGAAAGCATTTGCCCCAGCATCAATCAGAGCTGGGATTTCATCAATGTTGTCTTCGGCCAACAAGGCATAAATTCCGAAATCCACGCAGGCTTTTTTTGCACAATCCTGCTTTTGGCGAAATTCTGTCACCGATCGCGTGGGTGGATGTGTGTTGGGCATCTCAAAGACCGTCGTCACACCGCCCATGGCTGCTGCGCGCGTTCCGGTTTCCCAGTCTTCTTTGTGTGTGTAACCCGGTTCACGAAAATGCACGTGCATATCAATGGCACCCGGAATCAAGTGACACCCCGCCACATCCACAATTTCCCTCGCCTCACCAAGCGTGCCCGGCGCACCAATAGCAGACACACGCCCGTCTGTGACGGCCACATCTGCAAGGTCACGTGTTGTTTCGTTGACGACTGTTGCGCCGGTCAGAATTAAATCCGTCATAGTGCGGCCCATCCCCCATCCACGGGCAAATCGACCCCGGTTATTTGTCTGGCACATTCAGATGCCAAAAACAGAGCAGCGGCTGCGACGTCTTCGTCGGTGCTGACCCGTCCAAGCGCGTAATCTGCGGCATGTTTAGCCGCCGCATCTTCGAGCGTGAGCCCATGTTGTTTGGCAACTTGCGGGACAACCTTATCGCGAAACCGGGGTCCATCGACCATGCCAGGTGCAACAAGATTGACGTTAATATTGTCCGGCCCAAGTTCGAGCGCGAAACTCTTAGTCATCCCTCTCAGCCCCCATTTTGAACTGGAGTAGGACAAACGCATCGCCCTGCCCCGCATGCCGAAGGTTCCTCCGACATTGACTATTTTGCCGCCGCCACCAGCTTTCATGACCGGGGCAATTGCATGTATCAGGTTGAATGGACCCAGAACGTTCAGGCGCAAGATTTCGTCGAACTCGTCTTGGCTGGTTTCCAGCCCGGTCTTGCCAATCGGCCCGGTACCTCCGGCGACATTGACCAGAACGTCAATCCTGTCACCAAAAGACGCCAGCACACCGGACACCGCAGCATCTACCGAATGACTGGATGTCACATCACAGGCAAAAATCTCGGCTTGAACACCCATCTCGCGGGCCTGTGCGCACACTGGAGCGATAGCATCCGTGTCCCGTCCAAGCAGTGCGAGATGTGCACCTTCGCGTGCAAACCCAAGGGAGATCGCAGCACCCATCCCCTTGGCAGGGCCGGTAATTACCACGATCTTGTCTTTAAATCCCAGGTCCATGTTAAATCAGAGCAACTTGTAAATTCGGTCGTCTGCTGCAGGCAAAAAGGCATCAGAATAGATTTCATCTGCCGCCGGTGTGCGCGGCAATCCATTGGCCTTGACGACCAGATCAATTGCTTGCTTGAACCGTTCTGGGTCCACCGCACCTAGGCCTGTTGTCGCCAATTCCGGATGGTTCATTTCATCCTGTAGCGTCGCAATTAAGCGCTCTTTTTCGATCTCTTTATTGATCAACGGTTCCCGCGCGGCCACTGCATCAACAGCGGCATCCAGATCGGCAAGCGTATCCTTGACGCCCTGATTAATGGCCCAAACCATTCCCTTGACCATTTCCGGGCTTTCTTCAGCCATGGCTTTGGGGACAATCAACCCATTAGAATAGAGATCCATGCCGTAATCCCCATAAGAGATGAACCGGATATCTTCGTCAGGGTTCATGCCCGACAATTTCGCTGAAAAACGAATTGTATTCACATAGCCGAAGACGCCTTCAACCTCTTTAGACTTCAACATCTGCTCACGCAGATTCGATTTGAAATTCAAGATTTCAATTTCACTTGTGTCTAACCCAGCAACGTTGGCAAAAGCTGGGAACAATTTCAGCGCACCGTCATTCGCGGATCCACCCAACAAACGACCTTGAAGGTCATCGGCGGTTTTTATGTCCGAGTCAGCAAGCACCGCGACGGTGAATGGTGGTTTGTTGTACATCTGATAAACACAAAGCGGTGCTTCTTCAGGTTTTGTGCCCGCCAGACGGATCAGCGCATTTACATCGCCAAATCCCACATCATAGGCCCCTCCGGCCACATGCC
The DNA here is from genome assembly GCA_039983935.1 of Roseobacter sp. Lineage (GTDB taxonomy): Bacteria > Pseudomonadota > Alphaproteobacteria > Rhodobacterales > Rhodobacteraceae > Roseobacter. The sequence continues at coordinate 38,032 of JBDWVP010000002.1, read as the reverse complement.
CCACAGCAGCGCCAGACCCATTCCCCTGATCCATCGTCAAATCGATGCCGGCCTCATCAAAATAGCCCTTGTCCTTGGCAAGGAAAAACCACGATTGAGGACCTTGATAACGCCAGTTTAGGATCATTTTGATTTTGGTTTTTCCCTGCGCAATTGCAGGGGCCGCCAACATGGACACAGCTGTTGCGCCGGCAAGTTTGGTGAAATTCCGTCTTGAGATTGTCATCATTGAACTCCTGTAGGTTGTTTGGGAGGAATGGCCGCCGGGATGTCGTTCAACATCGCCGTAAAGCCGGAAAGCAGCCGAATGAGATAACGGATCGCATCCGACACATGTCGTGGGGAAACAGTGGTTGCCGCGTCTTCATCGAACACAGCGTCAAAGCAACCTTCTGCCAAAGGGGCAAAAACACAGCGATCAAGCTTCACACCTGTGTAGAAGAACCTTGTGACATTCAACCGCTGCAAAATTTGGTCGAGTGCATTGTTGTCTCGAAAACCGGTTAAACGATTTTTGACGACTGGGATGTCTTGGGGTTTCTTATCACTTGCGGGTGCCGATTGCGCACCCCTGACACCATACCCCGGACGAGCTTGGAAATCAGATCCTTTGTCCAGAATGTTGGCAGGCAAGTGGGTAAGATCAGGCTGGACAACCCATTTGACATGCGTGACGGACGCACCCACCCTCTTTGCGTCGTCGCGCGGCGACCGGTGATCTTTATGCCGTTTGTTATGACGCTGTTGCATCCATACCCCCACAGTATGGCTCAAACAGTGTCGCAAATCAGCGTTGCTGTCTTGTGCTATTTTTCCCGCATGACGTTGCTCGAAACGCAACGGTGATGTAGAATACCTCTATGAAATACCTCACAACATTCCGCGTCATCGACGCCATCGAGCGCACAGGTTCAATTCGCGGTGCGGCCGACCTTTTATCTCTGACGGCGTCTGCTGTGCAACGACGTCTACAAGCCTACGAAGAAGAAATTGGGTTTCAAATTTTCGACCGCGGCGCACGAGGCGTCGAATTGAATTCGGCAGGGGAACTTGTGATAATGCACATCCGCGAGGCATTCGCTGAAACCAGCAAGCTCGAATCGAGGCTTGCGGATTTATCCGGTGTGAGACGGGGCGAAGTGCGCATTGGGTGTAGCCAAGCCCTTGTGCCTTACTTTCTGCCACGTCACATTCGTGATTACCAAGCCAGCTATCCAAATGTAAATTTCGAAGTAAACGTGCTGGAACACAGTGCAGCGCAAAAAGCACTGTCTGAACACGTGATTGACCTCGCAATTGTGTTTGGCGCATCCGAGGTGCCGGAATTCAAGGCTCTTCTGGGTGTCAGACAGAGACTTGCCGCCGTGATGTCTCATGACCACCCCTTGGCCCAATTCGACCTTTTACGGCTTCGTCAGTGCTATCAATACCAACTGGCACTTCCGAGCCTCGGTTTTGGCAGCCGCGCCATGATTAAAGCAGCCCTTCAGGACAAATCCTATGGACGCGCACCAGACCTTGTAAGTAACTCCTATGAGTTTCTCAAAGCACACGTCTTGGAACATCTCGCGATCACGTTCCAAATCGAAATTGGCGCCCCGCTCGCGCCGATCAATGATCCAGGATTGACGGCCCGTTTGATAGATGGGCGCGATGTAGCGGCGGGAACACTATGGATGGGTCAACTCGCGGGACGTGGGCTGTCGGTGGCGGCCTCTCGCTTTGCAGAACAAATCGGGAGAGACCTATCCGATCGATACCAACATGTTTAGGCGTGACATTGTTTGAATAAGCCGGTTTTGGCGGGACTTTGTGCGACCTTAGGGTTGAGGTCATTCGAATTTGCAGGAACGTTTTGACAGAAAATTATTGGGGAATTGCGGCCAAAAAATTCTTCTAACCAAAAACTCGCGGCGGTTTATCTGTATTTAATCGTCTTAAACCGCCACAATATACTCCCGTTCGCTATGTCCGATAACTTCCGATCCTGAGTTTATACCCACTTCTGCGTGAATCTTGGCGCTTTTTCGACCTCAAAAAGACGTTTCTCAATCAAAATTGGCAAAATTTCAGCGTACCATGGTCAAAAAGATCGCATTAGACGCCACCATTTCGGCTCAAAAATATGAGCAAAAATACGAGAGCATTTACCAAAAGGTTAAAATAGGCTATACTTTTCCTTATTGTATTCATTGTCGGGATTTATCGATGTTTAATAAACCACTTGGCGGATTAACCGCCGCATTTCTTCTAAGCGCCTTGCCTTCCTTGGCTGCCACATTTGACTTTGCAGGAGGAAACCTTGACGCAAATGATCAGATGACAGTCGACGGCATTTCCGTCACCGCTTTGGCTGGCATCTACCAGGATCGCCCATTTAGCGGGGCAGACTCGGATGCCATCGTCAATATAGATTGCTCAACAACATTCCTGTGCTTTGATTCCGTAACGGACAATCAAAACGGATTAGGATTGAGTGGCGGACCTGACTCCTTAGACGGTAATGGTTTGATTTTCGACGAACTGCTAACGCTACAATTCAGCGAAAGCGTTCGTATCGTCAACGTCACGTTCAGCAATTTTGGCGCAAGTGATAGCTATGATCTGTTCACCGACGGGACATTGTTTCCGCCAGAAGAAAGAACAGCTTCTCCGTTCGAGCCTGTAAACCTAACGATTGCGTCTTCAATTTCCTTTGGTGCTGATGCCTTTGATGACAGATTTCGCGTCCAGAGCATTACGGTCGAAGCCATACCGCTTCCTGCGTCAGGATTATTGTTGTTGGGAGCCTTTGGCGGTTTTGCGGCAATGAGGCGCCGAAAGTAAGTTACCATCTTGATGTGTAAAGGCCCCGGCATTTATTTGCTGGGGCTTTTTTCGTTTCAACTCTGCGACACGGCATCTACATGACGATGGAGTGGTTTCCCTGTGTCAAATATTGTCAAACGCTCCGGGTGCAAGTTCATCCCAGAATGCAAAAATCGCTTGGGCATTCAGAGCAGACATCCAATTGTGCCGTTCAAAATCGGCATAGGCTGTCGGATCCTCCAATCGAGCCAGGAACAGTTTTCTATCTGCATCCCGTTGCGTGGGTGTGCGTGACCCAGCGAGCTCCTTTACGCGCCCTAACTTCAGCGCCCGCACACTGGAAACAGAAGGAGAAGCTTCTTTCTCCTCGCCGTTGAAGTCGTCCCGCAATGCCGCTGCAAGATATCGTTGCGGACTGCGTACACCGCTTTGGCGCGCCATATATTCAATTTTCTCGATCACAGTTTTTTCACCATGTTCCAACAACCACTGTCGCGCCAGTCGGTCGCTGATACCCAACCCGCGAAGGCGATCATAGACCGGAGCCCGCCTCAAACCTTCGCCATCATCGATATCTAGAATAGCCAATTGCGGATTAGGTTTGATCACAAACCGAATGTCTGTAACCGCCCTGCCCTGTTTTCGAACTTCAGGTTCGATCACAATGTTGCTCGTACGGTTAACCTCAAAAACTGCCGGTTTTATGATCTTGGCGTTCAAATGTTTATAGACTTCGTAATATGCGCTATCCTCGACACCCATTAACCGCCTAAATGTCTCTAACGGCCACCACCCCGTACTTCCCGTCCTATGGAACCGATAGCAATTTTCATAGAGCGCCAATGCATGGCCCGATGTGAATCGCCTCTGAATGTTGAGGTTGATAAGTGCAAAAACTTTTGGGTCTGCCAGTTTTTCCGCCAACGCAGGAGAGTATGCATATTCGCAAACGCCGCCCTTTAACTTTGCATAGCTCAACAGGCTGGACACACCCCACTCTTGTTGACCCGAAGCATCCAGCATATCCCATTCTGCCACTGTTTCGGCCAAGCCCCGTAAGCTAGCTTTTAAAGTTTCAAAGTCATTCGAATTGTATCCAATCATCATGCATAGGGTTCGAGCGTCCATCCTAAAGCTCTGTGCCTGCATCAACGTGTCATAAGCGTTTAATAAAAGCACATTACTTAGTTTGCGCTGTAGTAGCGTCAGTTTTCCTGACACATGTATGGCAGCGACATGCTTTTTCACTGTGCTGCGCCGAAGCGAGCCTGTTAGGTGTTCTCTTTGGATTCCGTCCATGACGTGAAACCTTCTGCTCGACGAATTCTTTTGTCCGTTCTTGGTAACATAACCGTAAAAGCACCCAGACTCAATGGGAATATGGATACCTAAAGATGGAACAGGGACTCTTCCGAAGCTCATTGGTTAAGGGACCCATCTACAGGATCAATCCTCCCTGACATGGTCTCAAACAGTCACTAACCAACGATTATCCAGCATTATCCCGGGAATCGGTACCTATCATCCTGTTTTGCGGGACCCTACTTACCGTGTATGGGTACCCTTCATCCTGTATTCTGGTCCAAAAATTAATGAAAGTTTATGATTTTAAACATTTTTTTTTCGCTAAAGTCTTTAAAGATCTTAAAGTATTTAAACGCAAAGGTTGTTTTTCATTCTGATCAGATGATTAATTCACTTTCTTTTAGCGATGTGCGATAGTTTTCACGACACTATTATAATTCACTTACATTGGCAGGAAATCATGACATCAAAAGACAAGCACCCCCTGCCCCCTTATCTGGGGATTGATCCAAAACAAGCTGCTGAGCGTCTAAATGATCCTATTCATACAGAACGATTCGCAAAAGCGGCTTCTTTTGCAGCACGGGGACGGGAAGAATTAGCAAAGGGTGGGCATGCGCCAGATGGTAAAAAACGACTACGCAGATTTTCTACGTGGGAGATTTGCCGTTATCTCATCCCTGTTGCTCCTGCTCATTTCAGACGCGTGCTAAAAGCCCAACCTGATTTACCGCAAGGTGTGGGTGAAGGAAATTCCAAATGGTTCTCCTTGGAGGAGGTGATTTCGTTGAGGGACCATTTCGCTGAAGAAGGAGCTGCGCATCGTGAGTATCGTCCGTTTAGGCCTGCGGGGTTGAATGCCAAAGTGCTTGCCGTTGCTAATTTTAAAGGTGGCGTCGGGAAAACCTCGACATGTGCGCATTTGGCAATGTCAGCTGCTCTGGATGGTTACCGTGTTTTGGTTGTCGATCTAGATAGTCAAGGTTCCATGACTTCTATCATGGGTGGATCGGTTCAAGATGAATGGCAAACTGCATTCCCTATTTTGGCCAAGGACTATGCACTGCACGTCGAATCTGAGAATAAAGTCAGAGCTGCCCGTAGTGAAGCGCCGATCCCTTTGGATGAAACCTTGAAGGAAGCATTGGAGGTTTCGCCGCGAAACCTTGTGCAGAAGACGCATTGGCCAAATATTGACCTTATAGGTGCGCAGCTTAACCTGTATTGGGCGGAGTTTCAGGTCCCTGTTTGGCGAATGCAGAGTCGTGGGTGGCCACTGTGGGACGCTTTAACAAATGGACTTGATGATAGCGGTCTCTTACAGGAGTACGACATAATTTTGTTAGATACACCACCAGCTCTTGGGTATCTTACGATTAACGCTCTTTCTGCCGCTGACATTCTCTTGGTCCCGCTCGGAGCATCCTTTCTGGAATTCGATAGCACAGGCCGTTTCTTCGACATGTTGTATTCAACGTTTGCCAGTATTGAAGAGGGCGAAAATAGTCAGCGCAGACGTGCCGGTTTACCAGAGGTGCGGTTCGAATGGGATGCTGTTCGCACGTTGATCACTAGGTTTGATGCGGCTCAGCAGACCGATTTAGCAAATGTTATTCAAGCTTATTTTGGTGATTTTATGACGACCTTTCGTCAGGATATGACGGCGATGGTGGGTCAAGCTGGTGAGCAAGTGAATGGAATATACGAGGTGGACTATCGCGATTTCAATCGCGATACCTATGTTCGGGGGCGTGAGACATTTGATAGGACGTGGGCGGAAGTTAAAGAGCTGCTTGTCGGTGCGTGGTGGAAAGATGAGCAGGAGTTAAAAGATGGCCAAGCGTAGAAAGATAGCTACCCCGAGTGCAGATGACCTGACGCGAATTGAAGAGGAGTTTCGCCGCGAAACCCTCAATGCGCCAAATCCTGGGATGGCGCCTATTAGCCAAGTGTCTGCCGAAAGTGCCCGCGCGCAACAAATAATTTCATCTGACGAGCGCGTTCAATTGGCCCACGACACTGAGGACGCGCAGCGGTATAGAGTTGCCGAGAAACAGGGACGTCTCATTCGTGCGCTGCCGATAGACGCAATCAACCCGGATGTACTAGTCCGCGACCGAACAGTGATAGATCCCCAGGAAATGGCAGAACTCAAGGAGTCGATCGCCGCTCACGGAGTTCGGTTGCCGATTGAAGTTTTTACGGAGCAAAGCGGAGACGCAGAATTCGCTCTTCTTTCAGGATACCGTCGTTTAAAGGCGGTTCGGGAGCTTTTGGATGAAACGCGAGATGATCGCTACCGAACAATACCGGCGTTACAGCGCGATCCTGAAGCGTTAGGAGGGGGGTTTGCTGCAATGGTCGAAGAGAATGAAATACGTTCCTCGCTCAGCCACTACGAACGCGGCAGAATTGCGGTTGTTGCAACGCAACGAGGTGCATTTTCGAACTCAGAGGACGCCGTGGCGACCCTGTTTAAAGTTGCCAGTAAGGCGAAGCGGTCGAAGATAAGATCCTTTTCTCTGGTTTTTGAAGAGTTGGGGGATCTGCTTTCTTTTGGTGAACGATTAAAAGAACGAGATGGATTGCGTCTTTCCACTGTTCTGAAGGAGGGAGGCGGCCCCCAATTGCGCCAAGCTCTTGAAGCAGCGGCGCCCGAAACATGGCAAGCCGAGTGGGAAGTTCTTGCGCCAGTTGTAGCCACATTGGAAAGAGGGGCCACGGCAAAAACGACTGGGCGCCCGAAAGTTGCAAAAAACCTAATTATCGCGGAAAGAAGATTGTCCCCCGATGTGAATTTACGTGCTGAAAAAGATAAGCAAGGTTACTTAATTAAATTGCGTGGCGAAGGTATGGACGACGTATTTTTAAATCGTATTCTAAAGGAAATCCAATCTGCAGTTTCTCGATGGGATAGCCAAAACTAAAACTACTGAAACCTGCCATAAGTGGATAATTCGCGAGTTTCGAAGTTAAGGCTAATCCACGGAACAGCTTAGGAAATTCCAGTGATTGCCGCGATGGGCGGAATTCGTTGCCAAAAGGCATTCAGGCCAAGTTTCTTTTGCACAAAAGCTGACGATTCTCGAGCAGTAGATCGCATGAAGTAATCGACTTTTTAGCGGAAGAAATTATGGCTCTCAGCGAGCATCTACATATCGTGTAGGGTAGTCAAACTCGTAACCCCGGTAACCGATTTATGGTCGCCGAGTTGAAGAGTGCGAGAGACTCGCATGATAAAAAATCGCGAAAGCTGCAGTTAACTTTCCTCCAAAAAACTGTGGTGTATTCTACGATGTTAGGATTTAGCTGCAATGTTTAGGCGGGATATTCAGACGAAGCCAGCTATGAAGGATTAGCCAGATTAGGGAGATTCAAGAAGAAATCTTCTTGATCATGCGCTGTACCCCGGAGGTTGTCTCGATTGTTAGCCGGTAACGCGGTAGCGGATATGACGGACAAGTTGACCCATTGAAAAAGCGGGCTTTTGGGACTGGCGGTGGTAATATTGATAGGTAAGACTTTGTAGTTTTGTCGATCCTCTATGCTCATGATCGTTGTGCTCTAACATATCGACCTAAAACGAAAACTATGGCGCAAAAACAAAGAGACACGTTTATTCTACGGGATTTCATTCTGGATTCCCAAAACGAGACCGCAACCTATAATGAGGGGAGCACCTTGCTTGCCGGTAAGCCTTAGGTCCACGACACATTTGCTGTTACGCCTGACGCGCTTTAGAATAGGACCGGACCAAATTCTTGAAAATCGAAGCGATGCGTTCAATGCATGAGTAGGGCATGATTGGTTTGTGAGTGCGCGTTTGATTTCAATCTGTCGCTGACCATTTTTGTTACGGAGAGTGAGGTTTATCGCTTCTCTCTCAATCTAAATCCATCCCTTGCTGACACGTGCATCGCCATGCCCCTGATCCAGATTGACAATCTTGGAATGTCCGAGCGGATCTCGAAGCTCGACCAGCTAAATTGCCCGGTCTCTAAATCTTCGAACATCATAAGGAAGTGTTGCCGTCATGGCCAAGACTTTAGAGGTAAGGAGAGCTTCTTTCCGAAGAATTGAGCCAGAGTTGGTCGCAGAACTACGGGGAGTATATTGGGCCTGCGAATATCCGTTCGGTCAATTTTAAGCCCACGTTGTTGGTAGTACCAAGTGATGCCTGATAGCTTTTTTCAATCTTCGAAATTGCCAAAGGGGCCCGGGCGCTACTAGACCGTCGGGGGGCTCAATCCCTTGAGTCAGCACCAGCGTGAGGAATGAGTTCAGTCATGATGACTAACTATCGATGTGGTTTCTGCCTTAAGGTGTTTCCAACAGGGTTGTTCTGATTTTTCAATCGTGGACAGATTTCTGACGCGTCCGCAAGTGTTAGACTGGATCTGTTGTCCTCATTGATACGCTCGGCTTGATGTAGTTTGGTGCTTGGTAGATTTTCATTGATGCTCCTGAAGTTTAGCATTCTAATGGTGAAATATCTTGAATTTCTTGTCCGGAATTTGGGAATTCAAATGTATTGCACAAGAAAATCAAATAAAGCCTCAAAATAAAAGCTTATCGGACATAACAAGTGTAGACAATGTGCGGCGGAAATAGCACAATAATCCTTAAAAAACCGCCGCAAGAAGATGGAGGCAAAAAGTGCGAGCGCAATTGCCCGAAGGAGCTTTCGAACGATCAAGGTTGCCCAATCTCCAGTCTTGGGTCACATCTCGGCGCGCTGAAACAGTTGAGGCTGTGACTTTTCGTTCAGGGTCGGCCTTGACAGTCCTAAACACTTTGGTTGCCGATCTTACTGACGATGTCCCTTTGCCACTCCTGGCGAGCAGGTTGGCCTTAAAGGCAGCTACGGCGACGTCAAAGCTGGAGGGTCGCATGGCCGGAGAAGGAGATATCCGGGATGCGTTCTATCTCGCGTCAGGTAACAATGCGCGCGGACCAGATGGAGAACTTTTAGCATTTTGGCATGCGACAACACGTTTGCGGATGACCGGCAAGGATAGCAGTTCCCAAATGAGAATTCTGCTTGGTCCGGTGTTGGAAGGGAGCTTGGATGGTTGGCTTGCAGCCGGCGCTGCGGATGTTCGCTCTCTCGGGCCACTTGCGGGCTGTGTCGCTGCAATGCGTTTGGTCCTTGAGGTCGATGACCGAGCCGAACGACAGGCTTGCCTTATGGCAGATATTATTTTGGCGCGCGCGTTAAACTGGAAAACTGTGCTGCCAATTTCGGCACTTGGCATGACCAAAGGAATGTTGCGAAACCTTGTTGCCGGGCGATCTAAGGCGGATTTGATCGCTCAACAAAGCCTCCTTTCTGGAATTGAAGACACGATAGGGCTTGCACGAGTGTGTGCACAGCGGACTGCTGCACTCAAGAAAGTCGCTCCAAAGCTGCGAGCCAAAGGATCTGACGCAGCGGTCGGCTTATTCCTATCCGAAAATGCAGTTTCCCCTTCGTCGATGATGTCCCCGATTATACAAGGCACAACAGTTCCAATGACAGATCGTGCCGCGAGGCGATTTTGCGATCGTTTGGTTGAATTGGGGGTTGCACGCGAATTGACCGGAAGATCAGCATTTAGATTTTATGGCATACTACCATGACCGAGGGCACCACGCAGAAAAAGGCTTCGAAAACGACTGGTCTTCCGGATCGCAACGACCCATTTGATCGAGAATTAAATGACGTGTCACCAGAGTTGCGTTGGCGAGAGTGGATGGGGCGGGTAGAAGCCGTGCTTTTTGCCAGCGCGTCGCCAGTGCACAGTGAAGATCTGGAGCGCGTTGTGGGGCATGGCGTTTCGGTTGAGTTGCTGATTGGGGACATCCAGGTGGAACTGGCTGGGCGGCCTTATGAACTGACCAAGACGGCAGGTGGGTGGATGCTTCGGACAAAAACCCAATTTGCTGAGGCGATAAAAGCAGCGGCAGATCTGGGGGATCAATCTATCGGTTTCACGCAGATGGAGATGGGGGTTCTTTGTGCGATTGCATATCATCAACCAATTGATCGTGCTGGCCTCAAGGACATCTTTGGCAAGGAGGTAAGTCGCGATCTTCTGGCACGATTGCGGTTTAAAGACCTAATTGCCTCGGGGCCTCGGGCGCCTAGAGCGGGCGCGCCGCATACCTTTGTGACAACGGAGGCTTTTTTGACAACGTTCAGTTTGCAAAGTTTACGGGATCTGCCGGAATTGGATGTGACTGCCGGCCGTGGAAAATAGATCGGTTTTCTTAGGCCATATTTGTCGGAGGCCAAAGTTTGTTTGAGCATCTCGCGTAGTTGGACACCGGCTGTGTCGAACAGCAATCAGCTCTGGATCGATTATTGAATGATAAAAGACAATGTATCCTGCACCAAACTACCCCCCCTTACATAGGGTTGATGGGTATTCGAATTAAGTGTCACAATCAAATTATAGGAGCCTGCTGGAAGAGCGTTTAATGAAAAATTGGGCGCGTAGAGGCGCCCGATTTTGAGCCCGTTAAGATAGATGTGGCCATGGCCTTGGTTGGGCACATGTGGCGCATTGTCCGCCGCACGAACAAAGGAGAAGTTTTCGACATTTACAGAAATGTCAGCCCCTGTTTCGTCAAAACCATCTGCTGTACTAAGCGTAATTTTTGGGCTCGTTTCTGCCTGAATGCCTTGGGTCATGTCGTGATCCATACCATCCATACCCATTTCACCCCCAACGTTAAGTACGCGAGTTGTCACCTCAGCATATTCGGCAAATTCAAGGGTAAGGGGAACGGATGCGCCTGGTTCAAAGGGCGCTTGAGGTGTCATCAGCATTACATGGGCACCATCCATCGCAAAAAAACCTGTACTATTTGCGGGGATTACAATCTGTGCACTCTCATGGCCAGGATTCATAACGCGGACCATTTCAGCAGATGCAGACTTCAAGTTGGTGATCGTCTTGGCTGGCCCGTCATTCTGAATATCAAATGTCACGACAAAGCGTTTATTTTGATCGTCTAACGGGATGGCACGCGCGTTGATTAATGTTACATCAGTGTTGCGGGCCATTCCCCAAAAGACTGTGGCGAACACAAATGCAGCCAATATTAAAAATACCACAACTCGTTTCACCGGTATCTCACCTTTCTTCAAATTTCATGTGTATGCTATTGATATGACTGCCGAAAGAAAGTTCAAATTTTTTACGCTTCTCGCTCTGGGTATTTTGTGTTCGGGCCCAGCAAATTCTCATGCGTCCGAACAAGGGTTTGTCCTTTTATTGCCAACAGGCGTTTACACGGCCGCTGGGACAATGACTGTGATCGCGTCGATCGTGCTTGTGACATGCCTGCCGAGCAGTTTGCTGTCAAAGCTGTTTTCACATATTGCGTGGGGCGGGCAAAAGCGTGGTGAAATAGATCGCGCATCAACGGCAGTGTCTTTCGTCGCCACTTCTGTCTTGATTTTTCTTGTATTCGTTGGGTTTTATGGGCCGACCGATCCGCAAAACAATTTGCTCCCACTGGTGATTTGGACTGTTTGGTGGGGTGGTGTTTTTGTTGTTCAGGGAACGCTATTCGATATCTGGAAATGGATTAACCCCTGGGAGGGCTTTGTCAGCGTTTTCGGATTGGGTCGGAACCCTGTTTTCCGGATGCCAGATAGATTGCGCGCCTGGCCTTCTGTCGGGATAATCATCCTATTTCAGTTTTTCCTACTGGCTGATGTTGCGCCAAGTGATCCGCAGAGGTTGGGTACCTTTGTATTGATCTATTGGTTTGTGACATTGATCGGCGTTGAACTGTTTGGCAAAGACACGTGGTTAGAGCGCGCTGAATGTTTCACGGTCATGTTCCGTCTGATCGGTGCTTTTCGTCCATTCCAATACGGAGAACAATTGCGCTTTGGCTTTCCAGGATGGGCGGCACTGAAAGACGGGCCGCTAGATATGAGCCGTGCGGCCTTTTGTTTAATAATACTGACAGGCGGCAGTTTTGACGGCGTGCATGAAACCTTTTGGTGGTTGGTCAAAATCGGTATTAACCCGTTAGAGTTTCCGGGGCGATCTGCGGTTGTTTGGTCGTCAATAATGGGATTGCTGGCCGCAACTGTCTTGCTGTTTTTGTTATTCGGTTTCGCGATCTGGTTGGGGTTGAAAGCAGTTCAATTGCACGGGCAATCTGATTCCATTCCCTTTCTTACGGCATTCAATTTGTTCGCCGTGACGTTGTTGCCAATTGCGCTTGGTTATCATTTTGCGCATTATCTCGTGGCATTTTTGGTGCAAATCAAAGTCACTCTTTCTACTTTATCCGATCCGATGGCTTTAGGTTGGAACCTCTTTGGTTTAGGGGCTGTCAAAGCAACGTTTGGCTTTCTCAGCGTGCCAGAAACGGTTAAAATCATATGGTTGACGCAGGCGGGTGTCGTGGTGTTTTCCCACGTTGTTTCTGTTCTTATGGGGCATCATGTTGCGCGCGCACTGTGTCATAATGCAAAAGATGTCGTGTTTATTCAGTTAGGGCTTACCTTGTTGATGATTGCCTATACTGTGTTCGGTCTGTGGCTGCTTGCCAGCCCAAGAGGGGCGTAGAACAGAAAAACAGTAGACTTTTCGTTTGTATACACACAATATTCTGACAGAACGCGGCAAAACTAGAGACCGCGATGACAACATGGAGTACGAAAATGACCATTGAGTTTAAAAGTTCGTCAAAGATAAACCGTCGCTCAACGTTGCTTGGTTTGGGCGCTGGGGTTGGCGCGCTGGCGACTGCTGGTGTCTTGCCCGGATCGCATGGGTTTGCACAAGCGCAGAGCTCGGCACCTATCAAGATCGGTTTTCAAAAACATGCCACTGGCATCGGTGCGGCCTATGGGCGGTGGTATGATGCGACGACGACCGCAGCGGTAAAACGTATCAATGACAATGGCGGCATCAATGGGCGTCCTGTTGAAATTGTAACGGAAGATGACGGAACCGATCCTAGCCGCGGTGCAGAAGTACTCGAGAAATTTGCCAACCAGCATGCCTGTGATGTTGCGTTCGGAACTTTGTTTAGTCACGTTGTCATCGGTTCAGCACCTCGTGCGGGAGAACTGAAACTGCCGTACTTTGTTGTATCCGAAGGTCACCATGTCGCGAGCGGCATGCTGAACCGGTATACGCTGCAACCTGGCATTACGGATGTAAAAAGTCAGGTGCAATCGATGGCGCCTTTCGTTGCGAATAACTTGGGGAAGAAGGTCACGATGATCTTCCCCGATTTCGCTTTTGGTCATGATCACCGTGATTTCTTTACCAGGGCGATCGAAGCACAGGGTGGCGAAGTGCTTGCACATATCGCAATTCCGCCAAGCGAGACGACCTTTACCCGCTACTTCCCGCAGATACCCCGCGAGACAGAGGTGGTCTATCATGTCATGGTCGGCCCTGCGGTCCTGACTTTTGTCAAAGAGCTGGGTGAATTTTTCGGCCCGAGCCGTCCTGAGATCTTTGGGTTCATCGACAGCTTGGAAGCGGTTGATATCAACAGTACGGGTCTGGAATTTCTGGACGGAACATATTTCTGGGAAGGCATGCCGCGTCACGCACAAGACGGTCAATCGGAGTTTGAAAAAACCTATCGCGCTGCTGTTGGTGTCGATGACCGAGGGGCCTCTCTTGATGATCCGGCGGATGTCTCTACCTACGCGCATATGTTTGGCTGCTGGGAGACTTTGAATATCATCAAGGCAGGTATGGAAAGCGCTGATTACCAAGGGCCGCAAGATCGCGCCAAGCTCATTGAAGCAGTTGAGGCCATGACTGATATCCCTGAATCAGAAGATCACCCGCAGGGAGCAAAACGTTTCAACGGGAAAACACACCAAACCTTTGGTGCTCAGTATATCTCCAAAGTTGTAGATGGGAAACTGACTGTCCAACACACAGCGTCGATCGAAGATGGTTTGTATGAAGACGAAGTCGATTACACGACGCAGTCGTTTTAAGTCACGATTGGATGCGGTCTGACCGGGCGCTGTTCGGTCAGACCCTCTCAAAAGTAGGAAATTCAATATGGAATTTGGGCCGCATTTGATGCTCGCTACCCTAGAGGGGGCGGTCATCGCAGCCATACTTGTGCTTACGGCAATGGGGCTGAGCATCGTGTTTGGTGTGATGCGCGTTGTGAATGTGGCACATGGTGAGTTCTTTATGCTGGGCGCTGTAATCGCGTGGTTTGTGACCTCAATGATTGGCGGTCACCCAGCAATAGGGTTTGCAGCAGCTGTGATTGTGGCGCCATTGTTGGTTGGCGCCTTGGCCGCATCGGCAGATTGGTTGATTCTGAAACGCATAAAATATGATCCCGACCGGACGATTGTGGGGACCATCGGCATGCTGTTTGTGATCCAACAAACCACACTGATGACGTTTGGACCCGAAGCGCGCCCGGTAGAAGCCCCGTTTAATCACCGTCTCTCTTTGCCTTGGTTTGAATTTGGCGATGACGGTTTTGCGATGATCTGGCCATGGGGGTTGAGCACCACCAGCTACAAACTGTTTGTCATCGCAGCGGCAATTTTTGTTCTGATTGCCCTCTGGTTGCTTTTGACCCGTACAAAAATCGGACTCATTATGCGAGCAACACAACAAGACAGTGAAATGGCGCAGGCCTTCGGTGTCCCTGTTGGACTGGTCTATTCTTGTGTTTTTGGACTTGGTGCAGCCCTTGCAGCGCTTGGTGCGGTGTTGGTGGTGCCGATCCAGCAAGCGCATTACCTTATGGGTGCTGATCCATTGTTGTTAGCGTTTATTGTCGTGATCATCGGCGGATTGGGCAGTTTGCCCGGGACCGTCATTGCAGCAGTTTTGATTGGGATGAGCGATGGGATCATCTCGGTCTTTTTCTCGCCGACATTGGCGAAAATCATTGCGACGCTTTTGGTTGCGATGGTGCTGGTGTTTCGACCCCAAGGCTTGTTGGGGAGGAAAGATACATGACACTTTCTGCAAAACCAACAATCCTGCACGTTGGTATTCTAGCGGTTTTATTGGCGCTTTTTTTCATCCTGCCGACGTATCATGTTGGCGCGTTCTCGCGGATCATGGTGTTGGCGATCTATGCAATGGGTTTCAATCTGCTGTTTGGGTATACTGGCCTGCTCAGCCTTGGGCATGCGATGTTTTTTGCGGCGGGCATGTACGGGTTTGGTCTGGCGATCCACTTGTTTGATGCACCTGTTCCAGCGGCTTTTGTGAGTGCAATCGTTTCAGCGGCTGTGCTCGGATATGTTGTCGGGTTTTTGGCGCTACGCACCGTTGGTGTTGCGTTTATGATTGTAACGTTGATGTTTGCTCAGACGACGTATCTCGTGGTGCTGTACTTTGGCGAATACACTCGTGGCGACGAAGGGTTTGTCCTGCAACAGGCCGAACGAGTGGTGTTCGGGTTTGATGTCACGTCAGAAACAGGGCGTTACTTTACGGCCTTTGTGTTGTTTTCCGTCTGCTTTTTGGCATTGGCTAGACTGGTGCAGACGCCCTTCGGTAAACGTCTGGTTGCCATCCGCGAAAATGAAGAACGCGCGCGGATGCTAGGATACGATGTTGCGCGTTTTAAACTGCAAGCGTTGATCCTGTCCGCGATAGTGTCAGGCATTGCAGGCGCATCTTACGCGTTGCTGTTTGGCTATGTGGGGGCAACATTTGCATCCGTTCAATACTCTATCCTGCCGCTCTTGTGGGTGTTGCTGGGGGGTGCGGGCACCACAATTGGACCGCTGATTGGCGTGTTTTTCATGTTCTATTTGATCGACGCCTCGAGTGGGGTGACCAATGCGTATATGTTGATTGCCGGTTTTGTTTTAATTGTCCTGACGGTGTTTGCTCCTAGGGGATTGGCCGGAATTCTACGTTCAAAGGTGATGCCATGGTTGCCGTGAATATCCTTGAAACAAAGGGTCTATCCAAGATCTATGGGGGTTTGGCTGCCAACACGGATGTCGATTTCATCCTTGCACGCGGTCAGGTGACGGCATTGATCGGCCCCAATGGCGCAGGCAAAAGCACATTTGTTGGTATGGTCAGTGGCCGCACCGAGGCCACGCGCGGGCAGGTGTTCTTTGAGGGCAGGGACGTCAGTAATCTGCCAGCGCATAAACGCATTCAATTGGGGCTGGCCTATACGTTCCAAATCACGTCAATCTTTCGAGGGCTTAGTGTCTATGAAAACGTTGCTCTTGCTGGTGGGCGAACGTTGGCTGGCACGCCTCAGGTGTTGGATGACAAAGTGCGCGATGTTTTGCGCCGCGTCGGTATCGCTGATCGGGCGGCACAAATCGCAGGGGATCTCAGTTATGGGCATCAACGCATCTTGGAAATTGCGATGGGCCTCGCGCAGGATCCCAAGGTTTTCATCCTGGATGAACCAACACAGGGTTTGGCAGAAACGGAAGTCGATGATTTTATCAAACTGATCCGGTCGCTTGCCGGTGAAACGACAATACTGTTGATCGAGCACAATATGAAAGTCGTCCAGGGGACGGCTGATTACATCACAGTTCTGGATCAAGGTATGGTGCTCGCTGAAGGTACGCCTGCTGAAATTCACCAGAACCCCGCCGTTCAGGCCGCATATCTTGGGACCGACATCGATGCTTGAAGTTAAAAATCTGCACGCGGGTTACGGGCCGGTCAAGGTTTTGTTTGGTGTGTCGTTATCTGTGCAACCGGGCGAGATCTTATGTTTGTTGGGTCGTAATGGAGCTGGAAAGACCACGACGATGAAAGCGATCATGGGGTTACTGCCCGCGACCGGAGGATCGGTGTCCTTGGATGGCGAGAATCTCAGCACCCTGCCTGCGCATGTGGTTCCAAAACGCGGTATTGGGTATATCCCACAAGGCCGGCGGCTCTTTGCAGAACTGACCGTTGCTGAGAATATTGAAATGGGTCTGATGGCACGGGGGCAGGGCAATGACACGCGCGACTGGGTGCTTGATCTCTTTCCGCGGTTGCGCGAACGTCTTGACCAACAGGCGCGCACCCTCTCGGGGGGCGAACAACAAATGCTCGCGACGGCCCGCGCGTTAAGTTTGCGCCCAAAAGTGCTGTTATTGGATGAACCGACGGAAGGGTTGCAGCCTTCGATGATCGAACAAATTCGCCAAATTATTGTCAGGATGAAAGCTGAGGGTTTTGCGATTGTTCTTGTTGAACAACGCGTGGATGCGGTGTTGTCAATTGCCGATCGTGTGACTTTTCTTGAAGGGGGCAAAGACATCGAGACGACAACTGCAGGTGCCTTGCGCGATGATCCTGCGAAACTTAGCCAGTATCTAGGCGTGTAACGCGGCACATTTACTCAGGGTATTTGACACAGTCTGGTTGCCGAGAAGGTTGCATCGTTGGATATCTGTTAAATGCTGGTGCTTACAGATGTAATCATAGGGCCATGCTGGATGAAAAAAGGCCGCCGTTTTACCGGCGACCTTTCCTCGAGGGGATCGGGGGGGATTAACCAATCTCGGCGGTTCGGCCGCGAGGATATTCGAAAACTTCGCCACGTAGTTCCAGTACTGTCGCTGCAACCAGCGCATAAACAATATGGCCCCAGAGAGCGACCCAAGTGATGCCGGTGAATCCAAGGAATGGTTTCATTCCAGCAACCAGATGCGCCATGCCATAAAGAGCAAAGACCCAAAGCGCGACGCCGTAAACGGTTGCCGTGACTGCCCAGTGCAGTTGCGGCAGAACTATGCGTTGGATGGGCCGCGCAATGGCGTAATACCCGATGACGTAAAAGATTAACCCCGTAAGAGTGTGCAGTAGGTGAGCCGCGCCGGAAGGCGATGCGCCAAAGACTGATTTCAGAGTGGCGCTGGCAAGCCCAACGGGCGCCAGTTTTGCATACCCAAAGAGCGGGCTGAGTGCCTGTCCGAATGTATCAAATGCGATAGTGGCAAAAGCGCCAGCAGTCAGGATGGAAAAAATTGTGCGTCGCATATCAGGGTCTCCGTAGTGGATCAGGTTTGTTCGTCTGATCTCCATATGGTTGCACACGGGCTGACTTTATACACCTCTCACATAAGGCTTACTGGGATGTCCATTTTCGTAACATTTCTTGTAACATTCAGGCGTATCGGCTGACATCCGCGCGAGGTTTACGACAGATTGTAACATTTAGGACCGTTCAGTCTTTAACACTTTGGCACGGTGGAGGACCGTTTGCCCAATTTGCCCCAATAGATGGCAACTGGGTTCCCCAGCGGTAGTGTCGCAAACACTGTTGTGCGGCGCGAAGGGGGCTACAATCGGACACACTTATCCGGCGTATTCAGCGAACGGCTCGAAGCCGGATTTCTCTGTGGTTGGTCGAATTCTTTTCCGGATCATGTGGGCGATCCGGGGGCCTGCCAGAGTTGTTGCGGCTGAGTTGAGCGCTTTGAAAGCCTGCAAGGAGTGGGTAATTTTCTTTGTGAAACGGCGATTCTGCTCGATATTATTATTGAGATATTTCACCCGCAGGAGGTCGACCAAACAACGCCGATTATAGGTTACCAGCGGGCCGTTCATATTGAACAGAAAGGCCGCATTTTACCGTATTTATCGATCGCGCGATACTGATATGGCCAGCGACCTGTGAGCTAAACGGAAGCGTCGCCTCTCCTCTAACAGGGCATTTCTGAGCAATGGCCCGAGGAGGTATCCGCCAAGATCGTCCGGTTTTGTCTTCCAGCGATGGGCTTGTGCAGCGATGATACTTGCATATTTTTCGACCCATCGGATTACAGTGGCGTGGCCAACATCGATGCCGCGCCCGGCCATCGTTTCTTCGAGAGACCGATGCGGTACTGCCATGCAACAGTCTCCTCTATAGACATGTGAATTGGCTCCGGCTGTTCCTGTTAACTTGCGGCCTCAGATTTCATGCTGCGTAAAAAATCTGTGGGGGATTGTTTCATGACTCGAGCGAATTCCCGGTTGAAGTTTGATTTAGTATTGAAACCACTTTCTAACATCGCATCCGTGATGCTTTTTTCCGTGCTCAACAGATGACACGCATGGCGAACCCGAAACCCGTTAACGTAGCGTGAGACGTTCTCGCCTTTGGCGATATTGATTGCAGCGGAAAGCTGTTTGATCGGTACATGTAAGCGATGTGCAAGTCGCACCAAAGTAAGGTCTGGATCGAGGTATGGTCTGTCCTTTTCCATCAGTGCGTCGAGCCGTGTGATGATGGCTTCGTCTTTGTCCGAAGGGCTCGGTTCGATTGTGCTGGTTTCGTTTCCATCGCTACCCTGTGCGTCGCTAGAAAGGCTAAGCAAGCCGATTCCAAGAAGCGTGAAAGAAGTGAAGACACTGATGATAAGGGGCTGCAAACCGGGGTATCCCCACCCAAGCGCCACGGCGATCAAGATATCCGAAAGGGACGACAAGATCAGCAAGATACCGATGGTTCTCCAGATACGCGCAGGTAACGGGCCAGCGGCTAATCTCACCAAAGGCAAGGTGCTCTCGGTCTGCAAGCGGCGCAAGATCGCAATGCCATAGGTTGCGAATACGATGGGTAGTAAGGCATCAAGAGTAACGGGCGCGAAGATCGTACAAAACGCGGTGAACGCTGGGACGAGTGCATGGATTGAGTCACCCCGAACGTCAAAACGACGTAATGTACCGGACTGAAACGTTAGCCATGCTAACGGCGGCGCAACCACAGCTGTAATGGGTTGCAAAAGAAGTAACTGGGACACTCCATAGTGTTGGGTCAGTGAGATGACGAGGGCTTGCACTGCGCAGGCGGCCATCAACATAACGAACAGCAAAGAACGGTCACCGCGAACAGCGTGTCGGATAGCCAGAAAGCCCAAGATCAGGGCCACTACTAGGGGGATTGGAAGCGTCAACATCGGTGCTAATTAGACCGATATTCGGTTCTGCGCGACCTCAAACCGGTTCAAGGTCGCGATGAGGGCGGTCAGTGAGACAAATGAAAACACCTTTTTACAGCTCACTCGGAGACCCACAATGAAACACATTCTTTTGACGACAGTCGCCACTCTTTCTATGGCATTGCCTGTCTGGGCCGAAAATCCAGTTGGCTTTGATCGGTTTGACATGCAAGCCGACCACCGCACTGGACCGATCGCCGCCGCAATTTGGTCGCCAGTAGGACGCGAGACCTATGCTGGTCGCGTCGGCGACAACGCGGTTTTCCAGGGTGTCGATGCATTCATTGGCGCAGCATTGCCCGATGAAGAAATGCCGCTGATTGTTGTATCTCACGGATCGGGCAGCAGCATTGACGGCACCGCTTGGCTTGCGTCTGGTTTGGCTCAACGTGGTGCTTTGGTTGTCGTGCTGAACCATCCTGGAACAACCTCCGGTGATAGTTCCCCACGCCGGACGGTACGGCTATCAGAGCGGGGTGCAGATATTAGTGCAGTACTCGATCACGTGCTGGCTGATCCGTATTTTGCTGAACGGGTCGATGAAGATCGGATTGCAGCACTTGGATTCTCTTTGGGAGGGGCGACCGTGATGGGCGTCGCTGGGCTTCGCCTTGATGCCAATAGCTATGCAGCCTATTGCGAGACATATGGTGAGGCGGCGCAAGACTGTCTGTTTTTGGCTCGTGGTGGGGTGGACTTCGACCGCCTTCCGCCACAGTTTTCTGCCGATATGACCGATGATCGCTTCAGCCGTATAGTGGCCGTTGATCCCGGCTTTACCTATGCCGCAACGCCAAGCAGCGCCGCACAGATTGATGTTCCTGTCCAATTGGTAACCCTTGGGGACAGTTTTCCTTGGCGGGCTGTTGATGTGCGTCGCGAAGGCAGTGGTTTAGTGGATCAGCTTGCGCAAGTAGAACACGTTGTGATCCCGGATGCGCATCACTTCTCGTTTTTACCGATCTGCACACAGAATGGGCCACAGTTGCTGATCGAAGAAGGCGAAGACGCAATTTGCAATGATCCGGAGGGATCGGATCGTGCCACCGTTCATGATGCATCAATCAATGCGATCGCCGAATTTCTGGATTTGTGATCGGTTGAAGCAGCAAGGCGCCTCCTCCGCCAAGTTTGGCTGGAGGCGTCATCTTGGGCATCGCATTGCTAACGCTGCCGTCCTAAAGAGAGAGGAGGGGATTGATCCCACAGTCAGTGAAGTCGACGTCCAGAAACACAACAATGCTGCTGGTTGGATCAATGGCTGCTTTCGGTAAGCGGAATGTCCCGCAGCCTTGCCAGTTGATCGGCAGCTACGGACCGATTGCCTTTGACCTTAAATGCGCGGGCCACTTGAGTGGAGGTCAATAAATCGATTCAGGCGTAGCGGCTCAATATCATCTTTAAATTCCACGTCTGCCAGAACGATAGCAGTGCCATTGGCGAGTTCTTTTAATTTAAAGCGCGCCGCGCGATCTGCGGTTACTGTTATCCGTCTATCCTCTGGCCAAGCGTTTGGCAGCAAATAAGTCACCTTCCGGACACGATCCAATACAACGTCTGGTGCGATTAGGACCACCTCGAATTGAAAGTACTTCTTTCCGTCGTCTAAGCCACGAGTGCCCTCTTCAGAAAAAAAGCTGGTATGCAACAGCGCAATGCTGGAAAGGGTGATTGTCTCGTCGGGGCCTGGTGTCGGGATTTTGTCAGTGGTCGGTGTTAACTCAAAAAAACCGAGCTTGAATCCTGCGCCGCCACGGATGCGAGCATCGAGACTTGTGAAAAGCGACCCCACTCGGCTGCGAAAAACAAAGGCTACAGTGACAATGACGCTTGGCCAGATCAGCGCGATTAAGAGATGACTGGCAGGCTCATTCAAAACACCACCTGCGGCTTTTAACACGAGTGCGACAAGGGATGCTAAGACTAGTAGGGCCAGCGCCGCATCCCGGATTTGTTGTTTCCGCAAAGTCGATTACCTCCCTATTGCTCGGTACAAGCCTATCACAGCACTATTGCGTGAGTCTTCAATGTGTGTGGACGTTCGAGGCCCCGATTGCTTACGTGGTTGCAAAATCTTGTAGGGTCAATGAATGGCTGGAATGCGAAAGCTGCGCTGCGACGTGCCCCATGATCATCAATGCCGGCATCAGGTCATGCCCGTCGATCATTGGAAACAGGCCTTAGTGATTGATGTTGTGTCGTAGAATGTCAGACAGCCGTTCTCTTCGATTCCAGTGAGTGGCTTGCCAGCCAGCCTTTATCGCCCCGTCGATATTAGCAGGCGTATCGTCAATCAACAGCAACTCACGTGGTGGATGCGCCGTCAGGTGGGCCGCATAGCTGTAGAATTCAGGTGATGGTTTCTGAAAACCTGCCTCGGCTGAGTATGCAATCCCGTCCACTTCGTTTTTAAGACCCATTGTGTTCATCAAGTATTTTGCTCTCATGTGATCTTGATTTGTGGTTAAGTAAACTTGATGTCCTGAATTTCGTGCTGCCCGGCAATCAGCAAGTACGGGTTCGACAAGACGAGAATCCATTTCAAACCAATATGAAATGAGCTCTTCCGCTGAGACGGATGTGCCAAGGCGTTTCAAACTTAGCTCAAGACTTGGGTGCAATTTCTGCTTTCCTGTCACGACACCTTCCCATTCTCGTGCAAAAAACTCTTGTACCAACAAATCAGGGCTGATCCCCAAATCATCGTACAGAGTGTGCGTCCATTGTTGCCCGTCAGACGGTCGGCCAGAGACGAGCACGCCGTCCACATCTAACATTAGGCAAACTGACAAAGTTGTTCCTTTCGGCTCTAGGACCAGAAAACAACTATGCGATAATTTAAACGATCGATGAAGGTGTGGGAGACCAACAGGTAAAAGAATTTGCCGATGACCGATTTGGCTACATCCATAACACGCAGTCAGGTGTTGAAGGCGAGATTACGTTCCTAGGAAACCTGTTTGAGACAATCGCATGATCCAGCGGTCATCATGGATCTGACGGTTTTAATCCGTGATGACGGGCTTGGCTTGTGGTCAGCGCGGCGCAGAAAGACGGGTGGTGGACAGCCACGCAATTCGGATCGATGATCAAGGTTACGATCCCTCGCCCCCGAAACGCCAAACTGAGCTGCAATGCGGTTTAAAACCTGTCTGCCCGTGACTGCCATGTCACCGAGATCGCAACCAGCGGGATGGATGGCCTGACAGAAGGCAAATGACTACAATCAACGCAGACAGGGCGAAACTCTTCTGGGCCGCTGGTGAGCCGTTACTCGCCCTCAGTTAAAAGCGCAGACGTTCAAGAACCAAAGAACACAAGCCAAGATTGGCATCCGCATTCTTAAGCGGATCGCCGAACTTGGTCGCCCAGTTTTCGAACCCATCGCCTGAAATCCATCTCCGACGGGGTGCCTGTTGAGCGGAGGCTGATTTATGCGGCAGCGCCCATTAGATGCCATAATCTGGTAGTTACGGCCAATAGCCTCAACTATTTGTGTCCATTTCTTTGGCTTCAGGTTTTTGTATGCGTGATATTTTGCAAGAAAATTTAGAGGCGAGAAGACATAAACGAGCGCTCTAATTTTTTGCAGTGCGATCCATGCAGAACTAACAGTCTTTAGAAAGCGCCTTCCCAATCGAACAAGTGTGGTGTGTCAGGGTTATTTCGCAATTTTTGAGAGATACAGCGACCTCCTTGTCGCATCAGATCTGTGATTAGCCTAGGCCAGTTAAGTTTGCGGGGTCGCAGCGTGCTCTTTGGCATATAGAGATCCTGTTTCGCGTATATTGAGATTGCGGCGAAAACTGGATTGAAAATTCTGAAAACAGATCTTTGGATGCGATTTTGGTTGATCTTGGATGGTAAGACATGGTTCAATTATGGCACTACCTTGGCAATAAAGGCATTGCGCGCTGCTGCTTGGGTGAGCGGAGCCTTTCTGCTCACGGCTTAGGTCATGTGTGACCACGCGCGCGCAAACGGCTCCTTTTTGATACCATCAGGCGGCGCGCCGCCAAGGCCAAAGGGTAAGCCATGTTACATAATGACAGTCTCGACAAATGGGACCGCGAAAACTTCTTTCATCCATCAACGCATCTTGCTGAATTTGCGCGTGGAAACATAGCGCAACGCATCGTGACAGGTGGTTCGGGGTGCCACATACAGGATCGTGACGGCAATCGGTTTCTTGATGCCTTTGCTGGACTTTATTGCGTCAATGTCGGGTATGGTCGTACTGAAATAGCAGAAGCCATTGCGACACAAGCCAGAGAACTAGCCTATTATCATTCCTACGTCGGTCATGGCACACATGCCTCGATTACACTGGCAAAAATGGTTCTGGACCGCGCGCCGGATCACATGTCCAAAGTCTATTTTGGTTTGTCGGGATCAGATGCAAATGAAACCAACATCAAGCTGATCTGGTACTACAACAATATTTTAGGTCGCCCTCACAAAAAGAAAATCATCTCTCGTTGGCGCGGCTATCATGGGTCTGGCCTGATGACTGGGTCGCTGACTGGCCTCGAGTTGTTTCATAAAAAATTCGATTTGCCGCTCGCACATGTGTTGCACACAGAAGCGCCCTATTTTTTCCGGCGCGATGATGTGCAGCAAAACGAAGCTGATTTTGTCGCCCATTGCGTCTCCAAGCTTGAAGAAATGATCCATCGTGAGGGTGCAGATACAATCGCTGCGTTCATTGGTGAGCCTGTTCTTGGAACAGGAGGTATTGTGCCGCCACCTTCTGGGTATTGGCCGGCCATCCAGGCCGTTCTGGATCGACATGACATCCTGCTGATTGCGGATGAAGTTGTCACTGGTTTTGGTCGTCTGGGGACAATGTTCGGATCTGACCACTATGGCATGCGTCCTGATCTTATCACGATCGCCAAAGGGTTGACCTCAGCCTATGCGCCCTTGTCCGGATCCATCGTGTCAGAAAAAATGTGGGCGGTTTTGGAAAAAGGAACGGATGAAAATGGCCCGATTGGTCATGGTTGGACTTACTCTGCCCATCCTGTCGCAGCCGCTGCTGGTGTCGCTAATCTGGAATTGATCGACAAACTGGGACTGATTGAAAACGCTGGATCAATTGGATCGTACCTTAACGCTGAAATGTCGGCAGCTCTGAGCGAGCACCCTAATGTTGGCGATATCCGGGGGGAGGGCATGATTTGTGCGGTGGAATTTGTAGCCGATAAAGATCGCCGGACTTTCTATAGCCCAGAGGATAAGATTGGAGCGCAGATCGCGACCAAGCTGCTCGAACAAAACAAGGTTATCGCGCGGGCCATGCCTCAGGGCGATATTTTGGGGTTCGCCCCACCTTTCTGCCTAAGCCGAACCGAGGCGGACCAAATCGTTTCGGCGACGGTGCAGGCTGTGACATCTGTTTTGGGTTAGAGTTGCGAAAGGAGCAAATCATGGGCATTTACACCGCAGCTTTTGATACGTTCGAATATGATCGACGGATTGTAAAAACACGTGCTGCTATGGACGCGGCGGGGGTTCAGGCGATTTTTGTGACCGACCCTTCCAACCAAGCTTGGCTTACAGGGTATGACGGGTGGTCGTTTTATGTTCACCAAGGGGTGATCCTTACCATGGACAACGATCCCATCTGGTGGGGTCGGTATATGGACATGATGGGGGGGCGGCGCACCTGCTGGATGAAACACGAGAACATCATCGGGTATGGTGATCATTTCATTCAGTCCACCGATGTGCATCCGATGCAAGATTTAGGAAAACTGCTCACGGATCTTGGTCTTGAGCGGGCGCGCATCGGTGTGGAGATGGAAAACTATTACTACTCTGCCAAAGCCCACGCTGTTCTGAGCGCCGAGCTTCCCAATGCGTCCTTAGTTGATACGACGGCCTTGGTGAACTGGCAGCGTCTGATCAAGTCCGATGCAGAGATAGAGTTTATCAAAAAAGCCGCGCGTATTTCCGACAAAGTGATGAAGACTGCGATTGATTGTGCAGAGGTTGGCGTTCGAAAAAACGAACTTGTTGCTGATGTCATGCATGCGGGTATTTCGGGCGTTGGGGATGATTGGGGGGACTATCCGGCGATTGTTCCATTGACGCCCTCAGGATTGGATGCAACCGCGGCGCATTTGACTTGGAATGGCGCTCCAATGCAGAGCGGAGAGGCGACTTTCTTTGAGTTGTCCGGATGCTACCGGCGATATCACGCGCCGATATGCCGGACCGTAATTTTAGGGGCACCGTCTGATGAAATGCGACGCGTGGAAGCTGCGCAAATAGAAGGGATTGAAGCGGGGTTGCAGGCGGCTCGCAATGGAAACCAAACCTGTGATATCGCTGACGCCTTCATGGCTGTAATGTCCCGGCATGGGATAGAACGAACTGGCCGGATGGGATACCCGATCGGCCTGAGTTATCCGCCGGATTGGGGTGAACGGACGGCCTCGATCCGGAGCGAAGACAGGACAGTTCTTCAGCCGGGGATGGTATTCCATTTCATGCCGGCGCTATGGAGAGACAGTTGGGGATTGGAAACGACGGAAACAATTCTAATACCGCAAGATGGGCCTGCGGAACCGCTGTGCAACATTGACCGTAAGCTCTTTGTGAAGGGCTAAGCCGTTGATCGATCAGACCAAACGTATTCTTTCTGATTTGATTGCTTTTCCGACAGTGTCGGCTGACAGCAATTTGGACATGATTGCTTATCTTGCGAACCATTTAGAAAATTGCGGTGCACAAGTAGATATTTTACCGGATGAGAGCGGCCAGAAGGCAAACCTCTTCGCGACATTCGGCCCTATGCGAGAGGGTGGGATTGTGCTGTCGGGTCATTGTGATGTTGTTCCCGTCACGGACCAAGAGTGGAACACAGACCCCTTTAAGTTGATCGAGCGGGATGGTCTGCTCTTTGGTCGGGGTACGTGTGATATGAAGGGTTTTCTCGCAGCCGTTCTGGCAACAGCTCCCTTGTTTGCTGAACACGCGCATGCGCGGCCATTGCATGTCGCACTCACCTATGACGAGGAAACCGGCTGCATCGGCGCTGGGCATCTTGTGCATACCCTCAAAGAACGATCAATCAAACCATCTTTCGCAATCATTGGTGAACCGACGAGCATGCAAATTATCGATGGCCACAAAGGATGCTGCGAATATAGTACTTATTTTCAAGGTCTTGAGGGGCATGGGTCGGCACCTGACCTTGGTCTGAACGCAATCGAATTTGCGGCTAAATTCGTCATGCGACTGCTTGAATTGCGCGATGAACTGATCACCAAAGCACCTCTGAACAGCCCCTTTGATCCACCGTGGACCACGTTAAATATCGGCGCGTTAAATGGCGGGCATGTTCACAATGTCATACCGTCCAAAGCACGTGTCGATTGGGAAATGCGGCCCGTTCAAGCCAGCGACGTGGACTTTGTGAAAGAAGCTTTAGCTGCCGTTTGCGATGAAATCCTTTTGCCACAGATGCGCACCTCTTTTCCTGACGCCATGATAGCAACCGAGGTGATTGGCGAGGTTGCAGGCCTAATGCCAACTCGTTCCAACGAAGCTTTCGAAGTTGTCTCCCGGCTTACCGGAGCGAATTCGGCACAGGTTGTTTCTTTTGGAACAGAGGCGGGCCTGTTCCAATCTCTTGATATGGATGTTGTTGTATGTGGGCCCGGCTCGATTGAACAGGCCCACAAAGCAAACGAATTTGTTGCCATAGATCAATTGGTCCAATGCCTTAAACTGCTGCAAGGTCTTGCTGTCCAACTCAGTGAAACGGAAAACTGGAAACGATAGAGCGGAGAACGCGTTGCGCTCAAAAGGCGATCATGGCGTGATCAGGCGGTCGTTAGCACCAAAGGTGCTACGAGATGCCAACGCATGGATGGTGACGGCAAGTAGCTGATTTGGATCAAGACAGCATGTTGGTGGATTTTTTGCTCAGGTGAAGCAGGATCAGAGCAAGGCTCGCCGGAACGATTTGAATGAGCCCGGGTTTTAAGGCAACAGTCAGCCCAGCAACGATGCCTGCAACGACCACAAACCCTAAAAAACACGTCGCAATATGCGTCTGCCACTTAACGTCCTTGATCAACAACGACCACACAAGGCCAACGGCCAAAAAGGCGTTGTAGATTCCTTGGTTGGCGGCCATTTGCACTGTCTGTTCAAAGAGTTCAGCAGGGAATGTTTCAAATACAGTAGGCCCTTTTGACGTCCACGCAAACATTTCAAACCAAGCGATGTAAACATGTAAGAGGGCGATGAGTGCCACGAATGCCAGAGCGGTCTTTCTCATTTAGGATCTCGGTGTTTATTGCGTCGCGCTTATAATCGAGACCCTCTCCGGCGTAATCAAGGGAATTATTTGTATTGATCGGCAATTGCCTTTCTAATCAGACAACCTCGGGGTTTGCGGCCTGTTCAGAGCGTGTCTGTAGAACGCCGAGATATAGATGATGATCCAAGGGCGATCCTTGCAACATTCATGATGCAGCCCGCAAAGTTGTTTTCGTTTTGGCCAGGATGTGATCTGTCAAATACCGCGAGTCTTCATCGATACCTAGGAAACGTCCCGAACCCCAAGTGTTCAGCCACCCAAGACCGATAAAGTAAAACCCGTCCTGTTGGCAAACGCCGCGGTTGTACACAGGGCGGCCGTTTCCATCAAAAACATCTACGTCAATCCAGTTATAGTCTGGGCGAAACCCGATTGCCCAGAGAATGGAGGTTATGCCTTGTTCCTCGCAATCGATCTCGGTGATTTCTTGGGCAGGGCGCCAGACTTTTTCGAATGCTGGCTCTCGTGGTGCGTTTATGTTGTGTTGAGAGATATAGGCATCGATCGCGTCGCGAATGCCGATGTAACTGTTATCCGCATCATCTAGATTGGTTTCCAAATCGGGCAGGAATTGAATTTTCTTGCCGTCCATACCGCTTACCGATCCGTAAAGCGAAACGCCTTTGGTGGCGAATTTACGGAGGTCAATTTCGTGTCCGCCATTCCGGCCAGTCATGTAGTGATTGGTCTTGGAGACAGCGTGTTCGGGATTGGGATGTTTAGCGATGGTCATGTGATAATGCCCCATCTCATATAGCCAATCGATGGTATCACGACCACGATACAGTCGCGGCGAGCGGGGTGCTGGTCCAACCGCCAGATGGACTTGGCGGCCCTCAAGATGCATATCTTCCATCAATTGTACGCCGGATTGTCCTGTCCCAACGACCAACGTGCCCCCGTCGGGCATCTGTTCGGGGCGACGATACTCAACCGAGTGCATTTGCATGATCGAAGGGTCAAGGTTCTGGGCGTAGGAAGGCACAATCGGGCTGTCATACCCGCCCGTGGCGATCACGACCTGATCCGAAGAGAAGTTGCCCTGACTGCTGTCCACCAGATACCCGCCGCCGGGACGTTTGGTGATTTTGGTGACTTCGCAATCTTCGACAATCGGTGGGTTGAATGTATCGGCGAAAGCATCCAGGTAGTCCGTGATTTCATCCTTCACCATGAACCCATTCGGATCCTTGCCTGCGTAGGCAAAGTCAGGCAAGCGACATTGCCAATTCGGCGTGACAAGGCAGAAACTGTCCCACCGGTTAACGCGCCAGGAATGAAATTTTTTGTGGCGTTCCAGTACGACGTGATCCACCCCTTCTTGGCAAAGGTAGTAACTTACAGACAGGCCTGCCTGACCGCCGCCGACAATAACAACTGATTTCTGTTCGCGTTGGGTCATATGTTTTCCTTAAGAAATCGAAAGGCAGGTAACATCTGCTGGGCGGGAAAAAGTGCTGGCTTTGCGTTCAATCGCGCTGAGTTGTGCCTCGGCGTTGGAGCAACGGTAACCGAATTTTGCTTCGACGCGCGTACTGGCTTTCTCCAAGGCGGTTCTGCACCGCGTGACAAAGTCATCTAACGGGTAAGTGGTGTCTGGGGTTAGGAAATTCCGAACCACAGTCGAAGGGGAGTAGCACTGTTCTGTTTGGCCATCAGGCCAGCGCACGGTGAAACGGGTCTCAGGCACCGGTTTGCTCCTTCGCAGTTAGGTTGAGATAAGGCGTACGGTCATAGTCCCAAAAAAGCGCTGAGCCTTCGCGCCCTGTTAGGTGCAGGGTGCTGCCGTCGCGTACATCACCACACACCGTGGCGGATATGTCAGACTGAGCGAATTTGGCGCAAATTTCGGCCGCATGTTCGGGCGGTGCAGACAACAAAAAGCCAAAGCTTGGGAAGGTGCGCAACCAACGCGCTATATCCACCCCTGGCGGATGCACGAGAGCTTCTAGCTGTATGTCGATAGAGACACCTGAAGCCTCCGCCAGCATTAAAGCGGTTCCGACAATTCCCCCTTGGCTGATGTCTTTTCCGGCCGTGACCAATCCTGCCTCTGCTAAGGTCGGTAAAATTTCCATTGCTTGGCGCAGCTTGGCTGGTGGTGTGGTGAGTGCTGCATTCCAATTGTCAAAAGGTTCGCGATAATTTCCCCGCAGATCAACGGCACAGATCAACACATCACCCGGGCGCGCGTCAAAGCTGGATATCACTTTTTTCGCATGCCCCAGAATGGAAACCGAAAGCTGCAATTCATCCGTGTTCAAGTTGGTGTGCCCACCAACCACCGGGACGCCATAGGAGTGAGATGCGGCTTTCATGCCTGCCAGAACGGGTTGTGCACTTTCAGCGTTCGGCGCCCAGATTGCATTTGTTATGGCGCGTGGTCGTCCGCCCATGGAGAGGATGTCTGAGATGTTCACCATCACGCCACACCATCCGGCAAACCAAGGGTCGGTTTTCACAAAGGCGTTGATGAAACCTTCGCAAGAGAACAGGTCATATCCATCCTTTGTTGGTAAAAGGGCGCAATCATCGCCAGGCTGCCCCTCGCTTTTTGACGTTAGCCCCAACGTGTGTGTGCTTTGCGCGATGTCCAGCTTACCCAGAATGGAGGGGTGATCGCGTAGTTCACGCACGATTTTGCGCAGCGGAATATGAGGTCGCATCACGATGCCCTCCGTTTGACTGAAAGCGCTTTCCAACCTTCAGACGGGTCAGCAATAGGAGGGTAAAACATGAGATCCGCCTGCATCTCCATATGCGGCACACCGTGTACGTGGATTTCACCAAGCGACGCCCAATTGAGGTGTTCAAACAATGCGACATTCTGCATCTGCACTTGTGCCAGAAATCGATCGCACCCACGCCCATGGGCTGTGCCAACAGCCAGGCGGATTAACTCTGTGCCCAAACGTCCCATGCGGCGATGGCTTTGCGCCACGGCCAGACGTGACCCACGCCAAATGCGGGGGCTGCTTTGGTGAATGCGAACTGTTCCCACCACTTGGTCAGCCTCGGCTGCAAAGGTACTGATCGCGGCCAGCGGCATTGCGATGTCATCGATCGCATCGCGATCATGCCCTTCAAAAATGCTCTGCTCTCTGACAAAGACCTGTTGGCGCAAGTTTCTCACACCGTCGAGCTCCCAAGGTTGGGTCGCCGCGCGAATGATGAAATCAGGAGACAGAAAAGCGCGAGGGTTCTGAAAGCTCATGAGACACTTAGCTTTTCGTAAACTGAGAGTGCCGAACAGGCACCGCATTTAGCGCATCCTGCCTTTGCCGTTTCGGCGCTCATGCCTGCGCGGAGTATCATCCCGGAAAGTGGTTTGAGAATGCTGGCCATCATGTCCGACGTAGGAGCGGGATGGCTTTCCATTGGCGTGCCAGAAACGGGAACGAAGGGGACCACAAACGGATAAACGCCAATTTTGCACAGCTCTTGAGAGGTGGCCAGGATTGCCTCTGGTGTGTCCCCCAGGCCGGCCAAAATGTAAGTGGAGACCTGACCACGCCCAAAGACCCGGACGGCGGCCTTGAAACTGTCGAAATATTTCTCAAGGCTCACCTGCGCCTTGCCGGGCATAACGCGCGCGCGGACCTCGGGTGTGACGGCTTCTAGGTGCATTCCAAGGTTGTCAATCCCTGCGGTGAACATGCGTTCGTGCCAGATGTCATCTTCTGGTGGCTCGCATTGCCCTTGGATGGGCAAGTCGACGGCGGCTTTGATGGCTGTCGCACTGTCGACCATCACGTGAGCGCCGCGGTCTTTGCCTGCAGGCGTGCCGGTCGTCATGACCATATGCGTCACGCCGTCCAGTTCGACGGCGGCCTTGGCGACCTCGGCCAATTGCGCAGGGGTTTTATGGGCAATGGTGCGGCCAGCGGCCAGAGATTGCCCAATAGAGCAAAACTGGCACGTTTTCTTGCGGCTGGCATAACGAATGCACTCTTGTAGCACGGTAGTGGCCAAAACGTCCTTGGAGTGGAGCGTCGCAATTTTGTGATATTCTACGCCGTCTTCTGTTTTCAGGTCATAAAACTTTGGCCGTGTCGGGAACTTAACCTGCCCCAAGGAGACACCTGCCTTTGTGACTTCTGCCATGCCATTGGCATCTGGAGCCAACACCACATAAGGGCTGTCAAAAGCCGGAGCCGTGTGGACTGGAACCATCACGGTTGTTCCGCCGATTGTGATCGCTTTGTGATCTGTTGGGCCTGCACCGCCACGTCGGCTTTCCATGCCGACTGTCGGGTCCACCAGCCGCATGCCGTGAGTTTGCAATTCATTAATTAGTGCTGCTTCAGACATCTTCTGCCTCCGTTTCAATGGATGCGGTCAAACCTTGGGGGTCTTGAATGCGGTGCACGGGCTGCGCTGGGCGCGCGTCATGTACCAAATGCAGCAATTCAGGCCGGGCATAGTGCCCTACACTGTCCATCATTCGCTTGCGCTTGGTGACAAGACGCATGTCCAAACCTGCAATGAGAATGCCTTCCCCCTCTGTCAGAGGAGGCACGACATGGCGCCCTTCGGGAGAGATAATGCACGTCATACAGCCGTCGCGCAGACCCTTTTGCAGCTTGGGGTCTTCGGTGACGCTATTGATTTGTTCTTCGGTCAGCCAACCGGTCGAATTCACCACGAAAGCCCCAGCTTCCAAAGCGTGATGTCGCATGGTGACTTCGATTTGTTCACCAAAAATCGGGCCAACAAGGCTGCCAGGAAAATGTGCCACGTGGATTTCTTCGTGCTGTGACATTAACGCGTAGCGAGCTAACGGATTATAGTGCTCCCAACACGCCAAAGCGCCAATGCGTCCGACCTTAGTGTCAACAACTTTTAGGCCAGCGCCATCTCCTTGGCCCCAGATCATACGTTCATGATAGGTCGGGGTGATTTTGCGGCGCTTGAGGGCAAGTGTTCCATCGGCATCGAAAATCAATTGTGTGTTAAAGAGCGAGCCATTGTCGCGCTCGTTCACGCCAAGCACAACGACGACACCTCGTTTGCGCGCGGCATCCGCAACGGCCTGCGTTTCCGCAGAAGGTACAATAACGGCCTCCTCATAGAGCCGCAAATGTTCTGGCCCTTGCTGTATCGGCGGCAGAACAAATGAAAAATAAGGATAGTAGGGAACAAAGGTCTCCGGGAACACGATCAGCTCTGCGCCTTTTTCGGCGGCTTCGGCAATTGCGTTTAAAACGCGCTCGATGGTGCCTGCTCGGCCGGCCAGATCCGGGGCAATCTGGACTGCGGCGGCGCGGACAATTTGATCTGGCATGTGGATATCCTTTGCGGAAGAAGGAAGGGCGTAATCGCCACCCAAATATGCTTGGATGCGAGACTGTCGTGCCGGGGAGACATGATTGCCTCCCCGATGGACAATCGGGTTTACAGTGTCCACGTGTCCAAAATGACTGCATTATCACGTTCATGCAGCAGCTTGAGATCAAGCACATCCTGTGGGGCAATCGGTGTGATGCCTGGCAGCAGGGACGGCTCGCCATGACCCATCAACATTTGCAACGCAAAACGGCAGGCGTAGACCTTACCGCCTTCTTTCATGAACTTGGTCAGGTTGGCGGCATAGTTTTGCGCGCCGGGGAATGCTTCGTCGCCCAAGGTCGGGAAGCCACGCTGAACGCCCAGTGATACGCCGGGGCCATAGAGCAGAACGGAGGTCTCAAATCCTTTGCGCTGCAAGCGGATGGCTTGCAGAATGTTCACCAAACCAATGGAGCCTTCAAAGGCCACGGTGTGAAAGGTGACGAGGGCCTTCTGGCCTTCTTCTGCCTGTACGTCTTCAAACACTTTGTCTTCGTAGTTTACGAAAAAGTCGCCGTCTTTATGGGCTGGGGTTGTTACTTCTGGCATTGCGCTCTCCTGTCGGTTGCCTTGGTGTTACTTACTGTTAGGCATGTGCCGGTCTCGACCTCCACGCATCCATACAATATTGCAATCAATGTAATTGTATTGATTGTATGAATGCGCTCAATGCTTGAGCGATATACGGAAAAGTGGGCATTTATTTCAGCAAAGTGAGGTTAAAATATGCGATCTGCCTCGTTTGGATGGTTGGGTAATTGTCTGCAAAATGTACATACAATATCATGAAGTTCTACAAATATGCAGGAATCGGCATGGATAACTGGTCTCAACGAATCGAAAAATCTGGCAAGCCTCGATATCTCGCGATCGCGGATTGTATCGCCCAGGATATGAAAGACCGGGTTCTTTTGCCCGGTGATCGCCTTTTGCCGCAACGCAAGCTTGCCGATTTGATTGGGGTTGATTTCACCACTGTCTCGCGCGGATATGCCGAAGCCCTTAGTCGTGGTTTGATAGAGTCGCATGTCGGCCGGGGCACGTTTATTCTTCCCCAGCAGAGCTTCAGTGACACCAGCGACGAACGCCGGGCATTGGCAAATGATCTGACGATGAACGCACCGCCAGAGCCAACAGATCCAGAATTGTTGGAACGCATGCGCGCTGGTTTGTCGGCTGTTTCAAACGATTTGGTTCATTTGCTACGGTACCAGAACCCAATAGGTGGGGAGATTGATAAAGAAGCTGCGTCTATCTGGTTATCCATGCGTGGCCTTGTGCCAAACTTGGACCGTATCGCTGTAACACCTGGGGCGCATGCAACGATGCTGGCGATTTTGACGGTTTTGGCGCAACCGGGTGATTGCATTTTGTGCGAAGAGATTACTTATGCAGGGTTCAAGAAAATTGCCGCGCAACTTGGATTGCGGTTGATCGGGTTGCCGATGGATCCCCAAGGCGTTGTGCCGGACGCCCTTGAAGCCGCGATTAAAGAGCATCGACCAAAAGCGCTGTACCTTAACCCAACCTTACACAATCCAACGACGATGATCGTGCCGCAGGACCGTCGGCTCGAAATTACGGATGTAATGAAACGCTATGACCTACCGCTCATTGAAGATGATGCTTACGGGTTTGTTCTTCCCGATGCGCCGCCCCCTATGGCGGCAAGCGCTCCTGAACTGACATGGTATATCGGTGGGCTTGCTAAATGCATCGGGGCGGGTTTGCGTCTTGCGTATACGATTGCCCCAAGCGCGCGGGCCGGGTTTGCCATGGAGAACGGTATTAGGGCGGTTTCGGTCATGGCCTCCCCTGTTTCGACAGCGATTGCCACGCGATGGGTGCTGGACGGCACCGCCGATCAAATCAGGCGCTTCATTCGTAGTGAAACGGCGGTTCGGCAGGAAATCGCAGCGGAAAAGATCACAGAAGCAGAGTTTGTGTCTAATCGACACGCGTTCAACATATGGCTTCGCCTACCTGACAAAGTGACCTGTGCGGCCCTGATGTCGAATATGTCGAACCAAGAGATCGGAATTTCTCCTGAAAGTGCCTTTAGGTCCGCCGGAAATCGGGATCGCTATGTTCGCATTTGTTTGGGCGGCCGACTGCATCGCAATGTTCTCCCGCAGACTCTTGCCCATTTAAATAATCAACTCTGGCAACTCTCAAAAACCTGACCGAGCTGTCGGAATTCTTGTCGGCAACGGTTTTGGAGCCGCGCGCGAGTGGCGAGCAGTATCGTATTTCCAGTTGACGCGGTAACTTCGTTGAATACGGATTGCATATTGCTTTTTGAGCGGGGCAAAAGGGTGCAAATGGCAGACGTGTGATTGCACTTGTAACCAGATGAAAAGCCCAGCACCCTATGCTACGGGTAGTTTAACAACAGGACATTTGAGATGACGAACCCCGAATTTACAATTCCACTCACTGTTTTGTTGATTGGATGGATGGCCGCGGGGGGTAGCCCGGGGCCAGCGACATTGGCGATCTCGGGTACATCGATGCAACAAGGCCGCGCTGCAGGCTTGACCATTGCCTTGGGGATACTTTTCGGCTCGGCCACATGGGGTGTTGCAGCGGGTTTAGGGTTTTCTGCTGTCATGATGTCTAATGCCTGGCTTTTTGAAATGCTCCGTTATGTGGGCGCTGGCTACCTTATGTTTTTGTCGTTGAAATCCTTGCGCGCGGCTTGGCGCGATCAGCCACCGCGCTCAACAGAGGTACCGCGACGCGGGCTCTTCATAAAAGGCGCGCTATTGCATCTGACCAATCCCAAAGCGATTTTCTCATGGGGTGCGATCTATGCGGTCGCGTTGCCCGCAGATGCGGGTGCAGGGGCTGTGTGGTCGCTTTTCGCATGGCTGTTTTGCGCGTCTATCATTGTGTTTTGTGGATACGCGGTGTTGTTTTCTGCGTCCCCGGTTGCGCTCGCCTATACCCGAGCGAAACGCGGTTTTGATGTTTGTTTTGGTGTGTTGTTTGGGTTGGCAAGCCTCAAAGTCCTAACGGCGCGCCTGATATGATCCTTGGCATCGGCACGGATCTGGCAAACATAGAGCGGATACAAGGCACGTTGGACCGTTTTGGCGATCGTTTCCGCAATCGTGTTTTTACTGAGATCGAACAACGCAAAGCAGAAGCGCGCAATGACGTCGCTGGCACCTATGCAAAACGTTGGGCGGCAAAAGAAGCCTGTTCAAAAGCGCTGGGCACGGGGCTGGCGATGGGGATCGCATGGAAGGACATGTCCGTCACGAATTTGAAAACCGGACAACCGGTAATGCATGTGACGGGTTGGGCCAAGGATCGGTTGGATAAAATGACACCACCAGCACATGAGGCGATTATTCACGTCACACTCACTGATGATCACCCTTGGGCACAGGCCTTTGTTGTTATCGAAGCACTCCCAACAAAAGACACCTGTTAGAAAACAGATGAGGTTTTGAGAAAGGCTAGGCAGAGGTGTTGTCACGTGAACCAAGCGTCCGAGAATAGGCCCCGATTTTGGTTTTCAAGCAGCACGCGCCGCCACGTTCCAGACGTCAAAGGCTTCCAACCGGTGATTTCGGATTGGGCAATGTCGCAAATTTTTGGAGCCCTGTTGCAGTTTTCGAGAGTGGCGTTCATGGGGCAGCCTTTCGACAACGCATTCGAGGTTTAACCGATTGATCAGTTTCAAAGGCGCGCCTTCCCCGAAATCAGTGATTTTATACGCGTCTTTTTATGTTCGGTTTACAGTACCTCATCGGTCTCTCGAAGAAACGATGGCTGGGCGCGGCATCGATGTTGGCCACGCCACTCTGAACCGATGGGTCGAAAAATATGCAAGTATCATCGCTACACAAGCCCATCGCCGGAAGACAAAAGCCGGACGGTTTTGGCGGATACCTCCTCGGGCCATTGCTCGGAAATGCCCTGACAGAAGAGAGGCGGCGCTTCTTTTTAGGTCACAGGTCGCTGGACATATCTGTGTCGCGCGATCGATAAATACAGTAAAATGCGGCCTTTCTGTTCAATATGGATGGCCTGCTGGTAACGCACAATCGGCGTTGGTTGGTCGACCTCCTGCGGGTGAAATATCTCAATAACAATATCAAGTAGAATCGCCAAACTCGCTGGATAAGTGTGTCCGATTGAAGTCCTCTTCGCGCCGCACAACAGTGTTTGCGACACTAACGCTGGGGGGCCTACAGCCCGGCGGCTTTGGTGAGGTTGACGCGGAACCGATCGCGACGGCGTTGGTAGCGGCGGGTCATTTCGGCGGAGGCGTGGCCGAGGTGTTTCTGGACGTAGCGCTCGTCGACTTCTGCAGAACTCGCGAGGCCAGC
>JBDWVP010000001.1:0-5510 GCA_039983935.1 Roseobacter sp. | reverse complement strand
CATCAGCAGTCTTCTCACCAGATTCCTGTTCCTTGATCATCGCTATGATCTGTTCGTCCGTAAATCGTGCCTTCATTTGTCCGTCCTTTTGTTGGGCGGACTCTACACAAATCTGGAGGAACTTAAGGGGCGCAGGTCAGTCCTCAAGATGTCCACTATCAATAGTGGACACTTATCAACACACTCTATGGCGCGTCAGTGCAGGCACGCCGGACGCTTACGATGAGCCAAACTCTCTCTTAGTTTAAGTCGCACTTGGTGCCAAAAACCCTGACGACGAACAAGATTGGCCTAACGGCCAATGCGCCTTGGAACGTGCTTGCCACTTGAGGGCATCACGCCCCAAGGCACGCCAACAACCGGCCGACTTTTGCTCCGCCACAGCGGAAGGACATTACACCGCCGTTGACACCATTCACTCATTGAGCAAAAATGCTTCGAATAAAACTGGATCTCCTCTCTCGACACTAATACCAAGAGACTTACCAATGATCTCATCTGCAAACTTTGGGGATATACCATTTCCAGGACGTATAGCTCTAATGTCATCAGACTTAATTACAGATCCCTTAGATAAATCGTTCATAAAATAAAGTGAACGTCGATGTCTTCGGGATCCTTCTTCTGCCTTGGATCGCTGGAAACCAGTTCTACCAAGTGAGTTCCAAGCATCATTGCAATCCGATACCAATTTTTTTAGTTGAGAGGGGCTGATTGAAAAGCTCGCATCTGGACCCTTAGCTTTGTCCGAAGGTTTGAAATGTTTCTCAACAGCAGAAGCCCCCATACCAATGGAAATTGTAGCCGCCATATTTGTAAGGGTATGATCAGAAAGCCCTACTTCAACAGCAAATTCGTCCCTTAAAAATTCAATATTTTTTAGATTTGAGTCTTCTAAAGGCGCTGGATAACTGCTGATACAGTGAAACAACAAAACTTCTCCGTTTCCGTACCTAACAGCAGTATCTAAAGCCTCAGTTACTTCGCTTACGCTTGCCATGCCAGTGGACATTAGAAGTGGTTTACCACATTCTGCGGCGCGCTTGATCAATGGGAGATCAACCAACTCGAATGAGGCAATTTTATAAGCTGGAGCGTTGAGATCTTGCAGCAAATCGACAGCAGTTTCGTCGAATGGTGACGAAAACAACGTAATACCAATCTCACTAGCATGGCGAAACAGTTCTTCATGCCACTCAAACGGCGTGTACGCTTCTTTATATAGATCGTAGAGTGTGTATCCCTTCCACAAACCTTCAGTTATTAAAAAATCCGCTTTTTTTGATTCAATCGTCATCGTATCTGGCGTGTAAGATTGTATCTTTACTGCGCTTGCACCACTCTCTTTTGCCAGTCTTATAGACTCTTTTGCTGCATCGATTGATCCACCATGATTGGCTGAAAGTTCCGCTATCACATACGGCGCATATTCCTGCCCAATCTTTACACCATCAATTTCTATCATGTTTAACTCCTTTACCTTCACGGTTCAAAGATAAAGCTTCTTTGGCTTTCTTTAAGACCCAAATTCTTTAGCTTATTCTGTAAGTCAATATTGGAAACAGCAACGTTGAGAAAGAACTTACCAACTCTAACCGATGGTACTGGATCTAGTGGTCGAAGCTTATTCGAAACAAGATCCAATATAGACTTAATCTGCGTCTCAGTGATTTGATCGCGGCAATTAAACCCAATTGAATTATCGTACTGGATGTAAACGTTACCTAGAACGATATTCTCCTGTTTAACAATAAACCAAGCTCTGTAGGGATGATTAGAAACAAATTCTTTATGTTTCTCGTATGCCGGTCGCTCCGCGTGACTGATCTTATGAACTCGAGCGCACAGCTGGCGGTATAACTCCTCTGTTTGTTTTTCAGTTGGAACGACTGGTTCGAGCTCAAACATTTCGACATTCTTCCTAAGGTTTTACTTCCCGTTTTTCTATGGGCGAGTGTTGCTCAAACCTCGATAGTTTCGACATTCAGTGTTCTTCACACGCAAATACCGCAAAATGAACTATGTCGGGAACTTCACTGCATTCAAACCTTCTCTAATGCGCGATGGCAAGAGTTTGTCTATCTTGACTAAGATATCATCCCAATCGCTTTTTGATAAATCATAGCAAATAACGTCGACACAGTTTGCAGATCTCCTTTTTTCTTTGCGGAAACCAGCTCTTGTTACTCCTAAATAATCGTTGAGCTTCTGGGGGGCGATGTTCTGAGCCAGTACTTCACTTCTCAGATTTTGGAGTTGAAGCTCCTCAAACGCTAACTTTCCAGACAAGCCAACCATTAGTGGGAAAACTCCCGGACGAATTGTGTTGGTGCTCGATAGATAGCACCCCCATAAACCAGTCGCGTCACCAATTTCATTTACATTAAATAAGCCCTGTGGTTCGTTATGTATTTCAACAACAAAGTAATGCCGCTTTTTCTCATGTGAGTTTTCAATAAATTCTAAGTGATCACTGAGTTGTATTTTTCTCTCATCAAGAGAATTAGCTCTTACTTTGTCAGAGTTGCGCCAAGAAAGAACTATTTCAGCATTTTCAGACGAAAGCCTTTTCAAAGTAACAATGCCACCGGATTTACTAAGACTTAGGTTTGCTGTCACGCTGTAGAGCCTCCATCTACTGTGAAGACTGTTCCAGTGATCCGTTCCGATTTCTCCTCCAAGAGATGTAATACGGTTGAAGCAACATGTTCCGTATTAGGCAAGCCCAGAGGCGCCCGGCGCTTGATCGAATCCAGTTTTTTACCTTGAAGACCACTCGTCATATCGGTCTCCATGAAGCCTGGCGCAACGCAATTCACTGTTATACCAACTCTCCCCAATTCCCGTGACAGTGAGCGCGTAAATCCCTCAAGACCTGCTTTTGTTGCGCCATAAATAGAAAGGCCACTAAATCCCGTTTGAGCAATGATCGAAGAGACATTAACCACTCTACCTCGACGGTACTTTATCATTCGGCGTGTAAGATATTTGGTAAGCAACATAGGTGCTTCAAGATTTAAGGTTAAAACTTTTCTAATGTCAGTGTTGTGTTGTGTAGCTAATAGCCCATCAAGGCCTGTCGCTGCATTGTTAATCAGCGCGTATGGCACACCGTCAGCCACTTCGACAATTTGGTTAACAAGATCATTAATTTTCTCGAGTTTATAGAGATCAAATTCAATAAAATCTCTTTGAGCTATCGGTAAGGATCTGAATTCCCTAGACTCAGTTCTACCTACACCTATCACACTGTAACCAGCCTCAATAGCTTGCTTAGAGATAGCCAAACCTAGCCCTTTAGCCGCTCCTGTTACAACCACACACGTCTCAGCATTTTTCATTTTCTGCTAACTAACTTTCCAGTAAGTGCTACTTCGATATCATCTACAAATTTAAGTAACCTTGGTTGATCTTTGATTTGAAGATTCTCTTTTATAAAAACCTTAACCGACGCTTTTGCCAAATCTTTATCAACATTTTCTTTGAGCTGGATGTTCGCAGAAAGTACCATACCTGTTATTGGGTTTTTCTTTCCAAATACATTTGCTTGAACAACGTTTGGGTGCTCCAGCAACGTATGTCGAACACTTTCTGGATTCACTTTATCGCCCCCAACATTAATTATCCCGCTTTCTCGGCCGGTGATAAAAAAACGCTCTCCTTCAATCTTTACAAGATCACCAGTATCAATCCACCCCTGCGAGTCTCTAAACCGCTTACCGTCAACGTAATTACTGGCACTGGAAGCCGTTCTTAAAAATAATCTTTCGCCGCGTACCGAAATCTCCGACAAACCTACGGAATTATCAAAAAATCGTGTCGGAAACCCTGCAAGACGGTCACTAACGGACAAGCCAAGCCCAGCTTCTGTTGATGCATAAGTGTGAGTAATTTTCGCCTCAGGGTAAAAACTACTCAACGCACTTAATATTTGCTGATCAGCGGCCTCCCCACCTAACACAATTTGCTCTAGGGGAATTCTTTTGGCGCTCTCACCAGTCATCAGAATTTTTCGCCATTGGCTGGGCGTTGCCGAAATATGGGTGACACATTCTTCAGCGCACCGCTTAACTCTTTCATGAATTGGATCTGTTAGCGACGATGTTACTAACGTATGCCCATTCAATAATGAATTAAGCAGCACTTGATAGCCTGCATAGCGCGTAAAATCATAAAACTGCCCCCAAATCTCCTTTTGTTTAGAAATCTGCCTTAGTCTGAGCGATGATGCACCTAGCGACTCGAGCGTATGGCTTACTAGTTTTGGCAATGAAGTAGTCCCTGAAGTTGGGACAAGCCAAGTAGAATTTTGATTGCTTGGTTCTACTTTTTCTCTGTAATCAAAATCGATATCAATTAAATTTTTAATTTGTATATCAAAATGTGTGAAAACCTCTAAATCTTCCTTAGCCAGATCAGTAATAACTGCATCAAATTTGTTTTCAGAAACTAGGTGATACAGCCCTTTCTTATCTGTTGCCGTTGATATTGGACAAATCGCTTGAGCTGAACCATCAAGTGACACCAAGGTCTTTACCAAACTTAGTGTATCCGTGATGAATACAGCCACTCTTTTGCCATGCATATCGCTACGCTTACCAATAAGATCAGAAAAAGAAATCCTCTCATTCTTGCCGATGAGTGCGACACGATCTCGCTCTGAGGCAACACGTGTAAGGATAAGATTATTTAGGCTCATGTTTTTCATAAAAAGATACAAA
Organism: Roseobacter sp.; assembly: GCA_039983935.1. Taxonomy (GTDB): domain Bacteria; phylum Pseudomonadota; class Alphaproteobacteria; order Rhodobacterales; family Rhodobacteraceae; genus Roseobacter. The sequence goes on along the minus strand of JBDWVP010000001.1, from coordinate 789 downwards.
TTCACCGAATGTGGAGGGATAAAAGGCCTCCTCTGAAATACTAAATGGATCGAAGCCTAAGATCTCCTCTAGCTCGACGACCAGAACCGCAAAACCCATACTATCCAGTCCACTTTCCAATAGAACCAAGTCGTCACTTACTAAAGCTAAGGGGGCACCCTCAGTTTGTTCAGTAAACACGCGAGAAAACGTTTCGCTGATGGTTTCTCTTACAATTTTTTTCATGATTTCTATCTACCCTCAGCCAACGAACCTTTAAGCATCCCAGCCGAAAAGCCAAACGCCTTACAAAGCTCTGTAACTTTTTTTAGAGCGGCAGTATGCTCGCTTTTCTTTGCTTCAACCATCTGCTGATGGATAGTCTCCATTTCAGCTTTACGTTTTTCGTGAGATTTCATCTCACACCTCCTTTGGTTAAGTGTTTGCGGTATAATAGAGGTTTGGGGAAGGGTTGGGAAATGCGTTTTTTCTATCGACCATCGCCCTGGGGCTTCCTCGTTCATAGCGAGCGCTTGCGGGAGTGGTTTTCATGTTCTTGGTCGTTAATTTGGGCACGCGCGCCGGCGGCTGAGCCCTCAAATTGATCCTTCGCACGACGCGCCTGAGCAGGTGTTTGGTTCTCCGATGGTGAGTGGTGCGGCCTGACGTTGTTGTCATCGTATCGCCAGAGCGGCAGCGCGCCAGCTTACGGCGGGCGTGCTCCAAGCTGTCGAACCATTCTTGGCTCAGCAGTTCATCTCGGAAGCTCCCGCTAAATGCCTCGATGAATGCATTCCGCTGCGGCTTGCC